>JANXBW010000002.1 GCA_025060325.1 Thermoguttaceae bacterium
AAAAGGGCCTGGGTACCTAGCATATTCAGAAGGTATTCGAAGGAGGCCTCCGGGAAACCCGGCGGGGGCGTTTCTTTCCCCGAAGGCATCTGCGCCTTCTGCGTCTGTTGGCGACGAATCGCCTCCCGCTCGGCCTCCACTTTCTGCTTCCAGTCCTCGTCGATAATTATCCGCCGCTCGGACGGTTCGGACGTGTTGCTCATTGCCTTCACTCCAGCTCGGTGCTTCATGCCAACAATTGCCCCACACCGTCCCCTGCCCTGCCGGTAAGCAATCTTGTCGGCATGACAGCAAGTTCTTACCAACCTTGGTTACTTGCCCCGCGCGGGAAAGCTGGCCGACAGGCGACCCTTTAGCTTGCCAGGTGGGCCACACTGGAAGCGGCCTCGGTCTCCCCTCGTTTGCCAACTGACTGCCGACGGGCCAATGCTGCCCGAACAAACCCGACAAATAGAGGGTGAGGTGCCGTGGGCTTGCTCTTGAATTCTGGGTGGAATTGTACCCCCACAAACCAGGGGTGGCTAGGAATCTCGACAATCTCTACCAATTTCCTGTCGGGACTAGTAGCGGCCACTGCCAAACCGGACGCCGTCAGTGCATCCAGATACTGCGTGTTGAGCTCGTAACGGTGCCGGTGCCGCTCCCAGATAACATCAGTGCGATAACACTCGGCAGCGCGACTGCCCGGCACGAGCACGGCCGGCTTAGCCCCCAGCCGCATGGTTCCCCCCTTGTCGGTTACATTCCGCTGCTCGTCCATAAGGCAAATCACCGGATATGGGGTCTCCCGGTCAAACTCCGTGGAGTTGGCCTCCCGCCACCCTAAGACGTTTCGGGCAAATTCAATGACGGCACACTGCATTCCTAGGCAAATGCCAAAAAAGGGTATTCGCCGCTCCCTGGCAAAACGGATCGCCTGAATTTTCCCTTGAATTCCCCTCTCCCCAAATCCCCCCGGGACCAAAATCCCGTCAACCCCACTTAAGAGCCGCTCTGCCCCCTCCCGTTCGATCAACTGCGTGTGGATTCGCTGGATTTGGACTTGTGTGCGATTGGCAATTCCCCCGTGGTCCAAAGCCTCATAAATGGACTTATAGGCATCTCGATGCTCGGCGTATTTGCCGACAACCGCAATCGACACCTCGTGTTCCGGGTTCCGGATGATGCGAAGAAGTTCAATCCAATCGTCCATCTGCGGCTTCGGAGTCCGTAGCCCGAGCCGCCTGACGATCAACTCATCCAAACCCCGCTCCATTAGGCTAAGCGGGACTTCGTAAATGGAAAACTCTTTGTCCCGCTCTTCAATAACCGCCTCGACAGGCACATTGCAGAAGAGGGCAATCTTCGCTCGCTCTTCCGGGCCTAAGGGCTTCTCCGTCCGACAGATGAGGATGTCAGGTTGAATTCCGATCTGGCGAAGTTGCCCCACCGAATGTTGAGTCGGCTTCGTTTTTAGCTCATCTGCCGCTCGGAGGTAAGGGACAAGAGTCAAGTGGATATAAAGGCAATTCTCTTTTCCCACATCCAAGGCGAATTGTCTGATGGCTTCCAGAAAAGGCTGGCTTTCGATGTCGCCTACCGTTCCGCCAATCTCTGTGATGACAACGTCAACATCATTTCCGGCCAGTTTTGCAATCGCTGCTTTTATCTCGTTGGTGACATGTGGGATAACTTGCACCGTCTGCCCTAGGAAGACCCCCTGCCTTTCCTTCCGGATCACTTCTTGGTAAATCTGGCCGGTGGTCCAATTAGAGTCGCGCGTCAACGGGCTATTGGTGAAGCGCTCATAGTGACCTAGGTCGAGGTCCGTTTCGCTCCCGTCGTCGAGCACGTACACTTCGCCATGCTGGTAGGGACTCATCGTGCCCGGGTCGACGTTGATGTATGGGTCAAATTTCTGCATGCGGACGGAGAGTCCCCGCCGCTCAAGCAAGAGTCCGATAGAGGCGCTAGTCAACCCCTTCCCGAGGGAGCTAACCACGCCGCCGGTGACGAATATGTGCTTTGTTCTCCGCATGTGCCAGTTTTCGCTCATGAGCAAGTTGAAAAACGTTCGCCACCGCTCCGATTTCCGTAAACACTCCTTGGGCAGCGATGTTAACCGCCCGGAAATCCGGGACCTATTGACCTGCAGGGTTGGCAGGTACAGTCCGCGAGTGTTGTAAAAGCGCCGACTTCACGATGCATGGATGCAAAAACTGGCCGGCTAAGGACCCGCGCTTCCCAAACCGATTCGGCCGGGACAGCTCCCCGGGTCGATAGCCTCATTCCTCCACCTTAAGAAAGGCGGAAAGAAGGCCCAGACCGACTCTCCGGTAGGGGGCTAAAAAACCTCCCACCGCGAAGCTTTGGACCACGGCCTTACTAAGGCTCGATTATACGCCATTGCGGCCGCGCTCTTGGGGCAGGAAGCAAAATTCCAGAGGGCGGAGCATTACTCCTAGAATCCCATGGATTCTTCACAGTCGTCCCTCCAATCACTTGCGCGTGCGTCTTTCCCGACGAAGAGCGAAGTTACCCCGGTTAGTGCGAGCGCACGAAGAGAAGAACCTGCTGTGCTCGTTCGAAGATACTGATCCCCAGGCGCGGAGATAGTCACGCCTGGGCCTTCGAACTTGCGAAAGATGAGAAGCTCTAGGAAGTGGGTCTTGGGCGATGGTTGGCTCAAGCCGCGGCCCATTCGTGCAGAGGGACGGCCGGATGGGAAGCGGGGCTCGGGCAGTTCGATCCGAAAGGTAGCGCAGGAAATTCGGCGGCAGGCTGTTTCGGTCGAAATCCCCCGGAAATCTGCTCAGACTTTGGGGACACTTTGCGCGGCGGGTGCATGGATCGAGCTGGTGGGCAGGCCTTGGGCAAGACGGGCATGATAACGGGCCAGAAAGGCTGAATAATCGGCCGGGGTATCGATTCCGCCGGAATGCTCCGCCACGATACCCACCTTGATGGTCATTCCGTGCCAAAGTGCCCGGAGCTGTTCAAGGCTTTCGGTAGCCTCAATGTCCGCCGGTGGGAGGCTCGTGAAACGAAAAAGCGACTTAACCCGGTACGCGTAAATCCCCACGTGCTGCCAAAAAAGAGGCGGCTCTTTTGTCAAAAGGGTATCTTCCCACGTTCGCGGACAAGGAATCGGGCTTCGGCTGAAATAAAGGGCCGTCCCGTCAGTGCGGAATACCACTTTGACACAGGCTGGATCAAACAGGACTTGCTTGGATCGAATAGGAGTAGCGAGGGTTGCCATATCCGCAATCGGATCGCTGGCAAGAAGATCAACGAGGTGATCAATGGCCGTCGGGTCGATCTCGGGCTCGTCCCCCTGAAGATTCACAACCACCTCCGGCACACCGCCGCCATTCTCAAGAAGGATTCGTACCGCCTGAGCCACTCGGTCAGTCCCGGATCTTAGGTTCACAGGAGTCAGGATAACCTGGGCACCAAAGGCAGCAGCCACCTCGGCAATTTCATGGCTATCGGTGGCAATGAAGACTGCCTCAGCGCGGCGCGACGCGCAAGCTGCCTCCCAGGTGTGGATGACAAGTGGCTTCCCCGTCTGTGCCAGGAGCATTTTGCGTGGAAGTCGTGTGGAATGGAGCCGAGCCGGGATGACAATAAGTCCCCTTAGGCAGCTCATTTTTCGCATTCCTCTCAAACTCACAGAATAGCCGACTCAAACGGGAGGAAGCTCAACGTCCGCTAGGTAACTGGAGACTACTTAGGCGCGGAAGCTCCCGACAAGTCGGATTGCCGGGACTAACGCCCCCACAGCGTTGAGTGCTATCGCAAGCGGGTCTAAAATTGCGGTGAGTTAGTGTGAGAAAAACTGATGGCGAGGGTCGTATGTCGCTCGCGTTGGGGGTTAACGTGGGCTTAGACTCGGGTTGCCAAACCCGATTCATATAACCTGGAAGCGAGATTGGCTTAGGAATGGAAGGTGCCAAAGTTCTGCCCCTGCCGGTTCGGCACATTGGAGGGGAGCTTTTTCCCCACCCGGCGCCGAGGTTGGAATCGGAGGATACGCCGCGAGACGAATGTGGTGTAGTGGCGGTTTACCAGCTGGGGCCGGTTAGTAATCCCGCTCGATGGTCACTCGCGGAGGGGCAACCGGTCACGCGGCTTTTGCCGCGGATGCTTCTGGATGTTCAGAACCGCGGTCAGCTTTCCGCGGGAGTTAGCACCTTCTCTCCAACCCGGGGCGAGTTACTGTCTACCTACAAGGCGGTAGGAACGGTTTCGGAAGCCTTTCATTTGCAAGACCCCGAGACAGCGGAGCGGCTCCTTCGTCAGCTGGACGGCCAGGCCGGGATTGGTCACGTCCGTTATGCAACTTGCGGCACAGAGGAGTGGGCCTTTGCCCAGCCTTTTGAACGACCCCACATCAAGCGGCAAAAGTGGTTCGCATTCGCGTTTAACGGTCAGCTTGCCAACTACAGGCAACTGGAGAGCGAAATTCTCGCGGACCCGACTAACTATCTTGCCCGGCACACCGATACGGAGGTGATTCTCCATCTGATCTCCCAAGTCTTGTCACGTGGTGATCACGTGCCTCTCCGAGCGATTTGCGAGGCCTTTGCGGAGAAGTTCGACGGGGCATACAGCCTGGTTTATCTGGACGCTGCTGGCCGAATGATGGTCGTGCGGGACCCACTTGGTTTTAAGCCCCTCTGCTATGCCGTGGGGGATCAGCTTTTTGCGGCAGCCAGCGAGAGCGTGGCGCTTCTTAACTTGGGGTTTAGCCCCGATGAAATCCATTCCCTTGAGCCGGGGTGTGCTGTTTTCATTGAAAATGGGCAGTGGCATGTCGAGCGATACTGTTTCTCTCAGCGGCGGGCGCACTGTTTTTTCGAATGGGTTTATTTCGCAAACGTCGCAAGCACTCTGGACGGCCGCAGTGTTTACTTAGTCAGAAAGGCCTTGGGCGAGGAGCTCGCAAAGCTTGAGACTGTCCCCCTTGACGAAGACACCATAGTCGTCCCCGTGCCTGATACCAGCAAAGCGGCGGCAGATGGAATGGCCTACATGCTCGGGGTGCCCTGTGTCGAAGGCCTTATCCGTAACCGGTATACTGGCCGAACGTTCATCGAGGGAAGCAATCGCCGCGAGTTCCGTGCCCGTCTGAAGTACACCCCGCTGCGGGAAGTCCTCGAGGGAAAGAGGGTCATCCTGGTTGAGGATTCCATCGTTCGTTCCACGACGATGAGAGTCCTTCTTCGGCGGATGCGGGAGGTGGGACGACCGAAAGAAATCCATGTGCGAGTAGCCAGTCCGGCGATCATCGCCCCGTGCTTTTACGGCATCGACATGTCCACGATCGAGGAGCTTTTCGCCCCGCGGTTTATCAGCTCGCCGGAAATATCCGAGGAAACCGCTCGGATGATGGCCGAGGATTTAGGTGCCGATTCGCTCCGCTACCTACCGATCGATGCTTTAGTCCGGGCCATTGGCTTGGACGCAGACGACCTGTGCAAGGCGTGTATCACCGGATGTTATCCCACAGCCTGGGGCCAGAAGCTTTATCAAATTGCCCTCCAGTCTCCTCGTTGCGAAAAACCAGGGCGCATCCTAGAACAACCGATTTGCTCGGCGGAACCAGCACTGCGTTAGTCCCTGGGCTGCGCTTCGTCCCTCCAAACCGCGGCAGGGACAACCCGATTCTCGTCTGAACACAACGCGAATTTCGGTCTTAATTTTGCCTAAAAGGCTTGCAATTGGCCGGCACCCCTCATGGCAAACCCGCACCCGGTTACTTCCGCCACCAGGGAATGGTGGTTTGCTATGGGGCGGCAGAAGGGGCGTCGCTCACGTAGCCGGCAAAAGCTCCAACCGGCTAAGACCTTTCGGCAAATCGAAGCAGCAGACGACTCGACCTGTGGCGCCTTGTGGATCAAGCGTAAAGGTCCCGGGCTCCAGGGCCAGAACCTTCGGTACCTCTTGGAGCGGGGTCGGTCTGCCTTCGGGCAGTTTGAGGAGCCGCGGAGTTTGCCCCGGCTTTAGATTAATAGCCACGGTGAACGCCGGACAGGCAAAGGGGGCAAAAAACTCCACGCCGCCGGGCACCAAGCTTATCCGTGTTAATTCCTTCGCCGCCCAATATCGGGCAATTTCACTCAATTTCATCCACAAGAGGTGGTCATACCGCCGATGGAGCCGGGAGACGACTTCCTGAAAGATCTTAAAGCCGATTTTGTCGCCGTTGTAATAAATGCCGGGCCAGTGGCAGACAAGAATGGCCGGTTCCTTTCGCTCGATGACGTCGACAAGCCGGCCGCGGGAAAGATCGGGCGTTATAAACAGGTCTGGGTTCCCGGGCGTCAACCCATCCCAGCCTCCGAACCAGTCGCCCGTGCACCCGATAATGGAAACTACACACCGTGGATCAGGTCCCTCCAGGTCGGCGGCGTATTCTACTCGGGGTGCAACGCTCCGTTGGTCTGTGTACAAATCCCGGAAGTAATGGGGTATTTCCACCCGGAAGACATCACGACAAGCTGCCAATGTGGCCTGCGCAAGCTGGGGTCGCGCCCGGCTGCCAAAACCCCCAGGGGTCGTGATACCTTCGCACGGAAGGTCAATATTCCGCAAAATCCGTAACGCATAGGCGATGTAATCAGTGAGTTCATCTACAGACCGCCCCTCACTCCACCCCCAATTTTCCATAAAGCGTGCGGAGCGCTCCGGATAAGGTCGCCCGGTCTTTGTATCAATCACCCAGGTGTGAGTGACCATCTCCGGGTGGATGTCCCAACTGGGCAATAGCCGCTTTTGAACAAGCTCGATGCTTTCTACCAGTTGACGACGGGTCCACCCCGGCAAGAATCGGTCCAGCCAACCGACACAAGCCGGGTAGGGCACTACGCTGTATTTGCCTTTGATTCCTCGCTCGGCACACCACTCCGCGAACTCAAGCACAAAAGAATCCGGAATTTCCCTAGGCAGCTTTTCCCACGGTTTCTTATATTCATTCCGGTCGGGCCAAACCTCGGCAAATTGGGGCATGGCAAAATGCGCGAGGTTCACCAAACAGGTGGAATCGTCGATGATAAACGAGACGGGCACTCGTCCCCGGGGATTGAGAACCTCTACTTCAGGCGCTTGAGGCAATCGTTGGCCTGGTTCCTGGGCCAAGGCGGTCATGCACGCCTTCACACCCCCGCCCAGGACCAACGCCGCACTGGTCCGAAGAAAATCGCGCCGTGCCAAGACGGTCATGACTCTCCCTCCACCTGCCAAAATTCGGGTTTCGTCAGCGACGAATTCCGAGCCCAGCCGAACCAACCCAGTCCCCGGCTAGCCGATCACACAATCTACGCCACGTTGGGCAAAAACTGAGGCGCACTAAGGCGGAGAACGGGAAAACCGGCCTTTCCCTTTGGAGGCACTTAAAGCTCCGGCCATCACCAGACCAAGCACTGATAGCGTGGGGCAAACCCCGACCGCTGCTGCCGAGCCTCGGCCGCAGCAATCCCTGCTTGGTCTAGCTTGGTTTAAATTGCGGCGGGTTTGGGTCCGAGGTTCTTTTAGTCTTGTGGCCTGGCCTGTGAAAGCACACCGTCGTTATTTCTTGCCCAAAAGGGCTTTCAAGTGCCTGACGCTTCGCTCGGCTTGTTCAATCGTGCCGCATTCGACTGAAAGAACTATGTCACGAGGCGCCCGGCGAATAATCTCGATCACCCGGGCCCAGTCGATTACGCCGTCGCCGCAGGCACACCCCACGGGTGTTCCGGTGACTTTGCCCCGCTCGGCTTCGGCATGCTCCACGGAAATGTCCTTGGCGTGGACGTGGATGAGCCGGTCCAGGACGTGTTCTAACCAGGCATACGGATCCTGCCCCGCCAGGTACGCATTGCCGGTGTCCAAGTTGATGCCGATCAACGGTGATTTGACGAGGTTGTAAATGCGGTCAAGCCCCTCCGGGGTCTGGGAATACTGCGCGTGACATTCAAGCCCGATCATGATCCCGCGCGGCTCGGCCACCTGCACCGCCTCGTAAAGCGTGTACCGCATGAGGACAAAATCCTCCTCTTCTGTCGTCCAAGGGGCTTTGATTCCCTCGTCGGTAACCACCATCGGAGCACCGCACTCGGCGGCAAAGCGGATGGCCAGTTTGAGGTATTCCCCATGCCGGTCCGGCCTTCCTAACGGACCGTGGGCCGAAAGCGCCGAGATCTTAAGCCCGTACTTTTCAGCCGCCCGACGGACCCGGTACGGATCATCGAAGAGGGACACAGTGTGATAATAACCGGCCTCACTCATCAGCTCGCGGCCAAAGTGGACCATTGGCTCGATATACTCGTACCCCAGCTCAGCCGCTTTCTCTACTCCCCATTCGAAAGGTTTCTCGTGCCGCCGCGTCGCCTCCAAGTTCATGCCGATGTAAATTTCCCCCATGGCGTTCCTCCTTGTTAACTGGTGCTGAGACCCCGAACCTGCTAGGTTGAAAGACCACTTCCTGCCGTCAACAAACAGGTGCCCGGTAGGGCAAGGTGGCACTCGACCGAGCCGGCTTAGCCGGGCTTCGGTGCCTTCTTAGGACACTCGCTTTTCTTACCGCCAATTCCCGAAGGACTAGGAACCAAGGATCGTATTGTGTGCCCGGGATCCTACCTCGGCAAGCCGTCGGGTGAACTATCCGAAAAACACTTGATTCCGGCCTTTCCCCACTATTAAATCCGGCAGTTGATTTACGTTGCGCGCCACGCCACAAACGCGGCATCAGCACATGGGGAATTAGTTGCCGTTGACGTGCCAGATACCACATGTCCGGCGACGATGAGACGAAGGCACGTACTTGGCAACGTGCGTTTTTGGCTAGAGGCTACGTGGTGATGCTGAAAAGCAATAGCAGTCTTGGGAGCCAGCATCGATGAAGCGAAGAGATTTCTTGGCCACTTCGGCAATTTTCGGAACAGTGGGCACGGTGATAACCGAGGCCGGCCAAGGCGTTATGGCGCAGGGTTCCGGCTTGCAAAAGGAGTTTTATGAACTCCGTGAGTATCGCTTAGCTTCATTGGCAAAGCGCGATGTTTGGGAAAAGTTTTACGCCGAAGTGGCAATCCCCGCATTAAATCGGTTGGGACTTGGACCAATCGGGGCATTCAAACTGGCGGATGATTCCAGCCCTAATCTGTGGGTGTTGATTCCGCACGCAACCTTGGAAACCGTCGTAACCCTTGCCGACCGGTTGCTCGCTGATCGCCAGTTTGTGGAGAGGGGAGCAGCTGTGCTCCAATCTCCGCCGGATGATCCGCCCTATCTGCGGATGGAGAGCACGCTACTTTGGGCGTTCGATCACATGCCCAAGCTGGCCATTCCCGCTAAGGGGCCAGAAAGAATCCTTCAGCTGCGGATTTACGAAAGCGCCACTCGAGCAAAAAACAAGAAGAAAATCGAAATGTTCAATGAAGGGGGCGAAATCCGCATCTTCCTCAAGACCGGCTTGACCCCGGTGTTCTTTGGCGAGGCAATCATCGGCCCGCGCATGCCCAATCTGACCTACATGTTGGGGTTTGAAACCAAAGCGGAAATGGACTCAGCCTGGAAGCGGTTCCTTGAAGATCCGGAATGGCTCAAGCTCAAGGGCGATCCGCAATACAAGGATACGGTGTCCAACATCACCAACCTGCTACTGCGACCAGCCCAAGGCTCGCAAATTTAAGCCCGCGGATTGCGCAGGGGGATTGAGGTTAGGTTTTGGCTGAATTCGCGCGGGACCGCCTAGAAGGCCTCACAAGCGAGGAATAAGGCCGCCACTAAATTTTGTGCGGTGCGTATTTCCTTTCCTGTCGGCAAAGGCCCGGAGAACACTCTGTTTTGGGCCGCGATAGGAATTCCGTCCCGAGCCGTCCTGTTTCGCTACCTAAGGAAGCGACGCGCCGACCCGCTTGTTCCGATGATACCGTGGCCGCCGAAATGCGACTGTGTCGCGCGGTAAAGGACCACAAGTTTGGAAGAGCGCGGGACTTTGCAGAAAACACTATCATCCGGAGGCCAAAACATGAAAAGCGCAAACTCTCCCCCGGGGAGTTTCATCAACGCCTCGGCCCGGTTGTCCTACTATTTAAAAGGCCCGTTCTGCTGGCTGGTTCTCGGGATTGGACTAGTAACGCCGGGCTTATCAAGCGCTGGGGAGCAACTTGTCCGTAATCCCGATTTCAGTGTGCGGAGCGATGACGGCCAACCGGCGGAGTGGGAACTCTGGCAACCGGGGTTCCGGGAAAATGCGTGCCGAGTTCGCGCCACAGCAGAGGGCGTGGTAGTGGATGCCCCTGGCAAGCCGTACGCCGTGGGTGGGCTCACCCAGACAATTAGAGGAATCCGGGCCGGCCAGGCGTATAAGGTCTCGGCCCAGTGTCAAGTCAATAACATCGCATCTGTTTATAGGTCGTTGATGATCCGTTTGACATGGCTTACCGGACAAAAGCCTGTTCACCCTGCTGGGATACTTATCCGCGGGCCATTTCTCAAGGGTAATATCGCCGCGTTTGAGGACGTGGTGGTAGCCCCGGAAGGCGCTGATCAGGCGATAGTTTCCTTGGAGGTTAAGTGGCCCGGCGATGGAAGCGTCATTTGGAAATTCGTCAACATTGAGCCGACCGATCCCCCGCCGCCTCGTCGAGTCAAAGTGGGAACTGTTCATTTCCGCGCCCGAAACAGCACGCCGGAAAAGAATTTGGAACTTTATTCGCAATTTATTCTTGAAGCAGGTCGGTTAGGTCTTGATATTGTTTGCCTCCCCGAGCTTATCACCGTGGTGGGCACAAATAAGAAATCCTTTGAGGTGGCCCAACCAATTCCCGGACCGGATACGGACTATTTAGGCCGGGCGGCTCGCGAGGCTCGCGTTTGGGTGGTTGCGGGCTTGGCGGAGAAAGACGGCCCGAACATTTACAACACCGCTGTCTTGCTAAATCGCGAGGGGCAAGTTGCCGGAAAGTATCGGAAAGTTCATTTGCCACGGGAAGAGTGGAAGGAAGGCATCACCCCCGGGACGGACTACCCGGTGTTCCAAACCGACTTCGGGCGAGTGGCCATCCAAATCTGTTACGACTGGTTCTTCCCGGAAAGTCACGCCAATTTCGCCTTACGTGGTGCGGAAATCATCTTTGCACCCACTTGGGGGGAAACGTTCCCAGATTCGGAGGGACGCGTCCACGGCGAGAATGTCTTCCGAGTTCGTGCGCGGGATAACTGTGTGTTTTTGGTCGCCTCGGTTTACGACGGTAGCAGTATGATCATCGACCCGATGGGCCGAATCCTCGTCTCAAACCAGGGCAAAGAGGGGCTGTTCTGGTGCGAGATCGACCTGGCCCAGCGCGAGCCTTGGTGGTGGGTAGGTTATTGGAGGGCAATCGGTCCACGGGACCGGATGCCGGGTACATACAAGATGCTAACAGAAGAGCCGAGGGGACCCACTTACTAGTCGGCTTTCCTAGTGAGTTGCGAGCTTCCTGTCGGCGTGGTACGAAAGTTGAGGGCGGGAGCAATCTGCTTTGTCAACGAGCTTACGGGCATAGCATCCTATCGCCTTTGTGTGCCCGCTTGGGAATCGACAAGGCAAGGATCCCGTTTACGTTTCCACAAAGATCAGCTTTTGGCCGCCCACCTCCGAGAAGATTCGGAAATGCAGGCGTGCTTTCTTATGAGTCTTCTCGAAAAATTCAAAGCGCCAAAGAGCGGCGTCGAGGTTCCGAAGCTCGATTAAAAGCTGGGCTCTTTCCCTTTCGGCGGGAGCCTTAGCTTTGTCCGGCGGATTTAACTTTTTTTCGATTTCCCTCCGCTGTTGCTCAATCGAATTACGAATAATAGTCCACTGTTTAGGCTCGCGGGGGATAACGCGAAACGTGTCTGCGTCCAGAATCAACCGGGCGGTCAGTCCTCGACTCGAGGAGGAGAAAATAACCCGCATGGCCGCTCCCGGCTGGGTATTCCCATCACGGTCCTTCCGCACAACGAACAAATTAAAATTGCCCTGGGGCGCGGCTGGCAACTTATCCTGAGCTTGGATCGACTGCCCGTATTCGTCAAGCCCCACCAGTTCCCAAAGGAGGAAGTCCTCCGGCAGCCACTTAGCCGGTAAGTTGACACTGATGGCCGCCCGGTCGAAATCAAGCGCCGGCATTTCCACGCGAACCGGTTGGCGTAAGCGCAGGAGCCGATTAGCACCATCGACGCGAACCTGCAATAAACAATTTCGTAAGTAATTTGCCTGGGGGAGAGGCGCCTGGGCATCCCATTGGAAATAGAGCCGAACACCCTCCCGCCAAATCTTGGCCACCGGGCTAGCTTGGGTCTTGCCACTGAGCCCGGGCTCAAGCTGAACTAACCAACTTTGCCCTCCCTCCCCGCCTAGCAATTCGTGGACGGTAAACTGCCACCCTTTCCGATAGGCGCGGTCACCCCCAAGCAAAATAAGTTGCCATTTGGCCTCAGGCGGACCTCCTACCCGACCAAGTTCAAACGGCGCCGACTCTTGCCCCGTTTGCGAGGTTGACAATTCCGGAAGATCGACTACTTCCGGGAAATCGCGGAACGGAGCCTCGCCCTGTGTAGTCTCGGGTGAAGAACTAGGCGGAGCTTCCGGCTGCTTCCCCACGCCGTCGGCAGTCTCGCCGGGAGCCGGTTTGTCGCTCTCTTTCTCCGGGATCGATTGGGCGCTCGGCTGATTTGCCGCCGGAACCTGCTCAGGCGGTTTTTCTGCCGGCGCTTGGCCCGTTGACGAGCTTTCGCCGGGGGGCGAAGCCGGTTCAGCCGAGCTTGGGACCACCTCCGGAGAAGATTGGTTGGGCTGAAGGGCCGAGGAGTGAGCGGACTCCGCCTGCCTGCCGGATGACTTTTCGCCAGCCGCCGCCGGCTGATCAAACTTCGTGGGATCGAATTCTAGATCCGGTTTAATTTCCGGGAAAATCGAAGAGGACCGGCTAGCGCTTGCGGCAGGACGGCTCTCGCTGGGAGTTCGCTTAGCTGCCGAGGCTTGGGAACTTGGGGCCCCCCTGCCTAACAACCAAATTGTTATGCCCGCCCCCACTAGAACCAGGAGCACCGCTAGCCCTAAACCCGCCGAAACCATTTTCCACGCAGGAGTCAACGCCTGCCATTTTTGAAGCGCAACTTGCCAGAGCGGGATCTTGGCCTTTCCCGTGGCCGCAGTGCTGCCTTCGGCCGCGGCAGCAATAGTTAATTCTTCAGCTCCTGGCTGAGCAGGTGAGACCGAAGCTTCAACCGGGCCTTTCTCGCCTCCGAACTCCTCAGCATATTCGGTCCTGACCGAAGCTATCGACGCAGCCTCGGCGACCTGTGGTGGCTCGGCAAATTGGCTTACAGCCTCCTCGCTGGGGGAGGTCACGACGACAAGCGGCCGAAGCTCATCCATAATCTCACGAGTACTGGAGGGCCGACGGTCAGGATCGATCTCAAGAAGACGGGCCAAGAGATCGGTCAACTCCTGAGGCAAACCGTCGGCATCTGCCAGCTGCTCGTTTCGCCAAATCTCCGGATCTTGATTCCGAGGAATAGGCCGAGGCTCCCGTCCGGTGGCAGCAAAAAGTAAACAAGTGCCAAGCGAGAAAAGGTCGCTGCGGATATCGGCAGGTGCCCCCTTGACCACCTCCGGCGCGTGCCAGCCAGCACACCGTTCGTCTCTGTTTTCCGACGAAACGGCCCCTTGATCTGCTAGCCAGAGCGAGAAGCCCCGGTCGAGGAGCCTCACTGAACCCTCGGGCGTGATCATGATCTTTGTCGGTCGCAGGCAGCCGTAGACAATCCCCCGGCTGTGGAGCGCGCCGAGAGCCTCCGCGGTCTCGTAAGCTAATTGCAAGAGCGCCTCCGGTGGCAACGGTCCAGAATCATTGACTAGCTGTTTCAGGCTCTCTCCGTCGACAAACTCAAGTACCAGAAAATATCGGCCGGCGTCTTGCTCTGCATTGTAAGTTCGCACCAGTCGCGGATGTTCCAAGGACGCCCAAAGTTGGGCCTCGGCTAAGAATCGGTTCCGCCACTCCTCAGCCTGCGACAGACTCTTGGCCAGCACGCGAAGAACAACCTTCCGTTGCATGGCCCGGTGCTCGGCCAGGAACAGCGGGTTTACCTCGTCTGGGCTCAGGACATCGATCAAAATGTATTTGCCGAGCAGAATATTACGACCGAGTACAAGCTGGCCCGCCTGCCAAAGTGTCAACTTGCCCAGTCGGACGAGTTCTCTCGCGAAACTGCGAACATCGGGAAGGCGTTCCGAAAGTTCGCGAAGCTCGTCAAGCTCCGGCTCAGCGAAAAGGCCGGTCTTTTCCAGTTTGTCGAGGAGCCCCCGGCTCATACACAACGCTTCCTTCCGAGTAATATGTTGCAAGCGCTTGCCGAGGAGGATCGCCCCGGCAGACGCGCGTCGCTTTCCCTACCGGAACTATCGCTTGGCGAATGGTCAAGCTGGGAGCTACGGTGCGCCCGGCTTGGCCATCCGCGTCGCAAGGGATTGACTCTCCACTGGCAAGAAAAGGAAGTTAACCTTTCGTTCAACTATCCCTTTTTGGGCAGGGTTCCCACCTCGCGACCCGTTAATTATCCGCTACTCGCACAAGCCTAAACGCGATGTCGTTGTCAAATCGCGGTGTCTCGAGGCTCGTTCCCCCCTCGATCGCCTGCAGCTGAGTTTTGGCCAACGATTCCCCCGTTACGGGGCTTATCCATTCAAGTTGATAGACCCCGGCAGGCAATTTTAAGCCGAAGGATACTTGTGCATTGGGCCGCAAATGGTCCGCTAGGTTCTTGGGTCGGCTGGGAAGACTGACCGCCAGATAACCGGCGTAAGTAACACCAGGCTGACCAAGTATCCGCAGATTGAAGCCTTCCGGTCGGCTGATGATGAGATCCTGGCACGGCTTCATCCGGAGAAAATCAAACGATTCGATAAACCGCTTAAGAATGCCCAGTTGTTTACGAAGTTCCGGCGACCCGCCCCCCGGCGACCTATAATCGCGGAATGTTCCCTCAGGGTGTTGACAAGTGAATGAATAGTCGAGGTGGCTAAAAAGACCACCGCCTGCTAAGATGAACTCCCATGCCTCAGTCCGATAGAGAATGTCCTCTCGTCCTCGGAATCCTGTCTCATTTTCGCCGATCACCCGGTTAAGATCGTAATTGAGGGCGACGGCATCTGGCGGATAGCAATAATGAAAGTTCAAAATCCCTACCGCCGGATGCGGATTCTCTACACGCTTCGAGCCGTTTGCGATATTCATCGAAATAAGATGCTTATTCGGGAGATTCTTCTCCGTTTCGACGATGGTTTCGATAATCTTATATTGCCAGTCTAAGGGCACATTCTTAACGTAAGGCTCATTACAAACTTCAAAGTAGAAGTTGTCAAACTCGTTTAGTGCCTCCACTACCCGGCGGACAAAGGCAACTTGAACCTCGACTAAGTCCGGATGTTTTAGCGTCAACACCTCCGTGGATGGGCAATTGCCGATCCCGTTGATGTTGTTGCGAGCATTCATTGGCGAGGCCCGCCAAAGCTCCTCGTCGTAAAGTGGACAAAACAAATTAAATTCGACCACCACGCCATGTCGGCCTGCGCAGGCCATGAACCGGCGTAAACGCTCAAAATAGCGCGGGTCAAATTTCGTCAGATCAAATTTGTTCCCGCCGTCGTAGTACCCGGGCTCATCGCTTCGCGCCCACGGGGCAAGATAATACCCCGGTGCCGGGGCCAGAGTATTGTCGGTAATACCGAAGGAACCGGGGACCTCTCGATATGTGCCGGAAAAAGTCCGTGTGTGATTAAGGCCGTCTTTTTCTAAGGCAGCAAAATATCGCTCGAAGTCAAATGCCGTGTTGAGAAGGGCGCCATAGTGTTCCCCCGATCCTATAAGGATCGTAGGCCTTCCCCGCCACAAAAAGTAGCGCGGGTTTTCCGGATGTTGCGCGAGGGGCTGCCCGGCTAACGCTAGATTTCCACAAAGAGTTACATAGACTACCAGGCAAAAAACTGAGATAACCCAGGGAAAAAGCAACCCGCAGCGCCGGAGCGAAAGCCGCACTCGGCCAACGTCAACCGCGTGGACGATTTCCCACGGGAAGTTTGTCCCCATCCCCATACCTAAAGCCCCTCCCGGGGTTGCGAGATTGCTTATCGATGTTTGTTGACCGTCTCCAATGCGTCCTCGTTGATAAAAGCCGAGGCTAGTCCGACAGCTGATCACACTTTCGGCCGATTAATCACCTGCTTAAGCGCGTCCAAATCGCTCCTCAAGCCAGTCCTGGGTGACCCACCATAAACAAGCAAGCCGACACCACACTTAAAAAATCGCCCAATTTATCAACAAAATCCAACCGACGATCGACGCCGCCCCCAACGAAAGCTTCGGTCACATCCGAGGAAGAATCCCTGCTTTTATCCACGGACCAAAGCGCCATCTCTCGAGGAACGTTCTTGCGGTGCCCTATATCTCAACGCAGGGGGATTTGTTGACCAATGTCCGGGCTAAGTTTGGATATATCGCCGCATAAACTTGTTTTCCATCTCCAAGCGATCCAATTCCGCTTTCACCAGGTCGCCGATCGACACGATGCCGACCAGTTTTCCGCCGGAAACCACGGGCAAGTGTCGAATTTTCAGTTGGGTCATGACCGCCATAGCCTCTTCCACCGAACAGGAGGGATCCCGCGTGTGGGGACTCCTCGTCATGACCTCGGCCACCTTCGTGTCAGCTGCCGATCGGTCCTTGTGAGCCACGAACCGCAAGATGTCGCGCTCAGTGATAATGCCACATAGTTTTTCGCCGTGCTCTAAGTCACGCTCGCAAACCACCAAAGCCCCTACGTTGTGCCTAACCAGTTCCTGGACAGCGGCCTCTACCGTCTCGTCGGGGTGGATTGTGTGCACCTGGCTGCCTTTTACTTTGAGGATGTCAGCAAGAGTCATGGGCGGAACTCCTCGGCTCCGAGAAAGGCCGGCTCAGACCCCACCAAAAAAGCCCGGTCTCCCACAAACAAGCCTTCTGCGATTAAGGCTATTCTCTGCCGCTTTCTCCCTTTGCCTTAAGCAATTTAACCGGGGGAGTTACCCGCAGTCAAATTCCAAGGACGTAATCTGGCAGTGTTCCCATGCTTTAGAAAGAGCATAAAAACACGGGTTGCCTGTCATTCAAAGCGGAATAGTGCGCGGCACCCACGCTTGAAAGCTCTGGCTGGTGCCGCAATGAATACTAGTGGCTCGCGGCTCTACACTCCCCACCGCCCGACACACAAACGATCAGGCTACCAGAGTTCTGACCCTTCCACAATTACGCGAACGCCGGATAAAAGGTTTCCTCGGATCACCCAAGCGAGGACTAGTGCGGTCGATACTCCTGGGCGGCCAAATAGTTCGCATGGAGTTTTTCCGCCTGCGCCCACGTGACTTGAAGCCGGCGGATACTGATGGCTCGTCCCGTGCTCGGGTCAACATCTACAATTGAGCCATTCAAGCGAACGTCACCGCTTGCCACTGTGAAGCTAGTCGGCCGAAACGTACGCACAGTAGTCAGAACCTCGTCGATTCGCCGCCCGATAATGCTTTCATGCGGACCGGTCATCCCTAAATCGCACTGGAAGGCCGTGCCGCCCGGGAGAATCTGCTCATCGGCGGTGGGAACGTGCGTATGAGTACCAACAACAACACTGACCCGGCCATCAAAGCAGCGTGCTACAAGCTGTTTTTCGCTGGTGGCTTCCGCGTGGACATCGACAATGATGCACCTGACCTGCTCGGGAAGAGCCGCCAAAATGCCCTCTAGCGCCTCGAAGGGACAGTTCGCCGGCCCCATGAAAATCCGTCCGACCACGCAAGTAACGGCCACGGGAGTACGATCCGCAGCCTCCACAATCGTGTAAGCCCGGCCGGGTGCCGACTGTGGATAATTAGCCGGTCGCACAAGCCGGTCTGCCTGATCAATAAAACTCAATATGGCTTTCCGACGGTACACGTGGTCGCCCATCGTGATGCAATCAACGCCGGCCGCCAAAAGCTCGTCATAACAGGGACGAGTTAACCCGGAACCGCCCGCCGCATTCTCTCCGTTGGCGACAACAAAGGAAATGTTTTCAAAGAAGCGGAGCGCCGGAACGGCTTTCTTGACAATCTCGCGACCAGGTTGGCCCACAATGTCGCCGATAGCCAGGAGTCGGAGCACGCGGCCCTTTCCGAGTTGATCATCTCCGCTGGAGGGGACCATAGGTGTCTCGCTTTCGGCAATCTTGCCGGCAGGCCGGCCGGGAAATGACCCTACGGAAAATCACCAACAAGGCGAGGCCGGCATCATGTTATTTGGCCACTTCGCTGAAGCGCACTTCGCGGAGCACGGTGACCTTAATTTCTCCGGGGTAGCTTAACTCAGATTCGTAGGCCTTGACGATATCGCGGCAGATTTTAGCGGCCATTTCGTCCGTGGTGTCTTTTGCCCGAAGAATGACGCGCATTTCTCGGCCGGCTTGGATGGCATAGGCCTGTTCGACGCCGGGGAAACGCATCGCAATTTGTTCGAGCTCTTCCATGCGCTTCAAATAGCGCTCCAAGGTTTCGCGCCGTGCACCCGGTCGCGAAGCACTGCATGCGTCAGCAGCCGCGACAATAGCAGTATACGGTCGGTCGACGCTAAAGCTTTCATGGTGACCTGCTGCCGCATGGACCACTTCCGCAGGCTCTCCGTAGCGCTTGAGGATCTCTGCCCCCACTTTGGGATGCCCACCTTCCAATTCGTGATCAGCTGCCTTGCCAATATCATGCAGCAGCCCGCACCGACGCGCAAGCGCTCCGTCCAACCCAAGTTCGTCAGCAATCATTCCGGCGATAAACGCTACTTCAATCGAGTGCCGGAGCACATTCTGGCTGTAGCTCGTGCGGAAGTGGAGCCGACCCAATAACCTCACCAAGTGCTCGTGCAGGTTGGTAATTCCCACCTCCTGACAAGCTTCCTCTCCCAGTTTTAGGATGTGCTCCTCGAGCTCCCGTCGGGTTTCTTCCACCACCTCCTCAATGCGGGCGGGATGAATTCGGCCATCCTCGATTAGTTTGACCAACGCCAGCCGGGCTACCTCGCGCCTAACGGCGTCAAAGGAGCTCACCACCACCACCCCGGGCGTGTCGTCAATGATGACGTCGACACCCGTGATTTTTTCGAAGGCTTTGATATTGCGACCCTCGCGGCCAATTATTCGGCCCTTCATTTCGTCGTTGGGGATATCCACCACACTGGTGGTAACCTCCGCAGTGTGGGGAGCTGCATAACGCTGGAGGGCCGACAGAAGAACCTCTCGAGTTTTGGCTTCACACAGTTCTGTGACCCGCTTTTCATGGCGCAGAATAATCGCCCCAACTTCTTGCTGGAGCTCTTGTTCCACCATCTCCAGGAGGCGCTTGGTCGCCTCTTCTTTGGTGAGATTGGAGATCTCGTGGAGGGTCTGACGCTGAAGGTCGATTAGCTTGGCTAGCTCTTCGGCGCGGCGATTGCACTCCTGGATCTTCTCCGCCAGCTTCCGCTGGGTACTCTCAATGATGCGTTCTTGCTTTCGCAATTGCTCGCTTTGCTGTTCAAGAGCATCCTGGCGTTTATCGAGAAGCCGTTCCCGCTGGTGGAGATCTTCGCGAATCTTACGCAGTTCAGCCTCGGCTTCCTCTTTGTACTTGAGAGCCAGCTCTTTGAGTTCAAGCTCCACTTCGCGGCGCCGACTTTCGGCTTCTTGCTCGGCACGAGCGATGATATCCCTGGCCCGAGCGGCTGCCTCCTGCCGCCGAACCCGGTCCCAAACGCGCACTGCCACAAATGTTAAAAAAGCAGAGACGACAGCGGCTGATATTACTGTGATGAGTGGGTCCACGGCGGTTTCCCCTTTGGTTGGTAGCGAATTGGTAAGCAGGGAATCCGCCGGGGGATTACAGCTTTCATTCCGACCGCGGCTAAGCAAGACACACGGCTGGACAAACCCGGGAGCGAACCGCGCCGAAAAGAACTTCTTGCGGTGACCGCAGCGGAGGACCGAAGCCAACCCATGGCGCCCCCAACCGCCACGGTCCTACGCCAAGGGGCACAAACTTGAAGCTCGCTCCCTGGCCAAGCCCAGCCGAGTCGACAAGGGGCATGGCTTTCCGGACGGGGTAACCTACACGGCCAGACACAAACGTGGGGGGCGGGTCACCCCATGGCGCGAGTGTATCCCCGCACTTCAGGCGACTCCTCGACACTGGGAACCCTGATCCGCGGAGAACCCCGCGCATCGCACGAGTCTTCGGCCCCCGTTGCGTGCGCCGACCACCGGCTGCGGCGTTTTCTCTTGGGCTTGCCGTCCGGGGGCGATCAGATCGACGCTGGCCCAGCAGCAAGAGGCCCGTCAGGCAGAAAAGCCAACAAGTTACCCCGCCGACCAGAATCTCACTCACAGGCTCACTTAGCTGCGTTTCGGAATTGCTTTTCCCGGCGAACTCCAGCAACTAGTTCGTAATTCATACATCACTAAAATCGGGATTTCAGTAAATATCGATCCGGTCACGCATTGCGGTTTGCCGATCCTCATGGGCCCAGCTCGGCGACCACCGGGATGCAGCCTCGAAACCCCACTGTAATCACCTCGTTAAGCCCACGAAGCGGCACCTCTCCACTAATGTTACTGCGTCCCCAAAGAATCGCAAACATCAAGCGACAAATTCCTTTATTTCCTTGCAATTTTCGACCTGAGTCGCCCCCACATAGCTGGGTCTTCGCGTGCCCCATCCGTACGTTGCTGACCGTAGGGAGCAAGGAGACCTCGGGTTTCAACGGGGTCTGGCACTGGGTTTTGCTTCGAAAGATGGTTCTACCGTTTGCGCAGAGGATCCGCTTAAAAAGGGTTCCAAAGCTTGCTACCTGGCCGGAAAAGCCACTCCGCCAACACTCGCTAAGGAGGGGGCAAGGCGGACCGAGCGTCGGAGCCGTCAAAGTAGTTTGCAAGGGGGAACTTTCCGGGGAACTTGCGCGAGAGACGTCTAGTACTTTTGGTGCAGTCTAGCTATTTTGCCCCTTTTTTATTCGAACCCCACAAAGTACGTCCTCTCCCGTAGGGCCAAATGCTTCTAAAGCGCTCTCCCCTGACCCGATGAAGAGATTTGCCCGCACCCTAAGCGGTAGGCTGTGAGGCTACACCCCCGGCTGATTCCTTATTCCCAGGCTCACCGGCAACCAAGAAGGGAAATCTCTCGTGGACAATCACCAATAGGGGGCCGGCCTCACTCGGGTAATTCCCGGAGGCCTCAATTGGGAGTCGTTTTCGCTCGCAGTCCCTGCGGCTAAAAACCCGGGCCTTTTCGCTTGTAAAACGGACTCTTGCAAGTATCTTTGACCAATAACGGATTTTCCGGTCGAAAACTCGGCAGCGAACCCCGATCGGAGGTTGAGGACTATGGCTCCCAATGACTTTGCGCTGACGACTTTGGACGGAATTCTCTTCGCGGCGTACGTGCTGGGAGTTGTGCTTTTTGCTGTGTTTATGTCACGGCGGGAGAAGACCTCCGAGGACTATTTCCTAGCGGGCCGAGGCCTTACATGGTTCTTAATTGGGGTCTCACTTATTGCCTCAAACATTTCCACGGAACATTTCGTGGGAATGGCCGGCGCGGGCTTTGCTACGGGATTAGCCATCGCCTGCTACGAGTGGACGGCGGCCATCGCGATCGTCATTGTGGGGCTTTTCTTGCTTCCCCGCTTCCTGGCGCGGGGAATCTATACGATACCGCAATTCCTCGAATTTCGCTACAGCGCCGGCGCTCGTGGGTTGATGGCGTTTTACATCATGGCCGCCTATATATTCGTCATCATTTCTGCCGTGTTGTACGCCGGGGCTTTGGGTTTGGATACGATCTTCGGCGCCTCGGTTAAAGAGTGGTACCAAAATACACCGTGGCTTCACCAGCTTCAGTTAGAGCGGTGGCTGGGCGCCAATTGGGTTATCATTGCTGCCGTGTGGACAATTGGTCTTTTGGCAGGGTGTTACACAGTTTGGGGTGGTCTGAAGGCAGTCGTTTGGGCCGACTTAATTAACGGCTTGGCCCTGATCATGGGTGGTGCACTTATCACTGTACTAGCATTTTCGGCCTTGGTGGAGCAACTGGGCGGGGGGAGCTTGGCTAAAGGGATCACCGAATTCTTTGCTCGCGCAGGGGATAAGCTCTCGGCCGTTAAACCGTGGGATCATCCGGAGGTACCGTGGATCGCTGTATTTATCGGCGGTTTGTGGATTCCTCAATTCTATTACTGGGGACTTAACCAGTTTATTACCCAGCGTGCCCTGGGAGCGCGAAGCGTAGCACAGGGGCAAAAGGGGATGGTTTTTGCCGCGTTTTTGAAAATCCTCATGCCCTTCATTATCGTTTTCCCAGGGATTATTGCATTCGAGCTTTACAGTGCTCAAGTAAAAGAGGCGGACCGCGCATTTCCCCATTTGGTGCGGACGATTCTCGGCCCTGGCTTTCGCGGACTAATGCTAGCGGCGATGTTTGGAGCCGTCATGAGCTCTCTGGACTCGATGCTTAACTCCGCCTCCACCATCGTCACTGTTGACCTTTACAAACGGTATTTACGCCCGGGAGCAAGCGACCGAGCACTATTGGTGATTGGTCGGATTCTCACAGCGATCTTCGTGATCTTAGCGTGCCTTTGGGCACCCCAGTTGGGTTGGATCGCGGGCGGGAAAGGTGTTTTCGATTACATTCAGCGAACATGGGGATTCATTACACCGGCAATTGTGACGGTTTTCTTCTTTGGCCTTAGCTTCTCCCGGGTAAGCGCCCAGGGAGCCGTTGGGGCCCTCCTTTTGGGACCGGCGTTTTACATGTGGTGCCTCAAAACAATGCCCGAGGTAGCCTTCCTCCATCACATGGCATTTACATTTGTCGTACTAAGCTTTTACTTATTGGCAGTCAGCTTGTTGACGCCTGTTCGGGAAGAGGAGGTCAGGCCTGGCGTTACCGAGCTGCCCTCACCTTGGGGAGCCATCGAACGGCCACGCGGTTTCCTGCGAGGTGTTGTTGTCCCAATCCTGACCATAGCGATTGGCACGTACTGGATGAGCGTGGCCCTTTTTGACTTTTCGTGGCTCATTCTTGTTCGCATCTTCCACAATTGGCAACTGGAACGTTTACCCGATTGGCTGCCATTCGTCACCACGTTCGTCCCCGTTGCCATTTATGCCCTGGTGGGACTTTGGTTGTTGCACTTACCTTTCCCGCAGGTACGGTACATCTTGCCGTCCTACGCGCGACCTTCCGTCGGAGTTTTTCGGCCGCTGTGGGCAATTGTTGGCACGTTTGTCCTCGCGGTCTTGGTTGGCCTTCATGTTTACCTATTCGCGATCTTCAATTTAAAACCCTCGGCTCAGGCTGCGGAAGCCTCCGACCAAGGGGCGTCATTTGGCGCAATTTATCGACAGCTTTGGGACCAGGAGGTGGTGGTCGACATCCCAGTGGTCATGCCTGCCGATCCTGAGCGCCAGCCTTTGGTCCACTTAGGTCATTTACAGGTTGCGATGATGCCGATAAAGCTGCGGATGGCGCCGCTAATGATGGCTGGGATAGCCGGGGCACTTTTCTTCCTCGGGTCGCTGCTCCTGTGGGCCATCGGGTGCCGGCCGGGTATAACCGTCAAACCGGGTGTGACAATCGACCTAAGGCCGAGTCCGAGCGCAGCCATTTTCGGCCTGTTGGCAATCGTGCTCGTTTTCGTGGTGTACTACCGCTTCTTCTAACAAGTAGCGAGGGCGTGAGCGGAACTTGAAGAGAGCTACGATAACGCCCGCCTTGCTCCTTTGTATTCCCGATATTTGTCTTCGGTCGAGACGGTCCCAATACCCGTTAGGGGTCTCGGCTTAAAAGGATGGCCTAAGGGCTAGATCATCCCCAAATAATTGAGGCGAAGGGCTATCTACGGGCACGCCTTTGCTGTCTTCACCGTGCGGAAAAAGGCCGCGCTAAGGACGAGGTTAACCCTCCTCGGGGAAGATGGGTTAATTATTTAGAGTTCGGGGATAACCGGCCCCTAGAGCGGCAGTTGCTCTCTGACTGAATCGCGATTCTTACCTGCCCACCGTGGCCCTGCCAGAGCAAGGTGCAAGCGCTTTTATCCTGCAGGCTACCTGGCGGTTAACGCAGCTTATAAGCGCTCGTTGCCGGCGGTAGGCAAGGCCCACAAGTCAACAAGTGGCTGGGCACGGTCAGAGTCCGGCTTCCGTTTGGGAAACAGCCTCGCAGACAAGCTCGTGCAGGTTCGGCAGGGCCCTAAGCCGGGGGGCAATGCGGGGATGGGCAAAGATCCGCACTCGCTTGACGTAGTCATCGAATTGCTTTTCTGCTAGAGTCCGCACGACAGGAGAGACTTCTGCCAGCGGCCGATAGCGATCCTCTTTAAGGAAGTAAACGTCAACGGCGAATTCAACCTCTCGCTTGACCGGCGGGGCATCAATTAATATCTCCTCCGGCCGGATGGACGTGCCAGTCTCTCGGGTTACAACCTGAGCCAAATTGCCACTGCACGCGACAAGCCAAGGGTACGGCCGGCGAGCAAGGAGGCGATAGATTTCTCCGTTCTCAAAAAAGCTATATTGGGCCACTCGCTTGTAAAGACATCTGGTTGCTCCGAAAAGGCCCTCAAGGAGGTTCTCTGCCGGTTTTCCCTTGGCAGCGGAGCTTAGCTCCGCAACCAATTCACCCTCTGTCATCCGGAAAAGCTGACGGAGCTCGACGGTCTTATAGAGATGAAAAAACGCGCGCTGAAGCATCGCGGTGGCCGCCCGGACCGCATGGTGCCAGTAAACTTCGCTAAACATCACATACCGAGCAAAGACCAAAAGTTCGGCGGCCGTCTTGCCTTTGTCGGTAATGGCAAGTCCATCCCCTGAGGCGTTGAGACACAAGCTGCCAATAAGCCGCTCCTGGTCAAAGTGTCGGCCGTATGGTACCCCCGCATGGAGACTATCGCGAAAAAGATAATCCATTTTATCGACATCAACTGGCCCGGAAAGCATGCTTGCTAAAAGACGTTTCGAGGGGCAAGTTGCTCGGCCGGCAATAAGCTCAATGAGTTCCTTCGGGGCGACCGCCCACTCATTTTCGAGAATTTCCGCGATTTCCGAGCATTCGACAAATTCGCGGACCAGCTCCTCATGGCTGGGTACCTCGGGGAGCTCGAGATCTTCGATCGGATGGCAAAATGGCCAATGCCCCAGATCATGAAGGAGGGCCGCAACAATAAAAAGGTTCACCTCGCAGGGCGCAACAATTTGGGGAAACCTGGGGTCGTAGGCCAATCGCTTCGTCACAAGAAGCGCCAGTCGATAGACACCAAGGGAGTGCTCAAACCGTGTATGAAGTGCTGCCGGATAAACCAAGGATACCAGGCCCAGTTGACTAATTCGGCTTAAGCGGCGAAAAGCGGCTGTGTCGACGATCCGCCGGACGCGATCGGTCAGGGGCACGTCCAATTCGGGCGGAATGCGCACAAGCTGCCGACGGCTATCAAGGCCGACAATTTCCGGAATGGTCAGGATCTCATTTCGGGCCATAGCCCCTCTGGCTCTTTAGCTTACGATGAATTTGGCACCTACAAATGGCTTTACCGGTGGCACCGAAAACTTTGGCCTGGGAGGCGCAGCCCTAACGATATGTTAGCTCGAAGCTGCAAGATAAAGGCGGCAAGCTTTATCCCACTTTGGCCGTGCTGCCTGGGCCACCGGCTGGTTCACGAGAAGCAGCCTCCCCAGACCTACCAAAGCCAAGCCACCAGGGCACATGCTGCAAGTAGCCAACCGACAAGCGGAATGCGGCCCAAGCCGGCGAACCAATGCCCGAGGATTCGGCCGACCGTGTACGCAAAAAGTGCCCCCGTGCCCACCACCAGAGTTCGGGGCGCCCCGAGAAGAAGGCTCGCGCTGTATAAAGCCGGGGCAAATCCACGTCGCACATCGGTTCCCAAAAACCATGCCGCCAGAAAGACAACAAGAGCTGCAGCAGCCAAACTTGCTCCCGCCCCAAAGGCTGCCTCGATGGGATCGGCCGTTTGTTGAAGACCAAATTCCGGTAGCCACGGCAAAATGAGCCAAATCACAAGCCCTAAAATCCACATGGGGAGAAAAATCCTAGCCGGCACAGCCTGGCGCTCCCCGACAATCACCGTCGATGCAAGAAGTGTACACAAAAGAAGCGAGTACTCTACAGTACGGAGGGCTATTGCTAGCCAGCCCAATTGGGATGGGGTAGCGGTCGTCTCGCCCAGGTGTCCAAAGATGCTCGCCGTCCAAAGCGGTCCAAACGGCGCCGAGTGCGGTAGCTGACGACCAGGAAGACAACTTGCCCAAAACACCGCGGTCACGAGCACAGCCGTTGTTGCTTCAATCAAGGGATATCGCACCGATATTGGCTGACGGCAATGCCGGCATTTTCCACGAAGCAAAAACCAACTCACGATCGGAATGTTATCGTACCAAGCAATGGGCTGGTCACAGCTGGGGCAGTGGGAAGGCGGGTAGATAATGCTTCGGCCCCTAGGCAGCCGATAAATAACCACATTTAAAAAACTGCCGATAACCGCTCCCAGGGCAAAGATCCACACGAGAAGAAAGATCCAAAGACCCTGGCTCATCGCTTCTCTCCCCTGGAAAGCGTTTAATGCCAGTGGCGGTTTCTTTCCTTGCTGAGACGTCCCTACAAAGCCAATTTTCTTACAAGAATTCGGTTCTTAACGGTTGTCCCCCCGCAAGCTGAGAGCTGTTGGAAACCGGTACCCCGCGCACAGTAACAAATCGTTGTCCCCTCGGAAGCTGAGAGCTGTCACTGGACATAGTGGGGGTACAAGCGGCCCATTTGCATAGCCTACCGCCTGGACACCCAGCCCCGAAAGCTCTCTGGCAGGGGCCCCGTCGCTCCCTGATGGGAGTTTTCTCATGTTAGGCTTCCCAGGGCCCGGCAAATCGACCCGGGGAGTTTACGGTTCCAGGACGATCTTCCCCGTCAAAGTCCCAGCCTTGCCTATGGTGTTTTCCTCTTGGAGGCGATGGGCTTGAACAGTTTCCGATAGGGGCATCACTCGACCGATGACAGCGCGGAGCTTTCCTTCCGCGGCCCATCGGTTGATGTCGTCGGCACAAGCCCGCTGCTTTTCCGGCGAGGCGTTAAACATGGCAAAGCCGAAGGCGGAACAATCACGGACGTAGAAGGGGCCGACAGGGAAAACCGGCTTCGAATCCCGGCCGGCCATTAAGATAAGCCGACCAAACGGGGCCAGGAACTGGACCGCCCTTTCCAGGTTCTGTTCGCGAAGGGTTTCCCACCAGATGTTCACGCCCCCTGGTGCTACTTCCCGGAGCACCTGGTCGATGTCCTCCTTGGTGTAATCAATAACAACATCGGCCCCAAGTTCCCGGCAAAGCTTAGCTTTTTCTTCCCCTCTGGCCGTAGTGATTACTCTGGCGCCTGCGATCTTCGCCATTTGAACCACGCAGGAGCCTACTCCCCCTGCCCCGCCGTAGACAAAGACCGTCTCGCCCGGCTGAAGCTTGGCCTTGTCGAAAAGCCCAAGATGTGCGGTGATCGCCACCAGTGCCAGGGCGGCCGCATCTCGATCGGATACATTCGCCGGTGTCGGATAAAGCCAACATTCATCTACCGCCACATATTCGGCGAATGTCCCCTGCCGACCCAAAAGTCCCTGGTTGCTTCCCCACACGCGATCCCCCGGTCTAAACCGCTTCACCTCTGGTCCGACATCCTCCACCACCCCAGCCAAGTCACAGCCCACGATGAACGGTTTGGGCAGGTCCCACGGGATCATCCCCGCTCGGACATAGGTGTCGACGGGATTTACCGATACTGCTTTGACCCGCACGAGCACTTGAGAGCCCCGAGGGACCGGCTTAGGAAGTTCCCCGTAGACAATAACCTCCGGCGGACCAGTGCGTTCAATGAAGGCCGCTTTCATCGCAGTAACCTCCGTCAACGCGCTCGGAAGATTGCCACTCCTCGTTTCCAATAAGGCGACGCAAAACACCGATTTTTGGGCAGCGAGGGCAAGCCAGCCCCCCACTGCTTCGGCTTTCCACAGATGTAGAAGGCTGCAACTTCGCAGGTGTCATCATTATAACCGGGGCACCCCGGGCCCTAGGCGTGACCAGGATTGATGGGCATACAGGCTCGGCTTGGTTGCGGGGCAACTAGCCCTTGGGGTCCAGCAAGGCTCCTCTCCCGGGACATCAGCAGCGTCCTGCGCAGGTCCCCTGATGTGTTCCGGCAAGTACCCTCTCAATGCGAAAATCCCCAACCCGTGACGCTCAACCCGAGGCAACTCTTCCCACCTTACAACCGTTCCCAGGTTTAAGTATCTTGATTAGACACCGCCAAACTGATGTTTCAGCAAAGCGGCACGGCTGACTATTTTGTTTACGAACTATTGCCAACAAGCCGATGTTTCAAGCTCTCCGTTAGAAGAATAGCCACTGAGAACCGCCAGCGCCTGGGAAGAGTGGATATCCATTTCGCAGTCAAGAGAGGTGAGGCCGGGAATTCCGAACATCCGCCACCTTGGCCTTCCGCGCCTTCGCAGGAAAGGATCGTGGGCTGAGCCTATTGGACCCTCCGGGTAAAAGGTCTTTCAAAAAGTTCTCCCATTTCCATGGCACAGCACCGAAGGAGCAACCTGTTATGGCGGCGGCAATCAGTTTTTTGGGCCTTCTGGTGATGCTTGTCCTAGCCTGGCTGTGCTCCGTGGACCGCAGGAGCATGAATTGGCGGCTTATTATTAGCGGAGTCGCATTAGAGCTCCTCTTGGGGCTCATCCTTTTGTGGACGCCAGCCGGTCAAGAGAGTTACCGCGCTGCCGGGCGATTTATCACCTTAATTAACCAGTGGTCAGACGCGGGGGCGGAATTTGTCTTTGGCGAAGGCATTCGCCACAGCCCGTTTGCTTTTTCGGTGCTGCCGGTCATTGTTTTTACCGCTTCCCTGACGGCCATACTTTTTTATCTCGGGGTGCTTCAGTGGATCGTAAAAGTTATGGCCCGGATCATGGTGTGGGTGATGGACACCTCGGGGGCCGAATCTTTAGCAGCCGCTGCCAATGTGTTCGTCGGGATGACAGAAGCGCCGCTTGTAATCCGGCCTTACTTGGCAAGCATGACGCGATCGGAAATCATGGCTCTCATGACCTCCGGCATGGCGACCATCGCTGGTAGTGTGATGGCTGCCTATGCGATGATGCTTGCTAAAGTCGGGGCAGAACCAGGCCACCTACTGGCCGCTTCTATACTTTCCGCACCGGCTGCACTCGTGATTGCCAAGATCATGGTGCCGGAGAAAGAGGACTCGCTGACCAAAGGTACAGTCCGGGTGGTGGTTCCCAGGCAAGACGTCAACTTGTTGGACGCCGCCTGTCGAGGGGCTTCGGAGGGACTTAAGCTTGCCCTTAATGTGGGAGCAATGCTCGTCGCCTTTGTGGGATTAGTGGCGATGGTTAACTGGTTTTTGGCGGGGCTACCTCATCTGGGAGGGCAGCCGATTACTTTGGAAAGAATACTCGGTTACCTTTGCGCCCCGCTTGCCCTTGTGATGGGGGTGCCGTGGGACGACTGTGTGGAGGTAGGTATGCTCCTGGGCAAAAAGACGGTGCTAAACGAGTTCCTGGCGTACATGGATCTTGTGGCGATGAAGGACCAGCTCTCCCCCCGCTCGTTTATCATTGCCACTTACGCCTTGTGTGGATTTTCTAACTTGGGATCGATCGCGGTGTTGATAGGTGGACTCTCGGCCTTGGAACCGAGCCGCCGGGCTGACTTCGCCCGATACGGTTTTCGTTCCATGATCGGGGGTAATCTCGCTGCCTTCATGACTGGGACAGTGGCCGGAATTTTCCATCCGTAGTTGTTCTGATTACTGCTGGAAAGATTGTGACCAGTGGCGGGAAATGCAGTTTTTGTTGTATCCTCGAACGTCTTGTTTCGGCGACTAAGGAAAACAGAATGCCAAGCTCGAGGGGGTAAGGAACCTAAGCCGCAAAGCCCCGGCATAGGCCGCGCAAGGAAACGGATGCGCTGCTAGTCATTCGGTGGGCGCTAGGACTCGTTTAGGCACAGCGAACACACGCCTCGTCCAAGTGGCGGATAATGCACGAATGGACAGCCATGCAATTAGCGCCATGATATTCCCAGCAGACGCAGAGTTCGGGAACCCGGGCTTTCTTGAATTTTCCGACGACCGCAGTTCTTATCCGGTGGCCTCGGCATATAGCAAAGGGTTAGCTGGCGTGAACTTTACCAGTTAAGAAAAACGAGCCAAAAGGGATGAGAAGGTTCCGCAGGGGGATAACAGAACTTGCGGCATTCGGACTTCTATATTTGGCCATTGCCCTGCAAGGGGCCTGGCCTGTCCCTGACGTCAACGAGCCGCATTATGTGGGCAAAATGATTGCCTTTTGGAACCCGAGCTGGGTTCAGAACGACCCGTTCCTTTCATCAGCGGACGCTCATCCGATCTTCTATGCCGTTTTTGGCTGGCCCTCTCGGTTTCTTGAAGCGGAAAGTTTTACCTGGCTTGCGCGGGCCGTGGGTTGGCTTTTGGTGGCCGGAGGTTGGTATGTCTTTGCGCGACAATTACTCCCCAGCCCATGGGCAGCAATGCTTTCTGGGCTTTTGTTCGGGCTGCTTCAAGAGCGTTTTAACATGGCGGGGGAATGGGTCATCGGGGGTATCGAGGCTAAGGTCCCGGCTTACGGTTTTGTCTTTTTTGGGCTTGCCGCTTTAGTTCGCGGATGGTGGAACATCGCGTTTGTCAGCTTGGGGTTGGCCAGTGCCTTTCATGTACTTGCCGGGGGGTGGGCGCTCATTGCCGCGGTGATGACATGGCTCATTTACAACCGCCGGGAGATAAGTTTCTGGCAAATCGTCCCGGGGGGTGCAATCGGTTGCCTTTTGGCTTTCCCCAATGTGATGGCTGCCCTTCGCCTAAGCTGGGGCGTAGAGCCGGAGGTCCTTCGCGAGGCTTACCAGATTTATCTATACCGACTGGGGCATCACCTGTCGGTTTTCCGCATTCCCTCCGGAGCTCTAGATAGATTCCTCCTGCTTACCTTCCTTTGGTATCTCCTTCAGCCGATGCTCCAGCGAGGCGAAGCGCACCAAATCCTGCGAATCTTCGTCCTCAGTAGTTTGGGAATAGCTGGGGTCGGTGGCCTGCTCAGCTTGCTAGAGCTCATAAACGCCGAGCTGGCTGCTACTCTTTTGCGATATTATTTGTTTCGGCTAGCCGATGTTATGGTCCCCGCGGCCGTCGCTATCGCTGGCGGAAAGATCATCCTGGCCTACCAAGATAGCGGCGCCCCTGAGAGGCGCGTTCTGCCTTTTCTTCTTTGGTGCATTGCCGCCATTCATGTTGTCTATTGTGGATATTCTCGACTGGCTGCGCGGATGCCTCGAGCAGACGAAAACCAAGTCGAAGATTACGACGCCTGGCGTGACGTATGCCGCTGGGTAGCGACAAGTGACAAGGTACCCGAGGGGAGCCGGTTCCTCACGCCGCGAACTTCTTATACGTTCCGGTGGTACGCCCGCCGGGCGGATGTTGTCAATTGGAAAGATATACCTCAGGATGCGCCAGCAATCGTCCGGTGGTGGCACACACTCTGCAAAGTACATGCGTATCGGGATGCAACTGGGCGGCTTCGGTGGCTCCCTAATCTAGCCTATGCAGGTGCCGAGCGGCTTCAAAAGGTTGCTCGGGAGGTAGGAGCGGAATTTGCCATAGCGCCTACCTGGCCTCCGCTTGACTTGCCAATCTTGTATAAAAACGAGACTTACGCTGTCTACCATCTTACCCAACCGGCTGAGTCACCCAGGTAAGCCTCTAAAACCGGCTGCCGCTTCGCATAGCGCATCAAGAGACTCGCTTACTTGGTTGCTTCCCGCTCCCTTTGCCAGGGCATCCATGACCTTCTCAGGGGAAAGAGTCTAAACCGCAAGTAAGCCGAAAGGACTTCCAGCGTCAAATCCAGGCCACCAGCCGTGACAGAGGCGCTCCGGTGCCCAGCCGCGGCCAGGGCGCCCTGGCGGGCCACTTTTTTTCAATGCGGATTGCTATAAAATTCGGTGATACCTCATAACCTCCGGGGTGATGTGCCATTATTCCCGCCTGTTAGGCCTTGGCCGACTCTCCACGTTGACACGGTTCATATAACCTGCGGAACTGGGTCCAATTAAAAGCAGAAGTCACCAGCCGTACGGGTTTTGAGCGGCGGGAATCACGGGGCAGATCTTCACGCGGTAAGATGCGATAACATTCCAGGCGATCACTCGCGGGAACAGAAAGTAGGCGGGTGTCAGTATGCTTCGATGGTTGGCAGTTTGCAAGTGGGTGAACGACCACGGCCGACCGTAAATTATTTGTGCAGCAGGCGACTCGTAAGCGATAACACCCAGATGGATAAGTCACGGTTGACCATGTCCGCAAAGCGATACCCGTTGACAAAGCGCGTTTTGGTAGTCGTTGTAGGTTTCCTTATTTCCGTTGGTACCGCTTACCAAGAGCTCTACGCCCAGTTGACGGGGTTTGCCGTGGGCGGCGGCGACCATCTTCAGCTTTCCGCGGAGTTTACAGCCCCGGAGGGAAATCGCCCTAGTTATCTGTTTATCACCGCACGGATCAAAGCCGGTCATTACATCTATTCGCTTACTCAGCCGCCCGGAGGACCGCGCCCGACACGGATCCGCGTGGAGGAGTCGGGGGATTTTCGTCTTGCGGGGCAATTTCAATCAAGCCCACCCCCCCAGCGGAAGCTTGACCCTCTCTTCAATAATCTGCCTGTGGAATATCACGTGGAGGAAGTGACGTGGTTTGCTCCTATCACGTGGAGCGTGGGAGTAGACCTTGCCAAAGCTGTGATTAAAGGGCGGGTACAAGTACAGGTTTGCGACCAGACGAGTTGTTATCCGCCTCAAGATTATCCTTTTGAGGCCCGGCTTGGAGCCGGCCGTGCGATTCCCCCTGAGACAGAGCAAGCGGCGGCTGCCGCCCCAGAACAAGCGCCCAGTGACACCTTGCCGAGCGCACCGGCTGCTCCCACCTCTCTGGCTGTGTGGTTGGGCATATTAGCCGGCGCTTTTTTGGGCGGGCTGATTCTGAACCTAATGCCATGCGTGTTGCCGGTCATCAGCCTAAAAATCTTTGCCCTGATCGAGCAGGCTGGTCAAAGCCGGGGGAAAATACTGGCTCTTAATCTTTGGTACACTTTCGGCCTTTTGAGCGTGTTTTTTATCCTCGCCACCTTCTCCGCAGCATTTAACTTGGCTTGGGGCCAGCAGTTTACGTACACATGGTTTAAGGTGGCACTGACGGGGCTGGTGTTCGCCCTTGCCTTAAGCTTTCTCGGAGTTTGGGAGCTACCCATCCCCGGTTTTGCCACAGGCGGTCGAGTCACCCAGCTTCAAATGAAAGAAGGTGCGGCCGGGGCGTTTTTCAAGGGTGTATTTACAACAATTCTGGCGACGCCCTGTGCCGGGCCGTTTCTCGGTTCGGTCTTTGCGTTCACGTTGGACAAGCCGCCCCTGGTTTCCTACGTAGTTTTTGGCATGGTAGGGATCGGCATGGCGGCTCCGTATCTTGCTGTGGCCATTTTCCCAAGCGTCCTGCGATTTCTGCCCCGCCCCGGAGCGTGGATGGAGACGCTGAAGGAAGTTATGGGCTTTTTCCTTTTGGGCGCAGTTGTTTACTTGTTTAGCACGATCAATCCCAAATACTTCATTCCCACCCTGGCCTTCGTGGTCGGGTTGTGGTTTGCCTGCTGGCTCGTAGGGAAGGTACCTCTTACCGTGGGAACTCTGCGGAGAGGGATTACCTGGCTTGTTGCCTTGGCCATTGTGGCAGGAAGTGCGGGATTTTCGTTTACTGCCCTTATGCCGCGAGAATTGATCCCGTGGGAACCATTCTCGCCTGAGCGAGTGGATGCGGCCCGGCAAGCGGGCCGGACCGTGATGATCGACTTTACCGCCGATTGGTGTCCGAACTGCAAATTTAATCTGGCGACGGCGATTGAAACAAATCGCGTGGCTCAGCTTGTGGCAGAGTACAACGTGCTGCCTCTTCTGGCTGACTGGACGGATGAATCACCGGTGATCAAAGATTTCCTAACCCAGCGTTTACGGCGCCGCTCGATTCCGGTCCTTGCCATTTACCCGCCTGGGGCAAACGATGAGCAGGCAATCATACTCGACGGAATCCTGGTCGAATCGCAAGTGCTAGAGGCCCTCCGCCGGGCCGGCCCCTCACGAACTAGTTCAGGAACGAACTAAGCTGTGTTGACTGCTGGCCCGGCCCCGGCTACCCTAGGAGTTCTTGGCCGCGTTTACGGGCTTCGGTAGCCCAGTATTTAAAAGTTGGCAAGGAGTGTTGACCCGGCTAGGCCGGTTGGCGAAAGTGGGGGGCGCAAGCTGAGGCTATTTCTTTCCCAGATAACCCTCACAAACTGGGCATTACGCTACTACGGATCTCTATCCCCGAGGAGCGCTCTTCTCCATACAGGGAGCCCACCCTCCTCCGTTTCTTTCTTCGACTGTGTTTGTTTTGTCCCGGGACCCTAGACTACCGGCCCTTTCAGTGAAAAGCGGGTGTGAAGCCATGATCTGCAAAACCTAAATTGGGCCCCGGCCCAATGGCGCGCCGATACCGACTAGTCTTATCGAGCGACGTTGGGGGTACCCCTGCCAGTTTGAGAAACGAGGCAACATGGGTCGCCTTGGGAAAATGGCTAATATTTGCGGAGGGCCCGGAGCTCCTTCTAGTACTCAAGTGGAGTTTTCCGATTGCGTCAAAAGGTAGATGAGCCCGGCGGGCGGAATAATGTGGGAATAGACAGGTACGGTTGTTCTCCAAGGACTGGGTTTTTAGGAGGGTAAACCGTGAAGCGACTACTCTCTCTGAAAGTCGGTGTCGCGCTTTTGGTAGGTCTGCTGTGCGCAGGGACGGCACTTGCGTTAGACGGGTTGAGCCGGCCTCGTTACGATGCCGTCGCATTTGTGCAGGATGATCAGAAAGCGGCCCAAGCTGAGACTGCTTGCTCCACCTGCGGTGACATGACTTGCGCCGATTGCTGCCGGTGTCCTGGCCTGATTGGGGGAGCTGAGTTGCTCTTGATGGATCCCCACACTTCAGCCGGTAATAACTGGGGTGGTCCTGGTGGCCCATTTACCGAATGGGGCTACGAGCCTGCATGGCGCTTCTGGCTGGGCTATCAGGGTGCCAATGGCGCGGGTGTTCGAGTTCGGTACTTCGAATTTGACCACAACCAGACGTACTTCGACCCTGAGAAATTGGAAAACGCTAACGTCCGAGATATCAGCCTTGATTACGACGCCTGGTATGTGGACATCGAGTATTTTGACAATGTTCAAATTGGCCACTGGAATGCCATTCTCCACGGTGGTGCGCGTCATGCCGAGTTAACGCGCTTTGATAGCATCCGGTGGCTAGAGGATCCGATTCTGTATGAAAACCGGGTTTTAGCGAAGGGTTGGGGGCTCACCGCTGGCGTGGAGCTTCGCCGGCCCACCGTGTGGATGATTAATCTGTATGCCGACCTCCGTGGGTCGATCCTCTTTGGCGATAGCGTCGGCCAAGCTTTCCAAAACGGCCAGCAAGTAGACGGCTCCTTCTTAGAAAACGGCACCGGTGCGATCCTTGAGATCTCGACAGGCGTAGAAAAGGCCTGGGATCTCGCAAGTGGAGCCCAGATCTTCGGCCGGTTGGGTGCCGAAGCCCAGTACTGGGACGGCTTCATCCGCGAGTTTGGAAACGCTGAGCAGGGTGAGGCATTCGGACTGTTCGGCTGGACCTTCGCCGTCGGACTACTCCGATAAGATTCCGCAAGTCAGTACCGACGGGGGTTCCAACCGAAGTGGGCTGGCCGAAGGGTGAACCTGATTAAAACCGCAAGTGCGGATGAGTGAGGTGGCTCGGCTGTGCGGATAACCTGCAGTAACCAGCTTTTAGCCGGCCACCGAGTGTAAGGAAGCTCCTTAACACCGCCAGCAACCCACCGACTTAACGGCCAAGTTAAACGGGGTAACAACCAACCGGGCGGCAGAGACCATATTCTGCCGCCCGGGTTCTTTGCGCAACTTTTCCCCCTCTTTTGGACCTTGCGTCATGAAATACCCGAGAGGCAACTGAAAAAACAAGCCGACGGTGCGTTCGCTCTCAGCTTTCCAAATCAGATCCAACCCCAAGGCGGGTACGAGTCGTGCCGAGCCCCGTACCGGGAGGGACTTAAGGTGCCGCAAAGGGATGTGAACACATAATACGAAAAGCACCATGCAGGCATCAGCCGGCCAACCGCGGTCCCGATCTGTGCGCTCTTTGCCGATTTCGTCCGGGTCCCAATTTTATTAGCGGCACGGCGGTTGGCTACAGAGCAGGGCCTGGGCCTCCCGGACTCGGATGATTTGCTGCGGGGTGGCGATCAGATAGCGATGTTTGCCGGCCTCGTCCCGACGGAAATGCGTCCGCCCACGATCGTCAACGTTCACCCACCCGGGCGGCGACAAGTTGAAATATCCATGCTGAGGCCGCACCGCATACAAAACAGCCGTTAGGTCCCAAGTAGGTTGATCGTTGGCCAGGCCCCGGTAATAGTCGTACGCCTCGCGCAACGGGTGATGGCGTACAAAGCGGTAGTCAAGCTGCATGCTCTGGGCCGGATGTGCAATGGCCACGCCAATTTCGAATCCGCTTACAACAATTTCCGTGGGCCAGTCCGCAAACAGCTTCTGGGCCGCCGGGATATCACCCCGTACATTAAACTCCACGAAATTTTTTGCCTGAAGTTCCTCGCTAAATGCCCCGGCCATTACGGACAGAAGCCGGACTTTTTGCTCTGCCAACGCCCGTCCATCAAGCGGACTGATGTCGTCCGGTTGTGAAACCAAAAGCCGAGCAAGATTTGTGGAAAACCCCACTTGCACGATCACAACGGACCGATCCGGTTGAGAAGCTAACACACGCCGAAGGACCTGGGTGGCTTCCGGCACCTCCTCGCGGGAGCGGAGGCGATGCGGATAACGCAAGATGCCGCTGTCCTCCGCCTCGGCGACTCGACGGATATAGCGGCCTTCCTCCGGATGGGAACCACCACGGACCATTCCGATTGGAATGTCCGGCCGGCCGTAGAAAGTATTCATTAGCTCCACGAACCTGGCCGCGTAAACATTGTCTTTCGTCAAAGTTACAGCTAACAGTCGGCATTCATTGCGGCTTTGGAGGGCGTGGATGAGCGCCAATGCCATGGCGTCATCAACATCGTTGCCTAAATCCGTGTCGAAGATTAACGGCACAGGCTCCGGCATTTGATCTTGCCCCCAGCTCACCTGGCCCAACAGGATAAACCCAACAAAGAGGGAGCTTCCCAAGGCAAACAGAATTGCACCTTGCCGGAGGACTCCTTTCTCTCGGGTCGAGACGCTCACTTTCCTTCCCGCCGAGTAGACACACTTCGGCAGTCTCCAGCAACGCTTGCCGCCTACCCAGGAGCGTTCGAACAGCAGCGCGTGCATTTTTGCTGCTCCTTGTTGACTAACCCGGATTGCCTCCCTCAGCAAATTGGCCGGCCTTTAAAATCATCCCCCATTCGGCCGGCTTTCACGCCACACCTTGTGGGCCAGCAAACCAGCATCCCCCACGGGACAGAGCTCTGCCAAAGTAAGCGCGATGCTTATTTTCTACTAGGCAAACCTTTCTGGTCTTGCCAAGCTATCAATTTCTCAAGATGCGTGGCGACCGATTCGGCCAAAGCTTGCGGATGATATCCCCCTTCCAGGACGCTGATGACCCGACCTTCTGCATAAAGATCGGCCAGACCTAGAACGGTCTCAGTCATTCGGCCAAAGTCTTCCGTCTCTAACCCGAGGTTACCAACCGGGTCAAGCCGATGTGTATCAAAGCCCGCGCTAATGAATATTAGCTGCGGCCTCATTTTAGCCGTAAAATCCTCAAGCGCGGACCTAAACCGATCGAAGTAGTCTTCCCGGGAAATTCCAAACGGTACTGGGACATTGCACGTTGTGCCTTTGCCTGGTCCCTCCCCCACTTCTTCTGCCCGTCCTGTCCCCGGATAGAACGGCCAACGGTGGATGGAGAAAAAACCTACCTGTGGATCTTCCCAAAAGATGGCTTGTGTACCGTTACCGTGGTGAATATCCCAATCAATGATGAGGACTCTGTCCAGGCCGAAAAGCTCGACGGCCATCCGCGCCGCCACCGCAACGTTGTTGAATATGCAAAAACCCATGGCTCGATCCGGGAGCGCGTGATGACCCGGCGGTCGGACAAGACATAAGGCCTGTTTGTCCTCGCCCTTGACAACCCGCGTTGTCGCGTCGCAAACGGCACCAACTGCATAGAGCGCCACATCATAAGAGCTGGGACTGACGACAGTGTCCGGATCGGCCTCACCCCCACCAGACTTTGACAACGCCCAAATCTCATCGATATATCGTGGATAATGAACCCGGGACAACACCGCCCGACTTACAGGCTGCCATGAGGGGGTTCGACACCGCTGAAGAAGGCCTGCTCCTTCGAGGTACTGGGGTAGGTCCCGAATCCTGTCGGCATTCTCCGGATGGTTTCCGGTTTCATGGTGGAGAAACGTAGCATCGATGTAAACAAGTGTCATAACGCGTTAACACCTGAAACTGAAAAATGCGTTGTTAGTTAGGAGAACCCGGTTGCAAGCTCACACAGAGCTTCCCATTAACCTCAGACTTCCGCGCGAACTTTTAGACCATTCACTCATTCCCTCCGCTGACTTTACCTGTCCACATTCCCTAATTTTCTTATTCCGCATGGGTGAAGTTAGCGCAGATATTCCCCGTTTAGAGGCGATTCATGCATGCCGATGATCATCAACGCTCACTCCTATTCGACCGACACCGAAGTCTGGCGGCCCGGCAGCGACGACAGCTTACCCGGCCGATTAGGCGTAGGCATGGGTGCCCCCACGCGCTTTCGCCAGGCCAGAAGCTCCGCGTGCAGATCCGCCACTTTTTCCGGCAACTTTGCCGCAAGATTCTCCCGTTCTCCCACATCCTCCGCAAGATTGTACAGTTCCAGTCGCCCATCCTCGAAAAACTCCATCAGCTTCCATGGGCCTTTACGGATTACGCCGACCGGAGTTGTACGCCAAGTATTTTTCCCGGCGCCGAGATAGCCGGGAAAATGCCAAAAAAGGGCTCGCTCCGGCCAATCGCTGCGGCCCGGATCAACTAGGAGGGGCAGAATGTTAAGACCGTCCAAAGGATAGTTGGGCGGTACTGGGACACCGGCCAACGCAATAAACGTCGGAAAGAAGTCCACGCTGTGTATCAGCTGATGACAAATCCTTCCTGCCGGGATAACACCTTTCCAGCGGAAAATAAACGGCACGCGAATGCCGCCTTCGTAGAGCATGCCTTTTCCGCCCCGCAACGGGGCATTGTCTGTAACGTCCCGGGCCGCGATACCCTCGCGACCGTAGCCACCCACGCCTCCGTTGTCACTTGTGAAAATAATGAGCGTCTTTTCCCCCAGACCAAGCTGATCAATCGTTTCTACGACGCGCCCAACACTTTCGTCCAAACTGGCGATCATGGCCGCGTAGACGGGATCGTAATGTCCCCCGACTGGCGCCTTGCCCCTAAAATGTTTCACGAGCTCCTCTTTGGCATCGTAGGGAGAGTGTACAACGAAATGCGCAAGCACAAGAAAAAATGGGCTATTTCCGGCATGCCGACGAATAAACTGAATGGACCTATCGGTGAGAAAGTCCGCAAGATAAGTTCCTGGTGGGTATTCCACCCGCGGTCTGGTGACAAAATCGAAGTGCTGCCCTGCCGAAACGATCGCCTCGTCAAATCCGCGAAAGTGGGGATGATAAGGCTCTTTGTCGCCCAGATGCCACTTCCCGAAGTAGCCCGTCCGATAGCCTCCTTCCTTCATGACCTGTCCTAAAGTTCGGCAGGTAAGCGGCAGCTCCGTGACATTGTCAACGGGACGAAGGGGCCGACTTTGCCAATTGAACCGATCGATACTTCCTACCGTGTACACTCCTGTGCGCGGGGTGTATTGGCCGGAAAAGATCGCCGCCCTCGTGGGCTGACAATTCGGGCCCGCCGTGTACCCTTGTGTAAACCTAACTCCCTCAGCCGCCAGACGGTCTATGTGCGGCGTTTCATAAAAGCCGCTGCCGTAGCAGCCAAGATCGGTGTATCCCAAATCGTCGCCGATGATGAGGACAACATTCGGGCGTTTAGGCCACTCTGGTTCTTGCGCCCATAACAAAGAAACCGCAAATGTCCACGCAAATAAGCCGGCAGTCAACATAGGAGCTATCCGCCTACGTAAAAGGGTTGCTCTTTCTTGTCCCATCGGCCATCTCCCTTCTTCCCTCCCGGAAGACATCCCTCAAAGCCTCGAGGAACACATAGCCCCGACTTGTTTAGCCCACCGGACTGTCTGAATTTCGCTAATGTAGTTTCCGTCGACAGCTGCCTACCACCGGGCACTGGGGCGGCCTACCACCGCGCGGGGGGCCTTGCCGTCCTTTTCTGCAGTCAAGTAAACAAGGCCGGGATAACTCCCCGGGGAATAAACCCGGCGCCTCCCACCTCTGCCCAAACCGCGGAAATGCCGCCATATTGGTCCACGGCGCCCGCGAGAAATTACTTGTGGCGGCTCAACTCCTTTCGTCAATAACCGCTTCAACCCGGCTCAGGACCGACCCTCGTTCCAGATGTGTTTCAAGGAGCGATCCCATCTTTGCTTCGGCGGCATCCCGAAGGATGGTCCGCTGGGGTAAAAGATAGGTTAAACTGTATCCTCTTGCGAGCACCGCTAGCGGGCTTAGGCTTTCCAGCCGCGCCCCGAGCTGAGCCAAACGACTCTTCGACCGCTCAAGAACAAGTCCCATCGCCCGCTGGATTCGCAATGCCATTTCGTCAACGTAGCGGCTCCGTTCGTAAATCCAATCTTTCGGGCGGCGAAACACCGGGGAACGAGTAGCAAGCTGCCATCGAAGTCGTGCCTGGCGGAGCCGTTCCCGAATTGCGGCTTGCATCCGCCTCGCCACTTGTCCCAATTGAGCAACAAGCTCGGTCCGGTCAACGCTAATTCGCTCTGCCGCTTCACTAGGAGTAAGCGCCCGCACGTCGGCCACCAGGTCACACAGCGTGAGATCCACTTCGTGGCCGATAGCAGAAACAACTGGCAACTCCGAGCTGGCCACGGCGCGAACCACCTCTTCTTCGTTAAAAGCCCAGAGGTCTTCGGCACTTCCACCGCCCCGCGCAAGCACCAAGCAGTCGTAGCCCCGAGCCACCTGATTAGCCAGTCGGATAGCAGCGGCAATTTCGGTGGCTGCCCCCTCCCCTTGTACCCGAGTGGGAACAACCAGCACGAAGCCTCCGGGCCAACGTCGCGCCAGGATTTGCAGAAAGTCATGGATCGCTGCTCCCACCGGGCTTGTGACTAGCACTACCCGCCGAACAAACCGCGGCAATGGCCGTTTGCGTTCCCGGTCGAACAGCCCCTCTTTGGCAAGCCTCTCATACAGTTGACGAAACGCAAGTTCCCACGTGCCAATTCCTCGCGGCTCGATATGGTAGATAACTAGCTCATATTTACCCTGAGGTGGATAAATGTCCAAGTAGCCGAAACAAATAACCTCCAGACCGTCACGCAGTTCAAACTTCAGGCTGGAAGCAATCGAGCGCCACAGCACAGCCGAGAGCTGGGCCTCTTCGTCCTTAAGCGTTAAGTACACGTGGCCGGAGCGTGGGCGAGACAAATTCGATATTTCCCCGACTACCCACACTGCCGGAAAAGTTTGCCCCACCACTTCGCGTAGCTCTGCCGTCAACTCGCTGACCGTGTAAACCTTTAATTGCAAACCCAAAAGGGGACGAGAAGTTTCCGCAACCACTGAGCCACCCTCTTTTGTGCTGAAAGCTAGTAGGCCACCTTTCGTGACATGCAGAGTAAGTCCTCGTTAAAGGAAGCTGGCGCGCGTCAGTTTGATACCGTTGGCCGGTTGCGTCGCTTGTCCTGTTCGGTAAGAGGGCTGCTTATCGACCTAGGTCATCGCCCTAATGTTCGTTCACCATCCCTTAGAGAGGCAGATGGTGGGGCCAACCCGCTGGTAGCAGCTCTGTCGCTATGAACGGATTCTCTCATCAGGATAATCCGCGAGCCGGGGGTTTATCCCGGCATCGCTTCTCGCGTGAGAGAACTTGCACTATTCTATGGACCTCTGCACGAAGCAACGGTGCCTGGCAAAGGCTTAAGCTTCGAAACTTCGCGCACTTTCTGCAGAACCGTGCCCCCCGAGGGAACATTTTCGGGGCTTCGGCCAAGCATGTCACCACCCAGCAGGCAACCTCATGCCAGGAGGTATTAAAGAGGAGGCAAGTGATGGAGCTTTTGGAAGGCATCCGTACTCGACGGAGTATCCGCAAGTTCGACCCGCGACCAGTGCCCTCGCAGCTTATCCGAACGATGTTGGAAGCGGCCATGTACGCGCCAAGCGCGCGGAATGCCCAGCCATGGCACTTTGTGATCATTGATGATCGTCAAACACTGGCGGCCTACGGCCAAAAGCACCCTAACGCGGAGATGGCAAGAGAAGCACCTCTAGGCATTTTGGTATGCGGGGACCTCCGGCTAGAACTTTCCCCAGGGTATTGGCCGGTCGACTGTGCGGCGGCGGTACAGAATTTACTTTTAGCGGCCCACGGTTTGGGCCTGGGTGCGGTGTGGACAGGCGTATATCCCCGAGAAGATCGGATGAATACCCTCCGGCAGATGTGCCAGCTGCCGCGGGAGGTTATGCCCCACAGTTTGGTGCTTGTCGGCTACCCCGGCGAGTCACCGCCTATTCCGGATCGATTTCGCGAGGACAGGGTCCACCATCAGCGATTTGGCCAGCCATACCGATTTGGGGCCTAACCCGAGTGCATTCCAGTCGGTGAGCCACTGGCTGGAACTGCCACACTCTTGGCGTTAGCCGGGTTTTCCTTGGCAAACCGCACAGATCGGCAATCTAGCTTCCCCAGGGATGATCAGCAGGCAGTACGATAAGCCCCGCATGGAGGTTCCGATTAGCACAGCCCCTTTCGGAAAATCCGGCAAAGATAGGCCGACTAGAGGAGTTGGAGGAAATGCGTTCGGGTTTGCCGCCGAACTGGATTCGCGGTCGGTGCCCGCAGCCGCGGTGACAGACCCGACAGAATCGGGGAAAAAATTAGAACAGCGGTTATAATCTACCGCACAAGAAGACTTTCCCTCCCACACGGGGCCGGATAAAGTGCGCGGGCCGGTCCCGAACCATACGAAAATCAGACCAATCCTGAGAAACATAATTGCTTCGCTGATGATATCTCCCCTCAGGCAGCGAGCTTGCTAAGGTTCACCTGGAGTAGCCGCTGCTTGAGCCCGGGCGCTCGGAGGCGCTACCGGAAACCCCAAGGAGCTAGCTTCATGTCTGGGACGACTTACCTTGCCACGACGGCCACCCTGAGTTCCGTCACGCTTACCTTAGGAGGCCACCCACACGAAAGACCCGTCGCCAAGCTTGTCGAGCAATATCAAGCCATTCTTAAGGAGGAGCGGCTCAGCTGGACGGTCCATCATCGGCTTATTAGACGGCTTGGTTCTGGCGGCCAAGGTGTGGTTTATCTCAGCGAGCGCCGGGGCACCGATCACTTCACTCTGCCCGTCGCGCTAAAAATCTTCTCCCCTGAGAAGTATGACAGCGACTCGGCCTATGAAGAGGCCATGGGGCGAATCGCCCAGATTGCCGCTCGGGTGGCACAAATTGGGCAAGATAATTTGATAGACGTCCACAACTGGATTGAGCGGTATCGCATCCGCATCATGGAAATGGAGTATGTGGACGGATATGATCTAGCCCGGCTGCTGACCAATAGCATGCTGGAACGTGTCCGCGAGCGAGTCAGTCAGCAGCGGTGGTGGTACATCAACGAGGTGGTGGCAACCGCTGGGCCGGAACAACCAAGACTTAAGCCGGGAATTGCGATCGCGATTATCCGGGAGTGCCTAGCAGCACTCTTGGCCCTCCACCGCAAAAAGATTATCCACGGGGACTTAAAGCCCTCCAATATCATGCTAAAAAGAACGGGCAACGCCAAAATAATCGACATCGGCTCGGCATTTTGCTCTGACGAGCCGCCCCGACCGCGGGCTTGTACGCCTCAGTATGCTGCGCCGGAGGTGTTAGAGGAAAAACCAAGTACCTTTACGTCCGATCTTTGCAGCCTGGGCTACGTGCTAGTGGAAATGCTCTCGGGACGTCGCCTATTTAACAACATTCGCGATCGCGATCAGCTCATCCAGGCCAAGTATTTCCTCCCGCAGCAGCTTGAACACATCTTGCCGGCCGATGTCGCTAGCAGTCGGCACCTCATGACTTTCTGCAAACGCCTCATCGCTCCGGATCCTGCCAAGCGTTTTCAAAGTGCCGAGGAAGCAGAAGTTGGTCCCGACGGGGCCGCCAATTTCCACCGGGAATTGGTCAAAGGTAACCTTGCGAGCGAATACACAAACGATATCCGCTATTGGTTGCAGGAGCTGAGCGAGGACGAGCCTTCCTGAACGAATGGCCACCAGCCCGCATTTTAACCGGCGTGGTCGTTTAGAAGCTCCCCGGGAACGAAGACGTTAGCTCATGGCTTAGGGGATAGCTGCCCCTGCAGGCGAGCGGAGCGCTATTTTTCCGGGACTTCGTGGCAAGTTTCTTTCTTCCGCCAATGAGCGGCTTGTCGATTAAGGTCCAATAGGCACGTTAGCAACCAGGGCGTTGTCCACACCGGCGACAGCCCGCCATAACGCAGCGGCCTCAGGGGTGATGCGGCCAGGATTTCCGTCGGGTGAGATGATCGCCCACGCAAACTCTGGCCAGGCAAGGGATATTCTTTGGCCCGACGGTCCAGCAGTAGGTTGTTGACCGGCGATGATCGTCTTCCCATTAAGTGCCGCGCTTTGCACGTGGAGCACGCCATCGCTCAAGAGGAAGGTCAATGAAAAGTCATCAATCGGGACCATTGCCCGCCCAATCCCTAAATCAGCCAGCTTCGCACGAAATGCTTCACAAAACCGGTGGAGAATTTCAGCTCTTATCGCTCCGCTGACAAGTTTGACACTACCAGTCACTTCGGTCCATTTGCCGTTTCGGGATAAAGCCTTGTGGACAATAAACTCACCTTGTCCACAAGCAAGTTCCGCATAGGTCCCTGCCAAGACCTTCTCTAGATTTGCGAAGCGATACACGCCGCAAACCTCGGTTCGTTCGTTGCCACTGTCTAAGACCTGCCAGACGTATCCCTGAAAAATCGCGTCATCCCCAGCCAAACGAAAGCTCGGCAACCACTCCCCAATAACTTTCACCGGGATGCCAGCGTCTCCAGTATGAAAACCCCAGGCTTTCGGCCCTCGCGATTGCCGGGTCTGCACAAAACGTATTTCAAGCGGCTGCGTTGATGTATTGCGGTCCTTCCAAAGCCGGATAATGCCACGAAGCTCTGGCTGGATAAGCTCCACCTCGCACACTGCGCTGACAAAATCCTCGGAGGTATGCGGACAGGTGATGCTGACTTTGTTTATGCTTAGCCGAAGCGACGCTTGGGAAGCCCCTAGCTGGGTTAACGAGTAGATCACATCCCTGGCGAGGTCCCCGCACCGAGCAGGTTCCCCAAGACGGAGCGAAGCATGCTCCGCCCAGGCCTCAAATTGAAACAAGTCGCCTTTTCGCTTCCGTGTCCAAGAAACGTCACGAAGGGTGCAGACCGCCTCCGTCTCAGCCGGCTTGCCTAGTGTCAACAGGCAGAAGTGACCGACCCCCGGACGAGGGTAAGATAACCGCTGGATGAATGCAGGTTCCCCGACGATCGCCGTAATCTGTTGCTCCAAAAGTTTACGGGCTATCGGACTACGAATCCACAAGGCTTTGCCAACTATGATGAGGGCTGGAACAAGCCCCAGTCCAATGACAAGAACAATACGGCACAAGCACCAAACTTTTCGCCAAGCCAGGCTCATCGCCACATCCTTGCGGCTATTACAGCAGCCATCCTACTGGTGGCTAAGCTAACGACGTAAACTTAGCTACCCTGTTGACAGGAGCTTTTCTGCGCCTCCTCTGCCCGGCGTTTGCGGCTTTCCAGCCGGTTTCTTGCAAGTTGGTAGAACAGTTCCACGCGGGCAGTAAGCTCATCGATATGGTCGCCGCCAAATTTTTCCATAACAGCCCGAGCAATTTCGAAAGCCACCACATTCTCCACAATCACGCTGCAGGCGGCGATAGCGCAGACGTCGCTCCGTTCGTAGTCGGCCTTATCTGGCTGGAGCGTGTCCAAATTCACCGACGGCAAGGGGCGGGCAAGAGTAGAGATTGGTTTCATAGCAGCCCGAACGATGATCGGCTGCCCGTTGCTCATGCCAGCCTCCAAGCCCCCGGCGTTGTTACTGGCCCGGAGGAACCCCAAGCTGCGGCCGGAAATCTGGTCCGGGTTAAACCCAATTGGGTCGTGCACGCTGGACCCACGCCGAACCGCCGCCTCGAAGCCCAACCCGATCTCTACCCCTTTTATCGCCTGCACCGACATAACTGCCCGGGCCAACCGCCCATCGAGTTTTCGATCCCATTGGGTATGGCTACCGAGGCCAAAAGGCACGTTCTCCGCCCGGACCTCAACGATGCCGCCGAGAGTGTCACCGGCGCGTTGGCACTCAGCGATCATCTGGGCCACCTCTTCGTCTCGGTCCGGCTGCAGGCTGTAAATTTTGCTTAAGTCGCGGAGCTTTCGCAGCTCATCAAGCTGGGTGTGAGGCACAGGCAGGCGGATCGGCCCCACACCCACCACGTACCCGAGGACAGAAACTCCAATGTGCGCTAGCAACTGCTTGGCCAACGCCCCTGCTGCCACCCTGCCGACTGTTTCCCGGGCACTTGCCCGCTCAAGTACCCCCCGGATCGATCCAAGAAATTTGATCGCTCCGGCCAAATCCCCATGCCCCGGTCGCGGGGCGGATAAATCATCAAGTTTGTCGATTCTGTAATCTTTGTTGGCCACCCAGAGTGCTACAGGGCTTCCGATGGTTACACCTCGCCACAGTCCGGTGAGAATTTCCACCTGATCGCTCTCAAGACGCTGTCTCCCACCCCGACCGATTCCACCTTGCCGGCGGCGCAGTTCCGCATTGATGGCCTCGGTATCGACCTGGATGCCGGCCGGCAGCCCTTCCACAAGCGCAAGAATCCCTTTTCCGTGCGATTCACCCGCGGTGCGATAGCTCAGACTTGCCATTGAGGCCCCGCCGCCTAAAAGTCAACCAACGACCAAAAGATTCGTTTATTCCCAAAAGATGGGGTAACTATTCCGGCGCCCCGCTCGCTGGGCCGAAATCCGCCCTGCAAAGCGCGACCGAGCCAAACCGCCAGTTGCCGCGATTCGCCCTGCAGACTCGACCCGAGCTGGCGAACGATCCCCCCTTCCTGACCCAACACCTCCTTGTTTGGGCAGTGTCAAGCTGGCCGAATTGTTGCTCCCACAGTCGAAGCTGGCAATATCATCCCGCCGCGGAGCTCCTGGGCCGGTGGGAAGCCCGTTACCGGTGGGTAGGGTCTGGGTGCTTTGGCTCGAAGTACCTTCTCTCGGCGCCGGCCCGCGGGCTAAACAGTGCCAGTTGAAGAAGCAAAAAGACCACTCTACCCCTACGTCGGGACTCCCCTTTACCCTGAGTCTCACGTTTCGCAGCCCGGTGGACGTCGCAACTTGACGGGGAAAGCCAGACTCCTTGATCGGCGACAGCTAGGTGCCATCCGACGGATGGGGTGGGCAGGTGCCCAAATCGGGGAAGCAAGGCTGTTGGCTGCCATCCCTTTTTGCCCCTCAAAGGCGGGCTGATTATGGGCATCGACAACTTTGGGGGCAATTAGGGCAAAAGGCGCCCAATAGGACCCGGTCTAAGGAGAGGAGATTAAGTTCCGGCAAAGCGTGACTAACCCGGCTGCCAAGGCGCGAAAGGCACCCCGAGAAAGAGTGTGCCCGCGTTGATGGCCCGGCACTATCTGTTGGTTAGCCACCGTTAGCCGAAGGTTTATTTCGGTTTCGAATGCGTGTTCTCCAAAGGACAAAAGGAAAACGCGTCGCCGGGTGTTAAGATAAAGCAGGATTTGCTGACCTCGGCCAGTAGCCGGGATCTCGGCCTAGCTGACAAGCTTCCGGTGCTCCCAAGACCGGCCAGGTGCGGTGGCTGGGAGCCGCGGTGGCTCCCCGGGGCTCTCTGAGGGGAAATCAGGTTGCACGCGTTGCGCGGTGGTTTACGCCCTTCGATAGGGGATGGTTGACGATGGCTTCCGTGTGGCTGCGGGTTCTCGATGGGCCGGATCGCGGTGCCTGCTATGAAGACCTTCCCACCCCCGTGACGGTTGGGCGAGAAGAAGGGAACCACGTGCAGCTTCGCGACGAACGAGTGAGCCGATTCCACCTCAAAATCCAGGAGGACCGGGGACGAATCATCCTGACCGATTTACAGAGCACAAACGGCACTCGCGTCAATGGAGAGACCGTGCAAATATGGCAACTTCGGCCGGGAGACATCATTCAAATTGGCCGAAGTGTGCTTCTTTTCGGTTCCCCGGAAGAAATCGCCGAAAGGCTACGTCAACTTCGGGGGGCTGCCTCGGCGGGGCGGAATCTAGCCCCGATGGCCGACGCTGACGAATGGGACAGCACCGAGATATATCGTCAACTACAGTCGGAATTCCTAGGGGCTGAGGCGGATGACTTTGCCCCGCTTCACCTTTTGCTCCCACCGGAGCTTCCGTATGGTCTTTCACCAGGCCAGGTGGCTCAATTGGCCGAATTACTGCAATACATTCACCTGCGTTTACGATCGATTATCCGCACAGGTCGGCCAGCTGCCCACGGTGATCGCGTGACCATCGAACAGCGGCAGTGGCAGAACCTGCTTGATCTTTACGGTCAGATTGCAAGTTATCTTCGGCAGATCGGCGAGCCGGAAGACGATTCCAGCTTGCAGTAACCGGCCCAAGATTCTTGTCCAACGGGCTTGGGCAGCGGCAGGGATGAAAACGGGGCCACCAACCGACCAGAATTTTTCGCTCACAGAAGAAGGAAGACAAGCCCGGCCGATATTTGTCAACAATTGGCTACCACTTGTCTTTCTTTGCCAAGCCACTGCTCGCGAACATAGGCGGTAATCACTGCCGCCGCTTCATCCAAATGAAACTGCCGGTTCACGTGTCCCTGGGTGAAAGCGACCTTGTTCATTCCGTAAACATCCGAGCTTGCTTCATCTTGGCCAAGGACATAACCGCCTGCCTCCCGGATCACCCGGCACCCCTCCACACCATCGCGTCCCATGCCGGTCATGATAACACCCAAGATCCGCGGGCCAAAGACTCGCGCAGCACTAATCATCATGACGTCCACACTGGGTTTATGCCCGCTTACAGGATCGCCGTCGCGAATAACAACCTTGGCGGCCCCGGCAGAGCGGGTAACCTCGAGGTGTCGGCCGCCGGGAGCGATGTACACTCGGTTCGGTTGAAGGAAATCGCCGTGATCAGCCTCTTTGATCTCTAGCCGGGAAAGCGAGTTCAATCGCCAACTTAGGGCTTTTGTGAAATTCGGCGGCATGTGCTGAACGACCAGAATAGGGGGCATTGGCGGCGCAAGCTCGGAGAAAAGCCGCGCAAGTGCCGGGGGGCCACCTGTAGAGATACCAATCGCAATGACAGCTCGTGAAAGTGCCCCAGGAGCATCGAACGTTTTAGGCTTTATCACAGGCCCGCTGGCAGAAAGGGCCGCCACCCGTCGCCGATGAGCTTGGCGAATCTGGAGAATCCGGCGGATGTCAGCACCCGCTGCCAGCCGGATCTTCTGGATAAGTTCGGTGCGGAATTGGACCTCATCTTGGACCCCAAATTCGGGTTTGGCGACATAGTCGAACGCCCCTCGCTCAAGCGCTTCGAAGGAGATGCTTGCACCCTTTTGCGTCAGGGTGCTGACCATGACCACAGGGAGGGGAAAACGCTCCATGATGGCGTCAAGAGCACTTAGCCCATCAAGGCCGGGCATCTGGATGTCCAAGGTGACGACGTCAGGCCGAAGCTTCGGGATAAGTTCGAGAACCTCCTGGCCGTTCTTCGCCCGTCCGACCACGGTCATGCCGGGCTCTTTGTTGATATAGTCACAGAGAATGTGGCGGATAACCGCTGAGTCGTCCGCGACAAGAACTTTGATATCTGGCATTAGTTGGGAATCTCCACGGTTTGTTGTTGACATCCCCGACCCGCCGCAGGCGGCAAGTGGAAACCTCCGCCTCCAAGCCCCGGTCTCTTTGGCGGCCCTCCGGCTCTGGCAGGTTTAGCCCGAAGGGCTGGAACAAGACTTAGCGTTCCTTAAGCCAGCCCAGATACTTCGCCCATTTGGCCGCAATGTTCGGAAAAAAGTTGGTCCCCTCTGGAAAAAGTAGGTTACAAACGGGCTTAGCCGCGGACCCGTGCCGGTTGATTCCCTACGAAAAGCCCTCGGCGGGTCGGAATATACAACTTCGTCAATAAGGATAGTGTCATTTCGCCGCTTATAGCTGTGACTACCAACCCCCTCCGCAAAAACCTCTTGGCTCGGTAGTGGGGGCTTAGTGTGGAAACACCGCGCTGCGGCGTTGCTCAAACGAAGGCAGCTTACTGACGCCGCCGAGAACCCGCGTCCACCGACTCGGCTCGCAGGTTGGCGAAGGCTGGCGGGGCTTAGCCCACCTTATACTAAGCCCCATTCGATTCGGGGCGGCCTTTCGCGGGCCTAGCCAGCAGGTCCATCTTGTTTCGGACGGATTCCCTCACCAATCTGTTCTTGCGCCGGCAACCGGTATGGCCTCGGTGGAACGGCGCGCTGAAGGGCCCTCCCTACAATGAGGAGCTTGGCCGGTGTGTCCCGAACGGAGAAAAACTGCGCTACCGGAGCCCGCTTTAGGCTGGGGCTGAGACGTTCGGCTAAGCGTTTTTGCCGCCTGCCCCGAGGACTGTGAAGGCAACAAGGTGTCTCATCGCAGGGGATTTGCCCGACCGGGCGGCGAGGAGTCGTCAACTTGGTCTCTAAATAGGAGTCGACGAGGGGTGGGGAGGAAGCAACGTCTTGCCTCTGGACCAGCGTCCGTGCTGATGCCAGCAGTTCTGGCAAGAGCGAAAAATCGGTTCTAGCATATAACTGACTAAGATGGCAAAAGCCTAGTTACTCCTTAAGCAGGACTAGGGCTTCCACGGCTATTAGAAGTTCAAGACTAGCTCCGTTTTTGAAACAGGAAGAACGAAGTCGACAGAGGACCCTCGGGACATCCACCATGAACTCCCGAAAGCTTGGTGTTGCCATTGTCGGTGCAGGGCAAGTCTCTTATGCCCATGTGGCAAGTTGGCTCAAAAATCCCCATGCGCATATCGTTTGGATCGTGAGTCGCCTTTTAGAAAGCGCTCAGAAGCTGGCCCGGCATTTTAACCTGGAATGCAAAGTGGGCACGGATTACGAGGCGGTTCTTTCCGACCCCGATGTACACATTGTCAACCTTAGTGGGCCGAACCACGTCCACACGCCTCAAGCAGTAGCGGCGGCACAGGCCGGCAAGCATCTCCTTGTGGAAAAACCGATGTGCTTGTCGATGGAGGAAAATCGGCAGATACGCGATGCGGTGGCGGCCGCCGGTGTTAAATCGGTGGTCAGCTTTGTGCTCCGTTGGAACCCGTTAATACGCAATATCAAGACCTTGCTTGAAGCACAGGCCATTGGTCGGCTGTTTTATGTGGAGATTGACTATTGGCACGGACTTGCCGAATGGTGGCCGGGGTTTGAGTGGGGCCGCACATGGGCCAGTGGACGAAGCGCGATGCTGACCGGCGGCTGCCACGCTGTGGATGCTATTCGCTACCTTGTGGGCGACGAGATTGTGGAAGTTTCCGCCTTCGCTAACAATGTCAGAGGTAAATTCGAATACCCGGCCAACGTGGTGGCCATCCTCCGCTTTGCCTCTGGAGCTATCGGGAAGACCTCGGCCCTATTTGATGCGGAGATGCCATACCAGTTCAATATCGACCTTGCGGGCACCGAAGGCACAATTCGTGACAACAGAATTTGGTCTCGTCGGTTGTTTCCGGGTCAGACGGGCTGGACGGTGATGCAGACTATCCTTCCCGATTCAGGAGCTGTGGAGCACCATCCGTTTGACGACGAGATCAACCACTTGGTCGATTGTATTTTGCAGGACCGCGAATCTCACGTCAACGTGGCGGATGCCTACAAAACGCATGAGGTTTGCCTGGCAATCGATCGCTCAATTGAGCTGGGGGGTGCGCCCGTCCGATTGCCGCTGGAAGGTTAAAGAGTTTTCGTCAGGCATAGCTTGACCTAGAGTCCACTAGGAATAGGTTTACAAATTGGGGAACCACCCAGAGAACCAGGCGTTAGATGGCCACTTTTCCGGGCATAATCCGAGATTTCAGATGACCCACGCCGAAAACGTCGGTGCCGAAGCCCTCAGTGAGCACATCTCTGCGCCCATGACACCTCGGGAGCGATGGCTCGCCCTTCTTGCTGGCAAGTCCGCCGATTGTATTCCTTGCGATTATCAGGCCACACCGGAGGTAACGGCCCGGCTGCTTCGTGAACTTAATTGCGTTGACGAAGAAGCACTTTACCTTAAATTGGGCATCGACGCTCGGCGATTCGTGGAGCCGAAGTGGAAGCTACCTCATCACCCCAATGATCCGCAGGCCGACATGTGGGGTGTGCGCTACCAGCGGGTTTCTTACGGAAGTGGCGAATACCTGGAAGCTGTCTGGCATCCTTTGGCGGATGCTGAGACTTCTGCCGACATCGAGCGATTCCGGTGGCCGGAGCCCGAGGATTTCGACTACGACTCCGTCACCCAGGCTGTAGACAAACTGGACGACTTTCGCCCGATTCACGCCGGCCACTTCGAGCCGTTTATGATTTATTGCTTCATGCGCGGCATGGAGAGGGCATTTGAGGATCTGGTGCTTCGGCCCAAGGTGGCGGATGCCATCTTAGGACGACTTAGCGATTTTTACTTCGAACATCATCGGCGTATCTTCCATGCTGGCCGGGGACGAATTGATCTTACGTGGGTCGCCGAGGACTTGGGTGCTCAAACAGGTCCATTAATTAGCCTCGCCACTTACCGACGTTTTTTCCTACCCCATCAAATTCGCCTGGCTGACTTGGCCCGGTCATTTGGCGTCCACGTGATGTATCATTCCGATGGATCAATTTGGCCGTTCTTACCCGATCTAATCGACAAGGTTGGGATAGAAATCCTTAATCCTATCCAGTGGCGGGCGGCTGGCATGGATCGTCGTCGGCTGGTTGAAGAATTTGGCCGTCATGTAATATTCCACGGATCGATCGACAATCAGCAGACCCTCGCTTTTGGTACCCCTGAGGATGTCCGTCGCGAGGTCGCAGAAAGCGTCGAAATTTACCGCAACGCTCGATGGATTTGCGCCCCTTGTCACAACATTCAACCCATCACGTCCACGGAAAACATCCTAGCGCTTTATGAAGCCATCCACGAATTCGGTGGCCGAGGGTAGGTTTGACGTCGCAGACTTCTCTATAGGCTGCTAAGGTCCACGCCCGAAGGTTCCCTGGCCGCAAGGAGGACTGTCATTCAAATCAAATCAATTCTTTTTCGCAGTCGAGGAGGTTTAGAATTTGCTAGCTGAAACATCCTGCCCGCTAAGCGACCACCCAGTCCTCAACATGAGGGAGAAAATATGAGATAGGGCGCCAGAGTGCAGATGGTAGAAACATTCCCGCAAGAGAAGCAACCTCCTGAGGAGCCTGAGCAGTTTCCTCCAATTTTGGATGCTTGGTACTTGACCGGTCCTACCGCCTCGGGGAAGACCGCCGTCGCGGTCGAACTTGCCCGCCGGCTGGGTGCGGAAATTATTTCCTTGGATTCGATGGCGGTTTACCGGGGAATGGACATCGGTACAGCGAAACCCTCGCCAGAAGAGCGCCGTCTCATCCCGCATCATCTGGTCGACTGTGTGGATCCCAACGAGGAGTTCAGTGTCGCCCAATATCTGCAAAAAGCTCATGAATTAGTCCAAGAAATCCGCGATCGGGGAAAAGTCCCGTTATTTGCCGGCGGAACACCTCTTTATTTGAAAGCCCTCTTGCGCGGTCTTTTTATCGGTCCGGCAGCGGATTGGGATCTACGACGGCAGCTTATGGCCAGGGCCGATCGCGAGGGGCCCGCCGCCCTCCACCGCGAGCTTGCTCAGGTCGATCCCACAACAGCGGCGCGACTTCATCCACAAGATACTCGACGGATTGTCCGGGCTTTGGAAGTGTATCTGAAAACGGGTCGACCAATAAGCAAGTTGCAGCAGCAATTCAATCGAGAAAATCCGCCGGAGAAGTGCCGCGTCTTTGTGCTTCTTCGCACGCGAGAAGATCTTCGTAAGCGAATCGCTCAGCGAGTGGCTGGGATGCTCGAAAGTGGGCTTGTTGACGAAGTAAGAAAGCTCCTTAAACAATTTGGCTCGCTTAGCCGCACGGCCCGCCAGGCCGTCGGGTACCGGGAAGTATTAGCGTTTCTTGAAGGCCGATGCCGGCAGGAAGAGTTAGCGGATCTGATTGCCACCCACACTTGGCAACTTGCCCGAAGACAACTTATTTGGTTCCGAAGCTTGCGCGAGTGCCGATTTGTACCGGTAGGCCCCTTCGACGCCCCGGAGGAAATTGCCGAGCGAATCTTGGCCTTGGCGGCGGGCGATGGGCCGTCCCTGCGCGAGTCTTCCTCAAAACCTCTTTGATAACTCCTGATCCAAACCGCTTCTCCGCGGGTCAGGCTGTGACCGGACTCCCCGGAGACCGGCTTTCGCCCCTTCGGCCTTGCCAGCGACAATAATAGTCCAGGCGCAAGCTCCGCTACTTCAAGCGATATAACACAGAATGTAACTAAAGCGACAATCGAAGTGATTTTTCGGTTGAACCTTCCGTTGCAGCGGAGGCCGCTTCAATTCCTTGCACGCCGGTACGAGTGTGTCAGCGATGGCAGGTGGGATTTCCCGCTGATTAAGACCCGGCGACAGCCACGTTTCTGATCAGGTCCACCAGCATTTTCGGCAATGTCCGAAAACCTCACCCCCATGATGAAGCAGTACATGGAGGCAAAGCAACTTTGCCCCGATGCTCTGCTTTTGTTCCGAATGGGGGATTTTTACGAGCTTTTCTTCGAAGATGCCAAAGTGGCTGCCCGAACGCTGGGGATCGCCCTAACCAGCCGGGAGAAAGGCCCCGATGCCCCTCCAATGGCGGGTTTTCCTTATCATCAGCTTGACACTTATCTCGCCCGGCTCATTGCCGCGGGTTTCCGTGTGGCGATTTGCGAACAGGTCGAGGACCCCCGCGAGGCCAAAGGCCTGGTTCGCCGGGAAATCACTCGCATTGTCTCCCCAGGCACGATCACGGAGGAGCTTCTTCTCGATCCGCGGCGAAGTAACTACTTAGTCGCCCTCTGGCTGGAAGATTCGGCCGGCATTGCTTGGGCAGAGCTTACCACTGGCGCCTTTTTCGCCGGGACTGTGCCGCGAAAATTTGTCGCCGAGCAACTTGCGCGACTCATGCCGGCCGAGTGCCTCCTGCCGGAGTCCATGCGGCTAAACACTGAAGAAGCGTCAAGCGTGGGAGCGGTCACGAAAAGACCCGATTGGAGCTTCAGCCTGTCGGGTGCCATTGAACGGCTGACCCAGCAATTTGGCACGGTCAACCTCGAGGGTTTCGGTTTCGACCACAGTCGCGATGCCCCAGCCTTGCGGGCAGCAGGGGCACTTGTTGACTATCTTTGGGAAACGCAGAAGACTTCCCTTCAGCATATTGATCGGCTTCTTCCGTTTCGGCTGGGGCAGTGTTTAGAGATTGATCCGGCCTCCCGGCATAGCTTGGAAATAATTCGCACTGCCCGGGAAGGCCGCCGCGAAGGATCGCTTCTTGGGGTCCTTGACCGGTGCGTGACGCCGATGGGATCCCGGCTACTTGCGGAGTGGCTAAGTTCCCCTCTTGTGGACGTTAAGGCAATCAACGATCGGCTCGACGCTGTCCAAGAACTTGTCAGCCATCCGCAAACCTTGCAGGCTATTCGCGATAAACTTCGGTCTGTTTGCGATATTGAGCGGTTGTTAACACGAGCGATTACCGGCCGGGCTGGACCGCGGGATCTTCGCACGTTGGCCGAAAGTCTGCAGAGCCTCCCCGAGATCCGCGAAAGCTTAGGCAGCCGAGAGTCGTCGCGCTTACAGGCGATCACCGCGGCGATTAGCCCCTGTCCCGAGCTTGCCTCGCGTTTACTTGCAGCACTTGAGGATAATTGTCCAAGTTCGCCTCGCGAGGGTGGTTTCATCCGGGGTGGTTATTCACCCGAACTTGATGAGCTTAGAGCAATCGGCCGGGGTGGGAAGGATTGGATTGCCCGTTATCAAGCGGAAGAATCCGCGCGGACGGGAATCCCGAATTTGCGCGTCGGGTACAACAAGGTCTTTGGCTACTACATCGAAGTGACCAAGAGTTACGAGGACAAAGTCCCGGCGCATTACATCCGCAAACAAACCATCAAGAATGCCGAGCGGTATGTGACGCCTGAACTGAAGGCTTATGAGGAAAAAGTTCTGTCTGCGGAAGAAAAATCGCGAGAACTAGAATACGAGCTTTTCCTCGAGCTTCGATCCCAGGTGGTTGAGGCTCGCCACGAGCTCAAGCAAACAGCAGCTGCTTTGGCCGAGCTGGATGTTTACGCTTCGCTTGCCGATTTGGCCATCAAGCGGCGATACTGTCGGCCGCGGCTTGTTGATGAACCCGTGCTTCACATCGTGGAGGGTAGGCACCCTGTACTGGATGCCGGGGACCTGGGCGGTCGTTTCGTGCCGAATGACACACACATTGATGAGACGGCCGGGAAAATTCTCGTCATAACCGGGCCCAACATGGCCGGCAAGAGCACATACATTCGCCAGGTGGCGCTCATTGTTTTGATGGCGCAAATTGGAAGCTTTGTGCCGGCTCAACAGGCCACGATTGGGATTGCCGACCGCATTTTTGCTCGCGTCGGTGCAAGCGACGAGCTTGCCCGCGGACAGAGCACGTTTATGGTCGAAATGCTTGAGACAGCGCGAATCCTCAACCTGGCTACGTGCCGGAGTTTGGTGATCCTTGACGAAATCGGGCGCGGAACAAGTACTTATGATGGCATCTCGCTCGCTTGGGCCATCGTGGAATATCTCCACGACCACATTGATTGCCGAACTTTGTTTGCCACGCACTATCACGAACTGACAGACCTTGCCAAGGCGTGTGAAAAGGTGCGGAACTTCAACGTAGCGGTGAGGGAGTGGGGCGATCAGGTGGTCTTCCTCCACAAAATTGTGGAAGGAGCGGCCGATAAGAGCTACGGTATTCACGTGGCCAGGTTGGCGGGGATTCCTAAGGCGGTCATCGAACGGGCCAAACAGTTACTCGCTCAGTTAGAAAGCGATCATCTGGACACAAAGGGCCGGCCTAAACTGGCAAGGAAGCGACGCTGGGTTGACCGCGATAGCCCCTATCAGCTCATGCTGTTCGTGCCGGCTTCCCATCCAGTGCTGGAGGCTATCCGACAGCTTGATGTCAACGCGATTACACCTTTGAAGGCACTGGAACTAATTGCGGAGTGGAAGGCTTCGCTCCTTCGCGACCAAGACGTCGCCCGTGAGGCACTGGGCGAGCAAGTTCCATCGACAAGTTCGTAAATGGCCAATAAAAATGTGAGGGCCACAGGGGGTTCCGCATGGTAGCCAAAAAGGCCCAAGTGGGACGGAGCTACGGGTCACACAGCTAGTTACACATTTGTTGAAGAAGCCCAGAGAGGAATTGCCGCTATGGCCGAAGTGATTTTGCCTACTTTGCTTGCAAAGGAGTTGGGGGGAATTCGCCAGCTTGATGTTCCTGGCAGTTCGGTGGCTGAGCTAGTAAACGCCATCAACGCCAAACATCCTGGGTTTCGGGACCTTGTCTGCTCAGGGGAAAAGCTGCGGCCCATCTTTCGGGTTGTGATCGATGGCCGAATTGCCCGGGAGGGTTTAGCCTCGCCGGTTCAGCCCACTAGTCGGGTGGAAATTCTTCCCGCTTTCGGCGGCGGCTAACCTCGTTTGCCTTCCCCAGGGATCTTTAGTCTTGGCGCCTCAAGCATCAACATCGTGCTACCGCCCTTACAGCCCTAGAGTCCATCGCCTTTTGCAAAGCTAAACATCGAAAAGTTCGAGCGACCGATTGGCCGAAAAACGCTAGGTCGTTTACACACTGGAAATCAAAAACACCCAGATAAAGTAAATGGTTGGTGTTAATTGTCACTTCCGCAGACTGATCGTCGCCGGTGAGGGACCAGCGGCGCCACAGTCGGCGCGGAGGTGTCCCGTTGATTTCGGAACGCTTGACTCGCCAGGACTGTCCGTTGAGTAACTCTTCGGCCCGATTTTGGTACAGTTGGAAAAGCGGGGCGCTGGTGCCCAACGCCCGCCACCTATCCCCTTCCCACACGAGGACTTGTTCCCGGCCCGAGCCTTGCCTCTTGAGAGCGGCAAAGAGCCAGCTGCCGCGCTTGTCGTCCGCGACCACTTCCAAGGTGCCGCCTGCTTCCCAGTCATAAGACGGGTCACCGGCAAGGTAAATGGCATCCACACCCCCCTCCCCCAAAGCGGAGAATGCCCGCCCGGCTTATCGCCCAGAACACCCCTTTCTAACTTGCGATAGCCACCCATTGGTCAACGGTAAGCCGTCCACATGTCCGATCGAAAGAGGTGCCGACATTCACGAGCACAGCTCCGCTGCCGCCCGGGTAACGTAATTCGATGTTATTGTCGTCATGCCAGCGACAGTATTTTCCGTCCTACAAAGGTGTTCCCGCCCGGCGAACAGCACTCGCCGGAGGACTGGACCACTGTCCGCTTTGCAAAGCCCACACCTGTTTACCATCGCGACTAATAAGGGCGGCGCTGCCGACCGTCGAACCGGCAAGGGTGCCGGCATCTGCGGCACGAGCTTCCGCGGGCACCGCTTCGGCTCCAATAATTTCTGCCGGGGGACCTAATTCATCGCCTCGGGCATACCGAACTGTACCGTCTGGTGTGTATAAGATAATTTCGCTGGGCGTGAGCGACATACCTATAGGCTGGTCAAAACCGAAACCACCCCCGCCTAACCGAGCTGTCACTCGTTTGCCTGAGCCAGTCTCAAGTGTTAACGCTTTGTAAACGGTATCGCTCACCAGGCCCCAACGCGGCCCTAAGGCTGAGCGCCAACTGACTGATTGTTCCCAAGTAGCGGCCTGAATGATGCTCTGTTGCTCGGTTGCACTGGGGGTTCGCATCCCCCGGCCCGGATCCCATATTTCGTAAACGTTCCCCGGCCAATTTACACCAAGGAGCGATCCCCCGATCACAGTTGGCCCTTTGCCGCTTGGCCTCGGCGGCTGGGAAAATGCCGCCACGGAAAAGCCACCGCGGTCATTCCGAAAAACAATTGCCCAATCCACAACCCTACGAGTAGATCACCATTCGCGCTGGCAAGGCCGGTTGCCCACTGCCAACAAACCTTATACTGATTGCCTTGTGCCTAGGGACGAAGTGTCCCGGTGATCATCCGCTGGCCATCACCTAAGCAGGTAATCTCCAGCCGACTATGGGGATCGACTGTCTGCCACGGGCCCTGCGGCGGGATTGCAACCGCGAACGCTTTGCCGTGGAATTCAAAGGCGGACGGCCGGGCAAAAACCCGGACCACATCTACGCTTGACTCGCCCGAGGGTAGTTCACGCCATGTTTTCTTATCGAATATCCGCACGCTCGGGGCTGCGGTGCTGATATACACATAGCGATCATCAACAGCGAGGTCGACAAAATTATCTTCCGGTAATTTTCCGCCCAACAAATCCGTCCAGGCGGTCGAACCTGTCGATCGAACTCGCACGGACCCGTGAGAGGGCACCATGATCCACCTCCCTTGCGGATTCGGCCTGCTGCGTTGGAGTAAGCTGTTCTCCAGGGCGCAAGGGCCGGTACTCCCCGCGGTTTGTATCGTAAACAAGTAGTGAGCCGTCTGGTTCACTTGTCAACAGCACGCCACCAATCATTACCAGTTGACGCCGGAAGTTAGCGGCACCTGCAAACTGGCGAACCTGACGCCATCCTACGGTCCCTTCGGCCCGATGCCAGATGGACCCATCGGCCAGGGACACAATAAGCTGCTTGCCCACTGCTGCGGCAGCCATTAAGCTGCCTGGGCCGCTTGCCGGTAACGCAACCTCAAAACCCTGGACCGCTCGTTGGCAATTAGCGCCCTCCGCCCTCGTCGAAATCAGAACTCCCGCCTGATCAAGTGCCCAAATTTCCTCCCCAAAGAAGTTGACATTCCACAAGGGCCCTCCAAAGGCTGTAAACGGCGCATGCTCGGGGCCAATTTGAAAAACTTGCCTTCCGCGCGAACCATCCTGGGTGATAAGAAAGAGCTGCGATCCCGGCCAAGCAAATCGCTCGGCCTGACCCTTAACCGTCCCCAGAAACCCCCAAGCCAGCCGGCCTGGGTCGAACGTCACCACAGCCGTTTGCTGCCCTTGCCCGAGGGCAAGAACCAATTGGCCTTGCCCCTCTGTCGCAGCGGCAATCGCCGGCCAACTGCTTCCCAACAGTCGCCCAGACGAGTCAACGATCGCTGTCCACTGCTGCCCGTCGGCCGTGGCTCTCACTTCGGCGTTACCCAAAAGGATCACTAAGTATTCGTCAACAACTTCCGCATCTTGCGCGGCTTGGGACAAAGTTATTTGCGGGAAAGTCCGCCCCAGTAGCTCGGCCCGACTGGCCCCCTGAAACAAGCTGTAAATGGCCCGAGACAAGTCGCACTAAACCACTTTTTTCGTCAACAACGAAGTCGGCCACTAGCCCCTCCGTCCTATAAGTTTGCCACCGGGGCGGGTTTGCCTCGATCAGCTGATAAAGGCTCATACGCTGCGGGGCGTAGGCCCAAAGCCCCCCGACACCAAGCCGAAATTCTTCCACCTGAGTGGGGGTCTGGCGAACCCAATGCCGTCCACCCATCGAATAAGCCCAAAGTTCCCCATCGCTTCCCGCCCCGAATAGCCACACATCGTTCCCGATGGACCTTTCCGCGACGGCCACTGATTGGCCAGGCGTGTTCACCGAGCCGGTTACCCCCGGCCCAAGAAAGAGGGTCCGACCGGTTCCGCCGCTCACCGATGCTGTAAACACCGAGGAATAGCACCCCGCCTGAGCGTCCGATTGTTTGTCGGTTATACCCGCAAGCACCCTGCCCGAGCCTGAGTCCCAGGCATCGCATATGGTCGCCCCAGAGACGAGACTTCGCAACAAACGCCACTGCTCGTTGCCACGCTCGTAAATGAGCACATTTTTCGGGCCTACCACAACCATGTGGTCGGGCGTGGGGAATAAGATTCGTCGCCACTGACCCACTGGAGGAGTTCCCCCACCCTGCCCTCCTAGGTCTATTGTTTGCCATTCTTCGCGGCCGGACGAACCCTCGTCATAGCCGTGGACAGTTCCCTGGCTAGCCAGTAAATAGAGACCACCAGCCCGCTCGGCTGCTCCGATAACTTCCTGGCCTCGAAGGCCGCTGGCCGATGGCGACACCCACAGCCTTAAGCGATCGGGATCATCATCTGGGATTCCGTACACACCCCCTGAAGGCGAGAGCAAACCGACTCACCTTTCGCCATCAGCTGAAATGGCTCGGGCGGGAATTGGTGGCTCTTGACTGCCCGGGTCGCCGATAGGCTCGAAATCATCCTCGGAATCATCAGCGCCCGGAACGAAGCGAAATACTCCCCCAGGTCCCCCAAAAGCCGAGCTAGCCAATATGTAAAGAAACTCGCCGGTTGGGGCAAAAAGACAAGCTGGATCGGCCGTCAGTGTTGCCCCAGGTGATATCCGTAGATTAAAACTTCCCCAGCTAGAGAGGACTGGTCATAGCGATGTAACCCCTGCTCATCCCCTAAAAAAGCCGGCCTTGGAACTCGCATGCCGCCACCACACTACCCACATCTTGGGCTAACGGAGCGCCGATGAGCACCCGACGCCTACTTGCGTTAGGAAGCCAAACCAGCCGCAGCCGGTCTCTTGACTGACCCGAGCGGATCAAAGCTACTAACCCAATGGCGCAGGCTTCAATATTTGGTACACAGTCGTCCACAAGACGACCAAAATAGTGGTGATGGCCGCCGGCAGATACCAGCTTCGGTGGGGCCAAATGAGAAGCAGGGCTGCAGCAGCCAGCCCTAACCCAGCCAGCCACAGACCATTCCTCAGAACCTGGAGGTGACAACGGGTAGGACGGTCTCATCATGGAAACGGCCAATCTACGTGCCCCCGAAGAGCCGATGAGGACCAATCAACGCTAAAAATATTCCCCCGCCGATCCCGATGGCGACCGCAGCAAGAAAAAGACGTCCGTGAATGGCCCATTTTTTCGGTGATATTCCTATTGAGGTCATCTGGCGCTTACCTCAACGCCATGCGGCCTGGTACCTCCCGCCAGCCATAGAAGCGGTTCGAATTCCGGATACCCTCCCATCTGACGGTCAACTTGAGGTTTCTCCTGTTCCCGGTCGGACTCAATCAGGACGGACCTTTGAACCTGGCTATGTCAACGTGTCCTTCCATTGGCCGGTCAAGCTTGGCGAACGGGTAGCGTTCGCCACTGACGAGTGGACCAAAGCCGCAATCCCCGCCAACCAGCCTGATGTCACGGGTTTTCTTGCCCGCTTTTCGCCACCTCTTCACCACATGAGCTTTTTAAGAGGGTCAGTTGACTTTGCACCTGAGCCATCCGGTTCCGCAGGTCCTCAATCCCCTGCTCTAGCTGAGCCAGTAATTGCGCGAGGCTCAGGTATGTCTTTTCCCAAGAGTTAAGTCCACCGGGAAGCTGGTCTTTCCCGATCCATTGGCCGATGCGACGGGCCCTCCAGCCGAGATTTTGCGCGGCAAAGCTATGCGACGTCATCACTCCCTTTGCGTCCTTTGTCCTGTTTACAGCATCTGCAAGATCCTTTGTCTCGGGGGCTTTTTTCCGCTCCCACTGGAAGGCAAGCTTCAAAATAGGAATGGAAAGAATGCGGCGCCGTAAGCCAGCCCAAAACACCCGGAGCCACACACTGGGAAGAAGGCAGTAAAGAGCGGGGCCTATCTGTGGGCAAAACCGCCCGATTCTGAAAAACATATCTTTCTCCTCTCACCCATCGTTGACTTGCTCAGCGTGAATTGATTGGCTTTCGCGGCCCTGTCGTTTAACTACACCCATGCGGGAAAATGTCCGCGTGGAAGCTGCCATGCGGATCTTCAGGATTCTAATAATCAACATGCGAATATATTGCCGCGGTTGCCCGATGGAGAGCACCGTTTGAAGCAAGACCTTGCGTCGGTGTGGGTCAAGTTTCACTAGACCCAGCACCTTTGGACCCAACTTGACGATGGCCAGCGTGCCCCCCGCACAACAAGAGCACACGCAACAACCTTCTCACTCGGCGCGCAAATGGTCGAAGATCTTGCTTCACGATCTGGCGGACATCCGCCAAACCATCACGTACATCTTGCAATTTACGGTTTAGTTCGGCCATCTTTGACTTCCAACCGTTTTCAAGTTCCCTCAGGGTTTGGCGGGCCTGGGGCAGTTCAAAAACCTCCTCCCCACGGGCTGATTGAGAACCCTGTTCTTTAATCTGTGGATCCGCTGGGCTAATACAAACATGATTCATGAACGCAGCCCTTGCCGGGAAATTCGCGTAACCCTTTTTAAACTGTTTATACGGACGCGCGGCTCGCTAATTTTGCTCTTTCATCTCGGTTCAGTTACTTTTGAATCCATGTAAACGTGCCGCTGGGTTAGCCCCAGAGGTTGGGCACAAACACGCCCAGTCATAGCCTGCCTGGGAGGGATCATGATCCCCGAGCTGGCAGTCCCGCCTTCCGTGGCTTAATTGTGTACCGGTGTGTTCGCTTCCACTGGACAGTGCCCCTCTGCGGGCGAGTCACAACGCTAGAATCGAAGTCTCTCCCCCTTTTCTGCACCGTCAGGGGGAGGGTTTGCCGGCAAGTCCTCTTCCCTTTGTCGAGGTTTCCACTCACTCGGATAGAAGCCGTAAGGCACAAGCAGTATGCCTGTTTGAATAACTCTGCCGCCTTGTCGGCTTCCGGAGCGTCAGGCCGCTTCTCCAGGAGTAACAACATCTGCCTAAGCGCGTTGACAAACCCTTGGCACCTGACCGGGAGCCTTGCCGCTTCGGCTTGAAGCTGTTTAAGGTGGGTATTAGCTGCTCGACGCCCTCACGCAGCCCACGAAACTCCAATTCCTTTTTTCGCAAGTCCGCATCTAGCGCCTCGCACTGGCGCTGCAGATCCTCCCGTTGCAACTGCAACTGGTTCACCTCTCGATCCAACGGGGCAATCGCCGATTTCAAATTCTCCTGTTTAGCAGCCAGACGGGCGAATTCGTCTTTCTTCTCCTGAACCTCTTGCTCAACCCTTTGCTTCCTTTCTTCCAGCTCATTTAAATCCTTCCTCAGCCTTTCGACTTCCCGCTCCAACGGATCTACCTGGCGAGAAAGCTGAGTGATCTCCAGCTGGAGAGCCCCTTTCGCTGCCTGCAGTTTCTTGATTGACGTCTGGAGTTCGTGTATTTCCTTTCTTTTTGCTTCTCTTTCTTGCTGGAGCTTTGCTTGCGCCTTCACTAATTCCATATGGTTTGCGTTCAGAGCTTGTGCTTGTGTACTAAGTTCTGACACTTCCCCTTGTGATCTCGCCACCGTTGGTAACAACTTGGCCAAGCCTTCCACCCGCTGTTCTAGATCGAGAAAGCTCGCCGCCACATGCTCAAGCCGGCGGCCAAGCTCTCGGCGCACAAGCCCTTCCTGATCCCTCAGCTTTGCAGCCGCTTTTTCTAGCTCGGTCAACCTTCCACTCACCGAATTACGCTTGGCCAAAAATTGCTTAAACTTGTCTTCAAGTTCCTTAAGACTACCCGAGGTCGCCTGAGCCAGCTGGTCAATCTGCTGTGTTGCCTGTGCCAAATGTTGGTCAACGGTCTTGATTTCCTCAACGGCCGACTTCAGCGCAAGTTCCGCCTTCGCTTTTTCGGTTTCGAATTCCTCAACTCCCTCTCGTAAGGCCTCGAAAAGGCCTAATCCCCTTGGGCTTATCGCCAAATGGAAGTCCAAGACCGTTTTGACAAATTGCTCCCAAGTGGGTGCCAGTTGCCTTATCACCGCCTCGATCCGATCGACATCATCCTTGCTTGTTTTTATCTGTTGACCCAGCTTTTCCACTTGCTGGTGGAGTTCGGTCCATCGGCCCAGCATTTGCTCGAGTTTGGCCTCGATATCCTCGACCACTACCGCATAGACTTCGGCGACCTTGCCCTCGACCCGACTAATGTTGGCATCCACATTCTCGGCGAACTTTTTGATGCTTTCCTCAACGGCTGCCTCCAGAACTGCCTGACTGTGGACGTTAATCAGCCGGAGTGCCTCCGGCAAAGGAACCAGCTTGCCCTGCGGTATGCCTAAAACGATAAGGGGAGCCACGCCCCGGGCCTCCTGCAATCTCCCCGCTAATAAGCCAACATTCCACCGGCTCCTCTGCGCCGACACTTAAGTGTTCCATCAGCTTCTGTGCCATGGCTGGGTCATCCAGACGCGGAACCAGCTTTAGATGGCGCTCGCAGAAGAGGTTGATACCCCATCCCTGCCATTGGGGATCCTGGAGGAACACTTCGTCGGCGCATGCTGGGAGGACGTCCGACAGTTCAATAGGAACTTGGCTGACCAAGATATGCCCAGCGGGAACCCCAGGCCACGGAGATTCGAGATAGGTGTATTTGAAGTTGCTGAGAAAAGAGTATGGCCGACGTAAAAACGCCCGGAGGCTGCCCGGAATATCTCCCCCATTTTTGCCGTCCTGGCCAAAGAAAATAAGGGCCAGGCGACAATGCCCGCTTGCTAAGTGCTGGATTTTTTCGTAGTCCCCTTCAAGCGTTGTCAGTGCTTGCCGGTATCGATCGATTTGCCGGGCTAAATGGCCCAGTTGGGACACTCCGGGGCCTCTGCCGGAGACAGCATGGAGGGGCACTTCTATCGCCCCAGGTTCGTCCTGCACCAGGAAGACACTACCCGGCGGAATTGAAGCGTCATAGCCCACAGCAAAGACTTGCCTTGCCGCCCGAAGGCCTTTGAGAGCATCCTGCCTCTTAATTTTGGTCCAGCCACCCTCACTCGGAAGGTCCACAAAAACATATCGCGCATCTTCCGGATCGAACAACCGAGTGAGCGATGCCAGCGGGTGGCGATATCCCCAGCGGCAGTAAAAGACATTCTCGGGGCTTCCTGCCATCGGGTAAAACGCCGAGACCCCAGCCGGAAGCCGGGCAATCCACTCGTACACGCGCCGATCTCGCCTGAGCGGGCTAAAAATCAGAACCATGGCCGGTACACGACCACGAGCCGTGGCCGCCGCAATGAACGAGCACTCAGCATACATCCCCCGCGGAAAAGATTGGTACACACGCATCGTCAAATCGTTAACGGCATGCTGATTGTCCCGCTCCACCAAGACCAACAGGGAAGTAAGCAACCCGGGTGGCTGGCGCCGCTGCTTAAGCGAGATCCGTTCGATACAAGTGTTAAGATCAATCGTTTCACCAACCCGAAGAGCACTTACCTTCCTTCCGCCGAAGAGGGCTAACAGTTGATGTCCTCGCCCATCCAGTTTGGGCAGAAGCAATCCCCAGGGATCCCGTTTGCCACGAGGGGGCAGTATAGCCGCCGGTCTCGCCCTGCTGGCGAGAGATATCTCGTTTTCCTACCACCTTCGTAGGAATTCGTCGCCAGCGAACAATGTAATCACGCACCGCCTGCGGATCTTTTAAACACACATTGAGGAGATGATAATCCAGTAAACGATGACCGTTACTGATTCGGGTGGCCGCCCGGACAGCTAGTGCGTCCACAGGCCCCACCCAAGTGGGCGCCCCATCCCTACCCACCACCATAGACAAAGCCTGGGCCACAAGCAGCACTCCATCCTGGCTCTTCCACTTGGCAGGATCGGTCAGTTTGCTTGCGGCTAAGGAACTGCGGACCTTCCGCGCCAGCGTTTAAATGGCGATGGTAACAGCCTGGTCTTCCAAATCCCGAGGAGCCTCCTGCAGGATTTGGCCACGCAGCCGAAAGCGGTCAGTCGAGGCCACCTGGATCAGGGCCCGCGCGTAAGAAGTCAGCCCGTCTCCCCCGCTTAGCCTGACTTGTGGACGAAAAAGCAGGACCCCCAAGTCAAACGCTAGGTACTCAGGAATAGTCCATCCCCGCTCCCACAACGGCTTCGACCAGCGAGTATGACCCGTTTCGCGCAAGGTAGCGGCGATGGGGTCACTAGCCGTCGCTGACCACTGTGTCCAGTCGTTGCTTATACGGGTCGGCTTCTGTCCAGAATTGTGGCGGTACTTTATCCCGTTGGATGTGCCGCGCACTTACAAGGAGGTGATCAACCAACCGCCGGGAAGGTTCAGCCAGACGCAATGCCCCGGCTCGACTTAGGCCTGTGCAACCCCGCGACTGCGGGAAATGTTACCGGAAGGCGGAATCAAGGTCGGCGGAGAATCTCCGCACTTTTCGTCAACAAAAATATCCCAAGTGGGAGCACGGAACGTCCCATCCCAGGTGGAAGAAGCTCGAATCGTCACCCGTAAGTGCCACCCCTCGGGGGCAAGAAACAGGCGAAGAACTGCCCGCTCGTGGGCGGTTTCCTCTTTGTCTACACCGGTTGACAACTGATCCACGATAAGAGAAATCATCGGCGACAGTGGCTCGTCGGAAGGCTCATTAAGTTCATCCGCCGCCGAAATAGTTTCAAACGGACACAGCAAAAATAGCCAGAAGAGATTTGTAAGTACGCTCAAGAGTGGCTACTGTTTACACCATGTGGCCGGTGAAGAGCCTGGCCCCCCACGCCCGAATCCCTCCCGTTTTCAGGATTGTCCCAAAAGGACGCACGCCCCTACCTCTAGACGCCGGGGAACTTGTCGCCAAATCGGCTAGCGCACTTCAGGGAGGCAAGTGGCCAGTTGATGCCAACTCCGGTGGTTGCAGCGGTATAGACACTTTGGCCCGTATTTAGACGTGGGCAGTCGACAAATTTGGTGGATTGTCCGCGCTTGTGATCTCTTCAAGGTTTTTCGAGGGGTACACACACCTCCCCTCCAAGCGGGCGGACCTACGCCCTTTTGAGATCGCGCTGCTTCAAAGCCGCCCCAACCGATCCCGCAGACAAACCCTTCGGCCAAGAATGCCGGACCCGCCCGTCATCTCGGACCCTCGTTGGGAAGTTAACATGGTTAAAATGCGCAATTTGGCTTGGAATTCCAGCCGGCCTCAGGGGGCATATTGGGGTGTAAACCATGAGGCCCGGAGTTAATTCGCTGGAGGGTGTTCACCACTCTTTAGCGCTTTGGGATGCTGGCTGCTAGCCTCTTGGGGGCGCAGCTCCACAATTGCAGTAAGGGGCGCACACGCGTCCAAACAGGTGCCTACCCTGACACCTGTCAGCTAGAGATACTGCTGCTTTGCGCAATTAGAGAAGTTTGTCCCGGCCGCTCTTTGCGCAGAATTCCGGAAGAGAACTTCTCCGGGAAGCCGGAGGGGCTAAAAGCGGCAAGCCCCAACTCCTAAGGCAGTAAAGTCGGACTAGTTTGAACAAAAATTCCCGGCTGGGCCGGGGCTAATCGTCCGCTTTGACGCGGTTCGGTTCCTGGGTTTTTTGAGTTGGCTACCCAAACCCGTTTTTGTGTTGCCGAGAAGTTTTTTGCTGGCCTGCCGGTTGCAAGCTAACGCCACCTATCGTTCGGACCGGTAAACCTTCGCCAAGGGCCAGTCGCCGGTTTTGTTATTACGCTCCTTTGTTCCCTCCCGGGTCTGCCTCGTCAATTCATAACCCAGCTCTGTCAGGCCAAACCGAACCATTGCCCCCTGTCGGGAAAGTGCTAAGATTGAGCCACTCTCGTGCCAGTTCGTCTCAGCGTGTGTCGAGTTAGACCTTTTCCCGGAGGAAAAAAGGCTATTATCGAGGAGGGAACAACATGGCAGCGGAGTATCGCTTTTCCTTTGGACCGTGGAACATCCACGAAGGGGCTGATCCTTTTGGTCCAGGCGTAAGGCCGTCACTCAGTTTTGCGGAAAAGCTTCGGCTATATAAGAGGCTGGGGTTTGATGGCGTGCAGTTCCACGATGACGACGCCGTTCCGAACTTGGAGCAACTCTCCCCAGCGGAAATCCGCCGCCAGGCTAAAGAGATCAAAAAGATGCTTGATGACGAAGGACTGGTGGCGGAATTTGTCGCGCCGCGGCTTTGGGAGGATCCTCGAGGGATTGACGGCGGGTACACTGCAAACGACCCAGCCTGCAGGCAGTGGGCAGTGGAGCGGTCACTTCGGGCCATCGACATCGCCCAGGAGCTCGGAACGAACCTGATTGTCCTTTGGTTGGCACGAGAGGGAACTTACATTCGCGAGTCTAAGAATCCTTTCGAGGCCTTGAATCGTTTGCTCCAGGCGGTCAATCGACTCCTGGAATATGACCCAACGGTGACGATCGCCATCGAGCCGAAACCCAACGAGCCCATGGATCAGGCGTATCTGCCAACCGTTGGCCACGCATTGGCTTTTTCAACGAGAACAGGCGATCCAGCGCGGGTAGGAGTGCTTATTGAGACAGCGCACGTTCTCCTTGCCGGGCTTGACCCGTCCGACGAAATGGCCTTTGCCCTCTCCATGGGCAAACTTTGGAGTGTCCATTTAAACGACCAAAATGGCCTTAAATTCGACGAAGACAAGGCTTTCGGCTCGGCGAACCTTAGAGCTGCCTTCAATCAGGTGCGAGTCCTGGAACTTGGCGGTTATGCTGCCACTGGACGCTTCGTCGGGCTGGACGTCAAAGCCATGAGGACTCAAAAGCCAGAGGCAGCCACCCGTCATTTGGCTAATAGCCGGGAGATTTTCCTTCGACTTGTGGAAAAAGTGCGCACCTTCCCGAAAGACCTTGAGGCGCAATGTGTGGCGAATCGCGACTACGAGGCACTGGAGATGGCGATCATTCGCCACTTAATGGGCTTACCGGTAGCGTAGGCGGGAAACCTAGTTCCCCCCAAATACTATCGCTGGCCCGGGGAGTGGTCGCGGAGGGGGTGCGAGCCGCTATGGTCCGTCTTCGAGGGGAACTTCGTTTCCGTCGGTGTCGAAACACCTAATCTCAAGGTGCTCCGGGGGAGCTCCGGGGACGGCACAAATTTCGATCGTTCGCTGCCCGTCTTCTTCGATCTCCAGGATCTTCCGGCGCTTCTTGTTATTTAGGAAGTCTGCCACCTCTGGGGCTACCGCCACCTGAATGTGCCTGACTTCCGGATGTAGTGCTGCAATCGGCAAGAGGGCGCGGATGACCTCGATGGCCATGGTCTCTGTGGTCTTAACTACCCCGGTGCCAGCGCAGGTGGGACAAGTGCAATACATGAAGGACCGCAGGCTTGGCCGCATCCGCTGCCTGGTCATCTCGATAAGGCCAAAGGGACTAGTCCTTAAGATCTTAATTCGAGCCCGGTCGCGCTTAAGCGCCTCCCGCAAAGCCCTTTCCACCGCCCGGCGGTGCTTCTCTTTGCGCATGTCAATGAAGTCATTGACGATCACGCCCCCCAGGTCGCGCAGCCGGATTTGCCGGGCGATTTCTTTGGCGGCGATAAGGTTCAGTCGATAAGCGTTTTCCTCTGCCGAATCGTCAACACGAAAACTTCCGCTATTGACATCGATCGCCACCAATGCCTCGGTTTGATCGATGACAATTGAGCCACCCTCCTTCAACGGCACCACGCGCTGATGAATTTTGGCAATTTCTTTCTCTAAGCCATACTTATGAAATAGCGGCTCCTTATCCGTATAGAGCTTGAGCCGGCTAACAAACCGAGGCATGACGAGTTGCAGAAATTCGCGGGCTCGCTCGAAAGCGTGAGGCTCATCGATGTATATGACGTCAATTTCGCTTGTGAAGATATCGCGGATCGTTCGAATGATAAGATCACTTTCTTCGTAAATCGGACATGGGGCAGGCACCTTCTTGATTCGGCGATAGATCACCTTCCATAGCCGGAGGAGATAGGCCAAATCTCGAGCCAGTTCTTTCTTAGTTCGATCGGCACCTGCGGTCCGCACGATAAAGCCCAGGCCTTTTGGCGGTCTTAACTCGTTCATCAGCTGACGCAACCGCCGCCGAGCTTGTTCGTCATCAATCTTTCGGGAGACCCCAACTCGGCCGAGGGGTGGCATCAACACCAGATACCGGCCTGGGATGCTGATATACGTAGACAGGGTCGGCCCTTTGTTACCGACCCCCTCTTTTATCACCTGAACAATGACCTGATCGCCACGACGGAAAATATCTTGAATTGGCGGCTTGAACCGGGGTCGACCGCTACTTCGATACACCCGTTCACTAGTCGCAGCCGGACCATTATCGTCTGCCCAATCCGGAAGTAAGTCCGCGGGAATCTCCCCCGCCGTGCTTTCCGGATTGTCTCCCGAGCTAAGCTCGCTAGCTTCGGCATGACTGCGGGGAGAAGCTAAAAGCTGATGTGGATCGATTCCTGCCTGGCGGAAATACTGCGGTTCGACATCGCTTATGTGGAGAAAGCCATTTCGGCCAATGCCAAAATCAACAAATGCCGCCTGGATACTCGGCTCAAGATTGACCACAATCCCCTTGTAGATATTTCCGACACAGGTCTCTTGGCCAGTCCGCTCGATGTAAAGCTCCTCGAGAACACCGTCTTGAACAACGGCGATTCGGCACTCTTCCTGTTCGCGGACGTTAATTAACATTTCCTGTTTCATCGGTCTCGCCTTCCGCCAGGTAAAACTTCGGCGAGGACCGCATTCGCAGGAAGTCAACACGGGTTACCACGGGATTGGCGGCGTGGGCGACGCTTTCCCCACTTCCCTTTTTATCCTGGCCCTTCCCCGCTGGCCGGTGCTTTCTCCTCGTCGGCTAAGAGCACGTTTGCGCGAACGATGAGCCCGCCATCTTTTTCGTAATCGCTCAGACCTAAGGAAGTGAGGACCTCCCGAATCGTCGGCCCGCCCAGCTCGCTCGGCCGAAGCGTCACACACAGGCCATATTCGTCAACGAAAATATCGTACACATGCTGCTTCAGGTCCAAAAACTGACTTTTCGGACCATGCTGAACGGGCCAACCGCTCGATAATTCATACTGCCTGAGCCAGCTCGTCACCCTGTCCCCGATCTCTGGTTCAAGGGTGCAACGATATACACAACTTTTGAGCTGAGGTTTTGGGGCGGATGGCGGAAGTTGGTAACCCTCGACAAACTCTAAGCCCTCTACCGAGTTGCTATTTAGTGCTGCCAGAAGCCCCGCCGGATCGATACTTTCGGCTACCACGATCTCGGCTACTTCATTCCACCCCTCAATCCCCAGAGGAAGTGCGGAGGGAAAGGTCATCCTCGGTTTAGGGTGGTAACCTTCGGAGAACACCAACTTCACGCCTGTTCGGCGGAAGACCCGCTCAATCGCTCGCACTAGGTCGCGATGCCCAATCCAGCGGAGATCGCCGATCTTCCTAAAGCGAATGCGGACCCGTTGTCTTTGCTGCTCCTTTTGCCCGAAAGATGATTGCTTGACCGATGGTGCTCCCGTTGCCCGCATTGAGGAAGGGTTCCCACGGTCCGCCATCGGTCAACACCTTGTCTTATCCCAGACAATGTACGCTTTTCGACCTACATCCTTGCCGGGCGACACCACCAGCCCGCATGATTCCCCCTTGCCCGCGCCCCTAATAAAGGCACACGCTTATGCTTAAACACACACCCCAAACTAATCAAGGCTTCGAGTGTCGTAGGGGTGCTTTAAACGGAAAACTTGCTAATGTTGAAACCTAGCGTTCCCGCCAGGCGCTGCCGCCGCGCAGCGGCGGGCTCCAACGCACCTTGGTGCGGATTCAAGGGATTTCAGCCAATTAAGGTTGCATGAGCTCCTTGCTCAGGAACATCCCCTCCTTGACGCCCTACCTGCCTTGGGTCGGGAGAGAAATCGTTCTTCGGATTGATCACCTAAATGATGTAAACAGCCAGACGCAGCCGTCCTGCGGCACCGCGGCCGTGCCTAGCTTGCCACCTCCGATTCTTCGAGGTCCCGATCCGGCAAAACTTTGGCCAGCTCGCCCCGGAGGTACATGTCAATGCTCTGTGCTGTTTCCAGCGTCATTGCGCGCCGGGCAACTTCCTCGCACTGGGGAACACTGACAGAACAAATGATCTTCTTTATTTCCGGGATCGCAAGAGGCGGAACGCTAAATTGCCGCAGTCCCAACCCGATCAAAAGCATGGTGTACAACGGGTTGGCGCTCATTTGTCCACAAAGGCCCACTGGCTTGCCGGCCCGGTTCGCTGCCTGAATGGTTGCTGCAATTAACCGCAGCACCGCCGGATCGCTAGCATTGTACAAAGAAACCACATCCCGATTGCTGCGGTCAACTGCCAGCGTGTACTGAATTAAGTCATTAGTACCTATGCTAATGAAGTCCGCCTCCTCCAGGAAATAGTCGATTAGCATCACAGTGGCCGGGACTTCCACCATCATGCCCACTGGCATGTGGCGATTAAAGGGGATACCCCGCTCTGCCAGATCCTCCATCACATCCCGCAGGATCATCTTGGCATGCCGAAGCTCCGTCAACGTCGTCACCAAAGGAAACATCACGCGGATGTCCCCATAGGCACTCGCCCGGACAATAGCCCGCAACTGTCGACAGAACATCGGCACGTAACGGAGCGACAGCCGAATACTCCGCAGGCCCAGGAAAGGATTCTTCTCCTCCGAATTTCCTTCCCTCAAATACGATAGTTTGTCTGCCCCTAGGTCAAAAGTGCGAATTATCACCGGCCGGCCGGCCATCTTTTCCGCCAATAAGCGGTACACTTCAAAGTGCTGTTCCTCATCCGGCTCGGTGTCGCGGCTTAAATAGAGAAACTCTGTACGATACAGCCCGATGCCGTCGGCCCCTTCCCGGAGGCAGTGATCGACCTCGTGGGGAAACTCGATATTACCCATTACAAAAATGCGCGTGCCGTCGAGCGTCAACGCTTCCCGGCACCGCAGACCACGTAAACGAATAGCGCGATGGCGGAAACGCTCCGCCAGCGAGCGGAAATGCCCCAAGGTCGAGTCGTCCGGACGAATAATCACTTCGCCCCGGGTGCCGTCAATAATGACCGTATCCCCTGGCGAAACACGGTCGAGGAATCGCCCTGCACCAACAACCGCGGGGATTTCCAAAGCCTCGGCAACAATGGCTGTATGACTACTCGGTCCGCCAATCTCCGTGACAAACCCCAAAACGTAACGGGTGTCCAAATTGGCTGTTTCGCTCGGGGTGAGATTGTGAGCAAGAATGAGAACAGGCTTCTTCAGTTGAAGGGGCCGACGCGGATCGCGACCCACCAGCCGGCTTAAGAGGCGATGCTCCAGGTCAGCGATATCGTGGGCCCGCTCGGCAAGCAAGCTGCTTTTAAGCTGCTTGAAAAGCTCTATGTACCGACCAAAAACAACGCTAACGGCATACTCAGCAGAGTGACGCTCCCGGCGAATGCACGACTCGAGCTCTTCCAAGAGCTTCGCATCTTCGAGCATTTGCCGATGCGCCTCGAAGATCGCTGCATACCGATCCCCCAATTGCCGCGCCACCTCATCCCGATCGTGCGCTATCTCCTCCGACAGAGAGGAAATTGCTTCCCGTAACCGGCGCCATTCCCGTTCAACGGCTTCTGCGTCTACATAAGATCGGGGGATATGAACCCCGCCGGTATCCAGGATGAGCGCCTCTCCGATGGCAACTCCCGGGGAAACTCCAATTCCTGTTAACTTAATCGTCATCGTGCCATTCTGCAGGCAAGCCCTGCTCAATTACGACCACAAAATTGGTTAGGGTCCTCAGGGCGAAAATAACCTCGTTTCACCTGCTTCTGCCAAAACCAACTGACCAACTTGGTCAACAAGGTGCGGCAGCAGGTTGCCAAATTACACCACCGGTAACATCCGCCCCCGGACTAATGTCCGATTCCGCCCTGTTAGCCCGAGTTTTCGCCCAGGCAAATGGGCGGGACCGGTTCACACTCGTTCTCGATAAATCGAACTACCGCGTCGGCGGCTAGTTCTGCCTCCGGACCTTTAGCCTCCACAGTGAGCTCTTCCCCTTCCATCACGGCCAAGGTCAAGATCTCCAAGACGTTTGCTCCGTTAGCGCTTTGTTCCCCTTTATGCAGAATGACCTCGGCATTGCGCTGCCTAACGAGGGTAGCGATGGCGGCCGCCGACCGCATGTGCAACCCGTCCGGCGCGCGGACACGAACTTTTCGAACAACCGAGGCTTCTGCCACTTTCTTCAAATCCTACTAAAAATCCCATTAACCCAACCGGAGCTTTACCGGGGACACTCCCTAGCTAGTAAACAGCCGTTTCCTTCTCGATTCGATACAACCAAGTTTCCCGATTCAGCAAGGGCCAAAGCTTCCCGCCCCAAAACTAAACCCTCCAGCCCGCACTCCCTGGAGCAAACGGCAAGAGGCTAAAAAGCCGAGCGAAAAAGGCCTCGCCACGCCTCTTCCTTATGGTCCACCGCGCAGGAGGCATCTCCGTTACGACCGAGCTCGGACCCGTGGCTGGCCGTTGTCAGCCTCTTGAAGTAGCTGTTGAACCTCCTCGGGCGTCTGCGCTTGCTTGAGTACGCGAGTAAACGTCTCGTCGCGCAACTGCCGAGCGATATGCTCCAGCGCCCGAAGATGGTCTCCCGGTCGATCCGGCGGGGACACCAGTAAAAAGAAAAGATGAACTCGCTCCCCGTCTAGACTGTTGAAGTCAACACCTGTGCGGCTGATTGCCACCATCCCTACGACCCGCTGGACGCCAGGATGCTTCGTATGGGGAACGGCAATTCCTCGCCAGATGCCGGTGCTCCCCAGTTCCTCGCGTCTTAAAATCGCTTTCACAATCCCCTCGAAGTTTTCGTGCGAGACCACCCCGGCATCCACAAGAGCTTTGACCATCTCCCGGATGGCCGCTTCCTTTTCCTCTGCTTGCAGATTTGTTCGAATGGCACCCGGAACAATAAACTCGGAAAATCTCATCGACAAACTCTCCCATCCACTAAATCAAGCCGCTCCGGGGCACCAACTACTTGCCAACGATCTTCCGCCCGTCGAGGGAAGCTCGGCTTCGTTCCAAAGCAATCCCCGAAGCCGCAGTCTAAAAACTCCCGTCAATCGAGCACCCAGACGTCAACCGCCCGGCCAATAAGCTGCGGTTCCCTTTGGCCCCACTTCCCAAAGAAGATACCAGATGTCCTACGGACGTCGCCCAAACGGTGAGAGCGGACGATTCGTCCACCCACCACATCCTGCAGCCAGTCTCTCAAGCCAGCCCCGGCGCGAATTTCTAGGTCGGCCCCCTTGCGGTTTGACTTCGGCAGCCTTTTTAGCCTGCCGGTAAGCTCGAACCCCCTGGGTTCTCCCCCGTAGGCAGCGGCGGTAATTCCGGGTATTCTCCGCGGCGCAACTCCGGATTGCGGTGGCGCTCCTGAACTCGCTCCTTGTACCGGCGCAGCTGGCTCTCGAGCTTCTCCATGACGACATCCAAAGCCGCAAACAGCTCGCCGGCCTGATAGCTAGCCCGGAAATCGTGTCGATGCTCGGCTGAGACCATCACGTCAACACTCGGGGCATCACGATGGTCTAAGTCGACGGTCACCTCGATGGCCATCACGCGATCAAAGATACGCGTGAGCTTCTCGACCTTTTCCCGAATACGTTCCTGCGTCTCCGGGCTAAGCGAACCGTGTCGAGCGGAGATTTTGATCAGCACTCGCGTCCTCCTTGGCCATCGACACCTTACATTAACAGTTATTACTGGACGCCGCTTGAATCAGACCCCTACCGGGCCCCGGCGAAGCTCGAAAGATCCGCCGGCCGATTTTATTCCGTCCCGACAATTGCCGCCGCACGTGACGGACTACCTTCCAATTGTTCCCGCCACCACCCCACTTTTTTGTGGGCTGCCCCAGGCCCATGCAAACATGAGCCGCCCAACAAAAGCTGGACCAAATTCCGACTATATGGCCTATGGTTGGGGTAGTTAGTCTTTCCTGAGCTATGCTGGGCTTCTAATCAAATCTCCACCGAAAAAACCGAACTCGCAACCAGCTCACCGGCCGGAGGAAACGTCCTGTGTTCGCCTAAAAGCTTGTCCCCCTCGAAGAGGTATGCCTCTTCAACGGAGCCGATTGGACCCCGGTTCCTCACGAAAAATGCGCACATCAACAACGAGTCAATCGGCACCGATAAAAATCTCCCCTGTCCCCCAACCAAAAATCTTGCGTAGATTTCCTCCAATTGTAGCGTGCCTTGCCAGATTTTGCATGCCTGAAACAAGACAAAGACCACTTAGTTGATTGAGAAAATCACGATAATGACGAACCGTTCCTGAACGTGACCCCAGCATCCGAAATCCGACTCCGCGCAAATCAACCCTCGGTACTCCTCCCCCGGATGGCCTTAAAGACGCCCCTGCATCGCTACCGCTCAACCCCTTAGCCTCCCAACAGAGGCCCATGCCGCCGCACTCGGTTGCCCACAGCCCCCGAGTCCGCAAAAAACCTTGCGGCTTGACTGCCCGGAGCATCCAAGTTCCTTTAGAGCAGGCGCGTATACCCTCAGCAGGGGGCTTTGCCCTACCGGACGTAACTGCGGTGCCGCTCGCAAAAGTTAACCGCAAATCGGCCTTTTCTCCGCAGCCCAGCTCCAGAAGCCGGGTAGCAGTTAGGATCGGCCGGTTGCAAACTCCATATGCGAGTTTCCGTTTTGCAACCCCAAAGGGGATAAATGGTGCTTGAGCGCCCGAAGTCCACTTCTTTTTCGAGCCGGACTTCAGGGACAAGCCCACAAACCCCTGAGGGCTTACGTTTTGATTGTTAATTAAGATGACGTGAATGGTATAAATCGGGTTGGTGCGAACAGTCAAGGAAAGGATCAAAAACTACTGGGCCTTATTTTTGGCCGTGTAGACCCCGGCGGCTCAAAGCAGTCTTTCTCCGTGGGCCGTACCTTCGATGTGGCGTCCGTGTCTTCAAGTCCGTGTTCTGAAGGTGGACAACTCGCTTGACGCCCAATTAAGCCAACTGGGACATCGGGTTTCAGACATGAAAAGGCCCCGGGAGGAATTCCTTCATGGTTCTAAACAGCGGTTGCGGGGGAATTCGCCGACTAAAGGCCGAGACGCTGGTGCAGTCACCAAGCCTTTGCCGCCCGACATTCCATGCACATGGGAACCAACAAACTTTGCATGAACATCCGCGGCCTTGCTTACCCCCAAAATCTCGGGAATATCCCGCCACGTCGGCTGGCCAAAACTCACTCATCCCGGACTTGCCAGGTACCTTAAGGCGCACATTTGCCTCGGGGACTCTTTCGGCTGCAGCTTAAGCCTCTCGGAACCGTCGTCCTGGCCGGGCTGCGCACTGTAAACCGGCCTTTCTTCCCCATTGGCCTCAGGACACCAAGACCGACAAGAAAATAGCCAACAGCAAGATCACCCGGGGAGAAGATGGACACCCTCAAAGCTCACTGGGGGACCGTTCGCCGCTTTGCGGCCTTTACCAAATAGACGATGGCCATGACGCCGAGGATATACCCCGCCCCACCCAAGATGTCCTGAATCCGTGTCCGATTGTTTTGGCGCTCAAGCGCGGCGCGGAGATGAGCTAACTCGGATTTGACTGCACGCAACTCGCCAAGCACCTCCTTTAGCCCCGATGGAGCGGTCTCACCGGCTTGCGCATCACTTGCAGGATTAGTCCCTAGAGACTCTTTCAACAACTGGCCTTGCTTGTCCCCCTCACCGGTGTCAATTTGCTGCTCCGCCATATGGCCAAAGCCAGCGTCAACAAGAACCGTATATTTGCCAGGCCTTGGCACCGGCAAAGAGAATTCGCCTTCCTCGTTAGTCGGCACCACTGCCAGCGGGTTTCGAGTTTCGTCCAGAAGCTTAACTTGCCCACCGCGAAGGGGACTACCATCCTGAAAGTAGGCTTGCCCCCGAATTTGGCCACCTTCCTGAAAAACAAATACATGCAAGCGATGAGCGTAAGCGATGCGGGGTAATAACATCGACACCGCCAAAGCACACGTGAACCAAAAGACACTTTGCCCAAAAACTGTCAGCTTCATTTTCCCCAATGTGCCATAGTTACCCTGATAGCGAACTGGTGCCCCCCTTCGGCCGAGTTTGCCATTAGGCTTTTAAGTGATCGATTGTCAACAAGCCAACAAGCGTACTTTGCTTTCTTGTTGTGGACGGGTCAGTCAATGCATCTAATTAACTCTTTTTCTGCTGGACCCTCAGCCAATAGCGTGCGGTCCGACGCAGCGACTCCCGGCGGCTGTCGAGAAGGAATGACGCCGAGGAGCTCCGGGCGGAGGGCACTGATCGTGGAGGCCGCTGCCATGGACACAAGCCCCTCAACGGCGGCCCAGCCCGTGGCAGCCAAGGCAAAAAGTCCCGCAACTGGAAAGTACGCCCTGCCGGCAAGCGCTAACGCCCCCGCAACAAGCCAGCCCGCTGTGGCGACGCCGAGCATCCCTGCTAAAAATCCGGCGCAAGCCGCCCTCCAACCTCCTTGAATTACCAGGGGGCGGCACAGATAGTGGCAAAGAACAGCCGGGGTAGCCATGCAGAAGGTGTTGATTCCAAGCGTTGTCAAACCACCGTGACCGAATAGGATCGCCTGAAACCAAAGCGCTACGAGAATGGCAGGGAATGCAGCCCACCCGAGCACAAGGCCCACCAGTCCGTTAAGCACCAAGTGGACACTTGTCACTCCCAAGGGAACGTGGATAAAAGAAGCGACAAAAAACGCCGTGCTTAGCAGGGCAGTTTGAGGGATATCTTCTTCAGTCAACCGCCGCAGGGCAACAGCGGTGCCCAATGCTGTCAACAGTCCCCCTCCAACGAGCACCGCTATCCCTGACGGCGTTGCCGAAATCGCACCTTCAGCTATGTGCATGAGTTACCCACCAGCTGGCATTCTCGGTTATGCGAAACAATCATTGTTTATCGGGCTATCCTGGCCCGATATTGGGGTGGAGCTAAAACGGGACTGGGGCCCTTTTATTTTCGGGGGAGCTTTTCGGTCGGGAACCTGTCGACCAACCCCTCCAGCCTGTGCCAGGTTGCCGACGGCACTATCGCACCATCGGACTCGATCGCCGCGGCGGATCAACTGCCCGGATCCAAATCGTTCCGCCCAGTTCGACCATGGCCGGCTGGCCATCCGGGCCGGGTTGTGACTCTCCCTCCACTAAAGCCGCAAATCCCCACCACCCGGACCACGGAATACCGTAGCAAAAGACCCCCTGCGAGTCAGTTGTAAGCACTTGCGTCGACAGCAGCCCACTGGGATAGTCAACGCGCCGCCCCTCATTCCAAAATTCGACTTCCACTCGCACCCCGGGAGCAGGTTTCCCGCGATGGAGGACCTGGCCCCGGAAACAATTCCCCACCCATAGTCCATAAGGCCGGGTCAAAGGGACAATTTCCACAGGCAAACCAACGGGGTGGTCCCAGCCCACTTCAGCTCCTCCAAATTGAACCACCACTTTGGCGGAATGGCTCAACCAGGTTCGCTCCGCGGGCTCCCAGTACGGAGAACTCTCGGCAAAAAACACGTGATCGCCGGGGCGTCGGAGGGGAAAAACAAATGTCCACACCGGCCCTCCCCGGTCGTCCCCGCGAGAAAGCCGATCGGTCAGCAAGACGAGCTCTTTTCCGATCTGAACACCCACGCGAGCCGGCTGAGCAACGGGAAGCGGAGGCGTTTGCTCCGCGGGATGACCAAAAAGTAAACGACAACTGACCTTCGCTTCGCCACTTGCGTCAACAGAATCTGAGGAAGGCAGCAGTACTAGGAAATGCCCGGATGCCTCAGAATCAAGTGCTGCGTAAATCGTGAGGGCAGTAACTGCCATGAAGAAAAACTTATTTCGATAAACGTATTCTTTGGTTGTCCACATCAAATGATTCCCTCGTTATGCGGCGCTTACGGGCGAGGCGCTTTGCAAAGCGTGAGAAGAACCTGCGCAACTTTATGTCATAGCCTGAGGTTTTAGGTCCGCTTTTAAAACCAACCTCGCCCCCGTTTCAGCGCGGATCTCCATCTACAGGGTGGCGTTTGGTCGGTGCTCCACGAAGTGAGTCGCAGCGTAGTTCCGCCCCTTTGAGCGGACAGCTCTCTCTTGCTTCATTAATACTCTCGCCCATTTTGTATTACTCACAATAGTGTAACGAACTTCTGGTCGAAAGGAAAACCTGGATGCTTGTTGGCTCGCTTGGTGGGATGAGTGGAGACACCCGCCTCCCTCTCTGGCAAGTTGGCATGGAAAACCTTGAAATCGGCTATCGGGAGAAAGGGAACACCGTACCCACTGCGGTAACTTTCGGAATGTGCCCCGGTCTATACGGTGGATAGGAGCGAAACCTTTAGGCCCAGTTGCCCGGGGCTACGATCGAGACAAATTTTGCGAAGGCCACCGTGGTTTCCCCCGAGGTCTGGACTTCCGGACGCTCCGGTTAAAACTCTGACCTCCGAGGCAGGTCGGGTCTGATGATTAGTTCTTCGATCAGAATTTGCTTGATGTTTCGCTTTGGGCTCACTGATCGGACAGCTGGAGGTTGCAAGAGATCATCTGGCGGAGAGGGCCCAGCAAAAGCTCGGAGTTTGGGGAACTTTCGACTTTGGGTATCAGAACGAACAAATCCCGGTAGCGGTGGGTTTCTGATCGCCCTTTCGGGGTACACCAAGGCGCATAGCGCGTCCTCCATCGGGTTGGTCCGAGCCACCCCTCCGAAAGGGGGAAGGCGTTCCAGGCACCGAGGTTGGGCAAGCACTCCTATTTTCCGTTTGGAACGGTGCGGTCTTGGAAAATCCCCCCACCGGTAAGTAGCGGCGAAAACCGACCGGCTTATCCCTCACTCGGCAGCAAGAAACCAGGAGTACCCCCCGCACCGACTCGCTGTTCCGCAAGCGCCCGCCAGCACCATGAACTCAGGCAAAACACCCCCGACCCGGCGTAATATTCAACATTGATCAGGTCGGCCCCTGGTTTCATAAAGCGGCGAAGCAGCAATTTGGAGTGCCAAAGGCCCCTTGCCCAGGCCGGCTCGGCCCGGCTTCGATTATCGGAGCGGGAAGCGGTTTCGGATCAGCAACACAGTTAACAACAAAGTTGTGCAAGCAAAATGGCATCGAGAACGCTGACGCAAAAGCTACCGGCAATTAAGGCTCACTCGGCCGGCAAAGCGGTCATCGCTTTACGGGGAGTGAGAGTCCACAATCTCCGCATCCCGGAGCTAAATATCCCCCGAAACGCTCTTGTGGTGATTACAGGTCCCAGCGGGTCGGGAAAGAGTTCGCTTGCTTTCGACACGCTTTATGCTGAGGGGCAGCGGCAATTCTTGGAAAGCTTATCACTCTATGCACGACAGTTTTTCCAGCAACTAGAGCGACCCGATGTTGACCTCATTCAGGGGTTGCCACCCACGATATCGATCGACCAGCGGGGCAGTCAATACAACCCGCGAAGCACGGTGGCCACAGTGACGGAAATTTACGATTATCTCCGGCTCCTTTATGCTCGGTGTGGTATTCCCCATTGTCCACAATGCGGAGAAGAAATACGTCCACAAAGTGAGCAACAAATTGTGCAAGCCCTTCGTGCCCTTCCGGAACAGTCCCGGGTGACGGTTCTTGCCCCTCTTGTTCGCGGTCGGAAGGGTGAACACCAAGAGCTCTTGGAAAAAGCCCGAAAGGCCGGTTTCGTTCGCGTGCGAGTGGACGGTCAAGTATTTGAGCTTGATCAGGTTCCTCCCCTCCGGCGTCAACAGCGTCATACCATCGAGGTGATTGTGGATCGGCTAATCATCCGGCCAGGGATCGACGGTCGGCTGGCGGAGTCGGTTCGGCTTGCGCTGCGACATGGGAGCGGGACACTCATCGCGCAAATCATACCACCTGGGCAGGCATCGGAGCTGCCGCCCAAGGAACGTGTGTTCAGCTCCCTACGGGCGTGCTCCCGTTGTGAGCTAAGCATCCCTGAACTTGAGCCGAGGACGTTCAGTTTCAATAGCCCATACGGTGCCTGCCCTCGCTGCGATGGGATGGGGGAAATCGAGCAGTTCGATCCGGAAGCTCTTTTTCCGGATCCGAGCCAACCACTTATTCAGGGGGCACTTGCGTTTTGGACGGCTCTGGACGGCCGAACTCAGCGGCAGATCCGCGGAGTGTTGGAGGCCACCTTGGGAACACTCAGCATTGATCGGCTTGCGTGCTGGAGTGCGCTTACGCCTGCCCAACGACGGCAAGTTTTAAATGGAGTAAACGGCCCGGGCCTCCTGCAGTTACTAGAAGAATGGTTTGGGCAACTTGAGCCGGAAGATAAGGAAAGCTTCCAAGAATATCGCTCGCGCAGCATCTGCCCTGAGTGTTCCGGGGCGCGACTTCAGCCAGTGGCTCGTTGTGTACGCATCGGTGGCATGGCCATCCACGAGTTAACTGCTTTAAGTATTGCCGAAGCCTTACGGTTTGTGAGCGACCTCAAATTTGAAGGCGTGCAGGAGGCTATTGCTCGGCCAATCCTTCGCGAGGTAAAGGGTCGGCTGGAGTTTCTGCGCAACGTGGGTGTGGATTATCTATCGCTCAATCGGCCGGTTAATTCTCTAAGTGGCGGGGAACTCCAACGAGTTCGTTTGGCAGGAGGTTTAGGGGCCGGACTGGTCGGTGTCTGCTACATCTTGGATGAGCCGTCGATTGGGCTTCATCCGCGGGATAACCAGCGGCTAATCAGCTCGCTCCGGGGCCTGCAAAAGCAGGGCAATACTGTGATCGTGGTGGAACACGACGAGGCAGTAATGCGCGAGGCCGATTGGCTAATTGATTTGGGCCCCGGGTCCGGTCGGGACGGAGGCCGAGTGGTGGCCCAGGGTCCCCCGCACCTGGTCGCAGAGCAAAGCCAGTCGCTCACCGGCCGGTATTTAAGCGGTCAAATGGTTATCCCCGTTCCGAAGAAAAGACGGCCACCCCGGCGAGGCCATGCCATTGTTCTGGAGGGGGTTCGGACGAACAACCTAAAAAACATTTCCGTCCGTTTTCCTCTCGGATTGCTTATCTGTGTGACAGGCGTTAGCGGCGCAGGCAAAAGCTCGCTCGTCAGTCAGACATTGGTGCCGGCTATCCGCCACAAGCATGGGGTCGGTGGTCTGAGGCCAGGACCTTTCCGTAAACTAAGGGGCGCCGAATTGGTAGACAAGGTGGTCGAGATAGACCAGTCGCCGATCGGACGGACTCCGCGAAGTACCCCGGCCACCTACGTTGGCGTCTTTGACCACATTCGGCGGATCTTTGCCGAAGTTCGGGAATCTCGCGAACGGGGTTATAAGCCGGGGCGGTTCAGCTTCAACGTCCGGGGCGGCCGCTGCGAAACGTGCGAGGGGCAAGGTCAACAGCGAATCGAAATGAACTTCCTGCCCGATCTTTATGTCCCTTGCCCTTCCTGCCAAGGGAAGCGATTCAACGAACAGACCCTGGAAATTCGTTACCGCGGGAAGAACATCGCTGATGTGCTGGAGATGCGGGTGGAAGAGGCGATCGAGTTATTCGAAAACATCCCCGCAGTTCGGCGGCGGCTGATGACCCTCCGAGATGTGGGATTGGGTTATCTGACACTGGGGCAGCCCTCGCCGACCTTGTCGGGGGGCGAAGCGCAAAGGACTAAACTGGCGGCCGAGCTAGGAAAGGTCTCCACTGGCAAGTCCCTTTATGTGTTAGATGAACCAACGATCGGTCTTCACGCGGAGGAAATCCGAAAGTTACTTGACGTTCTGAACCAACTCGTCGATCTTGGTAACACCGTTATTGTGATCGAGCACCACCTGGACATCATTAAGACAGCCGATTGGGTGATCGATCTGGGACCAGAAGGTGGCGACCGCGGCGGAGAAGTCGTGGCCGAGGGACCGCCGGAGGCCATTGCTGCCTGCCCCACAAGCTTGACCGGGCAATTCCTCAGGGAGGTACTTTCGTAGTAAGACCTTTCTTAAACACCGGGTAGGCAATCGCCGAAGCGGTATCGCATCTTGCAGGAGCTGTCACCGTTGTGAATCGACCTCGGGCTTGGCTCTTTTTTCTTCAGAAGAAGCGGGGAACACATCGCACAATTCCTCCTACCCTTGCATTCTGGGGGGAGCTAGGGATTTTTTGTCTGATCTTGATCGCCGGAGTGCTTGGGGTCCTTACCCTGGTCGCTCGGATCTTTGTGCCCTATTGGCGAGCGGTTAAAGACTTTCGTCCACAATTTGCTGTGGTTCGCAGTGCCCGGGTCGTGGAGCACCAATTTCCCGAGGGTTTACTCTTCCGTCCTGAGATACTCGTTAGCTTTCAAGCTGCCGGAAGGGAATATGCGACCTGGGCCTACAATCCCCAGTCACCGCTGGGTGACGGCTACTTGCCGGACCGACGTTCGGCGGAGCGCGTGCTTAGCCACTTTCAGGAGGGCCAGGGCTGTATTATCCACTATGATCCTAAAGACCCGTCCCAGGCTTTTCTTTTCAGAGATTTGCCCTGGTGGACATGGGTTATCCTTTTCGTCCCGGTCTCGCTTGTTATCCTCGGCATGACAGGCATCGTTATGGTGTTGCAAGCTGGCAAAGAGCAAACTTTTTTGGGTCGAATGGTCCTGAGTGGAGGTCGACCAGCTCTGCCCGAGGCAAATGCCAGCGACCTCTGGCCCACCGTACCGCGGCCGCTTTCCCCGCCGGACAGCCCCGGCGTGCGATTGCCCATCCGCCTGCCGCTTTTGCCCACCCAATGGGGCCATCTCCTCGGCTGGCTGCTTGTGTGTTTATTATGGAACGGTGTGGCAGTCACGCTTTTCGCTTGGGCGCTTACGATCCTCAGTCTGTCCCGTGGTGATTGGTCGTTTTTGGCGTTTACATCAGTCCTGGTGGGAGGCGGTGCCTTCTGGACCGGTGCTTTGGTGCGACAAGCGGCACGCGAATGGCGCATCGGCCCAACTATTGTGGAGATTTCGGAGCAACCCCTTTTACCCGGGTCGCGTTATCAGATTTATCTTGCTCAGTTGGGGAAGCTCCGAGTGAATCGCCTCACCGTGTACCTTGTCTGCGAAGAGCGAGCAATCTTTCGTGAAGGCACTGAAACACGCCGAGAATCCCGTCAGGTAGCACGCTTTAGGTTGTTCCGGCGGGAAGCCTTCGAAGTGCATGCTGGCGTGCCCTTCGAAGCATTCTTTGATTTTCAACTGCCGTTCCAGGTCATGCACAGTTTTCGCTCCCCTCATAACGAAATCGCGTGGATGATCGTGGTGGAGAACGTCGTTGTGGGTCTGCCACCAATGAAGCGCTACTTCCCCGTGGTCGTTTATCCGCCGCATAGCGGAAAGGTAAGTGCATGAGCATCGTGGCCGGCGATTCCATTCCGACTGTCATTCTCCGACTGGACCGGGACCGGTCAGTCTACTTCCCGGGTGATACGCTGTCTGGCGAGTTTCGGATCGAAGGCCTTTCCCGCACAGCTATCGAGGCAGTAGAGCTCACCGTGCTATGGTTCACCGAGGGGAAAGGGACCTCAGATCGCGGAGTTCACACCGCCTGGCAATTCCTGCCCAGTGATCGTGCCTTCGATCCTCGGCGGCCCCAACGATTTTCAACAATCGTCCCGCGGGCACCGTGGAGCTACGAGGGAATTATTCTTAAGATTCGCTGGACCGTCCGCTTGCGAGTCATCCTGCGAGGAATGCCGAGCATCGTATGCGAGGTACCGTTTCGGCTGGGCGATCTACCGCCTGTGGCACTGCCGTGACCCGGTAGGAAAATAAACATAGACCCTCGGAGGACACAGCGACCCTCGGAGCGCACAACCAAATGACGACAGTTGAAAGTCGGGCTCATGAATCAAACCCTTTCTCTGCCGAGCGAATTCGGCCAGGAGCCTTGCCGTTTTTCTTCCCGGCGGGTGTGACCCCGGCAAGCTTATGGGAACAGTTTCGGCAAAGCGGTTACCGGGGCCAAATCGTCGGACCACACGGTTCCGGAAAGACCAGCCTGCTCAAAGCCTTGATAGCCGGGCCGCCGTGGAAGGACTTCCTTGGTAACGTTTACTTTTTGAGAAACCGCAATGAACTAACCGACCTTGCTGACGAGGAACGATGCGCCTTTAAACCGGACCGGCTGTGGACGAAAATCCGTTCTATGACGGCGGGTTCCTTAGTGATTGTTGATGGGTTTGACCAGATTCGTTTCGCAGGTCGTTTACTTTTCATCCTGCAGGCAAGATATCGCCGGCTGAAATTTTTAGCAACGACACACCGCCCGTTTTTGTTACCGACGATTCTCCGCTTGAACCCTGACCTGGACCTTGCTTACGAAATTGCCCGTCATTGCCTATCCGAAGCAGCTCGGTGGCGACTGGCCCATGGCCTAAACCCGATCAATATCCCTGCAGAACTTGTTCACAAACTTTATTTCGAGGCCAATGGCAATATCCGCGAGCTGCTTTTTAGTCTCTACGATGTTTACGAAGTTTGTTCCCGCCAAATGGGCGAAGCTTGTGACAATGGCTCCAAACCCTACTCCCCGCGATCTGAATATTTCGATAGCACCAGTTGATGGCCGGGACCTCCTTGCCTGAGAAAGTATTACCGCTATCCCACGAGAGGAAAGTCGGCGGGCAGAGGACGAAGCTGGGACTCTATCTTTCTTGAGGGCTCAAAGATCTTTAACCAACTCGGGCAATTTCGATCGCTTAAGCCCGATGCGAAGAGTTCGCTTTTTAAAAAGCAAATGCCCCCGATCAACCTATTCAGCGAACTTAACCTACGGCCACGTTCGCGCCGCCTAAAGGTCTCGAACGAGCTGTCGCCCAGGGCGATCCTCCCCAGTCGTTATGTTCGGCAAGGTTTGTCTATTCAGCAAACTCGTCATAAGCCTTTTAAACAGCACGACCTTCTTATCCTGGGTGTTCAGCCCCGAAAAACAACCTCCGAGACGGCACCGCAAGAGTCAGTCAGCTACAATCTCTTGCGAGTTCGCATCGGTGAAGTCAACTTTCTTCGACAAGGTGGCAAACTCGTCGAGAATGAGCTACATTGTAGTGAAAGGGCAAGCTAGTAAGGCCAGAATATGCAACCTGGCTGCCGCTGACGGATCCAAGCCGCTCGGCTTTCGCCTCATAGACCGGCTTGCCCTACATAAAATAGGCATCGGCCGAGAGCTGCGGTGAGTGAATCCGGAAAATAAAAGCTCATTTCTTGGCATAACCTGGAAAGAAGTATTCCTCAATACTTTCCCGCACCGAGGAGGGCAGTTGACGAAGTCGTTGTCTTGAGGGAGAGGAGATCGCTCAAATGACGGCTCGGCAGCAAGTAGCCGTGTTGTTGGTCGCGTCGCTTTGGACGGGTGTCGTCGGTTGGACCTTCGCATCGGCAGGCCCGTTTGACTGGTTATCGCCAGAATGGTGGCGCCCACAACCAGCGACTGTGTATGCTCCGGTGGTGACGCCCGCCACAACGACGGTTTACTCCCCGGTAGTAGGCGCCCCGACGGTTCTTCCCGCCGCTACTCCGGTCGTGCCCACGACGACGGTGACTTACGCTCCGGTCGCGCAAACGTGTTATTACGCCCCGGAGACCCGGTATCGGTGGGTTTACGGACGGATGCCCGTGACCTCTTATCGACCGGTTAATGTCGTGGACCCATGCACGGGCGCTGTTACTACTACCTACCAACCGGTGACCCGCTTGACCATCTTGCCGTGGCTCCATCGCGAACCGTACACCACTTACCGGTTGGTGTGTACCCCTACGGTGGCCACCACGGTGAGCGAGACTTCCTATGTGATGTGTGATCCTTGCGCGCCCGTGAGCGAGGTCGTCACATCGGCCCCAAGTATTCCGAGCGGTTCCTGTCCCCCCGGCTGCGTGCCGGCACCAAGTACCACAGTGACCCCCGGTCCCACCGAGGCACCGGCCCCCACCACTCCGAATACCGGGTACACTCCGCCCCAGACATTCAAGGGCGGAACAAGCTCGACTTCCAGTACTTCCGGAACATCCAGTCCGTACTCGGTCCAGCGGCCGGTGCAAAATGGCGGAGCTAGCAGTTCATCGGCTCCCTCGACCACGCCACAAAACGGAGCCGGAACATCTTCTTTGCCCCCGGCTGGGAATCAACCCCAACTCTTCCAGCCAAGTAGTAAATCGGCAGAAAGGGGTGGCTTCGGTGCTCCGACACGGTTGGCCCAGCAAGTCTCTTTTGAAAGGCCGGTAACACCATCCCCTCCTGCGGGTGACCTCAAATGGGGACACCCGGCGGTTTCACCCGCCCCTACACCTCCCGCAACCGGAGACGGGTGGCGGCCCGCGCGCCCGTAGGGCACACCTACAGTTTCCGCTCAATCGGTCCATAGCAATGTGGCTTTGCGGGAATACCTCGAGATAAACGTCGGACCCCGGCTTGGTATGCACTGAGTAGAAGTCCTTGGGCGGCCGATTGATCGGCAAACTCAAAAGGCCGTACGGGAATCCGAAAAACCGGGTCCGAAGTTACCGCTGCACAGTGGCTTTTCCGCGGAATCGTTTCGCCAGATCAGCCAAGCGCCACCCGAGGCGTCGGGCACTGTCAAGTTCGGCGGAAGAAATGCCCGGGTCGATCGGCCCTGTCATCGCGCCAGCTCCCGGCTCGCCCCAAATATCTTCGCCGGTCTCGTCCTCAAAGAGGGGGCCCGCCACGATCATGCGATTGGCAAGCATGAAAAGCAGAAGCGACACCATCGTGTGCTCTTTGCCACCCATTTGGCCCCCACCCGTGGCAAAAGCACCGCCAATTTTGTCAGTAAAGTCCACACGCCATTTCCAGTTCCACAGATCCATTTGGTCTTTCATCACCCCGGGAATGTTTGCGAAATAAGTGGGGCAACCCAAAGCGATCGCATCGGCCGCCGCAAGTTCCTCTTTTGTCACTTCCGTTACCGGACGAACAAGAACCGCCACCCCACCGGCTTGTCGGGCTCCTTCCGCCACCGCTTCGGCCATCTTCTCCGTGTTGCCTGACCGGGAGTAGTAAACCACGAGGACAAGTGGCTTTGAAGCTTGAGAAGCTAAAGCATCTGGCGCCACCGCGGTCGGCGGCTGCGATTGCTGAGCTTGGCACGGCTCGAACAGCAACGGGAGGGCCAGAGCAAGAGCGGCGAGTACCCTTCCTGTAACTACCCATCGCACCTGTTTCAAAGGTCGGCCGCTGGGAAAAAGGGCGATCTTTCCGCCCTGCCAAGTGCCGTTTGGGCTAGTCCTTGCTTCTCGCTTCCAAGTGAAAGGGCAGTTTTCTGCTAACATGCTGCTTCCTCCTTCGGAGGTAAGATACAAAGCTGCTGTGTTAAGCTCTACTTCTCCGCTAAGCCAAAAGACCTCAAGGAGACCGCCCGTGTCAACTGTCACCTACCCGACGGTCGGGCCGTGGGGCAGAATCACCATCTGCGATCGCGACTACCAAAGCTCATGCGGACTTTGGTCAGTCTAAGGCAGCCGCAGCTACATAGGGGTAGCGCATTCCACTACACCCCTATGGGCACCTCAAGGCACCCGGCCTTCGGCACGCTCATGTAGGTCCTGGGGTAAAGAACCGCTGCATTTTCGCTCATCTTCCAGCAGTGTTCGATCTTGTTGCCACCCAGAGGGCACATCTAGTGTGCCTTTGTGTTTCCAGATCCACCACCGGCCACACAGCGTAAGTGGCGGAAATCCTTTTCCCGGCGAGCTTGATCAAGTACAATTTCGCCGGGTCCGTTGAACAAAATCGGGAATTCTCCGAACCGTCTGATGGTTGCGCTCCTCAGAAGGTTCGCCGCAGGTAGTTTGCTAGTCGCCAAAATTGGCCCCAGGTAACTCGAACTTTTGGTCACAGGACCGAACCTGTGGATAGATTGATCCCCACCGAGCCGCATCAACCTTCACCTGGCCCTAACCGGGCGGCGGCGGAGCCACTCTTTCCGGGAAACACAGCCGGCTTGGGTTTGCTGGGCAGTATCGTTGGAGCCGGAGCGGGGATTGTCGCCGGGCTGGCTGCTTGGGTAGCTATCATTTCGCAGGCTCATTCATACTTAAGCGATGCTCCCCAGACGTGTGTCAATTGTCACGTCATGCGATCTGCATATGCTAGCTGGTCCCATAGCAGCCACCGGGAGGCAGCCACCTGTAACGACTGTCATGTGCCGCACGAGTCTTTCCTCAGCCACTGGCTCTTTAAAGCCCAAGATGGTCTCCGCCATGCCGCGGTTTTTACCCTTCGCTGGGAGCCCCAAGTCTTGATTCTTTCGGAACGTGCCAAGCGGGTGGTAGAGGACAATTGTCGCCGTTGTCACGAGGAGGTCATCCACGAGGTTTCGCTTGCGGCCTTCGACCCCGCAGGGCCAAGATGCTGGGATTGTCATCCCTCACCCCATGCTCAGCCGCATTCTCAAAGTAGTTATGGACTATGGATTGAAGGTCCTTAGCGTTAGCTGGCGTCAACGATTGCTTGCAGGTGTTCAGAAAAGTACCTCAAGAAAGCTAATCCGGGGAATTTCCATCGCGGCCACAAGGCCAATGGGAGCAACACCTAAGGCGGGTCCAAGGGCACGTGTACGAAAAGACAAGTATTGACCCACTTTCGGTCCGGCCAAATTCGGGCGCGGTTTTTTTCATGCTGCCTCGACCAAAGCCAGTGCAATCTCGATTCTGGGCATAAATGCAAGGGGCCAGGATCTGGGGGAATTCTGCTCGTTAGTGGATGAAACCGAAGATCGAACACTTTGCTATTAGCTGGTCGGGAGGAGAGCATCAATGAGCGAGACTTCCCGCGGAAAAAGCCGGGGCTGGCTCACCTGGCTTGGCTTGGGCCTTTTCGTTTTATGCTTCGTCGTGGCAGTGGGGCTGGGACTTCTCGGGACGTCAATTACGCTTCGCAGGGCCGAGAGTGTAACCCGGCAAGTTATCCGCCCAATTGCCCCAGGGGAGTCAGACAGTGCCCAGTGGGGGATCAACTATCCCCGCCAATACGACCGCTTCCGCCGGATGGTGGAGAGCGATTCCAAAACCAAATTCGGAGGGAGTTATCCCCGCGACTATTTGGAAGAGACCCCACAGCTTGTCATCCTTTTTGCCGGCAGCGGGTTCGCCAAGGACTACCTCCAAGCCCGGGGCCACGTGTGGTCCCGCGAGGATGTGCTCCATACGCAGCGATTGACGCCTACCTCGCCCGGTGCCTGTTGGGCGTGCAAAAGTGCCGATTTTCCAAGATTGCTGATGAATATTTCGCCGGCAGAGCTTTATGCCAAACCCTTTGCAGAGCTAAAAGCCGAGATGAAGCACCCCATTGGTTGTTTGGACTGCCATGATCCCTCCACAATGAAGTTGACAATTAGCCGGCCCGCCCTTAGGGAAGCCCTTCAGGCCATGGGGCGCGATTTGTCAACTATTTCCCATCAGGAAATGCGTAGCCTCGTGTGCGCTCAATGCCATGTGGAATACTATTTCCAAGGGGCGGGAAAATACGTGGTGTTCCCTTGGGAGCAAGGTACTTCCGTCGAAGCGATGGAACAGTACTACGACAAACGGCAGTTTGCCGACTGGACCCACGCCATAAGCAAAACACCGTTGGTGAAGCTGCAGCACCCGGATTACGAGCTGTATCTAACCGGGGTCCATGCCTATCGGGATGTCGCATGTGCGGATTGTCACATGCCGTACCGCACCGAAGGAGGCGTGAAGTTTACGGATCACCATCTTCGGAGTGCACTTCTAAACATTTCTGGTTCCTGTCAGGTGTGCCACCGGTGGAGCGAGGCAGAGATCCTGGCCCGCGTGGAGTCAATCCAGGGCAAGGTCCGAGCTGTGCGGGACCGCGTGGAGGAAGAACTTTCTCAACTTCATTTCGAGGTGGCTGCGGCCAGTCAAGTCGGGCTATCTGAGGAGGAGTTGGCGCCCGTGCGCTTGTCTATCCGCCGCGCCCACTTCCGCTGGGACTTCGTGGCAGCAGCTAATGGCATGGGATTCCACTCACCCGCCGAGTCTCTGCGGATTCTTGCGGATTCTCTCTATTTTGCTAGCCAGGGTCGCCGTGAAATTACCCGGCTGCTCACTTCCCGGGGTGTTTCACTTCCCATCCAAGTCCCCGAAGTGGTTGAGAAATCAGCCGCGCAAGCCGTGGAGAAGGCTTTCGTGGCCGGATCACCTCCGAAGCTGGTTCCCTAAAAAGCTTGCCCTTTCCGTGCCATGGCGTTCCCCGGGCGCGTTTTGGAGTCCAGGCTTCTCTTAAGCGCCTGCGCCAAGTCCGATCCTGCTAGGGCCCGGGGACGACCGGACGATACACCAACCCCGCTCATAATGGTCGCTACGTGTGGACTCCATCAAGCGCAGGCGAATGATCTTCCCCGCAGCCAAGGATCAATTTCTTTGCTGGCGATGCGGAAAACGTAGCCGAGCACCCCGTCCGCTGGATGGAGTTTGGGAGCTTGCGTCGGTTAGCTCGTCGGGTCCCGTCCCCGCCACACCGCTAGCACTCGTACCCGAAAAGGCAGCGGACTCCTCGTCGGGGCGATGATTCCCGGTTGCGAGGGGGTGGGTTGATTCCGTCCCAGTTGGTGGTAGGCCGGCGGATCCGGCCCTGGTTCCAACGGCCCGACTGGGGTTGGTCGACAGGGACTGCGAAGCCGATCGCGGAATCCTTTCAAGAGGTTGGTTAATTCCAGGCAGCCAGGGATTGACTTGGCGGAGTTTCAATCCGAACCATTCCATCTCGGGTGGCCCCCCTAGCTGGGGAATCGGCGGGGGTGTGCTCATTGGACGGTTAGACCCTTCGGTGTCTAAGCACCTATGCTCATCGGCCGGGTCGAGCGCCGGGGTCGAATAGCGGAATGAAGTATTTTGCTGCCTAGACTCCCCGACGGCTTCAGCCACCCTTGCCCCTTCCCGATCATTCCGGGAAGTGAGCTCTTGACTCTCTTGGCTTTGATGGGGCTGGCCTTGATTCGGCGCACCTACCAATGGGCGCTCTGTGGCGGCGAGGGCCACATCCGCAAAGGGAGCTGCACCCGGTGCCAGCTCAATTGGGCCTTTCAACTGGTCAGCGGCTAAGATCCGCGAAAGCTGGTGGGCATTTCCAGCCTGTAAAGCCGTGCCGGGGGAAAGAGGGCTCGGATCCGCGGACGGAAGAGACACCCCGAATGGTTCCGAGAAGCGCGAGACGCACCACACCATGAGCCCGCCACTGAGGGCTAGAACCGCAAGGAATGTGAGTAGGCCCCTCTCGTTGACCATCTTGGGAAGCAAGAATCCGTTTGCCCTCCTCGCCATTTTTCCCGGTGTGCCTTCGGAAAACTTTGTTAGGCCTCTAAAGCAGGACTAGTCTGCCCGGGAGTAAAAGGTGGGCACGGACGAATTTGTTTCGATGAACTCAACCCATCCACCCTTCAGGGTACATGTGATTACAGCCGGCAGACCTGCGCGCCCCTCCTTGGTACCCGGTCCCGCCGGAAACTCTTGCGGCCAAGGATTACTTCGGCTAGCCGGCAGGAGATCCCGAGCAACACTCTCACCACACGGAAAACTCTGGGGCACCGGCGAAAGCAGCTCTAGCACGTTGCGGGGGCATAGCCGCAAGCTCGATTAATGCACATACTCCACTTGTGTTATCGCCATAGTTGTGTTCAGGAACCGCACCAGTGTGTGCCTCTTCCGGCTTGCCCCTATCCGGCTTGTAGGTGCGCATCACTATGATTTAGAGGGGCCATCAGTGGCTCGAAGTGACGAAGTTGGCTCGAACTACAAATAAGGTCGTTTGCCGGCCGCAGACCCAAGGCCGAGGTCGGCATTGCTCGAGGCTGCCCCGAATGTCCTATCCGGTGGAGCAACCTTTAGGTTTCGAAACCGCAAGCTGTCTCCTAGAACAGGCGGAGCACGCACTCGAGGCGGGGGACTATCGACACGCTTTGGAATTGACTGATCAAATCCTTCCGCTTGCTCATCAAATACCTGAGGTCTGGCGCGTTCGGGCTAAAGCTTTGGCTTTTCTTCATCGACCAGTGGATGCTGTCGAAGCAGCGCGGCGATTCGCCAGCACTCAGCCCGGAGATGTGTCAGCTCAGTGGGAACTTGCTCAGTATGCGTGGCGGGCGGGCAGGCTCGGGTTGGCTCAGCAGGCCATGGAAAAAGCCATCTTTCTCTCTGGGCAGGATCCGCAGCTTTTCGCGGAATACGCCTGGTTCTTAGCCTTTGAGCGCGGACCACGTATCGCCGAGGAGATAGCCCAGCAAGCAGTTCAGCTAGCTCCTAATTCGTCCACGGCCTGGGCTGCGTTGGGACTTTCTCAACTGCGGAGACATCGATTAAAAGAAGCGGAGGCCTCGCTAGGACGGGCTTTGCGCCTTGATCCGAATGACCCTTGCGCTCAGTGCGCTATGCTCTTTTTGCTCCGGGAAGAGCGCCAGAATGAAAAGGCCTTGGCCCTTTCCAAGATTTTGGAGGACACACCGGGCACTGAACCAATCATCAACTCGATTCGCCGCGAGGCAACTCGGCGGATGATTGCCACCAAGCTCGTGGAGCGCGGCGTCGAACTGGGCAGCGCCCGGCATGCTGTCAACTGGCGCCGAACGGTGATTTGGGGGCTTGGGGCCTTCGTAGCTGGCTGGATGACTTTCATCTTTCAGGCCAAGGATCCCCTGACAATAGGCCTGTGTGTCGGGCTGCCGCTTCTGTTTACGTTAATTCTCGATCGCATCCTAGGCGATTAAAAACAGCCTCCCCAGGCGAATGCTGATCTCCAGAGGACGAACCTAAGCCAACGTCCGCCGGGGCCTATCCGTTCCACTGCCCACATAGACTTTTGTGCCCGATTTTGGCAACCACATACGGCTGCAATCTGCCCCAATTTCAGCCCCCGAATTACCGCATAGCAACGCCCACTGCTGACGACTACTTGGATTTTTCAAGCAAAGACAGATCGATCGTACAGCTAGAATCGGCGGCATGTCGCAAGCGACAGGCGTACTAGCCAGGCTATCTCCTCCCACTCTCCATTGAGGCAGCAAGACAACAACGTGGAGGACAAATTTCCGGCCATGGCCCTTCTGGTCCTAGAGCACGCCTTGGTCGCGAGGGATCCATGTACTCAAGTACAAGCTCGCGGATCATCCCCACGAAGGCTCGATGGCATCCAACTGTGCCCGCACGCACGAGATTAATCCCGAGCTCTTCGGCGCGCTGCCGGGCTGCAATATCTAGGTCATAGACTGTCTCCATGTTTTCCACGACAAATCCGATAGGCACAACCACCGCTGTCCCACGAAACCCTTCCCCCGCTAGCTCAGATAGCCAATCCTTCACATCTGGCTCTAGCCAGGGATCCCCTGGATCGCCGCTTCGGCTCTGATACACAAGTGTGTAATTGTCAACATTTCCCGCTTTAGCAACCCACTCAGAACTTGCGGCAAATTGCCGTACATAAGGAGATACTTCCGCCTGCCATCGGGGAAGACTGTGAGCGGAAAACGCGACGCGGACCCCTTCTGCCCCATTTTCTCGTGCTTCTCTGAGGGCTTCCCGAAGTCGGTCGGCGACAGCCTCCACAAAAAGTGGATGATTGTAGAAAAGCCGCAACTTCGCAACCGTCGGAGCTTTCTGACCGAATTTTATCTTTGCCTTGTTGATGGCTTCAACATACGCGCGACAGCCGGCGTATGAACCAAAAGGTGTGAGGACGATCGCAGCGGCATGCTCGATCCCCTCCTCGACCATCTGTGCCAAAACCTCCTCGATGGAAGGGAACCAATATTTATTAGCCCAATAAATGGCTAGCGATGGCCCCTCCCGGGCCAAGGTCTCGGCAAGTGCCACCAAAAGCGCGCGAACCTCGGCATTATGGGGGCTTCTTCCCCCCAGTGCTTCGTAGCGAGCCGCCGCCGCGACAAGTCTCTCATGAGATATTTTCTTGCCTTCCGCGAGCCGCTCTAAAAACGGCCAAACGTCAGCAGGCGATTCGGGACCTCCCACCGAGAGAACTAAAAGGGCTTGGCAAGCTTGCCCTCCTGCTGTCATCTGACTCTCTCATCGGGTGAATAGGAACGGGTTGCCAACTTCCCAGTTCGGCTGGACGGGTCGGTTTGTTGACTTCAGCCCATCCACCACCCAAAGGCCAGGCCAGCCGCTGCACTGAAAATAATCACCAACATCAAGAAGACCGCTGTTTTTTTCGCCCCCCAAACTGTGTAAATTACAGCCAACCCGGGTAGCGAAACCGCAGGCCCTGCTAGCAAAAGGCTAAGCGCTGGTCCTTGCCCCATTCCGAGTCCAAGTAGCGCCTCAACGATAGGAATCTCGGTCAAAGTCGCAAAATACCATGCCGCACCGGTAACCGCGGCGACCAAATTGGACCGGAGGCTCTCCCCTCCCACAAGTTCGGCAACAACCTGCTCGGGCAAAAGGGTGCTCACAATTCCAGTGACAAATACCCCCGCAAAAAGAAGTGGTACAATTTGCTTTGTGAAGGACCATGTTTCTAACATCCACGTTTTGAGTTCCGCTAATGGGTACCAGGAAAAGCTAAGTGTCAGCACAATGCCCAGCAACACCGCGGCCAAATAACCACGATATGCATGGACCGTAGCCGCCCATTGATAGCCGGGAGGGGTTACCCTCTCCAACGCCTCAACACTAGTTTTGTCGATGTCAAACTTCATCCCTTTTGGAAGACCATCCGCCCGAGTTTCCAAGAGAACCCGATAGCTGCCGGCCGTCTCCACCAAGATGCTCACTGTTACTTCCGGCTGGTCAAGCTCCACGATGCTACCGTTGGTCAGGACAATCTGGGCTGGAGTACGCAAGACCATCTTCGTGAGGCTAGGACTCGGCCAGTCCATGAAAACAAGAAACGCAATCATTGCGGCAAGAAAAATTCCATCCTGCCACAGCTTTCGAGCCATGGGTGTTTGCGACGCATGGCCTGGCGGTAACTGGCCGGTTCGGGCCCTCTGTTCCCCGCGAAAAACCCAAGCCATCATCACCCCAATGAGCACGGCGAGAAGCACAGCCCCCAAGAATCTGCTTGCGCCCAAGGGGAAACCAAGCACACGAGCCGTCAACAGCACGGCCATCACATTGATAGCCGGACCAGAATATAGAAACGCCGCAGCTGGGCCTAGACCGGCACCCACGCGATAGATAGCTGCAAACATCGGCAGCACACTACAGGAGCAAACTGCCAGGACCGTCCCAGCCACGGACGCCACGCAATAAGCCTTAACCGGACTCGCCTGTGGACCTAAGTGGCGGAGAACTGCCTCCTTACTTAGAAACGTAGTGATGGCACCTGCAATGAACATAGCCGGGATCACACACCCTAGCGTATGATTGCGGACATACCACTGAAGCAACAGGAATCCTTCCATCACCGCGAGCAGCACCCGCGGCGATTGGAAGTCCACGAAATATGCAATAAAGATAAGCAACACCAGGCCTACAAGTTTCATCCAATCTTTTCGCTGCATCGAGAGTTGATTCCCTTCTAAGCTGTGCCCTCAAGATGTCAGAAAGCTTATCGCTTGGAATGCCCGAAGCTGGTGCCCCCGGCCCAAGTTACGTGCCACCGGGGTGGTTAAGCCGGCGGTGGATTAAGTAGGTACTAATACGCAAGACGCTATCCGAATTGCATCGACCGCCGTTCGCCCTCCCCAAAACCCTTCTAGCCGTTTATGGAACAAAGGGACCAGATGCCAACCCCTACCGCCTATCCCACGCCCGCAAACCCACGGGTTAGCCCCCTAGCTTGTGCGAAGAATTGGACATTCCCTCGCCTCAGCGCAAACTCGACAACTTAGCCTGCAGGGATTGCTCAATTGTCCGGCCGATGCATTCCAATAGTTCCACGACGCAAGGGGTGCGCAATTTGTGAAAAATCATCTGACCTCTTTTTTGTTCCTCCAAGATTCCCACCCGCTTTAACACCGAAAGATGCCGGGACACAGTAGACATGTCGGCCCCCAAGGCCGCCGCTAATTCGCAAACACATTTCTGGCTACCGTTGGCCAATTGAAAAACGATGTACAGCCGGCTGGGGTGCCCCAACGCCCGGAGCACCTCCGCTTGAGCGGCACATTTGGCGTAAAGCTTTTCATCCATGCCAGGACTCCGCCCTGCGCGCACAGACCCGGGGTTCTCAAGAGATTCACAGGATGCAGCTCCTTCCACCATCGTCCAACCAAAATGGGTCTCGACCTACGAGCAAAACTACTAGGTGCTTCTGGGGCGCCCTTTCAGGTACCGCCCCCTCCCCCAGAGGCTTCTGCTACGGGACACTTCTAAACGGAAAATTCACGGAGCTACCAGTCGGGGAGAGGCGCACCACCTGACTGAGTGCCCTACGGAATCCGAGCGGTAATTGGTCGAAGTTGCTTTCTTGCAAAATAAAGCAACCAAGCAAATAAGGTCAATAGGTAAGGGTGCGAGATGAGTTGAAAAGCCGGGCCAAGTATGTCATGTGGGTCGCTCTAGCGATCAAACATCACTTTATTGATCAATATATTTTAGTTGCGAGTGGGTCCCAGTTCGCGGCTCAGGTTTCGACTTCGCGGACTTGATCTGGTGATGCCTTCCAATCCGGGCTGCGAGCGTGTTGAGCCCGATCGGAGGAAGCTACCCATGGCTTTCAAGATACGGCCGCTTTTGGCCCGGCGATAATGCCCGCTTCGGCAGTCAGTGGTATCCTTTGGGGAAGGTGACGCTGCATGACCCTCAACGTGAGGTATTTCCTGGCGCTTTTCGAAAGCTCGATCGTTTGGGAGGACTGACTGGCTAAGTCGAAAGTGTTGACTTAGCCAGCCTGTTCTTAGCACGCACCAAATGGCGGTATAGAGCTTTGCTCGAGGAATTTACCGGATGGCTGCGGAGAAGATCGTCCTAACTCCCGTGGGAGCGTTTGAAGGCAGCATTCGGCCCCCGGGGTCTAAAAGCATCACCAACCGAGCGCTAGTTTGTGCGGCTCTCGGAGCGGGCGAGTCCATTCTCAATAACGCGCTCTTTAGCGAAGACACCGAGGTGATGATTTCGTGCCTCCAAAGGCTAGGCATCACCGTTGAGCCGGCCCAGGCGGAGAAAACCATCCGGGTCGTGGGAGGTGGTGGCAAAATTCCTGCTAGTTCGGCAGAACTTTACACGGCCAATAGCGGAACGACGATGCGCTTCCTAACCGCCATGGTCGCGTTAGGGAGAGGGGTCTACCGCCTTGATGGCAATCCGCGGATGCGGGAGCGGCCTATCGAAGACCTCTTAACTGCACTAAGAGCCTTGGGTGTCGAGGCCTTCTCCGAAAAGGGGGACGGCTGCCCCCCGGTGGTTGTGCGCTCTACCGGCGAATTCGGCGGGGACTCGGAGGTCTCTGGGGAAATCTCAAGCCAATTCCTAAGTGGACTATTGATGGCCATGCCGTGCGCGCCTCGGCCGGTTACAGTCCGCGTTCGCGGGCGGCTGGTTTCTAGGCCATATGTGGAAATGACCCTCGCAGTGATGGAGGCCTTTGGCATCCGGTTGGAGAGGGAGGACCTCGTGCGTTTTTCTACGCCGGGGAGACAAAAGTACACCGCCCGGCCTTACTGGATCGAACCAGACGCCTCGGCGGCTAGCTACTTCTTTGGGGCGGCAGCCGTTACCGGCGGAAAAGTCACCGTGGAGGGACTTGGCCGGTATAGCCTTCAAGGCGACGTGCAGTTTTGCCATTGTTTAGAACAAATGGGTTGTAAAGTGACGTGGGGCACGGAGCAAATTACGGTCTGTGGTGGTAAACTCCGGGGCATTGACGTGGACATGAACGCTATTAGCGATACGGTCCCCACGTTAGGTGTAGTGGCGCTTTTTGCCGAGGGTCCCACCACCATCCGCGGGGTGGCTCACATTCGCCATAAAGAAACCGATCGAATCGCGGCTTTGGCTGCGGAGTTAAGTAAGATGGGGGCAGAGGTTGAAGAATTTCCCGACGGTCTGCGCATTGTCCCGCGAGAACCGCATCCGGCTGAAATTGAAACGTACAACGACCATCGGATGGCGATGAGCTTCAGCCTCGCGGCTCTGAAAGTCCCAGGCGTAATAATTCGCGACCCAGCATGCACGGCTAAGACATATCCGGAATTCTTCCACGACTTGTCAACACTGACCGGTACGAAGTGGCAGGTGATCAGTTAATTTCATCCGGACATCAACCCACAGGATCGCTAAATTTCCCACTTGTTGGTAACAACAACCTAAATCCTAAGGTCAACGTTTTGCGTGCTCGCCCCGCAAGGCGTTCGTCCGGAAGAGATAAGATCAGGCGGTTGCTTCGGCAACCCTGCTTTCCAGCCAGGGCTTTTGCTCGAGGCGAACTCTAAAGACCCGAGCTGTGGTGCTTGGAGGGAATGTAGCGGGCTTGAAAGTGGTTTGACAACTCGGGCAGCGCAACACTGCCTCGGCGTACTCCACCAGCACGATTAGTCGGCGTCCACAAATGCGGCAACTATAGATGAAAAACACCTTAGCCCCCTAGTAAACACTTGATGTCCGCGATGCGGATCGACCTTCTTTCCAGCTTGCTAAGCGGCTACCAATTAAGAAGTGCCCGAAGGCTGTCTCCCTACCGACGCGGCGGGCCGGAAGAGGCTCCCAATTTCACCGCGCTTGGTGCGTCCCTGACACAAACCCGATGCGCCCGCAAACCGGTGTTATTTGCCACAGGCTAACTCGTCCCAACTAGTAGTCCGAGCAGCCCATAATCGCTGCGAATTAAGCAGAAAAAGCTCATCAAAAGGCTCGAACGATTTCGTGGCCTACGTCGGCCCGACCTGTGAAAGGCCTCGAACATCCCAAAGAACTAAGACTGCCATCAAAAAAATAGCACACGAAATTGACCCCACCCGTACAAGATCGGGCAAAAAAACGGTCTACCGGTTACCCGACGCGGAGCCCCAACCTCGCCCCGAACTGGGCAGGCCGGCCGCCCAGATTGGGCGCGATTGACAGCAACCCCTAACCAACCCCCGCATCCGAACCTAAAGTTCGCTCTCCGGCATAACACTACCTAATGTCCGCAACTCGGCGGGCTTCCGTCTGCCCGAACACAGGACGGCCTCCATCCTGAATAGCTTACTGCCCGGGGGTTTGCCTCAGGTCCCGGAGGGTGGTATGCTTTAACCTTCCCCCGCTTGGTACCGTTTTGCAATACGAGACCTCAATGAAAGCCCTATCAGAAATTCGCTCAACTCCGATGCGCCAAGCAGGTTAACCTAATGTGAATCCAAGGGGATCGTAGCCGTGAAAATGTTCGCATGTCATCTCCGTCAAGGCGACGGGATCCGACTTAACGCAAGAGCAGTTGAGGAAGCCGACCTGGGCGGCGGGGGCCTGCGCTTCGAAGCGGTTCTAGCGTTTACGGTTTCGCTTCTAGTGTTCCAAACTGGTTGTCCGCAAAAGCAGCAGCCTGCCGCTCCCCCGCCGGCGCCCGTGGTGACGCTGCCCCCCGAGGGAGTCAAACCGCCGGAGCCCCCGGCAAAGGTCCCCGCAGAAACGCCCGAGAAGCCCCCTAAGCTTGACCCGGTCGTGGCAAAAGTCATCGAGCGGGTCCAAGCGATTGGCGGAACATTCGAAGTTGACAAGAAAACAGGTCAACTTCGAATGATCGATCTTCATTCGCGGCAGCTCCCTGCCAAGGATGAGGATCTCGAGCTGATCGCTACTTTGCCCACGCTCGAGCGGCTCTATCTCTTCGGGGCCGAGATTCACGATGTCGGAATCAAAGCGCTTGCCAAATTAAGTGATCTCCGAGAGCTGACACTTGAAAACACAGAAATAACATTGGAGGGCGTCAAGTCTCTTGCGAGTTTGCAGAAGCTTGAAAGTCTTAACCTCCGGCGCAGCACGTATTTGGACGATCAGGCACTTCAAGTGATCGGCCAGATGAAGTCGCTTAAGCGTCTTTTCTTGCTTTACAACAACTTCACAAGCGCGGGAATGGCCCACCTCGCCGGCCTGGAAGATTTGGAGCTTTTGGACCTCCGCGGTTGTTTACAGGTGGGTGACGACGGCATCGAAAAGCTAAAGCCTTTAAAAAAGCTGCGTATTCTTCGCCTACGAAGTTACGCTGTGACCGATGCGGGGCTAGCTCATTTGAAAGAGTTTCCTAACCTTCGGGTGCTAGCATTAGAAGATTGCGGGATCACTGATTTCGGCCTCACTCACCTACGCGATTTGCCGCTTGAAAGTCTGACCGTCATGCGGTGCAACTTGACCGATGCGGCTTTAGAGCATGTCGCCGGTATGGGGAAGCTTCGTGAACTTGTCATTCGCGATAATTTCATCACCAGTGCTGGTTTGGTTCATTTACGCGATTTAAAAGGACTGAGAATCCTGGATCTAAGTGAGCTAACCGGGGTTGATGATAAAGGAATAGAACACGTTGCGGGCTTGGCCAACTTGGAAAACCTCGACCTCTGGAATACGCGGATTACCGACGCAGCGACCCCCTATCTGGCCAAATTGACCAACTTGCGGTGGCTCAGTTTGAAGAATACGCAAATTACGGACGAAGGAGTTGCGCAATTAGCAGGTCTTGCGCGGTTGGAATATCTCGATTTGGAGAACACGGACGTTTCGGACAAGGCAATCCCCAGCTTGGCTAAGCTGAGCGCGCTTCGGGAACTCAACGTCAAGCTCACGGCCATGACCCCGGACGGGGTCAAGCAGCTTCAGGCCTTGTTGCCGAAAGCCAGGCTGGTTTTCTAAGGAATTGCTTTAATCCGGGGCACACGCTCCCGGGGGATTTCCTGCGTGTGCATGGCATATCCACGAAGGTAGACTTGATCCGGGCGTTAGGCGTGCACTTGTCCACGAAAAGAAGGTTGCCCTTCTGTGGTTACCCTAGTTTCGAGGGGCGGCCAGCGCGACGATTTGGTTCCCATCGATTAGCCTAAGAAATCGTAAACAAATTAGTGGGGGGCGTAGGAGCGCGCGGCTGACCCGGCTACGAATGACCTGCCGCATTGTCGCCCGCGGGACCCAATTCGCTTTTACGACCACCGGCCGAAAACCTGCAAGAGTAAGTACTTTGCGCAAAGCTTTCCGCGAAAAGAAATGGAGATGAACAGGTGGCCAGGTTTCCGGCCGGGGGTCTAGGAAGACAAAAGGATCATTCAAATTGGGGACCGAAAGAAACAAATATCCACTCGGCTCAAGCACCCCCCGCAGCACCTGCAGGAACTGGACTGGATCTGGGACATGTTCCAAGACTTCGAAAGCCGTGACCATATCAAACCGCCGCTCCGGGTGATGGCTCGCGTATGCAGCTAGATCGCCGCAAAATATTCGGACTCCGGATCGCTGACCGACCGCTGCGGCAACGGCAGAAATTTCTACCCCTTCTGCGTGCCAACTCTTTCGGCCTGCAAGTCTCAGAAATCTTCCCGCCCCGCAGCCGACTTCAAGGAGCCGGCCTTTGCCGATCGGCAAGGGAAACAACCGGAAAAAAACCTTCTCGGCAAAACCCAAGCGGTCAGGTCGGCCATCCTTGGACGCTTGCTCGAGAAGCTCAAGGTACTCCTGCGATGAGCTGTAAAGCTTTTCGTACAGATCCTTTAAATTGCCGTGCCCAGGTATTTCGTCGACAGTTGCGAAACAATAATCGCAGGCCTGGCAATTCCAGATCGGTATGCTTCGATAGCAAACTCGAACGGTTTTTACGATCGCTCGGCAGATTGGGCAGGAAACTGGCGACGCATCCTTGCTAAGCGGCTGGGCAACAAGCTGTGGTCCTTCCATGACTTCGCCTTAGGACTAGTTCGAAAAATCAACTAAACCTTCGCCTACGGGAAAATTAACGTCGAAACTTCACTCGGCCGCCTACGATCACTGTGACCGCTCGGCCTTTCATGTGCCACCCGGCAAAGGCGGTGTTTTTACTTTTGGACAAAAGCTCTTCTGGTTCGACTTGCCAGCGAAGTTCAGGGTCGATTATGGTGACATCCGCGTCAGCGCCCGGGGCCAAGGTGCCCTTGTTAAGGCCAAGGATCCGTGCCGGGTTAACCGTCATCTTTTCAATTGCCTGCGACCAGGTCAGATGTCCCGGCTCAATAAGCCGCATGATAACAAGGCTAAGTGTCGTCTCCAAGCCGACAACGCCAAATGGTGCCCGATCTAGTTCCTGCAGCTTTTTCTCCTTGGCATGGGGGGCATGGTCGCTGGCGATAACATCAATAGTTCCGTCGACAAGTCCCTCGATTAAAGCGTCAACATGCTCTCGTGACCGTAACGGCGGATTGACCTTGAAATTGGAATCAAAACTTCGCAAGGCCTCATCGGTCAGGGTAAAGTGATGGGGCGTCACCTCGGCTGTCACGCGCACCCCCCGCGCTTTGGCCCGGCGGATGGCCTGCACACTCCCCATCGTGGATACATGCATGACGTGTAAACGCCCGCCGGTGCTCTCCGCAAGAGCGATGTCTCGAGCGACCATCGCGTCCTCCGCGGCCGCGGGCATCCCCTGCAAGCCAAGGATTAAAGAAACCAACCCTTCGTGCATAACGCCACCGGCGGTCAGTTCGGGAATCTCGGCATGGCTGAGAATCGGCTTGTCGAACATGAGACAATACTGAAAAGCCCGTCGCATCAGATCAGCGTTAGCAATCGGCGAGCCATCGTCGCTAAACGCTACCGCACCTGCTTCCACTAATTGTCCGATCTCAGCCAGCTCCTTCCCCTCGCGGTTCTTGCTAACACAAGCAATAACTGCCACATGGCAATGGTCGGCGCGAGCCGCCCGCTCAAAAACAAAATGCACCGCCGCTTGCGTGTCGATGGGAGGGTCGGTGTTTGGACAACAGGCTACCGTGGTAAAGCCCCCGGATAAGGCTGCCAGCGTGCCGGTGGCGATAGTTTCGTCCTCTTCACCGCCCGGCTCCCGCAGATGAACATGCATATCGATCAATCCCGGGCAAACGATCTTCCCGGTGGCATTGATCGTTTCTTCATCCCCTCGGGGGACGGCATCTAACCCTACGATCTTCCCATCCTCGATAAGTAAATTGGTAACGCGATCGACTTGTTGGCTTGGGTCGATAACTCGACCACCAACGATGATCAATCGTCCCATCGGCACTTAGTCCCGGTTGTTTACAAATGGATCAGTTCCTCTAGAAACCGGCCGTGTCAAACCGACAACTGCACACCCGTGGGGATTAACCCCGCTGGCCCCCGCAAATAAGAAGCCAGAGCACCGCCATTCGAATAGCTACCCCGTTTGTCACCTGGGCCAAAATGGCCGAATGCGGACCATCGGCCACATCCGGAGATACTTCCACACCACGGTTAATTGGTCCTGGGGCCAGAACCAAAATGTCCGGCTTGGCTCGGGCCAGCCTCTCCCTATTCATCCCGTAAAGGTGGGCATATTCTCGCACGGAGGGAAAGGGCCGGGTCAACTGACGCTCAAACTGGATCCGCAAAAGATTGAGTACATCAACACGCGGGAGGATGTCATCCAGATTGTAGCAGTATTCCACACCTAACTCCGCCCATCGGGGCGAGACCAGCGTCGACGGTCCACAAACGATGACGTGCGCCCCAAGCTTCTTAAGGCCCCAAATGTCCGATCTTGCTGTCCGGCTATGGGCGATATCACCAATAAGCGCAACTGTTAAGCCTTCAATGCGTCCAAACCGTTGACGAATGGTCATGATATCGAGAAGCCCCTGAGTGGGATGCTCATGAGGCCCATCGCCCGCATTAATTACCGAACATCGCAAATTCTGGGCCAAGAGGTGTGGGGTCCCCGGCGTCTGATGCCGGACGATCATCGCCTCAACACCCATCGCTTCCAAATTCTTGGCCGTGTCGACAACCGTCTCCCCCTTGGATAAGCTGCTTGTAGCCGCCGAAAAGTCGATCATATCCGCCCCCAATCGGCGCGCAGCTAAGGCAAAACTTGTGCGTGTACGAGTAGAGTTTTCAAAAAAGAGGTTGACACAAGTTTTCCCTTCTAGCAGGGGTATGCGACGTCGTCCCTCGAGCATCAATCGGCGAAAGACTTCGGCCGTGTCTAGCAAGATGAGAATTTCCTTGGCCGAAAGCTCCTCTAACCCAAGCAAATGCTTCCGCGTCCACTCGGAAGGAGGCCTTTCAAGTTCCGGTATTCCCAACCCCATAAGCCGTCCCTGAACTTTTCCAAACAGGTGGGCCACCAACAAGGACTGATGACGATCCTTATTTCCCAAACGGCATTATTTGTGTCCTTGGCCGACACAGCTCCGTGCCGGTAAGTGCCATGATCCCCGCGGAGCATCGGCCGAAAGAGCAAGGTATCAACGTGCCGGTTGGCTTGCCGAGAAATGTTGCCGCAAAAGCCCCACTCCCGTTACTCCCAGTTAATTGGGGATGCCTCGGTCGGACTCGAGAAATCTACCGTCTGCCTATCGAACAATCTAGCTATCGGTAGAAGACTACTTACTCCTTCGCCTGGGGCAACCGGGTATTCCGTTTAACCAACGTGAGAATTTCAACCAGCATCGCCCGGCAGTGCTGGCCGGCGCAAACAAACTCTTCCGCTATTCCTCGCGACCAAAACACACTAAGCACATATCGTCACTTTGCGCGCGGGTGCCGACAAATCGGCGAACATCCGCAATGAGCGACTCACCCAATTGTTCCACATGCGGCGGAGCTTTTTTCAGGAAGGCCTCCAAACGGTCAAATCCGTAGACCTCGTTCCGCTCATTCATCGCCTCGGTGATGCCGTCAGTGTACAAAATAACACTATCGAAATTAGACAACGGAATTTTTTCTGATTGGTAGCGGAACCCAGGGAGCACACCAAGCGGAAGCCCTATAAACTTTTCACCAGCCCGAACCAGGGTTCCGCCGCGTCGTCGAATGATGGCCGGGGGATGGCCTGCGCTAACAACCTCGATTTCGTGCCGATCGGCATTAAGCACGACTGCTACCATCGTGACAAACCGATCCTCCCAGCGGCTTTCGCAGAAGACCTCATTGAGCCGCCCAAGAGCCACGACCGGGTCTTGCTCGGTGAGTAGAAGCTGCGGCGTTTCCGCGGAAAGCCTCGCCACAAGGAGCGAAGCGGAAAAACCTTTGCCGGAAACATCGGCCACGACGATGGCATAGCGTCGCTCGGCCAGCCTCACGTAAGCAAAATAGTCCCCGCCAAGCTCTTTTGCTGGATCATAAAAGTCAAAAAACGCATACCCGGGGATCTCCGGCGGTGCCGCGGGTAAGAACCCCTGCTGAAGGCGCTGGGCGTTAGCTAACTCGCGGCGGATTTCCGCCTGTTCCAAAGCGATTTCATGAAGCTGAGCATTCTCTACGGCGATCGCCGCCTGGCACGCAACGCTTGCCAAAACTTCCAAATCGTCTTCGGTGAATCGAGCTAGCTGATCGCTGGTGTCCAGTTGGATTACGCCCAAAACCTCCCCTTCCGAACCCAGAAGCGGCGCGCACATCACCGAATGGATCTGGAAATCGACAACACTCTGCGCCATATCGAAGCGAGCGTCGCGAGTCGCGTCGGCAGACAGGATCGCTTCCTTTTTCTCAACAACTTGTTGCAAGATCGTTCGGCTAAGACGAAGAGACTGATGAGCACGTTCCCGTCGCTGCTTGACCGCCCGCGGCACAAATTTGCCGGACTCTCGGTCGCGGAGGAGAATAAAGCCCCTTTCCGCCTGCGGAAAGATGACAAACAGTGCGTCAAGAACCTTCGGCAAAACTTCATCAAGCGTGACGGCCCGGGCCAAACTTTGACTTATGGCGATGAGTGCCTTTAACTTAGCGGCCGGATTGACCACCACCCGAGCCGGCGAGTAAGTGCTGGCAATGTCCAAAGTGGACATCACTGTGGAGCTGCTCGTGGGCAATTCGTCCTCCAAAATCGGTGTCCGCGAAATTAATGGCCGCTCAGGCACCCGGGCGACCTCCCCCTCCTCGCCGGCCTGGAAAACGAACTCAACATCGCAAATGCGAATCCGGTCATTCTCAGAAAGTTTGGAAGGATACTCAACAACGTTGTCGTTAAGATAAGTCTTGTTTCGACTATTTAGATCTTCGACGTAATAATCGTCGCCCCGGCGAAAGATCCGGGCGTGATACCTGCTAACGGCGGGTAGAGGGAGGACTATGTCGCAATTCGGATTTCGCCCCAGCACTACAGAATCCCGATTGAGAGGATACGTCTGACCGGTATTTAAGCCGCGGAGTACACGCAGAATAGCCATTTGTGCCCTCCCCCAACTTTCCGTAAAGAGAGCGGTGGGCGAGAATTCGACAGATATTCAGGCGGCCAGCGGCTCGTTTCTAAGCGGAGATTTTAGGCCCCGGTTGGCAAATCGGTCAATTCTTACCAAAATTCGTCCTTCTGCAATCCTAAGCCCCCGGTCTAGACAAGATCCCAACTAAGGTGCCGCTCCGAAACATCTGCTCCAAATTGTGCATCCTCGCCAAATTAACCCGGTTTTAGCGCAGCTTTCCCCGGAGTGTTGCGATCGAGGGTCGGCGGCAATAGCTGCGCCTAACCGCCCTCACCGAAGCGGCCCGGCCTCCATCCGGGGCCCGTCCGTTGAGCTGCTGCCGATGCCTCTGAGTGTACCGATCCAAGCGAATTTGCCCCGCCGCGATTCCCGGCGCGGCTGGTGAGCCCTTGTGTGGGGTTCAGATGGATGCCGCGAAAAAGTGTGGCTTGCGCTAGCCCCTGCCTCTCGCTTCGCAACTCAAGATTTTTGCCGGCGGGCCGCCAAATACTCCTCCAAAGCTTCCTGCCAACTCGGCAAAGGTGGTGCCCCGGGTAGTGAAAGAAACTTGGAGCAGTCGAGCACGCTATAACGCGGCCTCCGCGCTCGGGCCGGGTATTCCGACGAGCTGATCGGGACGACCTCCGCATCAAGACCTGCCCGCCTTACAATTGCCCGAGCAAACTCGAACCAAGTTGTCCCACCCCCATTAACTACGTGAAAAAGCCCCGAGTGTCCCCTCGCCAAAAGGAACACCAAGGCCCGTGCCACATGGGGGACATAACTGGGGCAACATACCTGATCATTTACTACCCGCAGAACGCGCTGCTCCCGAGCTTTGCGGAGGATTGTCTCCACAAAGTTGCCGGGGGACAGAGGGCCCAACTCACCGTATAGTCCGCAAGTACGGACGATAACATGGCGCGGAGTCTGCATCGCCTCCTTTTCCCCCTCTAACTTGGTCTGCCCGTAGACATTCACCGGACTTGGCGGATCCTCTTCCCGATAAGGCGTACTCCGAGACCAATCACCGCCGAAGACATAGTCGGTACTAACCTGCACCAAGGGGATCCCCGCCACAAGGCAGTATTCCGCCAAGTGCCGAACGCCTAGCACATTGACCGCTCGAGCTTCATCAGGTAGTTCCTCTGCCAGATCCACCCGGGTAAAGGCCGCAGCGTTGATGATAGCCTCCGGAGAAGCTTCCCGCAAAAACGTCCACAGCTTCTGCCGAGAAGTTATGTCAACCTCCGGAAGGTCTGCGGGAATGGCCGCTCGCCCAAGGATGCGACAAAGCTCTTGCCCGAGTTGGCCTTTCGCACCTGTAATCACCACGCGTGCAAACTTCATAGCGCTTCGCCGCCCAGCTCAAGATCCTGATGAAGTGAACATGATGGTGTCGCACCAGTCCGAGTCTTTTTAAGCAGGCAAACATGCGGGCTAGAAGTCACGTCCGAATAATAACGCTTTGGTAAAAGCAGTCAAAGCGTGCAAAACCGGCGCTAGCGGCCCACAATCCTCCTCCCTGGCACGGGAACCTCAACCTAACCTAGGCGAGGACATAGCGCTCAGCCACCGACTATTCTCTCTACCGCTGCGCGAGTGAAGGCGGGGGAACCTCCTCCAACCGCCCTGCTGCCGGGCTTGAGGTTCTTGAGGCGGGATTTAATTCCTGCGCTTGGACCTAGAATTAGAAGGGAACTCAAGGGTCATGCTTGCGATTGGGAGCTGCCCCCGCCCTATTCCAGCTCTGGCCTAAAATCCCCTTTTATTCGGCAAGCCTCTAGTCGACGTTTAACGATTTTAGCGCTTGCCGGACGCAGTACCATTAGCCGTTCCCGTCCGCCATTTGTGTACCCTCTTGCAAGGGGTAAAGGTTAGCACATGGAGAAGTTGCTTCGGATCTTTGAAAAAATAATCGTGTCTGCCCTCCTTTCACTTATGATTTTCACTGTAGTTGTCTCCACTATTGAACTAGGAGTAATTCTCTACCAGGAGCTGATGAAGCCCCTGTTTATGCTTCTCAATCTGGAGGAAATGCTCGAAGTGTTTGGCTTTTTCTTAATGGTGCTTATTGGGCTGGAGCTCTTAGAAACAATTAAAGCGTATTTTGAAGAAAACCGCGTGCATGCCGAGGTTGTTTTCTTAGTGGCCATGGTGGCAGTGGCCCGCAAAGTGATCATTATCGATTACAACAAATTCGACGCCCTTCATCTATTTGGCGTCGCGGCTGTTATAGTCAGTTTGGGAGCAGGCTACTTTCTGGTCCGAGCGGCGCTAAATCTTTTCGGACCTACTACGCGAGAGCCTCCTCACGGCCGGCCGAGGGAAATGTAGGTAACCGGCAATCAAGGCCAGGCGAACAGGGCCGCGGGTTTTCTCTAAACCCGGCTTTAGGGGGCCATTTCATAGAATGATCAGCCGGGTAACTTCTCGATGAAGCCTAGCAGTCGAGCGAGGTTGACTAAAGCCCCCTTTAAAGGACACGGGAGTTAGGCCATGGTGATAACGAGCGAAAGAGCTAATGCCTGGTAAGACCGTTTTGGCTCCAAGCTGAGGCTAGATGTCCTCAAGTCGGAAAGGACTGTCAGGGCGATCTTCGTGGCGCACTTCGTCAACTAGCTCCTTCCGGCCCCAACCGGCGTATAAGCGATTAGGACAGTTAAAAACTAGGCCCGGTTCCTGTCCCACATTGCGGTAGGCATGCACCACACCTGGGGGAATGACCACCGACCAGAATTCCCCGCGAGGGAAAAGAAAAGTCTGGGCGACCCCAAAGCTGGCAGAGTCGGGACGATTATCCCACAAATAAAGTTTAAAGGCGGTCGTACCCAAAAAAACGAAGTGATCCGACTGGACTTTATGCTCGTGAGGCCCGCGAACAACCCCAGGCAGGGTCTGACTGATGTAGGCCATCACCGGCCAAAGGGGTGGGTCCAGTTCGTCGTGACGGAAAAGCTCGACTAACCAGCCCCGGTGATCTTCCCGGACCACCAGTCTCCGGACAATAACGCCGTTAATTTCTCCTTGCCGGAACCCAGACATGGCGGATCTTTTTTACAAAATGCATTCTACCGAATCAGGCTAGCAACCGTTTCCAAGTGAGCGGGCAAGACCAAGAGCGTGCTTGTTAAGTATACCTTCCGATGAAGAACTTCGCACCCAAAGGTGTGTTCGGGCGGATAAGCTCGTTTGTAATGACTTGGCACGAAATATAGAGCGATGCGCAAAGGCGCGTTCAAGTCGCCTGTAGCGAAATCGTCCGTAGCCCGGCCCGCGATCCCGCGTCTCCTGTCAACGAAGCGCCACTTACTCCCCCGTTTGTCGCCTTGTGCCCGAGAAGAGGTCACGACGAGCAATTAGCAAAAGCCGTTAAGAAAAAGACGCGAGAAGAAGCATGGGTGTCCCATCGCCATCACTCCCATTTGGACACGAAGTCCTGGGACGCACTGGGAACTTTGTCAATGGTGTATTTTAAAACAGCGATTGCCAAAGCCTATCGACGCGAGCCCCACTCAAAGCCACATCAGCCGACCCAATCTGTCAACGACTGTCCGAGCCTTTTCTTTTTCCGTTTTTCGCCATACTAGTCAACACAGCCCAAACCGGAGCCAATCCCTCCCTGCCCACAGACCACCATGTTCTTCGTTGGCTTTGCTCAAGCAAATCCATTCGTGCATGAAGCTTACGGTCCACCTCGTCGGAGAGGGTTTGTCGCCCGTACCGCACCGCATAATATGCTTCAACGACCTCTTTCGGAACCTCGACTACATCAGGACTAAAACCTTGTTGTGGAAGCTTTCGAGCGGCTAGCTCGGCCCATTCTGCCGGCGTTTGACTCGGCCGGCGAGCAATGCCCCAGTGGGTCAGCAGCCGCTCCAGTCGACGGTAGAAAGCTGTGACATGGTACTGAGACAATTGATCCGGAGAACGTTTCTTTACAAAAAGGGTTGCTGTCCACACCCAAGGGGCGATTCCCCTCAGTGTGCAAAGTCGGACAACTAGGAGGAGCATCGCCGCAGCCACTAGCACTGCAAGAGCAAGTCCTATGGGCGAAGTGAACCAGCCGCGTACCCTGGCGACAATCTCTCCCCCCGCAGCGACGATGCTCTCGTAAACGTTACTAAGTCGGCCCCACAGACGCGCTGCAAGTACCGAAATCGGCCCATAGATTGCTTCCTGCTGTCGTGTTCGATCAAGTTCGACCACATAATGCCGCCAAATGAAGTCGACCCAGTCAAGCCACTGCCACATCGCCCAATAGATCCGGGAAGGCAGTGAGCTTTCAGCCGGCGGTGTTGGATCCAGCCTCAACCAAGCGCCCACGGCACGATCCCAAAATGGTCCGTGTAGCCGAAGCTCGGCCGGCACCTGGTCCATCCGCAAGTATACCTCCACCCATGTATGTGCATGCAGTTGACGAACTTGGTAAAAACCTCCGATCGGGTTAAATTCCTCGGTCTTATACCCGATTACTAACCGGGCGGGCACCCCCACACTCCGGAGCATCAACACCAGTGCCGAGGCAAAATATTCGCAATGACCTCTCCGGTTGCGGCTCAGGAAATCTTCAACGGGATCCAGATTGGGATCCCTCGGCTGAGCCTGCAAACTGTAAGTAAACCGGCCAGAATCGCGCAGCTGCCGTTCGAAGGCCCTCGCCAGCGTGTACGGATCATCGGGGGACAACCGAAGCTCGCGCAGCCACTCTTCTGCCAAGGCAAAAGCAGTCGGCACGGCCCCTGGACCTTCCCGCGGCGGGAGTTGGCGTAGCTGGGTGTCAAATTCCCCAGCCGTAAACGTGGGGGTAACAATCCACTGCTGACCTTCATGAAACGCTGGTGTCAACAACCGGTAGCGGAATCGCGATTGAAGGTACTCCCCCGAGCGAAGGAGCGTCATCTTCCGCAGATCAAGAAGTACTCCGGGATTAGCCTGTTCGGCCACAATTGGCCAAATACAAAACAGTTCTGGACGATCCAACGGCTCAATAAGGATGTCCTGCCGAACCAGTCCTTCCTGAGCTAAAGAGCCACCCGGGGATAGTGGCCATAACGATGCCGGCGCCCAAATACCTGGATGCGACCACTGCCCCCGAGAATACTGCGTCAAAATTGCACCACGGAGGTAAAGCGGTCCTTGAGTTTTGTAGCGCTCGCCCGAGCTTCTCTCTTCCAATCGCAAACGAAGGACTTCTTGAGGATTCTCGATGATTCGGCCAAGCTCTCCCAAGCGGACACGATCGGTAAATCCAACACTTCGAACCGGCATGCGAGAGAATCCAAGAAAGCCGTGACCGCGGGGCCGCGGCATCAGGAAGAATAAGGCCACGGTCACAATAAGTGTCGTTAATAAGACAAGACGAACGTGCCGGCGGACCAAGCGGACGACTTGCTTTTCCAGAGGTTCAGTCAGCCGGAGAAACGAGCGAAAACCACCCTCTGGGCTGACCGCGGAACGCAACGCTCGCAGTCGGCCTTGCAACTCGGAACCGGTCACCTCCCGGAAAACACAGAGAAATCCGAGCGTGAGGGGTGCCAGCGCTAGATAGACTATCAACAAAACTGCAAAAACAACATTGTGGCCCAAAGCAGCAGCCACTACTACCTGCAACAACCCCAGAAGGGCGAGGAGCCAACATGTTCGGTCGTCTTTTTCCTGGAATAGGCACACAATCTGCATGTAGACGAGAATGTTGGCAATGCCCATCATTTGGGCGGGGCCCCGGAGTTCGATGATATTTCGGACGAGCAGGACGAGCAACACGCCTCCCGCTAAGAGGTTGGTCACTGTGGAATTAAGGCGTATCCACCGAAGAAGATCTGTCAACACAAAAGCAGACACGCCGGCCAGTAACACAAAAAGGGGCAATTCCAGGGACCGCTCCGCCATGCCCAGGAGCGTACTGGCCAGCGTTGCACTAAGAACGACGTGTATTTGCAAGGCCCGCTGGATGACCGCTGGCCGAGCTGGCTCCGCAACGCCGCGCATCGGCCCGGGCGATCGGGCACTAGAAGTTCGCCCAAATCGCAAATTGACCAGAACTTTTTCGGCTAAGGTTAGCCCCATTTTTCAGCCATGGAGTCTACGTGCGTTGACCAAATTATTCGTTCCGTCAGCTCTTTTCCAATTATGATTCCGTTGCGGTTCGGCGGCACAAGCCGCATGGTCACCTACGGGCACGCCTTCCCTATGCGTCAACAAAAAGCTCCCTTGCTTCCGGGCCAGGCACCTGAATTACCTTGATCGAGGGCGGCACACGGTTTAAACCAGGCTTGCCGTTACTAGAACGAAGAAGCTCCCACACTCTCTCGCCCCGGGGAGACAGCACCACCACTTCACCCGCCGGGCGAATAGCGGCAAGGCATTTAGTCCACAGATCGGGCAAAGATTCCGCGACCGCCGGCTCCGCTTCTGCCAGGCCTTCTAGCCCCAGTCGCAATAGGGACGAAGATGCTGGTCCGTGGATCCAGAACTGTTCCTTTCCGGCCAAGCCGAAGAAAACCATATTTCCGCCGTCACGCACAAGCTCTTCTAACGCTGTAGCAGCAAACCGAATCGTGTATTCCACATCCTGGTCGCCTATCCCATTCGTGCTCAAATCAAGGATAATGGCAAGGTCCTGGTTCTTAGGGCATTCAAATTGTCGTACTACCCACGTGCCGTGCTTGGCCGATCCCCGCCAATGAATCCACCGCAAACTATCGCCGCGCTGCCATTCGCGGACCCCGAAGAACTCCTCCCCCTGCCGAGTTTCTCTCTGGCTGCGCTGAGGCGTCGCTTCAAACGGATCACGCCGCTTTGCCCGCCACTGTGGGGTTAGCTTCCCCAACCGTGGGCATACTACTAGCTCGTCTTCAAGGGGAATCGTGATACGCTTTTCCACCAAACCAAACGGGAATTGCGTCACGACCGTCAGCGGCCCCAAACGATAGCGACCACGGTTTTCGAACCGGCCCTCATATGTCAACGCAGTGCTTTCACCCGCGGCAAGGTATGGCACAACCACCGCGACTTGTTCCCGCAGCTCTTTCCCACTCGGGCGGACGCGAATAATCCGATCCACAATGCGGACAGCACAGATCGCCTGTCGTGCGGCAAGATTGGTTATTTCCAACCGCACAACAACCAAGTCCCCAGCGCACACCCCACCCGGCAGGAGCCTTCGGATCTTAACGGAGCGGCAGATGCTCGAGGCCAACCGCCAGTTGTAAACAATAGGCCCAAGAAGCATCCCCGCCAGAATAAGCATGACGTTAATCTGGCGGGTGACACCGACCGTGGCGACAACCAGGAGAATAACAACGTAATAGACGCCCGCCCGGGTCAACCTCGTGCTGGCGTGCGTCAGAAATCGTGACCTTACTTGGGCGAGCCGATTCATCAACGCCGATAAGATTCCGCCATTCGGCGAAGCATTACTACTCACCTCCCACCGGGGTGCACTGTCCTTGACCCAATTTTTCAACACCGAACTATTCATGTAGGAACGGGAACCTCGTCCACAAGCCGGGCCAACAGCGCCTCCACAGCTGATCGTTGTTCCCCATGCAAGTAACCTTTCGGAATGACCCGGTGAGCTAGGACAGGCACAACTAATCTTTTGACGTCATCTGGCACAACATAGTCCCGACCATTGACAAAAGCCAAAGCCTGGCTTGCCCGATACAGGGCCAAGCTTCCCCGGACACTAACACCCACATGGAGGTCCGGCGATCTTCGCGTCGCATTGACGATATCCAAAATGTAATCGACGATGGCCGGTTCCACGTGGACCTCCCGCACTGCCGCCTGGAGAGCCAATACCTGTTGACAATCCAGCACTGGTTCTAGTTCATCAACGGGTTGACCAAGCTTGTGGGCTTCGATGAGTGTTCGCTCGCTATCTCGGTCCGGATAACCCACCGAGATACGAAGAAGAAACCGGTCCAGCTGACTTTCCGGCAAAGGATAAGTGCCCTCGAACTCAAGCGGGTTTTGGGTGGCAATTACCATAAACGGCTCCGGCAGCGGCAGGGTTTGGGCGTCGATGGACACCTGCCGCTCCGCCATTGCCTCAAGAAGGGCACTTTGTGTCCGCGGGGTAGTTCGATTAATCTCGTCTGCCAGGACGATGTTGGCAAAAATCGGGCCTGGCACGACCACAAATTTCTGCGCCTTGGGGTCGTAAATGCTACTGCCGGTGATGTCCGCCGGCATGAGGTCCGGAGTAAACTGCACGCGGTGAAAAGTGCCAGTAACACTCTTCGCTAAAGCCTTGCCGATGAGTGTTTTGCCGACACCAGGGACATCTTCAAGCAAAACGTGCTCGCCCGCGAGGAGAGCAACGACACACATCCTCACAACATCGGCTTTTCCTAAGACAACGCGGTTGACATTGGCTTCCAACCGCTGAATAAGCTCCGTAGCCTCCCAACGCTCCAGCTGTAGGACACCATCTTGCCCATCCACCGACAAACTTCCTTTTTCGACTAGCAGTCCTTTCACCACACCCTTTCTTGGCGGCGCCACACATGCCACCCGAGCTTGCTTCTGTGACGAGTTTTCGCCCTCCAAAAGTTATGCGGACTCGAATGCGGCCCCAAGCACCCAAAGCGGACGTATTTTGCCGGAGGCGTCACCTATCAGCCGCCCCCCTAACTGGGCGGAGCGAGAGTTCAGTCCTAAGCACCCTGCTAAGCCCGGGTGTTAAGTAACCACTTGGCGGCTCAACCCGTATGACTCACAAACTGCCTTACCGGGCAACGGCGCACGGCTACATTCGCAGTCGGCTCGCACGCCGGCTGGTCCCGCTGTACCGACCCAATAGCTCAAAGCCTACGAAACTAACCCCTTAGGCCGAGCTCCCAGACCGTCCAGCCGTTGGTTACTTGCTGAATTCTACGGTTGAGATCACACGCCGCATGGATCGCCAGCTCACCACCCCATTTTCGCTGGCCAACACTCAGTTGATTGAGGGCGGAATGCTCCTGCGCCGTTGCGCGCGGAGCCAACGCCGGCGACCGCGGTACTTCCACATAGACCGGGAAACCCGTCGAACACGCAGCTCGCCTGAAAGCTTGAAACCCCCAGGGCAGCACTCGGTGAGAGAGGCACTATCATCATAGCCCAAATAACGGGCCGGAAGTAAGGAGAGCTACCCCTACCGACCCTTGGGGGGAAAACTCGCGGGCAAGACAGGACCAAAAGGCCTGGCGGCCAGGGGCCAGCGGATTTCGGAGAAATGAAAAGGGCAGCGTGCCACCGTTAGCGCCGCGTCACTCTGAAGGGGCGACAGTCCCCCTTTAGGTAGCGCATCACCTTAAAGTACGGCCTTAAGTCTACCCCCTCGGGGCGTCCCGAGGCCAATGCCAACCAGCCCGTACCCGATCGGGTTACCACCGAAGGAGTACTGTCCCCCAAGCGAGTCCCGCTCCAAACCCGCTAAGAAGAACGAGATCTCCTCTTCTTATTCGCCCCTCATCAACCGCCTCGTCCAAAGCTAGAGGGATACTGGCAGAGGAGGTGTTCCCGTACCGGTCAACATTGTTAAAAACTCGGGCCGGATCGATCCCCAGGCTGTCAACCGCTGATTGGATAATCCGCATATTAGCTTGGTGGAAAATGAATAGTCGAATATCCTCGAGTTTAACCTTGGCAGCTTGGAGAACCTCGGCGATTGTCTGGGATTGAAGCCGGATAGCCCACTTAAATACAGGCCGGCCTTCCATCTTCAAGTAGAAGGAACCATTTTGGGAGGCGTCCGGCCCGAATGGGTACCGTGTACCGCCGACTTTCCGGAAAAGCAGGTCCGCCCCGGAGCCATCGGCTCCCAAAGCGTAAGCCAGAAGCCCTTGATCCGGGTCGCCTGGCCCCAACAGGACGGCCCCAGCCCCGTCGCCAAAAAGCGGGAAGGTCTGCGCATCGCGTGGATCCACGACTCGCGAGTTGCAGTCCGCCCCGATGACCAAGACGCGGCGGTGACATCCGCCGAGAACAAAGTGCATCCCAGTAACAAGCGCGTACACAAAACTTGCGCACGCCGCCTGAAGATCCATGGCCGGCGCTGTAAGACCGAGCCGGTCCTGCACCAAGCAAGCCGTTGACGGCAACAAGTAATCGGGGGTATACGTTCCCACAATTACAAGATCGATTTCCTCGCGACGGACACCAGATTTCGCAAGGCATCGTTCCGCTGCCTCGACCGCCAAGTCACTTGTAGCAACATGGGGAGGGGCATGCCGCCGCTCTAAAATGCCTGTCCTTTGCACTATCCACTGTGCGTCATATCCCAGGGTGGCCAAATCCTCGTTACGAATTGATTGCGCCGGGACACTGCTTCCCACTGCGAGTATTTGCACGCCCAACAGCGTCCCGACGCGCGAAGGTTTCAGCCCCACAATCCTGTCCTTAAGGCCACTCTGTCCGGGAAGATCACCAGGGCCACTCATGTCGGCAAGTCCTGAGAATTTTCGCTGACGCTATCCGACCAAAGGGTGATCAATCTCCACTCGCTTTTTCAATTCCCCCTGCTTTCTCCAAAGTAACTAGACCTCCCAGGGCCACCTCGCGCTTCGACCAATAAGGCGTAGAGAATACCAAGCCCAGGGAAACTACAACACACGAGAAATGAAAAATCCTCGATCTGATAGCCTTGCTTGGTTGTCGTCGGTTGGCAGCTTGCAGGGCTCGCGCAGCTCCAATGTGATTCGCGGCTAGCCGGCTGTTCTCCTGCTTGTGCCACCGGAACCTATTACGCCCTCGCCCCTGCTGTTACGAGACACTATGGTTCTCGTGTCTCCGAACGGCCGAGCAATTCCTTGTAAAGAAGGCTCGGTTGGATGTCGGTATTGTTCTGGTATTTATCGCTAGAATACTCATGATAACTTCCCCTTATGTCGTGGTAAAAAATTTGACAAATGCCCACCCCCGGATAGATCCGGACAGGGTGAATCGCAAACATCTCCAGGGTCCAATACCCGCAAAAACCCACGTCGCCAAAGCCGGCTGTAACGTGGACAAAAAGTCCAAGCCGGCCAATTGAAGACCGGCCTTCAATCATAGGCACGAAACCGTGGGTTTCAGTTCTTTCCACGGTCCGTCCCAAGTACAGTCGAAACGGCTCAAGAACCAATCCTTCTTCCGGAATGACGATCCGCCTTGTGCGGGCCGGCTTCTTCATGTCGAGAATTTCTTCGTCGTACACGAGAAGTTCATTATGAAGGGTCAAATTGTAGCTATTCGGATTAAGGTTCCGCTCGTTGAAAGGCTCAATGATAATCTTGGTGCCAAGGTTTGCCCTAATTTCCTCTCCGGAGAGGATCATCTTTTTTTGTTCCTGGGTCTACGTGTGTCGGAGATCTTCAATACGAGTCGCGCTTGAGGGGATAAAAGCAAACCGTACAACGCCTCCTATAGAGGAACCGAGAGCCTCGCTTAATTGCGCTAAGTTTCCGACTATAGTGATCAAGTAGCTTGGATAGCCGCCGGGAGAGACAACCCCGTCCCATCTGTGCCGCGTATATAACTCAGTGTTGATGGCGGTTGAGGAACGGGTCGTTTGGAAAGGAAGCCCAAATTATCGCTAAGAGGGGGCGATCATCGCAATCACAGCTCCCCCAAGCGGACGCTGGGCAATCACCAGTTTTTTGCCAACTGCGACTTATAATTTCGCGAAAGATTCTCAAGAACGGGTGCTGACGTGTTCGGTGGCTGTCTCGGACCTAGCCACTGGAGAGGCAAACAGTCTCAGTTTGGGTTGTCCGTCCATGAATCGGGATGCAGGGCGTTTCCAGTACCGGGACTCTGAGGCGACCACTCACCTTGGTGAGGACGAGAACCCACCGCAGGGGGATCAGGGTGCATCGGGTGATGGGTGGTCCACCCGGGCTTACAAGGCAATTAAGCCTCATACGGTTGATCAAGCCCGGATAGCTCGCGCCGTACGGGAAATCCTAATTGCGATCGGGGAAGACCCTGATCGCGAAGGACTGCGTGAGACCCCGGGGCGAGTTGCCCGGATGTACGCCGAGCTGTTTAGCGGCCTCCACGAAGACCCGGCCATTCAGCTGCAGAAGTTCTTCAGCGAGTCATATGACGAGATTGTCCTCGTTCGGGACATAACCTTTTGCAGTATGTGTGAGCATCACCTTCTGCCGTTTATGGGAAAGGCCCATATCGCCTACCTTCCCAACGGCCGCGTTGTCGGGCTGAGCAAGCTCGCCCGCGTGGTTGACGTGGTGGCCCGGCGGCCACAAGTTCAGGAAAGGATGACCGAAACGATCGCGGACTTATTAGTGACGCACTTGGAAGCCAAAGGGGTGGCTGTAGTCCTGGAGGCTATTCACACCTGTATGAGCATTCGCGGGGTGAAAAAGCCGGAGTCGATCTGTGTCACGTCGGCGATGCGCGGCGTTTTCCGATCCAATTTGTCGACCCGGGCGGAGGTCTTGTCGCTCATCTTCGGTAACCGAGGGGGTTAAAAGTCCTGAGTTTTTTCGGCTTCGGAAACTTGCCCGGCCTTTGCCAAAGCTTTCCAGCTCATTATGGGGCGAACCCAGTGTTGGAACCCAGCCTGGGCCTGCGGGTGAGCACGGTCCCCCAGGTTGCGTTTGGGCATCTACAAAGTATCTTTGGTGCCCGAACTTTAAGCTGCCGTGGTGTTCCTTGTCACGGAACCGATGTCGCTCACCGCGATAATCTAGGGGCAAACTTCGCCCAACCCGGGTCGGCCCCGCCTCACCAGCTAGAGCGTTCGGGGAACCTGGTGACAGCCCTGCTGCCTGAGTAGGCTATTATTATGGCCTCCCGGCTTGGTGGTCCGCTGGTGATCGTGTCCTCACGGTAAGGGCTCGTCAATGGTTTATTCGGCAACCGAGCGGACGCGTGTACAGGACGATCTTCGCGGCCTCGTGGCCGGCGATGTCCGCACCCATCCGCTCTTTTGCAGCCTTTATGCCTCCGACGGCAGCATCCTCTGGCAAGAGCCGTTGGCGGTGGTCCGTCCCAGTCGGGTGGAGGATGTTATCGCCTGTATTCGTTACGCGCAGGAGCGAAAGATTCCGCTTATTCCCCGAGGTGCGGGATCAGGGACCGCAGGCGGGGCTATCGGGCAGGGAATTATTCTCGATTTTTCTCGGTACTTTCGCCGCGTTGTTACAACCCCGGGGGGAAATATTCAGGCCGCAGCAGGCGCCACGATTGAGCGGATCAATCAGGGGCTCCGCCCCTTGGGCCGCCACTTGCCGTGGAAGACATCGGGCGGGTGGACAAGCACCATTGGCGGAGTGGTGGCCCGCGCCGCCTTGCCTTGGGCTTACCTTCGCTACGGCGGGATTGAAGACTACATCGTTTCCCTCCAAATAGTGCTCGCGGACGGCTCGCTAGTAGACCTTCCCAACCGGTGCACTTCTCCTTCTGAAGGATCTTACCAGGGGAAAAATCACACCGACTGGTGGGGTCGGTTGACGAAGACCTTAGAAAAAAACCAACGAGCTATCTTCCAAGAGCAGTCAACACCGCAACGAAGTTGGTGCGGCTTGCGTCTTCGAGCATCGTTGGCAAGCTCCGGGCTGGTTGACAGCCACGCTGTTGAGGCGCACGGGCAGCCAAGCGAAGGTATCCGATCGCCGAGCACAAATAAGTTTCTTTTCTTCTCCGGCGAGGCCCCTTGTTCCGCGCTTCCAGGCTCAACAGATACTTCAATGCACCCTATTAAAGATGCAGCTGTTGACGACACCGCTCATCCGTCGACAACTGCTGATCAGTCGAAGTCGAGTTTGCCTCTTAATGCCGCCCAGCTTTTCATCGGGTCGGAAGGAATTCTGGGCCTAATAACGCAAGTGGAGATCGCGCCTCCGCCAATCCCACCAGCACAGGGATCCGCTGTCTTTTTCTTCGAGAGCCTCGACGAGGCTCTACAAGCTGCCGGCGCCGCAGTTGTGGTTGAGCCGGCCGGAACGGCCCTCCTGGACCATAGACATCTTTCGCTTGCCCGGGAAAGCGAGCCACGCTTGGCCGCCGTCATTCCTCGGGAAGCACAGTTTGCCCTTTTTGCAGAACTTGAGGCGGAGACCACTCGGAGTCTGCGTCAAAAAATCGATGAACTCCGCGCGGCTGTGCAAAGTGTGGCCAAAAGTTTAGGTCCCGGTGTGGCGGCGGCTGAGCCGTGGGATCGTCAACTGGTTGATCGGCTGGCGGAACCCGTTCCGGCGGCCCTGTATCGTTCGCGAAGTGGTGGTCGGCCAGTGGCCTTCCTCGACACTTTGGCTGTGCCACCCAATCAGCTCGAAAGCTTTCTTTCGGCCTTGTTTGGTTGCCTGCGGCGGGCTGAGTTAACCGCTGCTACCTACTGTCACCCTTTAGATGGACGCGTGTTTATTAGGCCCATTGTGGACTTATCCGACCGTGACCAGCGGGCGAAGCTCCTATGCCTGGCTGAAGAGGTCTACCACGCGGTTTTGGACCACCACGGCTCGATCGTTGCCGGCGGTGGGTGGGGACTCGTGCGAACTTCCTACGTGGACTGGCAATTTCCTCAGCTGGGTCGGGTTTTTGCCGAGATCAAGGCCATTTTCGATCCGGAATGTGTTCTCAACCCAGGCAAACTGGTAGGAGGATTGCCACGGGAAAATTTTCGCGAACTGCTTCAGGCAGGTCTTATCCTCCGGGGTCAGGCCGGAGAGCATAGAGGCGAAAAAGACCCGTGTACAGATCGGCGAAAACGGTCGCGCGCTCGCCGGGAGCCCTCGGCCCAAGCGACTCTTGCAGAAGCGGAGGCTAAGGCTTTAAAACCGCTGGCTACAACGTGCTTTGCTTGCGGCGGTTGTCGCCACCAATGGCAACCCGGCCGGATGTGCCCAGTATTTCGCTTCCTCCCTGCCGAAGAGGCCTCCCCGCGGGCGAAGGCCAACCTGCTACTTGGCTTACTTTCGCAGGAAAATCCCGCTCGGCAAATGGCTTCCGCCCAGCTGCGGGAAATCGCCGACTTATGCGTCCACTGCCATATGTGTTCTGCGGAATGCCCAGCGGGCGTGTCTGTACCCGAGCTTGTGCTTGAACTCAAAGGACACCATGCGGCCTCAGCTGGGCTATTGTTTTCCGACTGGGTAATGGCCCGATTGGATCTCTTTGCCGGATGGGCCCTTAAGGCACCGCGGGTTGCCAACTGGGCCCTGCAGACCCGCTGGGTTCGCTGGCTGTTGGAAAAACTGCTCGGCCTGGCTCAAGGCCGGTATATTCCACCGGTAGCCAGCCGGTCTTTTGTCCACCTGGCCACACGAAACCGCTGGAGTATTCCCACACGGCATCGTGGTCCGGCCGTCGCCTATTTTTGCGATCTATTCGTCAACTATTTTGCCCCGCAACTTGGTCAATTGTTCGCCAAGGTACTAGAACATAATGGCGTAGCGTTCTTCGTTCCGGAAAAACAGCATCAAGCTGGGGTACCGGCGATTGCCTCGGGAGCTGTGGACATTGCCAGGCGGCTGATCCGCCGGAATAGCCGCGTTTTGGCTCAGGCCGTGCGACTGGGCTACCAAGTCGTGGCAACAGAGCCGGCGGCGGCTCTGGCATTGAAGAAAGAGTATCCGCTCCTTGATTCCTCGGCGGATACTCAATTGGTTGCGGAGAGCACGACGGAAGCATGTAGCTATTTGTGGATGCTCCATCAAGAGGGAAGGTTACAGCTTGACTTCCGCCCGGTCCCGTTGACGGTCGGTTACCATCAGCCTTGCCGCTCGCGAGCTTTGGGAGTCGGTCGGCCGGCAGAGAACCTTTTGCGGTTGATCCCTGGTTTACAGCTCCTCCCCATTCCCGATGCCTGCTCCGGTATGGCGGGAACATTCGGGCTGAAGGCAACCAATTATCGCGCAAGCCTTCGCGGGGGTTTCCCGCTTGTTGCCACCCTCCGCCAGCCGCAGTTTCAAGCAGTGGTCACCGAATGTAGCGCGTGTAAAATCCAATTGGAGCAAGGAACAGGCAAGCCAGCGCTTCACCCCATCGAACTCTTGGCCTGTGCATACGGGTTTATCCCGTTGGAGAGCCTGTTAAGACCGCCAGGTCACTTCCCGATAAGGCAAGCCGATTAAAGCCCAGCGGACATTTTGTCTGGGGTTTAGAAACCGGCACGCATCGGCGACGCAGCACAAGTGTTGTTGACCAGTGTAGGATCTGTGAGGGCTTTCGATTAAAGAATCGAAGCAGGAAGGCCGGTCCGAAAATCCTTGAAACAGGGGCCGCCATTCCGTCGACGCTAGCCTTTGGGCAAGCAGCGTTTCGATCGCGAATTGCTCCGAGTGGACTCCGAGCGGTGTGTCGGCTTTGCGGAATACTGCCCGTGTGGTTCAGTCGTTTACTGCCGGCGGAGATTGGGCGGGTGATCATGAACGCGCGGACATCAACAAGCAAAATTGGAGGCAGCGGCGCTTTGCTACAAGAAGCTGTTCAGATACGGGTCCGGTTTTTTGCCGGGTTAAAGGACCGCGTAGGGTCCGAGCTGGTCCAACTTGAACTGCCTCAGGGAGCAACGGTCGTGCAGTTGAAGGAGAAGCTCCTGGCCTCTTATCCAAGTCTCCGCTCGGCTATTTCCAGACTGGTCTTCGCAGTGGATAATCGCTACTTAAAGGCGGAGGAGGAGCTGCCGAAGGACGCGGAGGTGTTTTGCTTCCCGCCGGTAAGTGGGGGGTAAACGGGCTGTTTGATCACGGGCGGAATCAGCGAAATTTCAGCGGGCGGTTGCCACTGCTGGTCAATACTCTCCCCGGAGGTGGCAGGCTGGCAATTATTGGCTGGCTTCGGATCCTGGAAGGCAAGGCTTTCCGCCACGAAGGCCGGTTCTGGAAGCTTCCGAATGCCCGGGAGCCTTTTGGTGATGACAGATCGGATAAGTCTTCCGGGAGGCGGATGGTAGAGTGATTAAGCTGCAGCACGAACCGATCGACATTGCAACGATCCTCCAAGCAGTCAAAGACCCGCGTGCAGGGGGTATTGCTTTTTTTATCGGCTCGGTCCGACAATTTACGGGCGGGCGAACGGTCTCAGCTCTCGTCTTTGAGGCCGCCGGCGAGATGGCCGAGCAAGAAATGAAACGAATCGTGGCAGAGGCGGAGCGGCAGTTCGGCCTTGTCCGGGGCGCTCTTGTGCATCGCGTGGGTATGCTGCCCGTGGGGGAGATCATCGTGGTGGCTGCTGCCTCGGCTCCCCATCGCAAAGCCGCCTTCGACGCAGTGATGTGGATGGTCGACGAGCTGAAGCGTACCGTCCCCATTTGGAAGAAAGAGCTTTACGAGGATGGGCAAGCCGCGTGGATTCATCCCGGATGGGAAGATCCACCGGAAGGGTGAAACCAATGGGCAGTGCCGAGAAACTCGTAGACAACTGGGGACGCGTGCACGATCAGTTGCGGATCTCGGTGACTGACCGCTGTAACTTGCGCTGTTTATATTGCATGGGTCGACAGCCGGCAAGCTACTTATCGCGCTCGGCGCTCTTAACTTACGAAGAGATCATCCGGTTCGTGCGGGCTGTGGCGAAATTGGGCCTCCGGCATGTTCGTCTGACAGGCGGGGAACCGTTGGTCCGCAAAGATTTGCCCGCCCTCGTGGCATCCCTCGCGGCCGTCGAGGGAATAGAGGACGTTTCTCTGACGACGAACGGTTCCTTGCTTTCGCAGTGGGCCTCTCCGCTAAAAGAAGCGGGATTGCGACGCGTCAACATTAGCCTCGATTGCCTTTGCCCTGCGAAATATCACTGGCTCACGGGGGGCGAATTGGACTCAGTCCTCAAGGGCGTTGACTGTGCGTGCCGCGCCGGCTTCGACACTATCAAAATCAACGCAGTTGCTATCCGCCATTTTAGTGAGTCGGAAATTATTCCCCTCGCTGAATTCGCAAGAAGGATCGGAGCAGAAATCCGCTTTATCGAGCTTATGCCCAGTCCGCAAGATAACGGTAGCCCGCATTTCGAGCCCCTTCCGGCCAGTGAGGTGTTAGCCGCTTTGGAGGCTCACTATGGCAAACTAGTGCCCCTCGAGCAAACGTCGGCTAAGAGCCCGGCTACCGTTTACAAATTTCCGGATGGCAATGGCCTTGTGGGGATTATCCCGGCACTAACCCGGCCTTTTTGCGCGACGTGTAATCGCCTGAGGTTGTCTGCAGACGGGAAGCTCCGGAATTGTCTCTTCGCTTTTGAAAGCTGGGACATCCGGGCACTGCTGCGACGCGGAGCCTCCGAAAAAACTCTGCAGGAAATTGTTCTTGCAGCAGTGAATGCCAAGTGGCAAAGCCGCCCCGAACCCGAGGATAAAAATCTCCGTTTGCCCATGCCGATGTACCGTGCCGGCGGCTAAGTTGCCTCAAACCCCAGTAGGGTGTTCGCTCTAGCCGATCGCAGCTTTAAGCTGGGAAGCATTACAAATCGGATTAGCGGACCAAACCAGCGTCCCGCTTAGGAGGGGGCATCCGATGAATAAACGCAGGAAGGTAAGCAGCCGAAGCAGCCCTTGGTATGCCGAGGGGTTACGATTCGAGTGTCAGGCTTGTGGGAATTGCTGTACCGGTCCGCCGGGATACGTCTGGGTCAACACTCGTGAATTATCGGAGATCGCTTCGTTTTTAGGAATCAGCCTGCCTGAGCTTGTGATGCATTTCACCCGATCTGTTGACGGACGAATTAGTTTGATCGAACTGGCGGGCGGCGATTGCGTGTTCCTCGATCCGACATCTCGGCTTTGCCGCATTTATCCCGTCCGACCGCGACAGTGCCGCACCTGGCCCTTCTGGACTTCTAATTTGGCAAGTCGCGCTTCTTGGGCCGAAGCGGCGGCAAGGTGCCCTGGCTGTAATAGGGGACGGCTGTACACGTTCACCGAAATTGAGGAGATCCGGTTAGGGTAGAGAGAGGACCGAAGGCTTTCTCGGGCCGGAGTGACGGCTATTCGGGTGATTGTTGGTTCCTCGCGATCATTGGCCAAGAAGCGCCTGCCATCTTCCACGAATGAGGTGAGATTCCCCCACTGTAATTGGGGGAGGCTTTCGCCAGGGCTACGTCAAGGCCGCGTTGATGGATTTGCCCCGCAGCCTCCTGCAGACCTCGCTAGGCTGTTCCCCCCTGTTTCCGCGGCATTACTTGTTGATGGCGGAAGAGAATATTTCCGGAATGGCCTGCAGCATAGCCAAGGTGATGAGGAAGCAGTAGATCAGGGGCAGAAGTTGGAGTGGTTGATTCCTTCGGGGCAGCGAGGATGCTCGTCTCCGCCCCAAGCAGTGGCTGGCAGCGAATCTTTTCCTGCAATCGCATCAAACCTTCCAAGAGAGCCTCTGGGCGGGGCGGACAACCAGGTACGTAAACATCTACCGGAACGACTAAGTCTACACCCTTAACGACGTGATATCCCCATTGAAAGTAGGGACCACCACCAATCGTGCACGCACCCATGGCGATAACATATTTCGGATCAGCCATCTGTTCGTAAAGCCGTCGGACGCGGGAGGCCATTTTGCACGTAACGGTCCCGGCCACGATCATCAAGTCTGCCTGGCGAGGCGTGGCCCGAAAGGCCCCTGCCCCGAAACGGTCGAGGTCGAAACGGCTAGCCCCGGTGGCCATCATTTCAATGGCACAGCAGGCAAGGCCAAACGTGAGGGGCCAAAGGCTACCCTGCCGCGCCCATGCCACCACCTCCTGCAGAATCCCCAAAAAGACAGAGCATTCCCCCCGACAGGCGCGGCAGAGCTCCGTCAACTCTCCAATGGAGTCGTCAACCCGTCGCGACTCCGAACGGTCACTCCTATCGTCAGAAAGGTCCACGGGTTGCTCCGCTTACTAGCCACTTCGTTTCTCGAACCAGCCTATGGAACCGCCTAGAAGGATCTACCGCTTGTCTAATGGTAAGGATTTCCAAGTGGAACGCCCGGTCAAGATCGTAACACGACACGCGGCGACCATATTCCTCCAATGGGGCTTCTTGTTGCCAGCCACGAGGCCCACCCGACTCGGAAAAGACACAAGGTCGCGGCGAGAGATAATTCCACCGCGAGCTTCTTTACGTGTACGAGCTCCGCTCCGCCGCCCGGGAGAAGCCTTTGCGAGAGATAGTTTCCCCAGGGCGATCCGCTAAGCTCCCCAACAGCCCGTTAAATTCCAAATGCCCCCCTATCCCGGGCTGGGCGCTTAGAGCTTCGGCTGGGGTATTCTTTGCTGGACCCCAACCGTTCTCCGTGGGCCGCGAAAGCCCGCAAACTTCTGACGACCTCTTCTTGGCTTGTTGGGTTGAGTGGACCTCGCCAAACCCCGACCGTAGACCCGCGCCGGGCTTCCCCCCAGTGGCGATCTTACCCGACAGCGAATTCTGGATCACTCCATTTCGCATTCGCACCTTTGGCCAAAACTACCCCGCAATTCCCTTTTGAGCTTGTTCGATCTTGCCCGCTGCCCGCATCTACCGGGCGATCGGGTTTCACCGATGCAAAGCCGACACCCAGCTCTCACCGATTGAGGCCACACTTATTCCACTGTTTTCCACGCTTTTTGGATTACCCATCCACGTAGTTAAACTGTGATTTGATTTTGCCGAAGGGCGTGGGGCCCGTGCTATAAGCTAGTCTGATATTAGAGCGATATACAATTATCAAAAGTCAACCGTAATTAAAACCCGGCGACGAGAATGGGTGACACAGCAGGGAATCATGGTCGATGCTCTTGGCGGCGTCCCTAATTTTGAAAGATCGCGTGGGGGAACTTCTCGAGAGGGGAGGAAGATCGGAAAGACCTCGGTACCCGGCCAACGCCCTCCTAGAAGGCGAGGTAAGTCTTTTTAGAGGTCACCCTGGCCGGTTTGAGGCTAAAATTGGCGATTCAAGCCCCGCGACCCGGTGCAATCGCACCCACCGAACTGCGTCAGCAATCGCACTCACAAAACTGAGTCATGAGCTCCGGACTGTAACGGCGGCAGATGCAGGGCAAGATAGTTCTATGCCCCCTGGTAGAAGGGGCCGTTAGCCGTAGCGGGGCTCCCTCTTTTGTATGGGCCGGGACCTCCGGCCCTGTGGCAGCCGTAAGCGGTCAACGAGGTCGACGGTCGCTATTGGGGTGAGCCGAAACCACTCCCCTGGGGTTCCCTTTTCGGGGGGCTTTTTTGCAAAGACGCCGCCCGCGACACCCCGTTGGCGAGCAAAGCTAAAACTTTGGGTAGATTGGCTGCCCACAGTTGATTGGCTGCCCATTATTCTTACCGCCCCGACAGATACTGCCCCATTTAAAAGCCGACTGAATTCGCACCTGCAAAACGCTGCCGGTAATTCCGAACCATTCCGATAGGAGCTTCTACCAAATGTCGACAAGTTCGGTTATCACCCAGCCAAGAACCCGTGCCGTTAAGGAGACTTGGGGGACGCGCATTGGCGTGATTATGGCGGTCACCGGCAGTGCCGTTGGCCTGGGAAACTTTCTTCGCTTCCCCGGGCTTGCGGCCAAGTACGACGGTGGTGCCTTCATGGTTCCCTATTTGATTGCCCTAGTGCTTCTGGGACTGCCGATTGCCTGGGTCGAATGGTCGATGGGCCGCTATGGCGGCAGCCGTGGGTTTAATTCGGCCGCTGGTATTTACCGAGCCATCTGGCCCTCTCCGGTCTCTACGGCTGCCGGCGTCTTGGCTATGCTTGTTCCCGTTGTCATTTACATGTACTACGTGTACGTGGAATCATGGTGCCTTGCCTATGCTATCCGCTATTTGCTGGGCGGAATGAACTTCGGGCTTGACCCGAGCCGATATGAAGCCTTCTTTGCCGAATTTGTAGGCCTAACTGAAAATGGGCTGGCCTTTCGAGCTGTGGACGGTTGGTGGATAGGCTCGGCTGCCTTTTTCTTACTCCTGTGCTTCTTACTGAACTTTTACCTAATTTATCGGGGACTTCAGAAAGGTATCGAGTGGTTTTGCACTTGGGCCATGCCCACTTTGGTTATCTGTGCTCTAATAATCCTTGTTCGTGTGTTGACGCTTGGCACGCCCGATCCAAGCAAACCAGAACAAAATATCCTCAACGGTCTAGGTTTTATGTGGAATCCGGCCACTAAAAGTAAGAGCTTTTGGGAGGCCCTTGCTAATCCTCAAATGTGGCTTGAGGCGGCAGGGCAGATCTTCTTCTCCCTGTCAGTGGGTTTTGGCATTATCGTGACATACGCAAGCTACCTCAAACGCGATGACGATATTGCTCTTTCCAGTGTAACAAGTGCAGCGGGTAATGAGTTCTGCGAAGTTGCCCTGGGTGGATTAATCACTATTCCGGCCGCCTTCGTATTCCTCGGTCCACAAGTTATCGAAAATCCGAAGGGTACATTTGAATTGGGATTTGTCACTTTGCCCAACGTTTTCAATCACATGGTGTTCGGATGGCTGTTTGGTTTCTTGTTCTTTTTCCTTCTATTCCTGGCAGCTGTGACGAGTTCGCTGTCCATGCTCCAGCCGGCAATTGCGCTCCTAGAGGAGGGTCTCGGATTAGGGCGACGAGCCTCGGTGGCGATACTGAGCTTCGTAACGGCCGTGGGGAGCCTTTTCGTTGTTTACTTCTCCCAGGGACTGGTGGTCATGGATACTTTCGATTTTTGGGTGGGCAATGTGGGACTTTATATCCTGGCCACATTTCAGGTTATCCTTTTCGCCTGGGTTTTGGGGGTTGATCGCGGGTTCGAAGAGCTCCAGCGCGGGGCGGAAATTAAGATCCCCAATTTCTTTAAGTTCGTGATCAAATATATCTCGCCGCTTTACCTCCTAGCGGTATTTGGGGCATGGTGCTATCAGGAGTTCTGGGCAAATCCGCAAACGTTGACGAAAATCATTAGGGAACCGGCGGCGCAAGCGGCTGTGCTTTTCCTCCTTCTTGTGGCCGCCTTCTTTACCCTCATAGTCAACCAGTCGGTGCGCCGCTGGGAACGGATGAAGAAGCTTCAGCAGGAGGTCGCTCCATGACTTTAGGCGGGTGGATTATCATGACGATCTCGGTCGGATTTGTTACCGGACTATTGGCGTGGTCACTTTGGAAAGTTCTCACGACGCCCGGGTCAACGGAACACTTACATTCGCAGATGGACATTCAAACACCAGATGTGACGGAAGAGTAGTGATCCTCGGATGACCATCTATTGAGGACAATGTTGACGGATGCTCAGATTTGTGTGGCCGCCGGTGGGGGGGCGTCAAGTTGGCCAAGTTCACTCAGGCGGGGATAAGCTCGCGGGGACTAGATCAGTCTGGCGATCGAAATAGTGGTAGCTCATGATGCCTCGTTCCCCGGATGTAGCCGTCAACTGAGCGGGAGGAATTCCACCAATTGAGTTCTATCAATTTAGACTGACTTAAGCGCCCTTCATTTGCGAAGGCGTCTTTCCGCTGGAGGATGATTCAGGGGACAGGCGATCGCCGTGGGACTTTCCAAAATTTGGCGAAAACGTTTCGACAGAATGGTGGAACGGGTGCTTCAGGAGCTGCCCCCTTCTGTGCAAAAACTGTTGGAAGAAGTCCCGTTGCATGTAGAGGACCATCCCTCGCGGAAATTGATGCGGCAAATGGGCGTCGAGCGGCGCGATGAACTGTGTGGCTTGTTTACTGGCGTGCCAATGACCGAACAAAGTATTTCGACCCCAATTGAGTTGCCTCCGTTTGTCACCATCTACCGGGAAGGCATCCTTGCAGCTACGCGGGAGATCCACGGCCGCATTACCCCAAGGACATTACGAGAACAGATTCGTGTCACACTTCTCCATGAACTTGCCCACTATCATGGTTTAAATGAGGAAGAACTCGAAGAATTGGGCTATGAGTAAGTAGCTTGGTGCTAAGCCGGTTCCGCCACCTTGGCTCGTTAACTTGTCTGGCAACTGCTGCGGTAGCAAGTTTTGTATCAAGGGCAAGCATGTGATTAGTCTGGCCAACCCTCGTTGGCGCTGAGAACTGATTAGCATTATAGCCGTGCTGTTGCTTGAATTACCTCCACAACCGGCGCCGGTTGAGCTTGCCATCGAGGAGTGCCTTCTGGAGGATCTCGAAAGCCTCGGCCGCGGTGAAGAAATCCTCCGCCTTTGGGAAGTAAGCCAGTTTGCCGTCATCGTCGGAGCATCCAGCCGGATAACCGACGAGGTAGATATTGAGGCTTGCCATAGCCTTCGGATCCCCGTGCTCCGGCGTATTAGCGGCGGTTGCTCGGTGACGGTCGGGCCCGGCTGTCTCATGTACAGTTTACTCTTGTCGCTTGAGAAACGCCCGTGCCTATCAGTTCCTCAGCAGGCTCACCAATGGGTGTTACGGCGACTTGCAACGGCGCTTGAGAGCTTGCTAGGAAAGGTAGAAGTGTGCGGGCTTAGTGATCTGGGATATGAGGGACGCAAGTTTTCCGGGAATAGTCTGCGGCGGAAGCGTCGCTATTTCCTCTACCACGGAACGCTCCTTTATCGGTTTCCGCTTGAGCTCATCAGCTGGACCCTGCGGATGCCACCGCGCCAGCCGGAATGGCGGGCCGGTCGCGATCACGCCGAGTTTTTGACAAATATTCCCCTGAGCCGGAAACAACTGCACGAAACCTTGGTGCAAGCTTTCAAGGCTGAGGCAGCTTGGGAGCGTGTTCCTTGGGATGCCATTATCAACCTAGCCCAGGAAAAGTACTCTTCTCCGGGATGGAATCTGCGGTATTAAGGCAGGACGCCGTTCCCGGGTTTTGCCCTCGGGTGGGATTGCCGACCGATTATTCCCTTTCGCGGATCCAAACCTCCATTCTGTTACTCGCCAGCAAGTCATCGGTCTAAACCACCACCAAACCGCTTTTGGCCTAGGGAAATGTTGGCCCCTCCTCGTAAGATCGGCGCGATATCCCAACCCAGCCGCTCAACCGGATAAGTTTTCTTCAAGGCGGGTTTAATGGAGGAATTGCTGTGGGGATCGCCTGGTTAAGCGCTCTAAGCCAATTGGTGTCAGCAACCTTCCTCGGGGTATGGCTCTTGGCCAGTCCAGCAACAAGCGCAAGCCCAGCCGAATCCCTGCTTTTGTTTCTCGCAGTTTCCTTACAAACCGCACCCTGGAGACTCGTTCGGGCTTTTCTCCTGGTTTTGGGGGCCAAACCTGAGCGCAGGATAGGCTCCGTCCTGCCAGGGCCCGACGCACTCGCTTCCCGGAGCCCGCAAACAGCGCCCTGGGTGGGCCCTCCAAAAAGGCGACCGGAAAAGATAGAAAACTTGGGGAGTTTGGCTAGCTCAGGTCGAACTAACTGGTTTGGCAATCTCCTTTGGGAAATTTCGAAATGGTTTCCCTCCGCTTTCATTCTCGCTGCAGGGGCCTTCGTCTTTGGGAAAACCCACGATTGGCCGGCGTTGGCGGTCGCGATAAGTGCTTTGGCAACGCTGGAGGTTACCACTTTCGCACTTCAGCCTACTTTCAAAGGAACCGTGGGGCAGGGTGCGAGGCATAATCTCGGAGGCGACCTACCAGTCCCAAACACAAACACCAAAGTGCTTCGTCAAGCGGGCGACCCTGCTAATCGTTCGATGAGCCGCCCGGGCCGCAAAAGATCCTCCCTGGGAGCTCCCACAGGCCACCTGAGATCGAAAAAAGCGAGCTTACTCGCAGAGGCAAATTCTGCCTCCAAGCAAGGGAGCTCCCCACCCGTCGCAATGGAGCCGCGAGGAAACGTCACCCAAAAAATTACGCGAGAACGGCTGGCTGACGGTCGGGAGAGCGTGTCGGCCCAGCTCGTGCTTCGGTTTCCTCCGGGGTGCCGACAGGCTACCGGACATATTCCGTTTTGCCCACCGTTTACCGCGACTCCAAGGGTCGAAGTAATCGATCCGTGCGGCGCCCACGCAAAAGTAAGGCTCGTCAAAGTGTTGCCACATGGGGTCGCCGTCGAACTGCGGCGGGATCTCCCGGCTGACAAGGAAGAGTGGGCAACTGTGGCAGTTCGCGCGGAAGGAACGAGCTTTCATCCGTCCTGACTATCCAAAATCGACGGGCTAACCGAGCCCGAGAGCTCCTGCTCCTGCGAACACGAGCCTTCAGACTTTAGAAATGCCAGCAACCCAACTCGTTTCAATTGGCAATGAAATCTTTTGAAATCTTTTGATCTATCTAGGCGGCCCCTGGGCACTTCGGCTTAAGAAACGAGCTTTGTGGGCGGTGAGCGAGTGAGTAATTGTGGAACCGGCAGAAAAAGCAACTGGGCGAAGTGAGTTAACGGTTAATCCCGCAAACAGAGGGGAGCCGGCAGCAATCAGCCGGCTGGAGCAGATTTGCCAGCGGACAAACAAGTCCAGGTCCGCTTTCTTAGTGGGAAGTGGTTGGCCGGCGTATTCCTCAAAGTATTGGCTTTAACTCGGCTCGGGCGGTTCGTTCCTTGCCCCGGGCGTTCACAGTGGCCCCAGATAGGTTAGATCTGGATTGCCGGATTACCTTGGGTCCGACGAAAAAGTAGTTAAGCCGCCAACTTTTCCGGAGTTGCGCTCGGTTTCTCATCACACCCCACGGGTCTTATCCCCTCCATCGAGCGGGGGTAGGCAGCCCGCTCGGCAGGTTCCAAAAACAGGGTGAAAGCCTGCCGGGCACGGAACAAGTTACGCTGTAGTAAGAGATGGCTCAGCGAGAATTCGCGAACAATGTGGCGGCTTCGGTGCCAGGGAACATCATCTGAACGCAACACCACGTATCGGGACTCGTAACCGGCCGCAAGAAGCTCCTCCAGGAATTGCAGGCCGCCTTCCGGTCCCAGAAAAGCCGGGTGAACCTCAACTACCAAGGCGGGGCGGTCCTCTGCGATAGTCCGCTTTGCCCCTTGCAGAATGTGGCCCTCGTACCCTTCGGTGTCCATCCGCATAAGCGAAATAGGTCGGCCCCAAAGTTGACGAATCCGGTCCACGGTTATGGTGGCAACGGTTATTGCTCGGCCGGGAGGCCGCAAACCGCTTTGAACCAGCGAGTGCCAATTGGAAGCGTGCGAAACCTCAAGCTGGGCCGTGCCCTCCGTGGCCGCCACAGCGGCCTGGGCCACCCAAACGTTGTCAACACGATTAAGCCGCAGGTTCTGGCATAGCAACCGGAAGTTTCCGGGGTGGGGTTCCACCGCAAGAACTGCTCCCCTCTCTCCCACCAGTTGCGACAGAAGCAGGGCGTAGTAGCCGATATTGGCGCCAATATCCAGCACACAATCGCCCGGTCGGACAAAACTTTTTATCAACTGGGTGGCAAGCGGCTCGTGAACGCCAAACAGCCTCAATTCTTGAGCAATTCCCCGGTCCGTTGCGTCGACAAGCATTCGGAAACCATTGACGTTATCGATCAACCGATATGAGGCCCCTCGCGGACGAGCTGTACGAAGCGGATGCCGGACTTTAAAGTAAAGGGCTTCCCAGACACCCGGCAGTCCCTTTTGGGAAAGAAGTCCCAGCACCCTAGGAATCCGACCGTACACGATCATATACAGCCGCCACCAAAGCCACCGACTCCAGCCCAGCATCGGAGTCTCCCAAATGAGCAGCAAAGACCTTTTTCGCGGGTTGTCCCGGTTTATTTCCAACAGGGGATTAGCTTGTGGTCACCGCCGGATAATTGGCGACTCACCGCACCGGCAAACACATTTTCGATATTACGAGCAGCAATTGCGAAAACACGGAGTGACTCGAAATGAGAACGACCCAAGATTACTCTGACTGCAACCGGCGGAAGCTATTTCCGACAAGCCCGCCGCCTGGCGCCCGAAAGGGCCCGAACGGCTTCGCCTTTCCGGCGAAAGCGGATTATGGCGAGCACTTCCCCGGGCAAACAATGCGAAAATATCCCCGCGCCAACGTGTAGCGTGGGCGGCCAGGAGAAATGCGGTAGTCGGCGGCGTCTGAGCCTAGCGGTTTGAGCGAACTCACAGAAGGAAGTAAGGAAAGGAGTCATGATTGGCAAACAAGATGAAGCTGCCCTTTTTGCCCAGTATCGCTATTTTCTGAAGGATTCCATTCGCCAGGAAATTGACTTTTCCCGAACGCCGCAAGCAAGGGCCTACCCGCCACCGCCCCCAGAAAAGCCGGTTTCACCGGGTGCTAAGCTTGTGGATCTTCCCCCGCCCGGCGCTTGGCAAGGGATCCGGCCTATAGACGTAGAGTCTGCCATCCGCCGCAGACAAAGCCGGCGTTCCTATAGCCGGCAACCGCTCAGTCTCGATGAGCTTTCCTTTTTGCTTTGGGCCACCCAAGGAGTGCGGGCGAGGATTGACGCGGTAACCACCTTGCGCACCGTTCCCTCCGCAGGAGCACGGCATGCCCTTGAAACATACTTGGTTGTATTCCGAGTAGCGGGTTTGGAAGGAGGTGTTTACCGCTACCTTCCGATCGAGCATCAATTGGTATTTGAATTTCATGAACCGGATCTTCGCCGCCGAGTGATAGAAGCGACTCTTGGCCAGCGCTTCGTGGCGGAGGCCGCGGTGGTATTCGTCTGGACAACAATCCCTTACCGCATGGAGTGGCGGTATCACCTGGCGGCCCATAAGGCCATTGCTTTGGACGCAGGACACGTGTGCCAAAACTTGTACCTAGCCTGCGAGGCAATCGACGCCGGCACATGCGCCGTGGCCGCCTACCACCAGCAAAAGATGGACGAGCTTATTCGAGTCGATGGCCAGGATGAATTCGTCATCTATCTTGCCCCAGTCGGAAAGCGGGCCGAATGAATCCCTCCTAACATCCCGATCGGCCTCCTTCTCCCGGTCGGCGACCTAGTGTGCCCAAGGCTGTCTAAGCTGCTGAAAAAATTGTCGACATCCCTCGGAGGCCAGCGGCGGGGGCTAACTTCCCCCTTCGTCCGCTTCACCATATTCCAGAAGTGCAGGCCAGGATAGCTCGTTCCCTAATTGCTTCGCGCCTGGTGGAAGCCCGATAGCACTTAGCCTTTCACGGAGGAATGAGCGTTTGTGGGCGCGCTGACAGCCGGGGCTTACAGTAACTTAACATCAACGCGGTCATTAGCTCCGGCAGGATGCAGAAGCTCGCGGGAAATCCCTTCTGTCGGGGGCAGATCAGAAATATCGAGAAGAAAAATGTGATTTCCGCCGGTTCGTTCGTCGCCAGCCGTCAACATGATCCACTTGCGATCAAGGACAAGTTGCGGATGAAAATGAGCTTTTTGCCCTGCTCCGAAAGTTGGCCAATCGCCTGTCAAGTCGATCCACTCGCCCGAGCCATCTTCATTCAAGCGCCGAAGGTAGTAGATTCGGTGGTGGTCGAACCGTTCCGGGCTTGTCGAGCTTTCGAAAAACCAAAGTTTGCCCTCAGGATCCCGCCCCGTATGGACGTAATGCATTTCCCGAGCCAGAGGAAACTCAAACCGCGCGCGGGTAAACGGATCATAAAGGCCGGCCGCATGAATATCCGGAACTTCATACGTGATTCCCTGGGTTGTGACATGGCAGTGGATTGGATGTCCGCGGGCACCAGGATCATTGTCCCTTAGCAAGCAGATGCTACCGGTCCTGCGGTCAACAAGAAGCATCCCCGGATGGTCCGCCGGATGCGTCACTATGAGATGATCTTCATCATAAGCGGTGACGTGAAAGATCGCACTGTCAACCGTACAGATGCGCTCGACCTTGCCAGTTTCGAAGTCGTAACTCTCCAAAGCCGCCCTATGACACGGCTTGCCCCACATTGATCCCTCCGGGACATGGATATAAACGAAGAACCGACCGCTTGGTGTGCAGCAATTCTGGCCATAAGCTTCGCGGCCGGGCGGCAGAGAAAAGAGGTGCCGATCTTCGAGCGTAAAGACATTGACGGCCCGCACTTCAGGACCATCGAAGTAGATCGCTTCGTCACGCACCACGTTGAGAACGCTTCGGTGATCAAGGACCCCTCGCCCGGCGTCAGTGCACCATGGGCGCCATTGTGTATCTGGCCAGGTTGCATGCGTAAGTTGACAATTTTCCCCGGTCGCCAGCTCAAGCCGCCATAGCTGAACTTCGCCCTGAGCGGCCCGATGGTAGACCAGCAAGCGTTCGTCGCGGGTGATGCTAGGAATATAAAAGTAAAGTGGGTAGGTAAATCCTTCCCCCTCAGTAAGTTGGAGAGCCAAACGCCCGGTTTTCGGTAGGACAAGTTCGCGATAGCCCTTCCATAGCTTCATAACTTTCTCTCCTTTCGGAGCCAGATCGGGGTGGAATGCCGGGCGTTTTACCTAGCTTGTCAACCCTCGAGGGTTTTCTCCCTGGGTTTACTGACTTCCTTTCTCGCGCTTAACGGTAAGCGGTTCCAAGACTTCAGGGGGTAAGAGGCGGCGAATTTGTTCTCGCACTCGCCAAGCAAGCTTGACCGCCAGCGTCGCTTCCTCCAAGCTTATTGGTTCATAGCTCCCTGGATAACGAGTCATCGTGGCATAATCGGTGAGTGCTCCCTGCTCCTCCACGCTCATGTGTGGACGATCGGCCACGGGCAACAGCCGGACAAGCCTTTCAATATCGTGGATACGAGGAAACTTGATTCCCCGAAAAATAAGCAAAGCCTTAAGGTACTTCTCCACAGCCTGTTGACAGTGAAAACAAATCGTATCGGTGGGCGCATCCTCCCCTAGGGTAAGTACATGGGTGGCGGTCTTCAAATCATTCTCCGCCTTCTGAACCCATTCCCTGGCCACCCGAATTGCCTTTTCCCGGTCGTGCATAAAGGACCTTGCCTTCTTGAGCTGCGGGATACTCGAGGGTGCCTACAACATGCCTACGCCATGCGAACTCATCTGGGGAAACGACGTAAATGTCCTTAGCCACTGGCAAATCGGCAAGAAGCTGGCGCATGGCCAGCCGGACCTCTCGCGCCGAGCCGCAATAATCCATTACTACGAGCAGGTCAAAGTCACTTTCCGGGTCAGCATCGCCCCTGGCCCGGGAACCAAAGAGAATCACTTGCTCCGGATCAAACTGGCGAACAATCCGGGACACCATCTCGGCGATGCATTCCTCAGCCGACATCTCTTGTCGACAATTTCCCCGGTCAATTTCATCCATGGAATTAGCGTCTGAAGTTGTGACTCCACCCTCTCAGCAGGAGTGGCCAGCTCTAGCGCCTATCTTCCGTCACTAAACGTCGCAAATCCATAGGCACGATAAATCGCTCCAGCCCCTGCCGCCACTAATAACAGCAAGAATCCCAAGGCACTTGGGCTAAACCACAGCCACCAAACTAGCGAGGCAACCGCCAAACCAGCAAACGGAGCCCGGCGAAGAAGGCTTCCAAGCCAAGCGCGAACCCCACCGAACACCCCAGGCACTAGGCAGGCAATGATAGCTCCCACCGCAAGAAGCATACTGCCCAGTTGACTCGCCCAAGTGACCGGCCAGATTACGATTAGTTCCCGCCCACCGCTCGTGTCGAGCCAGCAAGTTACACTCAACCCCGGATCTGCCCGGAGAAGTGATAAGCTCTCTACGAGAAAACCAGGAGGGCTTACATCCGGCGGCTCCGGCGAGGCTCCCCATAGAACCCTTAAGTTCTCCACCTCACGAAAGACATTCGCCAGCTCGGGGTCCATGTTCCCACCGATTGCGCCGTCGCGCTGCCCCCCGGACGGAAAAACTTGTTTGGCCAATAGCCACGACTTCTCCCAAGCGTGAATCCAGGCAAGGTCACCCTCAGTAAGCGCGGGTAGTTCCCCGCTGGCCAATCGAAGCAGACCGGCAAGCGACTGAAATCGCTCAAGCGCCGCAGCCACCATCGGTTGGGCCGCTAAACTAAGGTCCGTTTGAGTAGCTGGATAAGCCGTCACAACGTCGGCTTTCCCCTCAAAAGAGACAATCCAGCAAGTCTCCCGTTGGCGGGCACCCACAATGCCGGGGATTGGTACCCGCAACCGGGGGCCCGTCCACAGGGATTCCGCGGATCCCGCCTGTCCCATCAGGAGTGCGGAAACCACTACCGGTAGTGCTGGGTGAGGTAAGATCACCCTCCAAACGCCCTTCTCGTTAGGCGGCACCACATACCCCCCCGGCAGATCCCAATCGAGGATGCGAAGCCCCGGCGGAACTTCCACTTGAAGCTGCCGATTGCCGGCCGGGTCAATGTCCCACTGGACCAATCCCAAAAATCGTCCATCGCGGTAGAGTCTTGCATAGGCGACCGCAAGTCGGACAACCGGCTCACCCCGGACAGCTAGGACCGTAAGCCGACTCAACCTCCCGTTAACAAGGTAGCAACGATAAGCCCCTGAAGGGACCAGATCGCGGATTCCTTCCGGAAGCGACACCTCGCGGAGAACATCAGGAGGGACATCCAGGAAGGGCAAGTTCATGTTTTCGGGTACCACAAGGTATCGCTCGGTAATTTCCCCGTCCGCCAGCTCGACCGGGGGGATCCTCAGTAGCCGGTTACCCGGGACTTCTATATGACTCAGCCGGACCGTCCGCAATCCGGTAAGTGCCCTTTCGAACTCGATGCTTGCCTCTACCAGCTCGTCAGGGGGTATAAAAACGTCCGCAGGGCGTGGCGCCTCGGTAGAGTTGCTATCCTGCCTCTTCGAACTCTGCCCTGGCCGGGTGAACCCGAGATGACCGTCGTTGCCGTTACTTCCGCCGCTCGCCTTCCGCTCCGACGGAGGAGGACCCGTGCCCGGTGCCGGGACTGACTCGGCCCGCAACTCTCCCGCAGGGTCAACCACGGCCGAGGAAATGGCCCATTTGGGAAGGCGGACCTTCAGCCGAGAAACAGCCCCACCTGTGATGTTAAGCGCCCAAATAACCTGTGTTGTCCAGCCGTCTCGAGTCCGCTGCAGCCGGGTAATTTGCTTTCCGGAAATGCTCGGGCGCTCCATTCGAATCGCACATCGAGCAGCTTCAGTTTGACCCGGTTCCAACTCGAACGCTCCGAGGAAACGCACTTCCGCCGGGATTACAAAGGGTGTTAGCGGCTGGGGCTGAACTACAGCCGCCGGTTTGATCGTTACCGACAAACTTAGCGGAGCCCACACATCAACACGAAGAGGTTCCACTTCCTGACGTAAAGCACGGATGAGAGGGAGCGACCACCCTTCTTCCCTAGGCAGCGGACATCGGCCAGAAAGATGAATCCGGTGGGCTGCCCCCAGGGGGGTAGGAAGGTCAACCACAAGATTGCCGTCATTATCCCGGACCCCGGAAAGGGGCTGCTTGCCCTCTTGACGTTCCAACTCCAAACTTTCGAGAGCAAAGCGCGCGGGCAAGGCCAGCCGATGCTGAAAGACCTCCTCATTCTGGAGATCTACCTGAAGCTGGTAGTAAAGCCGAGCTGTATCCGGCTGAATAACAACCTGGAGGAATTGCTTGCCGGTCAACTTTCCAGTGGGCCGGCGAACGAGGAATCCCACATCGCGTTTAACCAGTGGAATGTTCCAAACCGCGGCTAAGTTGGGCACATTCTCCCCCCAAGCCTCCGCAAAGGCTGAAGGCGTCAACGGCTCCACCTTCGTCGCATCAAGAGGCTGAACCTGGAACGTGGACGAAGCTGGGAAACCCATCCACAAGGAGCTAACCCGAAGCTTTTTAACGCGAAAGAAATTAGGATAAAAATGGCCGACCGGTGATCCTCGGCGAACCAAGCGCATTCGTGCCGTGCCGCGGGGAGGCAATGGCTCGCCCAAGTTCCAACGATAGCCGATCGGCCCGCCAGAAGAAGTATCGGTGAGTGGTTCGATCGCCGCAGGCAGGGAGGTTGCTACCTGCCAATCACGATCTAGCTCAAACTCCACCGTTTGAGGCAATCGGCCGCCATCGGCCGCTCTCACGGCTACCTCAGCTGTCAACGCGTCCTGATCGGCGGTCACCGCCATCAGAAGCCGAAGATCGGCGTCAACGGGTCGCTCCTCTTTGGCCGCCCAGCGCAGTTTAAGCTCATTAACTGGACCAAGAAGTGCCTCAACAGAGCCGGTTGCGGGATTCTTGACAATCGGGCCGTAACTTGTGACAACTTCCACAGAAGGAGCATCAGGGGGGCTTGTCACCTGTAACCAGCTGTTAGCTACAGGAGGAATAGGCACGGAAGCATAGGTATATTGGCCTTCACTCCAAACTTGGGGCGTTAAGATCGCCTCGACTTCGTTTGTGCCTAAGGCCGGCAGTTCAACCACCGGTCCCCCGCTAAGCTCACTTACGGTCATTACAGCAGGTCGCCCGTTGACGTATACGGTCGGTGGCTGAATCCCCTGCGCCGGCGGCAACCACAGGGGTAACTGGGCTGGGAGCTGAAGCACGTCTACCTGAAGGACCATACGAATCTCCGGCAAGCTCCATGTACCACCTTCTGGCATCCGCACTAAACGCCCTCGATAGCGGGCTGCGCTGATCAGCCAGCGGTCGCTTGCCTCGGCCACCAACCGCGTGAGCTCTGTCCACATGGGTTTTGGGACCTGGTATTTCTCGCCGGTCGGCTCGCCCTTAGCGTCCACGGGGATAAGCACACGATAGGTTGAGGCGGGGGCACCCCGCGGAGCTTCGGTCGCTTGTCCAAATCCGACCGAGCTTACTACGGCCAAGAAAGTGCAACCCGTTCCAAGCCGAAACCATCGCAAAAAGCCGTGCCCTAATGGACCTCGCCTTCTTACGCTTGTCTTCTCCGAACGTCCTGGCTCAGGCGGGAGCATTCCACTGAGTGCGGTTTCACGTCTAGCTTCCTCTCCGCGGGAATCGGACACCATGTCCATCCAAAGATTCGGCGAACTTAGGGCAGTGCCTGCGGGAGGTGAGGAGGGAACGCGAGCCGGTGCCGAAGGGACATCATCCACAGATTGCCCTTCTTTAGAGATTTGGCCCACCCGGCATACGCCGGTATCTTCCAGGTATATGGCCTCTGCCGGCGGAGTCGACAATGCCTCGGTCTTCCCCTCGCTGAAGTCACGCGCATCCGCCGAGATTTGTCCACAGGTTTCTCCTTGAGGAGGTCCTCCCAGCGTTTTCGGGCCCCCACTGCCCGCAGCAGCGCTTGCATATTCTGCAGCCGGCGGCTTTCGCCACACGGCCACAATGAAAAGTCCTAGAAGCTGCCCGATCAGCCAACCTCCAGCCCCCGCCGCCCACGGACCGGCAGTCACACATGCCACTAGCAAACAAACGGAGGCAGCCAACCAATAAAAACCCGTCCACACACCATGCAGGCCCAGGCTTACCACCAGAGCCATCGCTACAAAAGCTACTGTCACCCTAATGGCGTCATGCACGGCGGTACGAAAAACAAACAGACTACTCCGCGAAATTTCGTCAGCGCTGACGCTATCCGGTGACCACCCCAAAATCGGCACCTGAACGGCCAGAGACCCCGCTAGCTTAAGCTTTTTCCAAAACCCGGCAAACGGGCTGACAATCCACTGTTCCACCGGGAGAAATCGCATACCCCCGCTCGCCCGACCGGCCAGGAGATCGTCTACAAGCCGGTCAAATCGTTCGTCGGCCATCTGCAGAATGAGGAGCGAACTAGGTGTTGGAAACAAAGAGGCCGGCTCCGCCGCTTTGACGAACTCGGCCGCCCCACCGGTTGGTTTACCGGATGAAGCGTCGACGGGATTACCCTTTCCCCGATCTTTCTGAGCACCGCTCACCGCCCCGGACATCGCGAAAATCCCTGCAGCGCCTCTACTGAAACCTGGCACGAGCTGGGGGCGTCGACTCAGTCCGGGAGGCTTAGGTCCTGTGTGTGCAAATTGGCTAGCCAAGATGGCTGCCTCGCCGCCTGTTGTTAAAAGAAGGGCCCGGCGATGCACGATGAGCGATAAGCCATGCTGCTGAAGAAGATCGAGGAATCCCTCAAGCCCGCCAACTGGCGGAACGGCGACCGAGGTCTCCGGAGTGATCCCAGCCGCGGCCAACGCAACAGCATCCACGAAAACCGGCCAAATATTGGCCTTTGCCTCGGCTTGATCATCCACAAAAGCAAAAGGACTGGGAGAGGTTTGCCGCCTTTCCCCAGCCCCTTCGGTACGGACCCTGCCCTCAACGAACCTTGCCAAAAGTTGCCCCCAAGTGCTGGCCGGCCGGCTAGAAGAAACCTGCGAAGATTCACTCCCGGAGCCTGGCGGCCCCGCAGTGCCGCCGGATCCCATGAGTAGCTCCGCAAACTGCCCCAATTTGGTCAACGCCTCTGAATAATCCTGAACCGGCCAACCGCCAAGTCCCCTGGCGACAAAACTCACTGGATTAAAAACCGGTGTTTCCTTGTCCCGGGCAAGCCTTCCGAAAAGCCGGTGCAAAAGCGTCTCTACACGGATGGCAGGAAAGGAGCCTGCTCTCTCCACTTCCCATCCGGGGGGAAGCCAAATCGTCCACGAGCTAGCAAGGACCGGCAAATTGTAAACAATTCGCGGGGGCTTAAGATGCATTCCCCAACCGGAGACACATTCGCGGTCTTCCCACAGTATCTCCATGATAATCGGAGTGTCGCGAGCATCTAGCGGGACGACTAGCTCAGACAAACCCACCCCTGCCGAAAGCGCGTTAACGTCCGAAGAATTTATTTCGCCACCCCCCGAACCGGCCGGCCCCACGATTGCCGACTCTCGCCGAGTTACACTGGAGCTCTCAGCTACCGATATCTGGGCTAAATCCTCCGGGCTTTCGCCGCGTCCTTTGAAGCGCCGCGGCTTTCCATCGACGATCAATGCAACTAACCGGATTGGGGTCTCCCAGCGACATGTCAACTGCCCTGCCGTTGGTGCCTCAACGGCGAGCACTGACCGGTGACGAACAGGTTTGTCCGGTTGAATGATCGTTTGATAGGCGGCCGACCAGATCCAAGGCGTTCGCTGCGGCGGGGAGATCTTCCGGACTTGCAACAAAGAGGTGTGTCGACTACCGCTTGAGCCCTCACTCCCCGGCGGCCAATAGCGGAACCAATATGCCCTCTTGTCACTATCTCCGTCAGCAATCTTGGACCCAGTCTTGACCACCCGTAGGAGCGGTCGCCATGCGGGGCGAATATTTTCTCCGGCAAACTCAAGTAAAAGCTCGTGCTCGGTGGCATAAGCAACCAGCGCCAAATGCTGCTCGACTCCCTCCGGCAACCACGGAAGCGGAAGCGACAGCCCCTCTTCCCACGGAAGTTCAGCTTCATGTTCCAGAAGGACCGGCTCGCGGATGGGTATACCGAAGGTGATGACCCAGGTGTCCCTCCCCGACGAGGTTTCACGATCGACACGCACCGGAAGAATTTCCCCCGGCACTACTTCCACCGGCTCAGCGTCCTGGGCTTTTCGCACCTCGCACCGTCGGGCAACCCATCGCCGGTCTTGGCCCCCCTGGCCAACCAGGACAACTCTCACCTGATCAACAATCCCCCCTGGCTCTGGCATGCACAGAATACTGCCGGCTGTTTGTACATGATCGCCAATGAATCGAACCTCTGTCTGAGCCAATCCCGAGTAGCCAACACTTACTCCCATTTGTATCTCAGCGGCCGGAACCGACTTGATCTCCCAAATCGGCAGGTCCGGGGGAACTTGAATGGCACCGGCCAATTTACGGAGAGTATCGTCAGGTTGCGTCAGAAGCTCCGCCACGCCCGGAGGATTCCATTGCCAGGGCCGTTCCATCCGAATGGCCATCCGATTTTCCGTCGTAAGCGCATCCTCCCAGTGCAAAGGCAAGAGTTGACCGGCTGCAAGCCGCAAGGAAGATGCCTCCAGCTGCCGCCGGCAAGCCACAACAACAACCAAAGGCTCACTAAGAGAAAGCGGGCGGGCGAAGTCGATCCGAAGGACCCTACCGCCTGCCGATTGCTTAGCGTCGCTTCCCTCTATCTCCCACGCACGGATAGCGCCCTCAGGAGATTCCACCGAGTCCACGGACCAACCTGCCGGAAGTTGTGTACGCACGTGCCATGTCTCGCCTTGGATCCCCTTGAGTGCTACCGCCGATTGCGCTAAGATTTCCGAACCTAGCAACCGGAGAAACGTTAACCCCTGAACTGAGTAAAGCGATGGTGGCAAAAAAAGCTGGACGACAAGTTGGCCATCGGGACGCTCGTAAACAGCCCGAATAAGCTCGCCGGCTTGTTCCGCGGATTGCCCCGAAGCAATTCTGTAACCCCCTTGCACAGTGCAGGATCCGAGTCGAAGAGGCGATTTAACCACCACTTCCATCGTGGTCTGCCGCCAGATTCCGCTCTCACATTGCCAGGGGAGGATAACCCACTCACCTTGCTGGGGAAGTGGTGCTAGCGCACGAATGACCACTTCTGCTCCGGCATCACTTAGCGGCGGAGAGAAGGTCAGCTCCAGTCGGCCAACGCTCCCCTGCTTGTCGCTTGGATAAAATTCCCACTGGAGTTTTTCTGGCCGATCGCACGTCACGTCAAACACCACAAATTCCGGAGGGACGGCCACCGAGAGGGTCCTCAGCTCTCCCTCCGGCTTACCCACCTCAAGCCGGCTGGTTGCGTCAACGCCCGTCGCGGTGACTAGATAGTTATGCCACCACCTGACGAAAGGTTTTTGCCCCGTTGACGGTTCTGGGACAAAAGTGAGCTGGCAATCGGTGCGGCCTCCAAGCACCACCACCCATCGGCGAACGGGACGATCGCCAACATTCTCCGCCCATGACAAGGCGTTCGTCATCAACACGTACTGGGCTGGGGCGTCGATGATCAATCGTGTTTCCTGAGCTGCAGGCAAGCGAAGCGAAAAAACCACGCTGCCATCTTCTCGTCGAATTCCTCCTGCAGCCCACGGAAACATAATCGTCCCGGAACCATCGACCACTAGTTTATGCTTGCCGCTACCGGAAATGCCCCACCGCGCCGGCTGTCCGTCGCGCTCCACCCAGGACAAGGAACCAACCGGTAGCGACAAAGGTTCAAAGACCCGGGCCAAAAGCTCTTGCGAGCTCCCTCGGCCCGCGCGGACATCAAGGAGCGCCTGGCCATCGACTAAACTTGCGTCCACAAGACGGGCGTAATACCGAGCAGACACGATAAACGAGCTTGAGGTAGCGCGATCCGGACTGGCTTGCTCGTTGATAATGGATAGGACCTTTTCGAACTCCGCTGGCTCAACCGGCACGTAAGGTACATTCTCACTGGGCCACTCGCGAAGTCGATCCGCCAGAACATACACTCGGCGGAATCGTAGGCCGACTTCGTTCGCGCCCGTCTTTGCCGGCTGAGCTCCCTGCCCCCAGGCGCACCGAGTCAGCGGGTAAACGTAAACAAAGAAAGTCCAGGCAAATAAAAGGAGTAAAAGGGGTTTTCTCAGAGACACTGGCTTTTTACCTGCCATGGCGGATGGACCCGCAGTGGACCACGGGACGCAAATAACCTCAGATGGAGATCTCTTCAATCATTCCGAGTGCGGTGTGGTTAAGGAAGCACAGACGAAGTTGGTGCCGAAATCTTTGACCGGCCAGTCAAACCTCCGCCCGCGGCAAGTGGCGCACTTTCCGCTTCCTCTAAGGTCATCGCGGAGCCCGGAACATCTCCTGTCTCCCGCCCCTCCCCAAGGGCAGTCACTATCCGCTGAAGAAAAGCAGCCAAACCCACCAGCACCACACCCAAAAGACCTGCCTGGCCGGCTAGTACCGCGTAATCGGGTTGAACTATCGTCCCAGCTGCGATTACAGCCCCAAGCGATAGTAGTATCCACGGTCGTCGCAACCCGGGCCGATATACGAGCGCAAGCCCCAACAAGAGTACACATCCCGAAGCGGCGGTAACAATTATCGGGCGACGCGCAAACACTACCTTTGCTGAACCAATGCCATCCTGCCTACTAAACAAATAAATTTCCGCCGTATCCGGAATTTTTTGCGATCGAATAGCACCGGCCCAAGTAGCCAACTCTCCTTCATCTACGGCAGGGTCTCTGCGCAAGAACCCGCCCCGGAATGCCAAACGATACTCCCCGAACCAGCCCGCCGGTTCGGCGACAATATGCCATTGCGGAGGCAAAACCAGTTGCCAGTAAACTTGCTGAACCCAAGCCTCACCCCGAATCTGAGGGAGGCTAATCTCAACAGGTTGAAACTGCCTCAGCTGGCCCGGCAGGCGATACACAATTTCCAGGAATAATCGCTGCCCGGGCTGATGTTCCGGAAGAAAAACTTGAAGCGACCCGGCGGGGGTGACTTCAGTTCGAATTTTCTGGACATTCTCGGGGGAATTCACCGCAACGGCCGCCCATGTCTCCTCCGGATCGGCCCCCGGGGGAAGGTCGATCTCAATGTCCGGCTCGGCAGTGACCAGGCGGAAGACAGCTCGATCTTGCCGGCTGCGGGTCCCCACGAAACTTTGGATCCACGCTCGCTCGACGATTATTCCTCGTCCACCTGGTCTATGAAGAGCGACCGGCAACTCGGCCACGCCCTCGTCGGCCAGAAGAACAACCTCTGGCCCATCAATCCAGCCGAAGCTGTCCATTGCCCCTTTCCACACTCCTGCCCGCGGCTGAACACGAATTCCCTCCTCCACCAAAAGCCGCACACGGTTTTGCCGCCAAGCGCCTTCCCTGGGCACAATGAGCGGAACGGTCAGTCGGGCACTTGCCCGCGGAGGAAGATAAGGAACCGCCAATCGGGCACGAAAGACTAACTCTACCCGCCCCAAACGTGGCTCCGGTAACAATACGCGGCGCCACGCCAACTCCCCCTCGTCGCCGTTTCCAAAAGCTTCGCTCGGCAGACTAAGCGGGATGACTCGTTGTCCGTCGAGGAGAAACTCTATCCCATTGCTCCGCGCTAACGAGGCCGGAAGCGCAAAAGTCAAATGTTGCAAAGGCTGATAAGCTATCTCGTACTCCAACCGTTGCTCTACGCTGCCCATTCCCGGCCGCAGGGTCACAGTAGCCTCGCTACTGACTGTCACTTCCTGCCGATAAACCCAGCGGTCCAGCACTACCACGGGGCGCTCGGCGCTTGCGGGTTCCCAGCGGAAGTATCCGCGGGCAGGTGGCCCTGACAATTCCGGCCCGGGTAAAGCGACCTGCCGGGCAAACCCCTTGCTTTCGGTCAAATCCACAAGCACCTCTACATTTTCATCGCAGCGAACAATCACCATCCCTGTGGTGATGACATCAGCGCGCGGGAGAAGTAACGGCAATCGAATTCGTCCACTAGAGGCATCAAGCTTCCGCCTGGCCGTCAGCCGAACATCGCACGAACCGACTAGCGGTTGGGAAAGATGCAATACTTCCGTCTCGGCAAGCTCGGAGAGCACTACCTCCGGTGCCAGGAGTGCTTCAGGCTCGAATTGTTCTATCTGCCAACCATTGGCTGCGACTTCCAATTCGGTCGCCGGCACCCCCCGAACGAAAAGTCGCCACTTGGCTGTCAACCGGGCATAATCTGCACCGACAACAAGCTCATATTCCGGCGAAACAACAATTTGCGTCTTCTCCGGGCCACATTTCATCCGGAGCTCATGCCGCTCCGAGTAATACTCAAAGGCGGCCAAAACCTCCTCGCCCTTTCGCCAAAAGTCCGGAAGCACCTGGGCCTCTATCCGGCGAATATCGCCTGAAAGCTCCCACTGACAACTCCGCCAGGCGCTCCCAGAGACAACAACAACGCCAAAATGACGAACCGCCTGTTTCACGCCCCGAATGCCGAGTGAGACTGGTTCCCCTGGCCTGCCGAACATCTGCCGCCATGTGAGGGACACTAGGGTGGGCCCAGTTATTGGCTCAGTAAACACAAGCCGATGTGCGCCCCGGTCAGACGACGATTCCCCCTCCTGGACGGGAACCACTTGATATGGGAGCGCTGATTCTCCGGGCAGAAGTTCCGCACCAGCCGGCAAGAGGATGTCGACCTGAGAGACTGGCCCCCCGAGCGGGCGGAGTTGAAGCTCCGCCGTTGTAAGCGCATGTTCCGTCAACAGTTGCACCAGCTGCTTCGCGGAAACCTCCAACCGCCCCAATCCCGCCGGACTGGGTTTACCAGCAGCACTTCGCCACTTGATACTCAGTTGCCCTCCCCGGCCCAAGGATCCGCCAACACCCATTAGCTCCACACGCGTCGCGCCCGAGACGCTCTCCAGTGCACGAAGCTGGACCCCCTCGCCCACCTCTACCGAGGCTTCGGCCTCCGGCAGCTCCAAGCTGGCTTCCGTTGACACCGCCTGCGGTGTCAGCAGGCGGAGTTCCGACACCTCCTTGGCCCGCTGAATGGGCACCGCAATTCGAAATGACAACTTTTGGACTTCGTCCTTCTCCGATAGGACCCACCATACGTAGCCTTTTTTGTCGTCAAAACTCAAGAAAAACCGACCGGTGCCACCGAAGACAACCGAGTCCGACAGAATCGCAGCCTCATCTAAACCGAGGGCGATAGGGATCCAGGCCCCGGCGCTCACCTGAGCCTCCACTTCTACCCCAAGCTCTGCCCGGTCTCTACCAACGCTGCCGGCTAACCGGAACTTGAGGAGGGAATACGGCGGGGGCTGATTACCCGTTTGAAGCTGAGCGTAAATCTTCTCGAAGACTTCAAAGGGAATGTTAATTACCGGCTGAAGGGTGCCCGATTTCCCTGGGAGCCAATACTCCCTAGGCTGAGCCTCCTCCACAAGGACAGAACCATTAGTCCCGGGACGAGGGAACCCGGATGGCCGGGCCAAAGGGGGGGATGGGGCCGGCGCCCCCTCGAAACCCACACCGCCGGCCAGGGGTGAACTCGGCGCTCCAGTCGCAGTTTCTGGCGGTTTCTGCGCTCCAGGAGCATCAGAAGGCGTTTCGGCGACCGGCGGCCCCCAATCAATAGCCGGAGCCCCCGGCTGAGCAGAACCTTGAGCCAAAGCAGCCAGCGAGGCCCAAGGGAGCCAAGTCACGCTCCCTAGGGTCAGCAAGGCAATCAAAGCGAACTTGCTCGGACCCCTGCTCACTTGGGCCATCCGCCTTCTTTTCCTACTTGCTCTCCTAAGGTCCCGAATTAAAAGCGAAAAGAACACCTAAAACATGAAAAAGGCAAAGGTTTCTGAACTAACTAACACCCTTCCTCAGTGGTCTCTCGGGGTGGCCCCGTTTCCGCAACAACCGAGGAGAAGCTCACAGCCGAAACCCTATCGCCTACCCGACCTTTTCCGGGTCGGGGACCTTGCGCCAACTTTAAACCGACCAGGTTCACGGTCAACGTTCGCACCGCCCAACAGCTCGGCAGCCGGATCATTCGGAGTTTTTCCCCACACCGTTAACCTACGAGGGTGTCCGCTTCCGGTACTTCCTCGCTCCCACTACCGCCCCACCGAGTGGTTCGGCACTCTCCCACAAGGAATTCGATCAGGCTTCTCGCAAATTGGCCTCGGTCTTTCGAATAGGCGTTAACTGCAGCTAAAGGATAGGCTAATTCGGCCTCGAAAATGTGATATCAACCCCCCACCATAGGGGATGCTTGTCTCCCATAAGCTGGTTTTGCCCGACGGCCGATAACGCCAGGCCTCACCTCGCCGCTCGAAACTCGCTTCCCCGGGGCGCCGTGCCCAAGCGGACGCTCGCCTTGACCCCTGAAAAGTCCCCTTTTTTGAGCTTGGGAGTACCGAGAAAATTCACCACACTTTGCCCCGACTTCGGTTTGGCCCTACTTGAGAATTCAAAAAGAGCTGCACATAGCCCCTTTAACGAAGTTCCGCGGCCCACCGACGCTGAAAAGGTGCGAGACGGAAAATTGTCCGCTGGGGTACCACCAGCTCTTGCGACTATCGATTACTAAGATTAGCGCTACTAATCACCTGCTAACCGTTTGCTTAAATTAGCATCGGTGCCCGAGTGGTTTCTCCCAACCCCGAGCTTCATCCCGCGGACCTGTAGCCAAACCGCGTGCAGAAAGTCCTATAAGCCCGCTCAGACCTCAAAGTAGTTTTCCCCACTATGTGGGAATCACAATATTTCTCTGTGATGGAGAATCACACCCCGGCCCCTCCGCTTCTTCTTCAGTTTAACCGGCACCACCCCGGGAGGAAAGCATTTCCCGCAGGCCTCTTAGGCCTACTCTAGGAGGGCCGAATTCCCTCAACGTGGGCCACTAAAGCCGACAATCTCGCCCCTGCGACCAGGCTCCGGCAATCGCTTTATGGGCGTCTATCATTAGCCCGATGCAAACAGGAGCGTCCAACTCCTGCCCCGTCTGCTAGGCCACCCAGCTTAGTACTCCCCGATTCGCCACCGCGGAGATTCTCTGATACCCACTTGAGGGAGCCTCCCCCTCATCTTCCAACCGTCAGAATCAGTAGCGACCGAGGCCCGGGAGCCGGATAGCAGGTTGAATCCAGCTTTTCGCTATCGGTCCTTGAAATTGCCACCGCCTGGGCCCATACTGCCAGACCGTGAGATGACCATTGGGAAATCTGCGGCATTGTCGGCTTTCTCCCTAATTTGCCAAAGGCCCCCAGCCGAGTTTGGATACCGCTGCCCAAACAGTTTCCCAGACTGAATTCGCATTTATACCTCAGGAGCCTCCACTATGGCGCACCCCCATTCTGCTTTCCCGACAAACCACAAGCCGATCGGCATCAGCGGGAAGAGCACCCGCCGGCATTTTCTTCAGACTTGTGCCGTGGCCGGCAGCGCACTGGCCGGAGCCGCCATCGCCCGAATGGCTCATGCCGCCGAGGATAACACTATCCAGGTGGCTTTGGTGGGCTGCGGCGGTCGGGGTACTGGGGCGGCAGCAAATGCTCTCAGCACGCCGGGCCCCACACGACTAGTTGCAATGGCGGACGTTTTTGCCAACCGTCTGGAGGGCAGCTTGGCGCAGCTTTCAAAGCAATTTGGCGAAAAAGTTCAGGTACCGCCGGACTGCCAATTTGTCGGTTTCGACGCCTACCGGAAGGCAATGGACGTTTTGCGGCCCGGCGATGTAGTGCTCTTAGCTACCCCGCCGGCATTTCGTCCCCTCCATCTGGAGTATGCGGTCTCTCGGGGGCTGAACGTCTTTATGGAAAAGTCGTTTGCCGTCGATGCTCCCGGCGTTCGTCGGGTTTTGAAAGCGGGCAAAGAGGCCGAGGCAAAGAACCTAAAAATCGCTGGGGGCTTGATGAGCCGGCATTACCTCCCGCTCGAGCAAGCTATCGACCGCATCCACAACGGCGCCATTGGCAAAGTCATAACCTGTTGGGCATACCGAATGCATGGGCCGGTAGGCTTTGCGCCAAAATCGCCCGACATGAGCGAGCTTGCGCACCAAATTCGCAACTATTCGTGTTTTACTTGGCTCAACGGGAGCTTCATGTTGGACTGGCTCATCCACAATCTGGATGTGTGTTGCTGGGTGAAAAACGCATGGCCAGCGGCAGCCCAAGGCCAGGGAGGTCGGCAGGTTCGAGACGTCCCGGACCAACTCTTTGACCATTATGCTGTTGAATTTATCTTCCCGGATGGGACGAAGCTTTTTGCACAGGGCAGGCATCAAGCCAACACCTGGGGCTTCTTCGGTTGTGTCATTCACGGAAGCAGCGGTTCGGCGGTCCTCGGCGAAGGGATTCCGGAGCCTCGACTGTATCGGGAGCATCAGGCCCGGCCTGAGGCCCTCCTGTGGGAGTACCAAGGGCCGCCGTGCAATCAATATCAACGGGAGATGGATCTCCTTTTCGAGGCAATTCGGCAAGACCGGCCTTATAACGAAACGGAACGCTGCGCCTATGCTTGTCTTGTTGGGATCCTTGGCCGGATGGCCGCCGAATCCGGCAAGATGATCACGTGGGAAGAGGCGATGGCCTCGGAGCTACAACTTGCTCCCAATGTCGACAATTTAAGCTCTCTTGACGACCCGGCCCCGGTCATGCCGGATGCAAACGGTAATTATCCGGTGGCCAAACCGGGGATGACCCAGGTGTTGTGATTGACGGCCTAGTTTGTCCCGCTGAGGCACCCCGGCCCGCTGGGGATTATCAGCAGTTAGAAAAACCGATCGGTGAAATTCATCTGCCCGCGCAGGCGGCGTGGCGCGTACTATTTGTTGGGGACCGCAAAGCCTGTCAAAGCTGAACCCCAAACGCGTACCCAACGTCAGTCGCAAAGAATGTTGGGGCAAAGAATATGTAGTATTTAGCCGGCCGCCACAGCAGTGTTTCGCTTCTTTCAAAAGTAACTGGGCGTTCGGTTGAGTAAAGCAAGAAGATATTTTTGGTGGGACAGGCAGCGGCCGGAACGAAAAGGAGCGATTATCGGGCCAGCTATGTCAACAACTTTTTCCTCCAGTCCTAGTACTCGGACAACTGGGATATTATCAAGCACCTTAAAGAGCGAGAGAAAAGCGGAACGATCGAGCAAACTCCAACACGAGGACCGTCCCTGGCATGCCCTGCCCGCAGAGGAGGTGGCGGCAATCTGGAACGTGGAGCCCTCCTGGGGGCTTTCTCGTCAAGAAGTCCACAATCGCCAGCAGAAATATGGTCGCAATCTCCTTCCTCAGCCTCCCCAGCCGCATCCTCTTGTAGTTTTTCTTCGTCAGTTTCACCAGGGGCTTGTATACATTCTGATCGCCTGCGCGGTTATCTCCGCGCTATTTGACGATTGGCTCGAAGCCGGGGTGATCTTGGTTCTTGTTGTCATCAACGCAGTGATCGGCTACATCCAGGAGCGGAAGGCAAGCGAGGCTTTGCTTGCGCTCATGCGCCGCGCCAAAACCCGCGCAGTAGTTCGTCGGGAAGGTAAGACGGAGGAGGTCGATTCGGAAGAGTTAGTGCCGGGCGATATCGTTTTCCTTGAAGCTGGGGCGAAAGTGCCGGCAGATATTCGGCTTTTCTATACCCGCGACCTGCAAATTGACGAGTCAACTCTCACCGGCGAATCCGTGCCGGTTAGCAAAACGACAGCGCCGCTTCCGGCGGAGACGCCCTTGGCCGACCGCACCAATATCGCCTTTTGTTCATCCCTGGTCACTTATGGACAAGGCCGAGGCATTGTGGTAGCGACCGGCTATGCCGCCGAGATCGGACGGATCACGGCATTGGTCCAGGGGGCGCAAGAAATTGACACACCGCTGATGCGGAATATCGCTACTTTTAGCCGAATGCTATTCGTCGTCATCATTGCTTTGGCGTTGTTTACTTTCGCCATCGGCCTTTTGCGAGGACAGGACTGGGTGAGCATGCTTCAAGCGGCAGTGGCACTTGCCGTCGGTGCAGTCCCGGAAGCTTTGCCCGCTGCGTTGACGGCAACTCTGGCCCTTGGCGTGGTCCGGATGGCCCGTCGGCACGCAATAGTCCGCAAGCTGCCGGCTGTCGAAGCGCTCGGAAGTGTAACTGTCATCTGTTCTGACAAAACCGGTACGCTGACGGCTAATGAGCTCACGGTGGTCAGAATCTGGGCGGGCGGCCAGCTTTACGAAGTGACCGGCGCTGGCTTTACGCCCGAAGGGAAAATCTTGCCTCTTTCCCCCAATGGTCAACTGCCTCAAGAAAACCGAGCGCTTAGTGAATGCTTGGCCGCAGGGGTCCTTTGCAACGATGCGGATCTTTTTGAGCGCGCTGGCCGCTGGGAGATTACAGGCGACCCCACCGAAGCCGCCTTGCTAGTCGTCGCGGCTAAATACGGTTTAGACAAGAATGGGGAAAATCGTTTACGACCGCGGCAGGATACGATTCCCTTTGACGCCGAGCGACGCTATTCCGCTACGCTTCATGCATGGCCGGCAATGTCCCAAAACGTGATCTTCATTAAAGGGGCCGTCGAAGCGGTCTTGGCGCGCTGTCAATCCATGATGGACTGCCACGGCCGGGAAGTCCCGATTGATCCACAACTTGTGGAGAAACAAGCAGAGGAGCTTGCCCGGAATGGCCTGCGGGTATTGGCCTTGGCTCGGCAAATTGTCCCTTCCGAGCTGAACGCGTTTGAGCACCTCGAGGTTTCCGGACAGTTCACTTTCCTGGGGCTCCAGGCCATGATGGATCCACCCCGGGAGGAGGCCATTCGGGCGGTAGCTACCTGCCACCAGGCGGGCATCCGGGTCAAAATGATCACCGGTGATCACGCGTTGACAGCCGCTGTGATTGCCGCCCGAATTGGAATCGGAACTCAAGTCCGAACTTCCGTAAATCCCGGGCAAGAGGCGGGGGCTGTAAGCACCCTTGCTTGTGCCGCGGCAAGCTCGAAAAGCCTTGGCGTTTCTCGGGAGCTAGCTTCTAGCGTTCCGGATGCCATCTACCGGCAAGCCGAATCGCATTTCCCCAAAGTTCTTACAGGGACCGATCTCGACCGGATACCAGACCACGAGCTGCCTTCGGTCTGCGAAGAGGTCGATGTCTTCGCCCGAGTGAGCCCGGAGCAAAAATTCCGCCTTGTTCGGGCCTTGCAAAGTCGGGGTCATATCGTCGCGATGACCGGTGACGGCGTCAACGATGCCCCAGCTTTAAAACAGGCAGACATTGGAGTCGCCATGGGCAGGGCCGGCACCGAAGTGGCCAAAGAAGCTTCTGATATCGTCCTTACCGACGACAACTTCGCCACGATTGAGGCCGCTGTGGAAGAAGGCCGAGGCGTCTTTGATGCGCTCACAAAGTTTATCGTCTGGACACTTCCGACAAACCTCGGAGACGGCTTAGTGCTGATGGCAGCCATCCTTGCCGGAGTAGCATTACCGATTCTGCCCCTGCAAGTGCTGTGGATAAATACGGCCACCGTGGCTTTAATCGGCATGGTACTTGCCTTTGAACCCAAAGAGCCAGACATCATGCTTCGTCCCCCGCGGGATCCGCGGGAACCTATCCTCACCCGAACGTTGATCGAGCGGATTTGCCTGGTAGGCACGTTCTTGCTGATAGGCGCTTTCTGGCTTTTCACCTCCTTTGCCCATCAGGGTATCCAGGCGGGATTGCCCGAGGGAAAGGCGTACGCCGTGGCTCGTACGGTGGCGGTGAACTTTTTCGTGTTCACGCAGCTCTTTTATGTGTTTAACTGCCGGTCCCTCCGCCGGTCGGTGCTATATGTGGGAATTTTCTCCAACCCCTGGGTGTGGGTGGGAAGCTCACTAATGATCATTGCTCAGCTTGCGTACACTTACCTACCTGTGATGAACATCGCTTTTGATTCTGCACCTTTAACGTGGAGCCACTGGTTGTGGATCCTCGGTACGTCCATTTGGATCCTTCCGTTGGTTGGAACCGAGAAGTGGCTGCGTCTCCATGGGCGTCGACTTGTGGACGGCATTCTCTGGAGGATTGTGAGCCCCGGGCGAAAAGTGAGTCCATGACAGGCCGCCGGCGCAGTTAAGGCCCAGGTCGGAGCCTGATGGGACCCTTTCCTTGGCACGTGGTTTTGAAGGCATCTCCATAGAGGTAGCCTTCAAGGCAGGCTTTGGCGAAGCTACTGACTTCCTCGGCGGGCAACTACATGGGCTTGTTCCGGGCTTACTTTAGGCCAAGGGAATCGGGTAACGGTCGGCTTCCACTATCATGTTTCTGACTTTTGGAAGATATCCGCCGCCAATTTATGCGGCGAAGCTAATGACCTCCGCCGAAATAGCGGGTAGTTTGCCAGAAAAAGTTGGCGGTGGTGCTTGGGATCTGGGGGAATTCGTGGGTAAATAGGTGGGAGATCCTCCTTGCCCCGTAAAACCTCGCCCTATCGAGGCGAAACTCACCCGGAATCCCCAAACCTTGCAGAAAAAGCGAGGGATCCGCGGGCATAGATCGCCCGGCCGGGGTATATCGTGGGGATTCGGCCAAAGGGGTGAGGACGTTGGTCGCAGAAGGCCGGGCCGGCAAGTCGGGCGTCCAAACACCGAGCGCTTTGGGCGGAAAATCTCGGTCGGGCCACCCGGGGAACCCAGTTTCAGAAAGCTGGCCAAAGGCTATACTTGGTACGACTTGAGGCCGGCGCCGCGAGTCCAAGGCTCGGCAAAATAATCGCTCGCCCCAAAACTCGCGGAGGAAAACCCGCCTGTGTATCGGGGATGTTCCGGCACCCTTCTTGACGCGCTACCGGCCTTAGATTTAATTTGAGTGAGAAAACCCGTGCGGATAAGCCCTTCGCGAGCGGAAAGTCTCTCTGGGGATGGGGGCGCGGGGTTCGGTGCAGGGACCGGCGATCTGAACTTTCTGGTCGAGGGCTGGCAACGACGGCCAAGCCTGGGCCGTGAGGACAGGTAGCTCAGTTGGTAGAGCACTGGACTGAAAATCCAGGTGTCGGCGGTTCGATCCCGCCCCTGTCCACTGGCAAATGCCTGGTTCCGAAAGGACAGGCTTGTGTGCAAGCCGCTAAGCAGGATGGACTTGTCGGTTTGAGGTCCTGCGAGCTGCTCGAACCTTTGCTAATAGGGTATTTGTCCCAGCCGCGGTAGTACTCCCCTGGCAACAACCACAAGATCTCCATTCCCGCTTCGTCAACTCGGATAGCCAAGCCCCTCCACAGGGTCCCTTCAAACTGGGTTACTGTGCCCCGCTTGAAGCCTAGCCTAAAGGAGACTTGTAGCTTCTTGCTGCGCCCTGACAACGCCGGGAGGTTGGGGGATTCGTGCGCCGGTCACCTTTCCGCCTGCTCAGCTAATGGCTGAGCCGCCAAAGCTCCACAAGACTGGGACCCCCGGCTTCCGGATCCCGAAACTGACTGCGGTGTCAACAATTCCCTTGTCTTCGGTAAGACTGCCCTGTCAGCGCCGCGTTAGCAGCGGGTCATCAACATTCCCGGGACTCCCCGGGGCCTGTAACCTATGCGCGGCGGGGTAGTGTTCCTTGGGCCTTGGCTCGTCAACTGGACGATGGGCTTAAGTCGAAAGACCCTAGCGGACCCCAGCCTCCAAAAAGTAGCGACCAATTGGTCAACAGGGATCCCCTCAGAATCTAATGGCGGTGCAAGCCGACAACAATCACGAGTTCAGGTTGGGAGCATCTGGTCCACAGGGGGAAGCTGATGATTTTGCGCTTGCTTTGACGGCAACCGGATAAGGCTTGAGGGAAGTTTGTCGCCCCACGGCGCAGCTCGTCCGCGCAGGAACCGATGATAGCTGCACCGGATGCCTACTTTACTAGTGGCAAAGAGAGTGTGAACCTCGATAGCACCGGAGAGGATTTTCACTTTGACACGAGCCAAGCGACGGTGCACCAGCTAGACAAAATCTGTAGGAAGTGGAAGCAAGAAAATTTGGCGGGACTTCACGCCGGAAAACTTGACCCAATTGAAGGGCGAACGGGAGATATCACCGGCTGTTCAATCCCATAAGAAGTCGGCCGAAAGGCGAACAAAACCTTGGGTTTCCGAAGGGACCTTGGGTGGTTGTCCAAAGCGGGCAGAGCCTGGGGCTTGGCAATCTTCTTCCCTTCTTCGCCCGCGGCTTGGCCGCCGCTAGCAAATCAAGATGGCATATCTGTCCGATTTGTGGGAACGTGCGCTCAGGTCGCTTGGTAATTATTTTTGATCCACTTGGACGGTTAGGCGGTGCCTGCATCATTGCAAAGATGATGGCCCTTTTTATGCGGCCGTTCTGCCTGAGATCCACATCGCTTTGCTTGCGGGTTCAGAGATTGTTTTCAAAACGCACAGGCAGGTCCAGCCGTGATGCCTCCAGGGGGGATGTTTTTATTCGAAAATGGTCCCTCACTTACGGGTGGTTCCGCAGGAGCAAATTTCCCGAAGCCAGACGGAGATGACACTTCCAGCGGCGATACAAAGTTCCCTCGCCGGCGAGGGATTAAACAGCATCTGATCCAACCGATTAAACAGAGCCTCAGAAACTTTGTCTTGTACCCTGTGAGGAATGCGTTCTTGTAAATCTATGTCAACCGCCTGAAAGCCCGGAGTTGAATGGTATGGTTCAAGGCTGACCTGCACGCCAGTGGACCGCTTGGCTCCGACTCAATTAAAAGCCTCTACCGGCGATAAGCCAGCAGGGCAGCCTGTTACGTCGTTGGGAGAAGATTCGGAAAAAACCGCGTAGGCCTAAACGTGTACGCCGCGGTCGTGAAGCTATCACAGCGCATGTGCGAGAATAAGCTCAAGCAAGATCGACGGTAAACAAACTTTGGAGACAGCGTCTCCGTTGGCTTAGTTTTTATCCCTCTGTTCCCATTCCAAGGTGGAAAGGACAGTCCTTCCTTCCCTCGCTTTCGGTGTTTAATACGTCGGCTAAGCGATTTTTCTGCGTGTTACCGATTAGCCTTCAAACGCACCTTAAGTCTGTGCGAGAGCCTGGGTTCCCGGAGGTATCAGGCAGCACCACGGAGATCTTATCGGTGCTGCGATGGAGCTGGGCTATATCTACGTATGAAGGACTAGCCCGCGGCGAGTCATTCTGAGCTTTTCCCCATCGCTTTGTCGCAACGTGAGAATCGGCGAGGCATGAAAAGGGCTTATTCCACCGAGAAAGAGCCACAATGCTGGTCGCCTAGAAGTGTGATTCCTGTCAGCCAATCGAAGGTATTGGACAAAATCAATATGCACCGGTTAGAAACCACCGTCGATCTAATCCCATCACATGGCCGATTCTAAAGGGGAGATTCAACGGCCGGACAGTCATCCCTCCCTTAATTTTCCGAAATTGGCATCCGGGGTGCCTATCTGTCGTACACGCTTGGGCAAGTCTTTTGGTACCCGAGCACTCCACGCATCAAGAGAACTTATTGTGGCAGGATCGGTTCCACCTGGAGGATAAGTGCGCTGCCCTCACCAAATTTCTTTCGATACCAATCTTCCCACCGCCCAAGGGCCGATCTTTGGTTGCGTGGGTCATCGCTAGGTCGATAACCAAGGTGTTGCCCCGCCTCCTGCTGGAGTCGCCAGGATGCCAGCACGCGAACGGCCAAGGTGTCAGACCGAAGTGCGTCCACAAGTAGTCGCGCAGATTCTGCCGAAAGTGGGACACTGATCTCCAGGGCTACCGCTGCAATTCGTTCACTTTCTGGGCCATGGAAGCGTTTTGCTGCTGCTCGAATCCTTTCCGCAGCCGGTGAACCAGCCGAATAGGCCCTAGCGAGGAGCTGCCCGATTTCATTCCAGCTCAATTGGTCGTCGCTATTTCCCAAAGCCTCCACAAGCGGCTCAAAATCTTCAACAACATGGAGGGCTCTGTAAGCCAGCCGACGTACCTCCTGCCTGCGGTGTCTCGCGAGCTCTCGCAACCGGACCAACACGGGCGTACCTTGATCGAGGCCATCGGCCACCACAGTCCGAGCCATTGCATCGATCTGGTCGAACTTACTCTCCCAGTTAGTCCACGCAGGGAGAGTCGCCGCCGGATTCGGTTTGCCTCCGCCGCCAATAACCAATTCCGACGGACTTTCCATGGAGAAAATCTCGCCCGTTGAGAGGACGATGTTTCCTTTGCCGGCCAACCAGTACAAAGTGGCTAGCCGAGGTTCGGCATCCTTCGGCAAACTGGGTCCGCAAGATCGTCCATAAATCTCCACCGCGAACCGGGCACCGGGACTAGCTGCTACTATGGCCACGCCAATTGGTGGGCCAAGCTCAATTGTCCACTTTTCTGGAATATCCCGAAAAATCAAGTGACCAAAGGGTACTAGTACCTGAATATGCCCCGAGGTTTGCCCCGGCACAAAACTCACTTTCGTAGCGTCAAGTAGCCTAACCATAAGCTGGCCGTCAATTCGCAGCACCGGAGCAAATCTTGGCAGCGAGAGAAGATCACGCTTTGCGGGTACCGAATCTTGCCTCGCCAATCGGCACCAAGCGCTCTTAGCCTCGTCAAACACAAGCAGTACTTCGTCCTCGCTTAGGAGCTCGATCTTCAGCTCCCTGCCGACCTCGGACCGGGCGGGCTGCGGGGTACCCGAAGGCGCTCCACTTTCTGCCACCGGAGGTGCAGCCTGGCCAGGTTCCGAACGGCCGGCACCCTCTAAAAATTCCCGGAGAACACTTTCGGGCTGTTGCAACGGAGGCGTCTCTTCCGGCGGCTTCTGGCCAAGATTGGGGGGCTGCGACACCGAGGTCGTCGGCTGGGGCTGCGCCCCTGGAGGCAGTGCCGGCTCCTCGGGCGAAGTCTTGGAATCGAGGGAGGTGTTTGCGGCGGGTGGAGCCTCCCCGGCAGGTGAACCGCTCGGCGGAGAAGGCCCACCAACCGACTCTTGCGGGGGTGCTTCGGCCGGGCCAGGTTTGTCACCTGCGGCAGCTGCTGAGGCCTCGGTTTCCGACGCGGGAGGCGCACCCCGCGGAGAAGGCAGCTGGCTTTCCTGGTGCGGTCGCTGCGCGACCGTCACCAGCTCCTCTCGGGAAGCTCCCCGAAGAAAAGCCATGAGGGCACTGTCAGGCCGAAGCTGCCCAGTCAACAGCAAAAGACCAATTACCCCAAAACCGAGGGCCAGCGCCCCCAGGAATGCCGTCAAGACCATGCGCACGACCAAGCGGGCGGCAGCCACTCGCGGACGAAGGGATTTTCGGCTCTTTTCCGCTTCAGCCGTTTGGGAAGCTTGCTGCGCTTCTCCCAAGGCAACATTCGCGGGGCTCTGCCCCAAAGCGCCAGCCGAGGAACTCTCGGCAATTGCATACATTCGCTGCCTAGATTCCTCCGAGATTTGCACCGGTTCGGTTAGCACTTTAGTAAGGATCAGGTGACAACTTGCGATTTCCGCCAGCTGCTGATCGGATTCAAAGCAGATTCGCTCGAAGTCCGGCACGCGCTCCGGCGGCAAAACATGATCCAGGTACTCGGCCACGGTGTTTGGATCGAGGTGGGTGCCTTCTTCATCCCCACTCACTAACTCCCCAGAACGACGCCGCAAAACCTCGCCGATCCGCTCCAATAGGTCCCGGGCGAATGCACTTTCTTCAATCTTGCGTGCAAGTTCCTCTGCCTCTTGGGGCGACAGCAGCCCGTGCCGATAGGCAAGCAGACTTCGTAGCGTTAGTCGCATAGTCGTCCTCCGAACCGCGCGAAATGCACCGATACCTCCCGCCCGGATGCTTTTCGGCCTTTCAAGCGCGCCCTTCCGAAATACCTGCGGCTTCAATCCGTTCCCCGTCCAATCACCTCTCGGGCCACGCCTTGTGGACCAAGGCTCAAGCGGTCATGCCCAGGGTTTTCGCACCCCCTAGACAACCTGGCCAAACCTCGCCCGTCTTCTTGCCAAATCCTACTGGCCCGGGTTTGAGCCCGGCGATTTCGCCCCAGACCCCAAGTTGGTCGGCCGGTTTCGGGGCGACCGTTGCCACCCAACCTAAATAGTGCCCTTCGCGGTACGGTCTTCGTGCAAAATTTTTCCCATGAAAATCCTCCGAATAGGGCGAATAAGGCGCCGCCAATGTCAGCCGACCAAACGGGAAGCAACCCCAAACTCCGAGGTGGTCTCAGGAAAGGAACCCCGGGATGGAAAGATCTCCATTGGATATGGGGACCGGGGTTTTCGAGACGACCAAGCGAGGTCAGTCTGGAGAAGATCTCCAGGGAAATGGGGACCGGGGACTGGGGCTCAAGGGAAAGCTTCTTTCGACGCGGACCCAGCCTAGGGGCCGGCCTCTTCGCCCGTCGGCAGATGTCGGCGAGCTACGGGCGGGGATAAGTGTACTTCAGACCAGCTTCCCCGGTCATAGCTTACGAGGCTTATGGGAAGAATCCGTTTGTTTGGAGTGCCGACGTGGCACGGCTGGAGGGGGACTCGCCCGGCGTGAAGCAATTCGGCGGGGCAGCGACGCACGATCTTTACCAACCGGCTATCCCGCGGAGGCGGTTGTCCCGAAGATGGCACAAAAGTTGCGATCCCCCAAAAGCCAAAAAAACCAAAGACGGGCGGACCGAACGGGCGGGTGTCACCCGTTGCAAATGGCTCAAGAGAAGGAGTTAGCCAGGGTTTCGAAAAGTGGGCGCCTAGGGTTCGTCAAGCCCCGGGATCAGCTCCGAATAGCAGCCCAACGACGCATGGTAGGGCTAACCGGTTAGGCCACCAAAGCTTGTTGTCCCCGCGGGAGGAGCAAGCCAAATGTCTTGGCTGTAAATGATTTGCCCGGGGGCGGCGAAGATAAACGACCGCCGCGCCCCGGGCTGATAGCTACGGATGGATGATGGGAATTTACTAATCGCCGACGTAAACGGCCCGCATAGCAGCTCCGGTCTTTCCTCCTGCCTCACCGGACAACTTCTCTACAAGAGCTCTACTGGCCGCCCTATCGTGTGGATAATTATCGATTAAGGTCGAAGCCAAAGGTCACACCGTTGACAAATGCGTAATCATCGGCATTGTGGGAGACATCGATCCCCATATTCGGCACTTCGTAGTCAATGATGCGCGAGGCCCGAGCAATGTTGTCGATCCACATGCCGGTCCAGCCCACTCGAGCCGCGATGGCCGAGGTGACCTGGTAGCTAAACGCGATCCGCAGTTCGACCATTGGGCTAAACTCGTCCTCATGTTCGCGATACACGAACGTAGTCGGGCCCATATTGGAGATCTGATATTGCACCAAGGTGGTGGGGTCGAGGTTGCTGCCGAGGAACCCTTCCAGCTTGAGGTTTTGTTGATTGAATCCAAAGACGAACTTACTTTCCGCCGACCACGTCCACCGCCCGAACTTGCGGAACCACCGGGTGCCAACCTGTGGACCAATAACATGGTTCTCCGCAATGCTGGTCCATCGGCTTTCGTCGAGTGTTCCACCTGTACCCAGGACGAAGAAGTCATCGTCAAATTCGACGTACCGGGTGCCGGCCAAAAGTTCCAGGAAGCCACCAAACCGGTTGGGGTGCATCCTGTACACGTAGTTGAGTTCCAAGCCCCACAGGTCGACGCGGTTTCGTGCTTCAAGTTGCGTAAAGCGAACTGGCAAATTTTGGATGTTTGTCAACCCGGCATCGATCGGACCTTGCAAGTGGTAACGAGGTGGTGCGCCAAACGGTGGGTCGGAAAAGACGACGCTCACCCCAGGGGCGATAAAGTTGTCCCGCTCGCGGAGTAGGTTGAACATGCTGAAATGCAAACCATGATGACGTCCTTGATTGCCAACGTCGAAGCGGTACCCGCCTTCGAATCCGCCGTCGATGAACCCGGTGGTCATGCTGTTGGTCTCGACGGCAGTGACCGTTTCCGACAAGTAGACAAGTCGGGTGGCTCCCTCTTTGCCAACAGTCGTCTTGCCTGGGCCGTTAATGTGCCAGGCAAGGCCCTCGAAGACGAAGAATAGGCCTTCATTAGCGCGGGGAGTGCTACCGAAGAAACTGATGTCCGGTGGGGCGAACCATTCCATCTTTTCGATGTCCTGGCCAAGGGCGATGGCCGCCCCACAACTCACCAGTGTTGCCAGAATCAGGAGCCTGATCGTCTTCCCGAACATGATCCCTTAGCACCCTTCAGAAGGATGTTCACTCTTGGGTGTTGACTTTTTGATTGACGTCCAGCAACGGGCTGATTGATGCACCATCGGCATACGGCCGCCGCCCTCAGAACACTCTCCGTCAGTACCGATAGTATCGGACAGATCGGCAAGAACAATTAGAAAGGAAGGCCAAACCCTCTCGGACGGCGTGAAAGTGGACAAGCTGAGCAAAGGGAATGATTTGGGAAAAGCCGGACGCCGAATCCGAACCTGCGGTTAAAACAAAACTTGCCGGCCATCATTTCCGGAGGTGCTTAAGCGGGTCAGTGGGTTCACCAGCCCCAGAAAAAGAGGATTGCGGAAAAGCCGGCAGCATGTCCTCAGGGGTTGGCCCTGGCCCACCAGGGTAGAAGCTTGGCACGGCGAGCTTCAGGCAAAGGGCGGTCGAATTCCCGAGGCCGTGCGCCCACGATCGGCGGCCCCGGTTCATTTTCCGGGAAGGGATCGAATTGTTGTGCCCGGCTCTGGCGATAGCTGATAGGTGTGGGATCAAAAAGTCGGGGGAGCGCGAGCGTCTGGCAGCCGCCAGCGCTTGAGGCGGCCAATGCGAGCAAAATCTTAAGAATGGATTTGAAGGAGTAATTTGGGGAACATTTGTTGAGTGGGTCGAAAGTGTGCAGTTGGAGATTGTCGGCTTGCACGCAAAGCTCCTCGCTCGGCTTTTTAACAGCAATTCGGCCTCCAATTAGCTCTTCGGGCACTATAGCGCCCTAAAACGGCCCAAGGTAAGGGGGTTTTTTCGCGACCCGAATTTTTCGCCTTGCCGCCAAATTGCTAACAGATTTGCTTCTTCGAGTAAGCTGGTCTTTTGCCCCCAGTGACTTGAGAAGGTGAGCGGTCCGGTCTCGGCCCAGCCAACTATTAGTGGCTCCTGACGTAGGTGCAAGTGCCGGCGAAAAGCGGATGGACTTAAACGGAGCCTTATGGTGGCTGACAGCTTGGACATAATTTGGTTTTTATGGAGGTCGGGTGGTCAATTCGGGCCGATGACCCCGACGCGTCCCACCGCCCGGAGAACGGTCCTCAATTGACAAAGAATCGCCACTTCTTCCATAAGATTGATAAAGTTGGGCTCGGTCGCTTTGATGGCAGGCCGAGGGGGCCAGCCTGCATAAGCTTTACTAAGTATCGTTGTAAGCTCTGCCACAATCTTCGGTTGGTGAGAGACCGAATGATGAGAGCAAGCTGACGGCCGGCGGCGCCGAGTTTTGGAGCTTTCGCTTTAATTCCCGAACTTGCCCTCCATGGTTCCGGTCCTTCCGGTATCTCTACTTGCGGGGATGAAGGAGGAAGACAATTGATGTCCCCCGGAGCCGATCCGCAGACGAACTGGACAACACCCCCGGAGAGTGCGCTCCATCCGGCTTTCCTCACCGGGCCGGATTTGCTTGCCCAGTGCCGGGTTGAGCGCCTCCGGCGCCGTGGTCCCGGCGGGCAGCATCGAAACAAGGTAGAAACTGGGATTCGGCTCTTGCATGTCCCGACCGGGGTTATGGCTGAAGCCGACGAACGCCGTAGTCAGGCGGAAAATCAATCCCGCGCCCTTTGGCGCTTGCGGTTGAAGCTTGCCCTGCAGGTTCGGCGGCCTTGCGGGTTCTATCCGCTGCATCCCAACTGGGCAAAACACCTCCAGCAAGGAAAAATCCGCTTGAATCCGGAGCACGAGGACTTTCCCAGCTTGCTGGCCGACTTGCTTGACAGAATTAGTTGGGATAAAGGCGAGATTCGACCTGTGGCGCAATCCCTTGGCTCAACGCCCAGTCAGATAATTTCGCTTTTGCGCAAGGAGCCCGCGGCTCTCAGTCTGGTCAATAGTTGGCGGGCTTCGGTAGGAAAATCGGCGCTTCGGTAGGCGGGTCCGCACGGTTCGTGATGGGAGCAGCCCGTGTCACCCGTAGAAAGCGAGCGCGGGAATTTGCGTAAAGTTGCCCGCCACGAGCTGCTTGCACGGCCAGCCCCGGCGTCCGAAGCCGTGGCCTTACCTGGTGATTAAGCCCAAGCGTTTGCTCCGGCCTTAACAACGGGTGGGCAGATGAGCATTGGGCAGGGGAAAAGTATTGAGCGGCGTAAACGATTCTCTTACCCGGTGGATCTCCGTGATCGAATGGTTGACTATAAGGCCTGCGGATACAAAGCGGGATTTCTAAGGCGCAGTGGTTCCCTCAACCGCGTTGACGTTGCCTGACCGGCTCTTCGGCGGAGCCACTTCCGGGCAAATAGCTGCGCAGTTGCGACATGGATCGCAAAGGCCAAATCGATATTGGTGACCGATGAGCAATGCCTCGGCACGATTTATTGTCGGAATTGATTTAGGCACAACCAATAGCGCAGTGGCATATGTTGACACCACTGCTAGCCCCTGGCGAGTGGAACTTTTCGAAGTTCCGCAGCTTGTCGCACCAGGGCAGGTTGAGCCGCGGGCCATCCTCCCGTCATTTCACTACCAGCCCGTTCAAAACGAGTTTCCTCCAGGCAGTCTGCGGCTTCCGTGGCAATCAACCGACCCCGACTATGTTGTCGGGCTTTTCGCGCGAGAACAAGGCGCACTTCAGCCGGGTCGACTCATTAGCTCCGCCAAGTCCTGGCTATGTCATGGCGGTGTGGACCGGCAAGCTGCCCTTTTGCCTTGGTACGCGGCGCCGGATGTCACTCGCATTTCTCCTGTGGAAGCAAGTGCTCGCTACTTGCGGCATATTCGCGAGGCTTGGGATTGGCGATTTCCAGAAGCTCCCCTTGCCGCCCAGCAAGTTGTGCTAACGCTGCCTGCTTCTTTCGACGAGATTGCCCGGGAGTTGACCCTGCGGGCGGCCTTCCAGGCTGGTTTGGGCGATGTCACTCTGATCGAGGAGCCCCAAGCAGCCTTCTATGCTTGGATGTATCTCCAGGGAGAGCGCTGGCGAGAAGCGGTCTCCCCTAATCAGACGATCTTGGTCTGCGACATCGGCGGGGGCACGACGGACTTCACCCTAATCCGCGCTTTGCCGGCAAAAGAGGGGGCCATCAGGCTGGATCGTATTGCCGTTGGCGACCACTTGATCCTCGGCGGCGATAATTTGGACCTAGCCTTAGCGTACTTTGTAGAAAAACAGTTGGTCGGCGACGGGCGACTTGAACCTCGGGTTTGGGGGCAGCTTGTGAATCTGGCTCGTCGCTGGAAGGAGCTTCTTCTAGGTGACGATGCCCCTGAGGAGTTGCGGGTTCACTTGCCGGGGGTCGGAGGTCGAGTTATTGGGGGCGGCTGGCAAATTCTGCTGAAACGCCGGGAGGTCGACGCGCTCCTTGTGGACGGCTTCTTTCCCATGGTCTCCTTGGAGGCGGAACCAACGAGGGTAGCGTCCGGATTTAGGGAATTCGGCCTACCTTACGCTCCTGACCCCGGAGTGACACGCTATCTGGCGGCGTTCTTACGTGCCCACCGTCATGCAGTTGAAAACAATCCTCACCCGGAGGCCGTCCGACCGGATCTGGTGCTCTTCAACGGTGGCGTGTTCGAATCTTCTCGATTGCGGCGAAGAATCATCCACGTCCTGGAAAGCTGGTTCAACACCCCGAGTGACTCCGAGTGGTCAATAAAAGTCCTGAAAGGCGATCGATTAGACTTGGCCGTTGCCCGCGGCGCCGCTTACTATGGCATGGTCCGACGGGGTTACGGGGTTCGAATTGGTTCCGGCCTGCCGCGAAGTTACTACCTCGGTGTGGGTATTGCTCCCCCTACCCCAGAGGCACCTACAGCAGAGGCTCCAGATGCGAGCATGGGACATTCTGCCGAATCGGCAGGGACACAAGCCGCAAGTCAGTCCGCGGAGAATATTGCCCTTTGTGTGATCCCGGCCGGTATTGAGCCGGGCGATCAAGTGGTCGTTGACAACTTGCGAATGGAGCTTATCCTATCGCAGCCGGTTGAGTTTCCGCTTTACGTTTCGACGACACGTAGCGGGGATAAACCCGGTCAAATGCTTCCCGTGCTTCCGGAACAGCTCACGGCACTTGCGCCCCTTCGGACGGTCTTGCGACGGCGAAAGCGAGGCGAAGCGGAGGCGGTCAACGTCCGGCTTCATGCAAGGCTCACCGAGATCGGCACCCTGGATCTTTGGCTCGAAGAATTTGGGGGCAAGAACAAATGGAAACTGCAGTTTGATGTCCGCAAGAGTTTCCCGGCGGAAGTGAATACACCCCCTCCGGGGACTCAACTTGCGGTCTTAGAGGAGAGCGCCTGGGAGAACTGCGAAAAGGTAATCGAGGAAACTTTCGGTGATTTGGCCACTGTCGCACCGGAAGGGGTTCTTAAACGCCTTGTGGCAGCAATAGGGCTGGAACGCCACGAGTGGCCGGCGACCCTCCTTCGTCGGCTTTGGGAAGCGCTTATTGACCGGGAGGCGGCTCGGCACAAAAGCCCCCAGCATGAAGCGCGATGGCTTAACTTGGTCGGTTTTGCCCTTCGGCCAGGATTCGGCGTGCCTCTAGACGATTGGCGAGTGGAAGAAACTTGGCGGCAACTTCAGGGCAAGCTAGTTCACCCTACGCCCACTTGCCGGACTGAGTGGTACGTGATGTGGCGGCGGATTGCCGGGGGACTTTCCGCCGGTTGTCAACAGGCACTGGCCGACCCCCTCCTAGCTGCCGTCCGCAACTTGGCCAGGCAGCTCAGGGCGGTGGGCCATGGAACATTGCCGTTTACTGGCCACGAAGCCGCCGAAGTCTGGCGGCTTCTGGGTGCCCTGGAATTATTGCCAGTGAGTGTCAAAGCGGAAGTAGCTCAGCTGATTGTTGACCTTTTGGTAAGGGACAAGTTCAAAGCACAACAATCAGCGTTTATCTGGGCGCTGGGACGAATCGGCGCGCGCCAGCTAAGCTATGGGCCTTTGAATGCCGTTATTAGTCCAGATGTGGTCAGCGAGTGGTTAGAGCGGTTGCTTAAAATCGAACTAAACGATCCTCACTTCCATTTAGCACTTATGCAACTTGCTCGGAAGACTGACGATCGCTTTCGCGACGTGCCGGAGCGATTGCGCAGGCGAGTAGCCGACTGGTTGCGGAAGCATTCTGCCAAAGAGCACCTCATTCAACTTGTTGTCCAGGGCGGGCAGTTAGAGAAGGAAGAAACCGAGGCCATTTTCGGGGAAAAGCTGCCGCTAGGTCTTCGGGTTTCTTAGCCTAGTTCATCGACATTCCCGAAGGCCTTTTCGCGTTTACAGCTCTCTTAATGGCTACGCGGAGAAAGTTAGCCGGATCCGAAAATCGAGCGACTTGCGTGCCAATTAAGCCTGGCGATGGCGAGAACTTAGGCCGAAAAGGCCTTCCCTAACCGTGGGTTAGAAGGGACTTTCTAACTCCCGAGAGAGGTCACACACTAAAATCATTTTTTGCGACGATGACAGATAGAGAGCTCAGGGATCTCCTTACGTCTACGGTCCTCGTCTTTGATGGGGCGATGGGAACAGAGATTTACCGGCACCATGTGTTTATCAATCGCTGTTATGAGGAGCTCAATGTTTCCGACCCTGGGCTAGTCCGCACTATCCACCGGGAATATGTTGACGCGGGGGCCGACGTCCTGACGACGAATACTTTCGGCGCCAATCATCTTGCGCTGGCGAAATTTGGTTTGGCCGAGCGGATGGCAGAACTGAACGTAGCGGGGGCGAAACTGGCCCGCGAAATCGCCCAGGAATCGCGACGTTCTGTACTTGTCGCCGGGTCTGTAGGGCCTGTAAGCCCGGATCCTTTCTGCCCTTTTAGCATGGAGGATATCCTTGCCCGGCAAGTAGGGGCACTTGTCAACGGAGGTGTGGACTTTATCCTTTTCGAAACACAGCAATCCCGCGAGATGCTTGAGGCATGTGCTCGCGTGATGGGGGCGTATCCCGAAACCGCGTTTATTTTGTCCATGGCTGTGGGGGAGAATGGGGAAACCCAAAAGGGAGAGCCGATCGAGCGGCTAGCCGGCTCTTGGCCCGCGACGCTTCGTCAGCCTGCCGCTTGGGGACTTAATTGTGGGACAGGACCGAGCGGCCTTTTGGGCGTGCTGGAGCGGCTGCTTCGGCTCACCGACTTGCCCGTCGTGGTGCAACCTAATGCGGGCGTGCCCAAACAGGTCGACTACCGGATGATCTACTTTTGTTCGCCAGAGTACTTCACCGAATATGCCAAACGGTATTTGGCGGTAGGCGCCCGCGGAGTGGGAGGATGTTGTGGCATTGCCCCGGAGCATATTCGCGAAATGGCTCAGGCCATCAAACCGCTCGCTCGAGCCGCCAAAAGCACGGCGGTCTTGGCTCACGCGGTGACAGAGACCCCTACCAAGGAACCCACTCCACTTGAAAAGCGCTCGCAGCTCGGCTGGCGGATTGTCCACAAAAAGTGGATAACGAGCGTTGAGCTATTGCCCCCTCGCGGTTGGGACCTGCGTCCGGTTATTGAAAAAAGTCGACAGCTGGCTGCCGCCGGGGTGACCGCCGTCAATATCCCTGATGGGCCGCGGGCCAGTGCCCGGCTTTCACCGCTAGTAACAGCCGCCGAAATCCAAAGACAGGCGGGTATAGAGACAATCCTCCACTTCTGCTGCCGTGACCGCAACTTAATCGGTATGCAGGCCGATCTCCTGGGCTGCGCGGCCTTAGGCGTCCACAACATCCTGTTTGTCACCGGGGATCCGCCTAAATTGGGCAACTATCCTTTTGCCACGGGAGTTTTCGACGCGGATTCCATTGGAATGGTTGCGGTCCAGCGCCGATTAAACACCGGGATCGACCTCGGCGGCCAGCCGGTTGAGCCACCAACACAAGCCGTGATCGGGGTGGGGCTTGATCCCACGGCTGTGGATCGCAACCGGGAACGGGAACGGTTCCGACGAAAGATCGCAGCCGGAGCGGAGTTCGCCATCACTCAGCCGGTCTTTGATCCCGACGCACTGCTGCGGTTCTTAGACGAGCTGGGGGAGTGCCCGATTCCGATTGTCGCGGGAATCTGGCCTTTGGCGAGTCTTCGCAACGCGTTGTTTCTAAAGAACGAGGTGCCAGGCGTAGTGATTCCCGACCGCGTCCTCGAAAGATTAGCGGCGCAAACTACTCGGGAGGGCCAACTGGCGGTAGGAATCGAGGTGGCCCGAGAATCCGTCGAGCGAATTAAAGATTGCGTGGCAGGAATCCAGGTTTCAGCGCCTTTCGGGAAGATCGAGCTAGCCCTCCAAGTGCTGGAAGGCCACCTTGACAAGTAGGGCTGAGAGACGTGCCTCACTAGCCACTTCTTACCGAGCCGTTTAAACCACGCTCTTGCCGTCAACACAAAAGCCGGTACCGCCGTGGCCTGGTTCGGTACCGGCTTTCCTATAGCCTAAAGGAACTGTCGACAGTTCGCGGGCCTATTCAACAATACTTCAGTCGCGCTGGCGCTGAGTCTTGGCACCGCCGCAGAGAATCTACTTGGCCACTACCGGTGCGAAGCTTATCGCTGGTGACGTCCCGCATTATACGCCGTGGACGAATCCCAGGTCGAGCACAAATAGCCACTGGCTTGCGGGGCAGAGGGGCTCAATCAGATCGGCACATCCGCCTACGAGGCCCAAATAGAACCTCTTTCACCGCCCCGGGCAAGAATTTGCCAGCTCGGCGGCGGCCAAGCTCAACTACCACCGCAACTTCCGGAAAAGCGCGGCAGCTTCTCCCTTCGTGCTACGGTAATTGCGGGGGTTCGACGATGGGATACTCGCCCGAAAGCGCGTTCAAGAAGGCGACCAGATCCTTGATATCCTGATCGGATAGCTGAGCCTGCTTGAGAGTCTTAAACTGGGCGGCTAGTCTCGGGTTATCAATGCCGCCTTGAGCCATGATCCGCACCGCCTCCTCCAACGTGGCGACGCTCCCGTCATGGAAGTAGGGAGCGGTCTTGGCCACCTCGCGAAGTGGCGGCACGCGGAATTTGCCAAAGTCGCGCTCGTCCCCTGTGACCGCCATCCGACCTTTGTTCGAAGGCTCCTTGTCCAAACCGATGCCCGCATTGTAGTACTGGTAGTTGCTAAACAGAGGTGGACTGTGACACACAGCACAATTGTCTTCGAAAATCCTGAGGCCGCGGACCTGCTCTTCGCTCAAAGCGGTCTTGTCACCGGCCTGGTACCGGTCGTACGGAGAGTTACCACTCAAAATGGTCCGTTCGAAGGCGGCGATCGCCTTGGCGATACCGTCTTTGGTCACACCCGTGCCGAAGGCCTCCTGGAATCGACGCACATATTCCGGCACTTCGGACAGCTGCTTAACAAGCTCCTCGAGGCTGTGGCCCATTTCCTTCGGGTTTTCGATCGGGCCAAGCGCTTGTTCCTCTAGCGATGCCGCCCGCCCATCCCAGAAAAGTGCCCGGGCATACGCGGTGTTTATGACAGTCGGGGAGTTGACGGGACCCAGTTGGCCCTTAAATCCCACGCTCGTGGGCCGGTCCTCCGCCCATGCTTTTTGTGGATCGTGGCAGGTAGCACAGGAGATGGTTCGGTCGGCGCTTAGCCGGGTATCAAAATAAAGCATCTTCCCCAGTTCGACTTTCGCTTTTGTCATGGGATTGTCCGCGGGAATTGGAACCGGCGGAAGTCCTAACGGTGGATTAATTACATATGCCTCCTCCTTAGGAGCCGCGGGAGGTGCCTCCTGTTTAGCAGGTGCCGCAGGTGCCTGAGCCGACGGCTGCGCAGCTGGCGGACTTGGAGCTTGCTGGGCGGGCTGGCCACAACCCGCGACCACATAAACTACTAACAAACTCACCCCGGCCAAGGTCAACAAGACGGATCCTTGCCGCCAAAGACTCCTCAAGTCAACACCTCGCCCTTGGATAAGTCTCATTCCTCAACCTCCTTTGACTCAAGCGACTCTCCCTGATTGCCGCCGCGACGTGATCCCAAAGGGGATCCTTCCTAAGCCATAAGCGTGAGAACAAGCACCCCTACGGAGACCGACATGGTGCAGGCCGCACCACCTTCCGGTCGTACCACTCTTTGGATAGGCCCGCGCCTTCCCAGGCCCCGTCCCCAAACCGGGCTTTCTTAAGACAAGGCCTTCATTTTGGCCGGGGACCAGTTTTTGTCAAGCAACCAACTAAAAATTCTTGCTTGCTGTCCCCCTAGAGAACAGAACGAGCTTAGGTTCCGGCAAACTTGCCAATCACCCCATCGATTTTTGCAGTACCCTACTCCGCGGTGGGATCCCCGAGGCGACGACACTCCTCGTCCAGTAACCGCACAAGCTTCTGTTTCATTCCAACATAAGCTGGAGAATTCGCCAGATTGACGATCTCCCATGGATCGGACTCGACGTCGAAAAGTTGCACTATTTCCTGGCCGCCCACACGATAACGAATGAGTTTCCACTTTCCCATCCGGATTGCCCGTTGCTGGTCCCTATAACCGAATATTAAAAACTCTCGCCCCCGAGCAACCCTCCCGTCGACAATGGGCCACAGGCTTTGCCCCTCGACGGCTTCCGGAACAGGAAGACCTAAGGCCTCGCAGATCGTGGGGAAGAGGTCATGTAGGTAGACAAGCTCGTCACTTTGACCTGGGGAAATCCCCGGCCCCCAAAGGATAAGTGGAACCCTGATGCTATGTTCGTAGAGGTTTTGCTTTCCGAGCAGCCCGTGCCGCCCGATTGCCAGTCCATTGTCTGCTGTAAAAATAACCAGTGTCTGCGCCATATGGGGTGAATCCATCAAAGCCGCCAAAACTCGGCCCACTTGGGCATCCAAGTGGCTAATCATGCCGTAATAGTCCGCCAAGTGTTGACGAATGACTTCAGCGGTCCGGGGAAACGGGGCAAGAAGTTCGTCCCGCACCTTGAGTTCGCCATTATCGAAGGGATGTTCCGGCAGAAAATTAGGCGGAAGCGGAATCGCCTGAGGATCATACATTTTGGCAAATTCCGGCGGCGGCGTGCGGGGATCGTGCGGAGCTGTAAACGAAACGAGAACGAAAAACGGCTTCTCCCCGCGGTAAGACTTGATAAAGTCAGCTGCAGCGTCCGCGAAAAGTGCGCTAGAAAAACGGTCGCCCTTACGCTGGGCTGCCTCCGGATACTTTCCAGTCGGATCAAAATCGAAAATTGGTACGCGATTATGGTCGCTCATCCCGCCAAAGAAAATAGCTTGCCCAGCAGAAAACGACCGTGCCAGCGACGGCCTGCCATTGTGCCATTTGCCGGTGATAAAGGTCTCGTAATTATGTTGACGAAGCAACTGGGGAAGCGTCACGACATTTTTTAGATCCGCCGGTACGCGCCACAGGGTCCGGCCACTCCAGAGCATGGCCCGGCTGGGGATACATACCGCCGGCATGGTCGATCCCATAATGTAGCACCGACGAAATACAAACCCCTCTTGGACCAAACGATCAAGGGTGGGGGTTTTCACCACGGGATGACCTTGTGCGGCGATCGCCTCAGCCTGCATGTCATCAGCTAAAAAGAAGAGCACGTTACGAACTCGGCCCGATACCCCCGTCCCACCTAGGGCCGGCAGCCCGGCAAAAATAACAACGACACTAACCACCGCAGATAACAGAAATGGATATGCCCCCGCGAAAGCGCCGGAACGTGTTGGGCGAGATACTTCAGAATAATGGAGTCGCATTCCCATGTCGACACGCCCCCCACCGTCGGTCTTTAAGCCTATTTTTAGAAACGCAAGTAGTCAACCAAAGTACGACCGAGACAGTCGTTGACACATCCTCGTGTTGTAAAAGCCGGCAAGCTCGCAGTCAGTGTAGCAAATCGGAATTAGTGTATTAAGCGAACCGGAGGCTCAGCCGAACACCGCCCCACGAAGACAAAACCTTAAGGTTAAACGTACGCTCCCAGGCCTTTGGTCACACAGTGAATCAACTCCTCTCCCGGCCGGCATTACCTTTGGTTTCAATCAATTTGAGCCCCGTTCCAGCTCTTGGAACAACGCCTCCAGCCAAGCCCGAAGTAATTCATCGGCCTATGTAGCTCGAGCTCCCACCGTCCCTCACCCGCTTTGGGCGAGCGAGCGCAATACCTGGCCCAACATGACAAGTCTGCGTTTTCCGATATCGATAACACCTTCCCGAAAACCTTCCGTGGTTTGAACAAGCCGTTTAATCATGAATGAATCTGTAATGCATGGGGCACAAGCAAAGCGTTACTGCCGAATCAACACTTCCCGAAAGCTTGTGAAAGCTCGTCTGTCAAAGCCCGGGCTATGACCCAAGTTAAGAACCATTTAGGCAGCCGGCCGGTCACCAGGGTAAGAAGCGATCGGCGCCCGGCACGCGCCGGGAATTCGCGCCACCAGGCCACTTTCGCCCCGTCATTCCCTGGGAAGTGCCCTCGGGCTGCAGCGGGAACGACCAACCTGGCTTAGGAATTTACCGTTAGGCCCCCATCGGCAAGTTTGCCAGCGGCAATCCGCCAGTGGGAGCTTCCCAGAAGAGATCACTCGCTCCCCGCTCGAAAAAAGGGTATATTCTGCCCATATGAACGCGTGCCGTCCCCAGCCTAAGGTCCGACCCTCCCAAAGCGATCTCCCCGACCCCTACCCGAATCAGGTGGCGGAGCGGGAGAGTGCTAATGTTTTGATTCTCGCCGTGCATCAGATTTTGTTTCGATTGGGATGGCTTTTCAAAACAGAGACGGTGGTTGTCCCCACCCTTGTGGACTATATCGCCGGCCCGGCTTGGGTGCGGGGGTGGTTACCAACTTTCAGTCGGCTGGGGCAGAGTCTGCCGCCGCTCCTGTTTTCGGATCGCTGGGGTCAGTGCGGCCGATTTAAGTGGCATTTGGCGGCCTCAACGGGGTTGATGGCCGTCCTTTTTGCAGGGGCGGCTTGGATGTGGCGTCTCACCGGGCCTGCCAAACCATGGTGGGTGTGCCCTGCCGTCCTGGCGGTGTATTTCGGCTTTTTTGTGGCCAACGGCTTTTATCAGGTGCTTTTCGGAAGTTTGCAAGGCAAACTTATTCGACCCGAGCGCCGGGGCCAGCTCCTTCAATTGTCCACATTTGTAGGCACCATCCCTTCGGTTATCCTCGGCTGGTTTTTGCTGCGAAGGTGGTTTGCCGATCCGGCAAATGGCTTCGGCTACATTTTTGTGGCGGCGGCCATCGGGTTTGGAAGTTCCGCACTTGTTGTCCTAGCGGTTTGGGAACCACGACGCGACCGCAGCCGAGACAAACCCCGTGGTGAGCACGCTTACCATTGGTGGACGGCCATTAGGCAGGACAAGGATCTTCGCCAATTGCTTGCTATCTGCTTTTTTGTCAGCGCAAATTGGATGTTGACGCCTCACTACCAAGCCTTTGGGCGAGCTCGATTTGAAGCAACGGCGGGACATCTGACAGTCTGGGTAATCGCGCAAAGTGTGGCCGTCGGGATATTCAGTTTGGCCGTGGGTCCTTTGGCCGACTGGAAGGGCAACCGCTTGGCCATGCGGATTCTGATCTTTGGCAGCGCCATTAGCCCCCTGGCCGCTTTGGGCATCACGAGCTTGCCGGCCCACATTTCCGGCCAGTGGTATTGGCTAGTGTATTTGCCCCTGGGGCTTGCTCCTCTGGTCAATCGCGTGATTTTTAACTACGCCCTGGAGCTTTGCGAACCGCAGCTTCATCCTGCATATCAAAGCATTGTCAACTTGGGACTAGCCTTGCCGTTGGCTTTCAGCCCCATTTTTGGTTGGCTCATCGATGCGACGAGCTTCGAGGTCGTTTTCTCCCTCGCCGCACTTAGCGTCCTGGGGGCAGGAATGTTGACATTTGGCCTGGCCGAGCCGCGCTACCGTCTGCCCGAACCGATGGCCGCCCATCCCTCAGCTGAAAGCCCAGAATGACCTGCGGCCGGAACCACGGCCTACCCCGGGGCTGGTTTTCCGACAAGCCACAGTTCGAGGCGTTCCGAGTACCGTTTGTCACAAATCCTACTCAAAAGCCGGCATTCCTTGCACTCCAAAGAGATCTTTTAGGCAACGTATTACCGTTACGGTGCCCACCCAGCCGGCCTTGCTAAATGAGGCTTTCCAGCAGCAACCGGATTTTCCGGAGCTCCGCAGCATGGTCAACACCGGGCAAAGGCTTCATGTCAACACACAAGGCTCGATCATAATTGTAACGGCCCAGCTGATTGAGCAGTTTGCCGTATTCGATTTGCCCCTGGCCCACTCGAACCTGGAAGGCGTCCGGCTTCGTGTCCCGCAACCGCAAGTGCCGAACATATGGCAAGATGGGATCCAGCTTGTATTGCCGCTCCACTTTGTAAACATAGTAGCTCGGGTCAAGCGTAATGCCTAATCCCTTGGCGTAATTGCAGAAGGTAGCGGCATTAAGCGGGTCGTGGCTCATGCGGCCGGCTTCGGTAAGCAGGCAGACCTTTACCCCCTGCACCGCGGCCATCCGCACCAAGGTCACAAGGCGTTCGACCTCGGCGTTAAACGGAGTCCCCAGCTCCGCCGATCGCACAGTGATAGTCACCACCTTGAGGGCATTGGCTAGTCGACAACATGCCTCAAACTGACGAATATAAGCGGGCCCGACCGCTCGGGAATCCAGGCTAAGTGCTACCGGTGTTAACCGTTGCGTGTCCCGACATGCTGTCAACACGCGGGGGAAATCGCTCACTAACTGGTCGGGAGTAAAGTGCCCATCTTCTTCGTGGATCATTATCTCTAGGTACGAAAACTCAAGTTCCGCCAACTGTTCGATTGCTTCATGCCACGGTCGGTCACAGAAGCATCTTGATGTCGCCGCTACAAACACCGTGCTTTTCCCTTTCCCAGGAAAATCGAGATTTCATCAACGCTGCGATCGGAAAAATGTCGTTCGGGGAAAGCGCTTTATGATCTTAGGACCCCGAAATTTCAGCTTGTCGGAGCCTCTGGGGCTCGGGGAGTAAGTCCAGAGTTCTCCACACCTGTATGATACGGTTCGGCCCACACTTCTTGGCCCCACCTGTTACGGGCAATAGCTTAACAGTCGGGAACAAATAATCCGCACTTGCCGGCTGCCTACCCGGTTGAGCAAAAGGGGCTAGCCCGTCACCGGAAAAAGCCGAGGAAGAAACTAAACACCTGTTCGTCGTCTCCCCGCTCCTTTGATACTGGGAAAGCAAAGTCCAGGGCCACCGGTGCCGGCCCCAAAGCAGGAATTGTGATCCGCAACCCAAACCCCGGCGCCACCCGGTACTTTTGCGTCCAATCGTCGATATCCGGTTGAACCGTTCCTGTATCGCAAAAAATCACCACCCGCAGGAGATCATCAGCTGTCAGCGGAAACATGTACTCGGCCGAAGCCAAGAGCATAAAATGCCCGCCCACGCGCAGGCCTGTTACTGGATCCCGCGGACTGGCCCCCCGGAACTCAAAGCCCCGTAGCGTCGAATATCCCCCCGCGAAATAGTGCTCATAAATGGGGGTGTTGTTGCCGGTATAAGCCAAGCGTGTGGAAAGGCCCAAGACGTGCCGGCCAGAGCCGTCCGGATGCTGACGAAGCAAAAAGTATCGACGAAACTCAACCTCAGCCCGCGGGTAATCAAAAGAACCTAGTACTTGCTCAAAACTCATCTCGTAATAGTGTCCCTCCGTGGGGAGAAATGCACTGTCCCGGGTGTCGTGGGTGAGTGTCACTCCCAGCCCCACTAAGGTGTTGGAACCTAAAACCTCATCCAGTTCGGGCACCAATCCCGGTGCCACCGCCGGGTCATAGATCTCAATCTCTGCGGCCCGGACTGCAAAAGTGCCAGAGAGATCGTGGGTAAACTGGTACCCGAAAGCCACTCGGCCACCCAGCCTATCTTCGTCCCACTCTTCGTAGCGACGATTGTAAAAGAATCCGCTTAGGCCCAGGCTAACATTCGTGTCAAAAAGGTACGGTTCCTGAAACGTTGCCATGTAGCGCTGGACCTCGGTGCCCGGCACCGCCTCCAGGCGAAACCGCTGTCCCGCCCCGCGCCAGGCGGTGCCATTCCGAATGTCTTCCCAGGACCTGGGCCAGCGCCGCCAATCAAAGTTTTGTTCGTCGATAATAATTGACCCAATTAGGCCTGCATCGGAGTTGATCCCGGCACTGAGCATGATTCGGCCGGTACGGCCTTCATAAACCTCAGGTTGGAGGGGAACAGGCAACGTTGGCTCGGTATCGGGTGGTTCACCCCTAAGAGGCGGCAACACATCGGGGGCTACATGAGGGGGGGGAGTTGGCACAGGGGCAATCCCCGGATTTGGAGGCACCCCACTCCCCCCGGGATCTATTCCCGCAGGGGATGGAGCCTCTCCTGCGACGTTTCCCTGAGAGAGCCCCGGTCCTCCGGGAGAAGCCATCGAATTAGGAGAGCCGGCGGAAGCCGTGGCGGTGCTGCTACCCGCCCCCACAACTACCCCCCGCGACATAACTTGGGGTGATGATCCACTCTTCTGGTGAAAATAGACATCCCCTGCTGAGGGGGAGTAGGCCGGGACAAGGGGCGATCCATTCTGATCCCTTCCTCCGCCGGTTGTGCTCGCTCCTGATGAACCCGGGGTTGTAAGCCCGGCGGGAGTCTGTCCGGCGAGTTGTCCGCCGCCAGGTGCCGGGGCTGAACCTCCGGCCGCGCCCGCCGAAGGATGTCCGGCTGCGCTTTCGTTGACAAGGACGCCATAACGGCTACCGTAGGGCCGAATCGGCCTTAACGGCCAAAGGCTAACTCCGCCCTCTGGCGTGTACTGCCCTCGGAAAAGCGCGGTCCCCCCATCGTGGGATACTCCCCCAGAGAGCTCGCCTTTAGCGGAGCCCGCTTCGTCGCGCCCCTTGTGGGGACCACCTGAGCGGGGATTGGGTGCATCCTCTTTTTCGCCAGCTTGTTGAATAATCCCCGGGTTAGTTTCTTCGGGCTGCCCCGAACCCGGCCCCGCAATTTCAGGAGCAAGCCGCCCCTCCAGCCGGAGCACGACGAAGCAATCAGGATTAGACGGCCGGAAAACCGCCGGTTCCTCCCCGCAATCTCCAAGACCGGGCAGTTCGTTCTCCGCCGCTTGGCCGGAAATCCATCTGGCCGGAAGCGGAAGGACCCGGAGGAGGGCCGGGAGCAGGTTGCAAGGGGAGCCATGCTCGTTATTTTGCCCACGAACTTCCCCTTGTCGACGTCGTGCTAAGATCGCCTCGACTTGCTCCGGATCTGGCGGGACAACAACAATTTTGGGCGCGATGCCCTTGGTGGCATCCACCTCGAATAGCCCGGAGGCCCGCAATCGCCGCTCGCTTGCCCGAAGTTCGCGAATATCCACTATGTCCCCCGGAGCAAGCGAAATCCGATTCAGTACCGTACTCCACTGGGTGTGGGTAAGCGAGTTATGCTGATCCTTGATTGCCACATCGATCCGACCAACTCGGCACCGCACTCCTTCCTGAATGTTGTACACAAGATCAAGCTGCCCTGGTTCTTCGAGAAACCGCGGCTCAGCCCGTATATCGGCAAATACATACCCGATGCTGCCGTATTTCTCTTGCAGGGTTTTGACGTCGGCCTCCATTTGCCCCTGGTTGAAATACTTGCCCGGCTGAAGCTCAAGTGCCTCCCTTAGCTCGTTTTCATCAAATAGGGTATTTCCTCGAAACCGAACCTCGCGGACCACGTAGCGCGGACCTTCGTCCACAACGAACCGGACCGTGGCCCAGGTGCGGTCATCATTAAATTCGACAAGCGGCTCGCCAATGCGCGCTCGGAAAAACCCCAAACTGCGGTAATAATCAGTCAGCTGAATCTCGTCTCGGTCCAATTGTTGAGGGCTAAAGTATCTTCCCCATAGCCAAAACCAACCTGGCTTTGTCTGCACCTTTGTACGCAGCCTTGCATCACTAGAAATGGTATTACCCACAAAATCCGTCCACAGGACACGTTGACGTGGCCCTTCACTAATGAGAAAAACGACACCAGGATCGTCAGGCTCGGTCCCTTCCACGATTGTCACGCGGACTTTGGAAAACCCCCGTTGTCGGTAGAAATCCTCGATCTTGCGGCGTGCTTCCTCCACGAGAAACGGATCGAACCCGTCTCCGGCACGGATGCCAGCCTCTTCCAAGATCTTTTTCTTTGGGTACCATTCGTTGCCAACGACTTTCACATACTGAATGAGCGGACGTTCAACCACTTCGTAAATGACAATCCGTCCCTCCGGTACTGGTTGCCAGTACACTCGAACCGTGGCAAACCAGCGAGTTTGATTAAGCCGGCGAACATCTTCCTCGATAATCCGCGCATCAAACGGCCGACCAGCCCGCGTTCGGATCTGCCCAAGGATCCGCTCAGTGGCTATCCGCTGATTGCCGACGATCCGGACTTCGACCACGACGGGATCGCCGTGAGTCCTAGCACTGGTTGCTTCAGTTGAATCGCTTGCCTTGCCTCCGATTGGCGATGAGGGTCCCACCGGACCGCTCGGGGGCAGACTACTTGGCGAGGCACCACTGCCAAAAGGCACTGGGGCGGCAGGAGGGCCCACCGGCAGCGGAGAGTAAAGAGGTGGCAACCCCTCTTTGGCTGGAGAAGACGTCACTAATGGCCAGATTCCTTCCGGGGGGCCGAGGGGAGTGGTGAGCCGCGGTAACTCTTCCCGCGCGATACCGGAGGTTGATCCCGGGAGGGTGGATAAAGAGTCAAATGCCCCTACCACGGGATCTGCCGATGGTGGCCCAGTAGCTTCGGAACTTGCGGCAGCAAGCGTAGTCGTCGGCGCAGAGAGGTTTACGGAAAGCCCTGCCGGCAGGGCCGTCGCCGCGCTTGCGGCAGTGTCGACGATAATAGCGATGAGAAGAGCTAATTGTCGTGGGCAAGAACCGCCGGTTGCTAAAGTCAAAGGCACCTCTCCTTAAGGTGACCTGTCTTTTCCAGAAGCCTTGCCGGCCCAAGTGGTGAAAAGCTCCGCCGGTGTTGAAAACCCCTCAAGGAGCAAACCGCTCGTGAAAAGTCAACAGACGAAAAGTAGCAAGATTTAGAGAGGTTTCAATTTGTTTGCATTTCCGCTACACCGAAACAACCGCGGATTCTAGAAGGATTTCCTTCGCATATGCGCAAGCAACTCGCGAAACTCTTTCCCCCAAATTAGTCTGGGCGCCAGATGACGGCTCCCAAAACAACTAGGTTCGTTCCGAAGAGCGCCACCTTTCCTCAAGTTTGGGCAGCGGATCTGCCAATCTTTCCCTCCTTTTTGACTTCACCAAGACCCGCATTCTCCAGCATTAATCCAATCAACCTAGTCGAGATACCTTCCCCCCACCGACTCGGGACACCAACGGCGACGCACGGAGTGACCACGGTTTGACGAGGTAAGTAATTAGCGGAGAAAGTGCCCGAGCGACAAGCGGTAATGTCAATTGGCCATCCAAATAAAAGATCACCAGAGAACTGAACTGATCTGGATGCCACGATGCCGCCTCGACAGAAGATGCCCGAAATCTCCTTGCCGGGGAGGCTGCTAACCTTCCGACCGAACGCGTAAGGTGGGCTAAACGGCAAACGGAATTCCGTAGCAGGACCCAGGGATAAGCAGCAAATCCTTCGGCACAGTCTGACAAATATCCTCCGGCTAATCTGGGCAAGGTCCTCCGGCTGACCTGGGCAAGTCAAAGCAAAAGTGGACGAGCACTCGAGAAGTTGATGACCGGAAAGCGCCGATCGCTTCCCCCACGCCAAGGGCGAAATCTGGCAAGTTGGCTCCACAAAGGGGGACTTTTTACCGGAGCTTAAGTGAAGGTCGCCGAACCCTTATCTGCCTCAACCCAACTCCCTACCGAGGTACCGGGCGATTTGCCTGCTCCATGCTGTCAATGTAGCGGCGGAGTCGCTCCAATTCGTCAGTAACGTGCCGAAGTTTCAGCATATTCTCCACCCGCTTAAGCAACTCTAGCTTGTTTACCGGCTTACTAAGGAAATCATCGCACCCGGCAGCGACTGCCCGTTCGATATCGCCTAGCTCGTTAAGTGCCGTGACCATGAGCACCATGATGTTTCGTGTCTGCGGGTTCTCCTTAATCCTTCGGCACACTTCAAACCCGCTCAGTTTGGGCATCATGATGTCCAGCAGAATCAGGTCCGGTTTGAAAGTCGCAACCTTCTGCAGGGTGTCTAATCCGTCCACAGCAACGGCTATTTCACAATCAAGCTCGCTGAGGAAAACCTCCAGAAGCTCGACATTGGCGGCATTGTCGTCGGCAATAAGGATCCTGCTTTTGGCCATGGTCACTTATCGTCCAACCTTCCGTCCTGGGTGGTTCATCCTTTCCTTTGGATACATGCTTTCTCAGAAAGTGCCTTCATTTTCCAAAAGCCGGCGCCCGAGGAAACAATAGTTTACCATAGGCACCCTTTAATCACGGCTCATATTCACCTGTGCCGAAGAATTTCTTTTCTACAGCATGGCAAGTCACCTCATGGCCGTCCAAATTGAGCCGCCGTGGCTCCAGGCGCGTACACACGGGTCGACGAAGCCAACACCGTGGATGGAACCGGCAACCAGGGGGCGGGTTGATGGGGCTGGGGACCTCGCCTTCTAGGATGATTCGATTGCGTTTTGCGCCCGGGTTAATACTTGGCACGGCCGAAAGCAGGGCTTGCGTGTATGGGTGAAGGGGCCGGCTATAGATTTCCCGCGCTGGCGCAAGCTCCACAATTTGCCCCAAGTACATCACCGCCACCCGATCCGAAAGGTATTCCACCACCGACAGATCGTGGGAGATGAAAAGATAGCTAAGCTGTTTCTTGGCTCGCAAGTCGACAAGGAGGTTGATAATCTTAGCCTGAATCGACACATCTAGAGCCGACAGCGGTTCATCGAGGACAAGAAATTTCGGCTGGAGGACAAGCGCTCGGGCCAGGCTAATTCGCTGACGCTGCCCACCGGAAAATTCATGCGGATAGCGGTTTAACGCATCTTGGCCAAGGCCCACTTCGGCCAGTGTCGCGCAGACCCGCTCCAATCGTTCCCGGGGAGTAAGCGTCCCGTGGATGATAAGCGGCTCCTCCACAATGGCGCGGACGGTCATCCGCGGGTTAAGCGACCCGTAGGGATCTTGAAAAACCATCTGCATCTGCCGGCGCAATCGGCGAAGCTCCTCCCCCGATTGCTCCAGGAGATTTCGCTCCCCGAAGAAAACCCGGCCGGCCGTGGGCTCGTACAATCGCAGAATGGTCCGCCCTATGGTAGTTTTCCCGCAGCCTGACTCTCCAACAAGCCCCAATGTTTCCTGTTCATAAACAACAAAAGAAACATCGTCCACGGCGCGCTTGTGGTTGACCACGCGCGAGAAAATTCCCCGGCGAATGGGGAAATACTTCTTCAGGTTTTCCACTCGTAATATGACCGACTTGTTCGCCGCAATCATTGTCCTAGCTAGGTTTTCGAATGCGTTGCCCAGCAACTAAGATAGCCAACGTCAACCCGCAGGCATTGGCCCTCAGGAGCCCACTACCAAAAACGGAATATTTCGCCCGAGGCTCAGATACGCCGCCATCATTTTCAGGTGCATTCCCCAGCCATACCCAATAGTCTCAACTCCTTCTTAAGACACTGTCTCTTGCAGAACGTGCCTGTCCGGCAGGCCTCTAGCGACCTGGCCTCGGCCCCGGCCGGAAGGAAGCCCGGATCCAAGAGCCTTCCGACCGCCCATACAGCTACTTTTCGCCCGCAACACCGGGGGTGACCGCCCGTTGTGACCACGCCTCGAAATCAAGTTTGCCGGCAAAATGGCATTTGGCAGCCACGGTTTCTTCCACCGGCAAAAGCTCAGGTTCCACCTCGCGGCAGACAGGCTCGGCAAACGGACAGCGGGGGTGGAATCGGCATCCACCGGGGTAAGCTGTGGCTTTCGGCACTTCCCCAGCAATCTCAGGCAATTTCCGATCTTTCGGCAACCCCAAACTAGGTCGGCTCCGCAAAAGGAGGTACGTGTACGGATGATACTGTCGATTAAAAACGCGTTCGACCGGCCCTTTTTCAACAATTTGACCTGCGTACATCACGGCAAGCTGGGAGGCCATTTCTGCCACAATCCCCAGGTCATGCGTGATGAGCAGAATGGATAGCTTTTCAGCCGACTGGAGCAGGCGAAGCAAATCAAGAATCTGTGCCTGGATCGTCACATCAAGAGCGGTGGTCGGTTCGTCCGCAATCAGGAGTTTCGGCTGGCACGCCAAGGCCATGGCAATCATCGCCCGCTGCCTCATCCCCCCGGCGAATTGGTGCGGATAAGACTCGGCGGCCTGCTCCGGATCGGCGATGTGTACCTTCCGAAGCATGTCCACTGCTAAATCCCAAGCCTCACGACGAGAGACGTTGGGTTGATGGAGAAGGATGGCCTCAGCTATCTGGTAGCCGATCGTAAACACCGGGTTAAGCGACGTCATCGGCTCCTGAAAAATCATGGAAATCTTTTGCCCGCGGATTTTTCGCATTTCCCGCTCGGGTAGGTCGGTGAGCACCTGTGCTTGATTATCATCGTAGAGGATCACTTTCCCTGCGACGATTCGGCCCGGGGGTGGTACAAGACGCATGATGGAAAGGGCGGTCATTGACTTGCCGCAACCCGATTCCCCCACGAGTCCCACCGTTTCCCCGCGCGGAATTGTAAGAGACACACCATCGACAGCTTTGGCGACACCCTCGTCGGTGTAGAAATAAGTCTTAAGGTCAACAACCTCAAGGATCGGCTGACTCATTGCGTGTCCTAAGTGAAGCAAACCAGGGGGAGTAAGTCAACGAATCTCAGCCCTATGTGCGTCACCGAGCTTCTTTTTCGCCGGTAGAGCTTTCCCAGTGCACTGCCGCGATGTTTATTTTCCGGCTTCCCGCAACCGCGGGTCGGTGGCCTCCTGAATAGCCTCGCCGATTAAATTGTAAGCCAAAACCGTTAAAAATATTGCTGAGCCGGGAAAAAGGATGAGCCACCACATTTGCAAGTTAGTTCGGCCGGCGTTGAGCAGCGTTCCCCAACTGGGATGTGGTGGCGGCGGTCCGAATCCGAGGAAGCTCAGCCCGCTTTCAATCAGTATTGCTGAGGCGACTCCAAAGCTAATCGGCACAAGCACAGGGGCCAACGCATTGGGCAGGATGTGGCGAAAGATGATTCGCAGCCCGCCGGCCCCCAACGCCCGGGCTGCAAGCACAAACTCGGTATTTTTTAGCCGGATGAATTCGCCCCTTGTCAACCGAGCGATCCCCGTCCACCCTGTCACACCAATCACGAGCATCACATGCCAAATGGTGGGCTTGTCGATGATGGCCAGCAGAGCAAGAATCAACACAAGAGTCGGAACACACATCACAAGCTCAATCAGCCGGCTAAGCACGATGTCTATCCAGCCGCCGAAATAACCAGCCAAAGCCCCGATAAAAATCCCGATTGCTGCCGCCACGCCCGTTGACACAAACCCTACCAGAAGCGCTGTGCGTGCCCCATGGACCATTTGAGCAAAGACATCGATACCTTCCTGGGTAGTGCCCATGAGGTTGTAGCGATTAGGCCTTCCCTGAGCACCTGTGGGGTTCCCGGGCTGGCCGGGCCATTCGTTTTCTCCCACGCGGCGATAAGGATCCTGATAAACAAGTGGCCAGATGGCCCAACTGGTTGGATCCCGCTTTTTGAGGTTCTCTGGGTAGCGCTGACGAAACTTGTCGCGAAAAAAGATGGCCGGCTCCCATCGCCGATTGTAGTAAGCAAGGGCCGGAAAATAGATGCGTCCCTTGTACTTGCACACAATAGGCCGGGTCCCTACGATCGCCGGCGATAGCACACCCACGATGGCCAGAATGACCACATACCACAGGGCGATCATGGCCAGGCGCCGGCGGCGAAAGCGAATCCATGCCTCGGCCCAGAACCCGCGTGATCCGGGCGCTTCCAAACCGCCCCTTCCGCTCTCAGTGCTTGCACCAGCTAGCTGATCCCTGGCTTCAACCATGGTTTTGTTCATCTCGGCCCAGCAATCCTGGTTCCGATTACTATCTCACTTTTCGGCCACGAGCACAGGCACGCAACACTCGCACGGTTTTCCCTTGGCGAATTGGTCTCTTTGTCGCCGTCCTGGGATCATTCCATGCCTAGCAAGGTCAACATCAACTTCCACATTTCCTACGGATGGCCGCTGCAAAACACCCCAGGTCGTTTACGAACACCTAGCTTATTGCGACGCCCGCTACGAGTACGTCACGCGCGGGTCGACCACCGCGTAGAGGATGTCCGCCAGGAGCTGACCCAATAACGTCAACACCGAAAACATGAGCACCAAACCCATAATGGTGGGATAGTCACGTTCGGTAATCGCCTCGAAGAAAAGCCGCCCCATTCCGGGCCAAGCAAAAATTTGTTCCAAGATCACCGACCCACTTAGTAACCCTGGCAGAGTCAAGCCAACAAGGGTGACAAAAGGAATCAAAGTATTTCGGAAGGCATGGACCACGACCACTCGCGTGGGAGGGACTCCTTTGGCCCGGGCGGTGCGGATGTAATCCTGCCGGATGACCTCGAGCATATTCGATTTGACAAACCGGCAAAAATAAGCCAGGCTGCCGTATGTGTAGCAGAGAACCGGCAAGAACATATGTCGCATAATATCAAGTACTTTGCCGAAAAACGGCAGCTCGCGAAAATGGTCACTATACATGCCGAAAAGCGGCAATTCGAACGGTGTACCGGCAAGTTGCATCGCAAACACGGAAAGCAGGAAAAGTGCCGCCACAAAGGAAGGAAGCGAGTATAACATGTACAAAAGCGTGCTGATGATGCGTTCGTCGTATGTGCCGTTCCGCACCGACGCATAAAGCCCCAAGGGAACCGAAAGCAGATATGCTAAAATCAACGACGTGGCCGAAAGAAGAAGTGTCGGGCCGATCCGCTCACCAATGAGAACACTCACCGCCTGTTTTCGAGACAAAGACCTTCCCAGGTCCCCGCGAAGAAGATTGCCCATCCACTGAAAATACGCCACATACCAGGGCTTGTCCAACCCGTACGCCCGCTTCATCCGCTCTAGGTCTTCCGGACGGATCTTTCGGCTAGGGTCCGTTTCCCCAAGCTGATAAGTCAACGGTGTTCCCGGCATGTTTCGGATGAGCGCGTAAACGACAAACGTGATAAGGACAAGGGTCAAAAGTCCGATTAGAATTCGCCGAACAAGGTAAGCTAGCATGCTGTCTTCCGCATACCTCCCCAGCTAATATTGCCCGAGGCACTGCAGCAAGCCCCAAACCTGACTTTCGACGGGCAGAAGCCTCGCCGCTGTGGGCAGAACTTCTAAGTTAGTTTCGGTGTGAGCATGCCCGAACGGCCGACTTGCCCCCACCAGGCCCCCCTTCGTCAAAGTCCAAGTGAATTGCCGCATTATCCTAAACCTTTGGCCCCCCGAAGCGAGTCAACAACCTCACGAACCGGCCCTTTTTCCCTAATGGCATAAGCAGGCCGGAAAGCACTTCGCCTAATCTCAGCTTGGATAACTTTTTCTTGGACACCCTTCGGCTCAGCGCGGACTGTGATTTACGGCAGCAGCCTTGTTTTGTAAATGGCCCCAAATCCCGGACCAAAATGGTAAGGACCGCGCGGGCTAAACGTATAACCCCGGAGCTTTTTGTTGAACGCATACATGGCCGGTCTGAAGTAAAGCCAAGTGTACGGCTGATCTTCGTAGAGGATGCGATGGATTTGTTGATAGATTTTGGCCCGGCGGGCTAGGTCAAACTCCCGCTTGCCCAACTCAAAAAGGTGATCAACCTCCGGATTGGAATACCGCCCGAAGTTTCGCATTTCCCCGGTCTTCCAGATATTCTCCGCCGTATCCGGATCCGCCCCTGTGCCCCAGCCACCATGGAACGCTTCGAAATCACCAGATCGAGTCCGCTCCTGAAGGACGGTAAACTCAAGTGGACGAACGTGACAGATGATCCCAATTCGCTCCAAACACTGCCTCATGAGGTTAGCGATAGCTATTCGGACGGGGACATTCGACGTCAACATGCTGAACTCGAAACGAACGCGCTTGCCATCTACAACTTTGTCCAAAATGCCATCGCCGTCGCTATCGGTCCAACCTGCTTCCTCGAGAAGGGCTTCGGCCTTGTCGAGATCTTGTTGGAAGAAGGGCAGCGGCGGCTTTGGCGCCCACGGCGATGTGGGGTGGAAGATGCCGTTACAGGGCTCGGCAAGGCCGTAGAGAATCTTGTCAAACATTTCCCGATAGTCGAAGGCATACGCCATCGCTTGCCGAACCCGCCGATCCCTGAAGAACGGTGTTTGGGTGTTCCAGCAAAAGTAAAAATATGTCCACTCGGTGGCGTAAACCTTGGTGTTAAGACGATAGAAGTCGGCATCATTAGTCTGCGTGACCCATTGCTCGGCGGTGAGGATCATCTCCTCAATGTCGCCCCGCTTTAAAGCCATCAAAGAGACCGTCGGATCAGGCAAAACTTTGAAGCGGATCTGCCGGAAGAACGGCTTGTCTCGCACCTGCTTACCCTGAAACATGTAATATTCTTCCCGCCGCTCGAGCACGATCTCCCGATTGCGACTTCTCGAGACAAGCTTATAAGGCCCTCCGCACACCGGGGATTCCTCGTAGCGCCGGTGATACTCGCTGTCTTGTAGCGTGGGATCTTCGTAAATCGACTTTTCGTAAATATGTTTGGGAATGATACCAAAGTTTATGTTCCAGACATTGGTGGCCAGTGGTGCCTTGTGGAAAAATACTAGGGTATAATCGTCATAAGCCTCAACCCATCTGATCTGCTCGGTGCCACTACGCATAGCCGGGATCGGCACTTTGTCGGACATAATCACCTTAAACGAAAAGACCACATCATGCGCGGTAATAGGCCGGCCGTCCGACCAGACCAGATCGCGGCGCATCACGATCTTGTCCATCATGCGGTCTTTGCTTGTTTGCCAGGAGACGACGGCATCTTTGGAAGCAAATGGGCGAAAGTTCCAATCGAAGCTAAAGAGACCAAAACCGGTAAGCCCGATCACGTCGAACTCGATGGTCGAATCGATCATCAAGGGGTTCGTGCTCTTGACATCGGCAGCGGTGTGCCGATAGATGGTCGCTTCCCACTCCACTTCGTCATCGGAGGCAGGCAGCCGCCCCAAAGCCGAGAGAATCTTCGCGTTAGCCTCCGGGGAGTTATTCATCAGCCGGAGGGCTTCCTCCACGGTGGCCAACGGTTGCTCGTTTGCCTGCCGCTCCCGCAAAAGTTGAAGAGAATCTAAGACCGGCTGATCAATCCACTCTACTTTTTGAAGCTCTTCCCAGGTGGGCGGAGTAAAGGGCTGAATCAAATCGCCCAGGACAAATTTCTCGGACGGCTTCGCGCTTGCTGGACGAGAGCCACCGCCGCCGCTTTCCTGCACAGGAACGCCGGAGGAGCCGGGGGACGAGGTCGGGCCGGAGCCGCCTTCAGCCTCGACAGAGCGCACCTGTAAGGATGCACCGCCTTGCCCCGCGATTGGGGAGGATTCTTCGAAAGGTTCAGCTGTTCCCAGATCCTCCGACGCCGGGCCGCCACAACCCAGCACAAAAAAGCAAACAGCAAGAAGGCTGACTCCAACTAGGATTAAAGCCTTGTGGAGAAAGCTACAGGGGAGTAGGGCTGAAAATCCTCTTAACTCCACGACTTGGGCCCTTTGCTATGGGAGGAATTGTTTTTGCCAGGTATTGCTCCAGGGGGAAACAAAAGGACTTCGAAACGCCCGAGGGCTCCGGTTAAACGGGCGCTTCCGTGGTGGTTTGTGCCCGCTTAGGCGGGAAATTTGCCAAAGCCAGCGAAGCTCGCTTCGTCTTAACTGCCGAGTTGGCCTGTCCGCTCCGCACAGTTCCCTCAGTTTGACCAAGTTTACCGCGCGCAACCATTTTCGTCTTGGCCAAATTCCTCAGAGGCGCTGGTTGGAAGCTCCCGCGGCCGCCTTTGTAAGGCTGAAATTCCCAAAGAATGTGACCCCGCCAAGCGGCCATGGGGAACTGCCATTCGACAACCGCCGGCTCATTGCAAGCAAGAATGTCCGGACAGGAGCGCTGGTGGAACTTCTTCGCCGGGTCGAATGACAAGACCAGCTGTTCGTGGCCAGTTATCCGCGAATGAGCCCACACGTGCATTCAACGGAGGACCGCTGTCCACCCTAACAAGAAGCGGCACCCCATGTCACCCAAGAGAGGGGATCACGGGGATTGAATGTAGGTTATCCGCACAGATCCTCCGTACGAGCTTTTATGCCGAACCGTCCGGGCAAAGTCCGCAGTTCCTTTATCTCCGACCCACGGCATGCCCCCTCCCTTTCACGGGCTCAGTCCTGCCCCCCATGCGGCCGGAATCTCCCGGAATTTGTTCGGCAAATGGCGGAGTACTCAAGCAAATGGACAAATTTAATGGCAATTATCTGCCGGGTTACCGGATGGCATCCAACCGCCCATGGAAAATCGGGAATTTTGTCGGTCCGGATGGACAGAATCTTGGTGGGACGAGTATTTGCCGCCCCCAAAACAGGTGAACATCCCGCCAGTCTGCTTCGGCAAAACGGAACACAGCGACAAACCGGCTGGAACCCCCACGCTCCTTTATGAAACGCGCCTTGTACGGGGTTGCACCCGAGTGAGGGTCAGAAAATTCGGGCAAGTGCACCGCCGTCTACTACTAAACACGTGCCCGTGATGTACCGTCCTGCTTCGCTTGCCAAGAGAAGGGCCGCCCCCACCAGCTCCTCCGGGTCCGCCCAGCGACCTAGGGCAGTTCGGGCAGCTAACGCCTGTTGCTGCTCCTTAGACAGGATCGACATGGGCATTTCTGTCGCTATGGGTCCGGGAGCAATGCAGTTGACCGTAATCCCAAAGGGTCCTAGGTCGAGGGCGGTCGCCTTTGCCATAGCAACAAGCGCCCCCTTGGTGGCGGAATAGGCATTCCGCTTCGGAGTGCTGGCAAGTCCCATGATGGATGAGATGTGGATGATGCGTCCCCATTGGCGGGCTTTCATCTGAGGGACAAGTGCCCGCGTCAGGGCCATCACACTCGTCAAGTTAAGTTCGACTAGATAGTCCCAATCCTCATCGCGAATCTCGTCGATGGCCTGCGGAATGTTCCACCCGGCGTTGTTCACCAAAATATCCACCCGCCCGAACCGCTCCAAGGCTGTAGCGGCCACACGTTGGGCTTCCTGTCGAGAGGAGACGTCGGCCACCACCCATTCCACTCGTCGGCCCGTTTGCGCCGAGATTTCCTGAGCCGCCTGCCGGAGCGTCTCCTCTTTGCGCGCACAAATGAAAAGATCGGCCCCAGCGTCGGCCAATCCACCGGCGATCGCTCGGCCAATCCCCCGACTTCCCCCCGTCACCAAAGCCACGCGTCCAGAAAGGTCAAACAGTCGCTGGATCCTCTCGCCAATCGGCATCTTGCCTTCCTAACCCCCTGAAACTAGCCAATGTGTATTAGGCCACATCCGTCGCAAAAGCGAGCCAATCACTGAACCAGTAGCGCCGGCCCTCAGTCGCTCAAACTAACTTTTCATCGCGGATGACACTGGTTTCTAAAATGTCAACAAAACCCGGCTGGGAACGATCGCTCTCTTTCCACTATTCATGTCTGGCCGGGACAGGCCTCACTCTGACTATTAAGCCAAGGGCAGGTAAAAGTTGATCGCGTCTTGGGCTCGTTAAACGGCCCCCAAAGCTTCCACCACGAGGTCACCTACCTGGCTTGTGGTGTAGCCCATTTTCCCTGCGGCCTGGCTTTTCATTTTAGTCCCGGTGACGATCTGGATCGCCTTTTGGACGCGCTCGGCAGCCCGGGGATATCCACAGTGCTCAAGGAGCATTGCCAAGGCCGCGATACATGCAATCGGATTTATCACGCCAAGGCCCGTGTATTTTGGCGCGCTCCCCCCCATTGGCTCGAACATGCTCGTGCCGCCGGGCTCCGGATTAATATTGGCGCCGGCCGCCACGCCCATGCCCCCCTGGATGATCGCTGCCAAATCGGTGATGATGTCCCCGAACATGTTGGTCGTCACGATGACGTCGTACTGCTCGGGGTTTTTGACCATCCACATGCAGCAAGCGTCGACATGATTATAGTCCGTCTGGATGTCGGGGTATTCCCGCGCCACTTCCTGGAAGGTCCGCCACCACAGGTCATGACCGTAAGTTAACACATTGGTTTTGGCTACGAGTGTCAACTTTCGCTTCTTATTCCGCTTCCGGGTGTATTCAAAAGCCCAGCGGATGCATCGCTCGCAGCCTTTACGGGTGTAAATAGCGATTTGTGTAGCAACTTCGTACGGCGTCCCCTTGCGGAAAAAGCCCCCCATGCCGCAGTAAAGGTCCTCGGTGTTTTCCCGAACAACAACAAAGTCGATATCCTCCGGCCCTTTGCCCGCAAGAGGCGTCTCCACACCTGGATAAAGTTTCACCGGCCGGAGATTAATGTACTGATCAAAGTGAAAGCGAATAGCAAGAAGCAGTCCGCGCTCCAGAATGCCGGGGGGCACTTTCGGATGGCCGATCGCTCCAAGCAAGATCGCGGGGAACTTTCCCAACTCCTCGAGCGCACCCTCCGGTAAAACTTCCCCAGTGCGCAGGTAATATTCGCCCCCGTAATCAAAGTGCTTCGTTTCGTACTGAATGTTTTCCAATTTGGCAACAGCATCGAGGACTTTTAAAGCCTCGGCTACCACCTCCGGCCCTGTGCCGTCGCCCGGAATAACGGCAATCCGAAGCACCTCACCCCGGCGAGACTCCACCGTCTTTTCTTCCGGTAAGGTCGCAACTGATACCATGGCTTATCTCAAGCTCGCACTTGCTGGTCTTTTCACGACAAACAACAAATGGCCTACAGACGAGCCGGTCGCTGTCTTCGGTTCGGAGGACAAAGCCTCTGATCAATAATGTGACTTCCCACCTCCCGGCATTTTCCACCCCTTATTTCCGAAGCGCGCTGCCCCAGCGATCCGAGCGATTAATCTCCGTCGGCTGCTCAAAAATTTACGGGCAAAAACCTTCTCGCCCTGGCCAGTTTCGAGGGAACGAGCTATAAGACCGCCCCTCCAGCCATTAGGGCCCGGGTTAAGAAAGCGGATTCTACCTGACGCGCGGAAGTTTCACAACCAGGGCCAGCCCGCACACCTTCCTAGCGAAAAGCGGGGGTGCGTACCTTGCCTCCACAACTGGCCAGGGTGCCGACGGATTGGGAGAGGAATCCAACGTCGGGAAAAGCCGCCGTTAAACACCGGTCCCCAGCAACCGAGCGCGGAGCCTCAACCTGTCGGAACTGCCCCCGCGGATTGCGAAAGCCCGGCGAAAACGCGCCATGCGCTACGTTTCGGCCCCAACATGCCCACAAGGGTGCAAACTCAGTTCGAATCAATAGCGAGCACCCGCAGGAAAGATAGCCGCTCCTTCAAAGCTTCTGGCTAAAACCGGACGCGTCCTAAAGCAGTGCGCTCCCAGAGGTCACTAGGCTCGCCCCGCCGGTCCTCTCGGGGAAAAGGGTCCCCACCCGAACTCCCCGGCAAAATGCCCGGTACGGCATATTTTGCAAGACATTCCGTGGCAAGTACTTCCCTTGTGACTCTCACCCACCGGACGCGTTCCCTGGCCTTTTTGCTTCAAGCACGCCCAGTGGGCCGGTAAGATGACAGTCGATCGCCCCCGGCGGTGCCTGCCGGTGACCAGCTTCGGGGAAATTGTGCCGACACCGGCGCATGGTGGTTCAAACATACGTCAACGCGGCTCGCCCGTTAGGCTTTCAAACATGCCCTCCCTTATGACGCCCCGCAGGAGCCGAGCCAATCGGCAATGTTTACGTCTGTCAACACCGAGAAGAACACCTGCTTTTGCCCCACCGTGAGAAAACTTATGATCAAGCTGGGCCCGTTTTGTTCGCGAGGAAGTACTTTCATCCTCCAGCCTTCATTGCGTTGGACGAGCATCATACTCTGGGTTACTCTGTGCGCGGCCGTCCCCTCGTCGACACAGGCCGAAAAAATCGGCGTTGACTTCATCGTCGAAGCCTCCGCTACTGGCGGCAACACTAACCCAGCCGGGGCCGTGGACGGCGACCGCTTTTCCATCCGCCCCGAGTCGGTTTGGCAAGGCCCTTCCGGCGTCCGAGAGTGTTGGTGGAGCGTTCGTTTCGGATCGCCCCGAAAAGTAGGCAGTATCCTTCAAATTAACGGGACTGGGGAGCTTTCGTTGCGGCAGGCACCCAAAGATTATCGCTGGCAATGGTCGCCCGATGGAATCCGGTGGGAAGATCTGTCTGAAACACACATACAGGATGAACGCCGGATGTTCCGCATCCACCGCTTGAAGGAACCGCGCATGGCGCTAGGTCTTCGCCTGCTAATGTGCGGGCGGGAAAGCGAGCCACCGGTACTTCGCGAGGTGGAATTCTATCCCGAGCCGGATAGTGCCATTCCCTTCCCTGACTGGGCGGTTATTATTTTCACCGAAATAAAGGTCAAAACGCCGCCGGATACGCCTCATCTCTTCGTCAACCTCATCCGAGAATGCCCTGAGTGGCGGGAGCTTGCCTTCCAGCAGATTTGTTATCGGGATGTTGATGAGGCCTTCGTTTCTGCCGAACCGCGTCCCCTTTGCGCCTTTCTGACCGGAAGTGGCACTGAATGGTGCCAGGTTCCCCCCGAGACATGGCGAGGTGTGGAGGAAGTCCTCAGGGGAAGGCGGCTACCTATCTGGGGCGCTTGCGGTGGAGCACAAGTCCTCGCTTTAATCTGGGAACATGGTACAAATGACCGGTGGGATTGCCCGCGCTGTCGCGACCCACAAAGTCCGCGGTCACCTGTGTACACACACATCGGCCATCTCGGCCCAGCCCGGTGCGGCGATTACAGCCAAAACATCGGTGAGCGAGGCAAGTACCAAGTTCGCTTGGTTGCCCAGGACCCTGCTTTCGAAGGCCTTCCCCAGGTATTTGAGGTAATGGAAGCCCACTATGGCCAGATTGCCTACGTACCCAACGGCTGGGTTCAAATCGTCAAAAAAGGGCCACAGGGTCTTACGGAAAACCAATGTCTGCGGATGAAAGACCGTTACATCTACGCGGCACAGTTCCATATCGAGCTGCCTGGCACACCAGAAAATTCCCGCCGGATTATTAGCAACTTCCTCCGACTAGCAAAGGATTGGGGCGGCTATAATCCGGAAGGCAAAGAGGTGCCAACCCCGGAGCCAATGGTGGAAAAGCCCTAGCCAAGTTTCGCTGCTACTAACTACGAGGTAGCCGAATAACCCACCGAGGTTCCCACCCTGTTTGTTGCGAGTACCTCCTATACGATGCAAGGGAACAAGCCTATGCGTCCCCGTAGGTCAGGCCTTTCTGGACTCAGCCTGTTCGCACCCACATGCCTCTTAACGCTGGGATTGACCATGGAGGCGACGTCGGCCGACGAGCCGATTGTACTTCATCCGGACACTAGTTGGTGTTGGTTCCAAGACGAAAGGGCAATCCTTGACAATGGGAAACTCCTTGTGGGCGGGGTCACGTCCGCGGGCGACATTACCGTGACGACATACGACCTTTCATCAGGCACGGTGACAAGAACAATCCTTCATGAACGGCTTGAAGTTGACGATCATAATGTTCCCGCGCTTTTGGTCCTGCCCGATGGGCGCTACTTAGCCGCTTACACCAGGCACGGGACGGACCGGCTCACGCGGTTCCGAATAAGCGTCCGGCCGGGAGATGCAACCGAGTGGCTTCCCGAGCAGGTCTTCGAGCACCCAGCTGGGGCGACATACTCGAACCTACACTACCTGCCAGCCGAGGGTTCCAAAGGGCGGATTTACAACTTTGTGCGCGCGGACCAATGGGATCCCAACATCATGATCTCGGACGATTGGGGGAGGAGTTGGCGGCTGGTAGGCCGGCTTGTCGACAGTGGTTCGCCGCGTCGCCGGCCCTATGTTAAGTACGCAAACAATCGGCAGGATACTATCCACTTCGTCCTCACGGAGGACCATCCCAACCGAACGAATACCAGTATTTATCACGGTTATCTAAAGGACGGCAGACTTTCTCGCAGCGACGGCACTTTGGTATGCGATACCATCTTCGGCGGCAAACCTCCCCGGCCCCAGGATTTCACCCCAGTTTTTGTGGCTGGCGACAATCGCACTGCTTGGCCTTGCGACCTTGAGCTAGACCCTCAAGGCAATCCCTGCGTTATCTATTCGGTGGTGCTCGATCCGCTGCCGCGAGAGACCGGCCGCCGCGGAATGAACCATGTATACCGGTACGCCCGTTGGAATGGTCAGTCGTGGCAAGACGTCCAATTAGCTCACGCCGGAACGAGGCTTTACCCGGCGGAAGCGGAGTATTCCGGCCTTGGAGCTATCCATCCTACCCGGCCGGAAATTGTCGTCATTTCGACAAATGCCGACCCCGTAACTGGGCAACCGATTCTTGTGGATGGCAGGCGTCGGTGGGAGCTTTACCTTGGGCGATCGCCCGATGGCGGAACCACCTGGCGCTGGGAGGCTTTGACGCGAAATTCCGCAGAGGACAACCTCCGGCCCATTATTGTTGCGCAGGGAGACATATGGGTGCTTCTTTGGCTTCAGGGCCGATACGAAACGTATACAAAGTTCCGCCAAAAAGCGCTGGCCCTGGTAAAGCGCTCGGCCGACATTTCCGAGAACAACTAGCCGCGAATCTCCCCGAAGAAGCCCAGAGGGGCGTACAAAGTTCTCTATAAATTCGTATCCACCATCCCATTTGGGCGCCCGAAGATGTTGTTGAAAAACGCGTGCCGCAAATGCTTTGCCTGTTTCCGGTTGGAAGCGATCTTTCGGCAATATAGCATCAATCGAAAATCCGTCTTCCGGTACCAGTTTTGCTACGTGAATTGCCCCTTAGTTTTGTCACAGGCATTGTTTCAAATTTTCGGAGAGGTGCCTGCCATGAAGACCACGCTTTCCACCAAGCGGTTTTGGCTCCTGGGAATTGCAGGTGGCCTGGTATTGAGTGGGGCGTTTTTAAGCTTCGCTCAAGAGGCCCAAAACTTGCCGGCCGAGGCATTTCGCTCCGAGCGGGCCGGTAAGCTTGCCCTCTTTACACGCTGGCGAGCAGCCAGTCCGGAAGGTGGGCAGCTTTCAATTCTCTACAAGACCGTGTTTTGGGACCCAGCCAAAACGGCGGCTATTGTGTGTGACATGTGGGACAACCATCACTGCCCCTCGGCGGCCCGGCGCGTTAACGAAATGGCGCCGCGGATGAACCGGCTACTCCATGCTCTTCGCAACCAAGGCGTGCTTATCATCCACGCACCAAGCGACACGATGAAGTTTTACGAAGGCTGGCCCCAACGCCAGCTAGCGCTTGCGGCCCCAAAAGTAGACACCCAAGTCCCACTCCTCCGTTGGTGTAAACTCGATCCGGAGCGCGAAGGGCCCCTGCCAATCGACGACAGCGACGGCGGCTGTCCAGAACCCGACGAACCGAAAATCGTCTGGACCCGTCAGAATGAGCTTTTAGAAATATTGCCCCAAGATGCCATCGGCGATGGTTTCGAAATCATTTACCTCCTTAAGCAACGCGGAATTGAGAATGTGCTAATCATGGGCGTGCATACGAACATGTGTGTTCTCGGTCGGCCGTTTGGGATTCGTCAACTTGTTCGGCAGGGGTTCAACGTGCTCCTGGTCCGAGATATGACCGATAGCATGTACAATCCGGCACGCCCGCCCTATGTTCGACACGTCCGCGGGACGGAATTAGTCATCGAGCATATTGAGCGCTATTGGTGTCCGACGGTAAGCTCGGGCGATATTCTCGGTGAACCGGCGTTTCGTTTTCCCGAAGACGATCGCCCCCATGTGACCTTCCTTGTTAGCGACGACCATTATCAAGCCGACAAACTCCTCCCGCAGTTTGCTCAGGAATTGAGCGACCGCTATGACTGCTATACCTCGGTAATCCACGGGCAGGGGAAGAACTATCTGTGGGGGATCGAGGAACTGGCCGCTGCCGACTGCCTGGTCCTTTACGTGCGGCGACTGGCCCTCACGAAGGAGCAGCTTGACGCAATTCGCGCCTATCTTGCGGCCGGCAAGCCGCTTGTAGCCCTTCGCACAGCAAGCCATGCGTTTGACGTGCGGGGTGAGCCGCCAGCCGGATGCGCCGAATGGCCAGAGTTCGACCCCGAAGTCTTGGGCGGGAATTACAAAGGGCATACGATGACCGGCGGCAGCCTCGTTTACGTTGTGCCGGAACAATCCCAGCACCCTGTAGTGGCCGGCTTACCGACCGAACCGTGGCGAAGCGAGGGCACGCTCTACCTGGCCTCACCTGTCCGGGAAGATGCGACGATCTTAATGCTAGGCGAAGCGGCCGGCCGAAAGGAGCCCGTCACCTGGGTGCGTACATATCAGGGCGGGCGGGTTTTCTATACCTCCCTTGGCCATCCCAAGGATTTCGAAAGCCCGGCATTTCGCCAGCTTTTAATCAACGCGATCTTTTGGGCGATGAATCGGCCTGTTCCGCAACCCCGGCAATAACGATCCTCCAAGGGATAGCCTTGGTTTTTGATCGGCCAACCGGCTGTCCCTGCCATAAGAAGCTGCACCTAGCGGAAGCACAAGAGGCCCCCTACCGCGCAGAGGGTGTCAACGCTGAGCAACGATCCCCATACGGAGCGTATAGACAAACGCTTGGAGGGACCTGGATGCTCGGCCACCCCTCCTGCCCCCCAAGTACGACTGCGCTTTGCGTCCGCGAAGGACTTGCCACCCTTGGGAGACCTTGGTTTTTCCCGCACTGGGCGGAGTGTCCGTCTTTACCTAAAACATCCGGGAGGGGCCCATAGGTCCGTTGGAATCAGTTCGGGAAGAGTGCTGCGTCTCGGTTAAAGGTTGAATACCAATTCTCACTTCCCTCCCCTTTAGGGCTTGACAGCCGATCGGAAAACGGACCCACCCCTAAGAATCCACCACCTTTGAAAGGCCGCGAAAAAGGAATTCTTGTCAGAAGGTCACCCCAGACCGGTCGAGGCCCGCCCGTTTCTCCCGGTCGGAGTAGAATACTACGAATGTTTGTCGCCAAGCTAATGGATGAAAAAGGCCGAGCTGCAAAAACTCCGCGGCGAGCGAAGATTGCCTCGGAAGGTCAGACGGGCGGAAAAACCCCCTGCGTAGGTCGGAGGGTGTTTCGCATATGCTTGGCGAACCGAAGGCCGTCAGTTCGCTTTTGAGCAAGTTTGGGTTCTGTCGGAGAAGCCATTGCCTGATTTGCAGACCGGAGTTCGTGGGCAGGTGAGCTTGGATCGAGCCTGCGTGCCATTGGTGCCTCGGTGTTCGGTGCAAACCGATGTGCTGGTTCGTCGGGGGATCCTCGTCCGGGGGATCGTCCAGGGAGTGGGGTTCCGCCCATTTGTTTTTCAGCTCGCAAGTAAGCTAGGCCTCACCGGATTTGTGCGAAACGAGTCGGCCGCTGTCCGAATCGAAATTCAGGGAACCACTAGTCAGGTCGAGCAGTTCGAGAGAACTCTCCGCCACCATCATCCTCCCCAAGTACGGATCGAAGACTGGGAAGCCACCTGGCTGCCGCCGCTGCCGAAAGAATTTGGATTTCACATCGCCTCCAGTGACTCCGGGGGCGGACGAGCACCGGTGATCCCCGCTGATCTTGCGACATGCCCTGCTTGTGTTGACGAGATCTTCGATCCGACCGAGCGGCGCTTCCGATACCCGTTTACCAACTGTACTAATTGCGGACCGCGGTGGTCAATCATCCGGGGATTGCCGTATGATCGACCGCTTACAAGCATGGCCCATTTTGCCATGTGTTCAGATTGTCAACGGGAGTACGGGGATCCTCGGGATCGTCGCTTCCACGCCCAACCAATTGCCTGCCCTGTCTGCGGCCCCCAGCTCACCCTGTTGGATTCCGCGGGGAAACTAATCGCCAGGGAGGCGCATGCTCTTTCCGAGGCAGTTTTGGCCGTGCAGGCGGGCAAGATCCTCGCTCTCTTAGGTCTTGGCGGATTTCAACTGATTGTCGACGCCACGAATCCAGCGGCGGTAAGTGCACTCCGCGCGCGAAAGCGCCGGCCACACAAACCCTTTGCCATCATGTGTCCGTCCCTCGAGTCGGTGGGCAATTGGTGCCATCTGGGGACGGAGGAAGCCGCTTGGCTTTCCGCACCGCAGGCGCCAATCCTCCTTCTCCGCCGGCGGCAAACCATCCCGGTTGATATCCCCCCCATCGCCGAGGAAGTTGCCCCGGGCAATCCTTACTTAGGCGTCATGCTCCCCTACACGCCGCTACACCATCTTTTCATGCATCAAATCGGCCGGCCAATTGTGTGCACAAGTGGCAATCTTTCCGAAGAGCCGATGGCGACCGCCGTTGAGGAAGGATTGACCCGACTGGGTGCGGTGGCCGATCTTTTCCTCGTACATAATCGACCCATTGTCCGCCCCGTTGACGATTCGGTAGCGCGCGTCTTTCGGGGCAGGCTGCAACTTCTGCGTCGCGCTCGGGGATTTGCCCCTTTGCCGCACAAAATCAACACTGGAGGAAAGGTCATCCTAGCGACAGGTGCTCACCAGAAAAACACAATTGGTCTGCTACTACGAAATAATGCCATTATCACTCCTCACATTGGCGATCTCGATAGTCCCCTCACCGTAGAAGTGTTTACGCGGGCAATTGAGGACCTTCTTCGCTTCTACGAGGTAAGCCCGGACGCAATCGCCTGTGATCTTCACCCGGACTATGCATCCCGGCGGTTAGCCGAGGAACTTGCCCGGAAGCACGATGTCCCGCTTGTTCCCGTTCAGCATCATCATGCCCATGTGGCAGCCTGTCTTGCGGAACACCATCTGGAAGGCCCAGCCTTGGGGATAGCCTGGGACGGGGCCGGGTACGGTCCGGATGGCACCGTTTGGGGAGGTGAGTTTCTTGCGTGCTCGCCGGTGCGATTTGAGCGAGTTGCCACTTTTCGGCCATTCCCCCTTCCGGGGGGAGATAAAGCAGCGCGACAGCCTCGCCGAAGCGCTTTAGGCCTCCTTTACGCTTGGCAGGGCGACTCGGGGGCGGCCCACTGCCGGGCCATGTTCAACCCCCAAGAGCTAGAAGTCCTTTGCGCGATGTTAGCTCGCGGGGTAAACTCCCCCCTTTGCTCAAGTGTGGGCCGGCTTTTTGATGGCGTTGCTGCCCTTCTGGGGCTGTCGCCGCAGGTGTCTTTCGAGGGTGAGGCCGCGATGGAACTAGAATTTCTAGCTCGGCCTGCCGAGGGCGCCCGTTACCGGTTTGAGCTTCAGGGGCAAGACCCGATCATTCTGGATTGGTCGCCTGTGGTGGAAGGAATACTTGCGGATCTTGAGGCCGGCTTCCCTCGCGAGGCGATCGCGTGGTGGTTCCATGAGGCCTTAGCCGATGCTGCTTGCCAAGTGGCCGGCCGGATAGGTCTCAAGACTGTGGTAATCACGGGGGGCTGTTTCCAAAACGCCGTATTGAGCCAGTTGATTGTCAACAAGCTGAACGGACAGGGATTTCGGGTATTTTGGCCAGAAGCGTTTCCCCCAAACGACGGTGGAATTGCCCTGGGTCAGTTGGTCGTGGCAGCAGCCGCCCTGGAGGCCCCGATGCGCTAAGTCATCAGGTGTTAGTTGCCGCCAGTGAATAGCGCCCAGCTTTCGAAGGGTGGGCAATAGCACACCCTCCAGCGATCCTTGCCGTCGTACAGGAGACGAAATGGCAAACCATCGCCGGACGGAGGTAGGTCGACGAATCTTGGTTTTCGCAACAGGTGGACGGGCTGAGGCAGTCGCTATCGTTTACTAGGGAGCACAGGCAACACTGTTTCGTAGCTCGTCGTTTGCCGCTTGTACAGAGGAAGGCTATCAACGGGAAAGTAACTAGCCGATGTGTTTGGGAATTCCCGCGAAGGTTACAGAGATTTACAGGAAAGATGGCCTTCTTATGGCTAGGGCGGAAGTGGGCGGTATTGCCAAGGAAATTTGTTTGGAGTACACGCCTGAGGCCAAGGTGGGAGACTACGTGGTCGTCCACGTGGGTTTTGCAATCAGCATTTTGGACGAGACCGAGGCTCAGGAAATGCTCGCAACACTACGAGAATTGGCGGAGCAATTGGACCCGGCAAGTTATTCGCGCCCTATTGAGCCGGAAGCTCCTGCTAACCTCTCGGCAACGGAAGACAAGTCGCGGTGACCGCCCAACGTACCTTTAACCCAATCCAGCGGAACTTGCCTGATACCGCTCCGTACATGCGTCCTTAGTGGCGAGAAGATGGATGTCAACAACTGGGACCAAAGCGACGTGTGGGAACCCTTAAGAGAGCCTTGCGGTTGAATTTGGCAAAGATCAATTAGCCGGTCCTTTATCCCCGCCTACAGAGAAGTCTATGGCCGTCCGATACGTCGAGGAATTTCGCGATCCCGCCAAGGTGAAGGCCTTAGCCGGTCAAATCGCCGCCATGGTGACTCGGCCATGGACGATTATGGAAATCTGCGGCGGTCAAACACATGCCATCTTGCGCTTTGGGTTAGACCAACTACTGCCGAAAGAGATTTCCCTCATCCACGGCCCGGGCTGTCCGGTGTGTGTTACCCCTGTCGAGTTAATCGACCGAGCCATCGCGGTGGCGCGGCGCCCGGAGGTGATCTTGTGTTCTTTTGGCGACATGCTGCGTGTGCCGGGGTCAGCGGGCGATCTTCTGGCCGCCAAGGCCGAAGGGGCGGATGTCCGCGTGGTGTATTCGCCCCTTGATGCCGTGGAGATTGCCCGCAAAAATCCCAGCCGCCAAGTGGTCTTTTTCGCGGTCGGATTTGAGACCACGGCACCTGCTAACGCCATGGCTGTGCTCCACGCTTTTCATCAACGACTTCGGAATTTCTCGGTACTGGTCGCCCATGTCTTGGTCCCGCCGGCTGTTGAGGCGATCCTCGCAAGCGGGGCTAAGATCGACGGCTTCCTGGCCGCAGGGCATGTGTGCACGGTAATGGGCATCGAAGAATACGAACCTATCGCCGAGCGTTTCCGGGTTCCAATCGTGGTCACCGGGTTTGAGCCACTGGATATCTTGCAGGGCCTCGCCATGTGTCTTCGCCAATTGGAATCCGGTGAAGCCCGCGTGGAGATCCAGTACGACCGATCTGTGCGGCCGGAAGGTAACCAGGCGGCCAAGCAAGTGATCTTACGTGTTTTCGAAATCACCGATCGCAAATGGCGCGGGATAGGGCTATTGCCCCGCAGCGGCCTAAAATTGCGTGAGGAATTCCGCGATTTCGATGCAGAAGTGCGATTTAACCTCGGGGCCCTTGAGCGCGAGGAAGAGCCGGGGTGCATCGCCGGGTTAGTGCTCCAAGGTAAAGCCCGGCCAACAGACTGTCCGTTCTTTGGCACAAAGTGTACTCCGGATCATCCACTTGGAGCACCTATGGTATCAAGCGAAGGGGCATGTGCGGCATACTTCCGCTACCGACGGACTGGGTTGTGATGGCGGGTCGGATGGGCTGGACCTCAAGGGATTGTGAGCAGGGTGCGTTTGGGAAACTAAGTAGACCTTTGCCGATGAACGAACCTTTCCCTAACCTCGAACAAAAATCCTCGCCGTCGGGAGGTCCACCCACTTCGCAGCATCTGTGGACCGGTATCTGTCCCCTTCCGTTTCAAAACGCAACCAGTATCCAACTTGCCCACGGAGGTGGCGGCCGGCTGATGCGCGAGCTCATCCGCAACCTTTTTGTCCCTATCTTTTCCCGCCGAGAAGTCGCCGGTCTTTCTGACCTAGTGGGAAAACATGATAGTGCGGTGCTTCCCCTTTCCGGATTGCGGGTGGCTGTGACAACCGATAGCTATGTGGTTCGCCCGCTCTTTTTCCCAGGGGGTGATATCGGTCGGCTGGCGGTGTTTGGCACGATTAACGACCTGGCAATGGCCGGCGCCCAACCGGTGGCCCTTTCCGCCGCTTTTATCTTGGAAGAAGGCTTCCCCCTCAGTGAGCTTCTGCGGATTGTCCTTTCAATGGAGCAAGCGGCTGAGGAAGCCGGAGTCGTAATCGTCACGGGCGACACGAAGGTCGTGGATCGGGGAAAGGGAGATGGTGTTTTCATCACCACAACCGGGGTGGGTGTTGTCCCGGCGGGCGTGGACATTGGACCGCACAGAGTCAGGCCGGGCGATGCGATTATGGTCAGCGGTGATATTGGCCGACACGGCGTCGCAATCCTTTCGGTTCGGGAGGGCCTCGCCTTCCACACGGAGATCCAAAGCGACTGTGCCCCTCTGGAGCGAGCTGTGCGGGCGCTAATATCGGCTGGTGTGGAGATCCATTGCCTGCGGGATTTGACCCGGGGCGGCTTGGCGGCCGCGCTAAACGAAATAGCTGCGGATGCGGGAGTGGGGATAGAGCTGGAAGAAAGTGCCATCCCGGTTTCCGAACCAGTACGCGCTGCCTGCGAGCTCTTGGGGCTCGATCCCCTGTACGTCGCCTGCGAAGGTCGATTGGTCTGCTTTGTACCGCCTCAGGCAGCAGACTGGGCCCGGCAAATCCTCAGCTCCTTCCCGGGCGGGGAATGTGCGGCTCAGATCGGGAAGTGCGTCAGGGACCATCCGGGAACCGTTGTCGCGCGAGGACCATGGGGCACGGAGCGAGTGGTTGACCTCCTCTCCGGGGAGCAAATGCCCAGGATATGTTAGGAGGATGCCCGCATTTGCCCATGCTCGGGAAAATCGCTGGCCAACCGGGCAAGAGTAGCCCGCGGCGAGCTTGACCAAAGCTTGGCTGCAACTTCAGGGGCCAAGGCGCAAACGCTCAATGATCAAAATAGTCAACTTCACAAAACACTACGGCCAAAGGGTAGCTGTCGATCGGCTCAACCTCCTTATTGAGCCAGGGGAGATCTTCGGGTTCGTCGGGCCTAATGGCGCCGGTAAGACAACAACCATTCGCTTCTTGGCCACTCTGATCCGGCCAACTGAAGGCGAGGGATGGATTTGCGGTTATAGCGTGGTACGCGAGCCGCTTGCCGCCCGCCGTGTACTTGGCTATATGCCAGACAGCTTCGGCGCCTACTTGGGTATGCGGGTGAAGGATTTCTTAGAGTTCTTCGCGGAGATCCACGGAGTACCCCGTCCTCTGCGGAAGCAGGCGATTTCGCGCGTGGGGGATCGGCTGGAATTAGGCCCGGTATGGAACGAATACGTCACCCGGCTATCCCGAGGAATGAAACAGCGGCTGTCATTAGCCCAGGCCCTTATCCACGATCCACCCGTGCTAATCCTCGACGAGCCTGCAAGTGGGCTGGACCCGAAAGCGCGGATTGAGCTCAAGCGGCTACTACTTGAACTGAGAGCTGCCGGCAAAACCATCTTGATTTCGAGCCACATCCTTGCCGAGCTTGCCGACTGGGCGACTACGGTCGGGATTATCCACAAAGGTCGATTGCTCCTTCGCGGACCGCTCCGCGTGGTCGCTCAGCACTTACGACCGGTTCGGCGAATTCACATTCGCTTTTCTTCTGATCCGGAAAAGGTGATTCGCATAGTGGAGTCGATCCCGGGTGTCCGCTGGGTGCTTCCTCAAGATGGGGCGGTTACGGCGGAGTTGGAAGCAGGCGACAGTCAGCTGGCCGACCTCTTGCGGAAGCTTGTGAAAGAAGATGTACAGGTGTTTAACTTTGCCGAGGAGGAACCTTCGCTGGAGGAGATCTTCCTCTTGGCAACCGGAGCAGGCGGACCCGGGTCGGCCGAGCTACCGGGGTTGGGATCAAGCACTTATCGCCAGGCTGACGGCGGCTTAACTGGCGGGGGCGAGTTTACCAGCACATTGGCAACAAGCTAAGGCTTTCGCCGCGACAAAAAAGGTGCTCTCAGCTGGGCCGAACACCGGGGGCGATCATACCTCCCGAACAAAGTTGCCTCGAGGGGGCGGCCGGTGAAAAGAGCAAGCAACTCCGGAAAGGTGCCGGGCGGGCCGACACTTCAAGAAGCTCGCTTTTAGGTTAAAAGCTGAACCGTAATCCGGCAAAAACGACGTTTCGACAATTTCCCGGCCGCGCTCTTAATCATTCGCTTATCGACCACCTACGGGGGACGCGCCTCAAAGCCTCTGCCGCAAAATGCGCCATTAGCGGGGGACGGATATTGCGAGATCGTTTGCCGCTTGAACCGCCGGCCATACTTGCGGCGGTAACGATTCCATTGTCTTTCTATACTTCCAGCGGTCTTCTTCCCTAAGTTCCAAATTGGCAAAGCCTTACGCACAAGACCCTTCTTGTCGGTGCTACCAGTTGGCATGGCCAACTGGACACCTGGGAAATTGAACTTGAGTCGTAACCTTCAGCAAAGAAACAGGTTACGACTCTACGTCTTTTCGACTATCTCTTGGCGTCTTCGGACCTAAACCGGCCGAAACCTGTCCCCAAGTGCGGAGCCTACCAGCTAATGGATTGACCACTTTTTTTGGTGACATTGTTCCCCCCATGCCAGGGGCACAAATGAGCGTACCCCCAATACAAGGGGGAAATCTGTCCTGGACACCTCGAGCTTGGTCAACAGCCGCGCCGTTACCGTGCGACCGACCCGTTCGGATTGCGCAATCGTCAAAGTCCTCTTGCTTGCGCTAGCAGAATGCAAGCGGCAAGACACAGTTACAGCCAGTTCTCGCGGACAGGAGCACTCTCTGCCGGCCGAGGGTCCTCGCAACTAACTAGGAGACAGTTCCAGCCAAAGGAGGGACAAAAACCATGACGCTCGAACAAGAAAGGCGAGCAATCGGGGCATACGCCGCTCCCGATTCCTCAGAATCTCTTGACGCAGACCTTGGGCCAGCTGGGGAAACTAGCTCAGAATCGGTCATGGTCGAAGAGCCGGCGGCTGTCGACCCGGAAGCTACCCGCCAAATCTTGGCGGCAGCAAGGAAGCTGTACGAGGAGCGGTGTAGCTGGGCCAAGTTTTATCAGCAGATTTTGGGCACTAACGGCCTCATTCACCGATTATTTCCCACTGCGGAAAGCCAGACGGCCTTCCGCCGCAGCAAGGCGTACGGGGAAATTCAGCGGATGCTGGCGGCCCTTAGCGGTCGAAGGCTCCGTCGCCGCCGCACTGAGCAACCGATCAAAATCATCACGGTGCGCGTGCCCGAAAGCGTTCATGCCGAGCTTGCTCGGGAAGCCGCTTTGAAGGGCCTTAGCGTCAATCAGCTGTGTGTCATCAAACTGGTGCAACTAATCGAGGCGGAGGCTTTGGCCGCGGGAAATCCACCCCCACTCACCGAAGCCAGCTCCTCGGCTGAACCACCAACCTCTACCTCGCATCCCAATGAGTCCCAAGCCGGGGCAAGCTAGGCCGAGGCTCTAAGCACCTCATTTGGTCTCTTGAGACAAGAGTCACTGCGAAGTTCACTGGCACGCGCGGCTGCAGGTCGGTAGGCCAGCGGGAGCTTTTAACGGCCTTAGAAAAATGGTTATCCGGGAGGAGTAAGCCGGACCGGTTATTGCTAGAACTAGAAACAGATGTCAACTGACCTTCTTACCCCAAGTGACTGAGCTACCTGGACTACGCGTTGACGAAGTTGCGTCAAATACCGGGCCCTGGTAGTTTCATCGAAAAGGAGCCTACGATACCAGCCCACAAGCCCTGGAAAGTGAGCCTCCAGAAGGCGGCAAACGCTTTCCCAGACCTTGGGGCGACGATTAAAGGCGTCGACGCATATTTCCTCCGCCCCGGCCTCTAAACCCACTTCCATCATGCGGCGAAGCTCCTGCCTATTGTCGGATAGCGCCGGCAAAATCGGAGCGATCATCAAGGTTGTCTTTAATCCACAAGCACGAGCCGCTCGGAGCACCTCTAACCGTTTCGCCGGCGGAGCGGCCCTTGGTTCCCATAGATGGGCAAGCTCCTCGTCGAGCGTGCTCAGAGAAATACCTACCGTCACAGGCCGATCCGCGAAGGAATCGAGATCCTGCAGAATCAGCTGACTTTTTGTGAGGATGCTTATTGAAAACCCGTAGGCGAGAAGAAGTTCCGCAGATTTTCGAGAAAGCCGGTAGACTGCCTCGACCGGCTGCCAACCGTCGCAAGCACTACTCATAAACACCCGGCCAGGCCGCAGCCGCCGCAGTTGCCGGCGCAGGGCCTCAAGCACCCCCAGCTTGACGTCGACAAATTGCCCCCACGGTTCGGTGCGCGGATAAAATCTTTGGATGAATCGAGCGTAGCAATAGACACACCCGTGGGCACAGCCGCCGTAACAATTGAGGGTGTAGTCACAAATCGCACTTACGTTTAATGCCGTGCGACATGGCCGGAACCGGATGACGATTCCCTCAGGCCTGCAAGGCTCGCTTGAGCCTCCTTCTTTGGTGGAAGCGTCATTTGTAAATAAAGCTCCCGGAGGGCAGTCCCGTGGCAAATCCTGATACCGCTCGCCCGCTTCCCCTTGCCAAAGAAGAGGTAACTTGAGTTCCGGCGGATCGGCCAACGCTTCGCGCCAAGGCCCATTTTCGCCACAGGCTTTGCTTGTCGGAGGAACTTGCTTTTCGCGGCTGTCAGTCATATCTGGCCAAACTCGGGGCCTCAAGGAACAGAGTTATCTAGCACCACCCGCCCGCGTAAGTTACGAACCTTGCCCAATTCTTTCAGTACCTGGACATTTGGCAACCTCCTAAGTCTGGGACCACTTGCAGGCCGACTGCCCCGATAAAGGCATGCGCCCAGCCCAAATTTGCTTTTCGCGTGAGGTTAGGCGTAGATTGCTTCCGGCAAAGCTTTCGCAAGCACCAATCCTCGATTATAAACTCGCTTGCATCTGCCGGCTTTGGTCGCGGATTTCGGCGGGTCATCTCAGGGTGCCAGCACATCTGTGAGAACGCGGACAAAGCTTAGCTTGCGCCTTACCGGTCCGCCAGCTTAAAGCCAAGGCAGCAAGCGTAAAGCCGGAAGCTCGGCAAAGGGGACGGTATAGGGGGGACTTGAGTTGATAAAGACGGTGGGGTCACTTCGGGCTCCCCTTTTTGGCCATTTATTGGTTTTTTTGAGGCGGGATACTTTTCCCCTAAGAGGCCCACTCCGGAGAAGTAGTGGTTATGACTCAGAGGATGACTGAGCTCGTAGCAAGCGGCGTCTGCCGGCGGAAGTGGCTGTTCGGCCTAGCAGGTTCGCTGGCCTGGCAGGTGCTAGGTTTGCCCAAGGCCTTTGGCCAGGCCGGCAGCGCTGGCCTCCACGCCGGGATCGCACCGCCGTCGCTTGCCGCCGAAAAGGTTCGGCAACTGCTTCAGGCAAAGTTCTCCGTTCGCAAGATCACGCGAGGGCCTCGATTCCACTGGTTCGGCTACTACGACAAATGGCAGTTTGATCCTACCGATCGCTACCTCCTTGGGATGGAGGTAACATTTGATCTGCGATCGCCGCGGCCGGAAGACGAAATCCGCATCGGGATGATCGACACAGCGGAAGGAGACCGATGGATCGAATTGGACAAAAGTTCAGCATGGTGTTGGCAGCAAGGGTGCATGCTCCAGTGGTTGCCCGGCTCGCAAAGTGAGATTATCTGGAACGATCGCAGCCGGGACGGGTACGTGTCCCATATCCTGGACGTCAAAACCGGGCGGAAACGTACCCTTCCCTTACCTGTTTACGCCGTAAGTCCCGATTCGCGCTGGGCGGTGACGCTTGATTTCCGGCGGCTAGCTCATGCGCGACCCGGCTACGGCTACGCTGGTTTCCCCGATCCCTTTGCTCACATCCCTGCCCCCGCAGAAAGCGGCATTTGGTGGATGGACCTGGTAACAGGTGACCACCGTCTCGTTATTTCCTTGGCGGATCTGGCGGCTATTCCTTTTCCCAAAGAGGAGAATTCCCGAGCTACCCATTGGTTCAATCATCTGTTGGTCAGTCCCGGTGGGGAGCGCTTTGTGTTTTTGCACCGGTGGCGGCAGCCCGGTGCTTCCCGGTGGTTAACCCGGATGGTGACAGCTGGGCCTGACGGAAGCGGTCTTCGAATCCTTGATGACAACGGCGTCACGTCCCATTTCATTTGGCGGGATGCATCTCACATCCTGGCATGGTCTGGCCGAGAGGCGCCCGGCGCTTTTTACGTTTTTGCCGACACTCCGGAGCGTCAGGTCCAGCTTGTCTACACACATGTAGACGGTCACTGTAGTTATCTTCCGGGCGGCGAGTGGATAGTTTGCGATACCTATCCCGACGCCGATCGGCTCCAGCACGTCTATTTGTACCACGTGCCTTCTGGGCAAAAGGTCCCGGTTGGTTCGTTTTATTCGCCCCCTCAGTTTGCCGGGGAATGGCGCTGCGACACGCATCCCCGGGTCAGCCGGTCAGGGAAATGGATCTGCATCGATTCCCCCGACGAGAAGGAAGGTCGGCAAATGTTATTAATCGACCTTTCCCCAATTTGGGAAGCCTAAGAGGACCTCGACCGTTCCTGCGTTTGCGAAAGACTCCGGGCCCCTCAAGATGGGAAAGCCCGACGGGATAGCTCGTCGACAAGTTCCCAGGACGGAAAACACCAAAGATGCTTCTCGGGGTGCATCGTACGACATTTATCCCGGGAACAAGTCCGGAAGTTAGACAGTATTGCGTAAGCGCCCAGGACGCCCTCGAGAATAGGTCCGGTGAACGACCAGCCCACCAAAGAACACAGCCGAATTCTTGACGCAACTCATAGGTAAAGTCACCAATAGCTCGATCAGCACGCGGAGAAGTCCCCAAGCGGTCGACAAGACGTTTTCAAATCCAGCCGGCCTGGCGGTACCACTCGGCGGTTTGTCGCAGTCTTTCCAGTAGCGGAAAGGCGGGGGCAAAACCAAGTTGTTCGGCTGCTTTCCGCCCCGAGCAAGCCCACGATCCAGAGGTGATCTCTCGGGCCTTATCCCAATCCAGGTACATCGGCTTTCGTCGCAAGCGCTCAAGGCACTCGACACAGGTGGCAATCATCCATACACCTGGTGCCGCCACACGGATGATCCAGACTCTATTGCGGCCGAAGACCTTTCCCAGAAGTCGGCCGACTTCGGCCCAGCTGGGAAACTCCGGCCCAGCCGCATAATAAACTCCCCGCCCAAGCTGCGCCAGGTCCGCGGAAGAGAGCTTGTCTGGCTGTCCCCTAAGCGGCTCAAGCCGTTCCCCGCGCTCGGCGGCCAGAATGAGAAGGTGGACCAAATCCTCGGCATGAATCAGGGAGTATTGCCGGCGTCCCCAGCCCGGGGCTAAGTGAACTCCCCAACGATAGACACTACGAAACATAGGCACACTATTGGGGTCATGAGGACCAAAGACTACTGGGGGGCGAACCACCGTGATCGGGACCTGGCCGGCGTAGCGACGGGCAGCCATTTCGCCAGCCAGCTTGCTTCGGCCATAAAAGGACACCGGCCGAGGCGGGTCTTCTTCGCGACGAGGTTGTCCAAATTTTGACGGGCCAGCGGCCGCAAGGGAGGAGACCACAATTAGTACCGGAGGCCGATCCTGGGCCGCGCAGGCCGCTGCCATATGAGCTACGCCCAGTTCGTTAATCTTCCACAAATCCCGCGGATTCAAAGTCCGCGTCACCCCCGCGACATGGTAAACAACATCCTTACCGCGGACCGCCGGGGCAAGTAGCTCGGGCGAAAGGAGATCTCCTTCCGCCAACTTGACACCTAGCTGCCGCAACTTGTCCACGCGAGAAGTACTGCGCACGAGGACGGTGACATCATCGCCCCGCTCGACGAGTTTGCAAACCAAGTTAAATCCGATAAACCCGCTTCCTCCTGTCACCAAAACCGAAGCCATTCGTCCATCCCACCCTGGCGATCATCTCATGCTTCCGCCAATACACACGACCCTGTCAAACCGGGCTCTATCCGCAAAAAGATTTGGCGCATTTGTTGCGGAGAGGCGTTCGCACGTTAAAGCCGGTATAACATGCAGCTCTAGCCCAGGGACGCCGCTTGGCTTTCAAAGACAACTGTCAACAAGCTTAAGTTCCTCGCCGCATGGACTGTAGGCGGTAGGAGGCAACACCCCCGATGTCAAACTTGTCAGGTGAGCGATGTCACCCCGAGAACAAAAAAGGGACCGCCGACTGCAATCTTGAGGTCGAAAGCACGCAGATGCCCTTTACAGGTGGCAAAACAATCAATTGGCTAACTGGTTGGGGCCCCCAGTGCGAGTTTTGACGACACCCCCTTGCCTCGGCACTAATCTCGACCCGGTCCAACGAGCCAGATCCGGGGAAATTTCGACCGATTTTACCCGCTAGCCCTTTCGGAAGGGAATAGGCACCCCCTACTGTCAAATGCCTATGCGATAGACAACATCCGGAATGTTTAAACAACCAATGGAGAGGGACCTCCGGGAGCACCATTCCGCCGCGAAAGCCCGCAAGAGTATGCCGCGTGTGGGGAGATCCGCACTTATTTGCGTCTTAACAAGTTTTGCGATCCTGCCAACGAGGGGATAGACTTTTGCGTGTCTAAGTATCCGAGCTTAGTCGGCTGGCCCATTTAAGGAGGAATTTTCTTGAACGCTAACTCGGGAAGTAAAACCGGTGCTTCCCAAGAAATTACCCGGTCACTACCTGGGGACCTTGGCCAGTCTCTATCGACGGGAAGAAACCCACGATTGTACGAAAGATCGCGCAAGGATTCTTTCCTCAAAATCGTCTTTTTCTCGTAGCCCAAAAACCAGGTTTCATCCTAAGGACTAGGTGTATTTCCGTACATAACCCGCGATTACTTGAAAAGGCCAGCCAACGGGTGGCCCCGAACTTGCCTAAGTAAGGAGCTTTTAATCGGGTCCTTATAGGAGGGTGAAAGGAATGAGGCATGCTGTCAGCATTCACTGGGCCCTGCGCCCCTTTGGCAAGCTTCGTCGCATGGTGTTATCTAGCTGCGTGCAGCACTGCCCGGGAGGCTACGAGCGCCCAGGGTGCACACCGCCTGGTCACATCAACAAATGGGAAGTGAGTTTCCTGGTGATCGTGATTGCGTTTGGGGCCTTGCTACCTAATGCTTGGGGGCAAAGCTTCGGCGAGCCGGCAGGCCCGTTGCCTAATAGCCTACCTCTTGAGCTTGAAGGAGACCTTGCCTCCCGGATGATCGACGGCATCCACGTTTTCTTGGATCGTTACCTACCTTTGGTGCGAGAGGAGCGCCTCAAAACCTGGGGAGAACTTCTTGCCCCCCTTCCAAGCAAAGGTTCTTCCTCGGCAAGCGTACCAGAAAAACTAAACGAACTTCGCCACCGGCTGAGGCGAATCTGCGGGGTGCGGGACAATCTGACTGCAAAACCAAGGCTGTTTATTAAATCGGCCGTTGATCAGACGGCCGTTGTCGCCCGATCAGAGCACGTAGACATCTACGAAGTTTTCTGGCCAGCCTTTGATGATGTCACGGGCGAAGGGCTCCTCTTGCTTCCCCGAGGGGAAAAACCACTTGCCTCCGTGGTAGCAATTCCTGACGCCGATCAAACGCCGGAAGAGCTTGCCGCGCTTCGGGAGGTAAAATCCGGATGGGCAATGAGGTTAGCTCAAGCCGGCTGTCGCGTGTTGATTCCGGCACTTGTGAGCCGGCAGATTCGGCAGGTTTACAATGTTCGGTTGACCCAACGGGAATACGTGTATAGGTCAGCGTACGAGCTGGGCCGCCACATCCTGGGGTACGACACCCAGAAGGTCCTGGCCGGAGCAATGGCACTTCGCTCCTTTGGCACTCCCGAGGGCCAATCGACAACAAGTGGGTTGCCCATTGGTTTGGCTGGCTGGGGAGAAGGCGGCCAAATCGCCTTAATCGCTGCTGCCCTCTGCGGCGGATCAGGCTTTGACTGGCCACCAGCCGCCCCGAAACCCAGCTGGCCGTCCACACAGTGGCAGCCGCAGCTTACCCAGGACAGATCCCCTGCCCTGCCCCCGCTTAAAATAAACGCGGTGCTTGTGGGTGGCTTTTTCGGTCCGCGGGAATTAATGTGGCAGGAGCCGGCCGACAGGAACATCTTCAGTTTTGTCAAAACATTTGGCTGTGCGGAATTAGTCGCTTTAAGCCAACCGGCGCGGGTATTGATCGAGCACTCGGAACACCCACAGGTCACCGTCCCACCAGGCCTAGGCGGTTCTCCGGGGCAAATTTCGACCCCTTCGGTTGAGCAGGTAAAGGCCGAATTTGACCGCGCGGTTTCTCTACGCGAAACGATGCGGCAATTTGTCGACGTCAGCTCCGCACCTATTTTGCTCATTGGCGACGACACAACACCCACTCCCGCCCTTGGAGAAAAAGCGCTCTCTCTTTTCCTCGGTGCACTGTTGGGGAAGGACAAGGTTGAACTTGCCCCCGTCCTAGCCGTTGAGCACCTCCGCGAAACAAACCCCGCCGAGCGAGAGGCCCGACAAATCCAGGAGCTTGAACGTCACAATCAGTGGGTGCTTGAGGAAAGTCGATTCCTCCGCCGCGAGCGATTGCCGTTCACAGATACAGGCATTGCCAAGAAGGTCCCCTTGGAAGAGTTCGTCCAAACGATGAAGCGGGAGCGGGAATTCTTTTACAGCGAAGTGATTGGCCGAATTAATCAACCTGTTGCCGCGCCGATCGCTCGGGCCAGACAGTGGCGGAGCCGGGAGAAATGGACTGGCTACGAGGTGGTCATTGACGTGTTTCCCCCCGAGGTCTTTGCCTATGGAATTTTGCTAGTCCCCAAGGATTTAAGACCAGACGAACGCCGTCCGGTAGTTGTTTGTCAACATGGTCTAGAAGGCCGTCCACAGGATACGATCGAAGGAGACCATCCAGCTTATCACGATTTTGCGGCCCGATTGGCCGAACGCGGGTTTGTGGTCTTTGCCCCACAAAATCCGTATATCTTTAGGGATCGTTTCCGATTGCTTCAGAGAAAATTGAATCCGCTAGGATGCACCCTCTTTTCGGTGATCATCCCCCAACATGCCCAGATTCTTCGCTGGCTCAAATCGCTGCCTTTTGTGGACAGTTCAAGGATCGGCTTTTATGGGCTTTCTTACGGTGGCAAGACAGCCATGCGGGTACCGGCCGTCCTCGAGGATTACTGCCTATCCATTTGCTCAGCGGACTTTAACGAATGGGTGTGGAAGAATGCCGCCATCAACACCCGAGGTCGGTACAGCTATGTGTTCACCGGCGAGTACGAAATCTTCGAATTCGACTTAGGGAGCACCTTCAACTATGCGGAGATGGCGGCGCTTATCGCCCCCCGGCCGTTCATGGTTGAGCGGGGTCACTTTGATCCGGTGGCCCCGGACGAAACAGTTGCCTACGAGTTCGCCAAGGTCCGCTATCTTTATGCGGCAGTCCTGGGACTTGCCGACCGGTGCAATATCGAGTGGTTTGTTGGGCCCCACACAATAAATGGTCAGGGTACGTTCGAGTTCCTCCATAGGTTCCTTAGTTGGCCGAAACCCGCAACCCCTGCCACCTCGAGCACCCAGGAGGAGACTCACGGCACACAATCCCGTTGATCAGACTCGCCCGTTCGCAACGTCGGTTACTTCGCCTCCCGGGCTGTGTCTCTCGGTCCGACGAGTGGGGATTCTGGAACCCAATCCCGGGAGTAACGCAACCGCGCGGCGAGTTGGTTTGCCAAACCCAACTGTTATCGCGGCGGTGGAGAGAGTTTTTATGTTGGCGGAACTCCTCCACCCCTTATCGAGGAGCTTTGGCCAGCAACTTGTTGAAGGGACCGTGCCCTTTTTGTTATCATTCCCGAAGCTTGGATACTCCCGGGTGCATTTGTGGCTTAAGACTGGCTGTTTCGGCAGCGAGTCAGCCCGTGTCGCGCGGATTTGTTTGCTGACGGGCGCATAAGCTAAGAATCTTCAGAAGCCCGTCAAGGTGGATTTTAATTCTTGCTCGCAACAGCCGCCAGCCGCAGTTGATAAAAAGACTGGAGTGGCTAAGGATTCTGGCAGGATTAAGGTATTTGACGATTAGACAAGGCGAGGATTGACCGATGGATCCGATCCGGAAGATTATCGTTGCCTTAATGATAACGGTGTTAACGATGAGCGGCCTTTCGGCAATTGCTGAGGAAAAACCGGGACCACCGCCCTACAGAAAGCTTCAGCCCGTGCCTCATCCGCAGGTGCGACTCACTGACGGTTTTTGGGCCAAGCGGATCGAAGTCAACCGGGTGGCAACGTTGCCACACAATGTGGAATGGTGCGAAAAAACCGGCCGGCTAAGCAACTTTGACAAAGCCGCGGGAAAAGTCGCAGGGAAATTCGAGGGTATCTATTTCAATGATTCTGACGTTTACAAAGTGCTGGAAGGGGCTGCTCATATTCTTGCCGCTACCGGCGATCCCCAGCTAGATAAGGAGCTCGACACGTTAATTGCGCGGATAGCCGCTGCCCAGCAACCCGACGGGTATCTCAACACTTTCTTTACGCTAGTGGATCCACAAAACCGATGGGCCGATTTGCACTATCGGCATCAACTATATCTAGCAGGACATCTTTTCGAGGCAGCCGTGGCTCATTATCGGGCTACCGGTAAGCGTAACCTCTTCGATGTGGCAGAGCGGTTCGCTGATTTGATTGTGAAGGAGTTCGGACCGGGGAAGCGGTTGGATCCCGACGGCCATCAGGAAATCGAGCTAGCTTTGATCAAGCTGTTCGAGGTAACGGGAAAACGTGAGTATCTCGAGTTGGCAAAGTTCTTCATTGACGTCCGGGGCGATGCATCACGTCGCCAATTGTGGGGACCAAATGTTCAAGATCATAAGCCCTTTCGAGAACAAGAGGAAATTGTTGGCCACGCAGTGCGGGCCATGTACATGTGCTGTGGTGCTGCTGATCTCTACGCCTGGACCGGCGAAGAGGCACTTCTTGCGACTCTGGACCGACTGTGGGCGGATCTCACGCAATACAAGCTCTACATCACCGGCGGGATCGGTGCTCGAGGAGCCGGCGAAGCCTTCGGCGAGCGTTATGAGCTCCCCAACGCGCAGGCCTATGCGGAAACTTGCGCGGCAATCGGGTTGGTGCTTTGGAACTGGCGGATGGCCCTGCTAAAAGCCGACGCTCGTTATGTGGACATCATGGAACAGGCACTTTACAACGGGTTTTTGTCCGGCGTTTCGCTTGACGGCCGACTTTTCTTTTACGTTAATCCGCTGGAATCGGCTGGCAATCACCACCGTCAACCCTTCTACGATTGTGCGTGTTGCCCCACGAACGTCGTAAGGATCATCCCGCAGGTCCCCGGGCTGTTTTATGCGCAGGATGCCACAGGGGTTTACGTACACCTTTACGGCACCGGGGTAACTCAACTGACCTGGAATGGCACGCCCGTGGAGATCCGTCAACGGACAGAGTATCCATGGGACGGGCGGGTGGAATTGATCTTGGCGGTGCCTTCCCCGGTGAAGATGGCTCTCCGGCTTCGCATCCCGGGTTGGTGTCGGCAATGGGCGATTGCCGTCAATGGCAGAAAGCTTGAGGTTCCGTGTCAGCAAGGCTATGCCGTCTTGGAAAGAGAGTGGACGGGCAAAGAACAAGTGCTGCTTGAGTTTGCCATGCCTGTCGAGCGGATAGAAGCCCATCCGGCAGTCCTTGCCAACCGCGGTCGGGTGGCGATCCGCCGTGGTCCGATTGTTTACTGCTTCGAACAAGTGGACAACGGCGGTCCCGTGCGGCATCTGGTTTTGGCCAAGGATCCCCAGTTCCAAACAAGTTATCGTGCCGATTTGCTAGGTGGGGTGGTCGTTGTGCACGCGCTTGATGCCAAAGGTCAGAAGCGGATTGCGATCCCGTACTATGCTTGGGACCACCGGGAGCCCGGCGAAATGATCGTCTGGGTTCGGCAACAAGGCAAACCGCGGCAGGTGCCAGTCGATGATCCCTCATGGAAAGGGCTGCTGTATCGGGTCTTGACGCCGGAAAGCTTAACGTCCGAGGAGGAGTGGACTCTGAGCGAACGGGCCGTTCCGTCGGCCTCTCACTGTGCCGCTCAGGACACGGTTACCGCACTGAATGACTTAATTGAGCCTGCCAATTCCTGCGATTTGTCGATTCCCCGATTCACCTGGTGGGATCGTCGCGGCACAAAAGAGTGGGTTCAGTACGAGTTCGGGGAACCAGTGCGCGTTCAGGCGGTCGGAGTGTATTGGTTTGACGATGGGCGAATCAACCGCCACTGTCGAGTGCCGGCCTCCTGGCAACTTCTCTACCGCAAAGGCGACCAGTGGGTGCCGGTGAAAAACCTCACACCCTACGGCACGCAGCAGGACCGGTATAATTGGGTGCGTTTTGAGCCGGTTGAAACCTCGGCGCTACGAATTGAGGTGCAGCTTGACCCGAGCGGACCGTGGTCCGGCGGCATTCTCGAATGGAAGGTGGAGTAGCAAGCTTCGCTAGCGATTGTTATACCGCTATCGGGTGTCCGTGTTGGTCAAGAAAGACGCCCGCGTCAAGGTGCGTAAGATCTGGCCGGTTAGCTGGTTCTGCCGCGCTGGGCAACTGGGGTAGCGTTTCTAAGAAGGCCGCGCAGTTTGGGATTGCCAAGCCAAGGCGGCAAGGGATTAGGCCGCCTCAGTTTTTGTCAACGACTTAGGCCTTTTTTTAGCCATAGCCAATGATTCTCGTTCTTTTTGATATCGACGGGACATTACTTCGTACTCGGGGTGGCTCGATCCGTGCCATGAGGCGGGCGGCCGAGCAGGTCTTTGGCACGCCAGGCGAGTTCGAGAAGGTCCGCTGCGCCGGGAAGCTGGATCCGGAGATTATTACGGAAGCACTTCGACCCTGTGGCATCCTACCTTGGGGGGATGCCCTCGAGCGGTTTAAGGTGTGCTATTTTGAGGCACTGCGCCAGGAGGTTGATCATTTTCGATTAGTACCCGGAGCTGACCGCCTCGTTCAGCGGCTTGTTGATTCCCGGAAAGCTCTTCTTGGTTTGGCGACGGGCAATTTCACAGAGTCGGGCTTCATCAAGATCGAAGCTGTGGGCTTACGCCCGGAATGGTTCGTGGCCAATGCCTTCGGCGAGGAGGTCTCGACCCGCTCAGAGCTCGTTCGCCTGGCCATCGAGCGAGCGTATCGGTGGACGGGTGCGAAGCCGGATCGGATTGTTGTCGTCGGGGATACTCCTAGGGATGTCGGGGCCGCCAAGGCCAACGGGTGCTTGAGCGTCGCAGTCAGCGCCGGGGGATTCTCGGCGGAAGTTCTTGCGCAGAGTGGCGCCGATTACTGTGCGGAATCACTTGAGCCGACCGCCGAACTTCTTGAATTCATCTTCGACGGCCACATCCGCCGGTAAGCTTTTCAAACGCGCGCGGCGTTGAATTACACTCGGAATTCAGAGCCCCAACCGCCTGCGCTTGTGCTACCAGTGCGAGGCCCGGAAAAGATCGGCTACACTCTTATTCGGTCGAGTTACCTTCCACCCGATGTGACCTTGTCGCCCCGTTCTGGAAAAGAGAAGGCCCAGAGCACTAGGCCCTGGGCCGAAACTCCACTCGGGCAATCATTTCCGGCCGGGCCCGATTCGGCCTAACCCCCCCCGACCGGATGGTGTTGGCCCTGGGGTAGGACTGATGACGGCTGAGGACCTCATTGCCCCCGGGAGGCGTTACGAGCGCAACCCCCCTTAATGGTTGGTGCTATTTCCGCCACCAGCGCTGGGCGACTCCGCTGGCAGGATGATTACCGTCGACGCAGGCCTAAACGACCAGTGATAAGGTCGTAGGACCGAGCCGGAGGTCCATCGCGGTGCTCTGTCGGCAAACATGATGTCCGCGGTGGTGGTTGGCCGGGATACAGAAATCCCATACCAAGCGCGGCTGGCAATCCGAAGTTGACGTTGTTGAGCGTAGAACTGGGCCCGCTCCCAAATCAGGGTCCGGGGATCGCTCGCCGCTGACCCGTAGTACTGCATATACCAGGGGTCATCGGAGCGAGTCGTCTGAGGCACGGCTTGGTCACTTCCGTTGGAGGGTAGCGCCCCCAAACGAAGGCTCTGCCCTAAAGCCAGCGAAGCGCAGAAGACGCTCGCGAGAACGGCCACAGCGAATTCGGCGGAAAAGCGCATGGTTCTCTCCTCCCCTTGTTCAAATGCAGGCAAGGTTGGCCTCGAAGGTAGGAGGGTTCGATCCCGAGATTCGGCCAACTGCCAATCCAAATTTGCGGCTACTTTCCCTTAGGCGCCACTTCGGCAGAACGGGCGGGAAAACAAACCGGCGGAGATTGGATTTCGCACTGTGACGGTCAAGGAAGGATTACCGGCTCGGGGGATGAGCCCGCAAAAGCTGGGGCCGGTATTTCAGATGACATCAACGAAAACCGCCAAACGGGGAGAAGTTGGAGGAAATTTGGCGCGGGGTTTCTTCGCTATTCCACTTCTTCTTCCTGTTGATCGAAAAGGTGTTCAGAAATTTGGCGGTAATAAGCTTGTCCGCAATCGGAAGGCATACGGCTTTTGCCCACCACTGGCCAAGGTGCCACGCCCTGCAATTCCGGCATAATTTCGACAAGCTGATCCATCAACATCTGGGCAAGTCGCTGGATGGATGCTTGGCGACTCCGCTCCCGGATGGTCACCGCGGTTTTCATCAGCCTTAATAATTGAGCCCGAAGTTTGATCGGCTGGGAAAGTTCCTCGGCCGGCTGAACTAATAGCTCTTGAAGCGGCACACCCAAGGCTTTTTGCCATCGATACAAGGTACTCACCGGCACATCGTTAAATTCGTTTTCCTCCCAGCGGATCTGCTTGATGCTGACCTTCATCCGCCGCGCTAATGTCCGCCGCGACACCCCTTCCAACTGCCGAACCGTAGCCAGGCGATGAAACCGCTGCGGTTCGACCGGACTAGCCCGGGCGGATTCGGCACGGGCCTCCGCACCGTCAGACTTTCCCCTTTTTGACGGAATGACGCTCATAGAGCACCCCCTTCGAAGAGGGGTAAACGTCCGGAGATACAAACGGGCTTTTCTGGTTCCCTTGGCACGCAGAACTTTATCTGGCGAGAGCTGATGGGTTGGCGCCCTTCCAGCGACACTCTGGCAGCGAACAGCTGGCTCCCCGACCCAGTCGGGTGAGTGCGGCCCTCCATGGCGTCGGCCAGCTGCCGCGGCTGGGGGGACACCAAATTCGTCAGCGGCCGCTTCCACACCTCCCACCGAAACCTTGGCCCACTAGGGCACTGCATATCCCGTGCCAAAACCAGCTATAAAATCTTGGTCATAAGTCCTTTCATAACCGCACGTTATGTAAAACTTTGGTCCCGCCCCGTTTAGGCTTATACTTATTGCGGTCGTCGGTAGATCAAAATGAAGCAACTTAGGGCAGGACTTCGCGGGGCTTTCCTAGTCCACGAAATTTGCGATGCATTGCGCGTTTTCCCGTTAAGGCAACCGGGAGCGAGGGGACTAAGGCTTGCGAACGTTCTTCCGGCATCTGGAAGTGCGTCGAGTAGGCACGGCAGTTGTCGCCTACTTTGTCCGCCCCAGAATTTTGGACGGCTCTGAGCACGATGAGCTAGCGGAGGAACTTCGCGAGGTCGTCCAGCAGCATCGTCCCAAGATGCTGGTGCTTAACTTGCGGAATGTGGTCTTTTTGCCAAGCGCCGTTCTCAGCCATTTGGTCACCTTCAAGGTTCGCTTGGCAAAGGAGGGGCGACTGCTGGCGCTGACCAACCTGCGCCCGGAGATTGCGGAGATTCTTCGGATCGCGGCTTTGGACCGTTGGTTTGATATTTACCCGGACGAACGCGATGCCTTAGCGGCTTGCGCCGAAAAGTGACAAATCCTGCTCCTGATTACATGTCCCCTGAGGAAACCGATGTTTGGATCTGGCAGTTCCATCGCGTTTGGCCGAGTACGCTTAGCGAAGCGGCTCGAGTTCTCGGGGAAATCGTAGCGGAACTCCAGCGACAAGGATGGTCAGATCGGGATATCTTCTCGGTCCAGCTTGCTGTCGAAGAAGCCTTAGTCAACGCAATCAAACACGGCAATCGATCCGATGTTAGCAAATCCGTAGTTACGCGGTGTTGGTTAAGTTCCCGGCTCCTGCGTGTGGAGATTGCGGACGAGGGCGACGGCTTCGACCCGGATGCAGTTCCTGATCCAACCTTGCCCGATCGGCTGGAGGAGCCGTCTGGACGAGGAATAATGTTGATGCGAACTTTTATGACCCGCGTGACTTATAACACCAAGGGTAATGTTGTCACGCTGGAGAAAGAACGCTCCAACGCCGTTGATCATGATTGCACGTAAGCGGTTCTCATCGCGCCCTGCTGATGCCGGGCAGAAACGGGTGTCGTTAGCCATGCTAGCGATTCACTTCAGCATGGCGGCGTAACGCTCTTACCAGCCTAAAATCCGCACATGCCGGGAATCCTAGGTGGCGCGTTACACCCAGGTGATTCCGGTCCACTAAAATCCGCATATGCGGGGAATCCTGTCCTCCGCTCAAACAATACCGTGGGCTTTTTCGTAAGCAAGAATCTTGTCCTCATGCAGCAAAGTAAGCCCGATATCGTCCAACCCCTTTAGTAAACATTCTCGCCGGAAAGGATCGACCTCAAACAATATCCGAAGACCATACTCGTCCTCGATTACACACCGCTCCAAGTCCACCGTCAGGCGATACGGCAGGTGCTTTCGGGCTTGCTGGAAAAGGCCCTCTACAACCTCCTCAGACAAAACGATGGGCAACATGCCGTTTTTAAAGCAGTTATTGAAAAAGATGTCAGCAAAGCTTGGGGCGATGATTACGCGAAACCCATAATCAAGCAGTGCCCACGGGGCGTGCTCACGGCTCGAACCGCACCCGAAATTCCGCCGGGTCAAAAGGATGGTTGCCCCCTCAAATTCCGGACGATTCAGCTCAAAGTCCGGATTGGGAGAGCCATCTTCCAAGAACCGCCAATCATAAAAAAGAAATTTGCCAAAACCTGTTCGTTCAATCCGCTTGAGAAATTGCTTCGGTATGATCTGATCGGTGTCGACATTCGCCCGATCTAGGAGGGCCACAATTCCCGTATGCCGCACGAAGGGTTCCATGAGCGATTCGATCCTATTTCTCAACAAGACCTAATCGCAGCAAACTACTGCACCCTTAAACCATTTGCCAATAGCCTCACGACCGTTGTTTCCCTCCCGATTCCTTCGTCTTGGGCGCCCTATGAAGGCCACAAAACGCTAACCGGACCGAGATAGCTTGCAACGCCCAAAAGCTACTTAAAGCGCCACTTACGGATATCCACAAAGTGTCCCGCGATAGCCGCCGCTGCCGCCATGGCCGGCGACACAAGATGGGTCCTACCGCCACGACCTTGACGACCCTCGAAATTACGGTTGGTACTCGAAGCGCAGCGCTGGCCCGGTTCGAGCCGGTCCGGGTTCATTGCCAAGCACATACTGCAGCCTGGTTCCCGCCATTCAAAGCCGGCTTCTAAGAAGATCCGGTCCAGGCCCTCTTGTTCCGCCTGACGCTTGACGGTCCCACTGCCGGGCACGACCATCGCCTGAACCCACGGGGCGACCTTGTAACCCCGCACCACCGCCGCAGCAGCGCGCAAGTCCTCGATGCGCCCGTTAGTACATGAACCAATGAACACGCGGTCGATTCGGATCTCTTCAATCGGAGTGCCTGGCTCCAAACCCATGTAGGCAAGGGCCTTCTCCGCCGCCGCTCGTTCCACCGGATCGGGAAATTGGCTGGGATCTGGCACACGACCGGATACGGGCACGACCTGGGCTGGGTTGGTTCCCCAAGTGACCTGTGGCTCGATCCGGGATGCATCGAAAACAAGCGACTTATCATACCTGGCGCCGGGATCCGAGGACAAAGTCTGCCATTTAGCCACGGCCCGCTCAAACGCTTCCCCCTTAGGCGCAAAAGGCCGATCGCGGAGGTAATCAAAGGTTTTGTCATCAGGAGCAATAAGACCGGCCCGAGCACCGGCCTCAATCGACATATTGCACACGGTCATTCGCCCTTCCATGGAAAGTTGACGAATAGCCTCGCCCGTGTATTCGATACAGTAGCCGATTCCCCCCTGGACGCCGATTTGGCCGATGAGGTAAAGGATCAGATCTTTGGCCGATACTCCTTCCGGAAGCTGGCCTTCCACGCGGATTTCCAATGTCCTGGGCTTAAATTGGGGCAAGGTCTGGGTCGCCAAGACATGCTCGACTTCGCTTGTGCCAATCCCAAAGGCTAAGGCGCCAAAAGCACCATGGGTAGAGGTGTGACTATCGCCGCAGACAATTGTCATACCGGGCTGGGTCAATCCCAGTTCCGGTCCGATGACGTGGACAATTCCCTGCCGGCTATCGTGGATGTCGAAAAGTTGAATGCCGAATTCTTCGCAATTGCGTCGCAACGTCTCTATCTGCTGGCGGGCAATCGGATCGAGGATAGGCAGGCTTCGGTCGGTGGTGGGGACATTGTGGTCCACAGTGGCGAAGGTTCGCTCCGGACGACGAACGCGCCTGCCGGCAAGACGAAGCCCCTCAAAGGCCTGCGGGCTGGTAACCTCATGAATTAAATGAAGATCGATATAAAGCAAAGTGCGTTTACCATCCTCCTCGTAAACGACATGATCATCCCAAATTTTCTCAAACAGTGTTCTCGGTGCCATTTCTCCTAACTCTCTTACCAATTGGAAATCAGCCTACCTTCTGACCGATTGCCCCGGCTTCATGCACCCCAAATCCAGGGAAGGAAGACAGCATACTTTACGGCAGCTTGCGAGCACGCGGACCCCGGACGGACAAAAACCGAATCGTCTCCCTCAAGGTTGCCAGGGTAAGGTTGTCAGGTGGTGCGGCCCTCCGTCCGCAGTCCTCTGCCGGAAAATCAATTGGGGAGCCGAAATATTAGTCCAGTACTCCAATTTCCGCGGGCTAAAGTCTCCTGAGTTAAACCATAAGCGACGTCAAGAGCTCACCCCCAGCTCGATTCAGCGGAAATTCTATCAACGATCATACTTTCTCGAGAAGTCAGCGAGGAAGAACACCCGGTAGCTAAAGATTCAGCTCATAATCAGCCCAAGTGAAACCCCGATACCGTCCGCCTCAAGTTCTACTGTGACGTGGAATGGCACTCCCCTATGATGAAAGCAGAATGGGTAGGCTGCCCATCCGGGACCAAGCCCGGCCAACTTCCCGGAGTTGGGGCCTTCGGGACGTGGCGGAGTTTGGCTCGATTGCCCCAAGATGCATTTTGTGCACTGAAGAGGGGGTTAATACTGGCCAGTTGGCCCAAAGGTTCTACCGAGGAAGGAGTTCACTCAAGAATCGAAACCTGCTGGGCCGGAAAGGGAGCGGGCAAACCCGGGTTGGCAGCAGGGAAATTATTTTGAGGCCGGGCCGCTGGTGTCGCCTCGTGGAAGAGCGATTTTGCGTCTTAGCGCCACCTTTAGCACCAGGGAACACTCCCAAGACCAGAAGGCCGAGCGCTCGCCTTCCCGGGCGCTTGGGCAGCCAAATGGCATGGAATTGAAGTGCATTTCGGCGGAGAAGTAAACGCATAGTGTGGAGGAAGGCTTGTCAAACATGCGGGAGTTCTTCACGAAAGTTGGCCAACCTTTAACCGCTATGATCGTGCTTGTCATGGTGACAAGCTTTGCCGTCCCGGCGCAGGCTCAATCCCCGGGCCAAGAGGATCTCGACCGAGCGGTGATTCTTAAGGTCCAGGCTCGAAGTTTCGCTCAGCTTGGGGAAGTCATTCGGCTTTGCGAAAGCGCCATTCGAAAAGGGCTTGATCCTGATCACGAGCAATTCGCGAAAGAATTGCTCGCTGCTACCCGAATCCAGCGGGGAATGCTTCTTGCTCGGGAGCTACTGCCGGCGTTGCCTCCGCAGCATCCAGAATTCCCCAAGATCCGCCAGCTAGCTGTGGACGACCTGACGAAGGGTCTGGAGAACGATCCCACCCTAAGTATTGGTTGGTTGACCCTAGCACGGCTTGAACTGCTGCCGGGCGGGAATGCGGAAAACGCTCGAAAGGCGATCGATCAAGCTGTGACCACAGCGGCCGGGGACTCGCAGCTTCGGGGCGAGGCCCTTGTGCTTCGGGCAAGTATCGACCGTGATCCCCAGAACAAGCTTCGTGATTTAACAAGCGCGATTGAGGCACGACCCGAATGGGCGATGCCCTATCGCTTGCGTGGCGCCCTTTACGCTGACCTGGGTGAGGTGGAAAAGGCCCTGGCCGATCTGGACAAGGCTATTGAACTTGAGCCTAACCACGCGCTCACCTGGCAGGTTAAGGGAATGATCCTTGCAAAACAGGAGCGGTACGAAGAGGCACTGAAATGCTTTGAGAAGGTGCAGCAGCTTGCGCCTGAGGCAACCGCTCCGCTTCTCGAGCAGGCACGTATTCTCGGCATTCAGACAAAATTCGAAGACGCATTAGGCCGGTTGAACCAGGTCCTGGAGCGCGAACCAGGCAATCTTGCTGCCCTGATGCTCCGAGCTGCTGTCCTGGCGGAGCTTAAGCGCGTTGACGAAGCCTTGGCTGATCTTAACAGAATCTTGGAGTCCGATCCGGATTTCAAACTCGCCCTTCGGTTGAAGGCGACTTTACTAGTCCGGCAGGAAAAGCTACAGGAAGCTGCCCGAACTCTATCTCGACTGCGGGAGCTTGAGCCGGAGGACAAAGTCCTTCTTCTTCAGCATGGGCTGATCGAGATGGCTCTTGGCCGGCCGCGAAAGGCGATTGGCCTTCTGACACAGTTTTTGGAGAAGGAACCGAACAACGCTTCGGCGCTCATTGCCCGGGGCGATTGCTACATTGCCATTGGCAAACATGCTGAGGCCCTTGCTGATTTCGAAAAGGCCCTTCCGCTTGCAGGAGATAATGCCACATTCCTCAACAATTTTGCTTGGCTATTGTGTACATCTCCAGACGACCAGTTGCGAGATGGTAAACGGGCACTTGAGCTTGCTGAGAAGGCCTGTAAACTCCTTGAGTATAAAGCTGCTTTCGCCCTCAGCACTCTTGCCGCAGCATACGCGGAACTTGGCGATTTCGACAACGCCATTCGCTGGGCCGAAAAAGCGGTGGAATTAGCCGAGGGAGAGGAGAAAGAACACATCGAAAAGGAACTTGAGTGCTATCGACAAAGAAAGCCGTTCCGCGAGCGGCAAGACAAGCCGGAAGCGCCAGAGGAAGAAGCACCCACCTCGACGGACACTGGCGAGGAACCCGGCTCCGAAGCCAGCTCCCCGAAGATAACGGAGCCGAGCGCCGCCGGACGCCAATCCACCCCATAATAAGTTCTCAAACCGGGGGTGAGTTTAGATCCTTTGGCAAGCGCGCGGAACTGACAAAGTTCGGCAAGTTGGAAGCCGACGCAGCGATTGGCCCACTCACGTAGGGCCTCGCAGGCAGCCGTAACCTGCTATGAGCGTTAACTTCCTGCGATCGAATCCACTCCGTTAAATGTTGAATTGCGTCCCAGTACGCCTTTGGGCAACGCAAATTGCTCGAGCCGGCCCCTTCTCGAAGCCTCGAAACGGCAATTTAGTCCCAGATTCGCTCGCCAGCGGTGGACTAATTCATTCTCCCACCATCAATCTGCCAAGATGAATCTATCGGGTCGCTACCCAAGTTGACAGAATGAAGAAATTGAGGGGGAGTCGTCGCCCCACCGGAATTCGGGCAACAGTTCGGCTTCTCTCTGGCCAAAGTTCTACTTTTTAGGAAGAAAGCCCATGTTCCGCAGCCACGCCTCGCACAAGCTGGGCCAAGCTTCCGTGCCGGAAATACCCTCGCCCAAGCCGATTCCATGTCGGCCCACGCGGAAAATATGGAGCTCAGCCGGCACTCCCGCCTTCCGCAAAGCTAGGTAAAAAACTACGCTGTTTTCCGGCGGAACACCCTGGTCTTCGTCTGTGTGGAATAAAAAGGTCGGAGGCGTGTTCGGGCGAACCTGTTTCTCGCTAGAAAGGCTCCTCAAAAGCTCCAGATCGGGATTGTCGCCAAGCAGGTTCCTTTGAGAGCCAATGTGCGTAAACGGTTCCCCAAAAGCGATCACCGGGTAACAAAGAATCGCAAAGTCCGGCCGAGAGCTTACTCGTTCAACCGGATCGTCCGCCTGGGGGTTTCCGTCGTCGAAATGCGTGATCACAGTGGAAGCCAAATGTCCCCCGGCTGAAAACCCCATAATGCCGATCCGGTCCGGCCGAACACCAAACTCCTCGGCCCTTGCCCGCACCGTCCGGACGGCACGCAGCGCATCTTGCAGCGGCGCAGGATGCCCGTACCCCTTGCGGCGGTGCCGATAGTCAACAACAAACGCCGCTATTCCCAAGGAATTAAACCACCGCGCAATCTGCCGACCTTCGTGGTCAAAAGCCAGAAACCCGTAACCCCCTCCTGGACAAACGCACACGCCCGTGCCGACGGCTTTCTGTTTTTCCGGAAGGAAGATAAAGAGCATAGGGCGGTCTTCCGGGCGGTCGCCGAGTGCACCGGGTGCTCCCTTAGGCCAAAGAAGTTCCGCCCGGGCATCCCTCATCGCCTCCGGGATCTGCCCTTTGGCAATTGCTGCGACGGCCGCCGTGGCGAAAAGAAAGACAGCCAAAAACAAAAGCGACTTTATCTTCATGGTGCACATGGCTTCACGATGCCAGTTTGTCATGTGGGCGAAACTGCGAATACCGCAAGGCATAAGGCGACCGCACCGGCCTACCAGCGTAGGCAAGTTTCGTTGCTCCGGGGTGGCCGGGCAACTCTTCCGAGGCCTTTTACCGCTTTGCAAACGGCCGAATTACAACACTTCGGCCCCCCGGCCTTGCTGGATTTTTGGGATGTACTTCTCTAGCTCAGCTGCTGTAGCTGGATCGGTTAGGTCGATGGTAGCGCGGCGCTCGGCCGAAAGATAAGCGGCCATTGTCAGCCGGGTAATCTCCACACCGTAGTCCCAATCCAGTAGGGGCGGTCGGCCGGTTCGGAAGGCCTCGGCCGCGTCAACATTCTCGTCGGTGTAACCGTATAGATCGGCTTCGTTAGGTTGCACGGCGAGCAAGCCACGACTGGCCTGCGCCTTTTCTAAGGCCAGCTCTGTATCTGCCAAACCTGCCGCCGCCACGTCCCCAATAAACACTTCCAAGGGCGAGCGGAGCGAGTTCATCTCGAAGGCATAACCCGGACCAATTCCGTCCAGCGACAGCCGCAGCCCCATCTTGTCATACATCCACGAGACCGTAAACTGCGCTTTGACCTTCCAATTAGTCTCAGGGTTAAGATAAGTCACCATGCCGGTGGCGAAGTCCTCCGCAGGAGTCTTCCCATAGTCCACCCCGTAACGTTTGAGCAACTCCTCCTTCCATCGCGGCTGGCCCCACTTAAGAAGCGCAAGATCCGCAGACACTGACAGTGGCTGCAAAAACCGAACTGGCTTGCCTGGTGGCGTAAGAGCATACCAACCGACAGCCAGACAGTGGCAACCCATATCGCTCATCACTCCCCCGCCCTGCCGAGTTGGATCCCAAAACCATCCACTGTGGGGCCCAGCGTGCTCCTCTCCGGATCTCACCAACAGTGGTGCACCCATGGCGGCCATTACAGGCTCAAGCTGTTGACGAGCAGCCTTCACGCACTTCATGTGGATTTGGTTCTCGAAATAAGCTGTGGGGATACCAAGGGGCCGGACAAGGTCCATAATCCGGCGTGCTTCCGGCATATTACGGGCAAACGGTTTTTCGCAAATCAGTCCCTTAAGCTGGGCACCAGCTTTAACAGCGTCGACAATTTCCTCGACTACTTCCACCCGGGCAAAGTTGGGCGCAAAGATTGCGACCACATCGCAGTGTGGAACCATTTCTCGAATGCTTGCAAACGCTCGAGGTTCTCCTAACCCGAGGTTACGGGCGAATGCCAGAAGCTCATCGAGAGGATCCTTGGAAACGAATCCGACGACATCGATTCCTCTGACCTGTGCCAAAGCCCGGCAATGAAAACGAGCGACAAACCCGCCACCGACAATTCCGTACCTGAGCGTTTGCATTGCGTGGTCCTCCTTCGCTTGTTGACGTAGCTCCTCTCACACAATATGCTGAGTCACACAACAAATCTCGCTCGGCCGGCAAATGAGGCTTGTTCGTTAGCCGCCGAGCCGGCTCTTCTGCGATTACGCTCCAATAGGATAGCCTCTACGCTTGTTGATTTCAAAAGGCCCGGCAGTAAGCGGAATGTTGCGGGGCGACCTTTCATCGCCCCGATTAAGCACAGTTTGTCTCAAGCCAGCTCAGCCTTCCGCGCTCTTGACATGCGCCAGCCAGCAAGGCCTCCATTAGGTTCTGCCAAACGGAGCTGGCCCCTAACGCGGGAAAATGAGCCGCCCAATGCCCATAAAGTTTCCCGGAGCGCACTTCTTTGCGCCGTCTGTCTGACTTACGCCGGGCTGTTTAACCACCGAGGAAGCACCGTCCGGACAGTAGGAGCAACCCGGTCGATGCGGGCCAGTATGTTCCGCGGGAAATTCCATCCCGTGACTATGGATTAGCTTATCCTTGTATGCCCAAATCTCCCCCCAACCCGCTGGGGAATATCAGCACAGGCGAAAGGAACACTGCTGGCTGATCCCCAGCCGAATTGCGCCGGCAGAGGGCAGGCTCCGTTAACTCCTTTTGGGGGCCCAAGCCTAAGGAGTTCGCAAGGGTGCGTTTTGGGAGGAAGCCCAACACCTTCGGACAGCTCGGCTGCAGCAAACTCACTGGGGCACCAGCCACGGACAACAAGGCCCCTCGGCCAAGCGGCCAATTGACTCCGGTGCGGTGCATGTCTAAAATGATTAGTTTGGACTGGGGGCATGCGGGTTGCCAGCGGATTTGTTGCCATCGTACACATCTTCGTTTACATGCGGAGAGTGGGCTATGCCGAAGTCGAAAGCACTTACGCCGGAGGAGCTTAAGGCCTTCAAGAACCAGCTCCTCCAAATGCGGGCTCGTCTTCGCGGCGAGGTGACACATATGGCCGAGTCAGTGCTGGGGAGGAACTGGACCCAAGGAGGCGGTGAGTTATCGGTGGCCCCGACTCATCCAGCGGAACTTGGTGCCGAGAATTACGAGCAGGCCTTCGCCGTTAGTCTTATCGAAGCCCAAAGCAACATATTGGATCAAATTGAGCTGGCTTTGGAGCGGATCGAGGAAGGAACCTATGGCATCTGCGAGGAGTGCGGCTGCCAGATTCCTCGGGTCCGTCTTCACGCAGTGCCTTATGCAACCATGTGTGTAAAGTGTGCCGAAAAATCTGAGCGAAGGGCTTAAGCTGGAGCTTGATCATAAACGCCTGAGAACGGCAAGTTCGTTCGCCCAGGATGAAAGTCAGTCTGGAAACCCGAGTTGCGCCTTCTTCGGGGTTCGACGTCTTTTCCGTGTGGCGATTCTTTATCACCGGCTGTGCATGCATCCTGGTTACCGCGGCAGACCTTTGGACAAAAGCTTGGGCTTTTGAATTGCTAGGCGGCCCGGGTGAGAAGCCAATTTGGTGGGTTTGGGAGGGCGTGTTCGGCTTCCAGACAACGCTTAATGAGGGGGCGGTGTTCGGGTTGGGCCAAGGTTGGACCAACGCGTTTACGGCTTTTGGCGTCGCTGCGACCATCTTTCTCATCGGATGGTTCGTGTGGGTAGCGCCGCGGAATGACTTTTGGGTGTCCTTGGCCGTCGGGATTATTCTGGGCGGAATCTTTGGGAATCTTTACGACCGGCTAGGACTCCACGGATTGCGGTGGCAGGAAGCTTGGATCGCTGGCAGGCCACACGCCGTGGGTGAACCCGTGTACGCAGTCCGCGACTTTATCCTTGTCATGATTGGGCCTTATCATTGGCCGAATTTTAACCTCGCTGATAGCTCACTGGTGTGCGGCGTGGCGGGCCTTATCCTGAGGCTGTGGATGATCGAAGGTCGGGCGGCAACACACCGACCGTCAAGTTGATATCGTGTGAGGTGGCCAACGTGCTCAGGAAAAGCCTGGCCTCCCCGCCCATGCTCCGTTGAGTAAAAGCGAAGCATTGCCGCCCTGCTAGCTTACGCCTTGCGAGCTGACCAAAAAGCCGGATCGCTTCCCGCCGCAGGGGACACGATAACGGGTTTTCCCCAGCCGCAGAACCGCGAGTTTCTCCCGATTTTCGGGGACCGAGCGCTCTCCAGCACTAATTCACCAGGAAAGGCCGAGGGCGTTCCGAGGCGCCCAAAGCCGACTGGGCTTCTCCTGGTCTAGCCGGCCATTCTTTCGGCAATTTAGATTCTCGGGCCCGCTACCGACCTCTCACCAGCATCACAAGCCCTTTATTCTTCCAGCTTCCAGTGCGCCTGGCGCAACACGGCGTAGGGCGATGAGGCCAAAACTTCGTACCACACCGTCAGCAAGGATCCATCCCCTAGCTGCACAGTGGAAGGGTACCCCAGGTCGGCTCCGGCGCCATCGTCGGAGATAACAATCGGCTCTGACCAGCTCCGGCCATTGTCCTCGCTGAGTCTTGCTTGATTGCCGAAAGGTGGACGCCTATGTCCGTAGCTCATAAGCAGGCGACCGTCTGCCAGGCGGAGCAAGTGCGAGGGCAATCCCCAAACTCCGATGGGATGCGGGACGGACCAAGTCTTGCCGCCATCGGCCGATTCGCTCTGCAAAGTTTCCCCGTCGTTGGGCCGATTATGGTTACGAATGTGGACAATGATAGTTCCGTCGCTGGCCTCCACTCCGTGAAGTTCATGATATTTTTGCAGCGAATCTCCCGGCCGCACTGGGATGTCGCTAAGCCAATTCCAGGTAAGTCCATCGTCGACTGATTCGCACACACCTACGCGAACCTCCGACGCCCACAGCGACTTGCCAGCGTAGAGTAGCCGGCCATTTCGCAAAACAAATGGTCCGTGGGGACTATTCACAGGGCAGCGATAACGCCCAGACCACGTAAGTCCCCCGTCTGTGGACCTGGCCATCCAGCAGTCAAGCACGGCGCGGCGGCCCTCGGCCGAGGTGCGAGCATGCGCCGCTTGCCAACGCCGGAGTCGCTCCGCAGGCCAGGCGTTTGGGTCCTCCGGCTTGGTCTTGAGAGCCTGCTCCAGGATCGGCTCATAAGCCACCGACGTAAAAGTTGTGGCAAGAAGCGTTCCCTGAGCTGTTTCCACAATCCCTGCGTCACGATCGTCAATCGGGCTGTCAAAAATCACTTGTGGATACGTCCACGATTTGCCCTCATCGTAGGAGCGCATCAGCTCAACCCGGCCAAAAGGACACACATGCGCCTCCCGGCCGCCGGAATAGACCAACACCAAGTCACCATTTTTCCGCCGGGCTACGGTCGGCCAACCGTGATAAAGCCCGGATTCGTGACTGATAACTTTCCTTTCCAAAACGACGGCCTTGGGAGCAGCTTTTGCGAACGGCCCTCGGCTCAGCATTAAAAGGCCCACAGCTCCCAAGCCGGAGCGCAAAAAAGTCCGCCGGCTTTCGCCCTTTCGCATGATCACACTCTCCAAGTCCTAGGGTGTTCACCAAAAAGCCCACCGCTGGAAGGTTGGTCCATCCTATGCGGGCGGTTTAACGAGCCGTCTCACCTGCCAACCTAGGGCCGAACGCCAAGGTTATTGGCTTTTCCGAGGAGATGCAACCGGATTCCGGAGCCCTTCACACCGGTGGATTGATTTTGCTACCCTGACCAAGAGAATGGACTTGATGAGCGATGCTGGTCGCATCGGAAGCGTCTAACACTTTAGACAGGCCAAAAAGCTGTTGACAACCGGGACGAAAACGCCGGTGCGGCCAAGTCTGTTTAGAAGAGCAGAACCTAGCGGTAGGTCAAGCGACGCAAAATGCCCGCTGGCAGCTAGTGTTCCCGGGCAGGCCCCTTTTGGGGTAGCCGTTTTCGATGGAAGAGAAACCCCTCCGGACGGAAATTGAATGCGCTTATTGCCTCCAGCCGTTCTCTGCTCCGCCCATATCGGAGCAGGAGCTTATCTGCCCCTATTGCGGCTTTCGCCAACTTGTGAGAAAGCCCCGGCCACAAGCGGAGCATCCGTCAGACGGACCCGGCGCGCCGGTTCCTAGCATGTTCCGAAATGGCGGCACGCCGAGCATGCCACCGCCTGCTTCGACGCTTCTCCCAAGTGGCCATGGTTTGGAGGCAGTGACCCCGTCACCCCCAGAGTTGTCACATCCCCCCGGCCAATCATACGTGGCCAATTCACTGGTGCCGGCCGGGGTGAAACCGCCGCCCCGAGTTGCCACACCTCCCCTCCCGACTAAGCCACTCGAATCGCAGTCGCTGGAGCCTGAGGGGATTGTTGCCGAGGAAAAGCCAGCACCCACCTCCTCCGCGCGGCCACGTCGCCGGGGGAGGCGGTGGAGTTTGGGTCCACTGACAGAGGCGAGCTCACTTGTCACTATTGCCGCCGTTTCGCTAGCGGCGGCTCTTGCCGGCTTTGCTGCGGGTTTTTGGGTTGGCCGATACGGGCGGAACGTTCTTACCAGCTCCACTCAGGGCGCTAGCTGGGCGGCACACGGTCAGCGACGCATCCTTGTGGAGGGCCGGATTACCTTCCGACCTGATCCCCTCTCGGGCCAACCGGATGCGGGGGCTGTGATCATCCTCCTGCCGGCCAACAATTTGCCTAGCAAAACTTTGCCAGTGGAGGGTCTGCGTCCCTTCGAGCCGCCTCGCTCTGACGCCCTGGGGCCCAGGGCCGTTGCCGAACTCGGCGGTACTACGGAGCGGGCCGACGAGTCCGGTCGTTTTATGCTCGTCTTGTCGCCGGGTGAATATTACGTGCTTATCATTTCTCGAAAAACTCGACGGCCCCAGGGGGCACCTATCCGCCCATCGGACTTGGCGGCTATGCGGAAGTATTTCTACGCCGCTGAAGACCTAATCGGAACGGCAAAGTACCATTGGTCTCTTTACCGATTTCGCGAAGGCAAATACACCGTTGACCATAATTTCGGGCTAGACGAAGGAAACCAAGTTTTTGATCCATTAAACGAGATCCGTACCGACTAGCAAAACCCCAAGTCACAAAGCTCTCGCGTTGCGCAGATAAATGGCTTTGTGCTGTCTCATTGAGGTTTCCCATAAGGCACCCGTGTCCGGGGCTTTGGACCGTAGTGCGTTTCATAAACGTGAGCCGAACCTGCTAGGCCCGTCAAGCACGCCGGACCCTAAAACGTCGGTGTACAGGGTCCGGACGCTTAGGGAGGATTCACGCAGTATGCCTTCCGCAATAGGCGAGTGGGCACCCCTGAACTGACTCCGCTTAGTACGAGCTAAAACTTCGAAGTCGCACAAACTTTCAAAAGAAGATCTAAGTTGACAAAAGCTGCCACCTGGACCACCGACGAAGCGTAAACTGCACCATGGACGACCAGTCCACGACCCTTGCTCAGCTGCGGGAAATGATCCAGCGATTTGTCGCCGAGCGCGACTGGGGCCAGTTCCATACGCCAAAAAACTTGGCCATGTCTCTTGCCATTGAAGCCGCCGAGGTGATGGAAGTTTTCCAGTGGTTGACCCCTGAAGAGTCATGGTCACTGAGGGAGGAGTGTCCCGAAAAAGAAGCGCTTTGCGACGAATTGGCCGACGTTCTCGCTTATCTCTTAGCTATCTCCAACCAGCTTAACATCGATTTAGCCTCGGCCCTGAAGCGAAAGATGGCCAAGAATGAGGCAAAGTATCCGGTTGAGGAGTACCGCGGGCGTTACGGCCCGCGAGACAATCGAGCGCCTCGGTAACGGGGCCGCGCTGGCCGGCGCGAACCCTGCTGCCATATCCACCGGCTGAGCCCGCCTCGTCCGCCTCCGAGTCAGCCAAGCCACAGCACCGGACCCTCCGCGAACTTGGCTTTTCCGTGCGCCAGGCCGATTTCCCCGTGCGCCGGGATCGAACCTCCCCAAGTTACAAACTTTCCTTCGGAAGATCGCGTGAAAAGGTCGGAAGCCACCCAATCCGATGAGACAGTTCTTGAATCGCGGAACCAAAGCCCTTTATGGGGAGCGTCAGCCAGAGGTGCCTTTCGGTCCGCCCGTCGGCATCATAAGAAACTCACCTTCTTATAGCATCCGAGGAGATTCCCCAACCACCTGAACGAGAAGCCGGCCGGTTGCTAAGTCAAAAACAATCCGTCGACCTTTCGTTCCCGCTACGTCCTGGGCCACTACCGGGATGGAAGCTGCTTGGAGGCATTTAATCGCCTTCTCGATGTTCGCCTCGCCAATCTGAAGCGGACCATTTGTAGGAAACATGCAGGCGCCACCAGCGAGCTTGGCAACTAACTCGTCGCTGGGCACCCCAAGCATCTGCAATTTTTCCTGGAGGAAACGAATAGCCGTGTCGACGAACTTGCCTGGCACCTGGCTTGGTTGTCCATTGGATTGCGGCAAAACTGTGTGGGCCATTCCCCCCACCCTGCTTCGGGGATGCCACAGGCAGATCCCGAGGCAGGAGCCAAGCACAGCCGTCAACTTAGTGGGGGGTCGACCGACCACTGCCTGGCCCATCCCCACGCTGATGGTCTCTTCCGCTACTCGGTCCGAAAACATATGGCTTCGCTGCTCCAAACCGATCGCATAAGCTGCGTGACATTGCTCAAGGGAGGGTTCGCCAATCTTTACCGATCCGACCATAGAACAAAACAGGCAAGTAACGCGACGACTTTTTCAGTGACAAACGGTCGCCATAAACCAAATTCAATTACTCATCTCTTCGCGGTAACATGCCCTGAGTAATCCCTTTCTGATTATGTGGATGTTCAAAAACCATTGAGCCACGCTACGAAGGGGCAAAAGAATGGGCGCAGCTAATTGCCGAGGCCCACCTGAAGGGCCGTGCCCCGGCATCAAACCGATGACCTACATCGAGAAATCACCGGCCGCAATGAACGGTTCATCGTCTCCTGAAGTTCGGGGCTTGGGAGGAATAACACCCACCAGCTAAGATTCTGATCCCCGCGTGTGAAGCGCGTGCGCGACACCACAACGTAGTCGGAGTACTGAAGCTGAAGGGCCAAAGCTTGCTGCAAGACACTCTGGGCAAAGTCACACACAAGTGTCGGCGCTGAAGGAACAAGCTCGTGGTCGATCATCCGGCTCAAAGCGTTGACGTAAGCACATCCTAGGATGTTGCCAGTTTCCAAAAGGGCCGAGCGCTCCAATTCGCTCCAGCACTCCTGTTGCTGCGTGATGACGCCAGTTAAGGCAGCGGCTAGTGCCCGGGCACTTTGCTGGTCAAAATGCAGGAGGATTTCCCCAGCTAGCGGCGGCCGAAGCGTAAGCACAACGAGGACACTCACCGACTCGTCAAGTCCCAACTGAGCCGAAACGGCCTCCAGAGGAACGGCCTGAACATCCTCTAGCTCAAGGTCTATAACCTCCCCCACCCATCGGGACATAGCTACTGAAGCTTCGCGCGTCGCAGAAGTCAACAGCTGTCGGAAGATGGAAATCCTCTCCCGCCAGCTTGCGCACGGATAGATCGCGGACTCCATAAGCACTACCCCCGAAACTGGTTAGCTCTCAAATGGCTCAAGTTTTCCCGAATAAGTGAACAAAATTCTGGTTCTCTAACTCCCCACTACGGCTGCCCCTCTCCGCGAGTGTTCGCTTTGAAGCCTAACTTCCTCCCAAAGGAAAATTGGCTTCCTTTCTCAACCCTAGCACACTCCAACCGGCTTTTTCCCAACCCCTTAACACAGTTCTTAGGCCTGCCGCTCTTCGATCCCCCACCTATCACGCTGACCACCAACTCAAGTGGATCCGTTCCGTGCTCGCCTAATCACCAGCGGACTCCGCCTCCTCCCGAAGCCATTTCCACAAGCGCAGCCACATCAAGAATGAGAGCCACGCTCCCGTCTCCAAGGATACTTGCGCCGGTCAGCCCCGGAATATTCCGATAGTTGTCAGCTAGTGACTTAATCACCAAGTCTTCTTCCCCAATAACATGATCCACATGGAGTCCAATCTCGCGATGCCGATCCGCGAGAATCACAAGGGTGACCCTATCTGTGCCCTGCGCTTCTGCCCCTTGACCGCGCGAAAACTCTCCGAAAGCGCCATAGTTCCAAATAAACAGCTCTTGCAGCCGACAAATGGGGATTACCCGGCCCCGTACGATCGCAGTGGGTACCCCTTGAACGGTAGCGATATCCGAATGAGCAAGCTGAACAATCTCCACAATTGTGTCCACTGGTATCGCGAAAGTATTTTGTGTGACTCGGACCAGTAAACTCGGCAGGATTGCCAACGTAAGCGGCAGTTTGATCGTAAATGTGGTGCCGACACCGGGTTCCGTGTGCAGCTCCACACTGCCGTTGAGGGCTTCGATCTTGGCCTTGACAATGTCCATTCCCATTCCGCGGCCGGAGATCTCGGTGACCTTCTCCGCCGTGCTTAGCCCTGGTCGCCAAATAAGTTGATAAATTTCTTGCGGGCTGAGCCGTTCTGCCTCTGCAGGTGTTAAAAAGCCTTTTTCCACGGCTTTACGGCGAATTTTCTCAGCATCTAATCCCCTCCCGTCATCGCTCACGCGGATGACAATGGCATTCCCTTTGTGACAAGCCTCCAGAAGCAAAGTGCCTTCCGCCGGTTTGCCGCGGCGGACCCGCTCCTCCGGCGGCTCGATCCCATGGTCGGCCGCATTACGCACCAAGTGGATGAGCGGATCCGTTAGCTCGTCAATCATCCGCTTGTCAAGCTCCGTCTTCTCCCCATTGATAACCAGACGGATCTGCTTGCCGCTTGAGCGAACTAAATCGCGCACCACACGCTTAAATCGGTGGAACAATGGCCCGATCGGTACCATCCGAGTGTTCATCACCGTCTGCTGGAGCCGGTCAGTAATCCGGTCAAGCTGATGAACACTGACGCGAAGCTCATTGGTGACAGCCCGCAAATCCACCCACTGCCGCTGCTCGGCCTCAAGCTCCTCGAGTAAATTCCAGATGGTCTGCGTCTGAGACGAGCCGTGCGTGATCGGACCCGCGGTGACCTGCGAGCCGTTGCGGTGCATCCGCGCGATGAGTTCCCGCAGCGAGCGGATCGTCTGAGCCATAGCACTTTCGGCCATTTTGGCCCGGAGGCTTTCCACGAGCTGATTGAGCCTGGCCCGCTGGATGACAAGTTCGCCGGTTAGGTTCATCAACTCGTCCAGACGCTCGATATCCACACGAAGTGTCTCACCCACCTGGGCAGTACCCGTTGACGAGCGAGCTCCGCCCGGGTGCGTTTCCCGACCAACCCCGTCTCCAACCTTCTGAGCAGATCGACTTGGCACGCCCCGGGAAGCCTGCGCTTCCGCCCGTGGCACTAACTCCGTCCCTTTGGGCCCTGTAAGGTTACCCGCTGTCGACACGTTACCCGGCCGCCCAACGGGCGATTCTTCCCTAGTGCTTTTCGCCTCCGGGGAACGCTTTGCATCATCAACAGGACTGGCCGAAATACCTGGCGTATGCGCCGCCGAGATAGCGCCACCCGGCTCTGAGAACTCCTGGGATAACTCCGCCGCCGGAGACGCTTCCCCGACAACGCGACAAATGACAACTTGGTGCACGCCCCCAACACTCAGCTGACGGCGAATGACTTCCGGCGCCGCGTCGCTCCAACACGCAAACAAAAGCCCCGCTACATTTTCCGCTTCTTCCAAGCACTCACCCGGTGGATGGCAATACACAACTTCCCCAAGGCTGGCGAGCTTTTCGAGGACCAAGCGGGCTTTAAGCCCGACAAGCTGCACCTGCTTGCCAAAAAGGACAAGCCCCACATAACCTATTCGCATCTCAAAGGGCCGAGCCACGAGGCAACTTGCCGCCTGGTCCCACAAAGAGCGAAATTCTTCTGGCACCTCCTCGGGGACGGGTCGTTTTCCAAGTGCGGATGAATGAGCTCCGCCGACCGGAGTAGGGTTGTCGGGAAGCTGCGCTTGAATCGAAGTATGCCCGACTGGGCCGCAGCTAGCCTCTGCATGCTCAAGGAGCTTGGTTTGCTGACTTAATCTGACGGCTGGTTCGCAAAGAACCGCGTTATCTTGGATTCCCCCCGCCAATTTGTCGACGTAATTCCGTAGGGCATCCACCACGTGGAGAAGGGCCTCCACATGATTCGGCTCAAGCGGATGCCGTTTTTCGCTTAGGGTCTGAAGGAAGTCCTCGGCCAAATGAGCAAGCTTTGCTGCCCGACGCAAACCCACGGCGGCTGCCGCGCCTTTTAACCGATGGGCTATCACCATCAACTTTTCCGCCGCATGCGGATCGCCATCTTCCTCGCAGGAAAGGAGCGCTTCATGAAGCTCGTCTAGACTGGAGCGGGCTTCGTCGACAAATATGGGAAGATAGTTTGCCGCCAAACCTCCGCTTATGTCATCATCCACAACCCCAGCAAAAGGATCTTCTGCCTGGCCTGCTGCCGGAATAGTTCGCCTGGCCGTGTGCTCTTCCGGCGCAGCGACCGCTTCCACTGGCTCCACACGTTGGCTTTGCGACGTGTTAATGGCTGCCGTAGGCACTGTTTCCCCAAGGTCCGCTTTCGGAGAAGCAAAACAACCGGCCCCATCCCCCAAAGGTTCTGCCCCTACCTCAGCGCCGGGGCAAGCCGCAGCTTCCTCTGGCCCTTCTTCCACCAAGCGATCTCCACCAAACTGGCGGATAGCTTCGTTGACAATCTCTTCTGCATGAGAAAGCTGCGACAAGATTGCCTCAGCATCGCGTTGGCTACCTATTGGGCGTTCTGCCCCTGCTTGTTGGAGCAACTGGCTAATTGCTCCGAGGATCGCTTCCGGAGCCGGCCCCTCCCCTTCCCCACGACGAATGGAATCGATCTGCTCGGCCAAAGAATCAACGGCGCGAAAGAGAATGTCAACAGCGGCCAGATCTAACTGCAGCTGGCCCTTTCGCGCGGCATCGAAGACGTTCTCCATCCGATGCGTTAGCTGATTAATCCGGTGAAAACCGAGCATCCCGGACAGGCCCTTAAGGCTGTGGGCCGCCCGGAACATTTCGTTGAGCATCTCTCCCCCGGCACCGGTTGGGCCGAATCCTTCCGCCCCTTCGCGGAGCATTTGGTCAACAGCCAGGAGCGTCTCGTTCAGCCGGCTAAGGAGATGCCCGGATTCATCCAGAAAATCGCCGAGCAACTCGGCCATCATTTCATCGTGGTAAGCGGAACCATCCGCCATGACCTTCCATTCTCCTAACGTGCATACAATTGCCGAAATGGGCAGAGATTCTGACTCGGTTCCTTTAATGCTTCAAGCTGCTCAAACTTGCGATAACTCGGTAGACGGCTTCCATCGCGACCAAGTATCCGTGGTCGCGAAAGATAATCAACAATCTATGGAAGCCCATCCTACTTACCCCAGCTCAACGAAATGGATATGGTTGTGGACAAAGGCGGGGTCAAACTGCAGGGTTAAATAATCGGAAACTTGTGCGTAGGCGGTTGGTTTTTGCAAACATCTCCTAGCAAACGGCGCATCGCCTGCGGCTTTATGCCGTGGTAGGCTCAGGCCGGCTTGCGCCGAGGCCAAAAAGCCTTCATTTGACACCGACGACCGGAGTGGGCTGGCTACTGCGGGCCGAAACGGCTTCCGCCGTAGTTGGTCCGGGCGTCTTCCGAAAAAGCCAAGCACATTGGCGTACCATTTGTGGTCCTACATCTCCAACGCCCTCGGCAGGCCCGGTGACCAGGTAGCCGCCCGGCTTGATCCGGGCGACTAGGTTTTCAAGTGCTCGCCGCTTCGAGTGTGCATCGAAGTAAATCAACACGTTCTTGAGGAACACTAGGTCAAAAGCCCCTGAAGGAAGGGGATGGAGCAGGTTGTGTTGCCGGTAAGTAATTCGGCTCAGAAGCGCCGGTTTTACTTTCCAGCGACCGTCCGGCAGGGGAATAAAAAAGCGGCGACGGTAATCTTCCGGCACAAGCCGCATGGCCCGGGCGTCGTAAATGCCTGCCTTTGCCTCCTCTAGTGCCCCAAGGCCGATGTCAGTCCCCAAGATCCGAATGGTCCACGATTCCCAAGTCGGGATAACCGCTGCTATACAACAAGCAATAGTGACGGGTTCATCCCCGGTGCTACAGGCAGCCGACCAGATATCCAATTCCCGCGGCCGGCGCTTGCTGGTGACGGCTGCCTGCACCTCTTTTAAAAACACCTGCCGGAACCAGCGCCATTGATTTTCATCCCGAAAAAGATACGTTTCGTGCGTCGTAATCTCCTGATAAAAAGCGTCCCATTCCGGATGCCCGCTGGGAAGATTGCTCAAATAGCGATAGTAAGCCTCAAAGTCCGGGAGCCCCGTCTCTCTGATGCGCCGCCGGAGCCGATTGGCAAGCAGCATTTTTTTCTGGGGCGAAATCCGGATACCAGTGCGCTCGTAAACGAGCCGGGTATACCGGTCCATTTGCGCATCGGAAAGTGGGGCCGGTCCCCAAATACTGGTGACACCGGCTAAACCACTTTGGGCAGCGATGTCAAATTGGCTCCAATCGAAAGTGTTCGGCATAACCGGTGTGCACGAACCGGAAATTTTTCTAGTTTGTAGACTAATAGTACGTGTTCATTCACGTGCCCATGAGGTAGGTAACACAATGACGGCATCACGTGGTGAAGGCTTGCCCGGCGCTCCTTGCTCCGCCAATAGCAGCACTTAATACGCCGGGCCTTACCGGGCAGGTCCCATGCCGTACTTCTTCGCCGTCAAGACGCCACCCTTCAAAGACGGTTCTAGTTGACGAAGCTCTCGGCGTTTTCAGAAACCGACCCGAATGGGCCACTCACCTGCTCTTCATCAAGGAGCTTGTCGATATCCAAGAGGATCAGCAACCCTTTGTTGAGCCGCACCAGTCCCGTCAGGTACTCCCGTCCCGGCCCAGCTACGGCAGGTGGTGGGGGAGCAATCTGATCCCGGCTAATACGAAGCACCTCGTTGACGGCATCCACGACAATCCCCACGGTCTTACCGCGGACGTTGACCACCATAATGCGTGTCTCGTCAGTGGTGGGCTGTTCTGGCAGGCCAAATCGAAGACGCAAATCAACAATGGGAATAACAGTACTCCGAAGGTTGATGAGTCCCTTAATGTACGGAGGCGTCTGGGGGACGCGAGTAATTTCCCCCATGAGGATAATTTCTTGAACCTTCGTAATCTCCACTCCGTATTCTTCCTGACCGAGCTGGAAGCTCACAAGCTGCATCGTCCCTGCACCTTCCTGCTTTCGACCGTGAACTTTTGTCAAAGTTTCGGTGGCTGACATGCCTTCGGCTCCTTTCAGCGGTTGACTAGTCGGTTGTTTGGGATTAACTTGGCGAACAATTGCCGGCAGGCGGATCTTCTCAAACAGAGGCCGCCAGGTAACTTCGGCTCTTTTCTTGCAAATATAGGTTGCAGATTTAGTTGCCGAATCTCTTAAACGAAAAACCTCCCACATTCCGGCGCGAGAGCCTGGGGCCTCAATCGGAACGGATTGGACTGAGCCCAAACTTGCGTGAAAACGCACCACAATGTGCTAATGTCCCTCGAAGCCGCGATACTGGTCCCAAACGCCTCCGAGGGCTGCCCGTCGCTCCACTGGCTTTTGATCCTCGAGGAGGCAGCACTTTCACCATTTAGGAATTCAAGCGTTTAGGCGGTTTTTGCCGGCCGGAGCAAACTGGTCATTCTCGCTTGAGGGATGCGAAACCTGGTTGGCTGTTTGACCAATGATCCTTGTGACCTAGACTGCATTGAGGACAAAGTAAGAGGCAAGTGTCCACAAGAAGAGCGATCGGCTTATCAGTTGATGGGTGGAGGAAGTAGCGCAATGCGCGTTCTTGTTGCCGACGATTCCAGCACGATGCGAAAAATCATCATCCGATCCCTTCAGGCGGTGGGCATAAACACAGCGGTGGAAGCAGCAGACGGCAATGAGGCTGCCGCACTCTTCAAGCCGGGCGAATTTGACTTGGTCCTTACCGACTGGAACATGCCGGGAAAGACCGGCCTCGAGCTGGTTCAGGAGATCCGAAGCAAAGATCCGAACGTTCCAATCATCATGATCACCACCGAGGCAGAGAAGGCTCGCGTGCTTCAGGCCATTCAGGCCGGGGTCTCCGACTATATTGTCAAACCGTTTACCCCCGACACGCTAAGGCAAAAACTGGAAAAGTTCTGCACGAACTAACTTCAAGTGGAGTGAGCGGGTCACAACGTCGGTTGGCCCAGACCGGGTTCACCACCCTCCTTTTTCCGGTGGGGAATCCCCGTTATTTCCAAACCTTTTTCTCTGGTTGTCCCGGGGCATCGCGCGCCCAGCCCTGCGTCAGCCCTTCGGTCCACTCCGTTGGAAAGTCTCTTTTCGTAGTTACCCTGCGGACTTGAGAGCTCTGCCCTCGGCCTTATGGGGCCGGCGCTATCCTGTAAACCCCCCGTTACCCCCTGTCCCCAGCACCGGAAAAAACCCGAAGGTGCGGGGAAAGTGAACGCAAGTAAAGAGAATTAGGAATTATGAAGCTGATTATCAACTTTCCTCATTAAAGGCCGAGAAAAGTGTTTTCCCTCCCTGCGACAGCCCATGCAACGTGCCGGGGTTGAAGCCGCGTCAAAGGGAACGGAGGCAAGGCTCGACTCGGCCTGCCAATCACAATCTCCTGGGAATGGGCCACCAGGCAGTGGGTTGCTCACGGCACACCCAAAGTCGCAACGAGACGCGAGGAACTGCCACGCGTTTTGACCCCGCTCTAAGACCTCCGTCGACCGTTCTACGCGGTCACTTCTTCGGCAGGCGACAGCCGGGCATGGCTTCCGGTTTTTCTGAGCCCACACTGCTCGACCCACCCGCGCCGCCCGGGCGCTCTCGCTCCTCGGGGGGAGCGTAATGCCGCGAAACGCTCCGTTCGGCTTCTATAACCCGGTCCGCGGAAAGGGGGCGAGATCCCATCTTCGCATCCAGCGCGAAAGGAGCGGGTCCGAGTAGAGAAGCTTCCCCGGCTTTGGAGGGGCTTTCGCGCTTCCTTTCGGTGGGTTTTCTCACCGCGATCGCAAGAGCTAAAACCTCCACCCAGATTTCACTCTGGCCAACTGGGCGGGCAAGACGCTACACATTTTCCCCGCCGAAACTTGGGAGAAACACCCTCGATCCATTTAGCTCTCACAACTGGCCAGGCTGCGAAGGCGGTGGGGACAATGCAACCTGCGGGTAAGTTTCGGGAACCAGGCCGCACAAAGAACTGGCCGAAATTTCCGGCACTATAGGCTTTTGGGGAAGCCAATCGATATGAAGTTCCTCTCCGAGGCACTATTTAGCCCGAGCGAAAGCAAAACCCGCGCGATAACGGGTGGTGCGATGGGGCAAAGGATCCTCCGAACAGCTTTCTCGGTGGCGGCGATGGCGCTCCTTTTCGCCGGCTGCCAGTCCTTGTCCCCATGGGATAAGCCCCGCGATTTCCCGCCGGACCAAGCGGCCGCAACATTCCGCGCGCTTCGAGGCAGCGAACGCCAAGAAGCAGGTGTTGGAGTGTCGCGAAAGGCCCGGGAGATCGAGCGCGATTTGGGCTTCAAGTAGCCGTTTCTCCCAACACGGCTTCACGTTTTCTCCGCATTAAGACGACCTGGGCCAGTCGCCCTGGGACGAGTCTCAGGAAATTGCTAGGCTCCGGAAATTAAGCTCAAAACCGACAACTCTGCCTACCTTCGGCAAGATTTGCCACCATCTCCTATCTTCCGCACTTCTCCCAAACCCCCAAGACCACCCTAGCCGAACGCTCCCCTTTGGTTGCCGCCGGTTTCTTATGCGCCAATTCAGCCCTAACTTTGCCGCTTGCCGGAACTAGCCTTAAAAGCTATCAAACTGATAAAGGTTTGCATCTGTCCCCAGGCACATTGCGGCCAAGATCCTCGGGAAGCTTGCGTGAGCCGCCTCACCGGCGCGTCGTGGTTGCCGGCTTTCGGATAAATCCGCGGCCGGGCTGGTTGGCATGCCAGGTGGCTGCTATTTACCGGCGCTGGCAGCTGCAATCTTAGGGATGAATTCGCTAGGAATTTGGGCTGCCGTGCCACATTCACTTCGCATGGAAGCAACCCCCTGTGCTGGGACCTTCTAACAGTCCTAAGTGGGTAAGCGGAGGTGACGCGATGCCAATCTACGAGTTTTACTGCAGCCGGTGTCATATGATCTTCAACTTCTTTGCCCGGCGCTTCAACACGACCAAGCGGCCGGATTGTCCCAAGTGCGGTAAAAAGGAGCTGGAGCGTCGACCTTCGGTGTTTGCGATTGGCCGGAAAACTGCCGAGTCCGGTAAGGAGAGCGATGAGGGCGCGGACGATTTCGAGGACGAGCTGCCACCGGGAATGGATGAGGAAAAGCTTGAGCGAGTGTTTAGTGAAATTGCCGACGAGGCAGAATCCTTAGACGAAGAAGATCCCCGGCAAATGGCGAAATTGATGCGCAAGCTGGGCAGCTCGATGGGACTCCGGTTTGGCCCGGCCATGGAGGAAGCTATCCGTCGCCTTGAGGCCGGCGAGGATCCGGATCAAATCGAGGAAGACCTTGGCGACGCTTTAGATGAGGAAGAGCCAGTCTTCGAAGGAGCAGAAAAGCCGCCTAAGGGCACTAAGCTCCGGCAGCTTGCGCGTAAGCTTCTCCCGCCGCGTGTTGATCCGCAGATTTACGACCTGGACTAGATAACGTCCGTTGACAGGTAAGTTGAAGGCCGACACGGTCGCTTAAGAAACGCCAACGTCTCCGGCGGCTGTCCTGCCCTAGCCTTCACGAGTGAGCGAGTCTTCTTCCGAGCGGTCCGCCCAGGGGCTGGGGAATATTTGCGGAAAGCTCAGAGCGAGAAGCCGAGGTTGCTGCCGTTGCTTTCGGGCGGCAATTTCTGGGGAAACACCCTGACATTTGCTCATTAGAAGATCCTCAAAGATGATTTTTCGGGAAAAGGCCTTGCAGTGGCCGCGTAAGCAACGTCCCTTCTGCCAAAGACCTGATCTCAGGTCCTCAGGTCTGTTGTACTGACCGTAGACCACCGGCGCGCTGTGCTCTGACGGGACCATCGGTGCGACTCGGGCCGCCCGTGTTTCGATCCGGTAAGAAAAGGGGAAACCTCGCCGCTCAGTATCCCCTGGAGAGACGCCTTGTTGGGGGGCGGGGACGCGATTGTTCGCTTGGAATTGCCGGCCTAAAATGAGGATATGAGCTGGGATCAATACTCCCCCCCTCCAGAACTGCCCCAAGACGACGTGCCCTTGTGGTGCGATCGCTGCCAACGGGAGCTCCATCCTGGCAAAGGCGACTTCTATCTGGTACGAATCGAGGCATTTGCGGATCCGACCCCGCCTTCATTCACTTTCGAAGACCTCCAGCGGGACGTCCGCCATGAGATTCGCTCCCTCCTAGACGAGTTACGGGCTTATTCTCCGCAGGAATTAATGGAGCAGGTTTACCGCCGGGTTATTCTCTACCTGTGTACAAGTTGTTACCGACAATGGATTGAAAATCCTTTGGGCTAGGCGCCTCGCTGGCTCGAGGCCACTATGTTTCCGCGAGGCTGCCGTCGTTGATGGAAGGCTAACCGAATCTCGGAACTTCGTTAAAGTTCTCTCATACCTCCTCTGGAACCTCGTAACCTGGGCGGTACTTTCGGCGCAAAAACTGGGCAGCTTCCGGATCGCCGGGGAAGGTCTCCCTTTCGGGGTCGAAGTTCACGCTGCGGCCTAAGCGAATGGAGATATTGATCAAATGACAGATGATGGTGGATCGATGGCCCTCCAAAATATCGGCCGTTAGATGCCGATGGTCGCCAAGCCGGATTGCCTCAATCCAGTTCTTAAAGTGGGGTACACTCTCTGTCCACCAATCCGGCTGAGGATCGGCAAAGTTACACGGGCCAGGTTCATTATTCGGCCCAAGAAATGTGTAGTAGCTGCTGTAGTTAGGGAAAATCATGTAGCCTTCTGTTCCGAAAAATATCTCCCCAACGCATTGGTTTGGGGACACAAACGGGTACTTATCGCGCATGGAGGCTTCGCTATTCGTGTACCAATGTCGATTCTCCACTGTGACAAGCAGGTTTCGACCCTGCCACTGGCAAAGGGCGGCTAAAGTGTTTGGCGTGTCGGCGTCGTCATCTTCTGCCGGGGGAAATCGCCCTCCCATAGCCATGACGGTGGTAGGTGGACTATCAAGCCCTAACCCCCATCGCACCTTGTCAACGTCATGAACGAGTTGATTGGCCGCATCACCCACCGCAAAATTGGCGATCCAATACCAGCGGCGATGCATGAAGGGACTATACTCGACCATTTGCGCCGGGCCGACCCAGGCATCCCAATCAAGTCCCTCAGGTACCGGCGCCGATCGGTGCTTGCCTAAATTACCCCGAATCTTGTAAGAGATGGCCCGTGCCATGTACAACTTGCCAATTACCCCCTGGCGAAGTTTTTCCATTCCCTCCCGGACAATGGGGTTGGAGCGATTCTGCGTGCCCACCTGGACCATGCAGCGATACTTACGGGCCGCCTCCACCATTTTTCGCCCTTCCCAGATGCACCAACTCACGGGTTTTTCGATGTAAACGTGCTTCCCCGCTTGGCAGGCCCAAATCGTTTGCAAAGCGTGCCAATGGTCAGGCGTAGAAAAGCTGACCGCGTCGATCGACTTGTCTTCGAATAAACGACGCTGGTCAGTATACGTGGCGTAACGCAAGCCCTGAAGCTCAGGGTAATCCTTGGGGGCACTTTCCAGCCGGCGACGGTCGCAGTCGCAAAGAGCAGCAATTTCCACATTTTCCGACTTGGCTAAGGCCACCAAACAGGCAATATGGGCACGCATCCTGCCGCCAAGCCCCACAAGTCCGATACGAATTCGATCGTTTGGGCTTTTTTGCCACAACGCCACCGCCGGTGCCGGGAAACTTGCCACGCCAAGACCGGCCGCCTGCAGTACAGAACGTCGACAAAAGGTTTCGACCATCGTTTCTCTTCCTTTGTTTGAGTGTGAGGCTGTTCGGCGTCCGCGGACCGGTGAGTGCGGCTCAATAACCTCGGCCAATCTACCCGGGTGAAACCCGAGCTGCAATTCACAAGACACCCATCCTCTCCGCCACCAACTGCTCGCTCCCCTCAGCTACCGGTTAGGCCACCGTTAGCCCGTGGAGGTCGCGGCCAACTTTAACCCGGAGTCCAACTAACCTACCCCTTGTTGAAGTTTTCCAGCCATTCCAGAGGTGCCAGGTTCGGTTCGGGCTATTCGGGCACCTAAAGGCCGAGGGTCCCACCAGGGCAGACCTTCGGCAGGCAAGCCAACCGCGACGACCAATCCCGGCCTAGGATCCCGATTGATGGAAAAAACCAAGAGCGGCTTGGGCAAAGGGAATCTTTTCTTGGGGCAGGGACCATGTCAGAATGGGATTTCGTTTTTGTACTCGACAACTGGACCGATCGAGGATGCAGTGCAGTTAGCTGTGGGAGTTGGGCACGAAAGGGGCTTCCTCGTGGCATACCGCACAGTCACAACTTTTGAGCAATTGCAAGATCTCTGCCGGGAATTGGCGACGGTTCCCTGGTTTGCGCTTGATACCGAATTCATCGCGGGAAAAACCTACTTCCCGTCGCTATGTTTGGTCCAGGTGTGTACGGCCGAGGCGGAGATCCTTATAGACGCCCAGGCCGTGCGGGATCTTATGCCCTTGTGGAACCTCCTTACCAAAAATCCCCCACTTAAAATCGTTCACGGCGGGAGAGCGGAGGCGGAGTTTTGTTTTCATTGCACAAATAAGTTACCTAGCGGGTGGTTCGACGTTCAGTTGGCTGCGGGCTTTGTGGGAGGGGAATATCCGGCCGGTTACGCCAACCTCTTAGAAAAGTACTTAGGCATCAAAGTCGCCAAGGCGGAAACCCGCACGGACTGGCGGCGCCGACCGTTATCCACCGCCCAGATTGAGTACGCGCTGGAAGACGTTCGGTACCTCCCTCCGCTCCGCGACAAACTGTTGACTAAGTTGGAGAGTGTTGGTCGCCTGCGGTGGTTTGAAGAGGAGACGGCACGGCAACTGGAAGGAATTCGGGCGCGGTGGACCGAACAATCGTGGACGAAGTTGCCCGGCGTGCGGCAACTTGATCGACGAGCCTTAGGCGTTTTACGCGCCTTGTGGACCTGGCGCGAAGCGGAAGCAAGGGCCGCCAACCGGCCGCCAGAGTATATCCTTCGGGACGACCTTCTTCTGGTCTTGGCCCGAAAAAAGACAGCCGATCCCAAGCAGATTATGGCCATCCACGGTTTCGAGCGGAGGGAGTATGCCAAGCTGGTGCCAACCCTCGCAAAGTGCATTAGCGATGCCTTAGCACTTCCGCCCGAACATCTTCCCCTCCCATTTCCCCCTACGACGGCTGCGCCAAAGGCAGAAATCCTTTGCCAAGTGCTTTTTGCCGCACTGTCCCATGTTTGCCGGGAGCAGGAAATCGCAGTCGGACTAGTCGGATCGCCATCGGATATCCGCGACTGGCTCGCCCATCGCCTCTTCCGGACTGTTGACTCGCCTTGCAGGTTGGCCGAAGGTTGGCGGAGAGAGCTAATTGGGGCTTTATTTGAAGAACTTCTGGCGGGGAAAGTAGCTCTGCGTATCACCCGCCCGCTAGAGGATCTGCCCTTATCCTTTCACCGCATTGATAGCCCGTGAGTGAGGGCGATTTCCGGAAAAGAGGACCTGAACTTTTGTTTCACTGGGCCTTTAGGTTAAGCGGTCTCCTTACTGTAAACAAACTGCCGCGCTTCGGACTTTTTCGTTGCCGACAATGCGACGCTTACACTGTGCGCTCATAAATTAGACGCGTTATTTTCCGGGACAAGAAAAAAGTGGCAATGTTTCCTCTAAGCGCGTCTACTATTCTGCCGGTCGACCACCGATTGAGTCGATCACTTCCCGACAGATGTCCCGAAGCTCACGAATCGAACAATCCTCAAGTCGCTTTCCCTGGCGATCGAGTCTCTCATTTATCTTTATCGCCGTTTCCTGCATGAAGGCGTGCGTTTCCTGGCTTCCGCCCCACAGGAGGAAGTTCTTTCCCCGGGTGATGCGCGTGTGCCCTTCCTCCCCATCGAACGCCAAGCCAAGAAGCGCGGCCGACTTCTTTTTGTTTTCAGAAGCATTCATGTGGTTGATCCCATAAAAATCGCGGTAGGCTGGCAGCGTTCTCCAACCGGTCGTGGGCGGAAGCATTCACCATGTGGCCGCCGTACGCCATTATTCTTTTGAGCAAGTTCCCCCCGGCCAACCACTTGCATTGATGTCCTGCACCGGGCGCTTCGTTGGACAGATCTCTGGCCTAGTTCAAGCACCCCCCCGGAACCTCTTGCCGTAAGTCAACCTAGTACGGGCCGGCAGATTCACGCAGCAAGTTCCGCCGACTTGCAACGGACCCTTAATGATTTGGACTGCGGCGTTCCCGTCTTTCCAACCGGCGGTAAAGTCTCAAACCAAGCCAACCGCCCGTAAACAACAGGCAGCCTTATTTATGCTAGGATTTCCCGAAAAACTTCCGCAGCGCGTCGGCGGCTGCCTCGCGAGGATTGGCATATTTAGGCTTCCAACGGTCCTTGGCCACTCCAACGACGCGGACCTCATCTGCCGGCTGTTGACTACCACCAGGCTGATTGTCCGGGGCCGCAGGCCGACCCACTACCGTATCCAACTCCCGCTGGCCCACCACTGTTTCCTCAAGATACTGGCCTAGCCCGCCCACCGAAGGATCGAACGCCTTGGTCGGACTGCTACCCAATTCCGGCGGGCCGATCAAGCTCATCAAGTCAACATCGTCCGGTCGCGAGCTTCTTGAGCCCGCCGCAACCGCTGGTGCCGACTTGCTGTCGGCCCGGGCCCCAGCAGCCGGGGCAACCACCGCGGCTTTGGCTTCCTCACGCGCAAGCTGTACTTCGAACACAAGATCGGCCACTTGAAGAAGGTCACCGGTATGAAGCTCGGTTTCCCCAACAACCCGCTGACCGTTGACGAAAGTTCCGTTTTTGCTCCCGAAATCCTTAAGGATGACTTTATCCGACTTAACGAAAATCCCGCAGTGCAGCCGACTAACAGCCTCATTTCTAGGCCGCAGATGACACTGGTCTCCACGACCAATCAGAAAGTCCTCCCGGGCTAGCCGGATTTGTTGACCAGCATGCTTGCCGCTTCGAACAACCAAGGTAACGATCATAGTTTGCCTCGCCTGTGACTCCGTTCGTGTCTTATCTAAGCCAGAATGTCGTCCAAATCGTTAAATCTACTGGTCGTAGTTTCCTCCCACCCAGGAATATTCCAGCCGCATCAACGCTTCTTGCCGAAACACAAAAGCCCTACTGTCGACCAACTCCACTGCCCCGAAAGGGCACCCCGAAAAAACAAAAAACCCCCTTCATACCCGTTTTGTTGCAAACTCAAGATTAAAAGCCGAAAAGCGCCCTGCTATCCGCCGGAAAACCTCCTCGATCTTAGCCCGCGAAAAGAAAGTTGCAAGCCCAGCACTAAATTTTACGCACCCTATAGACAATTATCGGCGGCAAATTGGCCCCCGGCTAGTCCCGAACTGAAACAGTCGCTTTACTTACGCACCGCCTGGACCCAGGCCGGGGAACCCCCAAAGGCATCAGAATTCAAAGATCTTCAGCACGTCCTCAATGACACCCTCCTTCACAACAAGCCGCGGCTTGCCGTCAGGGGAATCAAAGATCAAATACTCCTTCTTGGCCTGAATTGGGGTGGCCAATTTGAACGGCTTGCAGTGTGGAATAGCCTCCATGGCCTTCTTGGCCCCTTCATACAGATCCCGGCGCGTCTCCTCAAAGGGTCGAAGGACGGCAGCCTCCCGGCTTATCCCTTTCTTTACCGCAACCGTGACGACCGCCTCGCCCAAGAACTGCTTGGCCTCTCGGCATGCAGCCTCATCGCCTGTGACCATGATCGTGGGCACATTGAAATACCCGGCGTAGGCCGCCACCTGAGCAATTTCCCCGCTTTCCACACCGTTGTACCAATACCGGTTTTCAGTTTTCGACGACTGGGTGTGACAAAGGACCCCATCAGGTGTGCCATTCATCGCGTGCGCGCCTAACTGGACCAGCCCAGAGAAAGTCTCATCCAACCCGTACATCACCGGTCGAGGCCGACCCACAATGTAGACAGCCCCGGGAACCATGAGCTCCGGAACCACCGCGCCGCTGCCGTGACCATCCAGGATCCAAATCTCCTCCGCCCCACCTGCTTGAAGCCCCCGCACTACCGCCGCAATGTCTCCCATCAAATATTCCTTCGCTTTCTCGTTTAATGGCCCGGCATCGCGGGTCTGAGCAAACTGATATACTCCGCTTGCCCCCTCCAAATCAGTCACGACGTAAATCTTCTTGCGATTCCGAGGCTGCTCTTGTTGGCCGGCTACTGCACCAGAGCTGGCAAAAATACTCGTCATCAAAAGAAATGCCACCGCTGAAAAGGTCCACCGTGGCCGACGAGCACCAGTGGCTAAAGCACTTCTCGTCATTACTGTGGCCTCCCTGGTCCTCAAACTTTTCCCCACCACCGGACTGACCGCCGAACTTTCGGAGCTTTAACATGGAACTCTCTGGCAGCTTCTTCCGACGGCCGAAAAGCTTCGCAGAAGCACTGCTTAAATTACACTTGCTTGTTCTCCAAAAACCAAACAAAAACCGGCGGAACTTGCCGCCGGCCACAATTCTGCTAAAAATCCTGTCCGGGTCAGAGAAACAATCCGCCTGGCGGAAGCAAGAATCCTCTTGCCCCACTAAGTTTCAGGCCCGAACTAGCTTGTTACCTCCGAGCGCTTCGCTCGCTTGCCAGGGGTGCCCACCCAGCGAGTTGCGAATAAACGGGGGTGACAATTGACCCAAGCATGCCCTGGCATTAGGCCTGCGCTAGGAATCGTCGCACTTCCTCCAACTTACCGGCCGAGCCGAGCATTTTGTTCTTGTGGATGATGTACTCGGCGTAAGCCGCCATGAAGGCCTTACCCGGGGTCCGCGGGTCAAAGTCTTCTGGTTTGTCGCGGAAGGATTCCCGGTAAATGGCGCACCAGACCAGTCGGCCGTCTGTGTCGATGTTGATCTTGCAAACACCCATCTGGGCTGCTTTGAAGTAATGATCCTCGGGGACGCCGCTGGTATTGGCGAGCGCGCCTCCAGCCCGATTAATCCGCTCTACCCATTCCCATGGGACCGCGCTTGCGCCATGCATCACGAGCGGATAACCAGGCGGTAGACGACGCTGAATTTCCGCGAGGCGGTCAAAACGCACGCCCTGAGTGCCGGTGAACTTGGCCACCCCATGGGAGGTGCCGATAGCCACAGCTAGCGAATCGCACCCGGTTCGCTCGACAAATTCCGCAGCCTGATCGGGATCGGTAAGTTTCACGTCGGCTACGACGTCCTCTTCCACACCGCCCAGCTGGCCAAGCTCAGCTTCGACAACCACGCCTTTTTCATGAGCACGTTCCACAACGCGGCGAGTAATTTCCACGTTCTTTTCGAAAGGCTCGTGAGAGGCGTCGATCATCACCGAGGTGTAAAACCCGCTGTCGATACAATCGTAGCACACCTCCTCCGTTCCATGGTCTAAATGGACTGCAAAGATCGCCTCCGGAAATACCTGCTCCGCCGCCCGGATAATTGCCTCAAGGAAGCGCTTATCCGTGTACGACCGTGCACCGCGGGAAATCTGGAGGATGAAGGGCGCGCTGACCTGAGGGTTCGCCGGGTCGGCGTTGGACTTAATCTTGCCCAAGTTTCCCCGGAACAACCCAACGGCTTGTTCCAGATTGTTGATGTTGTAGGCCCCGATCGCGTACTTCCCATAACAATGCTTGAACAGCTCCCTCGTCGAGACGATCATGGTAACCTCCCGGCCGCCTCAGCTGGCGGCGATCCTAAGGACCTTGCTAGCCAAGCCCTGGGACGCATTTTGCGGAAACCCGAGGAGGGAAATAATCACGCCCCAAGGCGGCCTGCAACAACCATCCGAGCGGCGATGATAACCAACCCTCCCCGGTGCCGCCCCCGACAACACCCGTTAGCGGGTCCTTCTCCACATTCGATTTTATCATTATCGCATGAGCCGGACTCAGATCGGACACACTTCTTACCGAATGAATTCTTCTTCGCTCAGAGGCCGCGAAATTTGTCTCCCTCTTGCCACACCTCAAGTGGCGTCGCCGGCTTCGTGGGGCAACAGGCCCAAAATGGGCTAGAAATTCGGTTCTAATTGAGGCAACGATAGCAGCTGTTCGTCCTTCAACGTTGCGGCTGGACGGCAAATCTTTATAAACTTTGGCATCTTGGTAGGCCGAGGGTCGATTGCCGAGCGGGCTGCCGGGCGGCTCTTTATCAATTAGTCAAGGGTATCGACACATGGCCGATGAGTTTGTTGGTACCATGTCGGCGGTTCTGAATTGGGCGGTGCGTCAAAGATGGAGGGGAATCGAATAACTGGCATGTCCGATCCTGTAATCTTGCATTGGCACCAGCATGCCGTCTCGCGAGAGGAGCGCGAGCAGCTTCACAAACACCGGGGGTGCGTGATTTGGCTAACCGGATTAAGCGGAAGCGGTAAAAGCACCCTGGCGAACGTTCTTGACCACAAACTTTTTTCAATGGGTTGTCACAGTTTCGTGTTGGACGGGGACAACATCCGGCATGGCTTGAACGCAAGTCCCGAAATACTCGCGCCGGTTCACGGAAAGGAATTCGCAGCCAGATTTGGTTTGGGCTTTTCGCCCCAGGATCGGGAAGAAAATATTCGGCGAATTGGCGCTGTGGCGAAACTTTTCTGCGAGGCGGGCGTTATCGCTATCACTGCTTTCATAAGCCCTTACCGCCGGGATAGAGACCTTGTGCGAAAAAGCCTCCGACAGGGCGACTTTATCGAGGTCTTCCTCGACGCCCCGCTTGAAATATGTGAAGCCCGGGACCCTAAAGGTTTGTACAAAAAGGCACGGGCTGGTCTCATCAAGGGCTTTACCGGCATTGATGATCCTTACGAACCACCGGACCACCCGGAACTGCGCCTCGACCCTGTGAGATTTAGCCCTGAAGAGCTGGCTGATACGGTGATCGCCTATCTGAAAGAGAGGGCGATCATTTTTCCCTCGCGCTAGGGCGCCCCAGGTGTTGATCCGGCCGGTTTGTCCCCGCTCCGCCTTTCAGCAGGGAGGACCGTATGAAAGACCCGGCGAGCTGTGAGTGTGAGGATCCGCGCGCCACAGGATGAAGGGCCTTGCAGAGTGCCCCTGGTCGAAGATGGCCCGATTAATTGGCTGCGCAACAAAAGCCGGGAGGGACTTTTAAAGAGGTCAATTGCACTTGTCAGCAAATCGGCCTTTACAGGAATTAAGTCCGATTAGCAAATTTCCTTAAGCCAGTCCAAATAGCTTGCTTGATCAGTGATGCCGGTTCCGTAAGCCTTGTCCGCTGGGGTGAGACCGTTCGAGCTTGTCCCGAAATCTGGCTCGGCGTGCAGCAGTGCCGACCGAAGGTCGCAGGAGGGAAGTCACCGAGGGATGTCGATGGAAGGTCGTCTGACCCGGCGAAGCTTCGTCGCATTAATTTGCGGTTTGGCTGCCTTAACAGCATCCGGATGCGCGAGCGGTTTGGGAAAACCTTCTGGGCTTTCCGGGCGCAAAAACTCCCCATTTAGCAGCAAGCCCAGAGGCGGATCATCCGCGAAAAAAAGCTGGTGGAGCCGATTATTCGCCAAGAAGGACTCAAGTTCCCCAAAAACGATGGACGATTTCCTCAAGCTACGGCGGATCACACCTTAGAGGTTAAGAAACTTACCTGATCGAGATACCGGCTAGCGTCCGCTTTTTGACCTTGAAGAGCGGGACTGTATCCCGCGGTTGCCGGGCAATTTAGGTAAGTCTACTCCCCATTGTTGGGAAGTGTGGCACGGATGGGGTACTGGCGCCCATTGGCCTACCAGCGATTTGCGAATGGGGAAGCCGCGGAAAGCTAGCGCTTACTAGAGGATGTGCATCGGGAGCACGGCGGCGGAGGCAGGCCTTCAAAAGGTAAGCTTCACCCCCAGGTTATGGCGCGGAGCTTTCAGAGCAAGCTGCCTTTTGATGACCCTTGAAACTGTGCGTGAACCATCCCTACGTGAACACGGAGGGCGAGTTCTCCAGCCATGAGACTCCGCCAGTTACTGACAATTGGTTGTGTTATTGCCGCTATTACGTGCGCTTGTGGCTGCCGATCGGGGCCAAGCCAAATGGCGGTTACACCCACCCCACGTTTTTCGTGCTCCCAACTTGCCAAATGGGCCGAAAAAGGTGCCAAGCAGGAAAAATTTCGACAGCAGGTGGCCGCCGACCCGTTCCCGCATGCCTCCCAGCTCGGTTTAGGCACCCCCACCGCGAGTCATAGCCGCTCAGGATCCGTTCGCTAAAATAGTCAACGCCTGCCCAGCCTATATGGGCCAGGTGCTTGGGGTCAACGTCACACTGAACCGCTGTATTCAAGTCTTTTGCCATCGGGACCCAATTCCCTGAGGGCAATTTGGAGCGAAACGCTCCCAAGGCAACAAAGATCACAATTTCCCTTTTTGGTCGGTTCGTTGCTTAGGTCCATCCTTTCCTGGTGTTCCCCGGTCCACAGGTAATGGCCTCTGCGTGGCCCGCTGAACCAACACCACGTTGACACCATCTGGTCTTCTCCGAGCGGCTCCTGGGCGACCCAAAGCCCGGTGACCCGCGGGCGTCGTTCGCCACTAGAGGGCTGCCTAGCCCGAATGTGAATCCTCCCCCTCCGGTGCAAAATTCTTTTGAGGCTAACGTCTTCACGAAGGAAAAGCCTCGCCACGCCCTTCACGCAGTTCTGAGGGTTAGTACTCGCCTTTTTGACACCCAGCCGGTAGAACCCACCGTGCCGTCCTCGCCCAGAAACGGATGCCCCTTCAAGCTCGTAGGATTGCTTTTCGAGTCTTGCTAAAAGGCTGTGTTCGAAATCCTTTGGGAGGGGGTTTGGGAAGGTTTTCGGCCCGAAGGGGCATTTTTCGGCTTTGACGGGAATCGACGAAAAATAGATCGATTAAAAGCAGTACGACTCCGCCCTGGGGGTAGGGATAGGGGGAAAGGCACAAACCCTCCAAGGCCGGAGCCTTCCCGAGACAAGGTCTGACGGCGAAGCGGGGGACTGTCACTGGGCGGGATCTTTGGGCTAGCGGGCAGGGGCGGGATACAAACAGTTCTGACTGGCATGGGGCATTTGCCCGTAGCCCGCGATGGGCGTGGATCTATTAGAGCGGCAGGCTGCGGTTTGGGAAGACCGGTTTTTTGACGGGAGCTTGAAGCGTTGTCTTGTGCGACGCTCGAATGGAAAGAGAGTATATCCCGGCCGAAAACAGGCCGGCTACGCAGGTGAGAGAGAACGGCGAACCTGAGGACAAGCGGGCCCATTGTAACTAACCGCCGCACGAAGTGTTAGGTAACACGAAGTGCCTGTGGATATTTTGGAATTACCCAGACAGTGTGGTACTAGGGGGTCGGCAGTAGCCGGCACGCCGAAGGTCCGGACGAAAGGTACAGGGCCAAGGG
>JANXBW010000030.1 GCA_025060325.1 Thermoguttaceae bacterium
CTGTTGCCACACCTAACCTGTTCCTTGATAGCGGACGTGAAATCCACAGCCGGGAGATGGTTACGACGTTTTAGCTTGCGTTGTGCGCTTCTGGGCTAACAAGGGACGGGTCAATCACGGGATGGTTGTCGCCGAAAAGCTCAGCATGAACCCATCTCCGGCCTTAAGTGTTCAGGGGTTGAGAAGTCTTTGTGGCCTTTGTTCACAACTCGCAGACGCCACTCTATCCCACGCGTGCAATAAAGCGATCGGATCGGCGCGCCAAAGGCTCTTCTTAGACCAGGGCGCTAAGAAGCGCCGGCTAACGCTCACAAGCTGGTTCTTTGGATGCTCCGTGCTTGTTGCAGCCGGTGCCTTGGATGTCCACATAATGTGCAATCGCTTGGCTCAGAATCATTAAAGATGAGGCGACCGACGTAACAACTTCCGGGGTACATTAGGCGTTAAAGTAAAAGGCGTTGTGCCCCGGCGTCCAACGTCGCGAGCAAATGGTTCCGGGAACATGTTTGGCTCTCCGACGCCGGACGGAAAAAGGCAATCACGCTTTTCCAACGCCGACTGCAAGAGAAATATAAACACCCGGTCCTCAAATATTCGGTGACTTTCCGCCAAAATATCGAAGTAGAGGTTTGGCTCCTGGAGAAGGAGCGGAGCGGCGCAACAGGGCTGTTTGCGCAACTTCGCCTACGGTGAAGTGCATTGAGGGGCCTACCAATGACACAGTCCTCGTGGGTGCTGGTTTGTTACGACGTCCGTGACCAACGACGCCTCCGCCACACGGTCAAGAAGCTGGAGGGTTACGGCCAAAGGATTCAATACAGCATTTCTCGCTGCCGATTAGCCCCCTCAGAGCTGCAGCAACTCCGATGGGAGTTAGAAAAAATCATGGCCCCGGAAGGCCACCTCCTTATAGTGCGGTGATGCGAAAGTTGCGCGGAGCGCTTGGTGGCCAACTCGCGGGGTCAGGGCAGGGATTGGCTCAAGGAGCCGCCTACCTTTCGCGTATTGTGACCGGAAGGAATCGGCCATTCACGGTTCACCCTACCCGGGGAGGGCAAAGTTAACATTTTTCAGTCTAACTGCTTATTCTGCCGTAGGTCAGGATCAAAAATGCCTAGTGTTGATCCGTGAAAGCCTGGCGGCGGGCGGAAACTGCGGTCGGTAAGGCGGTTTAAGCGATGGGGATAAGGTGGCGTTACGCACTGAAGGCGGGATTTTGTGATGGGGCCGAGTTGGGAAGGCCAAGCGTGAAAATTACCTGTCTAAGTGCTGGCCGCATCGGGACTTACGAGGGGTGCGGTGCTTCATTCGTTGATGCCGACAGGCGTTGAGCACTTCCAATTTCGCGTAAGGTTAAAGGCGTCGCTTCCTATCCACCGCGATGACGAAAAAAGGATCAACAGTGCCGGGCTCGGGAGCCAGTCGGGAGTAAGTAGTGACTGGGTGTTAGCAAAAGGCCCGTCGGGCTAGCTAGTGGCTAATGGTGCCAGTGGCATGCTGCCACGTACTAGTTGACAGAGTAAGGACTCCTGCCGAGGATGGTGGTTGTCATCTCGTCTTTGGCCGGGTCACCCCGGGCGAGCACCGGTCGGGGCCGACCCCACTTAGACGCGGCTTGACCGAAGTGGTGCCACACCCTCAATGCACTGACCGTTACGCCCTTTTTCCGGGCCGAATGCCGCCGTCACCAATCCAGAGGTCCACGGCTAAAGGACGACCACAGAGGCCGGCGGCGTAGTCTCCATCGGTCGGCCAGCTAACCGCCCCACTGCCGCAGGCAGGAACGATTTTTGTTCGCCCGGCTTGTTTTACTTTGTACCCCATCTACTTAGCGGTGACGTTTTCCATTAAGGCTTTAGCGCCCGATCTTCCTGTTGATGATGTACTCCATGATGCCGGCCTCCTGCTTTGCGAACTGGCGACGCCTCTGCCGGAAGAGTGGGCCCGAATGGATCTTTAAGCAACATCCGTTCTCTAGCAAAGACACCAGCAAGGTCACTTGGATCTGGAGGTTAGCTGGGAGAAAGACAAAGTCTGTTTACGTAAACTGCCCTGGCACCTGCACTTGATGGGTGCCGCTCGAGCAGGTCAACGCACACCCCACGTTTTTCAACCGAAAGATGGATAGTTGCTTTATCGTCCAAGGCTTAGTCCCAAGCTTGAACGGTTTCTGTGAAAGAGTTGGCCCGGAACAAGGGCCAAACCTTTTTATCTGGCAAAAGACAGTTACGGTGCTTCCGCAATTGCTCCGGAGCGGAGCTATCCGGCTAGGGGAGAAACGGAAATTTATGAAGCGACGCTGGACCTTTTCGCGGAATTAAAACTTCCCTTTCCGGGCGGTACTTTCTATCTTGGCGATCGGCCCGAGGTGGACATTGGAGCTGACGAAGAAAAGATCATTAAAATCCACGACGCCATTTGCAAGGATCGGCGGGAATTGCGGCGGCGGGGCAAAGACCCGCAAATCCGCATGCGGCGGTATCGGGGCATGTTTGCCTTTTACCCGCCCAAAGAAACTAAGCCACCTGAGCCCGGGTCTGACCCGCGGGAACTAAACTACCGGCGTAAATCGGCCCAGTGGTGTCTGAAAACTATTCGGAACTGCACGCGCCCGGAGCAGCGGAAAAGAATGTTTGAGGTAGTGGCCGGCTCAAAGAGCACCGCTGAAAGGCACGGCAAGCTTGAGGACAAGAGGTTGAAAGCTCCACAACGGAAGTGTAGCGCGGGGCAGCTTGCGGGAATAAGTCGGAGACAAAGCCGAGCCTTTTTATTTTGGCGAAATTAGGTTGAGGTACTTACGCTATCTCTCCCGTGCGGAGCTATTTAGTGGCACGAAAAGCGGCACAGTTGTGGCACAGAATGCGGCACGGAATGTTCCGGCACCAAACGGCAAGATAAAGAAAAACTGGTCCTAAGTGCTTTCCTTATTCCAACTTGTGCGCTTCCTTTTCTAATCTTGCCCACGCAAGCAACCCCCCGAGCGGAGAGGACAGGATTCGAACCTGCGGAGGGGTATTCCCCCTCACGGGTTTAGCAAACCCGCGCCTTAGACCACTCGGCCACCTCTCCGTTGTTCCACCGTTGTAAGCTTCGCGCGGAACCCTGAGGAACTTTCCCCTCACCCAAAGTACATTGAGGGGTAAGATCACCCTCTATTCTAACGTACCGGGCGGCTGTCATGAAACCCCGCACGGGCGTTGTTCCGCCATGAAAACCCCCTCAGTTCCCGAAGAGCAAATATTCCTTAGCAATTTTACCAGATTAGCAACGGATGCGGCCCCCCCTTTCCGTCGCAGTGCTGGGCTGATTTAGTAACGTCCCCAAGCGTTACGTCCGTCTTGATCTACCAATCCCTCTGATGGGGGCCTCTCCGGTTCAGGTTCGAGCTTCACGTGAGTTTTTCACGTGACCCGAACAGTGGGAGGGGGCAGGTGTCACTCGCTAAGCCTTCGAATTGCCAACCGAGGTACACTTTCTGCTAGGGCCCAGGATCTGACGATACGGGACGCCGTGGGGTTGCCGTGCCCGGCTTCAACGCCGGGGGCTTGGTCGAAACGCATGAGCGCTTCCGGGGCGGCAGTAGAGCAGACGCTTACCTCAACAGCGATTGCCAAGGGCAGAATGAAATCCCAGAAAGCTCCCTTGCATCAAAGATTTGTTGCGAACCTGGGCGGCGAAAGGCGTTCTATTAAGCTTTGCCCAGGGATTCCCTTAACCTTAATTCGACTCATTATTCCATTGGACTAGAGGGTCTCACCCCGAGGAATAGTGGAAGGGAGTCCCTTGTTCAAGACACATCGCCTGGGCCCTGAGGGCAGATGCGGAAGGAAAATGCGATGTCCGCGGACCAGGAAAATTGGCATAGCCGCAATGCGCGAATGGTTCGCCGAGTTGGTTTGGCGGCTGTGGGGCTTCTAGTGGCTGCCGGAATAGCCTGGGCATTAAGAGCAAGCAGCTTGCCGCCAGCTGACTTTACTTTCAGCAATTTGGGCGAAATTAAGACGGTTGATCCCGCCCTTGTCACAGGTGCTAGTGAGGGGCGAGTCGTCGAGGCTTTGTTCGAGGGACTGACCACTTGGAATCCTCGGGACTTAAGTCCACAGCCGGGGGTGGCTTCCAAGTGGGAGGTGTCCGCCGACGGTTTAACATACACCTTCTACCTTCGCCCGGAGGCTCGATGGTCAGACGGGACGCCAGTGACCGCTGAGGATTTTGTTTGGTCATTCCAGCGTTTTCTGCACCCGGAGACGGCCGCCGAGTATGCCGCCGAGTTGTGGTACATTGTTGGGGCTAAGAAGTACACCGCTGGTCAGGTCGAGCTCGGCGATCCGGTCGAGGTGGAACTTACTACCAAGCCAACGGATGCTTTGCCATTTTCGCGGGGGGATATCGTTCGGGGTCAGCTCATCGGAGTTAGCGACAGGTCAGGCACCAAATTCTTGCCCCAATGGAATGATCGATTGTCAACGGAGGCGGATTCGATCCCGGTGGATTCGCTAGCGGAACCGGTCTACTGGGTGCTTGTCGATGGGCAGGTCCGGCGGTTTCAAAAGAGGGCCGTGGCACCCGGGGCAATCGACTATCGATGGTTATTGTACGATTTTCAGGCGGTGGGAATTCGGGCGATTGATCGGCATCGATTACAGATTCGTTTACGCCATCCAGTTCCTTACTTCCTAAGTCTTATGGGGTTTTACCCATTTAGTCCGGTACCCCGGCATTGTGTGGAGCGTTATGGCTATCCGGAGTGGACAAAGCCTGGCAAAATCGTAACGAACGGACCTTATGTGCTCCAATTTCGCCGCATTCGTGACCGCATCCGTTTGGTTAAGAATCCGTACTATTGGAACAAAGACAACGTGCGGTTAGAGGTGGTCGACATTTTGGCTGTGGAATCGTATACGACCAACCTCAACCTTTACTTTACTGGGCAAGTGGATTGGATCCCGACGGTACCAGCGGAGGTGGTCGCGGAGTTGAGGCAAAGCCGTCCGCAGGAACTCCGGGTTCATCCGCTTTTGGGGACTTACTATTACTTACTCAATACGGCTAGGCCACCGCTTGATGATGTCCGTGTACGGCGAGCGTTGGCACTGGCGATTAATCGGGAAGAAATTGTGGAGAAGGTGACGCGAGGTGGTCAGCGGCCACTATGCAGCATGGTACCTGAGGTCATTTCTCACTATGTGCCGGGATACACTCCCCAGCGGGGGCCGGGGTTCGATGTGGACGAAGCACGGCGCCTCTTAGCGGAGGCGGGTTACGGGAAGGACCGTCCGTTTCCGCCGATTGACATCTTGTATAACACAAGCGAAGCCCACCAAGCGATTGCGGAGCTGATTCAGGCGCAGTGGCAGCGTCATTTGGGGATTCGGGTCGGGCTTCGCAATCAGGAATGGGCTGCCTATCTTAGTAGCCGCCGGCAAGGAGAGTTTTACGTGGCTCGAGCGGGATGGATCGGCGACTATGTCGACCCAATTACGTTTTTGGACATGTTTTCTGGCGAAAGTCCGCTTAATAACACCAGGTGGAACCACCCGGAGTACAACCGATTACTTGAGGAGGCCAGGCAGGAGGGGAATCCAGAGCGGCGGCTTAAGATCTTAGAAAAAGCCGAGCGAATACTTATGGATGAGCTTCCGGCGATTCCCCTCTACCAGTATGTCTCCCAAAATCTTGTTCGGCCATATGTCCAGGGGTTTTATGACAACCCTAAGGATTTTCATCCGCTTAAGTACATGTGGGTTGACAAGGAGCTGAAGCGCAAGATCTTTCGCGGTGGCCGGCCGTAGACATGTCAACCCCAATTGGCTCGGCGTGCCTGTGGGGAACGAAGGACACAGCGGAATGATGATCGGGCGATTCCTCATCCGACGATTCTTGTGGATGATCGTGACGCTTTGGGTTGTGTTTACGGTTTCCTTCTTTCTCATGCGTGCGGTTCCGGGCGGACCTTTCGATCGGGAGCGGCAACTTGATCCGCAGGTGGAAGCCAATCTTCGAGCCCGATATAACCTGGACAAGCCGCTGTGGTATCAGTACCTGTCGGAGCTGGCCAAAGTCGCGCAGGGCGATCTTGGTTATAGTTACCGGCTAGGTGACTTCCGTGTTAGCGAAATTATTCTTCAGGGCCTGCCCATTTCAGTTGCGGTGGGAGTGGTGGGACTTGGGGTGGCGATAGCCTTAGGACTTTCTGCGGGGTGCATTTCGGCAGCTTGGCGGGGTAGTGCTGTTGATGTGGCGTTGATGATTCTCGCTACGGTGGGTATTGCGCTTCCCAGCTTTGTGATCGCGGCGATGATGATTATTTTGTTTGTGTTTTTGATTCCCCTTTTTCCGGCGGCCGGTTGGGGGAGCTGGTATCACTTGATCCTTCCCGGGTTTTGTGTGGGGGCACCGTATGCGGCTTCGATTGCCCGGCTTGCTCGGACGGCGCTTTTGGAGATAATGTCGCAGGACTATATCCGCACTGCTTACGCGAAAGGCCTTGGGAAAAGCGGCGTTGTGCTCCGCCATGGGATGAAGCTTGCGCTTTTGCCGGTTATTTCCTATCTAGGTCCGGCAGCTGCTGGGATTTTGACAGGCTCAGTGGTTGTGGAGAAGATCTTCTGCCTTCCAGGCTTAGGCGTGCACTTTGTGGAAGCGGCCACGCAGCGGGACTATACCCTGGCCATGGGCCTTATCCTGACATACACCGTGTTGCTTTTCGTCCTCAATACGATTGTGGACGTTTGCTACCGACTACTTGACCCGCGGGTGGAGATTGCTTAAAGCCGCGTGTGGCGAAATGATTGCGGCAAAGAAGCAAGCCCTGTTGACCGATAAGATTTATCCCTCTACTGGTCCTTCGAGGTAGCTCGCCTTATTACCGCTCTAAATCGGACAAAAAGCCGGCAATTTTTGCGGTGCTCCCGGCTTTTTTGCTGATAGTAATCGGTACAGGAGGCCAGCGCGTGTTGACGATCATCTACTCGTGAGTCAATGTGTAGTGGAAGGAAAGCTTCTCCCAATCGCCGGCAGCGTTATGTGCCGGCATTTTTAGGGCTTGACCGAGGACACAAGGATAGTAATCAGCTTTGGTCGGTAACCGTGGATGTCCCGGGTGGAGAAGATGCTGCGGGCGCGGAATTCGGCTTTTCCGTACTGGTGTCGGCCGGTTTTTCTTCACCGGTGACAATGTGGCCGGTCACGGGGACTTCCACAACGCCATCTGTGGCAAGGTCTGTCTTAAGCCGAATGACACCGGTTATTTTACCCGGAGTGTTGGGAGCAGTGAATTCGATAACGACAACTTGCAGTCGGTTAGCTTCCTCTGGTAGCGCGGCGATAAAAGCCTCTGAGGGAAGCTCCACACCAGTTAGTCGGAACGATTCCTGGGCCTGGATCACTAGTTTACGCAAGACCTTTTGGCCCGGGGTTAACACCCCAAGGAGGAGTGGCGAGGGACGAACCGAAAGTGGCGGACTAACAATCCCCTCTACCTGCACGGTCAGTGTTCGCAAGCGAGGGTCAGGATCGTTGGTGACGAGCATAATGTTGTCGCGAATGTAGCCGGGCGGGGTTTCCGGGCGGAGTCTAGCAACAATTTGATAACTAGTTCGCCCTACCTGGCGGGAAAGCTCTTTAAAGGTCGCATGCATGTAACTTGGTGCCCGCAATTCCAAAATTTGCCAATCGCTCCGTGCCAGATGGGTAGCAGTGACCGAGACAGCCGGGCTTTCCTTGCCGGCGATGACGGTCCCAAAACTGATCTGTCCGGGCTCAAAAACGACATCTGATCTGATGTACATATAGCAATGCAACTGGACCTCGGCCGGGAAAGGTTTACGGAAGCGGACGCGAACAGTCGCCTCTTTGCGACCAAGAAATTGGACCGTATTGGCTCGAGCAATAATTTCGCTGGTCTCGTGGGTTTTTAAAAGTCGCTTGGTTATGTCCACCACTGTGCACCCACATGTTGATGTAACCGATTCAACCTCCACATCTTCCACGTAAAGGTTTCGGAAGGTGAAGCGATGCTCGGCTTTTTGGCCGCGGACGAGCACTCCGAAATCGTGACTGAAGTGATCAAACATCTTCCGCGCCCACTCTTGGGCGGGAGCCGTCCGCCCGCAGGCAAGGATCAACACAGAAAGGCTAGCAAGTCCTGAAGCAAGAAGGCGAATACTTTTCCACTCCATCGGCGAAAACTCCGTCAAACGGGACCATCTGTTGGCCCGAGACAGCCTACGAGTGTAAACGGAGACAACTCGCGCTTAAACCGAAGTTTGAATACCCGCTACCCGACAAGCAAATTGCAGGCCATCAACAGCGGTTTTGCCGTAAAAGTCACAACCGGCTGCCTGCGCGAGTAGCTCGCTGGCGGCGGCTCCACCGACCATAATGGCCACCTTATCCCGCAGACCAGCCTGGCGAATGGCGTCCATCGTCTTAGTGACCGAGCTATAACAAGTGGTGAGCAAAAGGCTCATCCCCACCACCACTGGTTGGTGTTTGCGAATAGCTTCCACGAACTTTTCCGGCGGTACGTCCACGCCAAGATCGATTACCTCAAAGCCCGCTCCTTCGAGGAGCATCACAACGATATCCTTGCCAATATCGTGTACATCATGCTGGACCGTGCCGATCACAGCCCGCGGCCGGGTACCAGAGCTTGCACTAGTGACGCTTTCCCGCAGCCTTGGCCCCAATTCGCTCATTATTTCCTTCATGATTAGCCCGCCAAACATGAGGTCGGGAATAAAACATTCTTCCCGGGCAAAGCGATTGCCAAGCTCGATCATGCCGCGGTTACACTCGGCGACGATCTCGGCAGGTGGCACCCCGGCGGCTAGCTTTTCCCGCACCAGTTTCAGCGCCTGTTCTTCTTCACAAAAAGCCAAAGCGCGAACAAGATCAGTCATCTCAGTCATGGCTTAGTTCCCGGTAATCAGCCTGGCACCCGCCGCCATGGTTGTAAATTATGAACTTCCCCGCTGATGTTGGTCGTCGACCGACTTATCATTGAGTTTTTAACTTGCAGCTTTCCCCGAGCAGTTTCTTCCAGGGGTTGTCTTGCGACCTTTTAACCGGCTTGTGCTCTCCATCGCTCCTAGCCTTGCCAAGGCGCCTAATTTGCCTTGGTCTAAAATGATAGTAAACATTGCCAGATGTATAGGTAGGCCAGGGTATCGAGCTCCTCCCAAATCTGGCGAACGAGCTTTTCGTCCCCCTTGATAGGCGGGAATTCGCGGGCTTTTTCTTCCCAAGGGAAGCACACCCCCGGTGGTCGCAGGACATCCTCCGCGGGAGTTCGCTTTGGCTGTTCTTTGGGCGTTTCAGGCGACATAGCTCGGTCCCTTTGTTCGTGGGCTATTTACAAGGCATTTACTTGCGTTTGCACACGCGCTAGTGGCAAGTCTTAATAAACGCCATATTGGCGTGTAAACTCAGTCATGGCTCGAACGTTTTCAATCTTCGTGTCATCCTGCATGATAGCCGAGGCATCCATGATGTAGCCGCCATCGCGGGCCACGCCGTCGATCACCTTCTTGCAATAGGCTTTGACGTCATCAGGCGTCCCGAAGGCCAAGAGATCGTTTGGGATGCCGCCGCTTAGGGCGAACTTCTCCCCCACGGTGCGGTGCACTTCAAAGATGTCGCCGCGGTCCACGTGGTAGATGATACTTTTTTCAGGTAGCTGGGCAATCCATTTGAGGTTGGGGTTCCATTCCCCTTCGGCATAGAAAAGTACCTGAATCCCCTGTTTCCAAAGCTCTTCGATAATCCACTTCAGCGTGGGCCAGTAAAAGCGTTCGAATTGTTGAGGCGACAAGAAGGGCATGCAGCCACGGTGCATCCACAAACCGACGGGCAGCTGCTTGTTGGGATCGGAGGTGAGAATGGCAACCTTAAGGAGGTGTGGCGCCAGGGCCTCGCAGGCCTTTTCCACCTTAGCCGGCTGTCTGTAAAGGTCCATACACAGGCCTTTGTAGCCGCGCAATTTGTCTGCCAAGATATCGAACGGTGCCTTGAGGATACCGGCCAACGCTGGCACTGTGCCACATTCCCGCCGTAAACGCTCGATCTGCGTGCCGAAAGCGTCGAAGTATTGCATCATCGCCATCCCACCGCGGACGAAGGATAGGTTGTTCCGCATGGTGTTTGGCTCACCGGGCCGAACTACCTCCGGGCACACCCGGGGAAGCCAGACGTTGTACAAATAGCCGGTGGGATCAGCGATGAGCAGGTCGTACTCGTCCGGGCGCATGAACGCCTGTTCTTCCGGCGGCTCTAAATACTGAAAAGGTTTGTCGGCAGGCAGATCAATTCCCGGCACGGCGTAATACTTAAGCCCTATGGCGGTGGTTAACCCTGTCCACACATAGACCATGTTGGGCACCACGGCGTCCCAATCGAAGTCCCGGGCACAGCGGATGACAGCCTCAAAAGCCTTGCGATAATCGTGGGTAACCTCTTGACAGGTATAGCCGGCGTATTTGGCAGTGAACTCGGCGACGAAGGGGCGGATTGGAATGCGGTCCGGCTTGCCATTTCTCATCGCTGTGACGTACCGGGCTAGGCGCTCTTGATAAAGTTTTTCCATTTGCTCGCTCATCGGCGAACTCCTGTTGGCCGGCCAAAAACGGGCGAGTCGTCCGCCACCTGAACTTAATCCCTGGGATAAACACCGCAGTCTTGGTGAAGGAATTTTCGCCCCTGTAAAACCCCCGGTAGGACCGCGTCAGGGTTTTTCCAAGAATGCCTCTAATTAGCCGCTTTGCGGAAGATAGTAACACGGAACCGTCGGGCACTTGGGAGGGTAATTCTTAGCGCTTATTCAGCCCAAGATCCCTAGTCTTCCCGCCTTACCTAGTTCCCATCAGTTTCCCAGTCCGGCTTAAGGGGCTCTTCAAGCTCTTACCCGAGCTTACACGATGGCCTAGATTTGCCCAGCGTGGCGCCAATTTATCCGAAGATTACTCCCCTGGTCAACAATACGCGGCGTAAAAACGTTTGCCCTGGGCGTTGGCGTGAAGCCTCAATCGGCTGCTCTACCGGTTCTATGGAAGGGGCTTAGTGCCTTAAGCCGGTTGGGCTCTGGCGCCGGCCGCCTCAATCAATCCGCTGTAAAGCTCCTGGAAGGCCTCCACCATCCGCCGGACCGAGAAATGCTCGGCCACAAACTGCCGAGCTGCGGAGCCGATCCGCCAGGCAAGCTCCGGGTCCTCCAGAAGCCGCTCTGTCAACCGGGCAAGTGCCATCCGATCGCCCACCGGAAACAGAAATCCTGTTTTGCCGGAAACGACTAAGTCGCGTGTGCCCGGGATGTCCGTGGCAATCACCGGTCGCCCGTGGGCCATCGCTTCGAGGATGGCGTTGGATTGGCCTTCGTAAGCACTTGTGGACCAAAGAATGTCTACATGGGGCAAGAGTCGAGGGACGTCATCCCGATGGCCCAAGAAATGAACATGGTCGGCAATTTCCACCTGATCACGATAGCGAAGAAGCTGATTGCGTTGAGGCCCGTCTCCGACGACGAGCAAATGTACGTCTTTGCGGACAACCTTAAGTAGATCGGCGGCCCAAATAGCGTCCTGGATCCTTTTCTGGGGCCAAAGCCGCCCGATAACCGCCACGAGGCGAGCATTTTGCGGCAAGCCAAGCTCGGCGAGGATTTCTTCGCGAGTGGAGCTCGGCGCCTCCGGCGGTAATTCAACCGCGTTGGAAATAACGACAATTTTCTCTGCCGGTAAACCCCGAGCAATATAAAAATCCCGCACCCCCACGCTGTTGACAACAATTGCATCGCTCCATTTGGCCAGAAGCCGATCAAGGGCAAATTGCCAGCCGGCCTTCCAGAGGTCAACGCACCGCTCGGAGGCAATGACCACTGGGACCTTGGCTTGCCAAGCAGCCAGCCGGCCATAGGAATTCCCCGCAAAAAGCCATGTGTGGACAATCGTCGGTCGAAGTGTGCGAACAAGCCGCCGGAGTCTCAAATAGGCGGCCGGGTCGGCGCGAAACCGCTTTCCCACGAGGTGCACGGGTATGCCTGCGGCCCGAAGCTCGCCCTCAAGCGGCCCGGTTCGCGTTAGCACGCACACGTGTGGCTCGAATCGCTCCGGGTCTAAATGGCGGACCAGGAGGCTCATTTGCTTTTCCGCACCGGCGCGATCGAGCGTGGGAATGATCTGAAGGACGCGATGTCTCACTTCATGACACCCGTTTTTTCGGCCACGACATTTCGGCAAAAGCTCACCTCGAGCCTGGGAAGCTTTTGGGGCGATGTTCGAATAAAGCTTGTTTGGAGGGTCCCCAGAGCCTCGACGAAGACTCTTGGGGCTAACGGCCTAAGCATATGGGCCAAACTGGCCCAGTGACGCAGCATGCCATCGGCCGGTCAGTTGACCCGCCGGGGTGCCTACGGCCGTGTCGGAAAGTTTGCGTTTGGGGCAGGCGCCCCTCGGGTATATTACCCGGTGAACCCACGAAGCAAAAAGACCAAACAGGCCGGTATAGCCGTGAGGTCGCGTTTTAAGCATCGGCCAGGCCCGCGGGCTGGTATGCGTGCGCTCTGGACGGGAGGAGGGGCAGCCTACCTGGTCGCGCCCCGGGGGCCGTCGCTGCAGGTGAGCTTGTGGGCGGAGGCAAACATGGCGATGAATTCATCCACTTTGGGCGGGAAAGTAATTCAGGCCGGCCGACGCGGTGTATCTGCGGCAAGTCCTCGGCAAGCAGGAGCGATCTCCCGGCGGAAAGTCCTTCGCCAGATGGCTCGGCGAGCAGCACTTCTGCCCTTTGTCCCCTATTTTGCGACGGTTGGGGTTGAGGAGCGACTATGGCCGCGGTCGGCCAAAGATCGCTTCGGCATCGGTCCAATCGGAATGCGCCACCAGGGGACTGTGATCACCCACGAGGCTGCCAAAGACGGGGATGTAGTGGCAATAGCTGATGTGGACCGGCATGTCCGGGAGCAAGCCCGGGTAAGTTTCGGTAATACCCCTGCTATTTACGAGGATTATCGGCGGCTCTTAGAGCGCAAAGATGTGGACGTAGTAATGATCGGTACCCCGATCACTGGCATGCGCGAATGGTGGTCGACGCCTCTCTTGCCGGTAAGGATGTCTATGTAGAAAAACCGTTGACAGTCACTGTACATGAAGGGCAGGTGGTGTACAAAGTGTTAGAGAAGACTGGGCGGGTGGTACAGGTCGGTTCCTGGCAGCGGAGCGATCGGCGGTTTCGCCTTGCCGCGGAGATGGTTCGACAGGGCCGGATTGGGAAGCTTCTCCTAGTCGAAGTTGTTCTTGGCAAGAATGCGACCGGCGGGTCTTTTCCTGAGCGCCCGGTGCCGGGTCATCTGAACTGGGAGCTTTGGCTTGGCCAAGCCCCGCTTGTCCCCTATGTGGAGGAACGCTGTCACTATACCTTCCGCTGGTGGTATGAGTATGCCGGCGGACAAATGACGGATTGGGGAGCGCACCATCTGGACATCGCTCAATGGGCTATTGGTGCTTTGCCTGTGGAAGTCCACGGCGAGGCGACATTCCCGAATATCCCGGGCGGCTACAATGTAGCTGTGGACTTTCGGGCAAGGTATCGCTACGAAAACGGTGTGGAGATGACGGTTGAGGACGAAGGCCGAAACGGGATTTTGTTTATCGGCACGGAAGGCAGAATCTTCGTCAATCGTGGGGCAATTACAGGCCTGCCAGTTGACGCGCTCAAAGACCAGCCTTTACCGCGGGAAAAATTTATCCTTTACGACTTTGACAATCTTGCCCGGCCGGAGCGTGCTGGCTAACTGGAGGCCACTGTTAACCATATGGGCAACTTCTTCGACTGTATGCGGGAGCGGCGCAGACCGATTTCCGATGTGTGCAGTCAGCAACAAAGCGCGGTAACTTGTCACATCGCCAATATCGCTATGTGGGTTGGCCGGCCTCTTCGCTGGGATCCTCGCCGGGAGATCTTTCCCGAGGATCCGAAGCCCAACCGACACCCGCGCCGCGAAGCAAGAAGTCCCTATGGCGTCCCGGAAGCCTAGTCCGTTGGGCGGGCGCAAGTTGCATAAGCCAAGAGGCCAGTTTGGCACACCAAGATTCATCGCTTTGCTGGCGCCGCCTGCGTAAACGGCCTCGCCACTTCTTTAGCTATCAGTGCTTTGCTGTCCTTTTGGAGGATGCCCAACTACATCAACGGGCAGGACCTGTGGTATCTTCTGATCTAAGCCCAGCGGGGTGGGGAGCAATGAGCGCTGGCCGTGAGACAGCCGGTGACGTTCTTGTTGGAGACAGAGTTTACAGAATCCCGTGAAGGGGTCTACCTGGGGCCGCGAGGGCCTCCACACGCCGAATGACTTCTGGGTCTTCTTCGACCGGCGGGGGATAAGAGGGTTTCATCCGCGCATCGATCACGAGGGAACCGTGGCAGCCCCAGTGTTTAGCGTGGCTAAAAGTTTCAATTCCGTACGTGTCTGAGGCGGGGTTACTTCGCGTAAACGTTACCCAGAGAAAATTGTCTAAGGTTCTGGCGGCGAAATCACTGTCATCGACAATAACGACAAGGGGGAAAGCGTTGATCGGGTCGCTTTTCTTGAAGGAGTTTGCAAATCGAGCGACGGCATGATCGACACCGGAACTATCCGGATGATAGGGCGGTCCTTGGACTACGAGAATTCCCGGCAACACAACCCGCGGGTTATGGAAGCCGAGGTTGACTGGCAAGACAATTCGTGCATCCAGGGCGACTGGCAAGGTTCGTCGCGGCGGACCAGCGGCCACAACAACAAGTTTGGATCCCTCGTGTAACCGGGGACCGGTGTAATCGAGAGTATCCATGTTGGTACATGTGAAAAAATGAAGATCCCGCCGCCAGTCCACCCGTTCCAGCACATGGCGGAAGAATTCGGCCACGTTGTTTATATCAAGGTGCGGATTGTCCTCCTCGGCCGCGATAAAAAGATACTTCGTTAGCGAAATCTGGCCGTAGCCTAGAAGGGCATAAGCTTGGGTGAGGAGCTGCCGCGGTCGCCGGGGGTCTTCGTAAGGTAGGTACTTCTCGGTGCCAATGGCCAAGCAAAGCGGATGGACTCCGGCAGCATCCACAGCATGGACCGCCTTGACGCCGGGAATGGCCCGAGGAACCACCGGCCCGACAATTTCGTGGATCAATTTCGCAAACATGCTATCCTCTTGGGGTGGACGCCCGACAACCGTAAAAGGCCAGACAGCATCCCGGCGGTGATAAACCTTTTCTACCCGGATAACCGGGAAATCATGCTGGAGGCTATAGTAGCCCAGGTGATCGCCGAAAGGTCCTTCGGGCAAAAGTAGCCCCGGTTCCACATGTCCCACAATACAAAAATCGGCCTCGGCAGAAATGGCCAACTGGTTCCGCCGAACTATCATCGGAATGCGAAAGCCGGCAAGCAGCCCGGCGAAGGACAGTTCGCTGAGGTGCGGCGGGAGAGGCATCGTGGCGGCCACGGTCATTGCCGGGGGACCACCCACAAAAATATTGACAGCCAAAGGCCTCCCCAGCTCCATCGCTCGAGCATGGTGGCGGGCAATATCCCGGTGCAGTTGATAATGAAGCCCAATTTGCTGATCGGGGAGGTAACGTCCGCCTGAGATCTGGATGCGGTACATCCCCAAGTTGGAATGGAGGAGCCCTGGTCGATCAGGATTCTCTGTGTAAACTTGGGGCAAAGTGATGAAAGCCCCACCGTCCTTTGGCCAAGACCGGAGCTGGGGAAGTTGACGAATCGTCGTCTCACAAGCCAGAACAGGTCCGGAACGCACCGGGCGAGGAAAGGCCCGCCAGGCCCACCAAGGGACCTTGAAAAGTAACCGCGGCCGCCGCAGAAGGTCGGTTGGATCGACACCTAGCTGGACAATTCGGGCTAACTGATCTAAAGTATCGCGGAAGATATACCGCAGCCGCTCCATGGTGCCGAAGAGGTTACTGACCATGGGGAAGCGGCAGTTTTTGACATTAGCAAACAGAATAGCCGGGCCACCCGCGGCGAAAACCCGCCGCTGGATGGCCGCGGCTTCCAAATCGGCATCAACCGGCTCGTGAATTATCACAAGTTGGCCGATCCGTCGAAGGTCGGCCAAGAGTTCCCCTGTGTTTCGATAGCCCATGGTCAATACCTTCTTCGGCCTGCTTTGAACGGTGAGCAAAGCAGGCAGATGCCCCTTCGCTTTCGGGTTGGCGTCGCCCTCCCTTTGCTAAACTCCCATTGATGACGGAAATCTTCCGGTCAACAAGCCCACACTTTAGGCATAGCGGAGGTATTCCTCCGGGAACTTCCACGGCTTGCGGTATTCCGGGATTGCCAGCCGCGCGGCTTCCTCGTCGCCAACAATCTGTTTAGTCTGCGGGTCGAAGCGGATGGTGCGCTTCAGTTTCAGCGAAAGATTCCCCAAAACGATGGGAACATCCACAAAGGTGTGGTATTCTACACGACAAAGCGGTGCCGGACCGCCCTTAATTCCGTCGAGCCATTCACGCTCATGCCCGGGGGAGGAGGGAATGGACTTCTCCGGCGGAGAAGGATCGGGCAGCTTATCACCTTCCGGTACCACCTTGTACATGCCATAGTCGGCATAAAGCGTGCCATTTAGGCCGTGGAAGTAGATGCCCAGACGACGGCGCGGTACCGGTTCGCCGTGGAAATCAAATCCATAGCTATTGGCCAGCATGCCCATCCAGGTCATCGTCAAATTGGGATACTGCCACAATACCTCTTGAACGTCAGGGGCGTCGCCATCGTCCTCGATGACAAATCGGCCACCCAGGCACGTGGTGTGTGTCGGATAGCCCAACTCGAGGGCCCAGATGGGCAGATCGATAATGTGGGGGGCCATTCCCGGGAGCCACCCTCCGCTATACTCCATCCACGAGCAGTGGTTGTAAGAACTGGCTACCAAAATCCGGTTGTACGGCCGGTAGGGTGCTGGCCCGATCCACAGGTCCCAGTCGACCCCCTCCGGAACGGGCGTACCGGGATCGCGGCCAACGCCTTCTTTGCCCTGATTCATCACGTTGAAAGTCCGCACGACAGAGATCGGCCCCAATTTGCCGCTCCGAATATACTCCACAACGCGGCGGTAGTTTTCGCTTGCGTGGATTTGGGTGCCAACTTGGCTAACGACCTTGTGCCGTTTGACGGCTCCCAGCACAGCCAAACTTTCGCCCAGGTAAAGGGTCATCGGCTTCTGGATAAAGATGTGCTTGCCGGCTGCCGCGGCATCCACTGCCTGCAAGCAGTGCCAGTGAGGCACGCTGGCGATAATAACGGCGTCTACATCCTTGGCCTCTAGCAGTTGACGATAATCTTTGTAGGGTTTGCAAGTGTCGGGATAAGCCTTAATAGTTGCCGCCAAGCGTTCCTGGATAGGGTCGCAAGCGGCAGTGACGACGACATCAGGATACTTTGCGCAGTTGGCGAGGTTTGCCCGGCCCATCCCGCCGCAGCCAATAAGCCCGATCCCGATCTTTTCGCTAGCTGGGGCCTGACCTTGCAGCCCAAGTGCCGAGGCAGGTATAAACGCTGGCACGGAGAGGGCTGTACTGGCCGCTGCCGAATGGCTAAGAAACGCACGCCGCGTGGATAAAGACTTTCCCACCATTAGCATGCTCCTTCGCTTGAGCACCCAACGTGTTAACGCTTATCAACGATTCCCGCGGCCACAGCTGTTGCTTATATTCATCTGCCTAGGCGATAGGCCGGCGGAGATCGGCGAATGTCCGCAGATGATATTCAATCCCCACATAGTCGAGTACCCGGCACAACGCCCGCAACGCCACCCCCATGCCATCTGGCCCACTTTGTCCGCCGAATTGTCCGCCGCCTTTAACATGAGGTTCCAGGTCCAGGAAGACCCCCGGAACTCCCCAGGGCTTTAGCCGAGCCTCAATCTGCGGAATGGTCGTGGCAAAGTCGCGGAGGATTCGCTCGTGGCCGGCATCGCCGATGTCGGCCGGCACAAAATTGGCTAAGGCATCTTCGTCAATATGTCCGCCTTTTTCGGTAACTTGGGGGCTGCGGTAGTCTTTTATGTGCATCCACCCAAGCCCAGGCTTCATCGCCTGATACTGTTCGAACACCTCCTGGGGTGAGTAGCCTTGCACGATCAGATTAGCCGCGTCAAAAACAAGGACCAAATTGGGCCGATTCACCTGTTTATGAATCTCGGCCAAGAGGTAACCGTTACTTCCGACTAGGTTGGCCTCCACTTCCAGGCCGAAGACCAATCCGAATTCAGCACAACGGTCGGCGATCCGGCCTAGTTGGTCGACTACTTGGGGCAGATGATCTTCCGCCCGGGTACCGCGTGGATGATAAAAGGAAAATCCGCGGACGAGCTTTGTCCCGAAGGCTTGGGCCAGTTGACAGGCTCTCGTGACCTCCTCGGCAAGGTATTTGTCGAAAGGCACGTAACGATTCTTTGTTCCGTCATCAACATCAAGCAGTTTAACCTTGCCAATGGGCGAGCCGAGGGTGGCCACCTTAAGTCCGAACCGCTCCTGCAGCCGTTTGATCTCCGCTACCTCGTCGTCTGTCAGCTGCATGACATTTTTTGTACCTGCCCCCAAGTTGATAAAGCGAATCGTGTAATACTCGAATCCCAGGGCGGCAAATGCGACAAACTGCTGAATAGCAGACTTGTCCTGTGGATCAGCCGCCTCGTCTGCAAAGCCGGAAAGAATGACACGCGGTCGATCGGGCATGGCACCTCCTTTTTGTCCTATTCTTTCAAACCAAATTCAATCGTTCGAAGACGGATGGACTACGGTAAGCGGGGTTGCTAGAGCGCAAGAAAGACATGGAGCACTAAGTCCCGGAGTGGAACGACTGACTGCAAAAACGATTCGGCGTGGGCAAGGGACCGTCGCACGTGGTGCATGATGATAAAAGGCTTTAACCGCCCGGCGGGTCCTCCGGCCGATAGTCGTTTGCCAGCACTCCATGGTAGCTTGTGCCGACTACAGCCGGGCCAAAGGCCTCAACTATGAAAACTAAGTAATCCCTTCTATGCCAGGCACCTCCAACTTTGCCGGCTGAGGCCGTGAACGCCGGACGGTTCTTCCGTTTCCCGATTATCATGCGAGCTTGTTTGCCCATTTGCAACCGTCTGGGACAGGGAGAGCTTGTTTTGCAAGCCTGGCTTTTTAGTGAATTTGTCGACGCCATAGCCGGGCGGGTAGAGGTGAGAAGCTACGAGGCGGCCAGCCCTCGGGGGTAGAAGCCTCTCCCCAGGCTTGCTCCGAAACTGGATGGGTTGGCCAAGCTGAGGAATGCTGCCAGTACCACCTTTGCCAATGCTACCTGCGGTTTATCGCGCCGCATCCATGCGGGGAGGTAAGAACGACTTTGGACCGGTTGGCAGAGCGACTGAGTTGTCTCGGGCCTCGCCTCTTTTAACGCCAGTGGAAGTCAAGCTCGCGACCCGAAGGAAGAGGTTGCGCCTAAAAGTCGTGTGAAAACCCCGTTGGCCAGGAAAACGGAGGTGGGAAGGACTGGTCAATCGCACCCATCTCCGTGGCCCCACGGGGGTTCGCAAGGCGACACAGAAGCCGGTTTGTCATGCTCGTGTCGCCGGGACGGAAGGGGGACTAGTCTGCTAAGGGTTGCGAGGGCGCCAACTGTCGCCCCGCCCGGCTCAGCGGGTTAGCGGGACAGCTTTCTTAGGCAGCTTGGCGCACCGAAGGTGCTGGGTATAGCAACCGAGTGGTTTGGATCCGTTGCCCGTTCAGGCCGTAAAAGAGAAGAAGTTCTCGCTTATAGTCCCATACGGCCATCATTCGAAGTCGCCGCGGGCCTTCGAAGACGAAGTATTTACCCACCGGCTGACCCCGCCGATAAAGCGGAAATTCCGTGAGCTCGAAGAATCGCGGGTCGAGGTCATACCGGCTGCAAAACGTATCGATGATGTAAGCGCGGAGATCCTCAGTGCTGCCGACGACCTGGGTGACTTCCGCCATGAATACCGTCCGTTTGCAAATGTCCCAAAGGTGCGGTTCCCGAGGTGGCCCGGGTTGGTTCTTCGGGAAAAATCGGCAGCCCCCAAGTCCGGCATCATGAAATTTTGGGTCGAGAACGGTGGGCCGCGGAGAGTTCAACTGCTCGGGCCCGCAAAAACGATCAGTAAATCAAATCACTTACTAATGTATCGGGCGGCAAAGTAAGAACAAAGCCCTTGCACCACACCAATGGTGTGAGTGGGGGGGCGGCTGCCCAGAGGGAGTTTTCGGGGATTTTCGCGGCATTTCGCTGCCAAAAAAATTTTGGCTGCTTCAAAGGGGCTAAGTTCGCTGGGCGAGGCAGAAACCCTCGTTTGCCCACAAGGAAACCACTTCGCATGAGTCTTTTTGCGTCCGGCCGAAACGGTTTCTCGTCCTGGCTGGCCGGTACCGTGAGGGGGTCTCTCCTCCCGCCGGCATGGGTGCATGGTTAGAGCGCGTCCCTGATAAGGACGAGGTCGGTGGTTCATCCCGGCGTCAGGGGGGTACAGCCTACTTTCCGATTTGCCAGGGGTGACCCGGGGCTGCCCTCCGCTCATCGAAGACTTCGATCAGGAGGGCCCGAAATTCGGCCGGAGGTTTTTCGTGCCCACCCACCGAAGCAGTGACCGATGCCCCCTTCGATCTTGGTGTAGCCGGCATTTCTCAGGTGTCCCGGTTGAGCAGTTCCGGAACCCAAAAGCCCTACGGGAGTGGCTCGCTTGCGTAGCGCTCGTAGGCTCGGGCGACCTCGCCGCTTTCAGTATCCCCCCGATGTATCCATATGCGGTAGGCCAGCCGAATAGACTCCCCTTCTTTTAACTCAAACGATCCGTCGCCATTTCCGGTGAAGTCGTGCTGGCCGAACGGGTTGGCCGCAAACAGCCCGTAAGTCCGCACATGCCAAAACGTGGGGTAGCGGAAACTGGCCGGGTGATTCATCACAGCGATGCCAACGATTTCGTCATCAATCGGCCCATAATAATCAACCCAGGATGCCTTTTTGCCCCAGGCCGCTTGGTCCACAAGACCGTCAGCGTTGACGATTCGCCCACCTCGTTTAGCGTCCACTTTGATTGTCTCAGCTACCCGCAGAGCAAAAGTCCCTTCCTTCGTGTCACCGAAGCGCACCGGACCGTAACGCGCCGTGATGGTGATGACAAAGTCGATCCAACGGGCGCTCTCTTCTGCTCCGAAGCGGAGGATTCGCCGGTCCTCGCAAATGGTTTTTCCCTCCCGATCGAGCCACTCATTTCGGGTGATGATTTTGCCCACCGGCCCGCTTTCCAAAAGCTCGAATTCGCAGTGCCTAATACGATCTCGATCCCAATAGCTTAGTCCGTTAACGTCTCCATGGCCGAACCATAGCGACCTATGGTGAGGATGGTCTTCCCGCTCCCCCGGAAATTTTGCCATCGGGAAATGGCGTGTAACTGGTTTGCCCGTTGGCCCAATAATGGGCCAAAGGATCGGGGTGCCGTTAAATTCACGCCAATATTCGGTAAAAAGTTCACCGTTAATTGTGACAATAGCCCCGCGTTCCGACTCTTTCACATCCACTTGGGCCATGACTCGTACCGTCTGAAAGCCGGCCCAAAGGAGAATTACCAATGCGGGTATTCTCACCCCACTAAAGCGACCAACAACTGTAATCGTGTACATAGATCCTCCTCTCCTCACCGCTGTATTAGCCGACAGAGTTTTCCACACGAATATTCTCTGGTTACCCGCCGAGAGCGGCAACTTGCCGACGAATTATCGCTTCTGTCCCACATGGGGGAAGTGTCAACAACTAACGGCAAAACCGCCGCGACTGCGCGTCCCTTAGGGAGACCTGAGGACGGCCCCAATGCTGCCCGCCTGGCAAAGTACGTTCCCCTGCCGAGGCCGTGGAGCACCGTTGGTCCGCAATTTCCCGCAAGTTTACCTTAGTGCCTGGCTTTTTGCCACCGATTGCCTGTTGTGCTATACGTAGCCTTCCAGACGGCCAGTTTGACTGCTGGCTCTTGGTCCAGGACCCCTGGGTAATGTGACTGCCAAGGCCCGAGGGCGGCTTTGCAGCCAAGCGTTGCTAAGCGGAGGCATCGGCTGCCTTGAGGGGGCAGTTCCGGCTCAGTCTGCCGTACATCTTTTTTGGCACTTGATAGCCCGGCCGAGTGTGGGGTGTTCTCAGGCTCAAGATTCAGCTTGTTGTGCCCGGTGCTTCGCTCGGCTATTCTCCATGACCGAGGGTGGGTGGGGAGCGATCCGAATTGTCTTACCGGCGATTACGAATTGGGAGGAGGAAACCCATGTTTCGGAGAACCCTGGATCAATCGCTTAACGCTAAGGCGGTAAGAGTAGGTGCTGCTTTAGTTGCCCTGTGGGTTGGGATGGGCACGCTTCCCGGGACTACCCTTTCCGAGCCCTTGCCGCCATGCCCCCAGATTGACCGGATTGTCAACGCCATATCCGCAGCAAGCGCTGAGGTGCCATTCTCTTTCATGTACGGCGAGCGGTCTTCGCGGGAGTTCCTCCCGCAGTGGGCCAGCATACGGCAGGAAGTGCGGGTAAACGCGACCACAGTCCGTCTTGTGCAGACCTGGCAAGATCCTGCCAAACGGCTTGAAGTTCGCTGGGAGGCGATCCGTTATGAGGATTTTCCGGTGATCGAGTGGACGATTTTCTTCCGCAACATGGGTAGCGATTCCACGGAGATTCTGCAACAGGTTCACGCAGTGGACCTAAGCCTTTCGGCCGAGCCGGCTGCGGAGGTCGTGCTTCATCATCATGTCGGTTCGGAGGCGACGGCGTCCGATTATGCCCCGCGGCAAACTCCGCTACCTCCCGGCCAAAAGATTGAGTTGGCTCCAGTTGGTGGCCGGCCAAGCAATGGCGTATGGCCCTACTTTAATTTGGCCATGGAAAAGCGTGGAGTGATTTTCGCCGTCGGCTGGCCGGGTCAGTGGCGGGCTAGCTTTGCTCGGTCGGAAACCGGTGCGGTCGAGCTTCGTGCTGGCCAGCAATTTCTGCGGGCCAAGCTCTTGCCTGGCGAAGAAATCCGCACGCCTCTGGTGGTGCTCCTGTTTTGGGAAGGTGACCGGTTGAAATCGCAAAACATTTGGCGGCGGTGGATGATTGCGCATAACATCCCGAGACCAAGTGGCAAGCTCCCTTCCCCCATGTTCTTAGCGTCAAGTTCACGGGCGTACGAAGAAATGATCCACGCCAACGAAGAAAATCAAAAAATGCATATCGACCGGTATTTGCAGGAAAAAATCAACATCGATTATTGGTGGATGGACGCGGGGTGGTATGTCCAGGAGTATGGTTGGCCACATGTAGGCACTTGGGAGGTGGACCGGCGGCGATTCCCGCGGGGTCTCCGCGCCATTAGTGATTACGCCCATGCCCGAGGGGTAAAAATCTTGGTGTGGTTCGAGCCGGAGCGCGTCATGCCCGGCACGTGGCTTTATGAAAATCACCCGGAATGGCTTTTAAGCACCTCGGGCCGGACAAATCTGCTAGCTGATCTTCGCGTTTGGCGCTCCGCCAAGATTGGCAAGCCGGACCCCTGTGTTGTTCTGAACACAAGTACGGAGGAACGGCAAATGGCGGGGATAGCCTGGCCGGGACAGACGGTTTCCTTTCACCCAGGCGGCGAGGGCCAGTTTGCGGTAATTCGCTACATAGCTGACGAAGCAGGCGTACATGAAGTCGAAGCTACCTTCACCGGGCTGGACCGGGCACCCACTACTACCGAGGTGCTCGTGTTAGCAAAAGGGGAGCTGCTCTTTCGCGGCTGGCTTAATCTCCGTGGAGAGGGAAATAGCCAAACCTTCGATGGTAAGGTGGCCCTTTCCCCTGGGGACACCGTGGATTTTGTCGTCGGCTGGGGAAATGGGACCCACATCTGCGACACAACGGGGATCGTAGCTCAGGTTGTGACTCCTTCCGGAAAAGTACACGATGTGGCAAGGGAGTTTGGGACGGAGGCTAATCCCGCCGGGAGGTGGAGCTATGGCTGGGTGCCCGGAGGCGAAAAGCCGGATCTGTCTAAATTTATTCTTTTTGACCGCCCCGGCACTGGAAGCCCCCCTGAGCCGCGACTTCTGAACTTGGGTAATCCGGCTGCGCGGCAGTGGCTGACGGAGCATATCAGCCGCCTAATCGTTGACGAAGGGATTGACCTTTACCGCCAGGATTTCAACATCGATCCACTTCCATTCTGGCGGGCAAACGACGAGCCTGATCGCGAGGGCATCACGGAAAATAAGTACGTTCAAGGTTTTCTTTGGTTTTGGGACGAGCTTCGGCGGCGATTTCCGGCCATGTTGATTGATTCGTGCGCAAGTGGTGGACGTCGCAATGATCTAGAAACGATGCGTCGGGCTGTGCCGCTTTGGCGAAGCGACTATGCCTACGAGCCGATCGGCCACCAGTGCATGACGTATGGCATTAGTCTTTGGCTGCCTTATCATGGCACCGGCACGGTTGCGTTTACGGGGGCACCTTACTATGGAAGTGGCTGGACTCCCGTAGAACCGTACGCCTTTTGGTCCAATGCTGCCCCAAGCTTAGGCTGCGGGGTGGACATTCGGGTGCCTAATCTCGATTACGATACGCTTCGGCGGCTTTGCCAAAGCTGGCGGACCTTCAGCCGCTTTTACTACGGCGACTTCTATCCGCTTACTGCGTACACGCAATCGCCTGCAGAGTGGATGGCTTGGCAATTCCACATGCCTGAGGACCAGGCCGGAGCGGTCCAGGTGTTTCGGCGTCAGGAATCGACCGTTGATGAAGTAAAGCTCCGTCTTCGCGACATTGATCCTCAGTCCAATTACAAGATTACTGCGCTTGAAGGCCAAATGCCATCGAAATTAACGGGCCGGCAATTAGCCGAGGAGGGCTTTGCCGTGCGCATTCCCACCCGACCGGGCGTGGTGGTCTTCGTTTACGAAAGGGAGTAACAGCCACTGTGGCTGTGAGTACGGGCTTGCTGCTTGACTGGGTCCGACTTAGAGTTCGGCGACGAAAGAATGGTCCTTCCGCTCCCCTGCTGGGTTTGCGCCGGCTTGATTTGGTGATAAGATGTTGCCTCCTTATTCTCGCCATTCGGTTCGAGGTGTGTGACGGCAGGAGATTTTTCCGTCGACGACTCGTGATGGGGACCCAGCGATGAAGTACCGGTTCTTTCCTGCTTTAAACCGAGAGGTTTCGGAAATCGGCTTGGGAACTTGGCAATTGGGTGGCACCGAGTGGGGTGATGTGCCGGAGGACCAGGCCTTGGCAACCCTGGCCGCCGCAGCCGATGCTGGTGTCACCTTTTTTGACACTGCAGACATCTACGGCTTGGGAAGAAGTGAGACCCTTATTGGCCGATTTCTTCGCAGTCGGCCAGATCGGGATCGCTTTGTTGTGGCCACAAAACTGGGGCGTCAGCCTCAGCCTGGGTGGCCGGAAAACTTCAAGCCCGAATTTGTCCGCCGCCATACCGAGGATTCCCTGCGTCGTTTGGGTGTGGACGTAATTGATCTAACCCAAACGCACTGTCTACCGATGGAGGATATCCGAAGGTTTGGGGTATTTGATACTTTGCGACGGCTGCGAGAGGAAGGCAAGATTCGGGCATTTGGAGCGAGCGTAGAAAGCGTTGACGAAGCCCTCGAGTGCCTCGAAGAGGAGGGGATGGCATCGCTACAGATTATCTTCAACATCTTTCGGCAAAAGCCGATTGATACCGTTTTCGATAAGGCCAAGGCCAAGGGCGTAGCGCTTATCATTCGCTTACCCCTGGCCAGTGGACTCCTGGGCGGGACCCTCAGTCGGGAAACTGTCTTTCCGCCGAATGACCATCGGTACTTTAACCGGGACGGGCAGCGGTTTAACGTTGGCGAGACCTTTGCCGGGTTGCCTTTCGAAAAGGGCCTGGAACTTGCCGAGAAAATTCGTCAATGGGTGCCTCCGGGAATGACCATGGCCCAGATGGCACTCCGATGGTGTTTGGATTTCGAAGCGGTCACGACGGTCATTCCTGGGGCAAAACGACCGGAGCAGGCTGGGGCGAACGCCTCGGCGAGCGATCTCCCGCAGCTGCCGCCAATCTTACACAATCGGCTTGGGCGATTTTATCAGGCCGAGGTAACTGCGCACATTCGGGGCAAGTATTGACCGAAGCGTATTCCGCCCGCCTCAACCTGCCGGCGCTGCAGAATCATCTCGCAAGTTTTAGTCAACAAATGGCCAACGAGGGCCAGCATTTCCGGGCTCGGGTTCCTTTCTGGGCAATGGCTTCGGCAAGCAAAAAGCGGGTTACCTCAAGTAAACTTAGCCAGCGGCATTTGCCTTCTCTTCGCCGGCGCGATCAAAGTTCGAAGTGGAGGGCATGCTCAATTTCTTCGCGAACGGCGGGGTGGGTTTCCATAACGAGGTGTCGCTCCAATAAGCTGCGGATTCTTCCCGAAGGATAGCCTGCTAGTGCCCAGGCCGCCACCTGGCGGACCACCGGATGAGGATCTTGAAGGGCCCGCTCAAGCGAACTGAGCCATTGCTCCACAGGTTTCCCCGGCCTCAAGGCCGTTTCCACCGTCGAGGTCGCCCACTCGCCCTGAGACACGGACTCTGCGGGCACCCCGCGGCCGTCGAGGGTCGAAGGGGGTCCGGTTCGCCGATCCTGAGAGAGCTTCCGCAAAGCATTTCCGAGGACAAGGGCCGCATTGCGGCGAAGTCCCGAACTCTTGGCCCGCCAAAGCGGCAATTGCCGGAAGCGCAGTCGCAACTGTTCGTCTGAGGCCGCTAGGACTTCGCACGCATCGATATGCGGCACGGGCCCCGGGAGGAGCCAAGAATTTTCCGCGTTGGGTGTTTCTGCCCGAAAGAGCTTTCGATTCCAGGGGCATACCTGCTGACAAACGTCGCAGCCAAAGAACCAATCCCCGAAAAGGGGCCGAAGCTCCCGGGGGGCCAATCCGCGTGCTTCGATCGTCCAGTAACTGATGCATCGACGCGGGTCAAGTAAGTAAGGCGCAACGAGCGCACCGGTGGGACAGGCCTCGATGCACGCTCCACAGGTACCGCAGTGGGTCCCCGGGAAGGGGGAATCCGGCTGAAGCTTGGCGGTGGTGAGTACCTCCCCCAACAAGAGGTAGCTCCCAAACCGGGGATGGATAAGCATGCAGTTTTTCCCCAGCCAGCCCAGCCCGGCCAGGACGGCAAATGACCGCTCAAGCAGCGGGGCGGTGTCGAGGGCGGTTCTTACCCGGCTGTCTGGAAAGACGTTTTGGACTGTAATGGCCAGCTCGCGCAGCTGCTGTCGCAATACTTGGTGATAGTCGCGGCTCGCCGCGTAAGCAGCAACGCGGCCCGCCCCGAGGGGGAGGGGATCTGGTGAGCTTGGCCGGTAGGGAGCGGCGAGGACGATTATGCTTTGGCAGCCCGGCAAGACACCCTCGGGATGTCTATAAGCCTCAAGCCGCTGGGGAATGTAGGCCATTTCCCCCGCGTATCCCTCGTCCACCCAACTCTTAAAAGTGAGCCAATGCGGAGACTCCTGAGCGGCCGCAATCCCCGCCGCTGCGAAGCCTAACTCAATAGCTCGCGATTTCACTTTTTCAGCCATCAAAGTCAGGTTCCCCAGCACCAATGCCGGCAATCGGGGAAAATCCTTGGCATGGGAGCATGCTGCCGCCTGGATGGGTCGTCTACACGAAAGGCACGCGGCATGGGTGTTCTGGAGCGCCGCGTCTCCTCTTTGGCCTCACGCCTCTCAGGGCCGTAATTGCCGAAAAAATAGAATCGGGGTAACATTACGAAACGCGCCGGAACGAAACGCGCCGGAAAACGGTCGAGTTTTGTGCGTCGTTCCTCGGCTCGCCCGATCCCGCAGGCTAATTTCTGCGCCAACTTGAGGGATCACAAAATCACCGTACTTCGCGGAGAATCAACGTAATTTTAGGAAACTTTTGCGCATTTCGCCGGGAGAGAATTTGTAACGGGAGAGAGCTTTCATGAAGGAGGGTATCCATCCCCCTTATTTTGAAACCAAGGTCACGTGTGGTTGCGGTAATACCTTCGTGACCGGCAGTACGAAGCCGGAAATTAAAGTGGACATCTGCAACGTTTGTCACCCATTCTTTACCGGCAAAGTAAAGTATGTCGACACCGCCGGACGGATCGAGCGCTTCATGACCAAATTTGGCTCCGGCGAAATTGCCAGTTTGAAGCGAAAGAAAAAGTAAGTACGGCGAATTGCGGGGATCGTCTTCTTTACGCGGCTTAAGAAAGCATCATGGCTTCCTCGGTCCGCGATGAACTTGAAGCAAAGCTGCAGCGGTTCGAAGAGCTGGAGCGGCTCATGAACGATCCGGAGGTTTTGGCCGATCCAGCTCGCTTGGGGCCTATCGTCCGCGAACATGGCAGCTTGGCAAAAATCGCCACCCGCTATCGCCGCTTGAAGGAGCTAAATGCTCAGATCGCCGAAGCGGAGGCTTTGGCGCGGGGTGACGACCCTGAGCTCAAAGAGCTGGCTCAGGCGGAACTGCCGACCCTCCGGGCGGAGCGGGAGGCTTGTTGGGAAGATCTTCTAGAAATGACCACGGGCGGGGAGGATGCTCATCGCACCCGTTGTGTCCTAGAGATTCGCGCAGGCACCGGAGGCGAGGAGGCTGCTCTTTTTGCCCGGGACCTCTATAACATGTACCGGCGCTACGCAGAAAGCCGGGGGTGGAAATGGGAGGTAATGGACGCCCATCCCTCCGACTTGGGCGGCTTTAAAGAGGTCATCGTCGGGATTGAAGGTGAGGGTGCTTTTCGCCGGCTTCAGTACGAAAGCGGTGTTCACCGGGTTCAGCGGGTGCCGGAGACGGAGGCCCACGGCCGGATCCATACCTCAGCGGCTACGGTAGCTGTCCTCCCGGAACCGGAGGATATCGAAATCGAGCTAAAGCCGGAGGATTATCGGGAGGACGTCTTTCATGCTGGCGGTCCGGGCGGTCAGCACGTCAATAAAACTGCGTCGGCTGTTCGTTTGACACACTTGGCAACCGGCATCGTGGTCACGATTCAGGATGAGCGGAGCCAGCATAAGAACCGGGCTAAGGCGCTGCGGGTGTTAAAGGCGCGGCTCTATGAGCTTCGTCGGCGCGAAGAGGAACAAAAGCGGGCCCAGGAGCGCCGCAGTAAGATCGGGACCGGCGACCGGAGCGAACGGATTCGCACTTATAACTTCCCGGAAAACCGCGTGACCGACCACCGCATTGGGCTGACCCTTTATCAGCTGGATCAGATCCTGGAAGGGGACCTAGACCCGGTGATCGATGCCCTTCTTGATCGCGAAAAGGAGGAACAGCGACAGGCCTTCGGCTTAGCAAGTCGCTCCTAGGCACCCGGTGTGTTGAACGGGGGTCTTTAAACTGCGGCGGCCGGAACCGATGGGGCCCGACTCATTCTCGGTCCTGCCACCGGTGGATTAAGGTCCCTCCCGGGCTGGTAGGTTAAACGGTGGCCATTGCGGGGGAGATAGCCAGTGGAGGAGAAGTGGACTATTGGCCGACTCTTGCAGTGGACCACCGAATATCTTCGTCAACGCGGCTCGTCTACGCCCCGGTTGGATGCGGAATTACTTCTTGCCCACGCGATTGGCTGTCAACGCATTGAGCTTTATACCCAGTACGATTCCGAGCCGGACGAGCAAGCGAGGGCAAAATTTCGCGAGTATGTCCGTCGTCGCGGGGCTGGGGAACCGGTAGCTTATCTAATCGGCGGGCGGGAATTCTTTTCCCTTTGGTTTGAGGTGACTCCCGCGGTCCTTGTCCCTCGCCCGGAGACCGAGCTTGTTGTGACAACCGTGCTTGACATCGTCAAGAGTTCGCCGCCCCAAGAATCATGGGATATTTGCGACGTTGGCACCGGGAGCGGCGTTATTGCAATTTGTCTAGCCAAGTATTTGCCCTCCTGTCAGGTGACGGCTGTTGATATAAGCAGCGAAGCGCTTCAGGTGGCCGCCCGAAATGCTGCCCGTCATCAGGTAGCAGAGAGGATTGAATTTGTCCACGGCGATCTTCTCCGGGATTTGCCGGCGGAGAAGCGTTTTCACATCATCGCAAGCAATCCGCCGTATGTTGGGGAGGATGAACTTCACCGACTTGCGCCGGATGTTCGATCTTTCGAGCCGGTGACGGCCCTCCTGGCTGGCAAGGAAGGCACAGAAGTGATCGCCGCGTTGACCGCCCAGGCCGCGCCGCGGCTAAAGTCCCCCGGTTGGGTGGTGATCGAAATTAGCCCCCAGATTGCTGACAAGGTAGCGTCCATTATCGCGGCACAGCCGGAGCTTGAACTTGTGGAGATCCGCAAAGACTTGGCGCGCTTGCCCCGAGTAGTGGTCGCACGTCTGCGCAAGTGACCAAGCATGCAAACAAAAACCCCGCGCGCTAAGGTGGAGCACCGCGTGTGGGGCGCGGATTAGAGCGGGGCGACGGTGTGCGGGGGGTTTGTTCGGCGGCTTGCAGCAAGTTAGCTGGGCCTGTCCCGCTCTGTAAGACAACGACCATTTCATCCGCCCCAATTGCCGGCGGTTCGAAGTGGTTGGTGTTCAGCCCGTGACACAAAAGCTGGGGCGCCCATGGCGGAAGTTCGGGCGGACGCGCGGCACTTGAACGGCGGGGTTCGGCAGGCCTAAAATCGGTTTTGGGAACCGGAACCTGCCACGTGTGGAGGTGGGGAGCTTATTTGCGAACGCTCCGGGAGCCGCACCGGTGGCGGTAAGCTGCCTGAAAATAAGGCAAACCGCAGAGTGCAAAGTGGCGCGGGGTTATTCGTTTGCTTTCTGCCGAGGCCGGGGGGTTAGTAGCCTCCGGTGCTAAGATCTTAGTCGGCACGGGGCTCATTTGGCGCCCGATAACCATTTGGGCGCCTGAGAGGGGATGTCCGGCTGAGGCCTTCGCGCAGCAAGCGGCGCAAATTGGGGCCGGGTTCTGCCAGTGGGGACCACGGCTAAGACTTCTTGCCGCCGGCGTAGTGAGGCCAGCCATCGGGAAAACAGACAAAGGTCGGGCGATTAGCTCAGTTGGTTAGAGCGCCACCCTTACAAGGTGGAGGTCGCTGGTTCGACTCCAGCATCGCCCATTTTGGCAGTTTTCCCGGGCCGGGGACGATTGGCCGCGTTTCTCAGGCGTTTCTGCCGATTTGCCCACCGTTTAAGCGCAAGCTTGTTTCTCTACGCTGAGAGCATGATCCGCTGAGCCGTCTTTTTGAAAGGTCCCCACCTTTTCGTCGCCGCTCGTGCCAGTTTGCTAGTTGCACACTGCTCTTTGTTTACGAATTTCTGTCGAGGTTTTGGGAATGCACAGGAGAAGCCCCAAGACAATCCGCTTCGCGCCACGGAAATGGGCCCTTGCGTAAATTGATCGTGTGTCACCGGGCTTTTCTAGAGAATAATCCTGCGCTCTTGTGGACGGTCCGCTAACGCCTTTCCAGTGGAACCGCGTTGGGAGTCTCAACAAATAGCTCGATCTTGTGGACTAGGAACTCGCAAGGGACAATGTCCGGATAAAGGGCCAGAAGCTCGACCTCCTCACCGATCCAAAACTGGTCTCGGCTCCCTATCCGGAAGGACGGCAACCAGAAGGTTTTGGCGATGCTCCACTGCCCCAGTCTCTCAAAGGGCGGCTCCCTGCCGGCTTTCAGCCAGCTTAGCCGAATAGTGATCCCGTTTCGGGCAGAGCGGTGCGTGTACTCCACCAAGACCGCGTAGATTTTGCCCACCAGCGGCGGTGGCGTAAAAGTTGCGTATGTTTCGGGCCCTAGAACGACCACTGTCCCGTCCGGCATTTGCCCGTGATGATGCCAGACGAGCATGCTCGGATGGACCACCACAGTGGCGAAGTCCGGGTTCTCTTTGAGCGTTCGCCACCATCCCCGCCCCAAGTTCTTCAGGCCGCGAAGTTCGTCTTCGCATGCTCCCAGCCGATTGGTGATAGCCAGGCCTAGAATGGGCATTCCTTGCTCCGCATGCTGGAACATCACCTCCTCAAATTCCCGATATTCCCCCAATTGACGGAAAGATTCCCCTTGTGTCCACAAGGAAACCGCTCCGGCGGCCAGACACAAGAGAAAGCCCACGAGTTTGCCTTTGGGGTCCTTCATCCACATTAAGAACGCTGCAATGTAAAGCCCCCCGATAAACATGCCATAACGGGGTACAAAACCGCCTTGCCAACCCCGTCCCAAACTTGTCGCAAGCGCAAGGAATGCAAATACGGCAATTATCAACGCTAGCCAAAGGTGGTCAGTTTGTCCTCTGGAGAAACTTCTGACCATCATCCACAAGGTGGCAATCCAGAAGCAGGCCACGCCTAAGGCCGAGATCGGCCAAAGACGCTCTCCTACACGGTAAAGCGGCGAGGAAATAGTTTGCAGGAAAGTCACCCCTGTGGACCAAGAAAACGCAAAATACTCTTTATCAGTCAGACTTCGCCAACTAATCTCCGGAAAGGCAAGCACAAATGCACCAGCGGCGTAACCGACGATGATGGCAAACCAGATGAGTCCCGAGATGAGTCTTGCACGGTCCCTCCGTAAGTTGCTAGCAAGCAGGTGACCAAAAAAGATAACCCCAGTGAGGAGGCCGAAGACTAGGCCAGTTGTGTACAGCGTCATAATGCCCACAAGCAGTGCCCAAACTCCATGCCAGTTAGCAAGCGACTCAGCCCAGCGTCGGGAATAGATCAGTACCGTGACAAGCACGGCTAGCCCGTAAAAAACTGTTATGCCCAGCCCGGTGCCCCATGTGACGATCTGAAAAGGCGAAAGGCCAAGCATCATCAACGGCACAAAAATGTAAAGCTCCGCGCGGTCCCCACGAAGCTCCCGCCGTAAAAGAAAAAGGACAATTGTCGTGAGCACGCTTAGAAGCAGAACATTGACGATACCAACAACGGTCAATTGCACGCCGAAAAGTTCCCATAGGGAGAAAAGGACGAGTTTTGTACCAGGAAGGACGTGAACCTCCAGTGGGGTGAAAAGATCAAGCCAGTAGCCTTGCCGCCACTTCAAATAGGACTTGACCATTTCCCAATCGTCAAGCCGAGGGACCCAGGTATTGCGGGCGATGGCTACGGCCAAATGTGCCCCGGCCAACAAAAGAAGGGCCAGCCACGGCAGCGCTGCTGTGCTAAACAACCTGGCCAGATTTCGGAAGGCCTTGTCCTCGTCTGAGCGTGGCATTCGGTAGTCCTCGCGCGGGTAGGCTAAATACTCACGGTGGGAGGTACTTCCTGTTGATGACAGAGAAAACAGAGCAAGCTGTCCTCTTCAGTGTCAACTTTTCATGAAATCGCACCTTCGGGACATCTCGAAAGCAAGCTTTTTCGCCAACCGCCTCTGGCATAAGTTGCTGATTTTTGGGTTGTTGAGAACAAGCTTGGCTGAAAGTTGGCTGATGTCTCAAACCGGTGAACCGATGCGAGGGATCTTGCAGGCTTGGCGCGGCGGCAGGGGCGGCCAGTCCGGAAGGCACACTGGCTGGCCCTCGCAACATTAAATCCTGGAAGAGTTCCGGTCAACAGCTAGCTCCGTTGTCCACGGACTTCCCCAATTGGCTGGCCTCGAGCTTGTGGGTAGGGATGGGATTCTCCGGGGAACGGGTGGAGTTTTCTTTGCGAGAGAAAGCTTGCGCAAGCGGCCTAGGGTTGCAGAAGACGGGATTTTGCCGGGCGCCTGCGTCAGTGCGTGATCGGCCAAGAGCTGCCCGATTTAGCTAGCAGAAAGCTCAACGGCCGCCGCTTGGCCCCGAAATTTGGCTTAAAACACGAACATTTCGCAGGCCCCAAGCTGTTTGTAAAAGTCCTAACCTAGAGAGAATCTTGCCAGGGTAGCGTGATGTGCTGTTTTTCTACAAAAACGTGAGGAACAAGAGCATTGTTTTGCCGGCAAGGTCAACCGAGGGATTCTGTGGCCTGTCTACGAAATATCCGCCGACTCGCCCTCCGGCTTAAAAAGCCCTCGGTCAAGTTCGCTTTGAAGTTGCTCGATTTCCCTGACAATAGCTGCAAGTCGCATCCCGAGCGGAGTGAGCTTGTAAACGACCCGGATTGGTGGTTTCTCTCCGTAAACAAACCGGTTAACGAGCCGAAATCCCACCATCTTCTTGAGCCGCTCGTTCATCACCTTGGGCGATAGCCCCGGACAACAGCGGAGCAGTTGACTTGGTCTTTTCTCGCCGTCGGCCAAAAGGGAAAGAAGGGCCGTTGACCATTTGCAAGCCAAAAGATCCTCCACAATGGATGCCACCCGCAGCATTTTACCTCCGGGCCTTTGCTCCGCCGAGTTTTGCGCGGATAGTTCTCCACTTACCATTTGGTAACCTTGTTACTCAAAAGTAAGCTCTTGGCTTTTCCGAGAGCGACCGAGAATTACCTATGACGACTAACAAGTATGACGAATTGGCACCAACAAACTTGGAAGTTTGTAACTAATTTACCCGGGTAATGTTACCCTCAGAAAAGGAGGTGCGAACATGAAGCAAAAAGTGTTATTTTACCACGCTGGTTGCCCGGTCTGCCAAGATGCTGAGCGAGCGGTCTTGGAACTTCTTGATCCCGCTCGGTTTGAGGTGGAAGTGATTCACCTAGGACAGCAAAAGGACCGGTTAGGGGAGGCAGAGCGCCTGGGAGTTCAGTCTGTCCCAGCCTTGGTCGTCAACAACCGAGTCTTCCATATCAATTTCGGCGCCAAACTCACCGATTTGAAGTAGCGACATCACGCACACGGCCAATCCACATTCCCGGCATGTCGTAGGCGTTTTACTCGGTGGCAGCTCCCGGCCCTCTGTCTTAGTCGTCAGAGTGAATAACCGGAGGAGGCTTGCGACATCGGCGCGCTGGGTCGTGAGCTGCCCCCGATGAGCGTCCTATTCGGCGACTGACCGAGGCTTTACGGACGGCAAACTTGGCTTGCGCGAAGTTCATGAACCGACGACCCCCACAGGTGGGGCTTGGCACCTGGCCCGCGTCGCGTTAGGCCGATCGCGTCGTCCGAGCTGCCTCCATGCCAGCTACCGGGGTATGAGTGTTCGGATCTAGTCCGAACACCCGGGGCTGGAATGAGCCACCGGCACCGCACCCGCGCCACAATCTCGCGGAGCTTTTTGGTCATTTGGAAGCTTAAAGCCCGAAGCGTGCTTCTCCCGATTCGCGCGGCGGCCACTAGCCTCACTCTTTCGGTCTGAGAGCTGGCATTGTTGACGGTCCGGTCAACGGGTACTCCTATGGAGAGTAGGCTCCTGAGACCGAAGATGCCGTAGGGCCGAATCGAAGCTATTCGCTCTACTCACCCTGTTAGCTTTGGTTTGATCGAGCTTCTCATCTTTCACAGGCCCAGTTGCCGTTGACAAAGCCCGCCTTAGGTAACCTCGCCAAAACTTGCTGGCCTCACAAACTCATTCAACATTTCCTGTAGCATTGATTGACCACCCCTTGGTCGACGAGTTAACTTTGGCTTTTTGCGTGCAAAGTTTGCACTCATAGAGCCGCTGAGGTTAAATCGCTATCATCCGGCCGGTGAGGAACCGGGGTTCATAAATCCTTCCACTATGCCTGGAAGGGGGCATTGGCGGATGTCCTAACGGGTTCGGGGCAGCCGTGTAAACCTGCTCATGATCGAGGGAGAAGGTGTCATGGCTTATCTGTCCATGTGCAAGCTTCGGGGACTGCTTACGTTGTGGTTAATTGTCTTGCCCATTTCGTGGCAAAGCACGGAAAAACCGGCCTTGGCCGGTGGCGCAAGCTGTGGTGAATCCCAAGTGGATCTGCGGCAGAGGTTTCTTTCGCCCGAGGGACGGGCTAGGCCCGCAGTTTACTGGTGCTGGCTAAATGGCTTTGTCGATCCCGAGGCCCTCCGCGCAGAGGTGGCCGAGTTTGCCGAAAAAGGAATCACCGGACTTTATGTATTCGATATCGGTGCCCGCAGCGGCGCTAAGCCGGTTCCGGCAGGGCCGGCTTTCCTTAGCCCCCAGTGGCTTGAGTCACTTAGGGTGGCGGTCTCATCAGCCCGGTCCTGGGGACTTGAGATAGGGCTTGTCACGTCAAGTAGCTGGAATGCCGGTGGGCCTTGGATCCCACCGGAGCTTGCGTCGATGGGGCTCTATCAGGCTACTGTGGTCTGGGAAGGGCCGGGGCGAAAGCGGGAAAAGCTCCCTTTGCCTCAACTTCCTCCACAGGCACCCCGGGATGAAGCCGGGCGCCCCCTTTATTACAAGGACGTGGCAGTGCTGGCTCTTCCGGAAAGAAAGGTGCGGACAACCGAATTTTTTGTTTTTCGTTTGCGGGGGACGGAAATCCATCTTGTTGATCGGGCACTTTTTTACCAAGCTGAGGCGCGCGCCGTTGACGGGCAAAAGCCTGTCCGCCCGGTGAAAGAGTTTGCTGTCTGGGTTTCGTCTACAAGTGATGAGCCAGGAGCGTTTCACCTAGTGCATCGGGGAACGCTTCGCCCGGAACCAGGGCCACAGGAAATTCGATTTTCCCCCGTCCCCGCACGCTATGCCATGCTTGAACTTGTAGAGAGCTATCGACCGGAACTTGCGGGTTTTGACCTTGCCGAGTGGGAACTCTACACCACAGGCGGAGAGAATGTCGTTTCGGCGTTTACACCTGGCGGGACAAAAATGGGAGCAGCCCTTTTGTGGTGGGGGTCACAAATTGCTCCTGAGGGTCCAGGTGCGGCCGCGTGTGTTCACGATGGAATTAAAGACCAACCGCGAGGAGTGTGGAGTTCCGCCGACCCTCCGCCCCTTGTGTTAGAAAATGTCTCGCAGGTTGTTGACCTAACCGATTTACTCCAAGCCGAGGGTGTGCTTGAATGGGATGTGCCGCCCGGAAAATGGCGAATTATTCGCTACGGCTGCGGCAACACCGGACAGCGGCTTGTCCTGCCAAGTCCTCAGTCCGGCGGGCTGGTGCTCGATCATTTAAATCCACAAGCGACGGAGTTTCATTTCCGCACAATCGTCTCAAGGCTCAAAGAGCACTTAGGACCGGATTTCGGCGGCGCTTTGCGGCAGCTTTATAGCTGTAGTTATGAAGTGCGGGGGGCCACGTGGACGCCTAAATTCCTGGATGAATTTCGTCACCGTCGGGGTTATGACATGCGGCGGTATCTTCCCGCGCTGGATGGTTATCTTATCGGCGGCTGGGAGAAGACACGGCGTTTTCTCCATGACTTCCGCAAAACGCTGGGCGAACTGCTTGTTGACGGATTTTACCGCACAGCCGCTCGGGTTTGTCATGAAGAGGGGCTTCTCTTGTGTGCAGAAGCTGGTGGGCCGGGGTTACCGCTTCACCAAGTACCTGTAGATGCTTTGCAGGCCCAGGGCGCGATTGACATTCCGCGAGGCGAATTTTGGATCCAGCATGACGTCTGGGTAGTCAAGGAGACAGCCTGCGCCGCACACATTTATGGTAAGGCGCTTGTGGACATGGAAGCGTTTACAAGCTGGCGGCATTGGCAAGATGGTCCTTGGCAGCTAAAGCCAATCGCTGATCGGGCCTTCGTGGAGGGAGCCAACCGGTTCACGTTTCATACGGCGGCACATCGGCCAGCAAGTGTGCGTCCTCCGGGGTGGGTGTATCATGCCGGCACGCACTTTTCTCCCCACATCGCTTGGTGGCCGTTAGCTAAGCCATTTGTCGACTACATCGCCCGCTGTTCCGCAGTGCTTCAAAACGGAGCTTATGTGGCCGATGTTTGCTATTACTACGGCGACGGGGGCTTTAAGTATGTGCCGCCAAAACATGTGGACCCCGGGTTGGGCTTTGGCTACGACTACGATGTGTGTAATGAGGAGGTGATTTTGCAGAGAGCGGAAGTCCGGGATGGTAAGCTTCACTTCGGATCCGATCAAAGCACGGGCTACGAGGTCTTGGTTCTGCCAGAGAGCGAAGAAATATCGCCGCGGGTACTAGCTCGGTTGGCGGAGCTTGTGGAGGATGGTTTGACCTTGGTGGGGCGCCGGCCGAAGCGAAGTAATTCGCTAAGCGACTATCCCTTATGCGATCAACGGGTGGCTGAGCTTGCCGATCGGCTGTGGGGGAAAGACAGCCCGGCAGAAAAAGGCGAAAATCGAGTGGGACGCGGTCGAGTTATTTGGGGAAAACCGGTGCGCCAGATACTGCGCGAACGAAACTTGCCGCCTGATTTCTGGCTAGAAAGCCTTGGGGACTGGAGGTCGCCGGAGGGGAAGCTTCCGGATCACCTCGGGGCGCCGCCGATTGACTATGTGCACAGATCGGGAACGCAGGCGGATGTTTATTTCGTGTGGAACCGCACGGACCGCTGGCAAAGCCATTGGGTCCAGTTACGAAGTGGGGGCGATCCCCCGGAGTTATGGGATCCGGTATCGGGGGCGATGGTGGAAGCACCCGTTTACCGCCGGGTCGGACCTAGCACAAGCGTGTTCGTGCAACTTCCGCCTTGGGGCAGTTTGTTTATAGTGCTCTTTAAAGAAGCTGCCGGAGGAGAGCCGGAAAGGGTAACTGTCCCACCAATCGTGGGCGTGGAAAGAAACGGGATGCCAGTGCTTATAAATTCCTCCGACGAACCGCCGGTTTTGTTTATGCCTGTGGGCCAAGGCCGGGAGCCAAGCCTTGTTATCCGACAGCCTGGTCATTACCGAATCTTTCGCCAAAACGGTAAGTTCGAGGAACACCTCGCCGAGCTATCTCCACCAAAGGAAGTGCCAGGCCCCTGGCTGGTGCGGTTTCTGCCGGGGCGAGGCGCGCCCCCGGAGGCTGTCTTTCCGACGCTTATTGACTGGAGTCAACATCCGGAGCCGGGCATCCGTTATTATTCTGGCGTAGCAACTTATGAGGCAGAGTTTGAACTTTCCCCTCCACTCTTACCGCGGGAGCGCCTCATACTCGGTTTAGGGGAGGTCCATTTCTTGGCCGAGGTTGCTGTCAACGGTCAAGTTGTGGGGAGCGCGTGGACAGCGCCTTGGGAGATTGACATAACAACTTTCGTGCAAGCGGGCAAGAACAAGCTGGTTATCCGCGTGGCCAACGATTGGAATAACCGGTTGGTGGGTGACGCTTTAGACGCAACAAGCGAGCCGGTCGCCGAGACCAATATGCCCTGGTCCATTTCTTGGCGTCGCTCATGGAAAGACACGCCTCTTCAACGGGCTGGTCTCATCGGACCAGTTACCCTAAAGCGGCTGACGGCTGTGCCTTTATGAGTTAGTCGACAAAGCGCGACGGTTTGAAACACTAGCGAGGCGTAACGGGCGGTTTACGACTAAAATCTCAGACTTGGCCTCGTTGATAAAGCCGGTTCTGTCATTGGTCGGCCAAGGAGAGCGCATCGGTCTACAGAGGGGCCGAAGCCTTTGCCCCGGGGCTATTCGGCTGGCCGCGGAAAATCGGGGATCGTCAGCCGTTCACCGCCACGCAACGCCGACTGATGGGCGACAATTCCCGGGGCCGTGTAGGCAACCGCCTCGTAAACATCGATGGCTGGCCTTCGGTTTTCGATTAACGAGGCGATAAACTCGTGGGTGATGAAAGTATGCGAGCCTTCGTGGCCGGAATCGTGTCGAAGAGGTGGCGGCAAGAGACCCGTGTTCCACCACTGGGGCACGTCATATCGCTGGACGTTGGCGGCCGCGCGACGGAACCCACCACTATCTAATTCCTGCAGGGGGCTTGTAAATATCAACGTGTACGGGGTGCCCAGGCGATTGTCGCAGACAAAGGACATCTTGGTGCCATACCATTCTGCACGCTCGCAACCCAGGTGTGCCCCTGCCCACCAAACTTCCACTCGGAAGGAATGCCCGCGGTCGGTGGTGAACTCCGCCGTCTCATTCCAAAACGGGTTATTGTAGGGATTGCCCCGCAAGAGCGGGGAATCATCTCCCCATCCGTGACAGGTCACGGCCTTTAGGCGCTCGCCGGTGACACTGATCAAATGTACCGTACAATGGGTTGGATAGTGCATCGGAGGAAAGCCGTGCCGCCAGGTTGGTTTACCGTTTTCAAACCAAAGTTCCTCCAACCCCGGATGTCGATACATGGAGTAAGCGGCATAGATCTCGCCAAATTTTCCCTCTTTGTACATCTGGCGGACCGAGATCGTAAATTGTTGCCAGTAACCGGTCTCGGCCATCATGTATGTTAGGCCAGAGGTTCGCACCGCCTCGATGAGCTTTTCACACTCCTCTAGGGTCATTGCCGCGGGGACGGCACAAAGCACAGGTTTGCCGGCCCGGAGCGCCTCCAGGGTATGAGGCACGTGATTAGGAGCTTCAGTGAAAATTGCCACCGCGTCCAGTGCGCGGTTTGTGCGCAGCATTTCCTCCATCGAGTTGTACACGTTTTCACAGCGGTACACCTCCTGGAGGCGCTTCCGCCGCTCCGGCCGAAGGTCGGTCACCCCGGCCACAATGCAGTCAGGGTGTTCATGGAACTGAAAGCTCGTTCCGAAGCCGCCTCCCACAATCCCAATGCGGATCTTCCGCTCGGCCGCCGGCGACCCGTGGGCCATGCGTGCCACAGATGCACTAGTGGCAGCTACTCCGAGGAGAAAATTGCGCCGACCGATCGTGGGCTGTGCCCCCGCTTGGCGTGGAGGCAAAGACACGGAGGATGTTCGTTTAGTTGCCCGAGTTTTGTTCATGGAAAAGTTCTCCTTTTGGCTTACGCTAGGTGAGCCACTGATTACGCCTGCCGGGTTGCTGATAGCGCCGGGTGTAACCTTGCCGCCGGGAAATCTCCCGAATGCTAACCGAGGGCGAGGGGCTCTTCAACACTTCGTCAGAAATAAGTTTTCGTAGGCTCTTACTAGAAGGGAGACTTTCATCCGGTCTCTTCCGAGCGGAGGATTTCTCGTAAACGGAGGGGATCTTGGGGATCGAGATCAAGGAGCCGGTGGACAACCTCCTGGGCCAGCTTGCGATGGCCAAGCTGCTTCAGGGTTACTGCCAGGCCCTTTCCTGCGTGGAAAAAAGGGGTGTTACCAGGCAATTTGGCGGGGAGTCGCCCGGGCAGCTTCCCTGGGGGCAAGGCAGCCAGCCCCAACTCGAAAGCCCGTCCGAAATGAGCTTGGGCCCGAGCAAGGTTCCCCTGCGCCAGCGCCAACTCGCCCAGAAGTTGGTGGGCCTCCAGCAATTCCGGACAATCGGTAAGCAACCACAAAAGTTCATCCTCTGCCGCCTCCGTCTCTCCCATCCGGATCATTTCGTAAACCTCTTCCATATCCTCGGCCCGCTCGGCCACACAACGCGGGTAAACAAGCTCGTAAGCCGGTTCGTCGCTTACTTTGCGAAGGGTGATTCGCGACTTACTAGCTGATTGACGGCGTGGGGCGTCATCTCCGGAGTACTTCTTGGGCATACATGCTCCCTTGGGAGGTTTGAGGGCTGTCAACAAGCTGGGTAATGATCAAGCCAGAAGGGTCCAACTCGGCCGAAGGTGACCTTTAGACGCCGGTGCCGATCCGAGCTTTTTTCGCAGCGACCGGCGTGAATTTTCTTGTGGCAGGGCGAAAGCAGCAAGGCAATGTCCCGCCGAAACTTCGGGGTGTGAGCAGAGGGTTAAGGGCGGCGGGGTATAAGGCATTTAGCATAAGGCACTGTCGGCGGCTAATAGGCAGCCCAATCCCCGCCGCAGCATTACTAAATAGTTCCACAACGGACGTGTAGCGCTAGGCAGCTTGCTAATCGAACTCATGGAGCGGGTCGAGCCTTTTTTTTTGTTGAAATCAAGTTCAGCTGCTTGCGCTATCCTTCCCGTGTGGAGCTATTTAGCGGGTGCCGGCGCTGAGTTTGGCATCCGGAAAGTTTCGATAAGGTTGCCAGGGGATCGGAACAGTCGGTGAGAGGGGGTTGGGCGGCTTCCTGCGTGCGACCCGCATCCGGGCTTACCAGTTGGCGGGACCATCGCCACCGCTGGGAGCCTGAGCCGCCAGGGTTGGTCGAAGGGGGAGCCCCTTAGGCGGCGGGCAGGTGGGCGAACCGATCGACAGATTGCCCCGTAAGGTCAGTAAGCTTGGATAAAAATCCCGTTTGATCCGCTTCAAAGGAGTGCCGTTCCCTCGGCCCTGGCTCGGCGGGGAAACACCTGGGCCCCTCCCGCGTGCCTCAGTCGGGTCGTTGGCGTGTGCCCGTAACGACGCATTTTGCCCAGCGGCCCTGCGTAACCAGAGGGAGGTTATGGGCAAGCGGAGATCATTCTTAGCGCATACCTCCCTGGTAAGTTCGCTGGCGGGCAATCGGCAGCTACTTCCGGGGGAGGGCTCCAGGGCAAGGGACGGAGGCTGGTATGCCGTACTCACAATCGTCAGTGCTACGCCGGGGTGAGTGCTAAGTAGGGTCCTGAGCCGATTCAAGGGCCGAATCGAGAATTTCTGTTAAGCATTTTCAGAGGGGAGGGCGGTCTGGGGGGCAGCTTCCCCTCCTTGGGGGCAATGAGCGGCGCTCGGGAGCGAGTGTCGAGCATTCGGGGGTAGGTGTTGGGGGTTTAACGTGGCAAGTGCGCCCCCGCAGGTGGTGCTTTGAACTTGGGAAGCCCCGCGAGAGAGGAAGGCCCATTTCTCGAATGCAGGCTCGCCCCCTTTGCGGTAGCCGGCGCTGCCGGATGATCGCGCTCCCTAAGGGTAGGCAATCATCGGGAAGGTGATTAGGATGGAATGAATCGGGGTGTGGGCCATCCTCGCGTCAATGGGCGGAAAAGGCTGGGCCAGGAGAAAGTGCATTAAGGCAATCGTTCTTGTAAATCTTTTTCATCCGTTGGTCTTCAACATGCCTTTAAGTGGGATGGATTTATGCAAACCGGAGTGAACACTCCCCACGCTGTTCCCGAGGTCGTCGTCGAGACCCGGAATCTCACCAAGATTTATCGAGACTTTTGGGGGCGACAGAAGGTCAGAGCTCTCAAAGCGCTCGACTTAACAATTTATAAAGGTGAGATTTTTGGCCTCCTTGGGCCGAATGGGTCGGGAAAAACCACGACCATGAAGTTGCTCTTAGGCCTGCTCTTTCCGACGGAAGGGCAGGCCATTGTTTTGGGTAAAGATGCCACCGATGTTTCCAAGAACGAGCGGATCGGCTACCTCCCAGAGGAGACGTATCTGTATCGCTTCCTGACCGGCGAGGAGACCCTGGACTTTTTCGGCCGGCTCTTTAACATGCCGGCGGCCGTGCGGAGGCAGCGGACGGCAGAGTTACTGGAGCTTGTCGGGTTAACTGGAGCAAGGCGGCGTCAGGTGCGGGAGTATTCCAAGGGAATGGCCCGACGGCTGGGGCTGGCTCAAGCTCTGATAAACGATCCGGACTTAATTCTCCTAGATGAGCCGACCACCGGGCTTGACCCGATCGGGACTCGGGCCATGAAGGACTTGATCCTTCGGCTCAAAGATCAGGGCAAGACAATCATCATGTGCAGCCACCTCCTGGCGGATGTGCAGGATGTCTGCGACCGAATTGGAATCCTTTATCAAGGGGAGCTAAAAGAACTCGGCCGGGTGGATGCCCTGCTTAAGGTGCGGGACGTCACCGAAATCCGCTTCTCTGGTGGGGACGGGGCACTCGTGGATGACGTCAAGCAGGTCATCGAGCGACGCAACGGGAAGATTCACTTCATTGGTAATCCGACTACGACCTTAGAAGAGCTCTTCCTGCAAATAATCCGGGAAAGCGAAGCTCACCCGGGTCGGCGCGTTCGGGGAGGTATTTCCGGCGATGGTCGTTGAAAATCCGTTACCGCCCTTTCTCATCTGGTTTGCGGGTGCGCTGGCTATCTGGCTCGGCGTGGTGGCCGCGGTCAGTCTCGTGGGGTTTTTCTTGGGATGGCTTGCGGTCGCCCTTGAGCGCGGGCCGAGGGAAGCCGTAGCTCGCAACTGGCAGATGATTTGCCAGGCTTTTCAGGATTTCGTGAGGTATATTTCTGGCTCTCGAATCAGTGGGCTTGCTTATCTTGCCATCAAAGAATCGATTCGCCGGCGGGTAATTGCGGTCTTTGTGGTTTTCCTGGTGCTCCTTATGTTCGCTGGTTGGCACATCGACCCAGCTAGCCGCGAGCCGGCGGTTCTTTATTTAAACTTCGTCCTTTCCGCCACCACTTATCTGATGTTGTTATTGGCCCTTTTCATTGCGAGCTTCAGTTTGCCCACGGATATCCGTAACCGGACGATCCACACGGTGGTCACTAAGCCGGTACGGGCCAGTGAAATCCTTTTGGGGCGGCTTTCTGGGTTTGCCCTGGTGGCTACGGTGATTTTGATTGGCATGGCCATCGTGAGCTTTTTCTTTGTCACTCTTGGGCTAAACCACCGTCACACATTAACGGCGGAAAACCTGCAATCAGTGACAGAGGGTGGCGGGGAAACCGGCACGTTGACCGGGCTAACAAGTTCAGTTTTTGGCCATCGCCACAGGGTTTATGTCGACGTTGGCGGTCAAGGCCGAGTTGAAGTCGCCCGCGGACATTATCACTCGTTGCGGGTCGTCGGTTCAGGGCCGGATGCACGTTATGAGATCGGCCCGCCTGAGGGATTTCTCTTGGCCCGGGTGCCGATCTATGGGAAGCTGGAATTCCGGGACCGAGATGGACTAGATGCAGACAAAGGGCTGAATGTTGGCGACGAGTGGACATACCGCGGGTACATCCAGGGGGCAAGTCCGGCAGCTTTGATCTGGACATTCGAAGGAATGAGCCCGCGGCGATTCCCGGAGGGATTGCCCTTGGAATTGACACTAGGTGTCTTTAGGACTCACAAGGGCAACATCGAAAAGCCTGTTCTTGGGAGCTTAGCAGTCAGGAACCCACGCACGGGGCTTTATGTGGAGACGGAGATCTTCGAGTCCCGCGAGTTCGCCGAAGTGCCGGAGATTAAACGCCTCTTTGTGCCGCGAAAGATTGTCAACCCGCCGAGCGTGCAAATCATCCAGCGAAAGAAGAATACGCCTGAGGGGATTGTTCTGAGCCCGCCCCCCGAGGAGGTTAGGCCGGAGCTCACGCAGAAAAGAGAGTTCGACCTTTACGAAGACCTTGTCGACAATGGGCGGCTGGAGGTTTGGATCCGTTGCATTGAGCCGGGGCAGTACTTCGGGGCGGCCCAGCCCGATTTGTATATTCGAGCACGGGACGGCTCGTTTGTTATCAACTTGCTGAAGGCATGTTATGGAATTTGGTTAGTAACAATCATCGTGTTGGCCTATGGGATAACAGCCAGCACGTTTCTTAGCGCACCGGTGGCGATGGTAGCCACAATTGGAGTGTTGGTAGGCGGGCTGTTCCGCGACTTTGTCATTAAGCTTGCTTTGGGGCAGACTTACGGCGGTGGCCCGTTCGAGTCGCTTTACCGGCTTGTCACTCAGGAAAATGTGATGAGCGAGCTAGAGCCAGGCCTCGGCACCTTGTTGTTAAAGATGGCCGACGTGATTGCTCGCGGGTTCCTCTTTGCGGTGGCCTCCATCCTGCCACCCCTGGGGCAATTCGGATGGGCCAATTGGGTGGCACACGGGTTTGATATCCCGTGGGAGCACGTTCTCATTCGTACTTTGCAAACATTTGCTTTTGCCATCCCAGTCATTGTAGCCGGCTATTTCTTCTTTAAGTCGCGGGAGATTGCGGAATGACGTTTCGCGCGGCTTTTTTTCGGAAGATCGCTCTGCTTGTGGTTATTGCGATTCTCCTTCTTCCGCTATTTTGGCTAGGACAACCATCGACCTCGCCGGCCCGAGGAGCTCGCGGAAGTCCAGGAGGCATTTTGGCGCAGTTGCGGGACAGGTTTGGGCTGAGTGAGGCCGAACTCGGTGAGATTGATCCCACAAGTGAAGCGATGCGGCTTACCACGCTCGGACTGCGCGGGGTAGCCGCCAACATTTTGTGGACAAAGGCGGACATTTACAAAATGAAGAAGGATTGGACGAATTTGTCCGCCACCTTGGAACAGTTGGTTAAACTCGAGCCGCATTTTATCAGCGTTTGGCGCTTCCAGGCTTGGAATTTGTCTTACAACGTATCGGCGGAGTTTGACGACTACCGGAAGCGATATGAGTGGGTAATCCGCGGGATTGAGTTCTTGAAGAGAGGTGTTCGCTACAACGAGCGGGAGCCCAAGCTCCTGTGGGATGTCGGGTGGTTCATCGCCCAAAAGATTGGGCGAGCGGACGAATGGAAGCAGTTCCGGCGGCTTTTCAAGCAGGATGATGACTTTCACGGTCCGCGGCCAATTGAGGAACGGGACAATTGGCTTGTTGGCAAGGAGTGGTTTGCCCGCGGAGAGGAACTGGTCGAACAGGGAGCGACTCTCCGCGGAATTAGTCCACTACTGTTCTTCTCCGATCGGCCCATGTGCCAGATGAACTATTCGGAGTTTTTGGCCAAGGACGGTATTTTCGGCGAGCGTGCCAAACAGTCGTGGCAGCGGGCGCTTGAGGAGTGGCTCCAATACGGCGACCGAGAATTTCCGACGTACGAAGGGGGAACCGTCCGCTTAAACGACAAGGAGCGATTTGATCAACGAGCGGAAGAAATTTGGGCTGAGCTCGATAAGCTTGCTCCCGGTCTTCGCAAAAAGATTCAGGATGAAAAGCGGTCCCGCTTGCGGCCGGAGGAACGGCTCGCGCTGGATACCCCGCCTGAAGCCCGCACTCCGGATCAACAAGCTTTAGCCTTTGAGGCGCAGCGAAAAGTCCACGTAACGCATCGTGAGGTCGCGCAACGGATTACCGGACGACATCGTCAACAAGCTTTGAAGCTTGCCGAGGAGGCCGAAAAAGCCCTTGAGATGTCAAGTAAGATCGACCAGCAAAGGACCATTGTCAATTTCGAGTACTGGCGAATGCGGGCCCAATTTGAACAGACGCCTCAGGCCATTGAGGCGCGCGAGTATATCTACTTAGGAGACGAGGCGTTCCGAGCGGCTGATTTGACGCGTGCCAAGCAGTACTACGACCTAGGGCTAAAAAAGTGGCGGGAACTGCTTGATCTGCCGGAATTTCCCCAGCTAAAGCGGGACGGGAACACGGGTCGAGAATTGATCGATGTGATTCGGAACTACCAAAGGATCCTGGATGCCCGGGACGAGCCTTGGCCCAAGCCGTTTATCCTCCAGGATATCATCGACCTTCATAAGGACAGCGTGCCCGATTTCAAGCCGCCGTCGTGACGGGGCCTGGCTCCTTCCCCCACTTGGCGTCTACCTACCCGGGCAGGGCTGGCGAACTTGCCGAGAGCACCACGTTCTCCTGCCGATCCGACTCCCGGTGAAGGCGATAAAACACCCAAGATGGGCCGTGATGGGAGGATCCGTGCGCGGTTTAACCTCATGGGGGAAGAGAAGCTTTGCTTTGTGACGAGCCTGCCGGCGGGTTTTCAGTTCCAAGAAATCATCGGGCAAGAATTGTGACTTAATTCGGAATTTAAGTTTGGACCTCTTTTTTGGACCGGCTTTCCCCGAACTCAACCCCGGCGGGGATCCGCTCTTTCGCCGGTCCGTCTAATCTCGCCCCCTACCCCTGCCAGATTCAAACGCAACCTAATGGGCTAAACTACCACACACCTAATCTCCCCGTTTATTCAGCAGATTCCCCCTTAAGGGAAAGTTCCGTAAGAGCGGGGTCCGAGCGGTGGACGTTCTCTATTGACTACTTTGACACGGAAGGGTTTTGGTGGAAAATATGACGTTTCTCGATAAAATTAGGAATCTTGGATCGGCCGGCGGGTTACCACGGTGGGACCGCTAGTGCCAGTGCTTTGAGAAGCTTTCGCTGAGCCACGTCGCGGGGAATCCGGGGGTTAACTTTTCGGCCGGCCCGCACGTTTTACTTTGGTTTTGAACTCCGATTCGGGTGGCTGGAAGAAAGGTTGCCCTGTGAGCTTCTGGAACGAGTCGGGCTATCGGGGAGGGAGTTTAATCGCGCAATAACCGTGCTTGGCTGGCCAAGCTTGCGAGGCATAGCTGGGCTGGTTGGGGGCCGGGGGCCATTCGTAAGCCCGGGGTAGCCGCCGTTAGCTTTTGCGGGTTAGGCCCCTCCGCAATAGATGGCTGAGGACTCGGGGTCGGCTGCCGTTCATTAAGCGAAGTGGACATCTTCGCGGGTCCAAATCGGGGGGAAGTTTGTGGGATACTTTGCTCCAGGAGGCCACCCGACACGCAAACGCTTGTTTGTTATTCGAGGTTGACCTATGGCATGGAAGGCTTCCGAGGCAACTGGGAAATTCCCGCTTAGTGACTATCGCTTCTTACCTTTGGACGAGCTTTCCCGGCGAGTTCGAGTGGTCAAGGAGCGTCTGGGGCGATCGCTCGTCATATTGGCCCACAATTACCAACGGGACGAGATCGTCCAGTTCGCGGACGTCCAGGGCGACAGTTACCAGCTAAGTCAACATGCTGCTCAGGACCCGCATTGTCGAGCGATCATCTTTTGTGGCGTTCATTTTATGGCAGAAACGGCGGACATTTTGGCCAATCGGCCAGAGCGTGTGGCTGCCCGTGGCGGGCGGGCACCGGTCATCTTGCCGGATTTGGAGGCCGGTTGCTCATTGGCGGATATGGCAACCCTCTCCCAAGTGGAGGACTGCTGGCGGCAGCTGACTCAGGTGTTAGGGGAGGAAGATGTCGTGCCGGTGACGTACATCAATTCGTCGGCCGACATCAAAGCGTTTTGCGGAGCGCACGATGGCATTGTTTGCACCTCGTCCAATTCCCGAGCAGTTTTGGAGTGGGCACTAGCTCGAAAGAAACGCGTGCTCTTCCTGCCGGATCAACATCTGGGTCGCAATATCGGGTTGCGGATGGGCATTCCGCTTCAGCGAATGCCGCTTTGGAATCCGAGTTTGCCGTTGGGTGGGAATGACCCGGCCTCCCTGCGTGAGGCGAAAATTATTCTGTGGAAAGGCCACTGCTGCGTCCATCAAGCGTTTAAGCCAGAGCATATTGACGCCTTTCGGCAGAGGTTTCCGGACATCCGCATCCTGGTCCATCCGGAATGTTCGATGGAGGTGGTTCAGAAAGCCGACTACATCGGCTCGACAAGCCAAATTGTAAAGTACATCCGCGAAGCACCGGCCGGCTCCCGATGGGCCATTGGTACAGAAGTTCATCTTGTCAACAGGTTGAAGAATGAACACCCAGACAAGGAAATTTATTTCCTTGCGCCCCGTATTTCGATGTGTGCAACAATGTTCCGTATCAACCTTGCTCGGCTATGCTGGGCAATTGAAAACCTCGAGGCCGGCGAGGCCGTTAACGTAATTGAAGTCGATCCCCGCACGGCCGAATTAGCTTACGTGGCTCTACAGCGAATGCTGGAGGTGCGGTAACTCCGCTCGCGGCACTTCGGGTTGCCTAGGTGGAAGCGGTCTCACAAGCCTGAGCAGATGCATTCAGCCGGGCTTGTGGCTCCAATCGCTTCGAAGCCGCTTAGCCTGCTCGGTCCGGATCGCTCTGCCGGGTCCTCCCAGAAGGGGGTAAGCAAGGATATTTTCGCGAGGTTTCCGCCTCTTACCTCTGCTGCCTCCAGCTGTCTTCTCAGTGGGGCTTTCCTTGCCTGTGCGTGATCCTGACCCTCCCATGGGCGGTGCAGGTGGTTTCCACTTTGACGTTGAGTCTTTTTCCGGCGAACGAGCGCGACTTCGGTCTACACCTCGGCAATGCCTTGGCCGCCGGCAAGTAACCGCTCCGTTGGGCCTGAGCGACGCCTCCCGCCTAAACCATCGGAACTTACAGCCAGGGTGCGTGCCGCCAATAGGCGGTGGGTGAGCTTCGACTGCATAAGATGGGCAACTTTTGTCGGGTTTAACAGATTTTCTGCAAATGCCCGGTTTATGGATCGATCCATTCTCACCGAGCACATGGCGGCAATATGCGCCACCGACGGTCGAAGGTTTCATTTCGTCGGGGAAGAGTCGAGGAATGGAAAGCCTTCACGTACGGCTCGAATTGGAGCAAGCCATGGAACAGCACCGGAAGGGCAAGGAGCTACCCACGCGACGGGAAAGTTCGATCCTTTTGGCCATGGGAGTGTTGGTCGGGAGTGTCAGCTTGACACTATGCCAAACGGCCCTTGCCTCCGACTGTGTACACCTTTTCATGCTTCCACGGACAACGTCCACGGTTTCCGCGAGTCCGACGGGCCTTGACCAAATGCGTGAATTAGTGCCCGTGGCAGGTAGAGCTTACTCCCATGGCGGTGAAGTCGGCGTGGGAACTCCTTCGGGGGGTCCTCAAGCGCCCCTGCCGGACCAGCTTTTAGGAAGTTGGGCGCAAAGGGGCCCACGGCGAGGCATCGCGACGGCGGGGCATTTCGGAGAAGCCGAAGCGAGCGGAACTCGTGGTCGGAAAGGAGTGAAGCTCGGCTCGCCAGTTGTGCTTTGTTCAGCGGCGCTGTCCGGTGCAGAGTTTCCTGCACCCCCGAGAACCTCCGGGGTGGCGGGAGTGGCTCTGGTAGCTGATGATCCCTCGACAGAAACAAAGACGACTGATAGCCCCACTGACCCGGGGTACGAGCAGAATCGAGCCGTTCAATCTAGGGAGAGCCAGCCAGGGGAGGAACCCTCTCGTCTTGCGCCTCCTGTGGACGACATTGGTGCTTCCGAAGGAGTGCCACGGCCTCCCCGGAGACTACCTCATTTGCCCGAGCTTTCCACAGAAAGAGCGCTGGAGGAAGCTCCACCAGCGGAAGACGGGCCAGTGGCCGAGGTCGGAGCTTGTGCCGCCTGTGCGGGTGTTTCCGCCGACGAGCTAGGAAGTGCGCCAGGTCCGTGGAAACTTATCGACGGGCCATGCCTCAGGGCGTGGGGGATATCTATCGGCGGGTGGATCGAACAAGGAATTACCTTTAACGCTCAAGAGCCAGACAGTCGCTACAATGGCCCCCTGGCCACCAACGACCGTCATGCGGATTATCAGCTGAACCAGTTGTGGCTCTATTTCGTTCGGCCTACCAACACCGGGGGTTGCGGATTTGACATCGGTGGACGCTTGGACATCGTGTTTGGAAGCGATTGGCGTTATGGGATTGTTTACGGGAAGGAAGACCGAATCAACGGCCTGTCGCAGAGTTACGGGTTGGTTCTTCCGCAAATGTATTTGGAAGTGGCAGTCAATCGGCTAACCGTCAAGCTGGGGCACTTTGCCGGCATCCTTGACTACGAGGCGGTTCCGGCGATCCTCAACCCGTTCTATTCACATTCCTACTCTTACGGGTATACGGTGCCCATTCTGGTGACAGGAATGCTCGCTAGCTATCAATTGACAGATCAGTTTGGTGTGGACGCGGGCTTCCATCGGGGCTGGATGATGTTTGAGGATAACAACGATAATCTGGACTTCATGGGCGGTGTTCGGTGGAAGAGCCTTTCCGGCCGGACGCAAGTTTCGTACGCAGTTTCCATAGGTCCACAAGATAACGCTGGCGAGCAGGACCGTTTTGTCTACAGCTTAGTGTTGCGCCAAAAGATGGGCCAGCGGATAGAATATATCCTCGTCCACAATCTTGGTTGGGAGAACGACGCCGTCCAATGGGCTGAGCCGGCCCCCGCGGACGCCGAGTGGTACGGCATTAATCAATACTTCATTTACACAATTTCGCCGAAGCTTTCCGCGGCGTTGCGGGTGGAATGGCTTCGCGACGATGATGGGGTGCGAATTGCTGGGGTGGGCAACCTAGTGCCAGGTAAAGGCTGGTCTGCCCTTCCTGGCTTTGCTGGCGATTTCTACGAGTTGACTATGGGGCTTAATTGGCGGCCCCATCCCAACTGCTTACTCCGGCCCGAGGTCCGCTGGGATTGGTACGACGGCTCGCGGAACCTTCAGGGGCAACTGCCATTCGACGATGGCTCAAGCGACCATCAGTTAACCTGTGCCACGGACCTGATAATCTCTTACTAAGCGGGGAAGTAAGCCAAGGGACAAAAGCCAAAGCTTCCATCATTGCCGAAAAAACCGCTCGAGTGGGTTAAACTGACTTGGCCCGGGACAGAACTCCTGCCACTAGCTGCCTGGGCTTTTTTATTTGCTTTTTTGCTTTCAGCACAACGTGCTTCGTCGCCCGACCTCTTGGTCCCCGGCCCGGGCGCACCTGCCGAGGAGCCGACTTTGCGGGCTTGTCCCTTACTATGCAAGGGCCCAAAAGGGTTAGAAACCGCAAAGCTGGCCGCATAGGATCCGAGCACTTGTTTCTTTTACTCTTTTCTGGGTCCCTTGTTCGGCAGAAGCTCCCCCAATGAGTCCCCCCGGATAAGTGTGGTCCGCGGTTGGCCGAGAAGGCCCTCGGGCCTCGTCCCACGGTTTTGTTAAGCGACCACCCGGCCGAGAGCGGCGGGCGTTTTCTTTAAAGTTATCGCAACTACCCCGTGCCGCCCGGATCCGCGTCTTCTCTTGCAAAAGTGCACTGTCTCCGGCAGTTCGGGACTTGAGGGTGGGTCCGGGAGCCACCCGCTTTCGGCCAAGGAAAAAAACCACCATCCGGACGCTTTACCATCAGCGCCGGATACCTTCCGGGGTAAAAAACCCTAATGTTCTTGTCTCGAGCTTAAGGGCGGGTTTGGCGGCCGCACGTCTTTGGGCAACCGGCCTTGGTTCCGATCTCGCAGTGACTTGAGCCTGCAGGCCCAGTTGCTCAATCCTGCTCCTGTACGGCTTTTATTGTGGACAACATCTTCCTATCAAGCTCAGCGGTGGCAGGTGCAGTTGGGCGAGCTTCGACCGGCGTGCGGAGCCGCTTAGGGCCTGTTTCGTGTGATTTGAGGTGCTCCGAGTCCGAGGTGTCTATTTCCTGCGAATTTAGGCAAGCTGCGCAGGCGACAAAGGACAACTGCTTGATTTTTGCGCCCCCTGCAATTTGAATAGAGTTTGTGAATCTGTCGCAAACCGCAGATTGCAGAAATTTGACCGATTTCCCCTTTCCTTTTACAAAGAAAGAGGTCGGCAAGCCTGTCCTCGGCAATCTGCCTTCGACTGGGAATTCGTCACTTTAGACGGTCTTTATGGGGTTACGCTGCGAGAGGTTTGGCCTAGGAGTCGATTCATGGGCATCATCGAAGCCTTCCGTTCGATTTCCCGACTTGGGGGGAAGCTTCGGAGGCGAGACAGCTCCCGCGGACAGCGGCGTCGGCAGGAGCGAATCAAGAAGAAACCGAAGGAATTAATGCCGCGACGGTTAGGGCTGGAGCAGTTCGAAAAGCGAGAACTTCTCAGTATCGCTCCCAACTTAGTGGCGGTAATCCCCAATGAGGGCCAAGTCATTGATCCGGGGGCAACTCTCTTTTTAGGTCCGCGGGAGTTACTCCTTCGTTTCAATGAAGGTCAGCGGATCGACCCGGCTTCGCTGGGCGGGATCCTATTTGTTCGAAGCAACGACGGGGTGTTCGGCAACGGGGACGATCGCGTTGTTCCGCTAGGGTACGTGGGGATTGCCGATCGCGCCAACGAAGTAATCGTCCGCTTTGCTGGCCGGCTTGAGGATGACCTCTACCAGATGATCATCGTGGGGGTGACGAACTTCGTCGATCCGGCCGGCAATCCTGTGCCCCCGCTCCGCAATACCGCCGGCCAACTTTTCCGCGAGGACCAGCCTATTGAAGACCGTGTATTGCGGTTCAATTTCCGTGTGAATGTCGGGCCGCTTGTCACCGCCGTCGTGCCCCAACCCGTTGTCCGCAATGTCGACAATACACTTTCGCAATTGCGCAACGTCGTTGAGGTGTACTTCAGTGAGGACATGCGTCCGGGCCCGACGGGGGTTGAAAATCCCGCTTTTTACCAGCTTATCGGCACGCGCCAGACGGCAGATCCTCGTGACGATGTTGTAGTTGCACCTTCTCAGGTTGTTTACGATCCTTCACTTCGAAAGGTTACGCTGACTTTTGAACGCGACTTGGCAGACTACGGGACTGGGGCTTTTAGATTACGAATTGGCGACACTTACCAAATATTCCAAACCGACTTTGTCACCACGCCTTATGATGCCGGCCAAACGTTTGCCAGTGCCTTATCTGTGCGTAGCCTCGGCGGATCTTTGGCCGGGCGATTTGGGGACGGCACCGGGCCGCAAAGCCTCATCATTTCTTCCCAGATCAACTCATGGCAATTGGACCCGACGCTCTGGTGGCCCGGAGGCAACGACGAGCCCGGCCATAGGAATTTGCCGCAGCATACCGCGGGGATGCTCTACATAGAAAACCATTACGCAAGTGGTGACTCCTCGCCGGATAACTCCGCCGGTGTTTTCACGATTCGTTACTACTTCCCTGAGACCATTCCCAACCCGAGAACCGGAGCTCCCACTTCCAACCTGATAACCGAAGCTCAAAAGCAGCGCGCCCGCGAGATTTTCGCGCTTCTCAGCAAGTATCTGGGAATCCAGGTATACGAGGATCCCGTATCGGGCGGGATCGCCGTTGCAACCGGTGACTTAGCGTTGTTCCCCTCCCCCTTCCGTTCGGAACCGGGTGGCATCCGTGGATTAGGCGGTGGCGGAAAAGCTCTGATGGACTATGCGGAGAACTGGGGCGCAAGTGAGTACGGGGGCGCCTGGTTCCAAGTTGCTTTTCACGAAATCTTGCACAACCTGGGGTTCGGTCACGCGTATGACGAAATCGCTATCATGGGCGCCGGCGAATTTGGCGGCTACTTGGTTGGAGTCGAGCCTGTTTACCCGCTTGACCATGACACGCTCCACGGCCGCCATATGTTCCGCCCGGACAGTATCGACGTGGACTTGTATCGTGTGCAACTAGATGAGCGGGGGCTTTTCCGGGCGGAGATCCTCGCCGAGCGATTGGGTCAATCGTCGCTTCTGGATGCAACCATAAGCATTTATGAGCAGTACGTGGAAAATGGCATCGTCAAGTATCGCCTCGTCGCTCGCAAC
>JANXBW010000031.1:0-48770 GCA_025060325.1 Thermoguttaceae bacterium
CAAGGCAAAGGTCACGGTGCTAAACGACCGGCTGTTGTTGCCTAAGCACCAACATCCTGCCTTTCTGATGGCTGAATTGCTCTAACTTTGGGTGCCATGTTTCGGCTAATGCATAGGCGGAAATTGTTTTTTGTCTAATAGGTGATTGGGCGAAGACGACCCGGCTTGCTCTATTGGCTTGGCGGTATGATGCCCACCGGACCGTCGGGACTTCCCCAGCGGACCCGAGGACCGTCAACTATCGTAGGGGGATCAGGTGCTACCTGGGACCTGTCGACCAGGATGGACCAACGGGCATTTACGCTTTCCGGAAAATCTTCTCGGAAATGACACCCGATGGTTGTGCCGCCACGAAGTATGGCCTGATAGTCACCGTCTGCGACCCCTGCAAATTTGTGGATGAAACTGCAGCCCACAAAGCGGAAGCCCTGTCCGGAGCACCAAATGCTACGGCATTGATTTGCGCGGAAGACGCATTGCTCGAAGGTAACATTCCGCAAATTGCCGTTAAGTTCTGCCAGGAACTGGCCGTAGGGCTGGCGGCCATCTTCCCAGGGAAGATCTTCAAAGGTGCAGCGGACCCACCGAGTGGCCAAGGCCTGATCGTCCGAGCCGTAGGCGTGGACAATACTCCCATGAAACATACAATCCTCGTAGACAAGCCCGGGCTTGGCGCTCCAGGCGCTCCAGCTCGTCACACCCCAAAAGAGGCAGCGGACAAACCGGCTGTAACCGCCGTCACCACTGTCGGCAACCATCCCGCAGCCGATATTGTTTACGAACTCGCATTCCTCGAAATAACCGTCCCGGCAGATAGATTCTTCGGCCTCGATGTCCACGCCAGCTCCCGGAGCGGAGGCGAAAGGTTTACCTCCGTTGAGTGCTCGACCTGTGTGCCGAAACTTACAGCGATAAGCACGAAGGCCTCGGCCCCCCACCCACGATAGCCCCTGCCGGCCGTTATATTCAAAGACGCAGTCAGTCAATATGTGCGGCGTGGCCGGATCGCTTTCCTTAAGCTGATAGTAGGCGATCATTATGCCATCAAGGGGATGGTGGTGACTGTGCACGCGGTCAATCCACACATGCGAGCAGTTATGGAGAAAAATTCCCGTACCAGGGAGTTGCCGACCTGTGTCCCCGTACTCTCCGCCGATAACGAGGTTGGTTACATTACCGTCTAGCTCCAAATTTTTGATCCACACATTTTGACTGTGACCTATATCGAATATATTTGCTACGTGAGCCGCGTATCGCCAGTCGACAAAAGGCATCTTCTCGGCCTGGAAGGGTTCACCCGTGTCCTTATCAAATGCTCCGAAACGGAGACCGGCAGCTCGGCGGATGATAGCTTCGTTGCCCTCCACGGAGAGAAATTTGAGGTTTTTGATAGCAAAGATTGGTTCTGTTTGGTAGTACGGATATTGGCCCGGCGTGTGGTATTGCCGGCCGACAATGTAAGTTCCGGGCGGGATAATCAACGTTCCCCCACCAGCCTGCTGGAGAAGTTCTGCTGCCTTTTGAAATGCCGCGGTATCATCCGACTGACCATCGCCTTTTGCGCCACAGTCCGCCTTTAAATCAACGCGAGGGTATCGGGAAGCTAGCGCCTCGCTCGGCTTGGCCGAGGTTTCGTCCAGTACACCGCAATAAACAAAAGCGGCGGAAGCAACCACAATGCCCACGAGTTCGAGGATTGTCACCACACCAACCAGACCTGTGGGGAAGCTTCTCATTGACTTTATCCTGGAACCCTTGACCTTTTTTGTTTATGAGACAATACTAGGTGTCGACTTTCCCTTAGTCGCCTAACGGCAGTCTGTCTTGCCGGATACTTCCCTAGCGTGGTGTACACGGCGCCGAGAAAGAAAAAAGCCAGGAGCTTATTTTAGTCGTGTTGGGGAAATTACTCAAAAGGTTTGAGGATGACAGGAAGGGTCGGTGTCCTGGTCGGGAGTGCGAACATGGGTGGTGGTCACCTTAATCATGGGCAGGAGGCAAACGTGCCCGATCTTCACCGGCAATCGGCTCCGGAGAAGCTACGCTGTGCGGTGATTACGGTGAGCGATACCCGGACAGTGGAGACTGATCGGGGCGGTGCGATCGCCGCGGGTTTGTTGGAAGAGGCAAAGCACGTTGTTGTGCACCGCGCCATCATTCCCGATGATCGCGAGCGGATTCGGCAGGAAGTCTTTTGCCTATTTGAGCGGGGTGACGTTGACGTGGTTTTGTTGACAGGTGGGACGGGGCTGTCTCCCCGCGATCAGACGGTCGAGGCAGTGGAGCCGCTTTTCACGAAATCTTTACCCGGTTTTGGCGAGCTCTTCCGCATGCTCAGTTTCCACGAGATCGGCCCAGCGGCCATGCTCTCCCGCGCTTGCGCGGGTGTTATCGGTCGCATGGTGTTGTTTCTTCTTCCCGGATCACCCGGCGGCGTCAAGCTCGCTTTGGAGCAACTGATCCTCCCTGAGCTAGGTCATATTGTTTACGAATTGCGGAAGGGTATGGCCACTGCTTGACAGCAAAGCCATGGCACGCGCCCAGAAAGAGCGAGCACGGCCCGGTTTAAACGGATCCCTCTTTAATCCTTTGCGTTTAGCAGTAAGGGAGGGACTAAGCGGAAGGAAGTTCCGGCGGCTTCCTTTCTGGCATGGTTGGTAAACGTATTGGCGACATCGGAGCTGTCGAAAAACAGGGGGTGTTTTTACACATTCCCCGATCTAGAGGACGGCTCCGCCGGGGACGGGCTAGCATCGCTCCCCACGGTCAGCCGCCCACGGCGGAAAGATTCGGCCAGGGCGAGCGGCACTTGGGCTTCCGCGAGGATCCGCTCGGCCAACATGCGGACCACTTCGGCACGGTTTTCCGCCTCCTGGGCGACCGCCAAGGCACGGAAGCGTTCGGCCCGGGCGTTGGCCACCTGCATATCTGCCTGGGCCTGTCGTTCACGAAGTCGCGCGCCAATATTTTCGCCAACGTCAATATCAGCAATGTCGATCGACACAATTTCAAAAGCGGTCTGACTATCCAATCCGATACGAAGCACGGCCTCGGAGATGCGGTCGGGGTTTTCCAGGACTTCCTTGTGGCTGGGGGAGGAGCCAATGGCCGTGATAATCCCCTGACCCACCCGGGCGATAATCGTCTCTTCGGTTGCTCCGCCGATAAGCCGCTCCAAATTCGTCCGCACGGTTACCCGGGCGCGTACACGAAGTTCAATTCCATCCCGAGCAATAGCGCTTAAGAACTCTGGCTCGCCAGGCCGAGGGGCTGGGCAGTCGATCACTTTTGGATGCACGCTCGTGCGGACAGCATCGAGCACATCCCGACCTGCCAAATCGATGGCAGCCGCCTGATCAAAGCTGAGCTTGATTCCGGCCCGCTTGGCGGCAATTACCGCTTGGATGACCCGCCGCACCTTGCCCCCGGCAAGGTAAAGGCCTTCTAGGCGGCTTGTGGTGATGCCCGTTTCGCGCTCTGGTCCGAGCCCTGCCTGGACGGCCATAATTTTGCAGTCGACAATTTCTTTGGCGTCCACACCGCGGAGACTCATCCCGATCAGACTGAGCATGCTCACATTGGCCCGGCACATGTAGGCGCGGAACCATAAAGGCCCGTGGATCCACAGGATGATCCCCACCAACACAAGGAGGGCAACGATCACCAGCAGGAGGGCAATCGTAGGGGCACTGAGGGTAATTGACCCGGGCACCGATGATCTCCGATTCACAAAAGTTCGATCGAAATGATTACATGCCGGTCTGTCGACCGTGCACAAATGCGTGCTCTACCCGCTGCCAAAGCCGTTTACGGTTTGGGATGGGAACTGGCTTTTGCCACTCGGTCCTGGAGCTCCTTGTAGGCCACCTGGAGGAGCGGATGGGAAGGTTCGCGCCGAAGCGCTTCTTCCAGGGCTTTGAGCGCCCCTTGGACGTCCCCAGTCATTTCCCGGACAGCACTTAAGGCGAAGTAATTCTGCGGCGTGGGTGCAAGCAGGACTGCCTTTTCGGCAAGTGCCGGGGCATCTTCCAGGTGCTGACCGTACTGCACAGCCAAGTCAACAAGTGCCACGTACGGCTCTGGGGCTTGCGGAGCGAGGGCCGCCGCCTGGCGGTAAGACTGTTCCGCCTCGCCGAAAAGGCCCAAACGTTTCTCCACTTCCCCTTTGCGGAACCAATGGCCGGCCAGGGGGGATGGTTGACGAACAATTTCTCGCCATTGTTCGTGGGCTTCGGGGAGGCGCTGTGCCCGTTCGTAAAAATCTGCCAAAGCCAGCCGGCAGTCAATTGTCTGCGGGGCAATCGCGGCACCTCGGACCCAGTGAGCCTCGGCCTTACGCAGATCGCCGAAACTGGTGTGGACATTACCGGCTGCTAGATGATAGTTTGCGGCCAACCGTTGCTGAGTGGGCAGGTCCTGATACTGTCGGCTCCGCTGGCGGTCAGCCTCCATGTCCTTTTCCTTAAGCTCTGCGAATTTGCTCCGCCACTTCTTGGCTTCCTCCCTTTGCCCTAGGCGCGTACACACGATGGACAGGGAGTGATAGGCGGCCGTGTAATCTGGCTCGAACTCAATGGCAGCCAAGTGGGCTTTCTTGGCCTCTTCCAACTGCCCCATTTGAAGCAGGGCTTGACCCAGCCAGTAATTGCTGTCTCCGGCCTTTGGGAACTGAGCCACATAGGTACGAGCGGCGACCAAGGCTTCCTCGATCTTATTCTGACGCAGCAAAACGTCAACAAGAAGGCTGTGGGAATGCCCCGCATACGGATCGAGCTGGACTGCCTTTCGGAGATAATGCACGGCGTCGTCTAGTGCCTCTCGCCGAGCCGCTAACCACCCAAGTCCGTTGTAAGCGGGAGCAAAATTGGGATTAAGTTCCAGGGCCTTTTGCCAAAACTTTTCCGCCTCCGCGTGTTTACCTTGGCGATTATGGAGCATGGCGGCCAGGGCAAGAGGTTCCGGCCGATCCGGCAGATCTTCAATCAGATGCTCGCAAACAAGAAAGGCCTCGCGATTCAGCTCTTCGGCCGTTTGCGGCAACTGAGGCGGGAGCCGCAGCAGCTCGGCCGCCTTCTGGAGGCGGACCTCCCAGGATTCAACCGTGGCCGTCCCTGAGGGCGGTACCTTTCCGCCGGGTGCCGCCGACGGGTCGATCCGGCCGGTTATGGACGGCGAGTTTTCCTCCGCGGTTTGTTCCTCGGAAAATGGCGTGGATGGGGCAAGTGCCCTCATCCGGGCATAATGCGCATAAAGTTGATCCCAAAAAATGGCAAGGCCGATAGCACCGGCTGCCAGCCCTGCCAGCGTAAGACCCCAAAGTGTGATGTACACGCTCAGCCGTGTGTCAGACATTTGAGGCTGGGGGACTGATTCCGCCCACCAACTGGACGACTCGCCGGACGGTGCGTTGCCCGGGGGCACTGCCAAATCTAACGAGCCGGGTGAAGCTTCAGATGGGTCGGAGCTTGTCCGTTCGTCCCTACGGTCGTGAACGATCCCTACGACCCGGCAGATCTCTTCGTCCGACAACTGGGGCGGCTCCGACTTGGCGGGTGGTGAAGCGGTAGCTTCAGGGGAAGTCGCAGCCTGCTGGCTTGCTAGGACCCGTTGTTCGGCAGGGGCTGATTCGCATTGTGGTTGAGAGTTTTGGCTGGATGGCCCCACTTCCGACCTTGGGCTGTCGGCGTTAGAAACAGATTCTTGCGCCTGATCCGAAGTGAAACTAGATTTTCCGTTAACGGGATCGTTGACGGAGTGTGCAGGTTGGCAGTGGCGAACTTCCTCGGAAGGGTTTTTCATTTCCCATTCCCCGTCTGCAGATAAGAAAGTTTGATTGGGCCGCGAACGTATCCTTGAGTTTGTCAAGCCGCGGCAGATCTTCGCCAGAGCCTAAGGGGCCGTTTGTACGTTGAAGTCGGAATATTAGTTCCGTTGCTTGCGGCCGACCATTGTCCCATTATAATGCCAGACCACTTCCCGCTGGCGAAAGTCGCGTTAGCCGGAGGAGCTTTCTATGCCCACACAGGATCCGGGGATTCGCAAAGTCATTTGGTCGGAAGTCCTGCCCTGGCTATTGCTGTTTCGAGTCTTTCGGATTGCCCGACGCGTTCGGCTGCTTCTCTTGGCGACCGCGGCAATAGTAGTCACCGCTGGGGGATGGGCGATCATTGACGCCCTATTTCATGGGGTTGGCGGCCTTCTCCCAAGTGGCAGTAGCGGCGGAGTGGCCTCGTTGGGGTTGGACCTCCTTGTCCCGGATCGGCCAAGTCTTGAGCACTGGTTAGAGCATCGGCCGACTGGCGCAACACTACTTGACCGGTGGCCGGATCCAATTTTCGGCACTTGGGAACAGTTTTCCCGGCCGTTGATACGACTTGTGACGGGTCAACCCTCGCTGGTGGAGATGGGCTTTTGGATTCTGGCTGGGCTGTGGGCCATTGGGGTTTGGGGCTATTTCGGCGGGGCTATTTGCCGAACTGCGGCGCTTGCCCTTGCCCGGGACGAATACATCACGCTTCGGGATTGCTTAGCTCATGCCCGCAAAAAATGGTTGTCCCATCTAGGGGCACCTCTTGTCCCCCTCGTTCCGGTGGTGTTGGCGGTAGTCGGGCTGGGGGTTATGGGTTTGCTCCTTCGGACCGATTGGGGGGCCCTGATTCTGGCTTTGATGTGGCCGATCGTGCTGATCGTGGGGCTGGGAGTGGTCTTGCTGGGGGTGGGGGTTCTTTTGGGTTGGCCCTTAATGTGGGGAACCCTCGCCACGGAGAATGCCGACGCTTTTGACGCCGTGAGCCGGAGCTTCTCTTACCTTTTTCAGCGGCCTCTTAATTACTTGTTTTACGCGATCGTGGCTGGGTTATTTGGGATTATTTGCTGGTTGGTAGTTGCGAATATTGCGGCGGCGACGGTGTTTGTGTCCGCTTGGGCCGTCGACTGGGGGGCGGATCTTGCCCGCTGGACGACTGCCACCCTACCCGTGCGGCGGAACGTGGAAAGTATGCTGGTGGCCGCAGGCAAATTGACGGCGGTGGGCTTTGCAGCTTCCAACCTCCTAGGCTTTTGGAAGGCTTTGGTGAAGCTTGTGGCGATGGCCTTCCTTTATAGCTACTTTTGGACGAGTGCTTGTGCTATTTATCTCCTTCTGCGTCGGGATGTCGACGCGACTGAAATCGAGGAGATTTACCTAGGCGATCGGCCCACAGTTAGCTTGCCGGAGATTAAACCGCCGGAAGCGAAGGCCCCGGCGCCTCCACCTGTCACCGCCCGAGCCGTAGGAGTGGAGTCGCCGGCAGCTCCCCCGCCGCCTCCGCCAGTGCAGAAAGCGGCTTCTACCACCGAGGGGGATACAGGCAAACCTGCTGCCACCTAGATCGGCGCTTTCAGCACGGATCGTTGCAGGTCTAATTCGGCTCCCGTCGTGGGAGTTATCCCATTCTGCTTGGCTCTTCGTCCGTTTGACCCCTTTTTACCTCGTGAGAAAATTGCCGAGCCACACCTGGGCCCGAGCTCGGTCCTTTGTCCCCTTGTCGCCGAGTAATTCGGGCCAATCGGCACCTTTTGCGAGCTTTTTGCCTTCGGCCTTTTGGGGGACGCCTCGCTAGTCCACCGTTTATCCGCGCGGGGCTCAATGGTCCGGACTGGGGCCAGGTGGTTCTCCGCTTTTTCTGATTTCTCTGAGGAGGCCCTCCTGCGCAGCTCCAGTCCCAGTCACTTTGGGGGCCCTTCCTTGCTCTCGGTAAGCAGCCGACATACCAGCCTGCCAGAATGGCAGCTCGCTGAAGCAGGTTTGGTGGTAAGCCCGTCTTGGGTAGCGGGTCCCGCTCCCCAAGTATCGATTGCAATTGCAGTTGCGATGGGACGCCATCCGGGAGGATGAGCTTGGCGCGCAGGTTGCTCCCACTGATGGCAAAGCTTGGCTGGTAGCCGCTTTGGCAGATCGGGCGATATTGCTTGGCCCCAAGTAGGGGCCTTTGTAGTGCTTCGTTGTGATCCTTTAAGCCCCGTTAATAGACCAACCATGGGGGCCTCCGGGGCATAGCCCGACATCCGCGTGGACTTTATGCTCCGAGGCCGTTCAAGTCGGAGTTGTTCTTGGCCCTACCGTTTGGCCGGCCGTCGGACGGGCCGACCGAGTGCAGGAGGATCTGTAGACAATTCTGGCCAGGTATCTGTGGCGGTAGGCTTTGGGAAGTTTTTGAGAGAAATTGGGCTTTGAGAAGTCTTTAGGGGAATTGCGTAAGATCGGTGGAGGCTAGTTCGTATGGCAAAAAAGAAGGCGGAAAACGAGAACACCAAGCAGCTCAACATTCAGCCTATCGGTGATCGCGTTCTGATCGAGCGGGAATCTGCTGAGGAAAAGACCGCCGGCGGTATCGTTCTGCCGGACACAGCCAAGGACAAGCCTAAGCGTGGCAAAGTGATCTCGGTTGGTGAAGGCCGAATTCTTCGCGACGGTACTCGGGCACCGTTCCAAGTGAAGGTGGGTGACCGGGTGCTCTTTAGTGCTTATGCAGGCGAGGAGTTCAAAATAGACGATCGCGAGCTGCTTCTCATGCGGGAAGATGACATTTTGGCGATCATCGAGTAATGCCGGCGTAGCAGCGAAGTTGCTCTGGGTGAGTTGACTTCACGTCGATTTGGTTAGATAGCTAACCCGGCTGTTTACACAAAGACGTCGGGATTAGGTTTGAAATTTCTCGGCTCCGTATAACAGGGAAATTGAAAGCGTTAACTTGGGGCGTTTTTCGGCGGAACACCATCGGGAATAAGGAGTGGACAAGCTATGGCGAAGATGATCGCTTTCGATCAGGAAGCTCGCGAGGCTATCCGTCGCGGCGTGGCCAAGTTGGCCCAGGCGGTCAAGGTGACCCTCGGGCCGCGTGGTCGGAATGTGATTATTCAGAAAAGCTTCGGCTCGCCGACGGTGACCAAGGACGGGGTGACGGTGGCCAAGGAAATTGACCTAGAAGATCCCTACGAAAACATGGGTGCCCGGTTAGTCCGCGAGGTGGCATCCAAGACAAGTGATGCTGCCGGTGACGGGACCACCACGGCCACCATTTTGGCCGAGGCAATCTTCCTGGAAGGGCTCAAGGCTGTTGTCTCCGGTGTCAACCCCGTGATGCTGAAGCAGGGGATCGAAAAGGCTGTCGAGGACGTCTGCGAAAAGCTTAAGAAAATGTCGATCCCCATTAAGACCACGAAGGAAATGGCTCAGGTGGCGGCCATCGCGGCCAACAACGACATGGAAATTGGCGAGAAGCTGGCCGAGGCGATGGACAAAGTGGGAAAGGACGGGGTGATCACCGTTGACGAAGGGAAGGGTCTGGGGATCGAAATTGAGCTCGTGGAGGGTATGCAGTTTGACCGCGGCTACCTGTCGCCTTACTTTGTCACCGATCCCCAGACAATGCAGTGCGTGCTAGAGGATGCGTACATTCTCATCCATGAGAAGAAGCTTTCCAACGTTAAGGATTTGGTGCCGCTCCTCCATGCCGTTGTCAACGCCGGGAAGCCGCTCTTAGTTATCGCTGAGGATGTGGAAGGTGACGCTTTGGCCACCCTTGTTATCAACAAGCTAAGGGGCGTGATGAAGTGCTGCGCTGTTAAAGCCCCTGGCTATGGCGACCGGCGCAAGGCTATGCTCGAGGACATTGCCATCCTTACCGGTGGTATTGCCCTCTTTGAAAGCCTCGGCCGCAAGCTGGAAAACGTCACCCTGGCCGAGCTTGGTCGGGCCAAGAAGGTGGTTGTTGACAAAGACAATACTACCATCATCGAAGGTGCCGGCAAGAGTTCGGAGATTAAGGCTCGGATTGAGCAGCTGCGGCGTGAGATCGAAAACACCACGAGCGACTACGACCGTGAAAAGTTGGAAGAGCGTGTGGCAAAGCTGGCCGGCGGTGTGGCCAAGATTTTGGTCGGCGCTGCCACCGAAAGTGAAATGAAGGAGAAGAAGGCCCGGGTTGAGGACGCCCTTCATGCGACTCGGGCGGCCGTGGAAGAAGGTATTCTGCCGGGTGGTGGCGTGGCGCTATTGCGGGCGGCTATGCAGTGCAAGCCCAGTGGTCTAAGCCATGACGAAGAGATCGGTTATAACATCGTGTTGCGGGCTTGCCGTTATCCGCTGACCCAGATTGCTGCCAACGCCGGCAAGGACGGCACGGTCATCTGCGAGAAGGTGGCCGAAATGGACGGCAACATGGGCTACAATGCCCTGGAGGACCGGTTCGAAGACATGGTGAAGGCTGGGATCATTGACCCCACGAAGGTCACGCGAACCGCTCTCCAGAATGCTGCCAGCGTGGCCATCCTGCTCCTGACTAGCGAGGCCCTTGTGGCCGAGAAGCCCAAGGAAGAAAAGGAAGGCCACGGCAATCACGAGCACTGATTGCCAGGAGCAGGGCCACCCAATAACCGGTGAAGCGGCGCCGTCTCGGCCCCGGATTGATGGCTTGTAATCTGGAGCTATAAGTCAAGCGTAGCTTGTTAGTCAGGGATGCGCCTTGTGTCGAATAGTTGACGCTTGTGCGCGAAGCCGCGTGCGTGAAAATAGGTTTGCAACTCGACAAGACTACGCGCGAAGCCTGCGGCAGAGTAGGAGGCGGTAACCGCGGGAGTTGAAAAAGTAGGATCGGCGGGGATTTAAGGCCGGTACTTGCCGGCCTTTTTCTTTTTTGGGGGTTAACCCGAACATAGAAACAGGCTACGCTTCAAACGGTTGTTAACCTTCTTGCCGAAAAAGGGGCAAGTATGTCGACTCGTCGGCTACTCCCAACCGCAACGAGGGCTTTCTGGCTGTGGACCCGTTGTCAGTCGATCACGCCTTCGAGCAGTTTTTTTTCGGCAGCTTGAAAACCTGGTTTCTGCTCCAAAGGAATAGGGCGCAAAGCGCTTCCCGGAGGGGGACATGGGGCTGGTAGGTCGCAGGATTGATCTTGCAGTTCGGGCGGAAGTGTCTATTGGAAGCGTCGAAAACTTTCCGGCGAGGGAACTTCAACAGGGACCCCGCGGCAAAGCGACAAAGGTCCCAGCAAGCTATGCCGCCCCTTTCTAACGGCTCGCGGATCCCGATGCGGATGCTGGGGGGCCCTCGTTTCAAGATACTAAGGGAGCACAGGGGCCAGCCTCAAGCTGGAGAAGTTATCGAATTAGTTGGACAAAAGATCAAAGACAAACCTGACGCATACGAGCGGCAACCACAACCTTCTATTCCGCGCCTAGTTCGCTCGTGGGCCAGGGTCAGGTGGTGTCGCTTGGATTTGAAGGAGGAAGGCTTGATCGGATTGGCCGCGAGGGATGTGGGCTGCTGCCGCCTTTGACCGAGAGACACTGGTGCACAAATTCCAGGCCGAAGCATGGGGCCAGCTGCCCCCGACTCCGATTGACCCGGCGTAGTGGTCAGGTCTATTCGTCGACAGCGCCCGCGCGTTGCTCTCCCCAGAGTAAGCGAGTGGTAACCAGCCGGTCTTTTCGACCGGTATGCTGGGGATGACAAAGCTCTCGATGACATTCTGCGCTTTTAATTGTTTACTCCCTTTCATGCCTTAGCCAACGGCGCGATAAGCGCGGACTTTTTCGGCAACCCGATTGGCCTCCTGGATTCCCGGAGCGTCGACCACGTGATAAAGTACCCCGCCAGGAAGCTCTCTTTTCTGAAGGCGTTGACAAAACAGGTCCCAGGGAACTTGAACCACCAGCGGGAGATCACCACTTATCTTTTGCAGTCGAGGAAGTTCGTCCACAGCCGGCGGCCAACCTCGGTCATCGCCCAGGAAGATCGCCTTTAACCCCGGCACAGTGACCACCGCTTCCAGCAGATGTCGTCCGTTGCCGTGGAGATGAAGGACACCACCATCAAAGTGGGAAAAAATCTTTTCTAGCACCGGCCGACCCCATTGTTCAAAATGTTCCCGCCGAGTCATGTGAAAGGGATCGACACTCTCGGAAATCACTCGGCCGGGGACCCATTGCACCATGTTGCTTGCGGTGCCTCCTACAAGAAGCGGCACATGTTGAAAAAAGGCTTGCTGCACGGCGAGGTTAACCTCGAAGGCAAGATCGAACGCCCTCCGGACCCACTCGGGGTCCTCGTAGAGAAGGATATAGCTTTGGCTGGCCCCAACAAGCTCGAAAAGAAAGTTCATGCCGTTAATGAGAATGAAATGACTGATGGCAAATCGGCCTTCTGCCCTGGTTCGGAAGGCTTGCAACCAGGAGATGTATTGGCGAAACGCATCGGAGGACTGATCAAACCGGAGTTCATCAAGTTCGGAGCGGTCCCGGAGGATCGGATGTACCATCGAGGAGATCCACCCGTTCTCCGGGTGGGCCATGTACTGAGGTTTGCCCCCTACCAGCGCTCCGTAAAGACCCTGATCAAATTCACTGAGGTAGGCTGCCGGAATCGAATCGTCTTCCAACGCGGAGCGCTCTTTCAGGTGTTTTTCCCAGAAATTCAGCCGGTCTTCCAAATTTGGCGGTTCGCAATATCCTGGCGGATATCGCTCGGCAAACTCCTCCAGTGCCCGAGTGCGCACGACAAACACCGCGAAGATTTCATCCGGAGCCTGGCGGCCAAGCCAGTGGCCAAGCCGTGTCAACGTTTCGCGGAGGTGCGGCTTAAATTCAAGCTGGGCGCCTTCGGCACAGTCCATACTTGCCCTTTCTTTGCCCAAGCGGTTAAAGCGGGCGGTCGTCCCCCACACTTCTGGCCAGTTGGATGAGCGCAGAATAGCGGGGACCCACCCCGGCCGTGACCTGACTTGCTTTCTTAGTTGACGCGCCCCTTAGGCATTCCCCGATTGCAAGCGGTGGCTCTTTTTTGGATTCTTCCACAGAGCTTGCCTAGCACATCCATTTTGCCCATGCCATCAGGTCGTGCCAACAAAGGATGGGCTTGAGCGGGCAAAAATCGCTTGCCGATTGGCAGAAAAGACGGAGAACCGCGCCTCGGCCCGGGGTGGGCGCGCCTTTTTTGGTGGCAAGGATTTCTGTTTCCGGTCCTGAAGCAAAAGCCAATGAAGGCGCAAAGTTTACCCGACCGCTAACGCCCCACTTAGACTACGCAGGGAGCCCATCGGCGGCCGAGTTGTGCCCCCTTTGCCAACTGAAGATCGGCCCGGCCAACCGGCGTCGCCATCTACAAAGTTTCAGCCGCGCTATTGGCACCGAGTTATGACCGACGTAACTGTTCGGGACAATGCCGCAACCAAGTGGGAAGGGGAATGGCTTGAGTGGTTTGGACTTCGCCGACGGCCATTCGTAGCCGTTCCTAGCCCGGAGCATTATTGCCCGCTTGAGCCGATTGAATCCGGCCGGCAGAACCTTGTCCGAATGATCCGCCGGGGGGAAGGGGCCGGCTTAGTCGCGGGGCCACCAGGCACTGGCAAGACCCTTTTGTGCCAACTTATTGCCCGAGAGCTCGCCAGCGATTTTGCGGTGGTCTTGCTCTCCGGAGGAAGGATTGATTCGCCGAAGGCCCTTTACCAAGCCATCCTGTTTCAACTGGGGCTAACTTTCTTCGGTTTGGACGAGGGTGAGCTGCGGATTGCCCTGGAGGCATATCTCCAGGGGGGAGATCTGCCGGAGTTTCTGACCAAAAGCCCGCGTGCTAAGTTACCGCCGCGCCCGGTGGTGCTTCTAGTGGACGAAGCGCATGGCCTTCCGCTACGGATTCTTGAGGATATCCGTACGCTTACCAACGTGGTCCAGGAGGATTGTCCTCGGGGGCATGTCATCCTCTCCGGCGGCATGTTGCTGGAAGATCGCCTAAGTAGCCCCCGGCTCGAGGCCTTCGCGCAGCGGATTGTCGTCCGCGTTTATCTTCAGGCTTTTACCCGGCCCCAGACCGAGGCATTCCTCCGGCATCAGTTGGCTTTTGCGGGGGGGGATCCAGATAGAATCTTCTCTGCCGATGCGATTGATGCGGTCTACCGAGCAAGTGGCGGCATTCCGCGTTTGGTCAACCAGATCGCCGACCACGCGATGTTCCTGGCCTTTGCCCACGGCAGAAAGCAGATCAATTGGCAATTGGTGGAAGAAGCTTGGAGCGATCTGCAGCAGCTGCCGGGACCGTGGAATGACTCCCAGCGGCGTGGCGAGCGCCCGAGTATCATCGAATTTGGACACCTCAGCGACGAGCGGGAAAACCGGACGGACCAAACGGGCCGGGTCGTGCCATTCCTTCGGGTGGCGCATCCAGAGTCCGGGACGGAACAGTCGCTTTTGGAAAAATTTGACGAGCTAGAAAAGGCGGTTGAAAGCTTGGCCACTGGCGATAGAGGGGGGGATGTCGCCGGTCCCGCTGTAGATCACCTGTGGCCAACCACGGGCGCTGAGCGGTCAGATGAAAACGGTGGCCGGCATGGGTCAGTCCTGAGCGGGCACAGTATTGTAGTGGAATTTTCGCCTCCACCCAATCCGTTCACGGAACCATTCGACACGGAGCAAAATGTGAATCTTTGGCATGTTGACTATATTTGCCGACAACGATTCTGGACATTTGTTGAGTTCCTCCGAGGTTGGAGTGGACCAGGGGATATGGGTTGCGCCGGGGCCAGCTGGTGGAGCCGCTTTGAGGCCGAGGATACGGACGAATTTATCTTCCCTGCTCCCCTGGCTGAACTTAACCCTGACTCACCGCTGTGGATTTATTCGACGGCAGACAATCTCTTGCGGAGCGCAGCCAAATGGTCGCTCACGAATATGCCGGCAAGCCGAGGCAAAATCCTCTCGGCCTCGGGCTCCTGGGTGATTGAAATCCCACTTCTTTGTCCACCTGTGAGGGACGAAACGGAACTTGTTTACGATGAAACAGTGGGCTTGTACGAGCCGGCTCACGCAGGCCCTGCCCTTACCCGGGTCATCGTTGCTTGCGGATTAGCCTTAGAAGCCGACGACGAACATCGGCCAGTTAGCGGCACCTCTGGCAAAGAGCGCGGCGGTCGGACGGCGCCATCTTTCCGGATACCTTGGTGCGAGGAAGCTGCAGCCGAAGAGCAAGCGGCCGCCCCACCGGCCCCGGTACGTCGGGTGGCATCTGTGCAAGCAAGTGGACCAATTCGCCAGCGAAGCGTCCCTTGCCACTCAAGGGCTGGCTAAGCTAGAGTCAGTCGCCGCCTACTTGTCTACGAATGTCAAGTCCTGCCCGGCGGCCTGAGGCGAGTCTCTTGTGGCCATGAGGGTGGCGCCGCGCCTCTGGGAAGAGCTGATCCGCCATCAGAGGAGAAAAATCGGGGGACTACTTTTTGCCCTGTTTTGTAGCCGAACTGTGAGAAACCCATCCAGAGGTTTCTGGCCAGCAATTTGTTGGCACCCAGCCTATGTTCCTGCGGGCCGGCGGAAAGAGCCATCCAGGATTTGGAAACGACTTCCACTACGGAGGTGGTGGGGCATTAAGCAGGATCGGATCTTCCGGCATATTTTGGCCGGAAAGGCTGCGCGCTGTGACGGAGAATAGTTGAATTCCTAACACGCGCTGGTCTTGGGATCGTGGGTCTGTCTCCGCCGGGATCCATCCGGGGCCACGAAGTTCCAAAATCACCTCCGGCTGCGGACCGGCCTTTAAGCGGAAGCTTGTTTTGCCGGGCGCCAAATCGGCAGCCTTTTCGTTGTCTTTGTAAACAGCAAAACTTTTTGGGGGAAGATGCCGCGGAATGGCAGCTTCCAACTCCAGTTGGTATTCCTCGTTAGGACAGACCGGAAGCAGAACAAGTGACCGAGGCCCGCTCCAGCGGAACGGTCGTTGATCCTTTTCCGGCCCATGCCACAAAAGGAGAAATGGAGAGTCGCCCTCCCGGCCTACTTCCAAACGGTAATGACGCCGGACGTTTTCCGGGAGCAAATCCTGAGGAGACGGCGGCACGCCGGAGATTGTCGTGCGAGCGGGGGCGTTGTTGTCGATAAAAGTCCGACCCGGCGTGTGCATGCCCAAAACCAGGACCCTTGCCACTTTAGGGCCAATCCGCAAATGCCACCGGCTATCCTGGCGAAAGGTACAGGCAAAGACCGAGGTGTGGCCGGCTAGAAGATCAATCGCTGGGGCGCCCCGCTGAGCCACATCCCACTCGCAAAAATGACAACTGTTAAGCACCAATTGGCCGGCCTGACTTTCCATCACCACCGCCCGGTCAATCGGGCCCCAAAAGGAGCAGTTGACGAGGCTTACTAGTCCGATGACCTGCGGCTTGATTTCCACCGTTATTGCTTCCCGGCTTGTCCACCGGCCGACAAACTCTCCGTTTGTGATTAGAAGTCCCGGCGGCTGACATTGCTCGATAACCACAGCCCGTTCGCAGCAATCGGCCCCGATACCAAGGAAATTGCCGTTGGGGCTACCATGCTTACTTTGGGTGAACTTGTACCCCACCCCGTAGCCAAAACAAAAGGTATTGAGCACGTACTGCCAATCGGTGCGAGCAAATTCGAATGCCACCCCGTTAAGGTTGATCCACTGGCAAAGGGGATCCTCTGGGCGATAGTGGACACCGAAGGGCCAAAAGTGGACGTTTTCAATCCGCCCAATGTCGTAGCATTCATCCACGTAGATACCCCGCCATCGAGGATAGCCCATTACGTTGCGCACAAGATGCCTTCCAGCCCGGACGAGCCGAATCGCCTCATACGGGTTTAGAAGCAGGCAATTGTCGATGCACACATTGTCAACGCCTTCAGCCAAAAGACATGGCGGATAAGCTTCCGGCGGGACACGAGAATTGTCAACATCCGGATAGGCAATGACCAACCCGCTCACCGAGGCATTATGCCCCGCCAAGCGGATAAATGGTGGTGCCGCCGGCTCGGCCCGGCCACTTGTGGCCAGGAGCACTGAGCCGGAAAGCTCATCACTTCGCCCCCAGCGTGTTGTCGGGGCAAAGCGGTAGATCCCCTCTAGGCGGACATTGCCAGGGACAGACAGTGTGCCCCCGATGCGGTACTGCCCGGCCGGAACGAATACTATTCCCCCGCTTGCCCGCCCGGCCGCATCGAGCGCCTTTTGAAAAACCGCAGTATCGTCCGTCCTTCCGTCGCCAAGTGCCCCCAAGGTGCGAACGTTCCAAACGCCAGGTTGATCACCTGCCAACGTGGTTTGCCCCAGAGCTCGGAGTGGCAGGCCGATACTCAAGGCTAATCCGGCTAGCTTGATCACAACAAGCTTGGCTAATCCGTGGGTACATGCCATCACTTAGGTCCTCTCGCGCATGGGCATCCGCTTGCCGGGGCGGTCAAGCCGGGGAGTCACCTTCCGGCTGCGGTTTGGCCAAGTTTACGAAAAAACGGGAATGTTAACAGGGGTGGGACACATGCGAAATTGTTTTCGGAATACCCCCGGCTTAGGCCACTTGGGCAACGAGGGAAGTTTCTGGCGTTGTGGCCGGCTCCAACGTTTTGCCCACCGCCTCGGCTACCCGCCGGCAAAGAGCCATGAGCTCTTCAAATTGCTGGAACGTCAGGGATTGAAAGCCGTCGGAAAGAGCGTGTTCCGGATCCGGGTGTACCTCGATGATAAGGCCATCGGCACCGGCTGCCACGGCCGCTGCTGCCATTCGGGCCACCAAACTTGTATGGCCGGTGCCGTGACTGGGGTCTACTACGACCGGCAAGTGTGTTCGCTCGTGGAGAGCTGGCACGGCCGACAGCGACAGCGTGTATCGTGTATGATCCTCGAAGGTGCGAATGCCCCGTTCGCAAAGCATGACCTGGTAGTTGCCGGTGTTGAGGATGTACTCGGCAGCAAGGAGGAGTTCGTCCAGCGTGGCGGCGGGACCTCGTTTCAGCAGAATGGGTTTGCCGGTCTCGCCGGCCGCCTCGAGAAGCCGGTAATTCTGCATGTTCCGGGCACCAATTTGGAGGACGTCCGCGTATTTGGCGACCAAAGGCACATCGCTCGGAGTGAGAACTTCGGTGACAATTGGCAGGCCGGTTTCTTCTCGGGCAAGAGCGAGGATCTCTAGGCCTTTTTCCTTTAGGCCTTGGAAGCTGTAAGGACTAGTCCGGGGTTTGAAGGCCCCGCCCCGCAAGGCGTGTGCCCCGGCGGCTTTAACGGCCCGGGCTGTAGCCAGTGTTTGGGCCTCGCTTTCCACAGAACACGGCCCGGCGATTATTCCTAAATGGGAATTCCCCACCCGGAGTGGCCCCACTTGGACGACTGTCCGTTCCGGTTTCGCCTCCAAGCTGGCGACCTTGTAGGGCGCCAAAATGGGAATGATTTCTTCTACCCCTGGTCCGCTGGCCAGGGACTGCCGATGTTCGCCGCGTTCATCGCCAATTACCGCAATTACAGTCCGCTCGGTCCCATATAGAGGGACCGGTCTTAAGCCCTCCTCCTCAATCCGACGGATCATGTGTGCAATTTGGTCAGGCGTAGCGCCGCGTTTCATGACTACAATCATGGTTACACTCCTCTTTCTGCTAGGAGCCAATCCTCAATCAGGACGTCTGCGCCATCGCTACAGCTGGAACACCCACCGTAAGTTCCGCAAGGGGTAGCTCTTAAGGGTCCTCCGAGGCCTCGCGGGCAACAAAAACGAAAAGCCCCGGAAACCTTCTCCAGGTCCCGGGGCTTTCAGATTGCTTACTTATTTTCCGATTTGTTACTTACTTGAGCGGCTACGCAATCTTTCCGGCCCCGCGACCTGGCGGGCTAAAGTAGAACCGGAAATACCGCGCAACCGCCCACGACATAATCTTCGAAATCTCCGTATTTCGGTTTCGATCCCGGAAGTTTGAACCTTTGAGGCCGAGCTTACACCGACCTCACCGCATTATTTTCGGTTACTCCCATTGCGGAATCAAGTATTTCCCGTGGGTTTTTCCAAAATGGTTGCGGTAGTTATCCAGCCGAGTGTTGCAGCTCTGGGTAGCTGCTTAATCGGCCACGCTCGCGATTACTCCCTACTCTGGCCTAGCCCGGGGAGCGACACCTTGCCGGGATCCTCGACCTGCACCACGCGGCGGCCGGCATGACCTCTAGTCAGCCTTTCGTCGCAGGAGGATCATCCATGCCAAGGCTCCTCCCCCTGGGGCGTCTCGCCGATCAAATCGGGTCTCTCGGAGCATTGCGATCTCAAAATCACGGGAAAAATCTTCCCGAATTTCTTCTTCGCTTACGCGCGGCGGACCGCCTGTCCCGACCTCTCTAGCATTGCCGGCTAGGATCAGCGCCACGCTGCCGGGCCGGGTAAGTTGCCGGAGCGTTTGCACATATTCCTTGGCACTGGTTCGCCTGACTCCATGATAACAGCCTCGATCGTATACGAGATCAAAAGTGCCCAGGTCCGGCATGCGTAACACGTCGGCCACCAGAAAGCGAACCTTGACGCCTTCCTTCTCCGCCGTAGCTGCCGCTCGGGCGATCGCTGTGGGGGAAATGTCAACGGCAGTTACATCGAAACCTTTGCCGGCCAAGAATCGGGCATCGTGTCCCAGTCCACAGCCGAGCTCAATCGCTCGTCCCGGTCGGAGAAGTCCTTGCTCAACCGCCTCAACCAATTGGCTAGCAGCTCGGCCGACGTCCCAAGCGGGTCGACTTTCTCCGCGGTAGGCGCTATCCCACCTGGCAAGAAGGGAGAGCCCTTCCGGCGTGTATGGGAGGATGCCGGAAGCCCATGGGCGCCGCTCCAGGACAACTTCCCCACCTTCGGCGACTCGCACCCAGCCAGCACCTTGATGTGCGGGCGGAAGTTCCAACTGGTAGGTCCGACCCGCCGTTTGGATCTCCACTCGCGCATTGCCAGAATCGTCCACATTCCAATCAAGCTTGAGCTCGGCCGGGGATTGATCCACACCCTGGACATGAAGCACGGTGAGAAATCGTGCCGGTTGGCCGGTTGGGGCTTCGATCGCCAGTTGCCAGGTTTCCTTCTTCCGGTCGGTGAACTTCCGTGGACTCACACGGATCTCCCCACGGGCGGGAAGCAAGCTCCGTCCAACTAGCCGGCTGCCGCCGTTGTCGGTCGAAAATTGTCTGTCGTTCACAGATGGCCGATTGACGGAGTGCATGAGCCACGAGATCGGCTGTTCCTTCCCCGCTGGTTCGACCCAGTCATCGATGACGAACGTACGGGGCTTAAGGAAGATAAATCGCCGCAGGAAAACAGGCGAAGGACTCTCCGCCGGATTGCTAGCGTATGCTAACCCGGCGTCGCCGACTGCATAGGTGAAGAGCTGATTCTCCTCGAAGGCCACGATCCTCCCCGTATCAAATGGGCTACCTTTCTCGATAGGTCCGAAGAAGCGCCGCGGATCGGTGCGGAACAATCGTTGGCCATTTCCAATAAGCAGGGTATTGTGCCAATGTGTTTCTTTGGCCCCGTAGCCGCCGGCATCGATCGCAAGCTCATCGCTGTGGCTAATCAGAAAGCTATTTTGGTCACTGTGTTGATGACCGGCATAATATGGTCCACAGACAAAAAGTGCCCACACGGCATCGTCAGTCCAGTTGCTCCGTGTGGCCACCCACCCGATACCGCTAAACAGGGTACCAGTGGGCAAAGTCTCTGGACTTGTGGGCTTGACGGCCGGGTCATACCAAATGACAAGCGGCCAGCCGCGGACCGGATGGCCCGGTGGCACTTGGGACAGCGCCCACTGGGCAAGGCCGTCGCGGTATCGGTTGGCAAGGAGAACAAGTAGCGCCGACTCCTGCCAACCCCACGGGGCCGGCGTACGAATATCGGCCACCGGCGCCATCGACCGGTCATGAGGTCGTGTACAGTAAACAAGCCACCGTGCCGCCCCTCGCAGGCCCGGTGCAGCGGCAAAAAGATTTTCCCCGGTGGCCGTCCGCCAAGCTTCCAATTGATGGGCCAGTTCGTAAGCAAAAAAGCTAAAGTAGGCCATTCCCTCGTGCCATCCGCCGTCACCGTTACCGCCGACCTGATTCACGGTGGGCAGAAAGTGCTTCTGAAGCAGTTCTTCCGATTCGGCCAGTAGCTGGGATGCTTCCTGAGCAAATTCCGGCTCATGAGCAAGCGTAAGCGCCGCGTAAACAAGCGGGCCGTATTGAAGATAGACCTGATTGTTGTAATCACTATGCCGATAAGCCTGTTTGAGAAGTTGCGTCAGGTGAACAATTCGTTGCCCTAATTGACGTCGCTCTTCAGGGGTAAGGTCATCTACTAGCCAATCGTAGGCCAGCGAAAGCGCCTTAAGCATCCTGGGCCGCGTCCAATGATCACCCTCGGCCTCCCGGAAAAATTCTAGGTATTGGCGGATCCGGGAAAGGAGCTTGGGGTCGCGATTCTCCACCAAATACACAACCAGAACCGTGCACAACTCATCCGGGGTGATCCACAAATTTTTGTTCATCCACTGGCCGTAGGCAAATTCCCGCATCCTCTGATAAGTTTCCTGAACAAGAGGGATTGAGGCCGTGCGCTCCCGAAGTTGTTCGACCTGCCCGGGCGAAAGGAAAAGACGCGGCCGTTCGCGGCGGACCTCCGCAGCAAAAAGCTGCGAGGCCATGAGCACAATAAGTGTACAAGGAAGGACAGCGCTAAGGAGTCTGGTTCCCCTTGGGGCAGGATTCTTGGCAGCTCGTGTATCAAATCGCCCGCAAAAACTCCCGCTCAGACGAAAGGCGTGGACTATTCTGCCGACAAACCCTCGGCCATGCGGGGAAATGTGCCTTTCCATACGCTGTACTCCTTCGTGCAGAGTTGTTTACTTTCTGCGCTTCCGTCCCGATCGAACGAAGAAAAAAACCCCTACACCGGACACACCCCCCGGGCTGGTCCTCCTTGCAGGTCGCGCCGATTATTCACGAGCGAAATCCTGAAGGCAAGAAAGGCTTGCCTTTTGAACCAGGCAAAGTGGGACCGAGCATCGCGTCTGAGCGATGTGGCCAAAAGTAGCCGGAGTACCAAGCGTTACGACCACTTTGGCACGAGGAGTCGAGGCTTTGCTCTAGAGGGTACCGATGGCAATAGATTCGGCTTGGTGTCAAACCGTAAGCTAGATTTGGGAGGGGATGGTCTTTCCGAAAAGGCCACGGCATATCTCCCGGCCAAGAGGGTCGGCGAAAGTTGCTGCCTGAGGACGCGGTGGGATCGACAATTTTCTTTCGGGCGGACCTGCGGCCAAAAGGAGGCGCCCGGGAGGCCCTCTGCCTGTTGACAATTAGGGATTATCTTCGTGGGAGGTATCGGGATGCTTATTTTTGAGCTGAGTCGGCGGCAGATGATCGTCCGCAATTTCCTCCGGCGACTGCTAGATGTTACATGTCCGACCCTTCCGCCGCTTGAAGGTGAGCGCCGCCGCGAGGAAAGGATCCAGCGGGTGATCCCGGTGTTGATCATTCCCTGGGAAAAAGACGGACCGGTTGTCGACGAGGCAGGGTTTGGCCTCACGAAGGATTTCGGCGATTGCTCTGTAGCCGTTATTCTGCCCCAGCCCTTTAAGGCAGTTGAAGCGGCGCTAGGTGTGTGGCTTGAGGGCCCGAATTATCTGCGGGGCACAGTGGAACAAAACTCCCCCATTGGCGGGGGATTTTGGCAAATCGGACTTGTCCTGGAGAGGATGATCCCGGTCGGCGACTATCCGGCCCTAGAGAAACTTGCAACTCTTGCCAGCCGACTGGTGCCGCGGAAAGTTTCCGAGCCTGCGGCAGTCAAATAGCTGGCCAACAGGCGCTCGCTGTGGACCGACGTAAACGCGCATACGCGGCCGAGATTATTCAAGGCGTTGTTGACTTTTCTGTGTGCGCAGGAAGCGAGCCGTCGGCATATATCTAAAAGCTTTGCCTGCGATGTCAGGACTCAATGACGCAATACCTCCGCGCAGAGGGCCTCTTACGCGGGCGGTTCCAAATCGGGGCGGACAGTTTGACCTTCAGTAGCCACCCTTGCTCGCGGTCCATTTGCTAAGTGATTAAATGCCGCGCACCCCAAGTTCGCGTACATGTAATAATTGTCCCACCACTCATCCAGTCGCCTAAGCGCCGATCGAAGGTCATAAGCCTTGTAGATGATTTTTTTATGTCCTTCGCTCCCATGTTTGTGGCCAGTTACTGGGCTTAGGGAAGCCCAGTTGCTTGCAGACTCAATCGAAGCAACTGGGGCTTGCTGTACCTGGCCATTCCAACCGGCAGTCTCTTCCGCGGCGGCGTATGAGAGTTCCCGAGTTTCGATCAATCTTTTCTCCGCCAGCTTGCGAAGGGCATCGTCAATCTCGAAGTCGACCTCCGCTAGACCGAACTGTTGGGTCAACCATTCTTCGGCCAATTGGTCGATGTCTTCCGCGGAAAGGTCGCGGTCGCTGTACTTGTAGAGGATGTAATAGGCCAGTAGGGCCTCCTTAACTTCCTCAGCCTCAGCGGTTGCTAATAACCGTGCCACCGCTGCCAAATTACTGGCCACAAGCTTGTGATAGAGATTGGCCCCTAAACGTTCCATGTAGCGGATGCGGCAGCTGATGAAGTTCCTGATCGCCGCGATTGCCGCCGTCACGCACCCTGTTAACACAGTGAAGAAAAGAATGGGATTGATTGCCGCCGCCATGACCAGCCGCATAAACGACGTAATCACTGTAGTGATCATCGACACGATGATCTGAATCTTGTCCCATAGCCGGATCCGCACGCGGATCTCCGGCGACGTCATCTTTAGCTCTTCGATGTACACGTCTTTGAAGAGCTTCAGCAGCACCTGGTCAGGGGCGGGTTGGATTACCGATGGCGGAGGCGTCGTTTGCTTAGCGGGAAGTCGAACCAAGACTGCAATGCGGGCAAATTGCCGCCGCTTTGTGCGGAGGGGGAAGAAGGAAAACCACGGCTGGTATGGTTCCACCCATTCCCGCACCCCCCGATAGTAAACATCGATGTCCTTAAATCGCGACAGATCGACAATGACCCGCACACCCCAGGGGTTCTCGGCTTCAAGACAGCGTTCTAATTGTTGACGGGATAGCTTAGTGTAATTACTGCGGATCAGCACCTCCTCGAGTGCCCTCCGGAAATCGTGGAAGTGCTGCTCCAGTTCAGGCGGGGTAAGCGATTTAAGTGGCAGGGTGTCCCTGTCGGGATTAAACGGGTCGAAAAGTTCCGACAGTTTCTCAGCCGTTTCCAAGAACTCAAAATGGAAACGGGCTTGCAAAAGGCACGCAAGCCGGCGGAAGTCTTCCTTTTCGTCCGGGAGAAGATCCGGGTCGGCGGCGATCCGCTCCACTAAGGCGGGAACCTGAACGGGGATAAACCGCTCCCGGCCAACCAGAAATTCCAGTTTACGAGATGACCAAAGCACGAAGATGCCCTCTTTCTGCGCAGTTGGAAAGATATTTTCGCGGCGGCCCCCCGGACCTTCGTAATTCCCAGCTGCGTGCGGGCCGCGCAAGCCCCTCCACCTAAGCCCGCTCACGCGAAATCGTCGGCGGAAGCCGACCGCGGGCAGCTGCATCGCCCCATTATAGTCAGCTGGTGGTCCCTAACACTCTGAAGGCAATTAAGGGCGTAAGGCCACGGAAACTTGCTTCCTGGGGCCGCTCCGCATCAGTCCCGGTGTGAGACAGGTTCGCGGAGCGTTTTGCTGTGAGCTCCCTAGAAGCCGGTGGGGTACCTTCCACGAAGATTCCCAAATACTTACGCGAAGAACTTGCGATGAATAGTAAAGTCAGTTAATAACTGATTTTCGGCGGCAGCCGGCGCCGGAACCGGTCACCCCAATCTATTCCAAAACGTAAACCCACAAACGAGGCAAGTTACGGCCCCAGGGGGAACTACTCGGAATCCTGCCGGCAAGCACACTCCTCGCAGCTAACTTGGTGAAGAGCTAAAGCTTTTCAGTTGCAGAAAGCTATCGAATTACGAGTGTTTGTGCAGCGGCGGTGCGGAAGCCGGTCCAAGGGAAAACCCGGAAGCCGACCGGCGAGTGATTGCAAACGATTCTGAGGCTGAAACCCGCGTGGCTCAAGCAGCCAGGGGCTAACCCCACCGCACTAGCTAAACGTGGTGCCGAAGGGCGCCAGGTTCGAAGGGTGATCCACCGGCCGTGCTTTCGGAGCTGATTGGGGCCCCGGCTTCGCAAAGGTGCAGGCATTTCAAGACCAGGTTTGTGATTATCGGCCGGAATTTACTCCCCCGGTCTGAGCCGAAAGCCCGATAGCCCCATTCCAACCGGGCGGTACCGGAGGTGCCAAAGACGTCTGATGCTTCTCAAGTTTGTCGTTCTCTGAGTTATCCTGGGTGAGCCGAGCTATGTGCTGCTCGATCACCGGGAACTCATGCAGGCCCACAAGTCTGATCGCCCGCCACCGCTGCCCCACCCGGCGGAAAAGGAAGAGCTGCGGGATCGGCCCTTCCCCGACTAGCTGCTGGCCCACCTTCGGCTCGCGGTCAATGTCGACCGAAACGAAGGCCACCTGTTCCTGGTACTTCTTTCCACCCAACCGCGGGGCTATTTCTTGTTCCATGATTCTGCAAGCCGGACACCAGGCTGCCCCAACCAGGACAACCAGCGGTCGATTCTTGGTTAGGGCAAGCTGATAAGCCTCGGCATAACTCAGGGAACGACTTTGCCCAAAAAGGCTGGGGATGACAAAAACTGCGATTAGGGGCGAGCACATGGGGGGCGTGGAATCGTGTCTGACGTCCTGTGCGGGATTCGAAAGCAGATCTCCGTCTCTTTGCCAGGCTTTTTGGCCGAAGGCTTTGGTCGGAAGGCTTGATTTCAGGCAGAACACTTTGACCCGGCACCACCTACTCCGTCGGAGGGCTAAAGTTACCCCGAAATTTGGCCATGGACTGGCCAACAAGGTGGTGTCCGGTGCATCCGGCGGGTGGTTCTCGGCGTTTTTCGGCAAAAATTTTCCCACCTCCTTGTGGGTTGTCAACTGTTTTCCGTCCGGGCAGTTTGTGCCGGCTGATGAAGGAGCCGGTGGTTGTTCGAGTGGGGGAGTAGTTTTACACGGAGGCGAGTTTGAGGTCCGGGCTCTCCCTTTCGCCCCTCGAAAGGGGCCAGGCAAAACCACAGTCAACCGCCCGAGAAGCCCTCCTGCATTGCCACGCGGCAGACCTAGATGTCCTTTCCTACCATGGCCCTGGAGGCAAAGTTTAACCAAGCGGAAGCCGCTTCGAGACCGGAATCATTCTTTTGGGCATCAATTTCGGCTATGATACGCAGCGCCGCAGAACCGAAACGTATTTTGCATCGGCCATGGCGATTCCCCCGCTCGGGAACTGTCGCGTGACCGTCGACGGAAGATGGCTCGGTAGCTTATCTGTGTCTTATGAGCCAAAGGGCTTGTGAAGATGATCTGTGTTAGTATTGCCCGCAGCCAACACCAGGCGATGATCGACACCCACCGAGAGCTTGTCGCCCAAGGCGCCAGGTTAGTGGAGTTGCGGCTGGATTATTTGGCGACGGCTCCGGATTTAAAGCGGTTGTTGGCCGATCGGCCTTCGCCCGTCATCGTGTGCTGTCGCCGGAAACGGGACGGGGGCATGTGGGCAGGCTCAGAAGAGGAGCGGCAGATGCTCCTTCGGGCGGCGATTGCCGACGAAGTGGAATATGTGGACTTAGAAGAAGACATTGCCCATCAGATCCCCCGCTTTGGCAACACTAAGCGCATCATTAGCTTTCATGACTTTCGTAAGACTCCGGACGATCTTCAAGCGATCTATGATCGAATGGCCCAGCTTGACCCGGACATTATCAAGATTGTCACCATGGCCAATCACCCGTGTGACAATTTCCGCATTTTGCGTCTGGTGGCGTCTGCGAAAGTGCCGACCATCGGCTTTTGCATGGGGGAAATGGGCATCCCTTCGAGGATCTTGACGCTCAAATTTGGGGCTCCGTTTACATATGCAGCGTTTTCCGAGGAGCGGATCCTTGCGCCCGGTCAACTCAGCTTCCGCCAAATGAGAGAGATCTATCATTGTGAGCGGATCAACCGCGACACCGAAGTTTACGGTGTTATTGCTGATCCCGTTGGCCATAGCCTGAGCCCTCTTATCCACAATGCGGCATTCCGCAGGTATGACCTCAATAAGGTGTATGTTCCCATTCGTGTGCCGCGGGAAGCTTTACGGCAATTCCTGGAAGAAGCCCCGGCCATGGGCATCAAAGGCCTCAGTGTGACCATTCCCCACAAAGAAGCAGTCCTCGAGAAGTTGACAATGGCCGACAGCGCTGTCCGAGGTATTGGTGCGGCTAATACGCTTGTTTTTCAAGACGGCGAAGTTTACGGTTACAACACCGATTACCGGGCAGCTATGGATTGTTTGCATGAAGCGCTGGGAATCCCCACCGATCAAGAATCGCCCTTTGCCGGGAAGAAGGCACTGGTGCTGGGTGCCGGAGGTGTTGGCCGGGCGATGGTCTATGGGCTTGTCCGACGCAAGGCGGAAGTGTACGTGACCGATGGTGATGACGCCAAAGCCCGGCATCTGGCGGAACAATTTGGCTGTCGGGCACTTGAATGGAACCGTCGGTACGCCGTTCGGCCAGATATCCTAATAAACGGCACACCGGTGGGGATGCATCCCAATGTTGACGAAACGCCTTATGATGGTCGGCATCTTCAAGCCGGTATGCTCGTCTTTGATGCCGTGTACAATCCGGAGAACACCCTTCTTATCAAACAAGCCCGCGAAGCCGGCTGCAAGGTCATCACCGGGGTGGAGATGTTTGTCCGCCAAGCTTGCTTGCAATTCAAACTATTTACGGGCTTGGAAGGTCCTGCCGCCTTGATGCGTGAGGTTATTAAACGAGCGATTTCGCCGGTCAAAATGTAGCGCGTGGCCGACCTGCGTTGGCTCGGGCTGTGGTGCGGAGACTGAAAGAAAAGCATGATTCGACGAATTTACGTCGACAACTATAAGTGCTTAGTGAATTTTGAACTGAAGCTACAGCCGCTGACGGTTTTGGTAGGACCCAATGGAGCTGGCAAAACCGCGGTGCTGGAAGTTCTCGCCGCTCTTAGAGAGCTCTTGCGGGGCCAGGTTCGTGTAAACGATCGGGCGGCTTTTCCCGCCAGTTCGCTTACCCGTTGGCAGAACCGCCGTCAACAGGTTTTCGAACTAGAAGTGGGGATTCAGGGGAGTGTGCTGCGCTATCGGCTAGTAGTAGAGCATGATCCCCCAGAACGAGGACGCATCCTTGAAGAGCGCTTAGACACTGAAGGAAAGCCGCTTTTTTTATTTCGCGAAGGAACGGTCCAGCTTTACCGCGATGATCACACCGAAGGGCCTGGTTTTCCCGCAGACTGGAGTTGGTCGGATTTAGCTCGCGTGCCTCCGTCCAAAGATAACCGAAGGCTTGTTGCCTTCCAGGAATTTATGCGTAACTTAACGATTTCCTCGTTTATACCGATGAATTTTCGCGCTGAGTCGCATCGCGAAGAGCCTAGCTTGTCTTTCGATGGGAGTAATTTTGCTTCGTGGTATCGGCACTGCCTTCAGGAGGCGCCCTCGCGGATAGCCGACCTGCAAAAGCGGCTGGCGGAGGCGATCCCAGGGCTTCAGGCAATTAGGTTGGAGAAAGTGGGGGCAGAGGCGCGGGCATTTAAGATTGCTTTTGCCGATCCAGCCGGCCAATACGAATTATGTCTTGACGAAATATCGGATGGTCAACGAGTCCTAGTAGCTTTGTATACGTTGCTTGAGTTTGGCGATTTGATTGGGTCGGCGATGGTGCTAGATGAACCGGACAACTACCTCGCGCTTGCCGAAATTCAGCCTTGGCTCATGGAGCTTGTCGATCGGTGTGGCACAGTCCGGCTACCGCTGGTAATCATTTGTTCCCACCATCCGGAGGTCATTGACTATCTAGGGCCCGACCATGGCGTTTACCTATGGCGCGATTCCAACGGTCCTACTCTACATAGGCCTTTGCGCGAGGCCATTGGCCAAACAAGCCAACGCTGGTCTGAGATTCTGGCGCGCGGGTGGCAAGAGACATGAGGCGGGTTACGGTTGTTGTTTTGTGCGAGGACCAGCAACATGAAGTTTTTGCCCGCCGGTTTCTCAAGAAGTTGGGTGTCGGTCCGAGGGACCTCCGGATAGTTGGGATCGTGCCGGGTAAACAATCGGCTGAGCAATTCGTGCGGGAAAACTTTCTCAAGGAACTTCGGGACTACCGGCGGATGGCAGCGCGAAAGGCCACTGCACTTGTAGTCTTGATGGACGGGAATACCCATGGCCCGGCCGAGCGACAAAGGCAGTTAAGAGAGGCTTGCTCCGGGCACGGGGTGGAATGGATCCGACCTCGGGAAAAGGTTTTACTGGCCTTTCCTACCTATCGAATCGAAAATTGGTTCTCCTACCTCGATGGCAAGGAAGTCCCGGAGCATGAACGATGTCCGAGACTAAAGAATCCTAGCGATTGTCAGCGGCATGTGGATCAACTGTGGGAAATCTGCCAAAGCCGGCAATTGCCTGCGGATATGCCTGAATCCTCGCGTCGTGTTTGCGTGCGGTTTGACCGGCAGTCCTGGAGGGATATGAGCAAGTCATGAATCTTGTGCTTATTGGCTATCGCGCGACTGGTAAAACAACACTTGCCCGGCTTTTGGCCGAGCGATTGGGTTGGCAGTGGGTTGATGCCGATGTGGAGATTGAGCATCGGGCGGGCAAATCGATCGCGCGGATTTTTGCCGAGGACGGTGAGCCGGCCTTTCGCGACCTTGAGGCAAAGGTCATCGCCGATCTTTGTGCTCGGGATAAGCTCGTGATCGCCGCTGGGGGTGGTGCCCCAATGCGCCCGGAAAATCGGCAGGCGATGAAGCAATCGGGCAAAGTGATTTGGCTTCAGGCCAGTCCTCAAACCATTTATCAACGCATGTATTCGGATCCCACCACGGCCGAGCGTCGCCCCAATCTCACAGCACGCGGGGGTTTAGAGGAGATAATCGAGCTTTTGTCCAAGCGCGAGCCAGTCTATCGTGAAACAGCTGATTTTACTGTCAACACGGAAGGCCGACCGCCGGAGGTCTTGGCCGAGGAGATCCTGTCCGCTCTTGCCCCGTGGCTACAAGGAGCCTAGCCCGTGGATGCAGCGGCATTCTTTTGGGGAGGTGGCTGGCTCCTTCTCGGAGGACTAGGTCTTTGCGTCGGGGCACTTGTCAACTGGGCTGTTTACGAATTGGCGTACAATCGTCGCCCAATAAGCCCTTGGTCCCCGGGGCGCCGGGGACCTGTTACTTGGGCCGATCGTGTGCCAGTTTGGGGTTGGCTGAGACTCCGACGGGAGGAATCAACGTGGGGAAAAGGGTTTTGGATTCGTCCGGCGGGGGTGGAGGCGGCTTGGGCGGTCGCATTACCGGCTCTTTATTGGTGGGAGGTGGTCGTTGGCGGCGTTGATTTTGCCAGCCAGCCGGCCGATCTTGCCACACTGCATGTCCGCTTTGCCTTCCACGCAGTTCTCTTTACTTTGATGACAGCCGGCTCGCTTATTGACTTGGACGAAAAAACCCTGCCGGATGCCATCACGCTGCCTGGCACATGGCTTGGTCTCTTACTGGCCGCCCTCTATCCGTGGGCCCTTCTCCCCGATTTGCCCCGAATACCTTTTGAGGATCGCTTGGAAGCAATACTCTCGGGGCATTTGTCAACTGCCGAAATTATTCGCGACCTGAGGAGCGATTATCGCTTCTTGCATGCTGCCTCCCCATACCCGTGGCCTTTTGCCCTGGAAGGTGCCCCCAATGGTCCTGCACTTGCACTTGGGTTATCGCTGTGGTGGTTTTGGTGCTTTGCACTCATGGACCGGAGGTGGCACGGTCGGCTCGGCTTGCGGCGCGCATGGCGGTACTTTTGCGCTCGGCTTGTAAGAAGTCCGGCATCGCATTTTGCCTTCGCCATGGGGCTTGTCGGCTCGCTGGGGATTGTGATCGTGTGGACTGTGGGGGGCGAACGATGGCGGGGACTTTTGTCGGCTTTGATCGGCTTAGGAGCCGGGACAGCTCTTGTGTGGGGTGTACGCCTTTTAGGAGGTTGGGCACTTGGCCGGGAGGCAATGGGATTTGGTGATGTGGTTCTGATGGCCCTCTTGGGGACAGTTGTCGGCTGGCAAGGAGTGCTGATTATTTTCTTTGTCGCGCCGATAATTGCACTTGGTTTCGGCATTGTCCACGCTATTTTGCGGCAGGGGACGGTTATTCCCTATGGCCCGTTCTTGTGTTTGGCGGCCGGATGTGTGATCCTCTCCTGGGGCAGGCTTTGGCCGGAGCTTACTCCTATTTTCCGTTTGGGCTGGGTGTTGCCCTTGGTGCTGAGCGGATGTCTTTTGCTCCTGCCCCCACTTCTTGTAGTTGTGCGATTGGTTCGGGAAGTTTTGGAAGCGCTGCTCATCAAAGACATCCGTGATTAATCAACAAAGCGCAATTCCCGCCTTTGCCCAAAACTACCCGCAAGTGCTCCCCGAGGCAGGCGAAGCTAGGTGTCCCCTATTCGGAGAGGGAGCCTCGTCGGCGTCGGTGTAGACGAAAACTGGTCGTCCCTTTTCAGATTGGGCATGTCCGGACCTTTTGGTCCGCCACCAAACCCAAAAGGTGGCAAGCGCTGCCAAGCCGGCAGCTGCCGAAAGGATATAGGGCAGGGCTTGCCGTGGGTCTGGTTGAACAATAGGCGGCCGCTGGTTCCAGCTAATAGTCTTGGCCAGGATAAGCGGAGCACGGCGTACCTTTCCGTCCGCCGCGACATAGGTTGTTATCTTGAAGAAATATCCGACTACCTCGGCTCGCTCCTCTATGGTCATGCCCAGGGGAAATTCTGCCGGTAGATCGATTGCCCAGACGGCCACGGGGTCTGCCGGATGATCGTCCACTTGAAGCCACAGTTGATGATAATGATCGAGGCCCCACGGGTTTTTCGGCGGTCGGACGCGGTGGGCCCGGCGAACGGTGCCGGAGGTCTTCACTAGTCGGCCCCGATAGACATGTGGTTGCCCCATCAGTTGGAGGTAAGACACGGGGGTGATTGCGCGGGTGATAACCTCTGTATACGAAGCGGCATCCAGCAGGGCAAATAACTTAAGCCAAGCTTCCCATTCGGAGGGCACTACGCGACGATTGTCCTCAACCCCGGAGAGAGAGATTTGCTCGGGAAGCTCTTCTGCCGGGACACGACTTTGTCGATTAATAAGCTCGGCAGAGTTCTGCTGGCCTCCCGCGGCAGTGTCGCCCAGCCTTGGGATTTCGGCTTTTCTGTCAACGAAAGCCGCATCCTTTGGCTCGCTCGATGGTGGAGAGGCATCCGCTTTCGATTGCGATCCGCCGGTAGTTACCCCCTGGATTGAGCCGTGGGGTCGGGACTCCTGGTCGGATGGATAGACGACGGGCTTCTCCTTTTTTGTAAACAACGCCTCGAGCCCGGCCGCTAGCACACCCAAGAGAATAGCTAGGGCGATAAGCTTAAGGTGGAATACCGGGCGAAAATAGGGGATACGCTTACGTTTTCTGCGGAAATTAAGTGCGGGCATGGCTTACGCTACTTTTCAGAGTGAGCGCTTAATAAATGGACGCACCATCTCCCATCCCCAATTTGATTCTAACCCTTTGGGTGGGAGAGTGGTCGATTTTTCGCTAGCTTTTGGGGAGAGTCGGGAGTGACCGGGACCGGCCGGCACGTGCCAAACGGGTGCCATTCCGGAGAGGCTCTCCACAAAATGATAGTCGGCCGGACTAAGGAAGTCCCTTGCCGGTTGGGGGGAAATTCTTCTCGGCCGGTGGTCTTGCTATAAGCGAGTAGAGTTGGGCCGGTAGATATGCGGCGTTGGTCGATGGCGGGCTAAGTGGGTTGCTGCGATGCGGGCCGATTGTTTTCTTGGGTGGCGGTGTAGCCCATCAGCAGCACGCCAGCCAGCGTCAGCGCCACCCCCAGGATGAGCCAAAAGTTCACAGCTTCCCCAAAGAGAAGAACGCCGGCCAGGGCACCAAAGGCCACCTGTGTCGCGTTGGCCATATTGGCGTAAAGCACCCGCGTCATTTGATACCCTTTGGTGATGGCGGCAAAACCGGCAAGATTGGCCACGCCGGAAAGGATCATAAACACAAGAAGACGGCTTTCCAAAGGTGCCGAGTTCCCCAGCGCGTTGTGATACACGATGGGGCCTAGCCCGATCACTCCCATGAGTGTCACGAGAAATACGGTTGATTCAACGGTCGCCCCCTGCAATCGCGCCCAGCGGATGGCGATGCCTAAAAGGGAGTAAATAATTCCTGCCCCGCAACAAGTAAGAAGTGCCAAAACGATCCAGCCAGCATAAACCTCCTGTGACTCGAAATCGGGCTTTTGGGCGGCACCGGACGGCGGAGATTCTTGCGGGGATTTTCCCGGGGACTGGGCAGAGGGGCTTTCGCGCGATCCCTTCAAGCCCGCTTCGTCGACAGCCGACTGCGGGGCTGAACTTTGCGCCTGTTGAAGACTGAGGTTAAGCGAAATAATAGCCAGCACCACCAATACGACCGCCGCGATTGCCTGCCAGGAGATACGTTCTGCCAACAGGAGGAAGCCCAATATAGCGCTTGATCCAAGCATCGCGGCAAAGATCGTGGGACTGACCACCGCAAGTCCAATGATCCCGAGTGCCCACTGTTGACCTAAGTTGGCCCCCAGTTGCACGGCCAGACCAATGGCCGCAAGCACCGCCACCACCCTGGCGCTAACAAAAACGCGTTGGCCCCTCACCCATTGCCAAAGCAGGATCGGCAAAAGCGCGACGACCGCGACCAATTCTTTAACGAAGATGACAGTCGCCGGACTAGTGCGCACTCCGGCCAGATAGCGTAGAGAGATATTGGCCGCCGTGTAAAAAACCGCCGCCATCAGGCAGAAGCTAAGGCCGAGAAGCTCCCGGCTTTGGGGCGGAAGCACATGACCCGTGCTCGGCTCGCTTTGTACAGCCGAGCCTGTCGCAGGGCCACTTTTTCTTCGGAGGGTTTCTTGAACCGACATATCGATTTGCAATTTTCCTGGCAAATGGACGACACCGGGGTGGGAAAGTCCGGTGATGGCCTCCCTCGGTCACCGCCCAATACGTTTGGCGGTTAGAAACGCCGGGGAGAAATCCCGGCTTTTTCACGAAGCGGCGGTAAGCTTGCCCTTTCCGTAGCTTGGCCAGCTCGGCGAAAGTGGGCTTATTCTACGCAGCGATTAGCGAGGACAGAAAGGGGTTGGCCTCCAGCCGCTTTGAGGAACCTCTACCTTTCCGGCCCGGGCAGACCAGCTTCTGGAGGGATGGGTCCTCGCAGGAGGCCCCGATTTTGCCGAAGGTATGCTTACCATCTCCGAGCAAAGTCGCCCAAAAAGTGGGGCCCAAGGGGCACGAGGTCGTTCAAGTTTATAATGCTGGCGAATCCTTTCGCTTGAAAATCAGGATCGCGCTTTCCGCGAAGAGAGCATCACAGTCGCAATCCGTGGGGGAGTCTTCCGGTGGGAAATCGGCCTGGAAGCTGCCTGTAGTCGCTTGGGAAACTCGCCGCGCCCATAAGCGGGTGGATTGCCAAACTCAACGTATGGGGGACGGCTGAGATTCCGGCCTTTGGAAGCCGAGAATCACATGCCGGTTTCGTGTTAGCTTGGTCGGATCAGGAAAACATTCTGCTTGGTCATCATAAGCATTATGCCTGCCACAGACGACATCATCACTATCGACGGTTCAGCCGGGGAAGGGGGCGGGCAAATCCTTCGGACAGCCCTCGGTTTGTCCATGGTCACCGGGCGGGCATTTCGGATCGAGAAGATTCGTGCTCGTCGACCAAAGCCTGGCCTGGCAAGGCAGCACCTGGTGGCCGTCTCTGCCGCCGCCACTATTTGTCAGGCGGAGGTTACGGGTGCTTCCTTAGGCTCGCAGGAGCTGGTGTTCCGGCCCGGGCGGGTTTGCCCAGGGAAATATTCTTTCGACATCGGCACTGCGGGAAGCACCAGCTTGGTCATCCAAACCATCTTGCCGGCCATTCTGATGGTCCCGGGTCGGTGGGAAATCGAGCTCATCGGCGGGACCCACAATCCGCTTGCGCCACCCGTGGACTATCTCCAGAAGACCTTCTTGCCGATCCTCAAGCGGATGGGTGCCCAGGTGGAGGTGGAACTCCTCCGGCCTGGTTTTTATCCGGCCGGCGGTGGCCGGGTGGTCCTGCGAGGTAGGGGGTGCGAGACACTCCGGCCAGTGGAGCTTTTGGAACGGGGCGCACTCCGGCGGCGCTTGGCTTGGGCAGCTGTTGCCAATTTGCCACCGCACATTGCCCAGCGGGAAGTGGATACCCTTTGCCAACTCCTTGGCTTTGCCCCGGCGGAGACAGCGATACGGCGCTGGGAAGCGTTCGGACCGGGGAATGTCGTGGCCGTGGAACTTGAGTTTGAAAACATCACCGAGCTTTTCTGCAATTTTGGGGAGCGAGGCAAACCGGCGGAAAAGGTGGCGGAAGAACTTGCGCGGGAGGTTCGCCGCTACCTGGCTACCGAGGCCCCAGTTGGAGAACATCTGGCCGATCAGATCCTCATTCCCCTGGCCTTAGCCGGCGAGGGAAGATTTCGCACCCTGAGCCTCTCAAGCCACGCCCAAACCAATATTGAGATCATCAACAAATTTCTTTACATTTCTTGCGAAGTAATTCCGGTGGGGGAAGATACTTACGAAGTTCGCCTATCCCGAGAGGGAAGCCTCCAAGATCCCGCGACATGTTAAGCCGGTCTTGAAGACGAATCAAGGAGGCGGGAACTTCACTTGCATGCAACTGCTTTAAGCGTTGGACCCGCGGCGGGAGAACACGGGGAAGGCCGTGGTGTTATGTCCGAACTTACTTCTGCTTTGTTGTGACCCTCTGTAAAGCCAAGTCAACAGCGGCACGACATGGGCACTTGGGAAGGCAAGACCGCTGTTAAAGGCCGCATCCTGCCCCTTTTCCAAAAACCTTGCCGGTGTTATGCTCTTTAGCTTTTGGTGTCGCCTAGTCTTCGTCGAAAGGTATCACTGGTGAGGTGTGGGGCTGGTTAGTCTGTCGGTCTGTATGGCTTGGGCTACGCGAGGACAACTCGAGCATGGAACTTGAGCGAAAAGTGGCGTTAGTTACCGGGGGGACGCGGGGGATCGGTGCAGCCACGGCCTGTTTGTTGGCCGCTCGTGGTGCCGAGCTTGCCATCGTCGGTCGATTTGCCGACGAGGAAGCTCGGGCCACTCAGGCAAAAATCGAGGAGCGGGGGCGAAGTTGCCTCCTTATTACCGCCGATATGGGTAAACCGGAAGATTGTCAACGGGTGGTCCGCGAGACGATAAACTGTTACGGCACCGTGGATATCTTGGTCCACTGCGCTGGAGGCCTTGTGCCGGGCGGCCTCCTCCAGGTTGAGCCGGAGGTCTGGCACCACGCCTTCAATGTCCACGTCCATGCTGTTTACTATCTTTGCCGGGAAGCTATCCCGGAAATGATTAAAAAGCGCGAAGGAGCGGTAGTGTTGATCTCTTCGGTGGCCGGGATCCGCGGCTTGCCGATAAATCTTCCCTATCAAGTCGTCAAGGGAGCCTTGCCCCAGTTTGCTCGTGCTTTAGCCCGGGAATTCGCCGATTACAATATTCGAGTTAATTGTGTTGCTCCGGGAATTATCCGTACACGATTTCATGCGGGTATGAGCCCAGAGCAATACCGGCACAACATCGAAAACCGTATTCCCCTTCATCGCGAGGGTACACCCGAACAGGTAGCCGAACTGATTTTGCAATTAATCACGAACGATTACATCACGGGCGAAACTTTCGTGATCGACGGCGGCCTCACTATGCGGATCGCGTGAGCTTGGCTTTCGGATGCAGAGTTAATTTACATCTGTCTAAAGATGGCTTACGCCTGTCTACCTGGAACCGACAGAAACCCCGGTTGGGCGACGAAGCCTACCGTTCCACAAAACCGGCATGGTTGTGATCGAGCTCGCCTCGATGATTTGGCCGAATAGCTTTCTTGTCGCCAAATGCGTTGTTCGGCCAGTACCTACATCGGGTGCGTCCCGGACAACAACAGCCACTGTTGCTGCCACACAAATGAACACACTCAGTCAGGGCCGTCTACGCTCTAGGGGGAAGCCTGAACAGCTTTCTCCACCACGGGCGGTGAGCCCAGCGAAGTTGGTCGCGGAGCGAGCTTAATTGGTTTTCCAAAAAGGCCAGCTGTTGTTCGGCGAGTTGCTTTTGCGTTGTCAGTTCGCTAAGCGACATTTCAAGGGCGCGAATCTGATCGGTGCGCTCATCAAGCTGCATTTGCATCTGGCGTTCGCGGAGTGAGAATTGCTCTTCCGCCCGCAGGCATTCGTTCTCCAGCTCCTCGAGCTGGGCTTGTAGTCGCTCAATTTCGGCAGAAAGCTCGGCTACGCGATTGGTGAGACGCTCGTTTTGCTCTCGCAACTGGCCAAACTCGTCCGGTTCTTCCCCGGCCGGGCGGCCAGCTTCTTCCAGCACCTCCAGTGGCACAAACTCCTTGACCTGCTCCCTAAATTCGGCAACCCGGCGGCCGGGCAGGTCTCGCTCGTATTCATCATGCCGCAGGTAGATCAGGCAGACAAAAACTTTGTCGCCTTGCACAAACCCGGCGACTCTCTCGGGCTGATGGGGAAGCTTGTAGACTTGGAGGTCGGTACCGGAAAAAGAGTGTAAATGAGCGTTGCGCCATAACGGATCTTGAAGTAACGTCAGGAAGTTCCTCAGCCGCTCCCGAACGTCTCCCCGACTCTTGTCGTAAACTTCCTTTGCCATCGGCGAAAGATGGATATGCTTAGTATCTATCACCCATTCTTGAACGAACATCTCCCCCAAGCCCGAGAGCGTCACGTAGTCTTTCTCGTCCCTTTCAATGAGCGGCTCAAACCAAGCCCGGTCCTCGTACATGAGGCCCGGGATCTCGCGAAAGAACTCTTCCGCTGGGAGTATTTTCGCATTTAATAATCGCTGCAGTGCCGTCCGGCCCTGAGCCAATAGCTCGTAGTTGAAGTGAAGCGGCAACGGAGGTAGCCGAATAAGTGTGTTGCTATTTTCGAAAATGTACACAACCTCGATACGCCACATGAGGCCAAATAGAGTAAGGTACGGCACTACCGCCTTAAAACCTCCTGTGGCATCGAGCAGTACTTTGCGGTTATCCGGGTCCTTTTCCCGCCAGGCGACGCACTTTTCTTTGAGGATTTCAAAAAGATGCCTTATCCCCTCCCGCCGAAAACGTTGGGCATCGCTCACCTGGAGCCCCCAGACCTGTTTTGTTTCGACATGGACCCTCAATTCTTGCCTCAAAACTTTTTCTAGCGCTTCAGCGGCTTCTTTCCCTGAATTGGTCTGAGTGTGGAGCAGAATGACTTCGTCGCCCTGCGAGATTCCCAGGCGGGAAAGGCTGTTTGTTTCCGCGGACAATTTGGCCAGAAACTCCTGCTGGCTAGCGGCTTGGCTTTTCAGTGCCGCAACAAATTGCTGTAGCAACGTGTATGTGGAAAGCTTGCGCGCCTTATTCCCGAGAAATCGCTGGGCATTGGTTTGGATAGAGATACCGGTGGTACACACGATTCGCTTCATTGGAAGGTTCCCTTTGTAAATCTGAAAGTGGCGAAGAGCGTTGACGAATTGTCGCCCGCTTGCTTTTAAGGCAGAATAGCCAATGTATGAGAAAGTCCACAATAACCGCACAAATCGCCAGTTAGTATTCGCCAGCACCCTTGGCCAGGAGTTTCGCCTGTCACAGAGGGGGGACGGCAGTTTGAGCGACCGCTACCCGCAAGCAGAGGGAGTTTCGGCTCTCACAGAGGGGGGACACCGCGCACCGCCTGTGTCGCCGCCGCGCAAACTTTGGGCGCCGCGAAAGGACACTGTCCCAGCTTTGCAAACGATCTTGGCGCACTTTCCGGTGGGCGGCCGGAGAAACAATTACGCTTTCCGCCCGTGTCGCGTCTACAGCTCCGCCCTCGGGGGCTCCGAAAGCTCTGCGGCCAGGAGTTTCCTGATTTACTTGGGACCACCTGCTTACGCCAGACGACTATGTGGGTAGTCCACCTCTTTCAGTGACCTGGCCGAGGCTCCTGGATTTTTCCTTACACCAAGGGCCCGTTTGGCCCCAAGCAAACCAAATCCGCCCGGCGGGGAGGGCAAAGGACATTGACCTCCGTACCCTCCTGAGAGGGAACAAAGTTAATCCGGTTTCCTAACGTTGACGAATAATTGGGCCTATACCTCTAGTTTCCAGGGCTCGCGGTATTTCTTGGTCACCAACGCATTTGCATCGGGATCATCGATAACTTGTTCTCTTTCCGCGTCCCAACGGATCTTGCGTCCCACCAGGTAAGAAATGTTGAGCAGGTGACCCGGGTTGGTAGCCCAATGGCCAATGAGTGCGTTGGCCTCGGGTTGTTTACGTGTACGCACACACTGCAGGAAGACCTCCACATGGGCCTTGACACTTTCTAAATGTACATCGCCCTTGAAAATATTCGGCACCTCTTCAACCACCTCGCCCAACTTGCGACCGCCGCGGGCCTCCGCGTAGATGGTGTAGCCACTTCGGTCAAGGAGCATCGATGCCTCCGTGCCGAAGAAGCACTTGGCGTGGGACCGGTGCTCCTTGCGACAACCACCCCGGAACGTGTACTGGAGAAGGAAGCCCTTCTTTGCCACGGGACCAGGCGGGTATTCCAGGATGCCAACAAAGGTATCCGGCCATTCGATGTTAGTGGGCTCAAAGCACATAAACCCACCCATGGCCGTGGCAGCCACCGGCGCGTAAATATCCAGTGCCCAGTGGACGATGTCGTAGTGGTGGACAGCCCAATCGACTTGCCAAGCGCCACCATAATCGCGGAACCAATAATGGTAGCGATATCGGTTCGGGTTATAGGGGACTTTGGGCGAAGGCCCTAACCAAAAATCCCAGTCGAGTTCCGGGGGCGGATCGCTGTCCGGCGGATTACCCATGCCAGGATAGAGATAGTCGAAGTCCCAAACCTTCACCTCGGAAATTTCCCCAAGCTTTCCGGCGCGGATGGCTTCCACCGCCTGACGGTAGTGCGGCCAGGATCGTTGCTGTGTACCAATTTGGACAATGCGGTTGTACTTCTTGGCAGCTTCCACAACAGCCCGGCCTTCGCCGATGGATGTGGCCACCGGCTTTTCTAGGTAAACATCTTTGCCGCGTTGACAAGCGTGAATGGTGGGCAAAGCGTGCCAGTGCCCGTTGGTGGCCACGATGACGACGTCGATGTCTTTATTGTCTAAAAGCTCCCGGTAGTCATGGTAAGCAAGCACGTGATCGCCGCCGGCGGCTTTCCGAGCGTTTTCCCGCTTGATGGCGTGGACATCGCTTACGGCAATAACCCGGACACCTTCGCAAAGTTGATGTGCCCGCATAACCGTAAGCCCCTGACCACCGCATCCGATAAGCCCGACGTGGATCGTCTCGTTAGGGCCGGGCTGAGCTTTTGCTCCTGCGGCATAAGTTTGAGCCACAGCCACCGTTGCGGCCGCTGTTTCCAAAAACTGTCTTCGCGAGGCCTTCATGATGCTTCTCCTCCTGTTGTCAAAGGGTGGCTAAACCTGATCCGACGCAACGTGCACGACTATCACCTTTTGCCCAAAAGCAAACTACTAGTTTAGATCGCCTGCACAATCTAGATCGCAGCTCCGACTTGTTCACCTCTTGAGAGATGTCATCGTCATTTGGCAACACAAGCACTCTACCAGCTTGCCGCATTTCCTTGTAAGCCGGTCGCTTCTTGGGAAAGATCTTCTTACTCGGCCACGTGCGCCTTACGTCAACAGGGGCCTATTCGTGCCCAAACTGTTGGATTGCGCGATCGTGCGGCAACTTTTCGGTGGGTTGTCGCCGTTTGATTATGCCCGAATTGTACCATCGGCTTGAGGCGGAATCATCACTGGGCGAAAATGGTTGGGCAAAACCCACGGCCTGGGTAATTCCAAAAGCTTCGATCCACTGCCGAAGCAAAAACGTCTCCCGGTGGTTTTGCTCGGCTGGGACGGGTACGGCATGGAGTGCAGAAGGAGCAAAGCGATGACTACAAGTCGGATTGGATGGGTGGTCCTGTGGGTCGGATTGTTGCTTGGTGCGGGGCTTTTGCCGACGGTGTCTTTCAGCGGGCAGAGTGAGGAGGAGCCGGTGGGCAAACGGCCGTACGAGATGGACTGGGCCAATCGCTACGAGGATACGCGGGCTCCGCTTGTTGACTTTGAGGATCTTGCTGGGTGGACGGTCGAATGCCGGGATGCGGAAGCCTCGTGGGAGCGATCGCGGCGGGAGCAGCTATGGGGCAAATACGTGGGTCGACTTAGTTACCGAGGCAAAGGTCCCCGACCGGTGGTAGTGATTCGGCCTCCGGAACCAATTCGCTTTGCTGGGCCGGTCGACTGTGTCAACGTTTGGGTTTACGGTAACAACTGGGCGTGGATGCCCGATCCTTCGACCCCGCAAGTTCGATTGGCCGTTTTGCTGCGGACTCCGGAGGGCAAGCCGCTTCGGGCGGAACTTGGTGCTGTCTACTGGAAGGAATGGTTTCTCGTCCACACTAAGTTAACTGCGGAGCAAGCACGTCAGCTTGATAACGGGGGTGTTGTGGAGGGGATTGAGGTAGCCGGCGGAACAAATCCGGAAGACCGCGTTATTTATTTCGACAATCTTGCCCTCTACCGAGAGGAACTTCCACCCTTGGAATTTGCGCCGAGACCGCGCCGGCCTATCACTTTGCCGGAAGGCCAAACGGTAGGCACGAACACGGGGCCCGGGGTGCTCCCTTTTCCTACTCGCGAGGAGACCATCCTGCCCGACCAATTGACACCATCGTTCCGGACAGAGCTTGTAGCCGGGGACGGTGAATTTCGCTTTTGTTATCAGGGCGAGGACGGCACGCTCGTTTACATTTACCGCCCTGCCGAAGGCCATTGGGGTGATTGGACGGTGGAGTGGAACGGCCGGCTCCGTTTTCGGCCCATGGTGGGTGGGGGTGTTCGCCTGCGACAGCCGGATGGTAATGTGGTCGATCCGAGCTACGAGTTGCGTTCCTGCCGCATGCAGGATGAGGCGGTAGTCTCTGTGTGGACGATCCGGGCTGGGGAGGTATCGGGCGAGGTCGCGTACACCTTTCGGCTGTGGCAAAAAAGCTTAGTGATCGACGTGATTTGCCGCGGCGGAATTGTGGGGGAAGTTACTTTCGGCCGGGCGGAGGGCCTTCCTCAACCGAGGCTAGTGACTTTGCCTTATCTCACGTGCGACCACCAGCGACCGGCGGTAGTGGTTGCAGGCCCGGCGGATGCCCCGATTTTTATGCTGGGGCTTGTGGATTATTATCGCTCCAATGCGTCAGCGCTTTTTGCTGTCAACGAGCTCGGTGATGCTCAGGTGCGGTTCAATGGAGGGAGTCGTTATCTGGCCAAAACCGATGGCACACTTAACGATTGCTTTGAGCGGATCTTTTTGACGATTTCTCCCCGTTTTGAGGAGGTGCTGCCGAATATCCCTAATCCTAAGTCTCCGTGGATGCATGTGACCGGTGAGCGGGTGTGGCGGGCACATGGTGCCTCCGATCGCAACCGCGATTATGAACTGTGGAAACGAATTGCCCGATTAGGCATGCGAAAAATCGTGGTAACCGATCACGAAACCGGTTGGCGCGACGGTGGCGAGAGTTTTACGCTGCGGACTCGGGCAGCCCCGGGTAAAGGCGGCGACGAAGGCCAGCGCTGGTATAGCCAAAAAATGCACGAGTTGGGATTCCTTTACGGCATCTACAACAATTACACCGATTATGCCCCTGTTAACGAATTCTGGGACGAAGACTGCGTGACAAGGACCCCCGATGGCAATTGGCGCCGGGCCTGGCCGCGTTGTTATAACCTAAAGCCAGCCCGCGCCGTGGAATTCGAAGCCAAATTGGCCCCCATTATTCAGGAAAAGTTTCACCTTACCACCGCTTATTGCGATGTCCACACAGCGGTCCGACCGTGGGATTATGTGGATTATGATGCCCGGGTGCCGGGGGCGGGAACCTTCGCCGCCACTTTCTACGCTTACGGGGAAATTATGCTTAGCCAGAAAGCTACGTGGAATGGGCCGGTTTACAGCGAAGGCAATAACCACTGGTACTACTGCGGTTTAACTGATGGCAACTATGCCCAGGATCAATTGGCCCGGTTGGATATTAACCCTTGGCTTGTGGACTTTGATCTGCGGAAGCTCCATCCCCTTTGTTGCAACTTCGGCATGGGCAACCTGGAGATGTTTTACCCTGCCGGCCGCGGGGAGCTTAGTCAACAAGCCGCTTTGGACCGGTTCTTGGCGGCCACGCTCGCCTTTGGCCATACCGGGTTCCTCGTGCTCGAAGGCGGTTTGGCAAACGCGGTACGGAGTTACTACGGTGTGCAGCAAGTCCACGCCCGGTACTCACAAGCAGTTGTGGAGGAAATTCTTTATCACGATGGCTCAGGAGGGATGCTTCCTACGGGAAAAGCGCTCAGTAGTGGGGCTTACAAGCGGTCCCAACTTTATGTGAGGTACAATAATGGTCTTCAGCTGTGGGTCAACGGGCATACGCAGGACAATTGGCAACCGAATGGACTCCCGGTTACGTTGCCGCCTAATGGCTGGTATGCCAAGGGAAAATTTTCCGATGGCGAGCTTTTGGCATTCTCCGCCCTGTGGGATGGCGAGCGCGTGGACTATGTTGACTCACCAGAGTATCTTTACGCCAACGGGCGCGGCAAGCTAACCCGTTTGCCAAAAGTAATCTGCGATGGTCAAATTGTGCTTTTACCGGAAAGGAATGGAACCTTTGAGCTTATCCCACTTTCGTGCACGACAATGGCTGTGGACTTAGGCGGCCGGAGTGCCCAAGCAATTGCCTTGGGCGAGGATCCTGCCACAGAACTTGGCGCTGCCACGGTCCGCTTGAGCCGGAACTTTGTGTTTATCGAGCCTAAAGACGGTGCCTTTAGTTATCGCCTGATACCGGCGGAGCCATCCGGTGAGCCACTTTCCTCGCCCCGCGAGAAAGCTGTCCCCGGGGAGAGTGTTCCCATCCACGGCCAAGGTCTTGCCGAATGGATCATCCCTCGAGATGCCAAGCCGGGGAGCCTCGTCTGGCTTACGGTAGGCAATCGCCATCTTCATTTTCTAGTGGTACCGCTTGTCGACACAGAGCTTGTCGTAAACAAGGATGACTTTCGGCTTCGCCTCCGGTCCCACTTGGGTAGGCCTGCCACATTCCGGGTGAGCTTGCAAGAGCAAGAGCTTGATTGTCAACTTTCCCCGGAAACGTGGAGCCAGTTTGATATCCCCCTTAAGCCGCCAACCGTAGAGGGTTTACATTCACTTGCCCTTGAAGTGAAAAGTGATGGCTTTGTGCACCGTGAATCGTGGATCTTGTCGGCAAGCCGGCAAGCGATTGAAATATCGCCATTTCCCGCGATCCAGGCGAAAAGACAAATCTTGCGGGGTAAGGAGGAGCCTATTGACGTGGCCTCGGGTGCTTTCGTCACGGAGGAGCAAGTTCGCTGCGGGGGAGTGGAGAAAGCGGCGTTGTACATGCATCCGCCTTACCGGAAGGGCGTTGGCTGCGTGGCAGCTATCACCGAGCCGGTCCGGCTGCCGGCGGAATTGCCCGCGGTTCTCCGTTGCTTGGTGGGTAAGGGCGATGGAAGCGATCCGGGCGACGGGATCCTGTATCGGGTGTTTGTGCTCGACTCAGCCGGTCATCAGGAGCTTTTAGGCGAAAAACACCAAAAGGAACATGCCTGGTCTTCGTGGGAGCTGGATCTCAGCCGATGGCAAGGTAAGGAGATTCGCTTCAAACTTGTTGCCGACGTGGGCCCAGCAGGCAATTCCGTGGGGGATTGGGCGTGCTGGGCGGATCTTAAGATTCAGTCCGCCAGTCCTCAGTGGGTGTATACGTTAAAAAGGGAGAAGTCCCAGTGAGGAGGCTAGGGCGCGCAGAGGGAGGCCAGATTCGTAAACTAAACTGGACCGAACGGCACGAGAGTGTTCGGCTTCGTCACCGAGAGCGATTATTCCCCGGAAAAATTTCGGCCTCTTGAGCGATGCGATCGTTGACCAAGTTGGCTTCGCGGTGGATGGGCTGGCGGGGAGGAAGGCTTGGAGCTAGCCTTGCCAGGGAACCGCATTGGAAAGCGGAAGCTGCCAGTGCCGCAAGCACCTCCTCATTGTTTGTCGAGCAAAAGCCGTGGCCACTCCTAAGAAAGCAAAAGAGCTTGGGCCGGCCCCGTGACTTGGGAGCGAGACTTTCTTTATCTCGATTCCTTGGCAAATCCGGTCCAATAGCTTGACCAAAGTTATTTTCGCAAGCGGGGCTTAAACTTTGATGGGCCCGCGCTCGGCAGGGTCCCGGCAAACGCGAATCATCCCGCTTTAAGCCCACGAGGTTCGCTTTTCCGGGCCGAAGCTACGCAGTTGATAGTTCGCCACCGAAAGCACTCAACTACTGGCCGGCGCCGCGCTGCCTGTTGACCAATTGCTCATCCGAACCGGGGCGAAGGGCTGCCTTCCGCATCGGTTCCGGAAGCCAAAGGCAAGCTTGCCGGGATTGTTGACTTGCTATCTGACCATTACCTCAGGCAATGGCTCGGAGTCACAACATCAGGTCTTTCCGGCTTGCTTGATAAACCGGGAGCATGTTGTTAGGGGGTCAGGTCGAAGTTCGCCTCAGTCGTGCCCCCTGCCGGTACATTAAAGGTCAGCTGAGGGTTGAGAGGGTCTAGAAACTTGGCTGGGATCGGTGACTTTGTCTTGGCAGGGGCCTGAGTTCCGGCAGCCTCCACGACGGCCAATTGGGCCGGGTCTTCGACTTCGGCGCCACCGGTACTGAAGTACACTTGATTTGTCCCAGCTAGCGCACCGTTTTGCAGCTGATACCGGCCGTCCGAGTCGGTTTTTCCTACACCGATTGTCTTTTTATCAGGCCCGATGAAAAACACCGCCACATTGGCCACCGGTCGCCCTCCGATTGTCACCCGGCCGGAAACCGGCACTAACTTCGGCCCTGATTGTCCACATCCCGCCGCCCAAAAAACAAGCCCTATCACCGCAAAGCCAAAGGCGCAAAACCCAAATCGGTTCATCGGCTCCTTGCTCCGGCGAAGTTATGTCTAATCCTTTGGTCTTAACTTACTTGGTTTCGGAACTTTGATTGTGGACTTTAAGTGGGCCAGCACTTGCGGCTTACTCAACCGGCTCGGCCCCAAAGCCACTTCAGTCCGCGGATTTGCACCACCTGCTCGGAAGGTAACTGGCAACAGCGCGGATGGTGAAACAATTGCGCCAAGCTTAGGTCGGCTAAGTAAGGGAGCCCGTCCCTATTAAGGTAGTTGCACGGCGTTACCGTCGCGGATGTAAGCGACCTGGCAGAGCAAAAGGTAATCGATCGTTTCCGCGATAAATCGGACCGATCCGTCGGCTAAGCAGAATTGCACCCCGCCGGGGTGAGCACTATTGAAAACCCACGCGTGCGAGCCCGGAACGATAGCGCCAGAGCTGGAGATATACGTTTTGGCGTTAAGCTGGAAATTGTTCTGCTGAATAGCTGAAAAGCTGATTGAGGACGTTCCCGAGCTGGACACACGGCCGTGGCAACATGTGTAAACGCCGCTTAGGCCCCATGGGCCATACCAGAAGCTGTTCTTAATTCGCTCACCGCCGAGTCCCTCGCCCACCATCAGGGTATTGCTTGTGCCGTCGGTGATGGAGCTTATTCGGGCTGCTCCGTTGTTGCCGAACACTCCCTGGCGGACATCGGCATTGTAGGTGTCATAACGGCCGTGCACGTCCACAAATTCGCCGGAAGAAAGGAAGTAATTGATTCGGTGGACACCGTTTGGTGGGGCAAGGTAGTAGGGGGAATTGTTCCTGGCCGCTTCGAACTTCTCCCCTAAGGTGGGAGCCGAAGGACATTCCAGAACCGGCAGTCTCGTGGCCATGCCGGGGGCATTACGTGTGTCTGAGCCAATCACAGGCAGCCCGTTGGGATTAGCCCGGTTGAAGCATTGCCGGTAATCGAAGCTGCTGGCCAATGCCTGCTGTTCAATAAACGGCAAGATCAACACCCAACCCGGTGTATTCAGCACGCCCGGAAGCACCCAGCTACTAGGTGTGCCGGTTGTGGTGTAGCCGGGATTGATCATCGCCGGGGGGAACGTCTGGTAGGTGTCGTGGTAATTGTGCAAGGCAAGCCCGATTTGTTTTAGGTTGTTAGAGCACTGCGAGCGGCGTGCCGCCTCCCGCGCCGCCTGCACCGCAGGAAGGAGAAGCCCAATTAGAATCCCGATGATGGCAATTACCACGAGTAATTCCACCAGGGTGAAACCCTTACACCTAGAACAGCGTACTACGGACCTCATGGCAATTACTCCCTCCTTCAACGACCTTACCGATCCGCACATTTTTGACGGCAAACCCAGACAAGTGTCTTGCCGCCTTCCGCCGCGGAGACTTCTACGAGGGGACTTCCCAGCTTAAGGGCGTTTTGAGACTCCCACCACGCCACATCTACTGGGCCAGTGAAGCGATTGTGACTTGCCCCGGTATGCTCTGCGGGCGGCAGAATTTGACGCGAAATCTCTCGTCGGTGGTGAAAAAAGTGCCTCCTCGAAAAGGTCGTGTAAACCTTACCACACAACAAACAGCCTCGCACCTATGTGACTAGAGGCCAAAAAGCGCCTCGGCGGAGCCCACTAGTCGCTTCTCAGTGCCAAATTTTAATGCGTAGTTTTGTCACGTCAATAGTCACTTTGCGACAAATGCGTTACTTTTTTGCGACAAAATCCACGATCCACTGCAACTTAGCGGAAAGAACCTGGTTTAGAAGTCCTTGCAAGACGAGGGGAGAGATAACGACGAGCGCCTAGGAGCCCGGCCTTTAGCAGGGGGACGAGTTGACCGGTCATTTGATGACGATGTGCAGCCAGGGTAAATCCAAACTTGCCCTTGTGTAAAAACCTAATCCTTGCTGTTTTGGGCCTGCCCGGGAATCCCTTTAAGCAAGGTCCGTCGCACGCCAATTAATCCGAGTGTGGTGACCGGATCCTTGGTTTCATCCTCTTCCTGGCGCGCCACGTCACTTACGCCTGTTGACGTCTTCCTGGTCCGGCTACGGATTTGAGGGCGTTGAAATACCAGCGGACAATCGCCAACAGAAAACCTTCCTGTCCAATTTTCAGGACAGATTGAACCCCGGCGTCGGGCATCCGCGGGGGGATTTGCCTTGCGGGGGAACGGCCGGCCTATCGCTTTACTGCTTCTTTGGCCTGCCGGGCAGCTTCGGCCGCTTCCGCTGCGCCCACCGCTTGATCTTCCTGCCGCACCACCTCCGGGTTAGCCGGCTCTGGAGCGCTTAGTTGGCGGGGGGGTTCACCACAGCCCAACAAAAGCCCTATGACCACTGTCAACACAAAGGTGCATGTGGTTCTCATGAGTCGCTCCCTCAATTTCCGTTAACTAGTGCTAACAAGTTGATACTAATGTGGCTAGGGTCAATCGTTATAAGTTTACGGTAAACTTACCGACTCGCCGTCATGGGTTAAGCTGAGCGCCCGAAACACTCCAGCATCAACCGTAAACGGGATGAGCCGGACTGAGCCATCGGCCAAGCAAAAATTGGCACCGCCCGGATGACTCGACCCAAAGTAAGGATGCCAGCGAGCCCAGCTTCGGCCACCTAAATCGGTGATGGACGTCCACGCACCATCGGGCATGGTAATATCCACAGGCGACGGGGCCGATCTATCGGGAATGGGAGGCAGTCCGTAGGCCAATCCCGCCGTGTTGACCGCCGCCCCAAAGCGAATGACATCCTCGTC
>JANXBW010000031.1:48780-54613 GCA_025060325.1 Thermoguttaceae bacterium
CTATCGGGAATGGGAGGCAGTCCGTAGGCCAATCCCGCCGTGTTGACCGCCGCCCCAAAGCGAATGACATCCTCGTCCCAACCGGCGTTATTCCATCGCTCATTGTCTCCCCCTTCGATGCCCCAGGACCGTGGATGAAGGGCCTTTTCGCCAAGGAGAATTGTATTGGATGTGCCGTCTTTGATGAGTTCCAGGCGGATCGTGTCGAAATCGGTCATCTTAATTGGTCCTTTCTCGCCGCGGCTTCCTGAAGCGCGCACAGAGCCTGTGCCCCGCTCCCCAGCATTGCCCGCATAATCTGCCCGAAAGAACCCCGATGCCCCGTAGGGTTCCGGTGCTCTTCTGCTGGGGCAGTTGTAGAAGGATAAGCCCTGGCGTGCCACGCGGTTCTCACCAGGGTTGTAATCGGCTGGGTTTTGCGAGTCGTTAGGAGCGGCCTGGGCCGCGGGATCTTCACTCGGTGTGGCCAGGTCGAAAACGTTCTTAGCTTCCACGAACGGCAAAATGTGGTATAGCCAGCTAAAGCCCTTCTGCGTTCGCGCCCGGCAACACCACGTCAGAGCGTCGATCTGTTGATTGTTGACCAAATGATAACCGTCTCGAGCTCCGGTGGGCAGACGCCGATAGGTATCCTGGAAGTTATGGCACGCTAGGCCAAGCTGCTTGAGATTATTCGTACACTGGCTCCGGCGAGCAGCTTCCCGAGCAGCTTGCACTGCCGGCAGTAGCAGGGCAATCAGGACCCCGATAATCGCGATAACTACTAAAAGCTCAACCAGCGTAAACCCGTTGCGAGTGCGTACTCTCTGACACATGACCGTTCCCCCAAAAGTTAACTCGTAAACAACTTGCTCACAAAAACTAGCAGCTTAACCTTACGTGCGACAAAAGGCAGTCGCTTAGGGCGGAAAAAGCGCTCTCCGTGCGGCTAAACCAGGGAACCGCTGTGCGCCACAAGCTTCCTAGGCGGAGGAAAGTTTGCTTCGACAGTAAATACCCGGCGGCAGCAAGCCTCCGCGGGTGTATGACCTGTGTTGCTTCTTGCCGCCGCCGTAAGAAGAAACCCCGGCCCCCGCAGAACTTAACAGCGGATAGTTTTCGGCACCGGAGCTTTCCACTTACCGCCACCCTGCCTAATTTCGGCTAAGCTACTATGATGTCGACCTGGCCTTTCTTTGAGCCGGGACCCGAGGGCATTGGTTTCCGGGTTGTTTACGGAAGTTGCACAGGCTGGCCATCGTTGGTCAGGCTCAACCGGCGAAACACCTCAGCATCGACGTTATATGCGATCAATCGCACAGAGCCGTCCACAAGGCAGAAGTTTGTCCCACCGGGGTGGCTTGAACCAAAGTAGGGATGCCACTGGCCCCAGGATCGGCCTCCCAGGTCGGTGATTGTTGTCCATGTGCTGCCAACCCGGCGCGGAGCGGAAGTGTCCGGAATCGGTGGCAAGCCGTAAGCCTGTCCCGCCGAATTGACCGCTGCCCCGTAACGAATGACGTCCTCATCCCAACCTGCGTTATTCCAGCGTTCGTTGTCGCCACCGTCGTTGCCGAATTCGTCCGGATGCAGTGCCTTTTCGCCAATAAGGATCGTGTTGGAACTGCCGTCTTTAATCAGCTCAATTCGTGTACGATCGATATCCGTCATGATAATTGGGCCTTTTTCGCCTCGGCTACCCGGATCGCGAATGCCCGCCGTACCCCGCTCACCGGCGTTGCCGGCATAGTCGCAGCGGTAAAACAACGAGGAACCCATCGGCTTCGGATCACGTCGCGAAGGACAGTAATAGCTGACAATAGCCTGCCGAGCTACTCGGTCTTCACCCGGGTTATATGTCTGTTGATTAGGCTGAGCAGGCGGATCTTCACTCGGTGTGGCTAAATCGAAAACAGTCTTCGCCTCCATGAAAGGCAAGATGTGATAGGACCAGCTAAAACCCCTTTGAGTTCGTGCGCGGCAACACCAAGTGGGCGGGTCAATTTCCTGATTGTTGACCATGTGGTAACCGTCCCGAGCACCATTAGGCAGATGCCGGTGAACATCCTGAAAGTTGTGGCAGGCAAGGCCAATCTGCTTCAAATTGTTGGCACATTGGCTGCGTCGTGCCGCTTCTCGCGCAGCCTGAACGGCCGGCAGGAGAAGGGCAATTAAAATCCCGATGATCGCGATGACCACCAGAAGCTCAACGAGCGTAAATCCACGTGTGTTGACGCGAATACTTGTTTTGGCCATGAATGTCCTCCTCGCAGCGAAAAAAAGACCTATACCCCAGAAACTCCACGCCTTATTGACGCGACGAATAGCCCTGGTTGCCCAATCACCAACCAGAGACGGACTGCCAACGGGGCCGTTGACAATTTGTTTTTGTTACCGCCAATGATCCACCCTAAGCTTGTGGTTGACTAATTACCAAGCGACTTTCCGAAGAACCTTCCCGCGGTGACTAAGCGTCACTTCTAACTTCTACCCTTCCACAGGTTTGATCTCAAGACATCAACAAGTGCTACTTTCTCAGCCTTTAGCCGCCACCACTTACACGTGCTCTATGGGCCCTGCGGGGTTTGTGCGCATGGACTAAGAGCGCTTGTTTTTAAAGGGGTAAGTTAACCCGGGGCCGGAGGGGTGGACGAGCAAAACCGCCGGCCTGACTTAAAATAGCCTGTTATTTAGCAGCCGCCATCAACAATGTTTATAAATAAACTGTCTGCGCTAAAGCCCAAATTAATCGTTTGGGTCACCGAAGCTCGCGCCGAGCGGCGTCGTAGATAAGCTGCGATGCTGAGAAATAGCTCGAACTTCGGTCTCGACTGATACGCAGCTAGATCGGCATGCACTTTCCCCTAACCCCGCAAAGATTCTAGCTGTCGCGAGATGGGTGTCAAGACTCCCGCTCAAAATTTTCTGCGAGTCCCCATTTCGGATCAGATGCCGTCTGGCATTACGCACACTTTATCGTATGAGGTTGAAAAAGTGGGGCGAATCAGCAAATTTGTGCCATTTTTAGTGGACGGCAAACTAAAGGGTCGTGGAAATATTTAGTAGTTATGTTTGCGAAGGCAGTGGAAGTTTCTCAGGCTGGCTGGCATTTAATAACCACCGCGCGGAATATAACTGCGACGGGCTTAATTTTTTAGGAAGGTTGCTTAATCATCTCGCGCTAGAAGAATCGCGATGAACAGATCACCTGCTTCATCTTCTGGTTGTCAACCACGAGGCTGTCCCTGGCGCATGGCAGGCAGGAGTTGTGTTGGATCACAAACAGCTATTTGCCCTTGAAGCAGGGAAGACGTAAGCTCCGCGTTGACGAGATTGCCTGATAAAAAGTACCGGCCCCTTGAGGACCCCGCTCTTGCAGGCAAGGTCGTGCTCCCGCGGAAGGTTCGGGGCTGAAGGCAGTACTTCCTGGAAACTGAGTGAAGTCTCGCGTTTCTAAACGCTCTGCCGTGGCAGTCTTTTCAGATTACCCTGCTTACAACTTCCGGTCGGGACGCTTCCTTGGGGGCGTTTCGAATCTCAAAGATAGCCGGACAATCCCGCAGCTTGGCCCGGCCAGAACGCCTCGTCAAGCGCCGCTTGCGCTTACCACCGGAGAAACGGGTGTCGAAAAAGCGGACACCATTTCCCCTTTGCAGCGGCTGGCGAACTCTGGCCAGCTAATCGGTTTACTAACAAAAGCCGATCTTTCGCCAAGCTCTCCACCACGAGAATGTTTTCCCTCGGTTCTTTTCCAACACTTTGCTCGAACCCATCAAAGGCTGAACGAACCTCATGACTCCGGCGAGCCGGCCCCTGGTGTTTCTGAAACCAAGCCGCAGTTCACTTGAACTTCAAAAGTCGAAAAGCTGTCTCATTGCGCAAGTAAACCTTGGCGGATCCGTCCTTATATTCAGAAGGTTGCTCGATGAGAGTTGGGCCGAGGATGCTCAAAATTGCAAAAGTGCATAGCCCCGGCGTGAAATGGGAGGAGATTTCCCATGGCCGACTCGCCCTCCAAGGACCCGAAAAAGCACCAGGGTGCGCCCCAATCGGAAGCAAATGATAGTGCCGCTATTGGTGTCGGATTAGGCATATTGCTTCTACTAAGCCGCGCGCTTTTTTTTGACGGAAAGCCGCCCTCGCATCTCCGAAGCTTCGAGCCTAACTTCACGCTGCCCTCTATTCCTGATTTGGCAAGTCTCTCTCTACCTGAATCGCTACCCAACCACGAGACGGTCCAAGGTTCGGGAGCTGTAGGCCTGTAAACAATTCGATTCGAGAACCACTCTGGCCAGCTCGCCGTAGTTCGCTTGGTCGGTCCTACCCAAGGCGAGATGAACGTTCCTAATGGCACTAGCAGCACCATAGCCGGCGTGGCCCCGGGGCGGTATTACATCGTGGTTCGTTACGGCTCCGACGGGCAATACTGGTATACCAGGGAGGAGTCGTTCGAAATCGAGCAAACTAGCCATAGCTATTCCGACGTCCGGATCACGTTGCATCCGGTGGTGGGAGGCAATTACGAGACGTTTCCGGCCTCGGCCTCCGAATTTGAACGAGCTGCTTTACGCTCCGGTAGTTAGCCTGCTTGGCCGAAAGCCGTTTGCCCTGGAATCGCCGATACACCTCATTTTGACAACGGCCGCGGCGTGAGAATTTGTCGGCTTCCCCGTTTTAGTCCAAAGCTGGCACCTAAAGCTCCGTGGGACACACTGGGCTCCCACTTGTCTCACCGCAGCTTAGAGGGGAGACAGTTGTGATTGGCTCCAAGCTTGACGACGAGTTTGGCGTTCGCCATGATCCCTCGGCGAACCACCGCAGGCCGAAAGATAATTCCCCGCTTTAAAGTCAATATCTCGCGAATATCGCCACCGGAATTCCTCTACCCGTGCGGCCGATCGCACGCATCTTGTGGCGACCGCGATTGAGCTCACTGGCTAGGTTGCCTCTCGCAGTAACGCTTAGTGCGGCTTAGCCCGATAATGGCGCCGACACCCGAAGCCGTTTTTCGGCCCGATATTTCCACGCGATTTCTCGCCAGGTCGGCTGCCTTTTAAGTGGCATAGGATTGACCGAATTGCCCTCGGAGGGCCGAGGTAGTGTTAACAGACGGCAGAAAGTTGGAAAAGAAGCCTTAACGCTAGAGGCCGGTTGTTTACTTGGTACATCCCTGCATGTTTAGGGAGAATGCCCCCAGTAAGCCGGGGTTCACCTTCTGGCGGTTTCTCTCTAAGGACCGGTGTTGTTGAATTAGTTCGTTTTTTTGATTGAGCTGGTCATTTTTTGCATCCTGATCTTTCAGAAACGCCCACTCTCCATCTGGTCGGGGTTCAAACCGTATTCCCCTGTCGCCCGGATAAGGTCGATCATGACGACGTGTTGCTGTGCTGATTTCATAGGGGATTCCTTGAGGGACGGCCTTGCAGATAAAACCGGTACGGGTGGGATCCCCCAAAGTTTTTCATAATCCTTTCGAAGATCCATTCCTTCAAATTGTTTACACTGAAGACACCGGCAAGGGGTAACCGGTTTCATCTTAATCTTCTCACTTCAACCTCAAAACCGTACTGAGGGACCAGTTGCCCCCAAAAACTGATTAAAGCTTCTGCCAACTATCGCTCCATCAGTTGTTCGAACTGCTCGGGGTTTACCGATGAGTTTCTGCTATTATCCTGCGTAATATCTCGTCCACTATTGGTGGGTAGTTTCTTTGGAATTGTTCCCTCATTTGCCATTTTAGGTGACGACGCAATTTCGGACTTTCGGGAACATCCCTGCGCATGCAGGGAGAACGGCCACCCGATTGCCAATATCTGGGATGATCAAGGAACATCCCTGCGCATGCAGGGAGGAC
>JANXBW010000032.1 GCA_025060325.1 Thermoguttaceae bacterium
GCCGCACCATGGACAAAGCCTTTATGCTTTCAATGGCTACAGGGTGGCGGTAGGGTGTGGCGATTCACATAACGCCTTCACAATTTGGGCTTTTTGAGCGTTGAAGTGATCCCGAGCAATCTGGGTCAATCTCTCCCGGATCCCAGGAGATCCATTGGCACCGTTAACAACTTCAGCACACATCTCGTCCAAGCGGGGGGCGATCATAGCGTAAAGCTCCCGGCGGACTTCGTCTTGAATAAATTTGGAGATGATCGCGTCCATCGCGAACCCCGCTAGGAGGCCAATTCCAAAAGTGAACCAGCTACTGGCTCCGGCCGCTCCGAAGAGCCCGGCGCGAATAGCTAATCGATTTATGACCATGGCGGCCACCTCACCGGCGACAAACGACCCGACGGTACCTGCGATCTTCGTGATGACTATCTGCGACATCTGGCCAACAACGACGTCGGCGATCTCCACAACCCTTGCCTGAAGGTCCGGGAGCCTAATGCCGGCAAGGGGGACGCGGCTTTGGTCTTCGAGATCTGCTTGAATCCGGACGAGCATTTCGTTTTCGATGCTTTGAAGATCGGCTACAAATCGCCGCTCGATGTTGACCAAAAGTTCGCGAAAAGCGGGTTCAGAAAAGACGATCTCAGAGAATTTCTTCACCACAAACCAGCGGAATTCTTCCTGGCTGGAGGTAAGGTATTGCCAAACACTACATGCTTCGTCGGCAAAGGTTGGGATTCGACTTTTACAATCGCTGAAGAATTGATCCACTTCCTCATGGTACCGGTTAATCCGTTGCTCAACCTCCGAGATGGCCCAATCGGTATGTTTAGCAACGGTTTGGTTAATCTGTTCCCACGGTTGCCTTTCTTCCGGGTAAGGGACGCTCGGTCCGACGGGGGGAGGCGCCGTATCTCGAAGGAGGGTTACGCCGACCAGCCTCCATAGGACAATCCCCGTGACCACCCCGAGCGTGGTCAACGCGATCACCCAGACCCCAGAAACACGTCGTGCTTGGTTACCGTAGTTGCCCGGAGGCGTAGCCATAAATGCAACTCCCTTTCTAGTAGTGGCAGTCCGAAACGACTCAGCTGTCGAAGAATCCCTCGGTGGGCAAGCCTTTCGCTAGGTGCCCGCCTCCACCCCTTACTTACGAAGAGCCTAACCGCACTTTAACATTTCCAGGGCGAAATTCAGCGAGGTTACTGTGACAGGTACTGGCGGTTGACGAGAGGGCCGGATATTGGCCTCAAGTTAGTCGGGCAACTTCTAACTAAGCTGCAAATCGCGGACTGGTCACCCCGGGTACGTTCGATAGGTGCAACCTCCCTGGGAGAAAGGCAAAACTTTTGCGTGGGGGTGCCGGCAGCAACGGCTTAGTGGCATGAAAACCCGGCTCTTTTAGGAAAGTAGAGCTGGATTTGTGCCTGAGAAATGGTGCCTGAAAGATCCGCCGGGGTCATCGGGTGGTGGCGACCCCCGCGTTGGGGCCGTAAATGCCGCCTGGCCGGGGCGCTGCGGCAAGAAGTTCCTCCCAAACTGGACGAGGACGTTAATGCGCACGAGGCCCGTTGTTGAAGCCCTATCCTCTGCAACAGTGCGGATTCTCCTCTACCCGGCCTCTGAGCCTGGCAATCAAAAATCAAACGAGCGGTTACCTCGCCCTTTTGACCCCACCGAGGTCCCAAATTGTGGAGCGCCCGCCTGGAATGTTGCGCCAGCGGGTGGGAAATTCCCGAGTGATCGTCGTGGTCTGCGACAACGCCCCATTCCCCAAGTGCAGGACGGTAGAAGCTTACTCGGCTCCCACCGGTGGCCGGATCCGGTTGCACTGGCTGCCGATCAACTCGCCGGAGACTAACCCCATGGACCGCGCGTCGTAGGGTCTAAACGAGGGGCTTAGGTGCAATCACCCCTGGCCAACTTGTAAGGGACTCCTCGCCGGTGAGCCCCCGGCATGTGTCTAAGTATTGCTAACTCAGTTTGGCTCAGTTCTTTGAGCTCAACTGCCCATGCCTTTGCCGTGGCCCCCCTTTCGCGAGTAGATTGAGTTCTTCGATGAGTTCTGCCGGTCGGGAGGGTAGGGATCCGCTTGGGACATGCGACCATTTAACCGAAAGGACCCGACCGACTCAGCTTGACTGTCCGCCAGGCTTTCAACGGCACATTTTCCGCGAGGAAGACGAAAATTGCCGGGCCCATTGGATTTCTTTTGGACTTCAAATGGATTTCGGACGTTCCGCGCTATGCATAACGCTTATGCCGGCGGTAACATTATCTAAATCCGCCCGATTTGCCGGAGTTTTCGAGCCTTTGGGAGCGAACCGCCCGGGCCGGTCAAGTCTCTTTAAATGAGGAAAGGCCTCTGTTAATCCTGGGAAGCTGACGGCCAGCTTTGGCCGGTTCTGTCGGCCCTTGGTCGGCTTGGGGGGCAGTGATCCGGAGCCTTCCTCACCAGGTGGAATTTTGTGGTATGTGGTTCAAGCCCTGTGGCGGACTCCTGGGTGGGCTTTGCGGGTGGAAACTTCTGGGTTTGGGTAAACTAGACACTCGGCATTGAATAAAGCGACTGGGCAGCTTGGGTCGGCCGAATTTAGTAGGCCATAAAGGTGTGGGGAAGAACTAGCTGAGACGGCGTCGGGAGGGTCGCATTTAGCAGGGCTTCCTTAACCGAGCCGCTGTGGCAGGGCGGGACGATCGCCGATCGTAGGAGAGGCTAACTTCGAGCGGCAAAACGCTGGGAATAATTCGGCATGCGAGTATAGTTCTTTGATCAGGTGTGCTGACCTGGACCTATGGCGATGAGACATATTCTTTCGGCCCTTGTGCAGAATGTCCCCGGAGTGCTGTCCCACATCTCGGGCATGCTTGCTTCGCGGGGATACAACATTGATAGCCTAGCAGTGGGCGAAACAGAAGACCCCAGGCTGTCGCGAATGACTTTTGTGGTGATGGGCGACGACGCGGTGCTTGAGCAGGTCCGTAAACAGTTGGAAAAGATCGTGACGGTTGTCCGCGTGGACGATATTAGCTCTCAGGACTACGTCGAACGAGACTTGATGCTTATTAAGGTCAAAGCGCCGCCAGGAAAGCGAAGCGAAATCCGCGAGTTAACGGACATCTTCCGGGGACGAATTGTTGACGTTTCGCACGATTCCGTAATTATCGAGATTTCTGGGCCGGAAAAGAAAATCGAGTCTTTCATCGAACTAATGCGGCCATTCGGGATCATCGAACTTGCCCGGACGGGCCGAATTGCCCTGGTCCGCGGAAGCCGGCGGCTGCTAAACGGGAACTCCGACCAAAATCTGGCCGAGGTTTCTCAGTCGGTTTCCCCTCCTAGTTAAACCGTCGCAGCTTTTGGGAGTTTGCCTAACCACACAAACTGAATTGCCTTGTGGCTTTTCCCGGCGAAAGAAGCACGTTTGCATAATCGAGCCAAGGGGAGAGCTTCGGCTTCCGGCTGCAAGCGCCTCGTAAGCCAGGGGGGAGCGCCGGGGGCGGTTTGGGAAGCGCTAGCCGCTTGTTAGCTGCGGTCTCGTCTTTAATCTCGCCGAACTTTCGGTTGGAACTTGGGAACTTTCGGGCCGCTTGATCAAACGTTTGCGCCTCTTCAAGTGCATCCGCACACATTTTCGATTGCTTTCGGGGTAGGGGCCTCTCGGGGCGGAGTTTCGATAAGCTCTCGGAGCTGTCCGGTTGCAATTCTCGGCGTTTATTCCCCCGGGTGCGGTCGTTCCAAGCGATTGAGGCTCAAGCACCACAAACTGCTGATGGAATACCGCATTTCTTCGGTAGGTCGCCGTGAAACTGATCGGGGCGGGGCGGTTTACGTCACTTAATAGGCTGGGTATCATGGGGGCCATTTGTCATTAGCCTCCGCTTTGTGTGAGGTGGTTTCTTCAAACGTGGGTAGATGTTCAACTTCCCGCCGGGTTTGCACGGAGGCGGCCTGCCTATCAGGCTCTTGCCGTAAGACGCTGAGTTCGGTTTGTTTTGGAAAATTGCCCCGGCGGGTATTAGGTGCGGTTTTGCGAGCCTTCGTTGAGGCGGTGTGAACAAATAGTTTTTTTGTCAACAACTAAGAAAGGAGAAGGAAAATGCCCGCAAAAATCTACTACGACCAAGATGCCGATCTTAGCCTCTTGAAGAATAAGACCGTTGCGATCTTGGGCTATGGCTCCCAGGGGCACGCTCATGCTCAGAATCTTCGCGACAGTGGCATTTCGGTGGTGGTGGCCGAGCTTCCCGGCACGGCGAATTATCAGCTGGCCCTGTCCCACGGCTTCCAGCCGTTAAGCACCGAAGAGGCTGTTCGCCGCGGAGATATTGTCACGATTCTCATCCCCGATGAGGTTCAGCCGGATGTTTTTCGCACGCAAATTCGCCCCAATCTTTCCCCCGGCAAACTGATCATTTGTTCCCATGGCTTCAACTATCATTATGGACAGTTTGACATCCCGCCGGGTGTGGCGATTGCCCTTGTGGCTCCCAAGGGGCCCGGTCATCTACTTAGATCGGAATTTGTCCGCGGCGCTGGGGTACCCTGTTTGATCGCGGTGGGAGAGAATGCGACTGAAGAAACGTTTCGCATTGCTCTGGCCTACGCTAAGGGTATCGGCGGCACCCGGGCCGGCGTGATTGAAACGACTTTCGCCGAGGAAACCGAGACCGATCTTTTTGGCGAGCAAGTCGTGCTTTGTGGCGGAGTATCGGCTTTAGTTAAGGCCGCATTCGAAGTGCTTGTCGAGGCTGGCTATCAACCGGAGCTTGCGTACTTCGAATGTATGCACGAGCTTAAGCTGATCGTTGATCTTTTTTACCAAGGCGGCCTAAGTTACATGCGGTATAGTGTCTCCAACACCGCCGAATATGGCGACTACACTCGCGGTCCGCGGATCATCACTCAAGAAACCAAAAAAGAAATGTGGAAGATCCTCGAGGAGATCCGTAGCGGCCAATTTGCCAAGGAGTGGATCCTGGAAAATAAAGCCAACGCCCCGTCATTTAAGGCTATGCGGCGGCGCGAAAAGGAACATCCGATCGAGGAGGTCGGCCGTCGGCTCCGGAAAATGATGTCGTGGATCGACGCAAAAGAAGTGTAGTCCCGACCAAAGTTGCCCCGCGCTCGGTGGCCGGTGTTTATTTACCTCTGGGATTGCGGAGGCGTCGTAAGGCCTCCTCGGCCGCCTGACGAACGATGAACGTCTCAGAGCGGGCGAGATTTTCTAAGGCCGTCACGACCTCTGGCGGTGGGTTGGAGCAATTGCCAAGGGCCTCGGCGGCTTCGGCCTGGATAGTCGGGTCCGAATCCTTAAGTGCTTCTAAAAGAGCCTTCAACGCTTCTGACGGAAGGACGACACCCGCAGATGCAAGCCTGCCTAAAGCTCTCGCTGCAGCCATCCTGACGGGGGGTTCTTCGTCCTCCCGGAGGACTGTCGTAAGCGCACCCACCGCCGAGGCAGCCGACGGACCAATTTCGCCCAGGGCAGCGGCGGCCAACTCTCGGCCGGTCCAACCGCGGTCGAAAATCGCCTCAGCAAGGACAGGGACGGCCTCTGCCGCCTCCGGCCCCAGTTTGGCCAAGACCTCGGCGGCCGCGGAGCGTGCGGGGCTATTCCCCTTTTGGGCCAACTGCCTGGCAACGAGGGGCACCACTGAGCGACCTCGGGCGGCTAGTTCGGCTACCGCCTGGCGCCGGACAATCGCGCTTCGGTGAGCAAGCAGTTTGACGCATTCATCGGTAGAGAGTTCTTGAAAGCTAGCGGGTTCGCCTCCGGGTGGGTGTTTCGCGGACTTCTCGCCACAGCCGAGCCACGAAACGGCACATCCGGTTGGGATTAAGGCGGCCGACAGGATGCGCAGAACAGTGTGCATCACTTTTGCCCGGTGGCATTCTGCTGAAATCTTCTCTGCGTTCTGAACGGGGTAACCCGGCCCACGCGGGATATAACGGTGAACCCGCGCCCCTACCCGAGGTGCTGTCCGTCCCCCCAAACCGCCCCTATTCCGGCTGGTTCAAGTAGCCGGTTGGCCCCTGCATGAGCAAGCGGCTGAGTTCGCGGGAAGGCCTCTTTTGGCTATCGGCAAATTGCCTTGCGTACCCCCTTTGAGAAGGCTGGCTGAGGAAAATTCAACGTCTCGGCTTCGCGTGTTGCCTATTTCTTCCTCGTGTAGTTTCTGACCCCTCTAGGCCGTACGGATTGGGCGAGTCGATTGGCCCCTTTTCGGCTTGTTGCCCGAGGCGCGAACTTACCCGAAGGTGTGTACGGGGCCGACTGGTTGTTGGAACGTAATATTAATTGCATTGGCGTGCTCCGGGGAGGTTCAAGTGTCAAAATGCTTGTTGTCGGTGGTTGGTTTGATGCGGGAAACTTGGCGGTCGAGACTGACGAGCTTGAGGAATAAGGAAGCGGGCTTGTGGTTCGAATTGCGGTAATTGGTGGTGGGATATCGGGACTGGCGGCAGCTCACCGGATCCGGGAACTTGACCCGGCGGTGGAGGTGAGGCTGTTTGAGGCTTCCAGTCGGCTGGGCGGGGTCCTGGGGACCGTCCACGAAGACGGTTATCAAGTGGAATGGAGTGCCGACAATTTTATCACCACCTATCCATGGGGGCTTGCCCTCTGTCGACGAATTGGCTTAGAGGATGAACTTACATCGACGTGTCCAGAGAATCGGCGGACGCTGGTTGTGCGAAAGGGCCGACTGCATGCTTTGCCGGACGGGTTCTTGATGATGGCCCCCACGCGGTTATGGCCGATGGCCCTTACGCCGCTTTTAACCATATGGGGCAAGCTGCGGGCAGGGTTTGAGTATTTCATCCCTCCACGAAAAGTCAACAGCGACGAAAGTGTAGCCGCCTTTGTGCGGCGTCGGTTTGGTAGGGAAGTTTTCGAAAGGCTCGTCGAACCTCTCGTCAGCGGCGTTTACGCGGCGGATATGGAGCGACTTAGTCTTTTGGCGACCTTGCCGCGGTTCCGCGAGATCGAACAACGGTATGGAAGCCTCATCCGCGGAATGCAAAAGGAGCGGGCCTTGCAGCGGCGGCATCACCGCGAAAGTGGCGCTCGTTACAGCATGTTTGTCACGCTGCGGAACGGCCTTGAGCGATTAATCGGTCGGCTGGCGGAGGCTTTGCCCCCCGAATCGGTTCGGCTCAATCACCGGGTCTTAAGTCTTCGCAAGCTGAACTTTGGATGGGAGGTGGGGTTTCATATTCCGACGGACGCTGGCCTCCAAGATCAGGCGGAGGTCTTCGACGGAATCATCTTGGCCATCCCGGCTTTTGAAGCTGCTCGCCTTGTTGAGCCCCTTGATCTTGAGCTGAGCACGCTTTTGGCGAGCATCCGATACGAAGGGACAGCAATTTTGGCCCTGGCTTATGACCGGCAGGCAGTCCGTCACCCGCTTCGCGGGATGGGATGCGTAGTCCCTGCCATCGAGCATAGCCCGATCCTCGCGGTGAGCTTTAGCAGCCAAAAGTACCTTCATCGCGCGCCTGCCGGAAAGGTGTTGCTTCGCGTGTTTGTGGGAGGGGCCCGGCACCCAGATTTAGCTTCCAGGCCGCAGGAGGAAATTGAAAAACTTGTGCTGCCCGAACTGACGCGGCTGTTTGCGATTGACGGAATGCCGGAGAAACGCTGGTTCTTCCCCTGGCCGCGAAGCATGCCGCAATATGACGTTGGTCATCTGGAGCGGGTGGGCCGGATCCGGTCGCTTATCGCTAAGCACCCTGGGCTTGCCCTTGCCGGGAACGCATATCAAGGGGTGGGCATACCACATTGCATTCATTCGGGGGAATCCGCCGCCGAGTCGCTTCTTAACCAACTTGTCTCGACCGACAAAACCGCGGGAAAACCGGCACCCCACCCCATCGGTTAAGGAAGGCTTCTTGAAAAGCTTTGTTTAGTTCTTAGTAGCCGGCGGCACATCGGCGGCTTGGCTTTATGGTTGGCGGCTGCGGTATTGGAGGCTCTTTAACCTACGGCCAAGCACGACACTTCCCGGACGACTTGGGAGCGTCCGACGCGAGTGGTCCTGCCGACTTATTACGGCTTAACCTGTAAACATTGGGACATGAAGGCTTTGGCGGAGCTTTTGCCGACTGCGGAAGTGGAGATTGTAAACGCCGCGGATTCTCGTTAGGGGCGGAGTAACGGGCTTGGTAAGCGGGAAGCAATCGCGTGGGCGCTTGGGGCGGCAATTCAGTCGTGCGAAAAGCCGCTGGTGTCCAAAGCCACGCGGGGGGAGGGGTGCTCGGATTAGATTCTTCTGGGGCTTCCGCCTTGATGAATCCGGAGTGTTCCCCGGCCTGGAAAGCTAATCCTCGTTAGGGCCGGATTAAGTCCTCCTTTCCACATCGCCGGGATAACCCATATCTTTGACCTCATCCTAGGGCCTGAGATTTCTGGCGTAAGGTATGATTGCGCGATTCCCCGCGGCGGGAATTGAAAGAAAAGCACGAGTTACACGAATCATCTGGGGCTTCTTTACCGTGGCATGTTCGATTGGCAAAAAACAGTGGGAGGCGAGACTTTAAGGGATTGTCTTCCAGACTTTAAGCCGACGCGGTGAATTGCAACGGATTGGTGCGGTTGGGTTTATCAAAGCAACGGCGCTTCCACTTGTGCTTACGAGTTCCGCGAGTTTGCCGAGGCTTTGCGGCTGGATGAGGCAAGCTTGCAGGTTCCATGGGAATTTGCGTAGGAGCTTCCACGGACTGGAAAACAGGCCCTAGCAGGCTGTTTTCAAAATCATAAACCCCAACATGGTCCCCGTGAATTAACCACGGTCCTTCGGCTGGAGCTTCCGCGTAACCTGATGCTTCAGGCGTCGAAAAGTTCTTGAGGCGGCTCCGAGCGGGTAAGACGCCCCGGGTGGGCCTTGGCTGGAAAGGGGCGCCTCGAATCACAGGATTTGAGGACAGGGTTTAAGTTCGCCAGCATGTGTGGCCCGACCAAATAGGCGGGGTGGCAAGAGAATACAGAACCGCGTGTAGGTTCTCGGCAAGTGTGGTAGGGAGGTGGGCCCAGTGAGCCGATCCGAGCCAATTGTCAGTGTCTCCGGGATGCGAGGGGTGGTGGGGAAGGAACTTCGGCCGGAAACGGTTGTCTGTTATGTGGCAGCCGCCTGCCACATCCTGCCACCCGGAGAGGTCGTTGTTGGGCGGGACAGCCGGCCTAGTGGTCGTATCTTTTATCACGCCGTACTTGCCGCCTTGGCTGCTTGTGGACGAAAGGCGATTGACATCGGAATTGTGCCCACGCCGACGATCGGCGTTGTTGTGCGCCGGAGTGGGGCCGCAGGGGGCGTACAGATTACCGGAAGCCACAATCCGCCTGAACAAAACGGGATCAAGATCCTTGACGCTGAGGGCAAGATGCTCCCGGCCGAGCAGGCCCAGGAACTCGTGCAGGTTTTCCGCCAGTGCCGATTTGCGTACGCAACTTCGGCCGAGGGGGCAGGGAGCCATGTTGCCAATCGCCTGGCCGGGCTTTGGCACCTATCGGCTGTGCTTGATCTTGTGGATGTGGAGGCCATTAGGCGCCGACGGTTTCGCGTGCTTCTTGACGCAAACGGAGGCGCCGGCGGACCCCTCGCCCAGCGGCTCCTTAAACATTTAGGTTGCGAGGTTGTCGGGCTATATCTTGACGCGGATGGGTGCTTTTATCATCCGCCCGAACCGTTGGCAGAAAACCTCCTGTCCGTCGGGGAAATCGTCGCTGCCTCGCAAGTGGACGCAGGTTTTGTGCTCGATCCAGATGCTGATCGTTTAGGGGTCTTTGACAGCTGCGGGAAGTTCCTTGGGGAGGAGTACACGCTTAGCCTGTGTCTGCATCATGTGCTGCGAAAGCGCCGCGGCCCAATTGTTATCAACTGTGCAACGAGCTTGATGAATGAATGGATCGCTGCGCAGTTTGGGGTGCCTTGTTTTCGAGTACCTGTGGGCGAGGCAAATGTCGTGCGGGGGATGCGAGAGCATGGAGCCATCTTTGGAGGGGAAGGCAATGGTGGTCCCATCGACCCCCGGGTGGGATGGATCCGCGATAGCCTCGTTGGTATCGCGTTGATCCTGGAAGCCATGGCCACGGAGAATGCCTCTGTGCGGGAGTTGGCCGATCAGCTACCGCGGTTTGCCATGCGGAAGCTAAAAGTCTCGCTTGCTTCGGCCGATTTCGCAGAGAAAACAGAGCGGCTTATCCGGATGTTTCCCACGGCCCGGGTGGATCTTTCGGACGGCCTCCGTCTTGCGTGGGATGATCGCTGGCTGCTGTGCCGACCGAGCAATACCGAGCCAGTCGTCCGGGTTATTGCAGAGGGGCCGAGCGACCAAGTTGTTGACGATCTTTGTAGCCAGGCGTTGGCCACCCTCTCGGCTGATTCATAAACGCACTGGGCTTGCAAGTGCTTTAACGCCGAGACTGAGCCCACATGCGGCGCCACGCAGCTACCTGCGGATCATCGTCGAAAACGGTCCAAATCGTCACTTGGGAGCGAAGTTCCGCAAGATAGTTGCGGATCTTTTCTCGACGCCTTTCGTCCACAATTCGCTTGCGAATTTCCGGTTGCGCGTCGGAAAAAGGCGTCCGAACAGCTTCTTGCCGCTCTAACACCCGAACGATGTAAAAGCGGTTGCCCACGCGAAAAATTTCGCTCCACATTCCTATCGGCAGGTGGAAGAGGACTTCCTCCAAAATGGGATCGACGAGCATAGAGCCTTTGGCCATCCAGTCGCGGCGAGCTCCCTCGCAGCGAGGCGGATCGGGCGGCTGATTGGCTAACGCCGCCTCAAGGGGCATCCCAGCCAGGAGCATGTTCCCCACAAGCGCAAGTCGTTCTCTGGCTTCCTGGCCTTCGCTGTACCGCGGCACGTTGACCCAGACTTCTTCCCAACGCACTTGGGCTGGCGTCTCAAACTCGTGAATATGGGTCTGATAATAGGCCAGGAGCTCAGCTGGGTCAGGCTCGGCGATTGGCCCGATCGCGTGATGGAGCCATTGGGAAGCAATCGCTCGCTCGATGTAAAGCCGGCGCTCTTGATCTAATGAGCCACCCCACTCTTCAAGCTTGGCCCGATATGCGTCAACGGAGCCAAATTTGCCCTCTTTGACCCGCCGGGGGAGTTCTTCCTCCTCGAAAGCGGCAGTGAGGCGTTTTTCGATTTCGCCCATCCGCTCGGCCGGGATCCGCTGTTTGGCGGCCAGGTATAAAAGCCGCGTCTCCACAAGTTGATCAAGAATTCGCACCGTGGCCATTCGCTCAAGCACGGGCCATTCCCGCGGAGGGACCGAACCTTTCCGCTCTTCCATCACCTCGGCCACAGCCGGCCGAACATCCTTTGCCAAAATCCAACTGCTTCCCACCTGGGCGAGGATTTCCACGTCATCCAAGCGCCGAAGTTCCGCCACCGGGGCCTGCGGCACCGGGAAACTGCTCCCCGGTGGAGCTGGAACGACCGAGGCAGAGATGGGGTTAACTTGCCCCGGCAAAGTCGGGACAAAATTTGGGGGAGAGCCCAAAGGTTCCGGCGGAGGTTCAAAGCCCTCCATCTGCGGGTAATGGCCGCCAATCCCGAAAAACGAGGAAGGCTGAGTAGTCTCGGAAGACGCGGCTTGGGGAGGTGGGGGGAAGCTCGGCGGGACTATCGCCCCGGGAGGCGAGCTTTGTACGGTAACGGTGAAATCCCGGGCGGAAGCCCCCGAAGGAGTTTGAGCTTCCACGCATATGCCTGTAATAAGTAGAAGCAGCGGAGGTAGACAAATTTGCGCGCAAATTTGATTCAGCCCCGCCAGGCCCCCCTGAGAAACTGCGGCGGGTTTTACACGGCAGAGCACCTCAGCAGTTAAGACTTGCTCCATCTACTGGACTGCGTGGTGGTTATGACGAGGCTGTTACCAAAGTTTTCCGGCGAAATCTAGCGCTCTTTTTACTCCTAGGGGCCTCAAACGCCCCAGCGAGGCAGCCCCAGGGGCCCCGGATAGAGCTTCAGAAGAACCTAGTTCGAGCAGAAACGCGGTTGGAGCTTTTCTTTGTTCGAATTGCGGTTACCCCCTCATCCCTGAGCGAGCAAGACGGGCCATTACTCCCGAGAGAGTGTTTTGGCCGGACGAAAATTTCCCATGAGGTGCTCACCTTCGCTTGAAGAGGTTTTCTGCCTGTTGCAAAAGCTTTTCTGGTCGCGACGACCCCCAAGAAAAGTAGATTTTCTTGATAAGATCGCTAATTGATAGGCTCCTAGCGGATCCGGCAGCCCCCGCCGAGCTAATTTTGCTCGATCCCATGCCCTTTCCGGACAGTTTCTCCGTGGCCAGCAAGCTTAGGCACACAAAGGGCTTTTTCAAATAGTTCGGGCCCGATTTAAACCTCTCGCAGTACCTTTTGTGGTCTGCGAGGTGCGGTAGGTGAAACCGAGTAGCTCCTTTCGCCCCGCTTCTTATCCCCGGGAGAAAGCCACATTTCGGAGCCGAGCCGCCCCGCCGGGTTTGTTATCCTTCGACAAAAAGGCCAGCCCGGACCAACCCCACGCCGAGCGTCTTCCCCGGATGGCGATTGAAACGGCGACAAATATTAGGGATCCCCCGGGGCGAGGGGCAATTGCGGTTTAGCTGGTCTCGGCTGGCCGGAGGAAATGCTTTAGCTCCCGCAATAATCCGGGGCCTTTAAGCACTCCGCGCGGAAGCGGCAAGTAGGCGGAGCGCTGGTCGACTATTCGTAGCCGGCCCCCCGATCGTCTAACAAGCTCCTCCACCAGGGCCCGAATCAAGTATCTGAAGACAACGAATTGGTCTTCGATCCGAATGGAACAAATCGCCCACCGCTGGGCTGCCAAACGGAGCTCGGCCACTTGGAACAGATTCACCGCCTCCGGGGGTAGCGGGCCGAACCGGTCCACGACCGTCTCCCGCAGTTGAGCCAGCTCTTCCTCGGTAGAAACTTTCGCCAACTGGCGATAAAGATCGACCTTTGTGCGAAGGTCCGAGACATAACTTTTCGGCAGAAACGCCGAACAGGGCAGATTGATCTCCACATCGAACTGCGGCTTAGGCGGCAGATTCTTAAGTTGGCGAACCGCCTGTTCGAGGAGCTGACAATAAAGTTCGTATCCCACCCGGGCAATATGGCCGCTTTGCTCGCGACCTAAGATGTTGCCCACACCTCGAATTTCAAGATCCCGCATAGCGATGTGAAAGCCCGCGCCTAGTTCGCTGTATTCTTCAATGGCCCGAAGTCGACGGGCTGCCTGCGGGGTGATTGGCTTGCCAGGATCAAGGAGCAAATAGCAGTAAGCCCGGTACTTGTAACGACCGACACGCCCCCTCAACTGATGCAGATCGGCAAGGCCATAGCGATCTGCCTCGTTGATAAAAATCGTATTCACCGTCGGAATGTCCAGGCCATTCTCCACGATCGTCGTCGCGACAAGCATGTCATATTTGTGCCGGAGGAAATCCAGCATCACTTCCTCCAGTTCGTCGTCAGGCATTTTCGCATGGGCGACTGCGATTCGTGCCTCCGGCACAATAACTTGTAGTTGGGCGGCCATCTCGTAGATGTCGAACACACGGTTGTGAATGAAAAACACCTGGCCTTGCCGGCTTAGCTCGCGGAGGACAGCGTGCCGAATGATCTTCGGATCAAACCTTACGACACACGTCTCTACCGCCAAGCGGTCTTGAGGCGGCGTATGCAAGGCGGAGATATCTCGTAAACCGATCAGGGCCATATGGAGTGTCCGCGGGATTGGCGTGGCAGTCATTGTCAATACGTCTACAGTTTTGCGTAAGGACTTGAGCCTTTCTTTTAGTTCCACGCCAAACCGCTGTTCTTCGTCGATTATCAACAGGCCCAGGTTGTGAAACTGAACATCCTTTGATGCCAGCCGGTGTGTGCCGATGACAATGTCAATCGTTCCGGCCGCCAATTCCTCGATGATTCGCTTTTGCTCCTTCGGGGGGACAAAACGCGAGAGCATAGCGATGCGGAAGGGAAACGCGGCCATCCGGCTGGTGAAGGTCCGGTAATGCTGCTCGGCCAAGACGGTTGTAGGCACAAGCACCGCGACCTGATAACCCGCGTCAACGGCCTTGAAAGCCGCCCGCATCGCTAGTTCGGTCTTTCCGAACCCCACATCGCCGCAGAGCAATCGGTCCATCGGCCGCGGCCGGCACATGTCCGCTTTGATTTCGCCAATGGCTTTAAGTTGATCCGGCGTCTCCGGAAAAGGAAAGGAAGCGTCAAAAAGTTGTTGCCATTCGCTGTCAGGGGGAAAAGCAATGCCCGGCTGAGTGGCGCGGATTGCTTGCAATTCCAAGAGCTCGGCGGCAAAGTCGGTGACGGCCGCGAGCGCTTCTTTCTTTTGCCGTTCCCACTTGACGCCCCCTAACTTCGACAGGGGCGGCCGGCGCTTCCGGGGACCTAAGTATTTGTGGACAAGCGAGATCTTCGACGCCGGCACGTAGAGGAGCGTCTCATCCGCAAACTCAAGAACAAGATGTTCCTCCTGGTACTCGCCTTTGCGAAGGAGCCTGATCCCCCGATAACGGGCGATCCCGTACGCCACATGGACCACCAAGTCCCCTTCCCGCAACTCGGCGAAACTGTCAATCGGCTCACTGGGAAGCCGGGTCACCGGCCGGCGGATTTCTTGCCTCGACAAAAGCTCGCCAGCGCTCAGGACACATATGTTGGCGTCAACAAGCCGAAAGCCCTGGTGAAGCTTCCCCAAGACCCAGTGAAGACGTCCGTCGCCTGCAAGCTGCGATCGGGCAAAAAGCTCCCCAAGCCGGGTTATCTCCGCTTCTGTTTCGCAAACAAGATACACCTCTTGAGACCCAGCAATCTCATCTATTTCTGAACAAACGCGGTCCATTTGTCCGCTGAGTCTTTCCACCGAGCCAGCTCGGACCTTCCAGGTCGGACCATAAACTGCAGGGGCAAAAGTCCACAGACAGGCCCGGCCAAACTGGGATATCCTCTCGGCAAGCGAACCAAAGCTAAAAAGACCTTGCGGGGAGTCTTGCCGCTCCAGGAATAGGCGATGTTCCTCCCGGGTCCGAGCTGGCTCAACAAGGACCACCACAGCCTCGGCAGGGAGATGGTGGCAAAGAGAGGCGGTTTCCGGCTTGTCTAAACCGATGAGGCTAATGGTGATTCGATCTTGTCGCGAGACACTTCGCTGGCTAGCCAGATCAAAAGTGCGGATGGATTCGATCTGATCGTCCCACAATTCCAGGCGGACAGGTTGAGGCGAATTGGGAGCGAAGATGTCAACAATGCACCCGCGGATCGAGAATTCACCCGGCCACTGCACCACCGGTACACCAACAAAACCGTGTTGTCCCAGCCGCTCCCGAAAGTTCTCAAGGTCAAGAACTTGTCCTACCTCAAAAGTGACCCGCGCTTGCCTAAGCTCGTAAGGGGCATGCACGGGCTGAGCTAATGCCTGGATTGATGCCACCACAAAATCGGGTGGATCATCCGAGCCGAGGGCCTCTAGCACTTGCAAGCGCTGACTAAATGCCTCGTCCCGAAGAGTTCGCTCCCCGGCCGGTTTTTCCCACGGCACAAACCGATAGATGTGCCCAGAGGTAAAAAGCGCCAGGTCGTCGACAAAGTTTTCCGCCTCATCCGGAGTGGGGAGCACCACGACAATCGGCCGAAAGTCAAGCTCCCGCAGGACTGCTGTAACCAATGCACTGGAAGACCCCCACACTCCGTCGACGTGAACTTCGCCCTTGCCGCTAAGACAGTCCGCTAAGAGGTCTCGCGGAGCAGAGTCTCTGAGCAAATGAACAAGATGGCGTAACTCAGCGACAGCCTTGCAGGTTGTACTCATACTCGTCGTGCGTGCACCGAAAAGTCTACGGGCAGCTGCCCGTCATTTGTCCGCGCAGGCGTGCTGAAACATTTCTGCCGCATGATAACTGGAGCGAACAAATGGTCCGGAGGCCACTTCGCGAAACCCCAGGCGGCGGGCTAGCTCGCCAAGCCACTCAAATTCCTCGGGCGGGACATATCGGGCCACTGGCATCTGTGCCGGCGAAGGTCGAAGGTATTGCCCAATCGTGACCATCTGACAGCCTGCGTCGGCTAGCTCGGCCAAGGACTCAAGCACTTCCTCTACCGTTTCGCCCAAGCCGAGCATAAGGCCAGTCTTCCTGCCCATCTCAGGCGCAAGTTCGCGGATGCGTCGGAAGATCGTCAGCGTCCATCGATAATTAGCTTGAGGACCGCGAACACTTCGATATAGCCGTGGAACTGTCTCCGTGTTGTAGTTGTACACATCGGGGCGAGCTTCAATCAGGCTGTCCAAGGCAGCGAGATTGCCGCCCAAGTCGGAAGGCAGAATCTCAATCGTGACATCCCCGCGACGGCGAATTTCTTCAATAGTGCGAATGAATTGCGAGGCGCCGCCGTCGGGGAGATCATCTCGGGTGACACAGGTCAGGACCACGTGCCGGAGTCCCAGCCGATAAACTGCTTCTGCCACACGGCGTGGCTCGTCGGGGTCAGGGGGTAGAGGTTTTCCCTTTCGCACACTACAGAAACGGCAACCCCTCGTGCAAATATCGCCGAGAATAAGGAACGTGGCGGTGCGATGGGCGTAACACTCTGGCCGGTTGGGGCAACGGGCCTCCTCGCATACGGTATGGAGCTTAAGTTCCTGAAGCACCTGGGCAGTAAAATGGTTAACGTCGCCCTTGGGGAGTTTTCGCTTCAGCCAGCGGGGAAGCCGAGACGCCTCCGCGGGCACCATGCCCCTGCCACACCCCGTCAGGGGCAACTCCTGCTCGCTAGGGCGAATGTCGTTATTGGGAATTCGGTCGAGATTAATTTCCACGCGTTTATCCCCGTCTTGGTACCGTGCCGGTCCGGCGTCCCTTTGGCCGCCAAAGGGTATCATACACAGCCGACCGGGCTGCAGATTCTGGCCAAGATTTTGTCGCCAACCTGAGCCAGGAGAAATGGACGTTCAGCTCGGACGCCGCGAGCGGTTCGACTTAAATGGCTATTTAGTGGCGGCTCCAACAACGGCAAGTTCTGCAAGGTTTTGCGGAGAATTCTACTAGCGGAAACTCCCGCGAGCGGGAGAGCTTTCGACGGACCAAAACAGCCGGGTCGGCAGTGGCCGAGCGTTGGCCTTTTGATGCGGGGCTCGGGAAGCGGCGTGAGGTGTGCCCAATAAAGGCGGACAGATGCCATGGCCAAAGAGAAGTCTGGTCAATCCGGGAGGACGCAGCCGGATATCAAATTGGTGGCGGAGAATCGCAAAGCCCGCTCCAAGTTTGAGGTCTTGGATACGCTCGAGTGCGGTTTGGTCCTGCAAGGGAGCGAGGTGAAGAGCCTCCGGCAAGGGGGTGTTTCGCTCGATGAGGCATATGCCCGCTACCGTGACGGGGAGATGTGGCTTGTGGGGTGCTATATTCCGGAATATCCGCAAGCCAATCAATTTAATCATGATCCGACGCGGCCTCGGAAGCTGCTGATGCACAAGCGCGAGATTCGTCGGTTTGCTGGCCGTGCTCAAGAAAAAGGATTAACTTTGGTCCCGCTTAAAATCTACTTTAGGAGTGGAAAAGCTAAGGTTCTGATCGGGTTATGCCGGGGATTAAAGCTCCACGATAAGCGCGAAAAAATCCGGGAGCGGGAAGCCCAGCGGGCCATCCAGCGGGCATTGCGGCGAAGATAGGTTGTCCCCCTCTTTGAGCATGCGGTGAGTGCTTGGAGAGGGGGCGTTACGGGCCAGGTCGTGCCTTCGGAACGCTTTTTACGGGCATGTTCAAAACAGGATGCTGGCCGGAGGTCTTTGGGGCAAGTACTGGGACCTGGCTCCTGAGCGTGAAAGCGGGGTCCGGGTAGCCGGGGGACCACGTCGGGCACCGCGGGTGACAAGGTTGTTTGGATTATTGGCGAGAGTGCTGGCCAGTAAGCGGTCCATTCGATGAATGTCGTTTTTTCGTGATCGCCGGGGGGCGAATGGCGGGCAAAGTTCATTTGCGTTTGTCCCTGATGGAACTCTTTATTGGCAAGAAACTACTTTCTTCGTGTATCGTCCGAACTTCTCTATGCTCGGTTCCTGCTGCTGCCGGCAAAGGGGGACGAGTTCTTAGGAGGGCCCGCCGCTTTTAAGCTGCTCGCCCGGTCCGACCAACTTGGGTAATGTCTACTTCCGGCAGTCCAGACGAACTTCCTCGCGGCTCTTCAACCCAAACGATTGGGTAACCGCACTTGCTACCCATTGGGCGACGGCTCTTTTAAATCCCATGGCCGGAGCAGTTGTTTGGAGGCACGCCCCTAGTCCAGCCCCCGGTCCCACACCTCGAATAACAGCACGGCTTCAAACCGCGAAAGCGGGATCATCTTAGCTTCCCTGATCGGCACTTCTGGATCAGCCCCCATTCCAAACAAGGCTTGGCAGGTGGAAGTCGGCCTCCTTCCGTAGGTGGGGAAGGACGCTTTGGATTATCGGGAATCTCCCGTCCCGGAACCTGGGAATCAATCGGGTCGTAGAATTGGGTGATGCTTGTGAGCACCTTGGCAAGAAAGTTGCTCACGTTGGGGTTGAATTCCCCTCGGTGTGGGAGCTGGAAGCCCCGACCCCGTCGGCATTGCAAAGTGCGAAAATAGGTTGGGGGCCGTTTCGGCTTAGCTCCCGCTATGCTTCCCTGACGATCGCCAACTTAATCCAACTTCGAAGGTGCAGCGATGCTTCTTGTCCTGGAAGAAGTGCGGAAGTCATTTCCCCAACCAGATGGCGGACGATTAGAGATTCTCGATATCCCTTATTTCGGTTTGGACGCCGGCGAACAAGTCGTCCTTGTCGGAAAGAGTGGTAGTGGTAAGACGACTCTCCTCCACATTATTGCCGGGATTAGCCGCCCGGACTCTGGCTCGGTGCGTATAGATGGGTGGAATATCACGCTCTTGAGCGAGGCCGACTGTGATCGGTTCCGGGCAAAGCGGATTGGTTATGTGTTCCAGACGTTTAATCTGCTGCCCGGATTTACCGCTCTGGAGAATGTGCTTTTGAGCATGTACTTTGCCGACGGGAGGGCTGACCGCCTTCGGGCAAAGCAGCTGCTTGAACGCGTCGGGCTAGGCCATCGGCTGGGACATAAGCCGCCGATGCTGTCCGTAGGTGAGCAACAGCGGGTCGCCTTAGCACGCGCGTTGGCCAATCGTCCACAGCTGATCTTGGCCGACGAACCGACGGCCAATGTGGACGTAGGAAATCAACAAATTATCATCAATCTGCTTCGCGAAACCTGCCGAGAGGAAGGAGCAGCGCTGCTTCTTGTGACGCATAGCCCGGAGGTAGCTCGGCAGTTTCCGCGGATTGAGCGGTTGGAAGAAATCAACATGGTCGGCAAGCGCGAGGTTGAGCAACAAGTATGAACCTTTGGAAAATTGCTTGGCGGAGCATGCAGCAAAGGGCGGTCGCTTCTTGGCTGACCGCCATTTCCGTGGGCTTGGGGGTGGCGCTGATCGTTGCGGTTCTTGTTATTCATCAGGTGGTTGATCGCTCGTTTAGGCGGGGCGCACAAGGTTACGATCTCATCGTAGGCGCCAAAGGCAGCGCTTTGCAGCTTGTACTGGACACTGTTTTCTACCTTGGTCAGCCAGTGGACCTTATTCCATATAGCTACTACCGGGAATTTACCGAGGGCCGGTTTGTTCCCGCGGTGCGGGTAGCTATTCCCATTTGTACAGGCCACAGTTACAAGGGGTTTCGCTGCGTGGCGACCATCCCGGATATGTTCGAACGGCTGACTTACCTAGACAACCGGGAATTTAAATTTCGCGAGGGTCGCAATTTTTACGCGGAGAATTACTTCGAAGCCGTGGCGGGTTACACGGCGGCGCGGAAACTTAAGCTTCAGGTCGGCCAAGAGATTCGGCCCTCGGGTTATGGCGAAGTGGGCAAGAGTCAACACGAAGACGAGGCTTTTGTCATCGTTGGGATCTTGGAGCCGACGGGTACCCCGGTTGACCGGGCCATTTTCCTCAACCTGGAGGGGTTTTTCCGCTGCAAGGCTCATCAAATGGGGCCAAGCTCGGAGGAGCGGATGCTGCGGGAGTCGGAATTCCGGGTAGTGGCCACGTCGGCAGAATCGCCGGAGGGTCATTCGAGCGTTTTAGCCGGTAATGGCGCAACCGGCGGAAGCGCCAGCGAGGGTACCCCGAGCCAAGAATCGCACGAGGCTCCACGTCACGAGGGGGAGGATCATGCCCACGAGCATGCGGAGGACGAGCGCCGTTTAAGCGCGATTTTGGTTGTTTCCGAATTGGAGAGTAATCCACAATCTGCGATGGCCCTCCCGCGGATCATCAACGAAGAGCCGTATGCCCAAGCAATTGCTCCGGCCCAGGTGGTGGCCGAGCTTTTCGACGGTATTGTGGGCAATGTGCAGAAGGTGCTCCTCATCCTGGCCGTGCTGGTGGTAATCGTCGCTGGCATTGGCATTACCGTAAGCATCTACAACTCGATGAGCGAGCGGCGCCACGAGATTGCCATCATGCGGGCTTTAGGGGCAAGCCGGGGCACGGTGATGGCGGTCATCCTCCTTGAGTCGATCCTCTTGTCGCTTGGTGGCGGACTCCTTGGAGTGGTCATGGGTCATACGCTGGTGGGAGCACTTAGCCCGGCCATTGCGGAATACACAGGCGTTATCGTTCATCCGCTTGATTTTCAGCTTGCGGAACTAATACTCATTCCCGGTCTGATTGCCCTGGCGACAGCCGTGGGCTATCTCCCGGCACTTATGGCCTATCGCACCGATGTGGCCAAATGCCTGATCGCAGCGCCTTAAAGCCGGCCGAGCTACGGCCAGTGTGAAAGTTGCCCGCGACAGAATGGTTCCTGTTGCGGCGAGGCAGATCGAAACAAGGATTCGTGTACAAGCACGGACCGAACTTTGTGAGTAATTCCGTGGGTGTCTTTGGATACGTGGCTCATTCCAACCGCCACGTGGTGGTCGTCTCAGCTAACCTCGTGCCGGCAGCTGTTGATGGTTGGAGGAGTCCGGGGCAGAAGTTGCTAGCGCATTGCCAGCTTTGCCACCGTCGGCCGGCAGGCTTCCTGAGGAGCTGATGGGATGTCCAACACGGTTTTGCAGCAAACATTTCGGCCAATTTTTAAAGAGCGGGTCCGCTATCAATTTGAGCGAGGGGGTGGGCCACGTTACCGGAGTGTGAGCACCCTGGCTGTGCTTAGCTTGGTCATTGCCCCGTTTTCGATCCTCACCGCTTTCAGTTGGCTTATGCACTTTATCCCGATGGTGGCGCTGGCTCTTGGTCTTGGGGCAAAATATCGGATTAGCCGGCGGCCTGACCTCCTCGTGGGCACTAAGATTGCAACGCTGGGCATTGTGTTGACATTAGTACTCTGGGGGGTCGGCACAGCCGGGCTTATTTATTTGGAGATGAAAGAGGTCCCTCATGGTTACACTGCTATTTCGTTTGAGATGTTGGCTCCCCCTAATCCCGGGGCGGAAAATCCCGTGCCGCCGGATATCGAGAAATTAGATGGGCAAAAGGTGTACATCAAAGGACATATGTATCCCGGCCGACAAAGTATCAACATCAAGAATTTCCTGCTCGTGCCGACGCTGGCCCACTGCAAGTTCTGCGCTTCTCAGATTCCACTTCATGAGATTGTCGAGGTGGAACTTGTCGCCGACTTGACGACTGACTACACAAGCGCGCCTACCGGAGTAGGCGGCCGGCTAAGGGTTGACAAGGACGTAGCTAAGGGCAAGAAATTTGGCCAGCTCTATAAGATCGAAGCAGATTACATCCGATAGAAGCCCGAAAGCCGTATGCCTCTCGTGGCATTTCGATCTCGGACTTGTCCGCGGTCTTCCTCGCGGGAAAGGGCCCTTCGAGAATCCGGGCGAATGACAGGTAAGCGCAAGGGAGCGACCAACTGACAGTCGCTGATGTAGTCGGCATGGTTCTCGGATCTCCCCGTTATTACGTGTCTATTCCGCGTCTACTCTTGTTGTCGGCCGGTCTTGAGAACTAGCCGGCTTGCCTTCGTTTTTGGTGCTTAACTAAGGCAAGATACTTTCCTTCGACGCGCACACTTTCCCCGCGGGGGTAATCCCGGCAGAAGAAGGTCACAAGCACCTCACGCACCGGCGCTTACGGCGCGAAGCGAAGCTGGATTGGGCTACTTCATGCCCGCCAAAGGGTTCTTGCGAGGGCGGCGTCTTGGCCCTTCGGAACTGGGCCGCCTAGACGTCGCACAGCCGGACGGCCTCCCACAGCGAACGAACCGGGTCGCGCGTGGGAATAAACTCCTGGGCGACAAAACCGCTGAACTTGGTCTCGGCAATGGCTCGCATGATCGCCGGGTAATTTAGCTCCTGATTCTCATCAAGTTCGTGACGGCCGGGCACGCCGGCCACATGATAATGACCGATGTACTCGGCAAACTGGCGGATTCGGGTAATGATGTCCCCCTGCATGATTTGCACATGATAGACGTCAAAGAGGATCTTTAGCCGCGGCGAGCCCACACGTTTACAAACTTCCACGCACCACTCCACGCGGTCGCCCATGTAATCGGGATGCCCTTTCATTTCCACGTCAACGCGGCTGTTTAACATCTCGAAGATAAGCGTGACCTTCTTCTTCTCCGCATAACCAACCACGGTCTTCAGACCTGCCACACAGTTCTCCAGGCCAACGTCATCGGGCATCCCTTTCCGGAAGCCGGAGAAGGTAATGACATTCGGAAATCCTGCTTCAGCGCAGGCATCCACAGCGGCGATAATCTTTTCCCGACACATCGGCCAGTTTTCGCGACGGTTCCACCCGTCGACAAACCCGTGGCTATTGGCCAGGGCACACACAAGACCATACTTTTTGAGAATCGGCCAGTCCGGCGGGTCGACAAGCTCGACCGATTCAATGCCAATAGCCTTAGCCACTTGACAAAGCTCTTCGAGGGTCATCGGCTTGGGCGACCATTTTCCGGTGAAGCACCAAGCGCACACGGAGTGGCGGATTCGCCCTTTCGTGGCCGCCCGCTCAAGCTTCTGTTGTGTTTGGGGCGCTTGAGCAAACACGCCGGCTTTGGTCATTGCCAAGGTTCCAACACCCGCCGCGAAGAATTCTCGCCTTCCTAGCGCGCACCCAATTTGGTGAGAAAGATCACCACTGCGCTCGATGCGATGGCCCATGGATTTCCTCCTGTTTTTTTGAAATACTTTTTGGGGTAGTACTTCTTACTTGTAAAGACATCAACAAACAGATTTGCGACACTTGGGTCCTAGCTAGTGGGCGCCAAATTGAACTAGAGGCTTCCTAGTCTCGGCATGGGTACGAGCGATCTGCGGACCCCGGGTGTAGACCAACACCGGGCTTCTTCGCGCAGGAAGCTAGTCCTGGCGGGCCAGCCAGCGAACTGCTCGCCGAAGGATCTGTTGATAAACCTCCGCTTGGTAAGCTACCGGATCATGGCCTAGAGCTGAATGCACTACGCGACCCCGGCCGACTTCGCGAACGAAAATCATCGGATAATTTTGCCCATCAACAACCGATCGGGCGATGGCCAAAACGGTGATGGCTTCTTCCCCGCCTAAGCAGGTATACAGTTCATCAACTGTTTCGAAGTCCTTAAGCCCCCGCGTAATCGGGTGCGCCTGGTCGACAATTCGAACTATGAACCGGCCGTGGGGATCGTGGGGTCGCTTGTTCTTATCCCAGACCCTTCCTGCCAGGCGAACAAAGCCAGGCCATTCCTCGAAAGCCCCGCAGGCAAAGTGGGTTAGAAGAAGTCCGCCACCTTGTTCCACAAATTTCTGTAAGTTTTCGTAAATGGCTTTTTCTCGCCGCGGCGGGCCGTAGTTTTTAAAGTGGATGACAACCACAGAGTAATCAAAGATCGCCTCACTAGCCAAAAACTCAATATCTTCCACAATTCGGGCGTCAACGCCTGGCTCCTGAGCCAGTATCTCGCGGAGTGCCCGCGAGGTGGCTCGCCAGTCATGCCCCTGATAGTCCTGCCCGGTTACTATAAGGACCCGGATGCCCGGCTTATCGGCGCCCTTGCCTTCTTGACTAGCGGCCGGAAAAGGATAGGAAAATATCAGCAATGCCGTGACAACTAATGCTACTTTGCGACCCAGAGTCGCCCTGCGGAAGGCAAAAAGCCTTTTGCTTGGACTTGCCATTACATTTTCTCCGCACACGGTGGCTTTTCCCGCTTTCTCCCCCTGCTTGCCCCTCGGTTATGTGGCGCTATGTCAAAGCGTTGCCTGCGGGCAATGTCTCTCCAATACGCAAGCCCCTCCGAAAGGCTCAAAGCCAGCATGCACAAAACGGCTGGGTTTACCCCTTTTTCCGATTGCTCCCTTCTTGTTGCCTAAAGCTCGGCGGGTAGGAGCTTTCCTGCCCGCCACGCGGTTACGTGGTTGTAAAGTATCATCGCTTGGTGGGTACAGTTCAACGAAAGCGGCTCCCGCCGGTGGGCCAACTGACTATTCCTCGAGGGGGCATCGTGGTGAACTACCCGCCAGTCTCGAAGCACTCGGAAGGCAGCCCCTCGTAAAGAATGCTACCTAACCGAACGACCGTGGCCCCTTCCTCGACAGCCACCTCAAAGTCGCCGCTCATACCCATCGAAAGTTCTCGAAGCTCGTTCCCAGCGGGACACAAAGGCGCAAGCTCATCCCGAAGCCGTCGCAGGAGAGCGAATTGTTGCCTAGCGGCGGAGAGGCCGCCCTCTAACCCAGCCATCCCCATTAGCCCCTGGACTTTGACATGGGGATAATTTGCTAGCTGAGCCACTACCGCCGGCATCTCCTGGGGCGAAAAGCCGTGCTTTGCTTGTTCCCCGGAAATGTTTACCTCTAAAAGAACGTCCACAGGTTGGCCTCGCTGGGCAGCGATGGCATTGAGCGTTTCCAAGAGAGCAAGGCTGTCAACAGAGTGGATCAGCTCGACAAGGGGAACTGTCTTCTTGGCCTTGTTACGTTGCAAGGGGCCGACAAGATGCCACCGAACCGGAAGTCCCGCGCAGGCCTCGGCCTTTCGCCACAGCACTTGGGGGCGACTTTCCCCCAGGACGTTGTAGCCGAGCTCGACCAAACATCTGGCAACGTCGGGGACGACATATTTAGTCACGCAGACGATGGAAATTTCCTCGGGAGCTCGCCCCACCCGCCGGGCCGCCTGAGCGATTCGCTCCTGCACAGTGGTCAAATTTCGCCCAAGAACGGCCCTAATTTCGCTCCAGTTGGAGAGCACCATTGCTTCCCAGCTGTTGTAAACACCAAAAATTGTGATAGGCGGCCCGCGCGGGCTTTGTCGCCCGCCGCACGATACGATTCCGGCGACCCGCTGGAGGCACGCACGCAACTTCTTTAAGTCTACTGCCGCCCAAAGCGGCGGAAAAGAAGTCAAGTTGTGCGGCTACCGTGGGAGCTCTGCTTTGGAGTTGGCTCCGTTCATTTTGTCGAAGTTCTCCCGTAGGGTGAACGCCTTCAGATACCGAAGCGTGTGGGCCTGCCCCGGAGCCCACCCAGCCAAAGCTGGGGGCCGGACTACATCTTGCCAGGTCGGCCCGGCCGGCTAAACTGAGTGATCTGCCTCCGGCAAATTGGGGGTAAGTAAGCCGTTGCATTTGCTTGCGGGGTTGAGCCGAAGCTTAACAGCGGAGGTGTCAGAGCTTTCTTTCGTGGTTTATTAGGAGTCTTTTAGGAGCGGTGATGAGCCGAGTCGAAGTTCGACCTGTCAAAACGGCGAAAGAGCGGCGAGATTTTCTCAACCTTCCTTGGCAACTTTATCGCGGGGATCCCAATTGGGTACCGCCTTTGCGAGGACAGCAGGCGGAACTAGTCGGCTTTCGGCCGCATCCTTTCTGGCGGCGAAACCGCATCCAGACCTTCGTCGCCTATCGTCAGGGTGAGCCTTGTGGACGAATAGCTGCGATTGTCAACTATGACCACAACGAGTGTCATGGGGAAGAGCGCGGGTTTTGGGGCTTCTTTGAGACAATTAATGATTTTGACGTGGCGGCTAGGCTGCTAGATGCAGCCCGGCAATGGCTTGCTGAGCAAGGGATGCGGGCGATTCGCGGGCCGATGAACCCCTCGCTTAACTACAGCTTGGGACTTTTGATCGAGGGCTTCGGCCGTCCCCCCTCCTTTATGATGACTTACAATCCTCCCTTTTATCCACAGTTTGTGGAAAAGTATGGTTTCCGTAAGGCGCAGGATCTTTTTGCCTACGAGGGGTGGATCGATCAATTGCCGGAAGTAACCGCTCGCTACGGGCCAACTGCGCATCAAATCGTTGAGAGGCTCGGACTGAGGGTTCGGCCGCTTGATCGCCGACATTTTCTCCGGGATGTGGAGGCGTTTATCGAGATTTACAATGCCTCTTTAAAAGGCACATGGGGGTTTGTGCCCATGACTAAGGAAGAGGTCCACCACATGGCCAAGGGCCTCAAGCACCTTTTGGTCCCGGAGCTTGCCCTTGGTGCCGAATGCGATGGCCGGCTGGTGGGTGCGGTGCTATGTCTTCCGGATTACAATGCGCGCATCAAGGAAATTGATGGGCGGCTGTATCCCTTTGGCTTTATTAAGCTTTTGTGGCGGAAAGACAAAATCAAACGGGTGCGGATCTTGGCCGCCAATGTCCTGCCGGAATACCATCGGATGGGCATTGGGCTTGTGCTCCTCCATAGCTTGGTGCCAAAGGCTTTGGAATGGGGGATCAGGGAGGCAGAATTCTCCTGGGTGCTCGAATCGAATTGGCTATCTCGTGGAAGTTTAGAAAAAGGTGGGGCGGTGCGGACAAAGACGTACCGAATCTACGATTTAGAGTAACTCCTTGCGGAATAATTGGAGTTTGACCGTCGGTGTTCACTGTAAAGTGTTGACCTGTGCTCGCCCGGCAAGAAGGAGAATTCGCCGATGCGCATCGAGGTTCGTAAACCCACACCGCAGGAAGTTGCGGAAATGAAGAACTGTCCTATCTGGGAGAAAGAGCCGTCGGAATTCCCTTGGTATTACGATGAAAAAGAAACGTGTCTCATACTGGAGGGTCAGGTCACTGTGGAGGCACCCGGCCAAACGGTGACATTTGGCCCAGGCGATCTTGTTGTTTTTCCTCAAGGGCTAAGCTGTACGTGGAAAGTGAAGGAACGGGTGCGCAAGCACTATAAGTTCGGCTAAATCGCTTCCCAAAGGGCAGCTTGTTTGCTCAAATTTCGACAGGAGCTTGCTGGGAGAGGCCGGCCCATTCTATCCGGCGCGGGCCGGCTGCAGATACCGGCTTTGCTGCGCCAGAGAAGCGCTCGGTGAGGGGGCGGAACTTCCCCGGGACAGGATTCTCCTAACGGGCCTTAAGACGTGAAAGGACGCTTTTTACTTCTCTCCGCCGCTTGCCTCCCCTCGGAAGAAGTCAACAAAGGCAGTCCCTATGACGATCTGTGTCAGTCCTTGTCATCCCTCGGCGTCCCTAACGAGGATCTTTAGCCTCTTCTTCACGTCGCTAGCGGCTGTGGGAGCGGGGCTTTTTGGTCCTGCCCCTGGTGTGCCCGGGGCAGAGCCGCGCTGGTTTGCTTATCGCTGTCCGTACGGAGTGTTCGAGGCGGAGACCCTCCGGCAGTTTGCCAAACTTGGCGTTCGCGTGGTGCAGATTTCGCCTCTTAATACGCTTTCATCCCTTGGGGAACCCTACAGTCCGTTTCCGCCCAGTTGGATCGGGCCGGGACAGTACGACTTCTCGCCTGTAGACAAATACTTTGAGTCGGTTCTCGTGGCTCATCCACAGGCCCAGATCATCTGCGGGATCGATTTAAACACACCTGTTTGGTGGCCAAGATTGCTTGGCGCCATGAACCGAGTGGACAGCTTTTGCGAACTTGGTCGGATAGCGGCGCATGAGCGCTGGCGAAAGGAAACGAGCGACTATCTGCGGGCGTTCCTCCGGCATACCGAGTCTCGCTGGGGCCAGGTCATTTGTGCGTATACCCTTTTTGGCGGGATGACTTTGGAGTGGCAAGATCAAAGCCTCGGTCAGGAAAGCCCAAGCAAAAGGGCAGCCTGGCGGCGGTGGGCTCAGGCGCAGGGAATGCCTGATCCTGTGGATATTCCACCTATGTCCTTGCGGGAGCGAGCAAGCCGGGGGTTTTTCCGCGACCCCGTGGACGATATCCTAGCCATTCGGTACTGGCGATTTAGCAATTGGCTTATTGGTGATACCATCCTCTTTTTTGCCCGCTCAGCGCAGGAGGTAGTCAAACACCGCGTGCCGGTGGGAACTTTCTATGGGTACTTGTGGGAACATGCGATACCGGGGCGAATACCCTACGAAGGTCATTTAGATTTTGAGCGCGTGTGGGCGTCCGGCGATCTGGATTTCTTTATGGCACCGGCAAGCTATCACGACCGGGAGGTTGGGGGTGGCGGCGGCTACATGCTTTGCGTGGATTCTTTGCGTCTGGCCGGCAAGGGTTATGTCCACGAATTGGACCATCGCACGCCTTCGGCGCGATCAGTTACGGTTCTTGGTCGGCCGATACCGGGGCATGAGTCTGGATTTGCTGACGATCGGGCAGCAATAGCAGGACTTCGCCGGGAATTTGCCGCCGCGCTCATCCGGGGTCATAGCCTATGGTGGTGTAATCTTTTCGGGCACTGGTATGACAGCCCCGTTCTTCTTGAGGCGATAGGCCAAATGCGGCAGCTTTGGGACGAGTTTGCACCGGTCCCAGCCGAGCCCGTAGCCCAAGTTGCTGTCTTTGCCGACCCTGAAAGTATGTATTACGTGGACGGCTCTTCGCCGTTGATGGCAGAGTTTCTCTTCCGGCAACGGGCCGGGCTTAACCGAATGGGCACACCGTACGAGATGTACTCGCTCTCCGACCTGGCCCGGGTCGATCTTTCGCGCTTTCGCTTGATACTATTCCCGAACTTGTTTGTTGTCGACGAGGTGCGGGTTCGGCAGCTCCGTCAAAAGGTGCTTCGTGATGGCCGAACCGTGGTCTGGGTGTATGCACCAGGAATCATCCGAGACGGCCGATTCGAGGAGGCAAATGTGGAAAAATTAACGGGCGTCCCGTTTGGAACGCCCGGGGTCAACGTCCGCTTGATGGATGGCTGGAGGTCGGTTTACATAGCCAAACCTAACCTGCCCGCCAGCCTATTGAAAACACTTGCCGCTGAAGCAGGTGTGCACATTTATTCAGCCACCGAGGAACCCCTTTGGGCAAATTCCCACTTCGTCGCCCTCCATAGTCAACAAGGCGGCTTACGGGAGATTGTTCTTCCCAAGAAAGCCGCTCAGGCCCGCGAGCTTTTCTCTGGGGCGACAGTTGCGGTCAACACTGACCGAATTCAACTGAGGGTTGAAAGTCCCGGCACAGTCCTTCTCTACTTGGAGCCGGATGAGGGCAGGAACACTAACGAATAATTCCTCGCTTAGGCTTACTTCCGCTCAAATCCTGAGTCTGCCCGTCGTCGATAATACTAGGCTTTATAAGTCCCGGTTTCGTGCGCCCAGGTGCCGAGTCGGCGGAACTTTCACCGGCGACATTACTTCCGCCCCAGTTGCTTTTTTAGCCGCAGCAACCGGCCGCTAACGGATGAGCCGGCGGAGCTCGCTTTCCAACGTGGCTGTCTGGAGATTTCGATGCACCACCCGGCCCTGTTGATCAATGAGGATTAATGTCGGCACAGTCACAATGCCAAGATCGTTGGCCAGCGAGCTTTCTAGGCCCCCAGGTTCATAAAGCTGCGGCCAGTTGACTTGGTACTCTTGAATGAATTGCTGCATCGCCTCGGGGTTATTGTCCAGGTTGACGCCGACAATCGTGAAACCGTAGCGTCCGAATCGGGCAAGCAGATCCTTAAGGGTGGCCAAGTCGGCCCGGCATGGTTCGCACCAGCTGGCCCAATAATACACCAGGACTACTTTGCCTTGAAGTTGTGCGATATCAAATGGCTGGCCATTGGCGGTCGAGCCGCGGAGGCGGAACGGTTGGCCCACCATTCCCAGGCGACGAAGCGCACCGCGAGCTTTCACAGCTGGGGGAGTGTTAGGGAATCGCTCCACGATCATGCTATACCACTTCTTGGCTTCTTCCTCTTCGCCGGCTAGTTCGCGCGCCACGGCCAGTTGCAGGAGGGCTTCGGCACTTTCGGGCAGTTGACCAAATTCTTTGACAAACAACTCAAGTTTTTGTATCCACTCTTGCTGGAGCTTGACGTAGTCGGTACCTGGCTGGCGCAGGGCGCGACCGTATTCCCCAGTTAGCTGCCGGTAGCGCACGTAAGCAATCAAATTAGGATTCGCTTGTGCACGGACTGCTTGGTAAAGCCGTTCAAGCCGTTCGGCCGCCTGGGGATAAGACCCTTCCTGCACTGTGTAGCTTAGTTCGTCGGCCAACTGCTTCATCCACAGCGCTCGCTCTTCCTCGCTGGAGGCTGCTTGCGAAAGTCGCTCCAGAATCTCCGCTTTTTGTTGATGAAGCGAAGCAAGCTCGCTCGGGGAGCTGGCCTGGGCCAGGGCCTGTTCGGTTTTCTCTAGGAGTTCCACCAGCTGTTTCAGCTGGTCGGTCATCGCCGTTGGGGTCGGCTGGGGCGATTCGGGGGTCCGAGCACGGAAGAAAAAGCCGCTCAGCTCCATCGGCGGCGGCGTATCGCCTAGAATCTGCGGGGCATCAACCAGCTTCCAGGTTTCGCCCACCGCGATAAGGGTTCCAAGCAAAATCTGAACCATCTTCTGATTAGCTTCGGCGACGGCAATGACGTTTTCATAAACGCGAATGTCCTGACTTGATTGGTCGGTACCCGCAGGGACAATCCCGGGACGATTGCCGCTAAATTGGACCCATCGGGCTTCAGCCGGTAGAGCGCTTGCTCCCGTGACGAGCTGCCGGAATTTTTCGGCGAGAGTCGCCAAGCGCTGTTGAATTTCCTTTGTCTTCTCCGGGCCTAAACCGAGCGCTTTAAGCTCGTCGGCCGACAGGACCAACCGCTGGAATCGCTCAAAGTCCCGGTAGGCCAAGGCGGCTACAACCTCGGCGCTAACTTCCTCGGCAGAAATCATCCGCCACGAATCAATTCGGCCATCTTCGTTGACATCCACGCCCCACCGCGTGCCAGCCGTGTGGAACCACCGGTATTGATCGGCCTTACCGTTGAAGTTGCTGTCGATGTCTCGGTAGACCTCGAGGCCATCTTTGTAATAGCACCATTGATCGACCATGTTGTCCCCATTTGTATCAACAAACCGACGTAAGATGGTGCCGTCCGGTGCCCGGACAAGCCAGCCAGCCTGTTTGCCGGAGCGAAATGCCTCCATCGTGCACTGATCTAGTTCTTCGGGGGCGGGCACATCGCAGTCGACGTCCTTTTGGACTGGGGAAATCTGAAGGGCCTGGCGAGCCGACGGCGTGCTTCGGCCCGGGGTAGTACCGGATTGGGCACTTTCCGAGGTGCGGGTTTGTGCTGTACGGGCAGAGGCCCCCGCCGCCGAACGGCTACCCACTTGGCCGGTGGCCGAGGATGCTGCATAAAAGCCCGCTCCCAATGCCACAAGCGACAAGGCCACTGCCCAGCGATTGACCCGAGTTAAGATACCCCAGAGTTGTCCAGACACCTGCTTCATGCTCCACAACCTTCGTGTGACACAAAACTTACGATTCGGCCATTCATGCAGATAGTGCTTGTGTTCGGGAAGTCCTGCCGCCAGGGGCGATCGGCCGAGTCCTTTTGTACCGCCTGGGGCTTGCGACCCGCGGGTGACTCTTTAGGAGAATGCCGCGGAGACCGGGATCGTAGTCTCGCCGCGGAGAAGCTCTCAAGGCAGATTTCAGATGCCTTTGGTGTTCCGCGCGGGGGGTAACCACCCCTACAAGCGAGGAAGCTCCATAAGTGGGCCGAGGGGGCTTTAGGGGCACCTTCAATCGTCGACGACTGGTCAGCGTGGAGAGCGTGCAAGAGGCTAGGCTCAGGCTTGCCTCAAAGGGAATTCGGATCGAGCGATTTGCACGCCCCAAGTCAGAAGCTGGTTTCCGGGGCTTTCGGGGCAATTAGCGGCAACCCCAATGCCCACTGCCCCTTCGCCGGCTTTGGATTAAGGTTCCGCTGGCGGATGTGAGCGGGAGTTGGAGTTAAATTTGGGGCCTGGGATGCGATTGAGAGCCGAAACGCCTCCCGTCTGAGCGAATGGTTGAGCAACTAACGGCGTCCCATGGGGAACTGAAGGAACAGGGGGTTTCGTTGGTAAAAGGCCGAGGTTTTGGGGTACTCCGTCAAGAACAAGGTCTTCCGATCCGATAATGAACGCCCTCGGTCTTCGTTAGCCAAGGAAAACAAAGTCCGGGGGAAATGAAGGAGCTTCCTGGAGTGCTCTCCCGTCCGCCGGTCACCGCCGAAGTCACCGGCTTGGCTGAGGTTTGAATTGTTAAAACCGTGGTCTAAAGCTTGCACAGACGGTTGAAAGTTGCCTTGTTGATAAAGAAAATAACATATCCGGGTCTAGGTATCCTAAGGTTTAGGGCCTTTTTTCTGGTACTCAGTTTGCCCGAGCGCGTTGGGGTGTGAGATTTAACCTCGATACGCCTGGCCCGGATGTCGTTTCCGCCGGACCACACCAGCCGGGGAGGATGGAGATGACGGCAATTGGCTGGCACGAGCGAAACGCTCAGTTCTTGATAAATCATCCCCGAATTGAAGGGACTATCGACCCTGCCAGACCTGGCCGGGGTTTGACGGCGCTAGCGGTTGACGGGACCTCGTTAGAGAATTGGGAGCTACTTGGAGTTCGATGGGTTGCGGGGAGGGAAATGGAAAGCGACACCGCGCCGCCGGCCGGTTTTGAGGATTCGGCAGGCCGGGGTGGATGCGTGCTGCGAGACTGCTGGTTTTGTGGGAAAGACCTTCTGGCCGAGTATGTGCCTCAGGTGGGCGAAGATACCTCTTTAACCATTCGGTGGCGGCTTTTGGGCGGGGACAGCTTTTACCCGGATAAGTTAGGTATCGAGGTTCTCTTTTCGCTGCAAACACTCCATGAGCCCCACTATCAGCGGTTGTGCGTGACAAGCCTTCTTGGCTCAGCCCTCCTCTACGTGATAACGCCGGGAGGGGCGGGGGTTGAACGTTTCCCAGTGAGCGAGTCACTCTGTCTTCCGTGTCGATCGTGGATTGTGGCCGCGGTAGGAGGAACCTGGTCATACCAGGAGTGTGTCCATCCAGATGATGTATTAGCTGCCGGGGTTAGCATCACTCGGGAAAGTTTGCCGGGCAGCGGTAGCGCGAGCGAGGCACAGGACGGGACACTCCGGGGAGAGAGCAGGCGATACCGCACGTGGTACCGGCTCTTTGCCGAGTCGGTGGAGAGGGGGATAATCTTTCGCGCAAGGGTCCGGGCCATTTTCTGGCCGGGTAACGTAAGCCTCGAGCAAGGGGCGAAGGCCTATCAAGATTTTGTCACAGGGGGACCGCCGCTAGGGGATTAACGGCCCGCCTGACAGCGATAACGTAAACAGGCTGGAGGCGCTCCCTGCCAAATCCTCAATCGCCCGGGCTAGGCTTTTCCGAAGAGCTTGTGGATTTGTCAACTAATACACAGAGGAGCAGCCGAGCCGTGTTTATTACGGAGAATTTTTTGCTGGAGACACCTTCTGGAGTGCGACTCTATCACGAATATGCCCGCGACCTACCGATTATCGATTACCATACCCATCTTCCCCCTCAGCAAATTGCCGATGATCACCGCTTTGAAAACATGACTCGGTTGTGGCTTGCTGGCGACCACTATAAGTGGCGGGCAATGCGGGCTAATGGGGTGCCAGAAAGGTACTGCACGGGGGATGCGACGGACTGGGAAAAATTCGAAAAGTGGGCGGAGACTGTCCCCAAGACGATTCGCAACCCTCTTTACCACTGGACGCACATGGAGCTGCGGTTTCCCTTTGGCCTCGGGGATGTGCTTTTCGGTCCGGACACGGCCCGCCGAGTTTGGGATCACTGTAACGAGCGGCTCAAAGAACCGATGTTTTCCTGCCGGGGACTCCTTCGGCAAATGAAGGTGGTCCTTTTGTGTACGACTGACGATCCGACCGATAGTCTTGAACATCATGCCCGGCTAGCCGGCGAGAAAGGTTTTCCGGTTCAAGTCCTGCCAACCTATCGGCCGGATCGCGCACTGGGCATCGAATCGCCCCAGACGTGGAATACCTGGCTTGATCGACTGGAAGAAGTATCCGGAGTGAGAATCGCACAACTGGACCACTTGTTGGAGGCCTTACGACGGCGACATGACTTCTTTCATGCTCACGGCTGCCGAATTTCCGACCATGGACTGGAGCGGGTTTTTGCGGAGGATTACACGGCTGGCGAGGTCGAGGCGGCCTTTCGCAAAGCGCGGTCTGGAGGGCAAGTTTCTCCGGAGGAAGCGGCGAAGTTTAAGTCGGCACTTCTTTACGAACTGGCGGTAATGCACTGGGAGAAAGGTTGGGCGCAGCAATTTCACATCGGCGCCCTGCGAAATGTAAACAGTCGGGCTTTTGAAATGCTCGGCCCGGATACAGGCTTTGACTGCATCGCGGATGGTGAGATTGCCCGGCCGCTGGCAAAGTTCTTCGATCGCCTCGAGCGGGCTGGCAAACTCACCAAGACAATTGTTTACAATCTCAACCCGGCGGTCAACGATGTAGTAGCGGGAGTCCTAGGAAGTTTTCAGGACGGAAGTTTCCCCGGCAAAATGCAGTACGGAAGTGCGTGGTGGTTCCTCGACCAAAAGGACGGAATTCAGAAGCAGCTGGAAACACTCTCCAATCAGGGACTTTTGGCCCATTTTGTGGGCATGTTGACGGATAGCCGATCTTTTCTGTCATATGTGCGCCACGACTATTTCCGGCGGATTCTCTGCAATCTACTCGGGAAAGATATCGACGCAGGCCTGCTACCGCGCGACTTCGAGTTTGTTGGGGGAATTGTTCGGGATATTTGCTACCGAAATGCCGCCCGATATTTTGGGTTTACCGTGCCGGCGTGGGACGATCCGCAATTCTCGGCCTCCAAAAATGGCTAATTGAAGGGGTAGTTACTCCCGCCGCAAACGAAAAAGCCCTTGGGTCTTTGTTGACAGACCCAGGGGCTGGGCTGCTAGAACTTCTTTTGCAGCCTGCGCTAGCGGGGAAATTCGAGGAAATTGTTTCGGTCTAGTTCAGCTGCGGCGCTGTGGCCGGCATTGCCTCGGGGACTGGCGGCGGCAATTGCGGATCTTGGTTGGTACTTGCCGGCGGGCCGATAAGTTGGTTTAAATACTCAGGCAGCGAATGACCCCGCACTCCGGTCGCCACCACCTTGCCGTCTCGACCCACCAGGATCATCTGGGGGATGCTCATCACACCATATTTGGAGGCCATTTTTTCGCCGGGGGATTCCTGGTCGAAAAGTATCGTCCACGGTAGTTTATTTTCCTGGAGGAAGGTCTCCAAGGCTTTTCGGTCATCGTCTACACTGATAGCCACGATGTCAAAGCCTTGCTGGTGATAGGATTCATAGGCTTGGAGAAGCGCGGGAATTTCCCGCCGACATGGGCCGCACCACGTTGCCCAGAATGTCACTAAGACCACCTTCCCTTTGTAGGACTCCCAGTCTAAGGGCTGGCCATTCAACGTGACGCCACTAACCTCCATAGGCTGACCGACCAAACCTGCCCGCCTGGCGATCCCCTCGACCAACTTGCCCAATTGCTGGAGGTCCTGATCCTGGCTCGTTGCTAGTTGTTGGGCAAGCGCCTTGTGCAACCCGATAAGAAGCTCGTTTAGTTGACGAGATTCCAAGATTTGGCACAGCACGACGACCAGCGTGGCGTCCGATTTATCCACAGGGCCGACCTGTATGTACTTTTGAACCTTTTCGGCCAGCTGTGCCACTTCGGCATCGGTCATTTCCCCGGAGCGTTGCAATTCTTCCATGATGGTGGCAAATCGCACTTTCCGAGCAAGCTCTGGCTTGCCAGCGGCTTCAAGATCGGCCGGAAGGGAGGCCAGTGTCCGGGCCGCGGCAGAATCTCCCAGTTCGCCGAGCATCCTCAGGGCAAGGATCTTTAATTGGATGGCCGCAGTCAGCTGATCCTCCGTTGCCACTTGTGACTGCGCCAGGATCTTGTCTGCGGCCGTAAGCACAGCTGTGGCCAGTTTTTTGCGAAAAGCGTCGATAGAGGCTTCGTCCGTGGCTGACGGCTGGACATTCTGCAGACTCTCAAGAAATGCAAAGATCTTTTCAGGCGGGCCATCAGGCACCTGGAACGGATCCGCCGCTTGCGCACTGGGTTGCGGGGAGGCTCCTTGAGCCGGCTGTCCTTCCTGAGGTACTCGTCCTTCCGGTGCGGTCTGTCCGGAAGTGGGAGGCGACAACTCCGTAGAAGGGGCCGAGGTCTGGGGTTGGTCAGTTGCCGGTGGGCTTTCCGGTTGCGCGCCGGAGGACTTCGGGGCCGAGCTGGGAGCGACAGCCACCCGCGGCTCTCGCGCCCGAAGTTCTGGTGCGGATGCCGTCTTCTTCTCGCCCGATTGGCCGCACCCAGAAAGAACCAAGCCTGCCAGTAGGATCAACCACTTCCAATCTCGTGTTGACGTCATCGAAATGCCTTTCTGCTAGGACGGGGAACAAGCCGCACCCTACAGGCCATCTCGGCCGGCGGCTCGACGAACACACTGTTACAACGTGTCGACTGAACTGGATCCGGATGCTTTGGATTGCCAACTTGCAGTCGGGATGCCGAACCCCTTTTGGGGAACCACAGGGAGCAGCTCCGCGAGCTAACGGCTCCGCTGAGAGAGGTAGCGGCGCTTCAGGTGAACTCCGGGAGGGACACCAACCTCAAGCTTCGCAAAGCCCTTTCTTCCGCTCGGCCCGAATTTCTGGGTTCCGACGCCTTACCGAATCGCGCTTAGCCGCAGAGGGCAGTTGATCGGTGAATCATAATCCCCCTGTGCGGGTGCGGCCAGGGCGATTTATCCCACAATTTCCCGCCCAAATTACTTTGATGTCCCAATTTATTCGATCTCTCTCGTTTAAACTGTATGGCGGAAGAACCCGTTTTTCGAAATCGAGACCGACGAGCCAACGCGGAGGGAATCAAGGCTTAGGGCTAAACAGCTCCACACGGGAAGAATAGCGCTACCACCGCAACCCCACTCTTGCCAAATAAGAAGGTGTGTTCCGAGGGGCCGGGTATCAACATTCGAAAAAACTGCGGAAACCTGAGGAGCCATACCATACAAGGTACATCTGCGGTTTGCTCGGCCCACGCGACATGGGTGCTGCAATCCGCCAGCAGGGCTATTAACCACAATTGGCCTTGGAGCTCCTTTTGCCGAAGAATTGATGCAGCTTCTCGTTGCATTCCTAAGCAGCTGTCACGCAGTTTCGGACCACCTGGCGGCTTGGCAAGCTCCTGCTGACGTCCCGAGTCATCAACACACACGCCTAAGTAGCTCCACAACCGAAGCGTAGCGCTAGCTGGCTTGCTGGTAGAGCTAGTAAAAGAACCCGGTCTGCTGGCGAAAAGGGGCCAAGCGCAAAGCTATTCATAAACGTAGGCCACCAGTTCCTCGGGGGTCTGGCAGCGGTGATTCCGCGTGACTTCCTGGAGCAAATGCCATGGGACCCGGTCATGGGGGGCCTCGGGCGGGTAGGTCGGCAGGTTGTGTAACGGGATCTGGCCGCCGATGCAGCCCAAGTAAGCCTCGACCGCCAGCGGTTGTCGAACCGTGCGCTGTCGGGACGCCGGGGATGACTCGGTAATGGCCCAGCACCCGGTGCAGCGTTTTCACGTGGGTGATGAATAAATAGGCATTTCGCCCAAGCTCCATTGGGGAGATGATCACCTGGCCGGGGTTGCTCTGGGAGGGTCCGTCTCGAAACACCACCAGCACCTCGATTTGCTACGTGGAGCAATCCTGGTGGTAACTTGTGCTGAAGAGCCAAGGATGCTCATCGACCGGCGGTTGGAGTTAGCAACCTGGCTAGCGGTCACATAGCGCGTAAAGCCTCCCGAGATGCCCGGATGCCTGTTTTTCGCCGAGCGGTGCCACTGCAAGCGCGTGGTGGTTGTACACAAGCCGGCTGGTAGCATTCAAATTGCTGTAGACACGGCACGAGCACCGCAACTATAACGTTTCGTTTTGGCGACGGATACCAAATGGAATCGCTTGGCTCACCCACAGGTTGATCTCATCGTTGAGTAACAAAGTCGCCTTTTCCGGGCTTGGGTGCGAGACGTAAGGTCGCTCCCTTGGTCCGATCCCTATTCGGAGGCCCCAGGCATATGGTTCTGTCACTCACGTGGCTAACCGGAACTGGTCCGTGCGATTCAACTTCCGGGAATTCCGGGAGATGGTCGGCCCCTTGCCCTAGCTCCGAAACGGCTTCGCTCAAGGCCGGGACCTGGTGGTGGTCGATGGCCGGGGTAAGCTGTTTGAGCTTCCTGATTCTGACCACCACTGTTGTTGCCTCCGATGTTGTTGCCTCCGAGAGTATCCCACCCCCGAAGAGCTCCCATGTAGGTCGTCCTGACCGGATAAATCCTCCACCTTCAAAAGCGCTGCCTGGAATCAGTCACAAAAGTGATGAAGTTTCTCTTTCGGGTCGGGAGTCAGGTGTAGTGCCGGCCGTGGGGACTTCCGCCATAGATGCCGAGCCACAACTTGCCGGCAAATCGGATGGATCACCTGCGCAACCTCTAGCCGGTGCGTCTGGGGCCAGCCCTCCTCCAAATTTGTCCGCGGGTGCTACTCCGCCGGAAACCGGCGCAATGCCTAATCAACCTGGTCTCCCTCCAGGAGGTACCCCGTCTCCCCCTCCCCCTCGCGCTCATCCGGCCGCGTCTCCGGCTGCCGAGCAACCGCCGGAGAATCCGCCGCAATCGGAGCCGGCCAGCTTTAAAGGGGTCACACCTGGGGTGACATCGCTTTTAGAGCTCCAGAAACTGTGGGGGGTGCCGCAAGAGGTAGCTGCCCGGGGCAAAGACATGGTTTATCTCTACGCGGTAGCCCCGTTCGATCACGTTGAGGTGACGGTTCGCGGCGACCGAGTAGAAGCGATTGTGATTCGCTTGAATCGGGCTTTTCCGGCGCAGGTAGTTGTCGATCATTTACAGCTTTCGGCCATTTCCCCAGTTTTTGTCGCAAACGATCGCGGGGAGGTCTTGGCCCAAGCCTATCCGGAACGGGGGGTGGTTCTTGCGTTCTTGCCCGCAACACAACCCGGCCGGGCAACCTTCCAGACGTCGGAGATCATCCTTCAGCCCTTAAGCGGCGAACTGTTTGCCCTTCGCGCCGAGATGAATTTGTGGAAGGACCCAGAGAGTAGTCTGAAGGACTTGGAAACGGCTATCCGTTTGGCTCCGGCTCTAGCTCGGGCCCACTGGCTCCGCGGTCGAATTCTTGCCATGTCCGGCGATCTTCAGGCCGCTGAGGCCGCATGTCTACAAGCCGTCCAACTGGACCCGCTTGATGCCGCCTATCAGCTTACCCTGGGCGAGGTGCTCCAAAGACAAGGGCGTGTTGACGAATCGCGGCAGGTACTTGCCCGAGCGGAAGCGCTTGCCACGTCTCGGCCGCACGTCAAAGCCCGGGTAGCTTGTGCGTTGGCCGAGCTTGCCACAAGACAATCGCCGCCGGATTATGCTAAGGCCTTCGAGTATTATGTTGACGCCATTCGCCAGGCCGAGGCTCTGGCCGGCTCGGAATTTCCAGCCATTCGGTTGTGGGCTAAAGAAACGCTGCTTGATGCTTATCTTGGCGCCGCCGACTGCATTGCCTACGGCAAGTGGCGGCAAAAAGAGGTGGCACTGCCGCACTGGTGGGAGCGGGCAGAACGAGTGGCGGCCGACCTCGTGGAAAACGAGGGGTATCCCGAGGATTTTCGCTTCCATGTGGTTAGTCGGGCCATTGCGGCCTGCGCATTACTGAAGGGAGCTGTGGATCCGTCGCCCTATGCGGATAAGCTTGTTGACTTAGCACCGCGGCTTGTTCCGGAGTCAACCCAGTCGCCTGGGCCTCGGCCAACGCGTGAAAAGGTTCGCCGGCGGGAGTTAGGCCAAACGCTTTACGAGGCGGCCGTAGTCGCCCAGAATCGGGGAGCGGTTGACAAGGCCCTTGTTTATGCACAAAAGGCTGCCGCTTACTTGGCTCCCCTTGTTGAGGACCAAACGGCTTCTACGCCTGCGGATAGGTTCCTCGTAGGCAAGATCTTCTTCCGGATTGGGGCAAGCCATGCCGTGGGAAAGCAGGATCATAAAAGCGCGGTTCAGTGGTTCGACAAGGCCCTTGGATTCCTTGGCCCGGAGGTGGAAAAGGATCTTTCCCCAAGCGAGCTCGGCACGCTCGGAGAAATGCTCGTCAGCATGGGCGTCTCCTATTGGGAAACAGGTAACCAAGACCTTGGGTACCAGCTCACCCAGCGGGGCGTGCGATTAGTAGAAAGCGCTGTTAACTCCGGGAATTATCCCCGCACGGCCCTGGCCGCTCCTTATGCCAATCTAGGCGCGATGGAGCGCAGACGCGGCAATGCCGCTGAAGCAGATCGCTACCTGCACCAGGCCCGGCAAATTCGCGGAACTATTCAGCGATGAAAGGTGCTACCATCCGCCGTTTGCCCGGAAGATTGGGGCTCTCCTCGCCTGCTGGCGATAACGACGCGACCCTTCGAGACCGGATCAAGGGGACTGGATGAGGGTCAGGCGGAAGGCTCCACCGACGGCCTATGCAAAGTGAAATGAAATAACTTAGCTACCGCCGTCAGCTCCTGAGACCTGCACGGACAAGCCTTTGAAACGTCCCCGACAGGACTCGAACCTGTAACCTTCGGCTCCGGAGGCCGACGCTCTATCCAATTGAGCTACGGGGACACACCTCCAATAAGCACGACCAAGTCAAGTAATCTATCTTTTTCTCTTTCACGACTTCTGTGTTTCTTCCCACGCCTTTGGCTGAAGTGCCGCCGCCTTTGCCAGGAAACATTTTAGCCCTCTCGCCCGATTGGGGGCAACCCGACAGGCCGATGAGCGGTTAAGGGCCGGGCCTGCTCGATGGTGCTTGCCATCCCTGATGCCCGCGCGGTGACCAAGAAATTCGACAAGATTTCCCAGCAAAGCCCGCAGGCCTTTGGGACCCCTCCACCACAACTTCCAGAATTCCCCAGCTCGCGCCACGCCTTTGATAAGAAAATCTCCGCTAGCTAGCGGTTCTAAGCCTGAGGTTTAAAAACTACTGGAACACCGGGGGAACCAGACCACCCTAGGCTCAGAAAAGCACCCGACATTTAGGATTACCCACCCCCGGGCCTTCCAAAGTTAAGATCACAAATACGATAAACCTGGTTGTATTCTCCTAAAACCCGTATCGCTGCGGAGCAGGATGGTTCGCAACGAGCCGGCGACCGCGGTTAACCTTCGCCGTGCTTTTATTAAGCTCCTTGGGTGAGGGCACCCGGAGTAATGGGATATTGAAGCCCAACCAAAAGTTGGGCCGCAGCTAGCTCCCTCCCTTCTCCTGGGATGCAAGTGCTTGCCTATAAGCCCGAAACGCCCGCGGGAGATAGTCGACCAAATCGCTAGCAGTTAAGCTTTCTTGCCCTAGCTCCTCGGCCGCAAGATCGCCCGACAAGCCGTGAAGAAACACCCCGAGCACAGCTGACTCAAACGGCTGCAGTCCTTGACACAAGAGTGCCACAATTAGGCCGGTGAGGACATCCCCGGATCCGCCCGTGGCCATTCCCGGATTGCCGGTGGGGTTGACGTAAAGTTTGTCGCCGTCGCTAACCCGGGTCCGGTGACCTTTTAAGACCACAACGGCCTGGAAAGTTTGAACCAGCTCTCTTTGAAGGGCGAATCGCTCCTCGGGGGGCAGCTTGCCACGGCCAACCAGCCTGTCAAATTCCCCTGGATGGGGTGTGATAATCCGGGGGCCCGCCGGGACCGGAGCTCGTCCCAGCAAACCCTTTCGGGCTGCCAGCGCGTTGAGCCCGTCCGCATCCACCACGAGGGGCTTGGGACACACTTCGTAAAGCCACCACACAAGCGCATCCAGACCGTCCGAACGTCCCAAGCCGGGACCCACCGCTACCGCCGTCGCGGTACCCAATTGCCGCTCGATGACTCTCCTGGCCGAAAGGCTGATTCTCCCTGATCGGTCCTCGGGCAGAGGTATCGTCAAGTACGACGGCTCCCCGGAAGCAACAACCGAAACGCATCGAGCCGGAACACCTACCCGCACTAAGCCTGCTCCCCCTCTCAATGCAGCTCTACCAGCCAAAATGATTGCCCCCGTCATTCCCACCGAACCGCCAATCAATAAGGCTGTCCCAAAAGTCCCCTTATGACTTTCCGGGGCACGAGGGGAAAGCCGGGGAAGCTCGGCTGGCAGAGCAATATTCATCGGAGGCAGCTTACTTGACGGAATTCACAGGAACCAAAATGGTCGCTTACATGACCTTGGGGGCCAACTTCGTGACGGCTTCCTTGGAACTGGGTTCTATTTACGAGGTCGTCTCCTTCTGGGAGTTGCAAAAAGTTCCAGTTTGGCTCTGACTTAAGCGGTCAACATACCTCGGACGGCCCACGACTTGATGTTTACGCCGGTTCCTTCTCCCGGGGATCAGGCCCTTCTAACTTGCTGGGTTCGGAACGATAACGACCTCGGCTTCGGTGGAAGCGGTCTCGGTCGAAGGGATTTCGAAGCAAATTGCAGCTTGGCATAGCCTACCGGGAGGAAACGGTTGCCGGGGGAAGTCCCGCCCGAGCGCGAGCCGCATTTCGGGCAATCAAACCGGCGATATAGCCACCTTTGAATCCCGCATCGATATTGACAACGGTCACGTTGGCCGCACAGCTGTTCAGCATGCTAAGGAGTGCCGCAACCCCGGCAAAACTTGCCCCATAGCCTACACTGGTGGGAACGCCAATCACCGGGCAGGAAACATATCCGCCGACAACACTTGGTAATGCCCCTTCCATCCCAGCCACGACAACAACGGCATCGGCCTGCTCCAAGAGGTGCAGATTGGCCTGGAGACGGTGCGGCCCGGCCACCCCGACGTCCTGGACCATTGTCACCTGAGCGCCTGTCCATTCGGCTGTCTCGCGGGCTTCCTCGGCGACCGGAAGATCCGTCGTCCCTGCGGTGACGATCGTGACCCGGCCTTGGACTTCTTCCCGCGACTGGCTGGTGGGAAGCGGGATACGGAAGGTCCTTCCCACAGGGTTATATCGCGCCCCTGGAAACTTACTGAGCAGGACCTCTGCCTTGTCCTGACTTATCCGCGTGGCTAGCACGTCAATGCCGCGCTCGACCATTGCGCGGAAGACACGTTCCAGCGACTCCAGGCTCTTTCCCTCGCCGTAAACGACTTCCGGAAATCCACAGCGACGCCGGCGGTCAACATCCAGCTGAATAGCATCCAAATCCACAATGCCTACTTGGCGGACACGCAGCAAAAACTCAGTAAACGATAGCTCCCCGTTAACGTATCGCGCAATCCATTCTCGGACTTTGAGTTCTTCACGGTCGGGTTCTGCCATTCGGGCACCTCCTTTAGGAAGTGAAAAGGGGTCGTCAACGCAACTACTTCTTGCTTTCGGAGTTCAGGCACTGGATCCCTAAAAATGAGTTGTTCACAATTTTGTTTCTCGCAGACGGCAGTCCGACCCGGGGGGAGCAAGCTTGGAAGCCTGCTCTCGGTATCATCCCGCCCCGGGCAGGGCAGAGCTGGCAGCAACCAGTTTGGTGGCTGGGCTGCGGCGGTTGAGCACCGCTTGTGCAGTTTTCTATTTTATTAGAAGAAGCAGGGCACAGTGGGGCAGGTAGGTAAAGAGGTATTCTGTGCCGGTTTTTTCGGACTGACCCGTCGCGGGGCAAAGGCGATCAATTTAAGGGTTGATTGGCCCGTGCGTTTCCGGGAACGGCCCCCCGGCTGGGTATGACGCTGGCTCCCAAGAAATCCCGAGCAGTTAAGATGCCGCATTCAAATTCTTCGCACCAAAGCGAAGGTCCCGCTCGGCATTAATCCACATGGCACAAAAGTGAAGGGGAATCCTCGATTTGGCGGTTGTCCTGGGCAGGTAGCCCCAGATTCTTCGTATGATTTTTCGGGAGGCGTCCTCTTGGTGCTTGTCCGGATCTGGAGCAAGCGGTGCGGCTGGGGAAATCGGCGGGTGGCGTTACACGGGGAATTACTCGCGCCAATGCGTCAACAGCGGGACCACGAGTAACAAAGGAACACATTGGTGAAAAGCTTCTATTTTGTTCTTGCCGATTTCATCCTTTTTCTTCATGCCCTTTATGTCGGTTTTGTTGTGTTTGGATATGCGGCAATTGTTGTTGGGGGATTATGCGGCTGGAGCTTTGTCCGCAACCCCACGTTTCGATGGGTACATCTGGCAGCAATCGGCGTGGTGGCTGTCCAGGGAGCCCTCGGCGTCCTATGCCCGTTGACCATTTTGGAAGATTATCTTCGCACACTTGGTGGCGATCAGGCGGAAACGGCCACGTTTATCGCCCGGTGGCTCAGGCGGCTTATCTTTGTGGATGTGCCCCTGTCCACGTTAAACCTCGTGTATGTCGCCTTTGCCTTTCTTGTACTTGCAACGATGATTGTCCTCCCGCCCCGACGGCTTGAGCGGGACAAAAAATGGGAAAAGGCCAGCCCTGCCAATGAACTTGTAAGCTAATTGTTTAAAAAAGGGAGCGACAAAACAACAAGCTGCAAGTTGTGCACGGTCGTGGCCATAAACGGCCGGGCGAGTGGTCCTCTCCTTCGGTCCGGAGGCGCTCCGCGGGAGCTGTAAGCACTCCAGTGGGAAGCGCTTTAGCTCCGGCTTTCCCACTTTCCCCGCGTGAAATCCGGTATTTCGACAACTCGGCCTCCTTCATTGAGGGAAAGTTCCGACAGCGAGGTAATGGCGCTCCAGCTAGCAGCATCGTAAACGTCGATGGGCGATGGTTTACCTCGGCGGACGCATTCAAGGAATTGCTGGAGCTCGAAGTAGTCGCCGCCTGCGTACCCCAGCTTTTCCACCTGGGCGCGATAAGTGGTCCACAGGGGATCTTCAAATTCCCGCAGGTACCGGTCGATTGGTTCCCACTGGTAGCCTTGGGAACGCCCCTCTATCCAAATGCTGTTGATCCGCGAATCATAGCTAGCTGTGGTGCCCTGCAGGGCATAGTACACGGTCGTGGGATGGGGACGAGCACTCTTGACATCATAGCGGAGGTCGATCAAAGCACCCCTGGCCGTGCGAATCAGCACAGTGGTTGAATCTGCGGACTTAAAGGTGACATTGCGCGACGGATGATCGGTCGGGAAGTTCTTGTTGATGAAGTGTTTCATCGCCGCTTGCTTGGTCTCTGCCGCTACGAGCGTCAACAGGCGGTCACCCCGGTTGATTGAAAGCCACTGGGCCACAGGTCCTAAAGAATGGGTGGGGTAAAGGTTGCCGCGATGATCCCGGGCTAGTTCGCCCCGCCACGTAAGCGTTCCGTCGGGCTGGAAGACAAGGCCCCGGCAGTCATGAACGTATCCGCACTCCGCAAAAGTTAGTTCCCCAAAGACCCCCTGGCGAACCATATTGTGGATCGCCATCACGAAGTCCCAATAGCAGCAATTCTCAGCCAGCATGTAAATCTTGCCGGTCTCTTCCACCGCGTTGACAAGGTCCCAGCACTCTTGCAAGGTGATCGCGGCAGACACTTCGCTGAGGACGTGCTTGCCTGCTCGGAGGGCGTCAACCGACATCACCGCGTGCCATTGCATAGGCGTGGCCACCAAGACGGCCTCCACATCGTCGCGGGCCAAAAGCCGGCGGTAATCAAAGGGATCATTCCCATAGGTCGCTGGCGCCTTTCCGTCGCGGGACTCTTGGATCAGTTTGACCGCCCGGGCCAAACGGTCTGGTCGGATGTCGCAGATAGCTGGGATCTCCGTATTTAACGTAAGAAGGATGCGGAGCAAATAGGTCCCCCGCGATCCTACCCCGATGATTCCCAGTCGGACAGGCTCACCTGGCTGCTGCGACTCCTTATCCTGGCAAAGGCACTGCGAGGCAAACGCAACCGAAGAGATGAGGGAGCCTCCAATGGCGGCCTTAAGGGTTTGCCGGCGTGAATACATCCGAGTCATTGCGCAGACCTCCGGCCAAAGTGTTGATTGATGCCTCCCGGGAGATTTTCACGATGTGCGCTCTATCCGCGGGTGCCGCACGGAACTCAGATGGCTCTAGGGCAGGACGTCGCCACCCTGATAGGGCTCTTGCGTTTTACGAGGTGGGGACGACGGCCGAGTTCTTACGGGTGTTATTTTTCGGCTTGGGGGCATAAAGGCGGCACTTGCGTTGGGCGGCTCAAGCGACCCACCGCGTTCCTGATTAATCAGGTCGCAGTAGCGTACACAATCATGGCCGGGAGGTCGGTCCGCCTGGCCTCCGGAGGAACGCTAGTGGGCCCTTGGCCGCTTTCCGGGCGGCGTGCGACAAAGTTTGTAAAGCGGGGACACGACGCGGACAAGGGACCCTCCGAGGATC
>JANXBW010000033.1 GCA_025060325.1 Thermoguttaceae bacterium
GTGCAGCCTTGGAACTTCGCGGTACTGACGGTGCAGTAGCCGAGCTTCCAATTAAGCTCGATTTCCCCCGTCATACTGCGGACCACCCCCTTAGCCCGATCGATGTATCGGCTCAGATCGACCACCCGGCTTCGCGATTCCTGACCGCCAAACTTCACATGCACCGGCCCAACAAAGAAGGCTAGTCGGTCCACCTCCTGCCGGATGGGGGATTTAGGAGCAAAATCCCCGGGGTCGCGATTGGGATCATATTTGCCCGCCTCGGCAATGATGGGCACGCGGCGTTCCCACAAGGACTGAAGGCTTCGCTCTTCGTAAACGGCGGGCTCTTTAGCCTCTGCCACATAGCCCAAGCGGAAAGCAATCGCCGCCGCAGGGAACATGCCAGCCATGGTGGGAACATCGGCCTCCCATTTCTTAAGGGAGTTAAGCCCGGCTACTTTCCACCACGGCCAAACCGGGTCCACCGTCCACCCTTGACCACTAAAGGCAAACCAGTAGAACGCGTCAACGCCGGTTAACGACAAATAGGCGGCCGCCAGGAAGGGGCCTTCCGTCTGGTAAAGCGCCGGGTGGACCCAGGCCGTCTCGGTGACGATCATCGGTTGACCCACCGTCTGCTTGAGCGCCCCGGGAAATTCCTCCGGCAGCAAAAGACACGATCGACTAGCGTACAGGTGCCCCGGATCAATCCGATAGCCATTGTTCGGTCCCAGATGAATGACAGCGGTGTAACGATTGACCGCCGACACATCAGTCGCCGTGTACGTCCAGCGCTCACAGTCTTCCAAGAGGACCGGGTCGGCCGACTTCCAATTGGTAGCGTTGATGAGTTGTTGACAACCAAGCTCGTCCCGATAAAACCGCACCATTTCGCGATGGAAGTCGTACTGGAGTCGGCACATGAACTCAAGTTGGTCCGCCAGTCGCCGTGCCCAGGCAGGGCTTGGCCGCGGGGCCTGCGATGTCATGTGCCAAATGATCTGAAGCCCTACTTCCCCTGCAGCGAAATTGTCCTGCGGATGGGTGGCATCACCCCAGGCCTTTTGAGCCGCTTGCAGCGAACCGTACTTCCGCACCAAAAACTCACCGAAAAGCCGCCGTAAACGCCCAGCATGCGGCTCGCGGATTCCTTGGGAGGTCCAGAAAAGGAGGCTATCCTCGTTTTGAATCTGGATAATGGCTACCGCTGGCTCCTTGGCCAGCGGCACACCTGTGTACGGATTAGGCTTTGTGTACAACTCGCGAACCCAGGCCTTGTAGGCCTCCTGCATCCGGGGCTCGAAGAAAAGAAGACCTGTAGGCCCGGATTGACCTGTGTACCCTTCCAGGCCCCAACTGGCCGGGATTTTGTCCACGTGCGCCCAAAAGGGGGAAATGGTCACATAGATGCCGTGCTTTTTGGCCTCGGCCACATACCGCTGGATTTGATCGACCACCTTCTGGTCCACATCGGTGATCTTGGCCCCTTCTTTGTCCACACACAATTGAGCATGGACCCGCACCATGTTAACGCCAAGCTTGGCCAGCCAGCGAAGTTGCCGGGCCATGACCTCCGGCTCCTGCCGCCAGCCATAGTCGACAACCGCCCAAAAGCGAATCGGCTTGCCATCACCCCGCACAAAGCTCATCCCATCCTTCGATAGGCCAATAAAGCCGGTAGCACCCGCAACTGGCTCATTGAGCGAGCGAAGATCAATGAGACATTCCGGCCCGAAGGGATCCTCGCCCGGCTGAAAGGCCCAGGTTCCCTCCTCAGTGACCATGTCAGCCAAGGTTTCTGGCGAACCCGGCCGGGCAAGTCCCCGCGGGACAAACCGAGCATTGGTAAGCACAAATGCATCCAGTGCCCCGTGGTTTTGCAGCTCCCCAAAAAAGCGGAATCTCAGCGTATGAACACCTCGCGCAAGCTCCACCCGCCCAGCGTACACCCAGCCGATAAACCGAAGGTCGATCTTGCCGTCGGCGGCAATGTTTGTGACTTCTCGGGCCCCGTCCAACGAAAGCTCCTGCCACGGGCGATCATCAATTTGGACCTCCACGCGGCACCGAACGGGGTTTATCCGGAGCCAAAACGCGTACTGGCCACCCTCCCTGATTTCTACACGGTAGGTCGCCCGGCCTTCCTTTTCCTCGGAGAAGTTGCTAAGCCAATCCCCGCCGGAGAGGTGCTCCTTTTTGACCTGGTCGTACCACCAAGGGTGCCGGTTCATCGAATGCTCAACCGGCACTTCCCCTTCCTGCCAAATTGTCTCTTCTGCATGGGAAATCGCCGCCCCCACGAATCCCAGCAACGCAGCGGCTAGCCAGATGGACCTTTGCCAAAGAGTCATCCCTGTTCCTCCCAAAGGAATGCCAGGTCTAACCTACCCACGAGCACGATCAAAAAGGGACGCCTCACACCTTCCATTGATTCTGGCGGGAAATTCCAAGCAGATCGATAGCCGGCGGTAAGCGGGGGGATTTCTGCCTCGGCGGCCAGCGCTCTGGGGCGGGCAAAATCTCAAGGTTCCGAAATGTAGCTGCATGGACCCTTTGCTTCAAGAAGGTGGCAGACCGCCGAGGGGCGAATACTAAGCGAGAAGCTGCTCTAAATCGGCTGGACCGAGCCCTGAAAACTCATCGACAAGCGGGATTCTGCTCAATTTAACGAGGAGTTGCGTCTACAGTGAGGAGGCCGACAAAAAGCCGATTTGACACCTGGGGAATGTCCTCGGAAGATCGCGATCGAGGTGGGGCTTCGAGCACGGCGCGGAAGAGACGAGACCGACCCTTGTGGCAATCCCGAGCGGCTCATCGGCGGACCGCACTATTCCGGCCGGACCCAGAAGATGTCGGCTGCTGGGCCACTCGGGGCGTTGGCGAAGCGGGTGTCGGTTGCGCCGTTGCCTTCACAACCGCAGCTTCCTGAGGCGCCCCTTTGCTAGGCATATTCGAAACAGGGCCGCCTTGACGTGGGCTCATCGCCGGAGTTGGAGGCGATTGATCCGCCCCGGCCAACGCCCGTTCCGGTTGGCTCCTGGGTGCCCCGGGCTGATAAAAGGGGGTAACGTCTTGAGCCACCAACCGCGTCGGTAATTCCGCCGAGTAGAGCTCCACCCGGCAGGCGTGAGTTCCCGCAGTCTCCGCCCGGGCAATTACTCGGAGTGTCTTCACCTCCCCAGGAGCAATCGGCCCAACTCGACCAAAAATAACTTGGCCGGGAGCAATCAGGGACGGAGCACCCTCAGCGGCAACCGGCTCAATGCCCCAGGAAAAGAAAACTGCCACCTCCCACTGGTCGATGGTCTTCGTGCCGCGGTTTTCCACGCGAATTTCGTACGGCACGTCCGTCCCGACAGGGCTCGGAGCTCCCGGGTCACGCAGGGCCAATTCAAGCCGGGCAAACCCTTGCACATCCGGATTTGCTAAGGCTTTCGCCTCCCACGGCCCTGAGGCCGCCACCGCCGAGCAGGCAAGTTGACCCACCTCTCGTGCGCGAACGCTTAAAGTCAAAAGCTTTTCCTGGCCTGGGCCGATCGAGCCTACTTTCCAAACGAGGTCGCCGGATCCTGCCTCCCGTTCAACTTGGGGAGGTAGTTCCTGGATTTCAGCCGAGCTAGGCAGCTGCAGGCGAACGACAGTGTCCTGTGCCGGGGCGTCCCCTTGGTTGCTGAGCACCAAGGTCGCCTCAACCTCCGTGCCCACCAAGATGGTGGTGGGGACCTGCCAGCGGAGCGCAAGCCGCGGCTCCCGGACCATTAGCCGTTCGCTAAATTGGCCCTGGAATCCCCCCTGGGCGACAGCTTGGCAGGCAAGTGTCATCGCCCCCGCACGTAGGGCGGTCAACTCCACAAGAACGGTCTTCTCTTCACCCACGTCCACACGGGAAAGAAGCACTGAAGCGGGCGAAAGATCGCCCGCCCCTTCCAAAGAAAATCGAAGCTGAACATTCTCTGCCGGAGCCGTCCCACGGTTGGCGATCCGGACCTCCACCGGCTGCCGGACCCTGCCTACCACATCCCGGGAACTAGCCAGGCGAACCTCCAGCCGGGGCTCCTGAACCTCGATTAACGCCCGACTTTCCGCCGGCCGATGAGACCAGCTTACCGCCAGGTTAAGTGACTCACTCCGCCGCGGCAAAAGTTGAACCTCAAGCCGCTCCTTCTTCCCCGGCTCAAAACGTCCAATTTCCCAGTAAAGCTGCCGGACCTCCCCCGGGCCGTTTGCTCCGCCTGCGCTTGCCGCTCGGACCTGCCCAACACTTGGCTTTGAAGAAGCTAACTCAACCCAGCCGGGCAGGGTAACTTCCAGCACGAAGCTTTCGGCTGCTTCTCTGCCAGCGTTGTGAACGACTATCTCGTAGCGGGCCACCTGCCCAGTGAGCACCCGCTCCGGTCCGAAGGCCTCCACCTCAACCACCGGACCTTGACGCACAAGAAGTGCCCGCGAGCTGACTTCAGTCCCGGCCGGTTTGCCCTCCGCCGAGCGAGGTTGAGAATCGGCCGGCTCAGCAATTGGATTAGGCCGGTCCGGAGCGACCGCTCGGGATTCTTGAGTGGTCACCAGCTGAGTTGCAGGGGGTTCCCTCTGGGGAACGCTTGCCGCTGGCGAACTTGACGGAGCTGCCGGAGGCTCGGCTGCCTCCTGAACCGCCCCGCTGGCGTCAGCCTTTAATTCCTGGGGAGCAGGTGTCGGTTCTCGGGCGCTTAGCGGCTCCTCCGCCGGGGGCGCAACTTCTTGAGCGGGCGTTGGCTGTGAACTTAGTGTCCGAGCCGGCGGATTCTCCCCTACCACTGCCCGCCCAGGTTCATCCTCGCGGGCTGGCACCCAAGTATCTGCCCTCGGGCCCTGTGGAGGCGAAGCCTCAACTTGGGGAACTGGCTTCGAGGCGGCGGATGGAGCCGGGGTGCTCCCTTCAACATCAGCCACGGGAGCGCTTCCCTGTGCGGAGGTCACCTGCGGCTTTCCAAACGGCGAACTCACCAGCTCCTCAATTCGCCGGTGAATGCCCGTGGTGTTTGGGGCGGTAGAAGACGGCGACAGCGGTGGTGCGGAAAATTTTGCGGCTGGATCGCGCGGCACTTCCCACGGCAGCCCCAAAGTGCTCCCCGAGCGCGGTATTTCCCCGGGCGAAACCGCTGCCTCGCGAGTGCCCCCAACCTCCCGCGCGTTCTGATCGCCATCTTCGGCGGCCTGCGGTAAGCCGGGCTCCGGGGGAAGGGTAAGTGCCGACTCCGACTCAGAGGCCGACTTGGGTGCCGGAGTGCGGGTGGAAGACCTACCGGAGTCTAACCTTTCCGTAGCGGGGATGTTTGCGGCAGGGGGTGACCAGGCCTCCCCGGCAAGTGGATCAGGGCGCTCGCCCAGCTCACGAGGAGTGACATCGATCGGCGGTGAGGGCCTAGAGCCGGCGTTCTCCCGCGGCGGAGCGGCCGTGCCCAGCCCTAACACGTTATCGAGCCAGCTTCGCCCCGTGCCCCGAGGGTCCTCCTGACCCACTCCATTACCGGCGGTAGATCCCCGCGCCCGCGAAGGCGGAGGAAGGATTCCCCCCAACAATCCCTGAGATGGTTGTCCTTGTGGTGGCGCCGGTCGGCGTGCCTGTGGCGGCTGCGGACGATGATGACGGTGGGGCATAGGAGAACGGGGAGCAGTGGAGGCTCGAGGTGTGCCACTAGTCCCCGGCCGGGAAACGGCGCCCGGACGTCTTGGAGAGCTTTGGGCACTTGCCACGTCGCCGGGCTGACTTCCAGTAATCCCAAGAAGGGAGTCCCCAAATTGCCGAATCCAGCTTCCAAGTCCCTGGCTGCGGTTCGGGGATTGGGCTGAGCCGGGATTTGATTGTGCCCAAGCAGTTCCCCCCATGATCAAGGGGACCATGACACCAAAAAGGATGCGGATGATGACTACCCTGGGCTTAAGTTGCGGGTTGAAACTTAAAGGCCCATTTCTTGGGTAGCCCGAGGGGTACTGCGCACCATTCCGCCCCAAGAAAAGCGGGAAGAGACAAAACGCCGATCCAGATAACCTCGTGGTGAGCTTCATAAGCGGCTCCCCGCAAAAAAAGACCTGACAGTTTACTTCGCTTGGGTTATCGGCACAGTCAGAAAATTCCGATTAATCAAACTGAAAAGCTTATCCCGATTAGACGGGCCCATAAGGCGGGGAAAATCTGTAGGGGGCTTTCCTATCACCCTGCGCCAAAGTCGCGCTCGGGACTGGCAAGGAAAAGCACACCTCACCAAGGGGGGATTGTTGCGGTTCTCTCGGCGAAAGTGGAACACACGTTCTGTCATCGCCAGGCTACCCAGATCTTGTTGCCGCCCGAAAGGTTCCCAGTTTTCCCGGTCTTTGAGATTCGCCCGCAATTTCGCCCCGGATCACCCGACGTACGCATCGCCGAACACCCGGGCGCGTGCCCACCGCAACTGCAAGAAGCACCACTAAAGCAAGAATTTCGCCGCGCCCCTTGTTGAGAACGACGGAGGCCGCCGGTGGGCGTCCGTCGGAGCACTCCGAAGACGGGAGTCGGTGAGTTCTCCTCTTATCGAGCTGCCAATCGCGGGCGGCGCCTGACTGGCAACACTTCCGAGGCGGACGGGAATCCGGTGAGGGGCCGGCAATCAGCTAGGGACAAGGACAAGAATCGGCGGAAGTCCGAGAAAACCGATGGCAACAAATTCGCCAACTAATCAATCGAGAAGGAATGGGGCCCGCCTGCCAGCAAGACTTCCGATGTCGCCGGTGAAATTCAGAGGGCGAGGTCTCACGGCGGCCTTTTTTCGCCGGAGTGGCAACCGCTTGGTGCAGGACGAGGCACCCCAGTGGGAAATACCTTCGCGGTGCCGACTTTTAAGGGCGTCTCGGCAGATTAGCTCGGTCAGTGGGGAAAGCACTTAGAAGGTCCAGTGACCCTCGCCACTAACTCGAGTACCATGCGGTGCCTAATTCGCAACCAATTGGGAAGCAGCACAACCGCCTGAGCGACCAATTTCCTAATGTATCCCGAAAAACGTCATCTCATCCCAGCTTCACCCGGGGGGTCACGTGAGGTGTGCCGTCGTAACGGATTTCAACCGGTATGCCGCTATTCATAATCGAGATCCGGGCGGCCTCGGTGACAAGCTCGTTGATGTAGCTATTGGCGGGGGTGGCCAGCAACCCCTTGTCGTCGATTTCTTTAAGAACCCGCCGGCGGGCCTGAAGGCTATCCTCCGGCGCTAATCCCGCCCCAGCTAAGTTGACCTTCAAAGCGGCTTCCACGATGGCGGCGATCGATTCGTAGCCGTAACCGACTGGCTTGAGTCCCTCGCCTTCCCACGGAACTAAGCGGAAATAGTCCGGACTGACGAATCGGTAAGGCGCGCCGGAAAGGTTGTCGATATACCCATGGCCAACACCGCGGTATTGGTCATCGTGCTTGATGATCCCGGCCCGATTCGGCCCTTCGCAGTACATCACCAGGCACTGGTCGTTGGTGCCGGGGGCTTCATCCGGATAGCCCAACCCATCTAAAACCGAAAGGATGGCCCCATTTTCCCAAACCACCCGGCCGGCCGACCACAAAAAGCCGACGTTCCCGTTGGGAAAAGTCCCTTCCACGCCCCTTACGGAGACCTCCACCGGACGAAGCCCAGTGATAAAGTAGACAAGATCCACGTAGTGACAGCCGACGTAAGTAAACGGATCGGCATTTTCCTTGGTAAACCAATTCTGAAAATTGGAATGCCGATAGTAATACGGTTCGATCATTTTGGCCTCGCCCAGCCGGAACTGTCCGAAGCGACCCCGGCGATATTGCAGTCGCGCTTCCAGTGCCCGGCGATCAAATCGCTTGTGATACTCCACCGCCACCAAGAGTCCACGCCGATAAGCCTCCTCGGCGATTTCGTGCGCTTCCCGGTAAGTACGTACTAGCGGTTTGACGCAGAGAACATGCTGATTGTGCTCCAAGGCGGCCCGGATAATCGGTGCGTGGACATGGTCCGGCACTGCAACCACAACCAGCTGGCGCTCTTTTTGCTCCGCTAGCACCTGCCGGTAAAGCTCCGGCTGAGTGACTTCCGGCGGGGTTTCAAGCGGCGGGTAGGGAATAAAGCCTTGGTCCGGGAAGGCTTCGCGAAGAACGGGGCTTTCCACTAGTGCCCGCAGGGGGCCCGACCGCATTTCGCAGATCTTAATCGGGCCGACCAACCCTAGACGCTGGAGGTGATAAAGGGAGGGCAGAATTTGGTCGTGGACGATCATCCCCCCGCCAACGATCAGAACATCAACCCGACCCAAGGCCATGGCGGTCATCCGCTTTCTCCCAGAAAAGCTGCGGTCAACTTCGCTTGCTGCCAAAGCACCAAGTGCACCCGTCGGCCAACGCGCCCGGTCCCTCCCTGACTTAGAACCGGAGATTCCGCCCGAATACCCCCGAGTTTAATTCGAAAAGCGGCACCGATGGAAGAAGCGGCCTTCACCTTGCTTGAGAAAAGACGCCAATCTCTCCCCCGCCTAGGACTGGGCGTGGCGCAGTCGGCCATTTCCGCGGGCGCGATTGCAATCCAACGCAGACGGGGGCCGTTCCACCCGGCCTGCTTCCCAGCCCACAAGCTACTTACCCACCGCCCCCACCTGAGCAAGGGCCTCGGAGTGCTCGGCGATTGCTTCGGCGATGGCTTCCCGCAAGGCCGCCACACCTTCCTGGATGGCATCTTCCCGAATGGGCAACGGTGGTGCGATCTTGACCGACGAGGCCATATAGCCCACCGGGGCAAAGAGCATGATACCCCTTTCGACCGCCCGCCAAACAATCCGCCGAGCAAGCTCCGGATCCGGCTCGATCCCGCCGGGCTTAACGATATGAAGGGAAGCTACCAGCCCTTTGCCGTGAACCGTGCCGATGTGATCGGGGAATTCCTTCCGCAGCTGACGCAAAGCCGGCTGGAGGATTTCGCCCATTTGCCGGGCATGGTCCACAAGGCCTTCCTCATCGATGATTTCCAAGTTGGCCAAGGCTGCCGCACAGCATACCGGGTTGCCAGTGTGGGTCGATGTCATCGAGCCCGGCGGATAAAGGTCCATGACATCCGGCCGACCGATCACTGCCGACAACGGCAGGCTGCTGGTGATCCCTTTGCCGCAGCAAATGAGGTCCGGCACTACGCCGTAGTGTTCAAAGCCCCAGTACTTCCCAGTCCGGCCGAACGCCGCCTGAACTTCGTCGAACACCAGCAGCGCTTGATACCGCTCGCACCACCGACGCAGCTCCTGGATGTATTCCGGCGGGGCGAAACTTGAGTCCCCACCCTGGTAAGTTTCCGTGATGACGGCGCAGACGTTCTCCGGGCGGACACCCAGCTCGGCCAGCGACCGCTCGAATAGTTCGAAGCTGGTATCGCGACAGCGGAAGCCGTCCGGAAACGGCACCTGAACCATATCTTTGTCAAAATTGACGATCCACTCTTTCAACCGGGGGATTCCGCCGATCATCTGCGCCCCGAGCGTCCGGCCGTGAAAGGCGTTATGAAAGCTGACGATTGTAATCTTTTGTTTACCGCCAATTTTCAGGCCCCAAGTCCGGCTTAGTTTGATGGCGCACTCGCAGGTTTCGGCTCCGGTGGTTAAGAGGAAGACCTTCTTACAAGGCTCGGGAGCCCGCTGGGCCAAAGCCTCTACCAACCGCGCCCGGATCTCGGAGGGAAAACAGTAATTGTGCAGTAGGCCGTGCTCTACCTGGCGGACAATCGCCTCCCGAATCTTCGGATGTCCATGCCCGGCGTTAGTCACCAGCACGCCCGAAGAAAAGTCCAACCACTTGTTCCCCCAGCGGTCGTAGACGCATACTCCCTCAGCCCGGTCCCAAATGACCGGCGGCTGGCCGCTCATGGACCGCGGCTCACAGCGGCGCAGCTTCTGGAGAATAGGAATCGATTCCGGCACGGGGATGGGAGTAACAATCCGGCGATACCGGGTTTCAATCCGAGGAACCTGACGAGGAACAAGGTCCGAGATATCCATAAGCAAGCCTCGCCGATTCAGTGCTAACCTATCAGACGATTTCTCAAACCTCAGCCGTCTACAGACCAAGCAGTTGGCGACGTTTGCAAGGGTGGGGCTGTGGCCGGGAAGATCCCGTCTTTTTGCGCTCGCCATAGCCCTTTGCGCCCCGCGGGGGGTGCACTGGGAATCCCTAAAGCATAATTGTCCCCCCGCCGGCTGAAAAGCCACTGAACCTTGCCCGCCGAACCCGCGGGACACTCTCCGAATCGCCGGCAGGTTGGGGCCGAGGGCGGGCAAAACCCGGGCCCCCCACCTTCTCGAGCGGATTCCCCACCAAGATGATGGTAATTCCCTCGGCCTCGGGACAACGGGGACCGAAAATCTCTTGCTTTAGAGGCCAAAAAAGGGAAAGCTGGGCCACGGAAGGATAGCAAAAGAGGAGACATGGCTAAAGGACGGCAGCCAAAGTCGGGGTGGCCAACGTCGCGGAAAGCCATGCTGGGTTGATACCCCTTCGGATCGCCTTACGGGAGGTGGACGAGAAACCCGGGCGGTAATCCTTGCAACTTGGCGTCGCGGAAATCCCACCCAAATACGCAGCGGAGCACCTGCACCGTGGCGAACGAGTCAAGCTGGGGGCAACTGAGCGAGTAAAGCGGAGAAATAGACCGCAAGCGGATAAAGCCCGCGGCGCCTAACGGCCTCCCTCGTCCTGATAGGATGATCGTGCAAACAGCCCAAGAACCCTGCGGGGGATAGTCATGCGTGAATTCTGGCTCTGCTTTGTGCCCCTTTTTGTGGCGGTGGACGCCGTGGGTATCCTGCCGATTTTCCTCGGCTTGACGGCGGGGCTTCCCTTGCCTCGGCGGCGCCGGATCGTGAAACAATCGGTCGCGACCGCAGGAGCTGTAGGGGTCGGTTTTTTGTTCTTGGGCCAGGGAGTGCTGCGGCTCCTGGGCATTACGGTGGCTGACTTTATGATCGCCGGAGGCCTGCTTCTGCTAGCACTGGCCACCCTGGACCTCTTGATAGTTAGTAAACAGCCGCACCCGGCGGCCGATCCGGAGACCTTGGGAGCTGTGCCCATCGGCGTGCCGCTCATTTGCGGCCCGGCTGTTTTGACAACAACGCTCCTTTTGGCCAATCAGTTTGGCTGGTTGTGGACATCTCTTGCACTAATAGTCAACCTGCTTTTGGCAGGGATCATCCTCTGGCACGCATGCGTCTTGGAGCGAGTCCTCGGCAATGCGGGAAGTCGAACCGTTTCCAAAGTCGCTTGCGTCCTGCTTGCCGCCTTTGCCGTGATGATGATTCGCAAGGGAGTCTATGGCGTGATCGCCGAAAACCCCTGGCCCACTTAAGACAAGCGACTAATGGCGGCCTGCTAACAAGCCACAGACCCCCGACACAACCCTGAACCGCAAATAGGACCTTTCTATATTTCCTGCAGGCCAGCAAAATGCGTAAACCTCTCCGGTCGATCGGCAGAGCTTGGTGGCGGAGTGCCCGCTGGGCCAGCGCCTTGCTCTAGGCCCGCTTAAGGCGCACGAACAAGATCCTCGTCCCTCAAAAGCGAACCGCCGCGCGTCGATGACATCCCTACCGATCGATAATTGGCCGCTACGGTTGGTAAGACTCCATAGGAAAACTAGTTCTTCCCGGACAGAAAGACCTAGCCTTTGACTCTAGGCAGTTAGCCTCCGTGGCTGAGCTGACAGCAAGTGCATCTCGTCAACAAAATAAGCTCGAAGAGAAAAGTCGGTAAATACGTTAGGAAATCGCGCACGGCTTTTGCACACGCATTCTCTCGTTCACCAACGCACTATCGTAGACCGCCACGAACCTGAACTTTCGGCAAGACCATCTCTCATGCCGGCAAACAATCGAGAGCAAAAAGCGCAAGGGGATGCAGGGGCGAATCGGTTAAAGACCGCCCTTCTTGCTTCAAGAGGCGTCCTTGACCGCCACCCCCTTTCATTGCCGCAACCTGCTCCCGGGTGATCCTGCCGTAAACCTCCATCGGCCACACTTCTCCGAGGTGTGCCGAGTAACGCACTGGCGCGATGACAAACCGTCTTCCCGCAAACGATTGGTCGCGGGAGGATTTTCTCCGACGGACAAAGGGAGGTTGCGACCCTTCCGGAAACCCGGACCCTAGTCGCAGTAACTCTCGCAGAGGGATTCCCGGCTTTGTTGCCAATTTAAAGAACCCCTCAAGCAAGCGGAGTGTGGAAGACGCTGGCCCCGTGGACAGGATCCGGCGGCAAACCCACGTTCTATCACCCTCCCCGAGATAGCGCCGTAGTCGACAGCCCGGCCGAAGGGTAGGCTCCGTGGATATCCTTCCCATTTGCTAGGGCTTGGCTTGGCAACCAAAATGTTACATATGTGCCTGCTTTGGCGGTGTTTGTGATCCAGACACCCAGGCCTCCGGGTGGCAGGCTACCGAGATGGCGACCCTTAGATAGGTGTAGGGCACAAGGGTAAGCGGCAGGTGAGGATTGCTTCATGCAGTCGTCCCTTCTGGGATTTGCTCAAGTTGTAATTGAAGAAAACTTTTCGAAATTTTTTGGCGGTCTTCTCATTGTGGACACCTCAGGCGACCCTAAAGAGTTCCGGTGCACTTCCCCCGTGCAGCCCTCTGTGCTTCAGCAGATTCTATGGGGCGAGACACTTCGGCGACATGTGCTGTCCAAAGTATTGTTGCCGGCATTGGTCAAGGAACTCCAATTACTGCCGAAGGCTATTTTGGTCCAGCACCGCGAATTCCTAGAGGCCCGAAACCAGTTGGAGATGCCCATTGTGCGAGTGCGGCGCGCGGAATCAGGCGACCAGCCACTTGCTCCGTCTTTAACGTATGCTGCCACCCGGGTCGATCTTGGCTCGCAAGGCACGGAATCGTTCATTTTGGAATGCGGCGTCGATCATTCGGCAGACCTCGAGACCGTTAAGCCCTTAATTGTTAAGTTCCACCAAAACTGCTTTCTCCTTGAGCCGTTCAAACGCGTGGAGCAGGCGATCAAGATCCTAAAGCAAAAGCTAGAAAGAGGGCCAGCAACTTAGGCATGGCGTGGCGATCGTTGAAAAGCTTGGTGGGGGTTTTAGTTGGGTGGCTCGTACGCCTCTGGACGGGTTTGTGGAAGCTTCGTCAACAAGATGTCGTGGTGCTATCGCCTCCGGAGGCCTGCGAAGCCCAAAGGCACCCAGGTGTTAACGATTTTAGCCCATTAATTTCCCTTAGCCAGCCAAACATTCTTGTCGACGCGAAGCTCATCCACCTTTCTCTGCCGGAGCCACTTTCTTATCGAATTGTACATGCCAAGTGGCAGGTTCCCAAATTTTTTGTTTACGACACAACAATCCCATCGCCGCAGCTTGACACCCTTCCGATCCCCCAGTGGGAGGAGCCCCAAGTACTGGGTCAACTCCGTCTGCGGCGAAGAGATCTCTTACGGTTTAAGCGCTCTGGTCAAGTTTGGCCGCCCCCACCGGCCATCCCCGAAGACAAAGACCTTTGGGAGCAAATCTGGGCGATCCTCTCCCCTCCTCCCCGCATTGATGAGTTGGTTCAGATTAGGTATCCCTTCCAGCTTCGCGGCTACCAGGTCGAGGGGGTCAAGCTCCTTATCGAAAACGAGCGGTATATCCTGGCTGACGAGATGGGTACCGGCAAGACCGTGCAAGCTTGCGTGGCTCTCTCCCTTCTTATCCAACTGGGACGAATCGATCGGGCACTGATCCTGTGCCCCAAGACGGTAATGCCGGTGTGGATCCAACACTTGATGGTCTGGGTGCCCGAGGCAATCTGCCACACCTATAAGGATAAACCGAAGAATTTCAGCCGCGACCGCCCGCACATTTGGGTGATCCCTTACTCCCGGATTAGGCGGGACGATGCCCACCTGTTATGGCAGGACGATTGGGATGCGGTCGTTATGGATGAAGTCCACGAACTGCGAAACCCGGGGACCAAAGGTTACAAGGCCGTTTGCAAAATCATCTCCAATGCCCGCTACCGTTGGGGCTTAAGTGGGACACCAATCCAAAATCGGCTTGAGGATCTGTCAGCAATCTTTGCTATCCTTCGCCCAGAACTAAACCTTAAGGCAGAGGAACTTGGTCCGGCGCAAACTCGCGAAATGATCCGTCCGTATCTTCGCCGGGTGCGACGAGCGGATGTGCTGGCCGAACTACCGCCTAAAAGGCGGCTTCCCATTTGGCTAACCCTTGACGCCGCTCAGAGAAAAGCTTATGAGGCGATTGAAAAAGAACACCGGCTCCGTGCCGCGGAAGGCACGCTTGATTTTACCGCTGCCTGGGAGGCGATTAACCGATTAAAACGGATCTGCAACTTCGCCCCGGGTTCATCAACAAGCCCTAAGCTCACAAAACTTCTCGAGCTCGTCAGAGACATAGTCCGCAAAGGGGAAAAGGTTGTTGTCTTTTCGCACTTTCGCGAATCGGGCGTGGACAATCTCATCCAACCTCTGGAACAGTTTGGCCTGGCTGTCATCCACGGCCAAGTACCCATGAGAGAGCGGCTGGAAGCGATCCGCCGCTTTCAGACCGATCCCAGCTGTCGGGTCTTTTTAGGCACGATTTTTACAAGTGGCCAAGGGCTTAGCCTTACTGCTGCTAATCACGTGGTCCACTTCGACCACTGGTGGAATCCGGCAGTAGTTTGGCAGGCCGAGGACCGCGTTTACCGCTTTGGTCAGAACAAGCCGGTTACCGTTTACGATCTCTGGATGAAAAACACCGTGGAAGAAAGAATCCTCATGGTCCTTGAGAAAAAAGGCTTGCTCCACCACGAGGTGATCGAGGCCCTGGCCAGAAAAGATGTGAAAAAGCTGTTGACACTAGAAGATCTGGCAGTGATTCTTGGTCTTGAGGTGAAAGCAAAGGCCGGCCGCGCAAAGAAGAAGCGGTAACTGGCTTTTTGCCTTCACTGTCCCATTGGGCTTGGGTAGTGCGTGGAAGTAGAGGAGCTTGGCTTAAGGAGGATTCCCATGTCCGGAAATTGGGGATTTGGCGGGGAAGATAGCGTCAAGCGGCGAGAGTTCTTGCATCTTGCCACCGGCGCAACTCTTACAGGTCTTAGCGCTTGGCAGAGCCAGTCGCTCCTAGCCCAGACAAGCCAAGCCGGAAAAGATCAGCCTCCCAGAGGCCGCACCGTGAAGCTCGGGCTTGTTGGCGCAGGGGGCCGGGGCCGCTGGATTGCCCGACTGTTTCAAAGCCATGGGGGCTTTCGGCTAATGGCGCTGGCCGACTTCTTTCCGGAGGTGGCCAATCAGGCCGGGGAAGAGTTCGGCGTGGATAAAAGTTTGCGTTTTGCCGGCCTTAAGGGGTACCGAAAAGTCCTCGACAGTGGCGTGGAAGCAGTGGTGCTGCAAACGCCGCCATGCTTTTTCCCGGAATTTGCCCAAGCGGCAATCGAGGCCGGTGTTCATGTATACATGGCCAAGCCCGTGGCGGTGGATGTCCCCGGTTGTCAAGCCATTGCCCAAGCCGGCCGTCAAGCGACGGCCAAGAATCTGGTCTTTCTTGTCGACTACCAGATGCCCACCGACCCGGTGATGCAAAGGGTGGCGGATTTCGTCCGCTCAGGCCAGCTAGGCCCACTTGCCCGAGTGAGCACGGCGGGCGCAAGCGGCGGTCATGCGGATCCACCTCGAGGCAAAACCATAGCCAGCCGACTCCGCGATTTGATTTGGACAAACGATATTGCCCTCGGGGGCGGCTCGATTATTTCCTACGACATTCATGCCTTTGATGTGGCAGTGTGGGTTCTCAATCGGATTCCCATGGCCGCCATCGGCTCCTGCCGAATTATTCGCCCGGAACCCCGCGGCGGGGATAATCCTGACGTTTATTCGGTCGTTTACGAATACGAAGACGGTCTCCTTCATGATCACTGGAGCCAGCACTTGCCTAACCGGACGCCGTCCGAGCTGAGTCTGCGAGTGTTCTCTTATTCGGGCCGAGCGTGGATGAATTATTACACCGCGGCCGGTTATGAGATCCGCGGCAAAGAGCAGTTCGAGGAGTCGGTACAGAGCGTCCACGACGCCGGGGCCGCTCGCAATATTGCCGAGTTCTATCGTCGAATCCTCGAAGGCCCTTACGACAATCCCACCGTCCAGCGCGGGGTGATGGGCTGTCTGGCGGCGATCCTCGGTCGGGAAGCTTGCTTGCGAAATCGCCGGGTGACCATGGCCGAGCTTATCGCAGAAAACCGGAAACTCCCCCTAGATCTGACCGGGCTTGAAGAATAGGGGCACTTACTCGCTTGACACAAAGCGTTGATAAGCGCAAATGGCTAGTCGCTAGTGGTCGGCTTTACGGAGACTATTTGCAATCTTTGCGCAACACGCGGATCCGGCGTTGCCCCCACAGAAAGACGATGCAATTTCCCGTTAACAACGTCCTTAACCGCAAGGACTTAAGGGGCGCACTGCGCACACAGTACCCGGACTATCACCCGGCAGCTTGAAGGCCGAGCATCACGATATTTAGACCTGAACCAATTCCCATAAGGGCCACGCGTGCCCCAGGGCGGACAAGTCCCCGCTCCATCGCGATGGCTGCGGTAAGGGGAAGTGCCACTGCCCCCGTGTTTCCAAAGTATTCAAACGTGGTGAAATCTCGCTCAGGTCGCAGGCCGAGCGCCTCTAGAAGCGCCTTGCGATGGGCCTTTCCCACCTGATGACAAAGGGTGAGATCGATTTCGTCAACTCGCCAGCCGAGTTCCATAAGAAACTGCGGAAAAGCATCCTGAGCGGCGGCGATCCCAGCACACAGGAGGTTGTCGGAATCGGTCCACATGAAGGGCCGCATTCGATCGCCGCCGGCATCATCCGGGGTGCCATGGCAGAGCTTAACGGAGCGGGTATCCGACCAGACCAACCCGCCCAAAAGTCGGTGACCCTGTCGACTTAGTTCCCGCCGCACCAGAAGGATGGCGGCACTAGCGGAGCCGATCGTGAGGGAGGCAGTGGCCTGTTTGAGAAGCTCACGGGAAAGGGGCTCGGCCCGATTTAGTTCGGCGATGGTGTTTTCAATCAAGCAGCGGCTCGACTCTGTCCCCACCACTAGCCCGGCCTCAATTTGGCCTAGCTCGATCATATTGGCCACGGTCACTACGCCGTCCATGAGGCCCAAACAGGCATTGGAAATGTCAAACACCAAGCAACGCGAAGGAAGCCCCAATCGGGCGTGCACTAAGGAGGCGGAGGCCGGCTCGATGTAATCCCGGCTCACCGACCCGTGAATGAGTGCCCCGATCTTCTCGGGTGGGAAATTCGCTTGGCGAAGGGCATCGGCGGCAGTGGCGGCGCTTACCTCGCTGGGCATCGTACCGCGAGGCCAAAGCCGTCGCTCCACAACGCCGGTCATTAGCTCCAGCCGGCCTTCAGCCAGCCGCAAGCGGCGATACACCGGCTCCAAACGGCGCTCAATCTCTTCCGAGCTTAACCGCTCTTCGGGAACACGGTAGGCCAGCGCTTCAACACAGACCGATTGATAACGCATTGCAACTTTGCTTGGCCTCGAAATTACTCTCCTATGGATCCAGATTCCTAAATAAGCACTGTTTTGCTTGCGGGTGCAGGCAACTTATCCAAAGGGTTCCGTAAGTGGGCCCGCAAAGGTGGGTCACCAGTCCCTCGGCAAAATTTAACTTGTGGGAATTTCGCCCATGGGGCCGGGATCTTTTCCACCGGCAAGCGAAGCACAAAAGGGCGGGAACCGATCAAGGGCAAGCCTTTCGGAAAGGCAGAGAGTGCCACATCCCCAACGGCTGCCCCATCGCTTTTTGGGGCCCTAACACGGGGGATCCTGCCCACCGCCGGGGGCAGGCTCACCACCTTATGTTGCCCAACCCGCGGCCATAGCCGACAGGCTCGGTGAACGTCATTAGAAACTCCGCAGACAAAAAAGCAACCGGGCCACCTGCGTTTGGAAGGGGCGGGTCCAGGGTCGGCTGCAGGTGACCCGGTGTTTGGTTATTGGGTGCCACCACAGAAGACCTGCTTCGCTTGGCGTGCTCCCTCCTGCTTGCGTTTTCCGGCCTCCTGGGTGGCCTGCCTTTTTAGGTAGGTAAGTGCCCGGATGAGACTTTTACGTGGTGGAACACGTTTTGGCCACATCAGGGACTTACCGTGGGGAGGGACCTAACGGGCAACGTTAGGCACGGGTCGGTTGGGGAGGCTGAAGTCCGTCGCAGATGGTGTGTGGTTTTTAGTGCCCGACCCCACACGCACCGGCAGACCCGTGGTGGGAAACAGCCGGCTTCGGCGGTAGGATCACAGCGTCAATGACGTGAATGATCCCGTTTGAGGCCCGAATGTCCGTCTGGATGACCCTCGCACCCGAGACGCGGACGCCCTCATTGGAGACCTCAATCCGAATCGGGGAACCTTGCACTGACTTTAGCTCCTTGGTTTTGACTACCTTGGCGGCCGGATACTCGCCAGCCACCACGTGGTAAGTCAGCACAGCGGTCAGCTCGGCCTTGTTCTGGAGCAGCTTCTCTAGCGTGCCGGCAGGCAACTTGGCGAAGGCCTCATCAGTCGGCGCGAAGACCGTAAATGGTCCCTTGCCCTTGAGAGTCTCCACCAGACCGGCGGCCTGAAGCGCCTTGGCCAACGTCGTGAACTTCCCAGCTGCTACGGCCGTGTCCACGATGTCCTTGGGAGCCTGCTCCTGAGCACGGGCAGGCCCGGCCAGCAAAACCAAGCACGCCACTACCACGAGAGACCCGGCAAACCACGTGTGACGCATCGACAGACCTCCTTTGAAAAAGGTGGACCTGACACTCCTGGCGGGCCACCGCAGCCCACCAACCCTTTTGAGCTTTTCGCTCAATCCGTTCAAATCGTTCACCCGAATCTTATCACCCCCGGGCAATAGTGTCAAGTCCCTCCGACAAAAAATTTTTCTCGGCTCTCCTCCGCCTTCGCTGGTCGATCGAAACCCCGTCAAACCTAGCAGCACGCTCCGCGCCTAGTGCTTTCGTACGTCCTTGCATAAGTTTTTGCTATGTAGAGGATTAGGATGAAAAGACGAGAGCAATTCCGCCCGGTTATTGCGCGCGGAGCCAGTAGAGAACCGCTATTGGGGGCTGTCGCCTAACGCAGATAAGTATTTCGACAAAAAACTTGGGCGGGAGAGCAAGACCGGCTATACTAAGTTTGGAAGGGCACAAATCGACCAAAGCGGTCAATTCCAATGTTTGTTACCCCACGGCAACTTGCTCAGGCAACCGGTCTTAGTGAATCGACGATTAAACGCTGGTGTGATCGGGGCCTACTGCCGTCCCAGCGGACTCCCGGCGGCCATCGGCGACTAAAACTGGCCGAAGTGGTAGCCATCCTTCGCAGCCGGTCAGTCCCGGTAGTGGATGCTCTGGCACTGGGACTCCCTCCTTTCGAAGAGCTAGCCCGCGACGGGCTTGCCGGGGCTCGGCAGGCTCTCCTTGACGCCCTCATCCACGCTGACCGACACCGGGTCAATGCCATCCTGCATGCTCTTGTGCTTGGCGGGATCTCTATCGCGACTATCGGCGACGCGGTGATTTCCCCCGTCTTTGCCCAAATCGGGGAGTGGTGGGCCTGTCGGGAGATTGAGGTCTTCCAGGAGAGAGAGGCCTGCCTTATAGCCGAGGAAGCCCTCCGGGAGCTGAAACACTTCTTTCCGCCACCGGCACTAGGAGCGCCCCTAGGCATCGGGGGCACTTTGACCGGCGATTGGTATATCCTGCCGGGACTCCTTGTGGAACTTGTGCTTATGGCTCACCGTTGGGAGGCACGCTTCCTCGGGACTAATCTGCCGGCCCACACCTGCGCAGAGGCCATCCGGCGAATCCGGCCGGAGCTTTTCTGGCTGTCCCTTTCTCACGTGGCCAGCGCCGAGGAGGTCGTCGAGGCCACAAAACAATTAGCGGAAGTGGCCCAGGATGTTCACACCCTAGTCGTAGTGGGCGGTCGAGAGCTGGCAGGCGAGCTGGAGAGTCGAATCTTCGCCTCGGCCTGCTGCCGAAATCTAGCCCAGCTTGAGCTTCTGCTTCGAACCTTGCCGATTACCGGCAGACGTTCGGCCGAGCCACCGAACATTAAGCCTCCCACTTAAGTGACGTAAATTATCAGCGACCAGCTTGCAGTTCGAACGTCAACTCCTCAGCTTGCGCGTTCACCCGGCTGCGTTATCTGCCTTCCCCGGTCAGTCGGAAGAAGCGATCAAGAACCACAAGCCCTACCAGATCGCCAAAGACGTTGACAAGTGTTCGGCAACGGTCAAGAAGCCAATCAATCGCCAAAATAAGTCCGAGGCCCTCTGCCGGCACGTTGACAGCAGCCAGAACCAAAAGAAGCGTCACCAGCCCAGCATTAGGAATTCCCGGCGCACCGATCGCTGCCAAGGTCGCCATGATAAAGACGATTACTAGCTCGGCCGACCCCAGGTGGATGCCCGCAAGTTGGGCTAGGAAAATGGCGGCTACGGCCTCGTAGAGAGCCGTTCCGTCCATGTTGACAGTCGCCCCCAGTGGTAAGACAAACCGAGCAAGTGGCAAGGAGAGCCCCAGTCTTTGTCCACACTCCAAACTGACCGGCAAAGTGGCCGAGGAACTACTTGTCCCGAAGGCAGTAGCCAGCGCCGGCGCTACTCCCCGGAGGAAGTTCCCCGGCGCTTGGCGACCTAAACTCCAACTCAGGATTGTCAACAAAACAAAGTGGATGCTTAGGCCAACAACGACGGTAAAGGCAAACGAGCCAAGTCGGACAAGCTCACTTGCCACGGCTGGTGCACCGCCGCGGGAAATCATGTGCCCCGCTACCAGGCCAAAAAGGCCCACGGGCGCAAATGCCATCACCACTTGAACCATGCGGATCATTAATTCGTTTACTCGCTCGACTAGATCAAGAAGCGGTGTGGCCGACGGCCCCATGGCAGCAAGGGTCAAGCCCGCAAGAAGCGAAAAGAAGATAATACCCAGCACATTCATTTCGGCAGCAGCGGCAAAGAGGTTACTGGGCACAAGGCCACTACCGGGCCGATCTGGCCGCCCGCGGAGTACTTCCGCAAGTGTTTCGCCGACATTGGCCCGGCCAACCGCTACCGCCTGACCTCCCACCGAGGCATTCGGAACAAGCTCCGTTCCCACGCTCCCTGGGCGGATAAGCTCGACCAACACCATGCCCAAAAGGACGGCCACGGCAGTGGTACTGAGATAGTAGGCGAAGGCCCCGAAAGCGACTCGCCCTAAGGAGGCTGTCCGTCCCAGTGCCGCCGAGCCACTCATGATGCTTGTAAACACAAGGGGTAAAACGATCAGGGTAAGGAGCCGAAGGTAAAGTTGCCCACATAACTGGATAAGCTGGCCTGCCACCCGAAGCAGGAAATCCCACGGACGAGGCGACTCAGCCACAAGGGCGGCCAATCGGGCAATTTCGGCCCGGAGCCACTCCTTATGCTTACGAATCGCCTCGATCTTGGACGACTCGGCAGGGGGATCCTGTGCAAGCCATTTTTCCACACGCTCAAGCTCAGCCTCAAGAGCAGCGTGTCGCTCGGCCGGGCCTCCCACAGCCCGCCACAATGCTTCCCCGAACAAAATTCCCACCAAGACCCCGGCCGCAAGCCCCACGAGTAACCCCCGAAAAGCCGGACCTCGGTAGCGGCTCTGCCCCCGCGGATCGGCGGTGGCCACGCCGGGGGAAAACTGTCCGGCCTCTCTGCCAGCAAAATGCGCCTGAGAAACAACCCCGCTATTAAAGTCATCACTAGACATTTAGCCGGCCTTTGATTACCGAGCCTTCGCCCACGGAAGCCTGGCTCCGAACTCCCCTACGCAAACTTCCCTTAGGTGAACCCGCGTCTATTGCGGCTACCATGAACTGGCCCCACCTACTCTCGAGGGCGATGAAGTGGCAATCGAGCAAATAAGGCTACCGCCCCCAACTGGAGCAGTGGCGGGCAGAAGCCCGCTTGAGATTGGCGGGCGACTTTGCTTCGGGAATTGAATGGCCTTTCTTCCGGGGACTGACCCGGAAGTTCCCCCTTCACTCGACCGATCGGGCCGTCTAGCACTAACGTTCCGAAGTTTCGCCAAGCAGCACCGCCGGTCGTCAGAAAATTCCATCCCGGCTGGCCTAAACATACGCACCCAGTCCCCGGCAAGTGTAGTCTATCCGGCAAAAATCTCCCAGATTCACGCGTCCTTGCGACATCCTGGCCCTATTATTAGCAAAAGAAATTGGCAAAATTAAGAATCCGCGAACGTCCGGGTTTTTTTGCGGCTGGGGTCCCAATTCGAACCGAATTTCCCCCAAGATTTGCCGTTTGGGGATAGCTTTCTCTCCCCTGCGGCGAAATATGATTAGCAGGTAACCTGAGCGGCCAATCGGCTGCGGCCTGGGCGGAAATCGATTCCGTGTCCGAGCGGAGTGCCGGCCCTGTGTGGTTTTAGGTTAAAGACGACGGAGGATGCTTGTGTGGTCGGAATGACAAGCTGCAACTTCGACCGATCAGGGGGCAGGAACTTAAGCAAGCCAAGAGGCATAGACCAAGAACCCAGTAGCGCCCTAGCCTTCGCCCCGGCGTGCCCCCAAGCCCGGCAAAGGACCGGAATCGGCCGCCACACTAAGCCAATCTAGCTGTTAAATAGCGCGGCTACACAACCTCCGAAAGGAGATGTGGAGTTTCGCCAATGTCGTTCGCGGCCAAGACCCAGCGCTATCACGTGGTTGACTTTGACCAAGTTCCAGGGATACGGTGCCCCTGCGGAATTGCCCGCCGCGCCTTGGCCGACGTTGATTTCTTTCCGGGAACCATCCACAGGACCGAGTTTACGGGCACCGGCAAGCGACATTATCACCGCCGACTTACCGAGACCTATTACATCCTTGAAGCGGAACCTGGAGCTTACTTGGAACTTGACGGGGAACTTATCCCGGCCAAGGTTGGCCTTTGCGTCGTTATTCCCCCGGGGGTGGTGCACCGCGGCATCGGGCGGATGACCGTGCTCAACATCGTTTTCCCCAAATTCGATCCCACGGACGAGTTTTTAGTTGATGAAACTTCTCCGTCCCCAGCGCAACAATCCGATCGGAGTTAACCCCCCAGGAACCCGCAAGCGTGGTGAAACGTAGCGAAGCAATGGCCTGGAGTAAGCAAGCTGCCCCGGCAAACGAGCCTTTCAGTCACTCTGAGCCCACCCCGGACGACCTGGCCTACGTGGACCAGCTAGTGGCTCAATACGGGGCCGACCCGGAGGCTGCCATCCCCCTGCTCCAGGCCCTTCACAACCAGTATCGATATCTCCCCCAGTGGGCACTGGAACGCATTTGTCAACAAACAGGCATAAGTCCTGCCCAGATTTGGGGCGTGGCCACTTTTTATTCGCAATTCCGGCTCTCCCCGGTGGGTAAACATCTTGTCCAGGTGTGCCACGGGACAGCCTGCCATGCGGGAGGCGCTTGGCTTGTCCAGCAGGCGTTTGAGCACTATCTTGGCATACCGCCGGGCAGTGATACTGATCCAGCCCGCCTGTTTACAATTGAGAAGATAGCCTGCCTTGGCTGCTGCAGTTTGGCCCCAGTGGTGCGGATTGACGATGTTATTTACGGTCATCTCTCACCCGCCCGGGTTCCACAGATCTTACGCGACTTTCTTCGCCACCGCCGGAGCCAAGCCGGCCTAGATGACGATCTGCCGCGGCATCAACCGGCCGACTCCCAGGCGGAACTGCGGGTCGGGCTTGACAGTTGCTGTCGTGCCCAAGGGCATGATCGGCTTTACCAGTCGCTAGTGGCAGCTGCCCGAAAGCTTCGGCTGCCCGTTACGATTAAGCGGGTGGGCTGTAGCGGACTTTGTCACCAAGCACCGGCAGTTGAAGTAGCTGTAGACAAAAAGCGGCTTTTCTATCTTGGGGTCACTCCGTCGGCTGCTGAGCGGCTAGTCCAACACCGCTTTCCCCCTCGCCCCTGGTGGCGCCGGATCAGCACTCGTGCTCAAAACTTGATCCGTTGGCTGTGGGAAGAAGATCATCTGCCGCAGGCTTATCCGGCCCAATCGCCCCGGCTTGCGCCTTTCCTCGGCAGCCAATTGCGGATTGCCACCGAGCACGCCGGCGAGCTTGATCCGCTGGATCTTGACGAATATATCCGTAGCGGCGGTTTGTCGGCCCTTCGGCGGGCAATTTTCCAAATGACGCCGCAGGAGATTATCAACGAGATTACTGCCAGTGGTCTTCGCGGTCGCGGCGGAGCTGGCTTCCCAACCGGAAAAAAGTGGGCGATTGTAGCTGCTCAGTCCGCCCAGCCTAAATTCGTCATTTGTAATGGTGACGAAGGCGACCCCGGGGCCTTTATGGACCGCACCATCCTGGAGTCTTTTCCCTTCCGGGTGATCGAGGGGATGGCCATTGCCGCTGTGGCCACCGGTTGTCGCCAGGGCTTCTTTTACATCCGCGCGGAATACCCACTAGCTGTGCGGCGAATTCGCCGGGCTTTGGAGATTTGTCGACAGGCGGGGATCATTGGCCCAAGCATCCTGGGAAGCCAGTACGAGCTTCAGATCTCCGTCCGCGAAGGGGCTGGGGCATTTGTCTGCGGGGAGGAAACGGCCCTGATAGCCTCGCTTGAAGGCAAACGGGGGATGCCCCGGTTTCGCCCGCCTTTTCCCGCGGAAAGCGGCTATCATGACCTGCCTACTTTGATCAACAATGTGGAGACCTTTGCCTGCGTACCGTGGATCATTCGCCATGGGGCAAAGGCTTTCGCCTCGGTGGGAACTGCCACCAGTAAAGGCACCAAGGTTTTTGCCCTGGCGGGCAAGATCCGCCGGGGCGGTTTGATCGAAGTGCCCATGGGTATGACCCTGCGGCAGATCGTGGAGGATATTGGTGGCGGTGTTCCCCAAGGGCGAACTCTTAAAGCCGTTCAAGTAGGCGGGCCCTCCGGCGGTTGTCTGCCTGCACATCTCCTAGATCTTCCTGTGGACTATGAGGCCCTCACCCATGCCGGGGCTATCATGGGCTCTGGCGGCATGGTGGTGTTCGACGATACCGACTGCATGGTGGATGTCGCCCGCTATTTCTTGAGCTTCACCCAAAGCCAATCATGCGGAAAGTGTACATTTTGCCGGCTGGGTACCCGGCGGATGCTGGAGATCCTGGAGGCCATTTGCCTCGGCCAAGGCCAGCCACGTGACCTGGAAGAATTGGAAACTTTAGCCCAGTCCATAAGCCAGGCAAGCTTGTGCGGTTTAGGGAAGACGGCCCCAAACCCTGTGCTTTCCACGTTACGGTATTTCCGGGAAGAGTATGAGGAGCATCTTGCCGGCCGATGTCCCGCCCGACGCTGCAAGGCGCTCATCCGCTATGTCATTACCGAGCGGTGCCTTGGCTGTACACTTTGTGCCCAGCATTGCCCTGCCCGGTGTATTCCGCTGACACCTTACCGGCGGCATCGGATTGACCAGTCAGCCTGCACGCGGTGCGACACCTGCCGAGAGATTTGTCCAGTGGGGGCGGTGGAAATCCAAACAGGCCCCCCGGAAACGGCCGCCACCCCCGCGGCAGCAGGCAACGCAACGGGACCTACTTAATAAGGGATAAGGGGAACTTTATGGGTTTGGCAACTATCCCTGCAGTAATCAACGGCCGGCAGGTGGAGGTCCCGCCGGGAACAACAATCCTTCAAGCAGCAGCTCTCATCGGCGTTGACATTCCCACCTTGTGTTACCTTCCCGGAAAGCCTCCGCTTACCTCCTGTTTTGTCTGCGTTGTCAAAGTGACCAACCGTGACGGCAGAGCCGATATCCGGCCTGCTTGCGCTACCCCGATCACCGAACCGGTAGAGATCGACACGCGCTCGGCTGATATAGAGGCCCTTCGCCGGGAAGCGATTGAACTTCTCTTGGCCTATCACTTGGGGGATTGTCTTGCCCCGTGTCAACTCGCTTGCCCGCTTCGCTGCGACATCCCCACTTTGCTGGGGCTTGTGCGCCGGCACGAGCTTGGTCAGGCCGTCCGGCTTCTTCGTCAACAGGCTGGGCTTGCCCATTTTTTGGCCCATGTGTGTTCTTCCCCGTGCGAAAAAGCCTGTCGGCGTGCGCAATGGGATGACGGGCTGGCCATTCGCTCTTTATGCCATGCCCTTGTGCACTGGCAAAAGGACGTTGCAGCACCTGAAAACACACCGGCTCCGCCCCCACAAGGCAGGAGGGTGTTAATTGTCGGCGCCGGGCCGACGGGGCTTTCTGCGGCATGGCACCTTGGGCTTTTGGGCTATGAGGTCGTCATTCGCGAAAAGGCCTCTGGCCCAAGCGCCGCGTGGCTTCAGAGCCAAGCAGGCCATTCGGCCGGCGCTTCCCCCACTGCGGAGCCGGCCTGGGTAGCCTTGGAGCAAGACCTGCAGATTGTGCTGGCAAGTGGCGTCAAGATCCGCTGGAATGATCCGCTTTTAGCCGAAGAATTGCCCGAGCGGCTCCTGTGCGACTGGGATGCCGTCCTGCTTGCCTGCGGGACGGAAGCGGCGAAAATTGCCGCCGCATGGGGTCTTGCGGTTGAAGGTCAACTTGTTGCCGTAGATAAAACCTCCTGGCAAACAAGTCGGGCAGGGATTTTCGCCGCTGGCTCTGCTGTTTACGGGAAGACCTCTCCCCTTCGCCGGGTGGCCGACGGCAAGCATGCCGCTTGGGCCCTTGCCAGTTATTTACAACAGGGCAAAAACACGACGGCGGAGAACAAATTTGTCTTTCGCGCTGGGCGTTTGTCAAAAGAGGAACTTGCTGTCTTGGCCCAGGTGGCTAGTTCGGCATCGCGGCAGGAAATAGCCCTGCCGGCCAGTGGCGAAAGTGCTTCGTGGGAGGCGACGATTGAGCAACTTGTTAACGAAGCCGACCGCTGTTTCCGCTGCGCGTGCGTTGCCGCCGGCCACTGTAAGCTTCGTCAACTGGCTGCCCAGCTCGGTGCCGATCCCCGCCGATTTGCCGGCCATCGGTTGCCCTTAGCGCAAATCGACCCTCACGGACCCATCGTCTACGAGCCAAGGAAATGCGTCCTTTGCGGACGATGTGTGGCCGTTGCCAAGGAGACGTCAACGGTTGCCGGCCTGACCTTTGTGGGCCGGGGTTTCGAAACGCGCGTGGGGACACCCTTTAATCAAAGCTTTGCCCAGGCCTTAGGAGCCGCTGGGGAAGCTTGCGTAGCTGTTTGCCCCACGGGCGCGCTTTACTTCCACAAGGAGCCTCCCAAGGTGGAACGTCCCTCGTCCACAGTGGCCGCCGAGGCCGGCCACAACTCTCCGGGCAAAACGAAAAATGCATGACAAGCTACCAGAGATCCGAAGCCAAATCGCCTTGAAACCCCACGGTGGCGAGCATTCCTCTTCGCTTTCGGCAAAGCGGCGTCCACAGGATGAGACGCCTCTGGCTGACTGGACGAGGCCGAAGTGTGTTACTCGCCCCGGAGCTTGTCTTAACCGCCAAACTGTGCTGCAACGCTTCGGAGGTGTATTCCCGCCACAGCGCTTCGTGAATCCCGGCAAGACTGACGCCGTTTTCGTCCACGCGATGTCGGCTAAAGGGCAGGCCGATCCCCGCTCATCAACCCGCGGATGACTGGCACACGAAGCAACGCTTGGAAACGCCACGAATGCCGCACTTTTCGCGGATGACCTTTTTGGCCCGAAGTTTATTGTCGGAGACATAAGCAGCCGCTCCGCTCCCGCCACAAGAGTCAACGTCGCCTTGTAGCCTGTTCGTCACGATTTTCAGGGGTTTCGGGCCAGCGCTCCACGGCCTGAGCTTTCCCCGTTTGGCCGTTCTCCAGAGCGACTTGTTATTCAAAAAGACTTGGCCTCACCCCCCAGACAAATCTGCCAAATCCACTTGGCACCGGTTGTCGGGAGCGATTTGCTTAATCGCCAGCAATGTGCGCTTAGCGGGTCCCCGGTGGCTGTACCATAAAGCTATCGGGCCTACCCCCATTTCCTGGGATTGAGCCTGTGCTCTAACCAGGCGGATTCCTAGCGGGTTTTTGGTGGCCCGGGTTGTTCCGGGCCAGTAAACAAAAGGCACTGCGGCGCCGGGCAATGACGCCGGGCGGAACTGGCGCCTCGCTACCTCCCCAGGGGTCCTCCGATACCTGTATCCGCCCAACGATCTCAAGCGACTCGTTAGCTTTTTCTATCCCCATATCCGCCGCCACACCTCTCCTTAAGACGGCGTTTTACGCTCTTTTTGTCGCGAGAGAACCAAAGTGTCCCTCTCGGCCCAGTTAGTCCCGCACAACGAATAACCCTTGTTTTCTTTCGCCTTGAGGGGGTGTTTTCAACCCACGGACTCGGCCGGGAAAAACCCGGTTGTTGACAGGCCGGGTGTCCCCTCCTCGCTCCGAGCCCAGGGAAACTCCCCGCTGTGTATCGCAAACCAGCGGTCACCCTTCCGGGTGCAGCCTAACGACTCGGTTTGAAGCAAGCGGGGAGTTACCCGTCGGCACTGCTTGCATGACCGGCCGGTTAGGAAATCTGTGGCGGATTTTCCGGTTATGATCCCCTAAGCCTCCGATGGCGCTTCGCGAAAGACCTGCGCCGGGTCGGCCAACGCACGGTGGCTGCCCGAAGAATAGCAAGGGACACCCTCGGGGTGAGAGTCTGCGCAGCTTCCTGCCGAACCAACCGGAAGCCGACCGGCCTTAAGCCGGCGCCCGGTGTGCCGGGGAGGACAGGGCCCACGCCGTCGCCCTTTCCTGGAGCTCTCTCGCCGCGGGAGGCACTTCCCGAAAAGCCACCAGATGGTAGAACCGACAATGAGCAGTCCGAGCGGTCAAACGCCAAAAACGGCGGCCAGGCTTGCCTGGGACCTCCTTGGCCTTGCGCTTGGGGCTTGCTGTGCCCTGGTCGCGGTGAGCCTAATCGGCTACCACCCGGGGGACCCTCCACGGCCCGAGGCCTACCCCCTCAATTCGGTCCCTGCTAATCCCTGTGGACTAGTGGGTGCTTACGTCGCGTGGGCGGCGCTTTCCCTTTTTGGCGCCGGGGCGTTCCTCATCCCCGTTTTTTTGGCGCTTGCGGCCTTTGCGTGCTTTCGGCGCAAGATGAACCGGCTCCCGGTGCGGTTACTAGGCGTGCTTGTTTGCCTGGCCAGTTTCGGCACGTTGATGGGGGTGACTCGGTGGCCCGTGTGGGAAGGCCCGGTTATTGGCCCGGCCGGTTGGCTGGGGATGGCGATCCTCGTGCGAGCTGAGAAATACCTAGCCCCAGCAGGGATAGGAATTGTGGCGGTAAGTGGCTTCTTGGCCGGCCTCCTCCTTGCCACCGACTATCTATTTGTTCGACTAGCCTACTTCTTTGTTGTTGCCCCCCTTGTCGGGTTGGTCACACGAGCGCTTGAGCCGGCACTCCGACCGCTTGGCATGTGGCCTCGTGGTAAAGGGGCGCGGATCAAATTGCCAGGCATGCCGGCAGCCCAAACCCTCCCTAAGGGAGCTGTGCCCGTTCGCCGCCCGCGATCGGAACCAGTGGACCTCTCGCCCCCGGAGCTTGAGTCGGGTGCTGCTTCCGGAATAAGCTCGGGGACTTCAGTGGCTTCGAAACTTCCCGCACCGACCGAGGGTATCTCCGGCGGAGAGATTCGCATCCGCAAACCTCGGCTTGATCCGCGTCAACAACTACGGGCAGAAATCGAGGCGGAAGCTCGCGAGCACACTCCGCACCACTACGTGTTGCCGCCCATTAACCTTTTACTCCCCGGCGAGCCTTTCTGCTTCGAAGAGCATGAACGCGACGTTCGGCAAAAGGCGGCGATTTTGGAAAAGACCTTCGCCGACTTCGGGTACCACGTTCGTGTTGTGGAGATCCAAACCGGACCTGTAATCGCCCAGTTCGAAGTGGAGCTGGAGGCCGGTCTGCGCGTTAGCAAGATTATGTCGCTGGCAGATGACCTGGCCATTGCCCTTCGGGTGCCCTCGGTGAGGATTGTGGCCCCGATTCCAGGTAAGAACACCGTGGCGATCGAGGTGCCAAATGCCCAACGCCAGATTGTTCGCCTGCGGGAGGTGATGGAAGAAGCCGCGGGTGTGGCCCACTCGATGCGCATCCCAGTCTTTTTAGGTAAGGACGTTGCGGGCAATCCCATTGTGGTTGACCTCACGAGTTTACCTCACCTGCTTATTGCCGGGCGCACCGGCACCGGCAAGAGTGTGTGCCTCAACGCGATCATAATGTCCATCCTGATGTCGCGGCGGCCTGATGAGGTGCGAATGCTCCTTATTGACCCCAAGATGGTCGAACTTAGCCCGTACAAGCGGATCCCGCATCTTCTCCATCCGGTGGTCACCGACATGCGAAAGGCGGAAGCCATCCTGGCCTGGGCCGTAGAAAAAATGGAGGAGCGTTACCAGCTCCTGGCTCGGGCAGGTGTTCGGCATCTTAGCGTGTACAACCAGCTAGGAGAGGAGGAGCTTCGTCAACGCCTTTCGCCAATTAGCGACGAGGAGTGGGCGCAAACCCCGCGCCGCCTGCCGTATATTGTTATCGTCGCTGACGAGATGGCCGACTTGATGATGACCGCAGCCAAGGAGGTTGAGACCCACATTATTCGCCTGGCACAAAAAAGCCGCGCCGTGGGCATTCACCTGGTCCTGGCCACGCAAAAGCCCACTGTGGATGTCATCACCGGGCTTATCAAATCTAACTTGCCAGCCCGAATTTGCTTTGAGGTCTCCAGCCGAGTGGACAGCCGGGTGGTCCTCGACGAAATTGGCGCGGAGAAACTTCTCGGCAATGGCGACATGCTCTTCTTGCGGCCGGGGACGAACACCCTGATCCGCGGACAGGGAACGTTTGTCAGCGATGACGAGATCAGCCGGGTCGTAGCGGCCATTGCCACAAGTCAGCCGGATTATTTGGCCGAGTTGGTCGAGCTTGCTCCCAGTTCGGGGAGCGACGGCCCCGTGGCCGGCCGGATTCGCGACGAACTTTACGAGACCGCCGTGGAAATCGTCGTCCGCGAAGGCCGAGGCAGTGTCTCGCTTCTCCAGCGGGCGCTAGGGATTGGTTACGGGCGAGCCGCCCGACTGATTGACTATATGGCCGAGGATGGGATTGTTGGCCCCTATAACGGCTCGCAAGCCCGAGAGGTGCTTATTTCGCTTGAGGAATGGGAGGCCCGCAAGTCGCGTGGCGGTGCTGGGAAAGTCTCCCCGGGGCTCTCCCCGCGCCCAAACCGCCCGACTATCACTCCAGAAACACATACTCCCGAGCAATTGCTGCCGGGGCCCAATGTTGACGAAAGAAAAGAAACAAATGACGCGGCAAGCAAAGGCGGGCCAATTGTCCACTTGCCCCAAGGCCAGCTTCCGCCCGAAGGCAAAACCGCCCTCCTGCCCGGGAAGCAACCCCCGCCGGCCGACGGCGCTAAACGCGAGAACGGAACTCCGGGCCAGCCCTCCCCTGATGGCCGAGGTACTTCCCGCGGCAAGACCTGGCCACCTATCCCGCCTCAGGATGGCGCCCACTGGCCACGCAATTAGGAGGCTGCGTCGGTAGGCAAAGTTCGTCAATCACGATTGGCTAAGTTGACATCCGCGCCCGGCCGAAAAACAGTCCAGCCTAAGGGACAAGATTTTGGCCCAGGTGACGGAGGCTTTACCTCAGAACGATCCGGCTACTGAATGATTCGCGCCTCGATGTTGGCGATTTGCCGGTTGGTGAAGTCATCTGTCAACAAGTATTCCTGATAAAGTGCCTCGATTTGCCGGACATACCAGTCGACAGATGCCCGAGTCGTCGTTCTCGGCACGTCCTTTGGCCGATCCTCGTCGCGGATGGGTGGCCGAACTCGTGTTTCCGGCGGCCGATATGACGGGTTAAAGACAACAAGCGGCAAGGCCTCGGCCGGCAGCAGATGCCGCCAGAGGAAGGCCTGCATCCGGTCCTCAGCGGGCACAGCCTGGCGAGAAATTTCTTCCTCGCCCACTTTGGACGTGCCTACTACTCGGATGTTTACCGGTGTACGAAGCTCCGCCAACGAGGTCCGGACCGCCAAATTGACCGAGGTTTGGTTCGGCTGGATGGTTGCTCCGGGAGACTCTACTCCCTCCGGCAAATCAAGGCAGCGGAGCACAATCGGCTGGTCAAATCCATCGCGGCGAATGACAAAAACCGTTAGCGGCACTGAACTTTTGCTGGGGATGACCACTCGGGACGGCATAACCCGCAGGGCAAAATCGGGCCGAGGCGGGCTAATTCGCAACCGGTAGGCACACTCCACGCCGCCCTGCCGACGCGTATCCCCAATGTGGACAAAGTAACGACCGTCGGCAGGGAGTTTGACCATCAGATACGAGTCGGCGTGGTCAGTATTCCATCCGGAAGCGGCATCGTGGTAGTCGTCGTTAAGGGCGATGATTTCCCCCGCTTCGTTTGTCACCTTAACCAAGCTATCCATCGGCGAAGCCAAACGGCGAGCTAGAACCTCGACCACGACCGTCTGGCCAGCGCGACCTTCGACTTCAAACACATCCCAATCACCGGGCTGATCGATTCGACCGTTGACAATGACCGGCAAGGTAACTTTCTGCGGCTGAGACCGATCGTTATTTGGCTCCTGGTCGCGGACTTCCGGCAACGTGTCGATAGCCACGGGGAGCGGGTTGGACACATACCCACCTTTGCGCACACGCACCAAGTGAACACCAGGGGGAGCATCCGCCGGCGGGGCCATCAGCTCGGCTCCTTCCAGGTTAAATCCCCGGGTTTCTAATGCTAGCGGTTGGCCAGCGGGACCTCCCAGCGGAAAGACACTTGCCAGGAATGGCATTTCGCCAATTGTAATGCGGTACACGAAGCTTTCCCGGCCACGGAACAGGGCATCATGAATCGTCAACACATACTCGCCATCTTCGGGCACCTGGAAGAAAAGCACCGGATCGGGATTGGAGCGATAATCGTCGGCATAGGCGACCTCTCGACCGGCAGCATCATGCACACGCACAACTGCCTGAAGCCAGCCGGGCACAGCATCCGGCACATAGGGGATAAGCTCCCTTGCTAAAACCGAGATAACTAGTTGTTGACCCTTTTTGGCAAAGAAGCGGTATCGGTTAAGTTCACCCGGGGCGATTTGGCCGTTCATCGTGCAGGGGATAGTGATGCGGACTTCTTCCTCTTCCGGCGGACGTTTGCGCTGGGCCAGATGTTCTCGGCCAAGAACCGGCAGTTGGGCGGTCTTCATCGGCTTGCGGCAAACTTCCGGCACCTGCCCGACGTAAAAAGGCAGCGGGTTGGAAATGCCTTGCGTGGTCAGTACACGAATTTCCCGGCGACCGGGCGGGGCATCCGGGGCGATTGTCACCTCGGCGAAAACAAGCTCGCAATGTGCCCGCACAGCGGGGAAACGTTCGTCCTCGGCAAAAATCATCTGAATGCGGCGAATCAAGTTGCGCCGAGCACGCTCTTTAAGCGGCAACTCCGCGTCCCCGTTGCCCAAGGCCTCAAAAGGCTTCACCAGCTCCGGCGGCCCAATCGGCGCGGGAAATTCCCAAAAGGCCATGCGGGAAATAAGTGGCTCGTCCATCGGGACTTCCGGGTTTTCCAGCTCTTTCAGCTGCTGCCGGAGAAGGTCAAGCTCCTGGTTACTCATCACCCGGAGAAAATCAACAAGCCGAACGCTCACCCCCTCACCGGTCACGATGAGCCCGGTGGGATAGCTCAGCCCTTGGCCGCCCAGCCGAATGGGAAAAGTCGTCCCCTGCTGGCCTCCGGCGGGATAGACGTAACCGATGTATTGCCGCTGGGCGAAAGCAACCGAGGCAAAAAGCCACGTGGAAACAACCAGGAAAGCAACCACCCTGAGGACGTTAACGCGAAGGGCAAACACTCGGGAGCTCATGGATGCCTCCGCCTCCAAGTTGAATAAACAAAAGGCGCCTCGTCCCGCCGCAAAGCTGGAAAAATCCGCCGCAAGGGCAGGCCTTGGAACTTCCAGTGCTTAACTCCCGCTCCTTCTCCGCCAATCAAGCAACTTTGCGGAGAAATTGGCGCAACCGGCAAACTGTGCGGGCGCTTACAAACTTGCCGGCCTTAGCGAACATAGTTGCGGTAAGGGGCATAAACCGCTTGTCACTACCATGCCTCGGCACGGGGGGAGCCAGTCTCCATCCTGGCTTAGCACGGGCAAAAAACTCCGCGATTTCGTTGGCGTGCCAGCGGACTAACACCCCCTTTCGGGCCTTGGCAGCCGCCCGAAACTAACCGCAAGTTAGGCTTCCCATCCGCTGGCAGTGGCCGTTTACGATGCTTGGGCCAGCCGGCAGCCGCTTAGCCGCTACGTTTCCTGTCGCCTAGAGCGCCCTAGGGACCCAGGGCGATGGCTTTAGAGCAATTCCTCGAGCAAGCCGGCCGAGGGCATCTGCTCACCTTCCGGATCAAGGACCCGAGCTCCAAGCCCGAGCGGATCGGGAAGTTCGGCCTTCGCATCGATGCCTGCCAGGAGATAGAAGGTCCCGAGCAAGTCCACCGGATAAACCGGCCGATCCTTGACGTTCTCGCCTTTGTCGTCCGTTGCGCCGACAACTCGGCCACCTTTCAAACCGCCGCCGGCAACCAGCACGGTGAACACTCGGCCATAGTGGTGCCGGCCGCCATTCCACGGCGGCTCCCAGGAGACCCGCGGCGTTCGGCCAAACTCGCCGGTGCACCACACCAGCGTGCTGTTAAGCAACCCACGCCGGTGCAGGTCTTCAATCAAAGCCGCCAAGCCCTGGTCAAGCATCGGGCACTGTCGACGCATGGTGGCAAAGTGGTTAGCGTGCGTGTCCCAGCCGCCGGGGAAGCTAATCGTGATGTACGGCACGCCGGCCTCCACCAGCCGTCGAGCCACCAAGCATTCCTGCCCGAAGGTATTCCGCCCGTATCGATCGCGGACATCCCGCGGCTCGTTGTCCAGGTTGAAGACCTCCCGACCTTCGCCAAGGATGAGCTGGTAGGCTCGTTCCCGGGCTTGTTCCACGGCGGCCATGTCGGAAACATGGCTCAGACCCGAGCCCAGCAGGTTAATCCGCTCCAGCAGCTGCCGCCGCGCTCGTTGACGATCGTCACTCAGGCCCCTGTTGATAATCCCCTGAACCTCAAAGCGCTGGGCATTGGGATCCCCACCTGTGGCAAACGGCTTGTAGGCCGGCCCGAGGAACCCTTCCTCAGAGAATCGCCCGGCTGCCTGGAGCATGACGATATACGGCGGCAACAGACCGCTATACTCCTTCCGCTTAAAGTAAGCAAACACAGCCCCCACGCTGGGATAAGAGAGCTGACCGCCGGGTTTGTGGCCTGTTTGCATTAAATAAGCGGCCGTTTCGTGACCATCGTTCCCGTGGGTCATGCTGCGGATAAGCGAATACTTGTCGGCCTGCTTGGCCAGCTCCGGGAACAGCGAGCTAAGCTGGATGCTGTCGACGTTCGTGCCAATGACGCGGTCGAATTCACCCAGATAATCGTAGCCAGCGCCCGGTTTGGGATCCCACGTGTCGTTGTGGGACATGCCACCCCAGAGGAAGATCTGGATAACTGATCGGATCTTTGGCTTGTCCTTGGCTTTCTCCACGGCGGCCTGGTCGCGGGCGGCCTTTTGCTCGGCTAGTTCCTCCTCAGGCTTTTTCTGCGCCACGGCGGCATAAACCACCGGATGAAGCGCACTGGCGGCAGCCATCACACCGGCTGCGCCTGCCACTCCCTGCCGAAGCACCTCGCGCCGGGAGAGTTCCTGAGCCGAAATGGGTTTGAGCGGTTGCTTCATGGCTTTGGTCTCCTGACGACCGATGACCGGCTCGCTTTGACGCATCCACTAACCCCCGTTACACGATCCTCCTCGGTGACTCCGCTTTTCGTCCACGAAGCAGGTGATTTCTCCTTCTGCCAAAACCGGCAAACCCGCAAAGTCGCTTTCGCCCTGGGTGTCCTGCGGTTTTGGGTGGCTAAGCGACCGTCCCCCCGGGACAGCACGCCAAAATGGCCCTTGCTTTCTCCGGCATCAATGCCGCAGCAAAAATTCCGGATTATTAATCAGGGCCCATGCCACATCTAGCCACAGATCCCTCCCCCGGGCCACACCCATTTTCGCATAGTCCTCAATGGCCTGAAGCTCAAGCTCCGTCGGATACCGGGAGAGAATGGTCAGGTACAAAGTTTCAGCTACCTCCCGGGTGGAACCACCGGAAGAGGCAATGGCCGCTAACCGAGGCCCTGTCTGAATCTTGGTGTGAATGTGGACAGAATTAAGCATATGTAGCCACTGGAGGGCCCCCAGCTCGTTGACACGTTCACTTTCCATGCCGGTGGCCCGCGCCGAGCGACCAAAGAGCGTCAGGAACGAGTCGGTTACACTTCCGTCGGCAATTGCCGTGGCTGGCATCCCGGTGGGGATGTAAGTAAACGGCTCCGGAACGGGGCTTGTGTACAAATCGTACGTTCCGGTAATCGTATTAATCGCGTCGATGAGGACCTCGGCTTCCAGCCGTCGTAAGGGATAGCTTCCAAAAAATGCCCGCGCTTCCGGCGCTTGCGAACGCGGAATTGACGAAAGCTGATAGGTGGCCGAGGTGAAGATAAGCCGCTTGAGATGTTGGAGATTATACCCGCTGGCCACAAACTCCTCCTGTAAATAAGTCAACAGCTCGGGAATGCTCGGCGGGTTGTCATCGCGGATATCATCTGGCTCGTGGATAATCCCCCGGCCCATGATCCAGGCCCAGGTCCGGTTGACAATCGCCCGAACAAACCAGGGGTTATCCGGCCGAATGAGCCAGTCGGCAAACACCTCGCGCGGATCACGATCGGGGGGGATGGTCACCTTTGTCCCGTCGGGGAAGGTGGCCTCGATCGGACCATTTTCTCGCTTCGGTTCGGGAAGATTCTGCGGAATTTGATTACTTACTTGCACAGAGCCAGCCACCGAATCCACACCGGGGGCCACCGCCCCGGGCACCTCGCGGATCTTATAGGGATCCCAGAAAACGATCTCCTCCTTCCACTCGCTTGTGGGCTTGTACCCCACTTGGGAGAAGAAGACGGCCATCTGCTGTCGACGTTCGGCAGGCCACTGCTCAATCCGCGTGCCCATCAACGTTAGCGCCACCGCGGCAGCGATCCCCGCCGGCGAACGATCCTGAATAGCTCGATAAAAGTTCACCGGTCCCACCCGGAAATTACTCCCACTTGAGGTCAAAAGCTCCCGGGCAAATTGGTCATAGGGCTTGTTCCGGGCGATTGACTCCCACACCCAGCGGTGATAAGCCTGCGCCCCATTAGGCCAAACTTTCACCGGGAATTCCGCCTTAATCCGCAGGATATCCGCCCACTTCATCGACCAGTAATCATAGTGGGCAGGAGTATCTAGCAATTTGTCAACAAGAGCGGCCCGCTTTCCGGGATTGGTATCGGCCAGGAAAGCCCGCACTTCTTCCGGTGGCGGCAACTTCCCGGTAATGTCAAGGTATGCTCGGCGGATGAAGACTGCATCCGAGCACAAAACCGGCTGAATACCCAAGCTTTGCAACCGGGCAAAGACGATCTCGTCAATTTTGTTGACGGGTTTTGCCGGCTCAGGACTTTCGAAAATAGCCGGCAGCTGCTTGGCCGCGATGACAGAGTAGAGTTTTCGCCGGGCTTGATCGGCTAGTGCCCGTTTTTCGTCCGCAGCGGCCTTTGCCTGCAGATAAGCGGCCCGAGCTTGCTCGGCCTGGCCCCGAAGTGCCTCGGCCGCCTGTTCGGCCTCCTTAGCTGCCTGGTCTTCCGCCTCGAAGTTTTGCTTGGCCGTTTCGATCTGTTTCTTCAGATTTTCGATCGCCTCAATGGCCGCCTTCTTTTGCGCCTCGGCCCGAGCCAATGTCTGCACAGTCGAGTTTAGCTGCATAGTCAGCTGCTCGACCCGCTGTTGGGCCGGGTTGAGAGCATTCCGCGCATCGATCACCGCCTTGCGCTTGGCCGCCGCGTCTTCCCGGGCTTGGCGAGCCGCGGTGTCCCGGGCGATGATGTCCTTGGCGGCCTCCATGGCCACGGCATGGGCTGCCGTCGCCGAAGCCACCTCGTTTTTCACCTGAGCCAGGGCGTCGTCAGCGGATTTTTTGGCCGCCTGGGCCGCCGAAAGCTTCTCCCCCACCGCGGCCACACGAGCCTCCGCCTCTTTGACGGCCGCCTGCAATTTCGCAACAAGGGCTTTTGCTTCCTCGGCCGCTTTCCGTTTGGCCTGTGCCTCCTGTGACGCCTGAGTCTTGTCGGCCTCCGCGGCGTTTGGATCCTCAGCCAACTGCTTAGCGCGTGCCTCGGCCTCCTGGGCAGCTTTCTCGGCTTGTTCGGCGGCCCCGGAAGCGGTAGCTAACTCGCTCTGAACCTTTTGCAAAGCTTCGTCGGCCGAGCGCTTTGCCGCCTCGGCTTCCGCGAGCTTCTTGGCAGCCTCGTCCGCGACGGCTTGCGCTTGACGCTCCCGCTCCTGAGCTTGCGCAAGCACACCGGCAGCCTCGGCAACTGCCTTTCGCTTAGCGACCACTTCGGCCGCAAGCTTTGCCTTCTCCGCCGCCTGAGCTATCCCCTCCTGAAGGGCTTTTTCGGCCAATTCGACGGCCTTGGTGGCGGCGGCAATTTGCTCCCGCAACGGTGCAAGAGCATCGTCGGTCGGCTTTTTCTGAGCCTCCAAGGGAGCGATTTGACCGGCAAGGGCGGCCGCTCGCGCTTGAGCCTCCTGCAAGGCCGTCTGTGCCGCCGTCACCGCCTGACGGGCTTCATCCACAGCCTTGCGCTTCGCCTGGGCGTCCTGGCTGGCCGATTGTTTATCTGCCTCGGCGGCGTTAGGATCCTCGGCCAACTGCTTGGCCCGAGCCTCGGCCTCTTGAGCGGCTTTTTCGGCGGCTTCCAAGGCGGCCTGAGCGGCCGACAATCGTTGCTGAGCTGCTTGGACCGCCTCGTCAGCCTCCTTTTTCTGAGCTTGAAGACCAGTTAGTTGCTCGATAAGGGGAGCAATCCGAGCTTCCAGTTCTGCCTGCCTTTTGACCAGGAAATCCAGGCCCCGCTTGGCCACATCCAACTGGCCCCGCAAGGCCTGGACCCGGGCCTGAGCTTTCTCGGCTTCGATCTCCGCAGCCCGGGCGGCCTCATCGGCCTGTTTGGCGGCCATCTCAGCCTGCCGAGCGGCAAGCTCCGCCTGTTCCCACGCCTGACGAAGCGGGGTGGCAGTCGCTCGCGCTTCCTCCAGCTCCTTTTCCAGCTTCGCTTTGGCCTCGGTCGATTCGACGATCGCTTTTTCCGCAGCCGCTAGGTCGTTTTCCGCCCGCTGCAGAAGCTGCTGACCTCTCTCGCCGGCCATCTCGCGGCTATCATCAGCCTGTCGCCGCTTGACATAGGCAGTCTGCCGAGCGTTGGCAAACTCCGCTTCCGCTTTCTGCATTGCCTCCCGCAGGGGACCAAGTGCCGCCTCGGCTTCCTTAGCTGCCTTTTCGGCCGCCTCGTATTCCGCGCGGGCTTGTTGCTCCGGATCAAGCGCCGCCTCCTGCGCCCAGACTTGCCGCCCCATTCCCAAAAGGATTACCACCACAAGGAGCCAGGGCCTAAGGAGCGGAAGGGTTTGGCAGGGTCTCATGGGGCTAACCTTGTTCGTCCACAAGCCGAAGGATTTCTGCGATTGAAGAACCAGCACTGAAAAACAGCCCAACCGGTGGCAGCTAGCGCCCTTTACCATCATGCTTTGGGTGAAAAACTTGCCACCCTTTAGCCACCCACTTGCAATCGACGACCTCCCCCGCATCGCCGCCCAAGGGGTTCCTTCCGCGCGCAGAACAACTCCCTTCGCGCAGAACAATCCCCTTAAAGATCAAGCGGGCGTCGACCGGCCGGATGATAATAGCGGGCCAAGTTCGGTCGGGCCGTCGTGAACAATGCTGCAATCCTACTGAGGCTGACGCCTGCCTGCTGCCAACTCGTAGCCAATTGCTCTCAAAGGTGGGATAGAGGGGCTCTTGGTGGGTTGCCCGTCGAAAACATTCCGAATGGGCCGTCCTTCCTATGGGCGGGATTTTTTCTGCAACCGCTTTCCTAATTGATTGTCCGCGGAACGAATTTCCATTGCAACCAAAAAATATTGTACGCCGCTAAAGTTCTCCCCGCTGGCCTAGGAGCATCCTAGGACTACCGCTCTCCGCCAAATTCCCGGCAACGTGCCCCACCAGCTACCCCCGCCTGATCGGCCCGTGTTTTTCCCCCAAGGCAAATACCTAAAACTTCTCGCAATAGTTGCCTTTTCGCCTACGACTTTGCCCTCACGCCTCTGCAACACGCATGCACGCCCCATCGTACTAGCGAGGATCTTGGCACATTCCCAAAGAATTCGGATTCTCCCCCTCTCGCCAGGTGTCCTGAGTCCCTCAGAAGATCCGGCGGAACTCCCCGCCCGGCGACCGAGCTTTTCTTGCCTCGCCCAGAACCTTCCGCCTAAGCGATCGAGGGCTGCCACCGTTCGACAGGGCCTTTAACGACCGGTACAATCGGTGTGTTATGCTCGGTGTGCTATGCCGGACCACCTTCTACCCCCACGCCCCGAATTAACAAGCGTCCGCACGTCGGCGGTCGGCTTGGCGGCACTAAGGCTCGGGCGGCTTTAGGCGTCCCTTGGGGCCCTTTAAAGGCAGGCAAAAAAGGTGGGTTGAACAAAGCACGCAGAATGGCAGGGAAATTCTCCGCCTGCTAACTTTCCCTGACACCGTCGACGATGAAATTCGTACCTGATTCCGGGAATGGCAAAGCCCCCACACACGGCAAGCTTGGGCGCCGTTCTGACTCTGCCAAAAAGTCCGCAGCCCGCAATCCCTCGAAGAAGCCGCCTATGATCACCGCTGCCAAGCAGCCGGACGTCTTGGCCCAGATCGAATCCCGTTACGTCGAACTCCTGGAGGGGCTTTCCGAACTGGAGGCTCGAGTGGCCGCCGCGTTGGAGGTCCTCCTACCCCGAAAAGACTCCCGCCCTGACGCTCCGCTACCTCTTGCCTCCCCCACAGCCCGCCAGTCTGCTGACACATCCCGGACCACGCAGGGGACAGAAGAGAAGGCCACAGCCGAAAGCCCCGTCGAAGTTCCAAGCTCGTAGCCTGGGGCAGACCTTCTTTTATTCCGCCCAGCAGTCACTCTATCCGCGCTTAAATCGCTTGCCACTTTGTCGGACAGATCCCCTCCCGCTCCTTCGCCAAGCGATTTCAAACCTGCCGCTCGTTCATCCTTCATCCGCAGCGTCCTCATCTCCGATGCAACTACCTCCTTGCATGCGACGGGCCGGCATCTTTCCGCAAGCTCTGCAAGGACAATCTTGCCCGCTCTTCCCTCGGCAGCTACCATGAGGGAAAACGCTTGACGCAAAGACAACCAAGTTGATGGGATTTGGACTTTTCCTTCAAGGCAAAGAGGTAGACTACCCCAACCACCGTACTGTCAAGGGTCCTTAGCGATGAGTTTGTCAACCCCTCGGGGCCTTCGGATGATCCCGCCTGCGGTGGCAGGCTTGTCATGGGTGCTGCTGGTTGTCGCGATAAGCTGGGGAGAACCGACGGCCCCCTCCGCCCGCGAGCGGTATATCACCCTAGAGCTCCTTACGCTCCTTCAGCGCGAGCACATCTCCCGGCGGACTTTTGACGACGAACTGGCCAACCGCGCTATCGAGCAACTCCTCCAGATGCTTGACCCCTGGAAGGTTTACTTCTACGAGGCCGATGTCGCCAGCTTTCGTGCCCAAGCCCAAACCCTTGATGACGCCCTGCGCAAGGGCGATCTGCGCTTCCCCTTCGAACTGTACAAAATCATGGCTCAACGTGTTGACGAAAGGCTGGCCGTCGCCGAAGAGCTCCTCCAGATCGATCATGACTTTACTGTCGAGGAGGAAATCCTCCGCGACCGCAAGCTGCAGCAATTCCCCAAGGATCCGGCCGAAGCCCGCGAACGCTGGCGGCAGCGGATCAAATACGAACTCCTCACCCTTAAAGCGGAAGGCACCGAAGGCCCAGCTGCTCGCGACAAATTGGCCCGGCGTTACCGCAGCTTCGCCAAACGAATTCACCAAATGGACAACGAAGAATTGGTCGAGCTTTTCCTCACCGCCGTCTGTAGCGCTTACGATCCCCACAGCAGCTACATGTCGCCTAGCACCCTGGAGAACTTCCAGATAAGCATGCGGCTCAATTTGGAAGGGATTGGCGCTTCCCTTCAGGCCGAGGACGGCTACACCGTGGTGCGAGAGATCGTCCCCGGTGGGGCGGCAGCCCGGGATGGCCGGTTGAAGGTCGGCGATCGCATCATCGGCGTCGGACAGGGACCGGATGGCGAGATCGAAGACGTGGTGGACATGCGGCTTACCGATGTGGTGAAACGCATCCGCGGGCCTAAAGGAACCATCGTCCGCCTGAAGGTGGTCAGTCCCGACAACCCCGAGCCCCGGATTATCGACATCACTCGCGATCGCATCGAGCTTCGCGAAGGGGAGGCCCAGTCGGCCGTCTTCGAAATGGGCCAGAAGCCCGATGGCTCCCCCTACCGCATTGGAGTTATCGACCTACCCAGCTTCTACATGGATATGGAGGGCGCCCGAGCAGGCCTGCCCAACTACAAAAGCTCCACCCGCGACGTCGCCCGCATCCTCACCGACTTTAATCTCACTGGTGTGGATGCCGTGGTGCTGGACCTTCGCCGCAACGGCGGCGGCTCACTCCAAGAGGCCCTTGCCCTCACCGGCCTTTTTATCGACGAAGGCCCACTCCTTCAGGTCAAAGATGCCGCCGGACGCATCCAGCCGCACTATGACACCGACGGCCAATCCCTGTGGAAAGGCCCGTTAGTCGTGGTGATCAGTAAATTTAGTGCCAGCGCCAGCGAAATCTTGGCCGGCGCTATCCAGGACTATCGCCGCGGACTGATCGTCGGCGATCCGGCCACCCACGGCAAAGGAACCGTTCAGTCGTTGATGGAATTAGGCCAACTACTTTCCCCGTTTAATCCCCTTAATTTGGGTGCCGCTAAGATCACTGTCCAAAAGTTCTATCGACCCTCCGGCGACAGCACGCAAAACCGGGGCGTCCTCTCCGATATCCAGCTGCCCTCCCTATCCGCCCACCTGGACGTGGCGGAATCGGACCTGGATTACGCCCTGGAATTCGACCGCGTCCCCCCCTTGGAATTCCGCCGCTACGACATGGTCAACCCCGCTATTGTCGCCGAGTTGACCCGCCGAAGCCGCGAACGCATCGCTCAGTCGCCGGAATTCCAGCGCGATCAGCAGCAGATCGATCGCTACTTAGCCCGCAAGGCACGAAAAACCATCAGTCTTAACGAGGAAAAATTCCTCGCCGAGCGAAAAGCCCTCGAAGCCGAAGAGCAAGAGGAAAAGCTCCTCCAATCCATGGAGGAAACCCACCGCCGCTCCATCAAACGCGACCACTATCTAAACGAAGTGCTCAATATCACCCTCGATTACATGACGCTTCAGCTTATCGCCCAGCGGAACTAGCCGGAGCAAGCGGCGTCGGACTTCCGCCACCGACGATCCCGCGCCTGCCTTCGGAGAGGGCCGCGCGCGGGAGCTTTTGCCGTTTCCACCCTTTCCCCAATTCGGGCCTTTCAGTCGCAGGTATCAAGCGAACTTGTTAGCATCTGGAGATGCGCCAGGGCCCGCCGACCCGCCTCATCCGGATCGTCAACATACGGATAAAGCTCCACCGTGATCCACCCCCCATAACCCGTCCGGGCAATTGCCTCCAGCACCGACCGCAAATCAATCGCCCCTTCCCCCGGCACAAGGTGTCGATGGACCCGGTCCGCGCCAATGTCCTCAATGTGATAATGCCGCGTGTGACCAGCCATTCGCGGAATCCAACTGGCCGGATCCTCCCCCACGCAAAAGGCATGGCCAACGTCAAAGTTAAGCCCCAAACGGGCACTGCCCACGCGCTCGGCCAGCTCCAGATACTGCTCCATCCGCTCAATAAGAAGTCCTGGCTCCGGCTCGATCAGTAAGTCCACACCCAGCTGCTCGGCCAACTCCACACACGGCATCAGTTCGTCGTAAAAGACTCGCAGGGCCTGGGCTCGACTCATTCCCCGGGGCAGCGGCCCCCCCGGCTCCGTCTGAATGCTCGGCGCCCCAAGCGCCTCTGCCAGCCGAAGCGCCCTTTTGGTGTGTTCCCGCCGCAAAGCCCGCAGTTCTGCCGATTCTTCAATCCACGAGGGGTGCCAGTACGGATGTCGCGGATCCCCCACCCCATTCATCATAAACGCGTTGACATTGACCAGCCCTAGGCCCGTCGTTTCCAGTGTCCGCCGGATCAATCGGAGCGACTCCTCAAGGAGCCCGCACGGCCAGGCATGGGGGACATCGGCCAAAAGCTCCACACCCCGATACCCCAGCCGGGCAACCCGATATAGCGCTTCCTCCACCGAAAACCGCGTGTACGCATTGCTGCTATAGGCAAAGCGAAATCCCACAGCTGCCGACCCTCCCAGCACTCATCCGGCACCAAGCCCTGTCCGGGCACAATTCCTGCCCACTGGCGCACACGGACACTGCCCGGCCCAACGAGGATCGAGTATTGCCCCACGCACACTGACCGACAAGTAGTTACCCCTGCAAGGAGGCCAAAACGATCACAAAAGGACCCCCCCATGGTTTTGACGAGTCACTCACCTGAGAAGCACCTAACCGGTAGATGCCCCCTTTCCCGGCTGGTCAATGGCTCTTCGCCTCTCAAGCCGCGCGGGCCGCCGCGACCCCTGTTTACAAAGCTCATTAAACCCGGTTTCCGCCGGAGCAATGAACCCGAGCAGTTGCAAAACCCCTTCCCTGACAGCTCGGTAATCCGACAGTCTCGATCCCTTTTTCGTCAGGGCAGTGAATCGGAGCGAGAATGGCTGGGCAGCCAACTGGATGTACCTCATCGAGTCTCGATCCGTTTTTCGTCAGGGCAGTGAATCGGAGCTCGGCAAGAGATAGTCCTGGAAGAAGGGGTCCACTACGTGCTTGTCC
>JANXBW010000034.1 GCA_025060325.1 Thermoguttaceae bacterium
ATACCACACCTCAACTTACATCTTCCGGAAAAGGTCCCCCCTTTTCCACCTATTTTCATCCTTCGCCAAAGGGGTTTTGATGCCACCATTTAGCGGGGTAAACTCACACCATTTTCACGCCAATGGCAATCATTCCGTCCACTACCCAAATTTTCAAAGATCAATCGCCTCCTCGGTTGACGCTAAATATACCACAAACGTGCTAGAAATCAAGCGGCCTCGGGGGCTTACTTGGCGATATCAACCAGGATCAACCAGCGTCTCCTCAATGGCCCTCCTAGGGCGGGTCATAGCCCCCAGGGTGAAAAGGATTGCAGCGGAGGATTCGCCACAAACCCCGGAGGGTACCTCGCCAGGGGCCGTACTTCTTGACCGACTGAATGAAGTATTCGCTACAAGAGGGGTAAAAACGACACCACCGACCCAGCAGCGGGCTAATCGTCCACTGATAGAGGCGAACGGCGGCTACCAATAGAACCGTTAGGCCGCCGGCGAGGATCCGTCCCCACCAGCGGAACCATCCGGGCAGCTGGAGGGGGTTTCGGCAGGGGGACATGGTGCAAGCCTTCGCGCAAGTCGCCACGTCAACTGAATCAGGGAGTGCTGAAGTTCCTTAAGATGGGGCATTGGCCCTGAGCGCGCCACCAAGAGGTAATCGAACCCCTGGGGTAAGCGGTGCCGCGACAGGCGAAAGGCCTCGCGAAGAAGCCTCCGCCAGCGATTTCGGCGGACGGCCTTGCCGATTTTTCGCGGCACGGAAAAGGCGACGCGGGAATAGGGCAGGCCATTCTCACAGCCATACACAACCAGCCGCTGGTCGGCAACGCTGACCCTCCGGGCAAACAGCCGGTCAAAGTCGCGCTGCAGGCGGATGCGAAGCTTCTTGGGGAAAGAAAAATCGGGCATAGGCCCCACCGTGGTCGCGGGATCGGTGGCCGGCTTGGCACCCCCCACGCAGCCGAGCCCCACTTGGGCCACAGGCACCCCAACAGGAAACTGGTTGAGCTGGCTCCCCGCCCCGTTGAGCGCCGGGCCGCCCGAGCGACCAACCGGCGGGCAGGTCCTACCAAAATAGCTCGCTGCGGATGTCCCGCGGATAGGCCGACTCCAGCCGTTTGATCGCCTCCTTGACGCTATCGTCCACGTGAGGGGGCAACTGGATTTCCACAACGGCGTACAGGTCGCCGGCAGTGCCGTCTTCTCGCTGAACCCCCAGGCCGCGAACCCGCAGCTTCGTGCCACTTGAAGTCCCCGGCGGGATGCGGACGGAGACCGTGCCCTTGGGGGTGGGGATGTCCACTTTGGCACCGAAGAGGGCCTCCGGCAAAGTGACCGGGACTTTGACGTAGAGGTCGTCGCCCTTTCGCTCGAAGTAGCGGTGGGGGATGATCTTGACGCGGAGGTACAAGTCGCCAGGGGGCCCGCCGCTGGGAGAGGGGGCACCTTGTCCGCGAAGGCGAATCTTTTGGCCCTCCTCGATGCCGGCCGGGATGTTGATGCTCAGGGTAGCCGTGCCCCCTTGGGGCTTTTGGAACGTAAACTCGCATTTGCCGCCCATGACGGCCACAGGGAGGGGCACCTCCAGCACGCGTTCGATGTCGGCGCCTTTTTCGGGGGCCCGAGTGCGGGAGCGGTAGGTGCCGGTTCGCGCCCCAGCTGCACGGAGCTTTTCGAACAACTCGTCAAAACCGAAAGCAAAGTCTGCACCAGGACCAAACCGGTCCCTGAAAATCTCGGCGAAATCGAACCCCTCAAACCCGCGGGTACGAAAGTCGGTGTCTGGACCGGAGCTCCAGTAGAAAGTTTGCGTGTACGGACCCGTACCGGCTCCGGCGGTCTCAAAGGACGCGCCGTACCGATCGTACATCTCTCGCTTTTCGGGATCGTTCAGGACTTCGAAGGCCCGCTGGATTTGCTGGAATTTCTTTTTGGCGTCCGGATCATCCGGATGAAGGTCGGGGTGGTACTTCCGCGCAAGCTCCCGAAAGGCCTTCTGAATCTCGGCCTGGGTAGCGTTCCGCGGCACACCCAAGATCTTGTAGTAGTCCTCAGCCATCGGGGCCTTTTCCTGATGGAGGCCAAAGGAAATGGGTTGTGATTAATCCATGGGCTTGCGGTGGCCGGCAAGCTGCCTACCGGCACCGCACTGGGCAACGATTTGCCGGCCCAGGTGCCTTTAAAAGCATTTTCCGCGGCCAAAACATCCACTAAATGAATTACGAAGCAGACAGACCCCGAGCAAACGGCCAATGACCGAACCGCCCAGGCCACTGCGGCTATTTTACTCGGTTTTGGCGGAGATCTTCCGCCGGAGGATTCCCAACGAAAAAGACTTGGAGTAAATGCCTGTACGACCCCCGGAGGAGCCGGGCCCGGGCTAAGGCCCAACGGGTAGGGAATCGACCGGCCGGTCCAACAACCCTAAGCCGCCGCTGACTGGGACTTGCGGGAAAGGATTTGATCGCACGCGGCGCAGACAGTGGGGACGTCAATGGCCAACATGAACTGTGGGGAGGCCTTGCGACGCACGTGGCTTGGTGCGTCGAGGCGCATCTTTTGGACCGATAGGTGCTGGGCTCCATAGGGGCCGCAGCGCTCCGCCGGCCAGGGACCATAAAGCCCCACACACGGGGTGCCAACAGCGGCCGCTAGATGCAGAGGACCGGTATCGGCGGAGAGGAAAAGCGCCGCCTGGCGGGCAAGCTCGACCAAATCCTCCAGCGAAGTGGGAGGGGCCACCGCAGCGGCGCCGGCGGAGTGAGCGACCACCTCCTCGGCTAGAGCGTGTTCGCTCGGACTGCCCCAAACCACCAGTGACGGCACAGCCCATTTGGCCGCCAGATATCGGGCCACCGCGCCAAAGCGTTCCGGCGGCCAGCGCTTGGAAGACCAAGCTGCCCCGGGGTTAATGATGGCAAACCGCTCCGGCCAACCGGCCTGCCCCCGCCAGGCGCGGATTCGCTCGGCCGATTGGGGAAACGCCGGCACGCGGAATTCCGGCGCCACCTCAGAGACGCCAAGGACCTGAAGCAACTGGAGGTTGCGCTCGACGATGTGGCTTGCGCGGGGATAAACCAGATCGGTGGCAAGGAGTGGGCTAAGCTCGCGGGCATCCCGGGTGGCAAAGGTCACTTGACGACAAGCGCCGGCCAGTCGACCGAGCAGAGCACTTTTCGTCAGCCCCTGGACGTCAATGGCCCACTGAAATCGAACACGCCTGAGCTGGCCACAGAGCTTTGCGATGGCAAAGGGTCGCAACAGCCAGCGCTTGGGCACGATAATGAGCTGGTCCAGGTCCGGATGGAGGCGAAGAAGTCGAGCCGGTGCCGGCTCGCATGCCCAGGCCAGCCAGGCCCGGGGAAAGGCCTTCCGCAACGCGCAAAGGACCGGCAGAGTTAGGACCACATCGCCCAAAGAACTAAGGCGGAGGATGAGGATACGTGGGCTGCGGTCGGGGGGAGGGGATTGAGGCTGCGATCCGTCCATAGGCCGGGTCTCCATCCGCCGGAAAGGGTGCTTCCATGCGCACTGGCCGCACCGCTGGGCGAGGGTACAAGCCCACTGGCGCTAAGCTGTCGTAAAATGCCGGGAGTTTAGTGAGAAGGTCGCGTGCTAGCGAAGGGCAGTTTAATCGCCCGCCCACCTGCCGATATGGATCGGCAAGACCAACCAACCGAGGTTATCAAGCCGGGTGGCTTTAACCGCCGGGTGGAGTTTGCCCGAACCGCCGCGGCTATTCGGCGTGACCCAACTCCAGATAGGTGTAGCCGTTGAGGGCGGCCTCGTAGAAGTTGAGCAGCCGGCCCGCTTGACGGTCGTCAATAGCCCCGGAGCGGATCGCCCGTTCTACATCCGCCCGCAGACGGGTGTACAGGTCCTGGGAATCAAACTGCACGTAGTGCAAGACCTCGTGGACGGTGTCGCCCTTGATGACGGCTTCGACCACGACCTCGCCATCGTCATCCAGGGAGATGTGAACAGCATTGGTGTCGCCAAAGAGGTTGTGCAAATCGCCCAGGATCTCCTGGTAAGCCCCCAGGAGGAACGCCCCCAAATAGTAAGGCCGACCGTCAAACTCGTGGACAGGCAAGGTCCGCTTCACATCGCGGCGATCAATAAAGCGGTTAATTCGCCCGTCGGAATCGCAGGTGATGTCGGCCAAAACTGCCCGGTGGGTCGGCCGTTCGTCCAGCCGATGAATCGGCATGATGGGGAAAAGCTGCTTGATGGCCCAGCTATCGGGCATGGACTGGAAGAGGGAGAAATTGCAGAAATAAGTCTCGGCCAAGAGGGCGTCCAGTCCTTGCAGCTCATCGGGCACATACTCCAGCTCGTGAACAAGCTGGGAGATCCTGCGGCAAATGGCCCAAAAGAGCCGCTCCGCTAGGCTTCGCTCTTCCAAGGTCAGGTAGCCACTGCCGAACAGTGTGATAGCCCGATCAAGCGACTCGACCGCGTCGTGATAGCTTTCCAGCAGGTTGCGGATGGTCAGACGGCGATAAGTCTCAAACAGATCGCGAACGGGCGCTGGGCATTCGTCTGGCAGGCTGGTGGGAATGCAGTTGTCCCCGCGATCGGAGACACCCAGCACGTTGAACACCAGTACACTGTGATAGGCGACAACGGCGCGGCCACTTTCGGAGAAGATGTTGGGGTGAGGAATTCCGGCCTCGTCGCAGACCTGCTGGATATGATAAACAACGTCGTTGGCGTACTCCTGAAGGGTGTAATTGGCGCTAGATTCGAAATTGGACTGCGACCCGTCATAGTCGACGCCCAATCCGCCGCCGACGTCGAGGATTTCCAGCCCGGCCCCGTGGCGAACAAGCTCGACATAAATGCGGGCGGCTTCGTTCAGGGCGTTTTTGATGTGGCGGATGTTCGTGATCTGGCTGCCCAGGTGGAAGTGGAGGAGCTTAAGGCAGTCGGCCATGCCGGCTTCCTTGAGCCGATCGATCGCCCGCAACAACTCGGTCGTCGTCAGGCCGAACTTCGAGCGGTAGCCGCCGGAAGACTGCCATCGGCCGGAGCCGGTAGCGGCCAACTTCACCCGGACACCAATCAGCGGCCGAACGCCCACCTCCGTGGCGTAGTGGATGATAAGATCAAGCTCGGAAAACTTTTCCACTACCACGAAGATCTGCCGACCGATCTTCCGCGCCAGCATCGCCATTTCGATAAAGCGGGCATCCTTGAAGCCGTTACAAACGATGGGGATCTCGTTGCTGGCCAGGGCGATGACGGCCACAAGTTCCGGTTTGCTGCCGGCCTCCAGCCCGAAGCGGTATTGCCTTCCGTAACGAAGCACCTCCTCCACGACATGACGCTGCTGGTTGACCTTGATCGGGTAAATCAGCTGGTATGTGCCGTGGTAGTCGTGCTCGGCAATGGCCGTGCGAAATGCGTCGTGGATTTCCTGCACGCGGTGCTGCAAAATGTCGCCAAAACGGATGAGCACAGGCGTCTCGATCCCGCGGATCCGCAGGCGATCAACTAAGCGCTTCAAATCGATGGCACGGCGGGGATCTTTGGTGGGATGAACGAGCAGATGACCTTCGGGACTGACCGAGAAGTAACCTTTGCCCCAGTTGGCAACCTCGTAGAGCTCGGCAGCCTCGGCGACCGACCAGCGCTGCGTTTCCTGTTCGACCTGAAGCATCCTTAGACTACTCCTCGCTGAGTCCCCGACCGGCCGGGGAGCTACCCACCTTGCGGCACCCTTGTCCCGCAGCCAATCCGCAACCCCATGGCTTCCTGGTTGCCCGCTGATCATCTCCTGTGCCAAAGCGATTCAAGAGATAGTGGCTTACGTCCCTAATCCTTGCCGCGCTTGCCTTTCCCTCAGAAAAGGCCCGAATAGTCCCACCCGCTCCTTCGCTGGCAGGCGGCCGATGCCTCTCCGTAAGTGCCTCGCAGCGCGCGGTGCGTTTTCGAACCCCGCCGGAAGTACCGGCCGACCTAACTCGGCCAGGAATTGCCCAACGTCCACGCTGCTTTAGGCCGCTAGCTGCGAGGGGCAACTTCAGCGGCCGGCGGAAGAGGCCCGTTCACGGCACTTACCAGCTTCCCCACCTATGTGCAACAAGCACCCCATTACTTTAATCGTTACGAATTTTCTCAGACCAATGGCACAACATTTTTTTGGATTGGCCAAGGCTCATGAACGGCCAATGCCCAGACGCTTACCCGCCGCAATTGATCGGCACCGCCACTAGCCTTATGACCGACCCGAACGTTTACTAGCTCTCCTACCTCTTGCGACCGGATTTCTCCCCCAAGCTGCCCACGGTTTGCGAGCAACTACCCAGTGTCCGCGGACGCCCGCGCGGCCGGCTTTCCGCGCCGCTTTCACCGGTAGAGCATCCCCGCCAAGAGCAAACTCCCTTGCCAAACTAAACGGAATCAAAATCGCAACTAGGAAGGGCAAGAGTGTAGCGCTGCGCCGTGAGGATCGCCTAGGGGCCAGGGTTGCCTTCAGATATTTGACGCTCGGCTCGACGGCCCCTACTGCCAACCCCGGCACGCCCTCCCAGTCCTGCCGAGGGTGGTAGGCGGCAAGCAAGGCTTGAGCGATGCGGAACCAAGCAAACTTTTGACGCCGGAAATTTCGCCCGTGGCCTCCCCGGTATTAGGTTGCCGCAAACAGGCTAGGCGTCACTGCGCCCAAAAACAAAAAATACCCAGCAACTGCTTGACCGGGTACTTAGAACTCGTGGCGGATTTTTCGGTTGGAAAGTCGCAGCCCTCCCAACAAAAAGTCCGAAACGGCGGTGTAGCGTCCTTTTACGCCGTCGCCGACCCCGTGGAATAAGGTGACCGGCGAAATCCTCGCAGAAAGCGGTAGCTTCGGACGACTCCGGCGAAAAGTCTGGCCGCCTCGCCCCACATGCCGCCAACCAGGGTTGCGTGGGAGTCCACTCTATAGTTGCCGAGTGCTAAATACTAAATACTCTGGCTCCGAAGGAAAAGACCCTTCTGGGAAGATTGTCAGAGGCGGAAGCAAAGTTGTCGCCACCTTCAGGGGCGCCGGCCGCTCGTCGGTGCTCGAGGAGCTCTCGGCGCAACCCAGGTGGGAATCTTCGTACGCTGCCCACTAACTATCTGGTGGTCGAAGGAACCCGCAGCGGTGGTGGCATCCCTGCCCACAAAGGTTGAGGCCCACGCTGCGAATAACTCTTTTCGCAAAAGTCGATGAGGCGTGGCGCCCCGCAGGGAAGCCGCCAGGTGGCAAATCGCAGGCCAGCTGATCGCCGAGGCGGAAGCAGCCGAGCTCTTTCGCCGTTAGATGGATTTCTCCTCAGCCGGCGAAAGTAAGCACACTTACGGAGAAAAGCACCGGCTCGTGTATACCCGCACGGTTCTCCAAGGCCGGTACGGCCACTAATTTGTCAACAGCACAGCAAAGAGGACTCGGACCGGATGGAGGTTTCCCGCAAAAAGCCCACAAAGCCCGGCGGCTGATAGAGGGCTTTGGGCCGGATTTAATCGCGGGACCACCGGGGCAAGCTACCCGTAGTTTGCCACGGGCCGGGCGGAGGGAAAACTTCCCCGGTTTGGGCGACGATGATCCACTGATTGGCGGGGAAGGGTCCTAAGCGACTAACCTGGCCGCCAGGCCAACGGATAGTGATTTGCTCCACCGTCTTTGCCTTCCCCAGACCAAAATGCACCCGAAGTCCCCAGTGGCTTTGATAACCTCGGCCACTTATCACTTGGGCCACGGTGCGAAGCGCACCAGCCTCCACGGTTATCTCGGCGCCAATACCAAAGCGATTGATTCGTTGACTTAAAAGCGATATTTCCAGCCAGCTATTGCCAAGGGCCGTTTGGTTGGCAATCACTGTGGGTGGATCGCGGGAATTGAGCACGACAACATCAATCCGCCCGTCGTTATCGAGGTCTTCAAATGCTGCCCCCCGGCTGGCATAAACCGGGGCAAGTCCGTCGCCGCAGAGCCGGGAGACATCGGCGAACTTTCCCGTCCCCAAATTCCACAGCAAAGTGTTGGGGGCTTTATAAACGCCGGTGGGATCAAAAAATTCCACGTAATCGTCGGTGTGACCGTTGGCGATGAAGATGTCGCGGAAAGCGTCGTTGTCAAAGTCAGCAAAACCGACACCCCAGTTGACATATTGAAGGAGCGGTGGGCCGACGTTCGTGGCAGCCGTCACGTCCTCCAGGCGACCGTCGCCCATGTTTTTATAGAGCACGGGGAATTCGTCCTGATAGGAAGTCATAATAAAATCCAGCCGCCCATCGTTGTCGTAGTCGCCACAGTCGACCCCCATACTTGCATTTTCATCCCCGTACCAGTTGTAAGCTGCCCCAAGGAGCATCCCCAGCTCCTCGAAGTGCCCTTTTCCATCGTTGACAAAAAGGAAATTAGCATCCACATCATTACAGACGAAAACGTCGGCATCCCCGTCGCTATCGTAATCGGCGGCGACAATCCCCATTCCCGTTCCCGGACAACATCCGACACCAGAAGATTGGCTCACATCGGTAAATGTGCCATCACCCTCGTTGCGGAATAACGTATCAGGCGTGCCGCCGAAATCGCGGGGCGAAGGATAAACAGGATAACCCTTCACCAGCCGCCGGACGTGCCTCTCCCACTGGAAGAAAACATAGTTGGCCACATAAATGTCCACATCGCCATCTTGCTCCATGTCGAAGAAGGCTACACCGGCACCGACCTTCTGCCCGTTGGCCACGCCGGCTTCCGCCGTCACGTCGGTAAATGTTCCGTCGCCATTGTTGCGGAAAAGGACATTTGGGCCGAAATTGTTGATGTAAATGTCCAAGAAACCATCGTTGTTATAATCGGCCACACCCACACCTAGCCCGAAGGAGGGATCACCTACCCCGGCCTGGTCGGTCACCTTCTGGAAGCGAAAGTGCCCAAGGTTGCGATAAAGGTGATTTGTCGGAGGGACGTCAACCTTGGTCCCCGGCAGGGGAGCACCGTTTAAAAAGTAAATGTCCTCCCAGCCATCGCCGTCGTAATCAAAGGTGGCTAGGCCGCCGGTCATCGCTTCCATAATGTAATGCTGCCCACTTGAGCCGTCCGTGTGACAAAAGTCGATCCCCGTCTCCGGCGTGATATCGCGGAGGCGAATAGGGCATGAGTCCACACGAACGGTGCTCTGCCGGAGTTCCTGCGGGACCGCTTTTCGCCCGGGGCGCATGCCATACCGGGCCACATAGGCGGAGACTTCTTCCTTTGCCGGATCGGCCTTCTGAGGAGCCGCTCGGCTTGCCGAGGCCACCGAAGACGAAGTCGCCGGCGGCCGGCTGCAACTCCCTAAGCACACAGCTACATAGCAGCCGCAGGCTAACCAGAAGGAAACAAAAATGATCTTTTTCATCGGTTTAGAGATGGTTAATTAGTCTCTGCGCTCGGCGGGGTTCGGGCGGGAGGCAAAAAGACGACTGTGTGGTAAAGGCGGGCCTTTCGGGGCAGGTAAGCGGGGAACTTCCCAGCCCCGGCGGGGTGGGAGCGGTCAATCGCCAAAGCGATTGGGGCCGTCGGAGCTCGGCAGCCGGAATCACCAAAGCGGCGGGAGATCGCAGCCGCCTGCCCCTTGGCCCAGATCGCCCCGAGGCACCTTGCTCATCCGCAGGTCGGAAGCATATGCCCTGAGCGACTCTCCCCGGAACAAAACTTAGCAGCAAAGAGGAAGTACACGCCGTACCAGCCAAACGCCCGCGGGGTTTTTCCCCTGGTCAATATAGCAAGCCAAGCCAGCCAGGCCCAAGGACCAGGAAGCTACGCCGGCACCCCCAACCGCAGGCCGGTATCCCACCGGGGAAAGCATCGGGAGCGAGTTGCAAAGCCGGGCGTCAGGAAGCCCGAGCTTGGGGAACAGCGGCCGACTCGCAGATAAGGCGGCGAATCCGCTCAAATTCCTCATGGGTGCGGAAATGGATGATCAGCCGACCTCGCCCCCGCCTATTATGGATAATCTGGACATTTGTCCCCAAGGCCAGGCGAAATTCCCGCTCCAGTGCAGCGATATGTTGACTCTGGCTGCGGGACGGCCGGGGCGGCGGCTCAGCCGAAAGCACCCGAAGGCTGACTTCTTCGCCTTCTTCCTGGCGGCTTTGCTCCTCCAAAGCTTTAGAGACCATCGCCTCGGTTTGCCGAACGGACCAGCCTTCCCGCTGAATCCGCTCGCAAAAGGCAATCTGAGTCCGCTCATCATCAAGGGCAAGAAGCGCCCGGGCATGGCCTTGGGTGATGCGACCATCCCGCAAGGCTTGCTGCACGGGTGCGGGAAGTTCAAGGAGGCGAATCAAGTTCGCAATCGTCGAGCGGTCCATCTTGAGCCGGCTGGCCAGCTGCTCCTGCGTGCCGCCAAATTCCCGCAAATACCGCTGGAATGAGGCCGCCTTTTCCAGCGGATTAAGGTCTTTGCGATGGATATTTTCCACCAGGGCAAGCTCGGCCAACTGACGATCGTCGGCATCAATGATCTGTGCTGGCACCCGCGTCCAGCCGGCTTGGACGGCCGCCCGTAAACGCCGCTCTCCGGCCACCAGTTGATACTTTGCCCCGTGCCGGCGGACAAGCACCGGCTGAAGAAGGCCGTGAGCGCGAAGACTGTCGGCCAAGGCCTGAATTTCTGCGGGGGGAAATTCCCCTCTCGGCTGGAAAGGATTGCTTTCGATTTGGCTTATTTCGATTTCCACCAAGCGGGTACCCGCTTCGCTGCTGCCCGGCATTTCCTCCGGGGAGAGCTTTACCAGTTGGCTCTGCCGGTGAGTCCCCGCGGGGCGCGGTTCGGGGACGGTCCCGGTCTCCGGAGAAGCGGCCTGACCAAATTGGCCGTCGCCGGAGGACACAGGCTGCTCCACAAAAGCATTTGGCTCAAGGGATAGGGCTGGGTGGAAAGTTGCCACGTGCCCTTCCGCCCGAGCCATCTCCACCCCGCCGCCATTCCCGATGCCAGGTCCAGCTTGGGGCGAAGGACCCGTCCAACTGGCCGGGGCAAGGTGGTCGCCCAACTGCCCGCCGACGGACTCAACATCTGAGATTCGGCCAAGCAGTGCCTCTAAGCCGCGTCCTAAGCGCCTTTCCTTAGCCAAGTTCGCGTACCTCCCAAGATAGTTCCGCGTATGCCCTTGCTCCCCGCGAACGTGGTGCATAGTCGAGGATGGTTAGCCCATGACTTGGGGCCTCGGCCAAGGCCACGTCCCGGGGGATCACAGTGTGGAAGACAATCTCGCCGAAAAAATCCCGGACCTCTCGCTCCACTTCTAAGGTCAGTTCCAAAGTGTGGTCGTACATCGTCAGGAGGATGCCGGCAAACTGGAGCTTGGGGGCCTCGGTGTGCATTACCTGGCGAATAACCTCGATCATCTGGGCCAACCCCTCCATAGCGAAGTACTCGCACTGGATGGGCATGAGCACCTCGTCGGCGGAAGCCAGGGCGGTCCGGGTTAATTGACCAAGCGACGGAGGACAGTCGATTAGCACAAAATCGTAGCCGGCCACACCGAGGCGAAGCTGGTCACGGATTGCCGGGGTCAACGTGGGGTCGCGAGCCAGCCGTTCCACGTCCCGGAAACTCCGCGTGCCAGGCAGAAGATCAAGCCCCGCCACCGAGGTGCGCACGATTGCGTCCTGCACCGCCTGACCCCGCGCCAGGGGGTGATGCATTAGCGGCCGGCAACCCAGCCCACTTGTTGCGTTGCACTGCGGATCAAAGTCCACGACCAACGTTCGGCAGCCTGCCCGGGCCAGCGCAGCGGCCAAATTGATCGCCGTGGTGGTCTTCCCCACCCCGCCTTTTTGATTGGCAATACACAAAATGCGTCCCATTTGCCCTGGCCTAACCCGGCAAGCGCTTAAATACCAGCAGGCGCGGGATTTTAGTGGCGCCGAATTTGGCCAGAGAACGGCATTTTGCGCCGGAAAAACGCATCCTGGAGCGGGGACATTTGGCCTGCCGGGAGAAGTGTTGGATCCGGGAAGCGACAAGGCCGCCCGTCGGTAAGTTCGTTCCCGTGCAAGCTCGCAAAGAGCTTAGAGGCGGGGCGAAAAGGAGCAACTTTCCGCGGATCCCCGGCGGCGTTTCACGGGGGGCACCCATACACGCTGTGGCGGTGAGAACGTCCCGCAAGTGTCCGCGAGCACCTCTGGGCGAAAAGTTTTCCTCAACCGGCCAGCTTGTTTCATGGGAAACATAGGCCGTGCCGGCTAAGGAAATCCAAATTCATTGACTTGCGGCGGGGATTGCAAGGGGTATTGTCCCGAGGAGGCTACTCCAAGGGATTAATGACAAGCCCAGCAAGCGGCTTGGGGAAGAAGTAGGTGCTTTTCTGAGGGAAGCGCTCACCCATCAGGCTTACATCGCGGAGTTGCTCCACTTGCACGGGGGGGACAAGGACGGCAATGTCATAGGGCTTTTTCCCCAGGGCAGCCACTAAGTCCTCAACCGTGTGGACGTAGTCCGGCGTGGGAGCCTCTTTCAGTTCAAGGAGCGTCTCCAGAACCAGGCGGTGAAGAATGCACACGGCTACCCGGCGCCACGGCTCGTGGTGGTCCTGGCTCACCTGATCCATCAGGCGTTCGCCCTGCGGAGTCAGCTCGGCAATTGTCCAGGAGTCGTCGGCCGAGGTGTAAAACCCGAAGGCAGCCGGGGCAGCACTAGTGCTGACATCCTCCCAGACCTCATTGGCAAGCTGGAGTGCCTGGCCCAGGTAACGGACGGCAAACGGGCCTTCCAGGCGCTGGCGGAGCATTTCGGCCGTCCACGCCCCTACCCCGTGGAGCAACCGATGGGTTGGCAAGATCACCAACCCAGGGTCTTCCATGGCCACGAAGTAAGTGAGGACAAAATTGGCCGGATGATCCGGCCGCCACAAGCCGCTGTCCCGAATTTGGTCCTGGTAATCGCAGGCCGTCTCGTACCGGTGGTGACCATCGGCGATGAAAACCGGCTTTGGTCCCATCAAGCTACTCACCTGCGTAATGGTGGGCACATCGGTAATAGGCCACATCCGATGGACCACGCCCAAGTGATCTACCACCTGGATAGGGGTGCTTTCGGCGATGGCACGATCCAGGACCGCCTCGACCTCGCCCTGAGGATCCGGATAAAGGACAAAGATCTGGCTGAAATTGGCCTTAGCTACTGCCATCAACATGAGGCGATCAATTTTTGGCGAACGAAAGGTATGCTCGTGGGGAAAGACGCGTCCCTGGCCGAAGCGCTCCAGACGCATCCGCGCCATAAACCCCCGACGAAGATAGCGGCGGCCTTGGAGCTCGAATTCCTGATGATAAGCGTAAATGGCCGGGGCGGTTTCCGGCATCAACACGCCCTGAGCAAGCCAGGTCTTATAGAATCGGCCAGCGCGGATATAGGCGTTATTAGCCTCGTCATCGCCCGGTTCAGGACGGTTAAGCTCCAAGCGAACAACGTTGCAGGGGTGTTTTTGATAGAGCGCATCCTGCAACTCCGGCGTGATAACGTCATACGGGGGGGCAACGACGTCGCTTAACGTGCCCACATGCCCCAAGTTGTAACGAATTCCGCGAAAAGCCTGAATCTCCGGCATCCTTCACCCCAGTCGTCAGCCGATCTTTAAAGTTCGCTTTGCAAACGGCCGCCCCCAATCCGGCCCCACTTCGTCCACAAATTTGGCTAGGAGTTTACACCCTGCGATAAGGAGAAACTGTGATCAAACCGGACGCAAAACCCGCGCTTTTTCCGCGGGAAGGACCAACCGTTTCCCACGAAACACTCGTCACTTCACAGTGGCCGCCAACGAACTAAACACGGCGTTCGCAAGGCTCGCTCGACCATATTGACTTACTGGTTGCCAAAAGGCTTGGCTTCCCAGTGCGACGGCCGTCAGCCGGCATGCAACTCTGGCCAACACCCTGCCCACAAGCAAGCCGAGCTTCCCAGCCGTCGCTGTTCCGCGCGAAAATCCCAAACCGTGCCAATAGTTTCGTGCACAGGCTTCCACTACTCGGCCCCAATTCCCGAGCGTTTGACGTGGAACTGCACTTCCCTGCCCGCTATCCCCTCAGACCAAGATTAATCAACAAATCGGCGGTTGCCCCGATCGCTTTGGCATATTGCGGCAACTCTTGCCCGGGTTAGTATCGGTAGTGAGGCGGCTTGAACGGCCCGTCGACGGAGACCCCTAGGTATTCCGCTTGCTCCGGCGTCAGTCGCTCCAGCTTGCAACCCAGCTTGCCTAAATGGAGCCGGGCTACCTCTTCGTCTAGCTCTTTAGGCAGGGTGTGAACGCCGATCGGAAATTTCTCCGGCTGCGTCCACAAAGCAATCTGGGCGAGCACCTGGTTGCAGAAAGAGTTAGACATCACAAACGACGGATGGCCACTTGCGCAGCCCAAATTCACTAGCCGCCCTTCCGCCAGCAAAATGATCGAATGCCCGTCCGGGAAGGTGTACCGATCGACAAGCGGCTTAATCTGGGTCCGTTTAATTCCCGGATAGCGCTGCAAGCCGGCTACGTCAATCTCCACATCGAAGTGCCCAATGTTGCACACGATAGCGTCGTTGGGCATCCGCTCCATGTGCTCCACGCGGATCACCTTGCAGCAGCCGGTGGCGGTGACGAAGATGTTCCCCCGGGGCGCTGCCTCGGCCATTGTGGTGACCTCGTACCCTTCCATGGCTGCCTGAAGGGCACAGATGGGGTCCACTTCCACCACAATAACGCGAGCACCGTAAGCCCGCAGGGCCTGCGCACATCCCTTGCCCACGTCGCCGTAGCCGCAGACCACCGCCACTTTGCCGGCGATCATCACGTCAGTGGCCCGCTTAATCCCGTCGATCAGCGACTCTCGACAGCCGTACAGATTGTCGAATTTGCTCTTGGTGACCGAATCGTTGACATTAATCGCCGGCACACCCAGCTCGCCCCGCTGATGCATTTGGTAAAGCCGCCGCACGCCCGTGGTTGTTTCCTCCGAAATGCCGCGGATCCCAGGCAGCAGGTGGCGATACTTCGGGCTGTGGACCATCGCCGTCAGATCGCCCCCGTCGTCAATAATCATGTTGAGCGGCCGGCCATCGGGGAAATAAATGGTCTGTTCGATGCACCACTCGTACTCCTCGTCAGTCTCGCCTTTCCAGGCGTAAACGGGGATACCTCGGGCGGCAATGGCGGCGGCTGCATGATCCTGGGTGGAGAACTTGTTGCAGCTTGACCACTGCACTTCTGCCCCCAATTCGATTAGGGTCTCGATAAGGACGGCCGTCTCGATCGTCATGTGAAGACAGCCGGCGATCCGCGCACCTCGCAACGGCTTCTGGGGGCCGTACTTCTCCCGCAAAGCCATGAGGCCGGGCATCTCGTTTTCTGCCAGCTCGATTTCCCGACGCCCCCACTCCGCAAGAGAAATGTCCGCGACTTTGTACGGCGGCTTGCTAATTGTCTGAGCCACTTCTTCCTCCTCAACTTGTGGTGGGAAAGGTCACTCCGCGCTACCTCAGCTGACTCCCAACAACGACACACAGCGACCAGTAAACGGCTGCCGAAATCACCGACGGCCGGAAACCCATCCGAAAAACCGAGGGACCGTGTTATTCCTCTTCCACTTGTCCGCTTGCAAACTGCCAGGGTTTTGTCCCCTGCAAATCCGGACAGGCAATTCCGAGAACCTATCTCCTTAAGGCCCTCGCTGCAACAATCCGTCCGTCCACCATCGCGGTTTACGAAAATAACCCACTCGTTTCAAAAAAGGTTTTCACATGGCCTTGAATCGCTTGCGTGTCGCCACAAGGGGGGCCTGCTGCGTCTGGTCCGGCGGCGTACCGTCGCAACCGGCACCGAAATTCCCCAATGCCTGGCGACAACCCACGCAATGACCGACGGGACCAATCCCCGCGGCCCCCGGGCCAAAGAATGCATGAACATCCCGCCATGCCCAACGGCCTGCACGCTGCGTTCGGATGGAAGATTCAAAGCAGGTTCCGATGTCCCCGGGGGGAGTACTCAATGTGTTCCGGAAAGTCGAGCCGGGCACCCAAGCCCCGGACCCGTTAAGAGGGGTTTTAGTATAACGAGAGCCCCGGGGTGTGTCAGGGATGGCCGCCGGGAGAGGAAATTACGCGCTAATACCAATTTGGCGAAAAGCTTCCCAAGCCGCCCGAACAAATGCGGCCACTTTTCCTGGATCTTTTCTCCCTGGGGAGCACTCCACTCCACTTGCCGTGTCGACAGCGTCCGGGCGAACCACCCGAATCGCTTCAGCCAAATTACTGGGGTCTAACCCCCCAGCAAGTGCTATGAGCGGTGCTCCCTGCGGGGGGAGGAAATTTCGGAGAACTGCAGCCAGCGACCAATTAGCCTTTTCGCCGGTTCCACCAAGCCCCCGGTTTGATCGGGCGTCAATAAGTAAGGCATCAAGTCCCCGATAAGTGTCGCAAAACTTCCGGCAGTTAGAGGCCACCTCTTCCACGATTTTTCCGATTTCATCCAGATCCCCCATGTCCCCAGGCCGAAACGCCCGGATTATTCCCACCTCTTCACCCACGGCCTTTCGGGTGGCGGCGATATGGTCCGAATTTTCCTCCCCGTGAAGCTGGACCCAATCCAAACCAAGCTCCGCCACGTAAGCGGCAATTTCTGAAGGTGCGCTGTTGACGAAAATCCCCACGAAGTTGACGGATACTCCGGGCCCAGCTCTAACCGCACCGACAACCTGCCGGGCTTGCTCGAATGTGACGAAGCGCGGGCTTCCCGGGTAAAAGTTTAGCCCGATGGCATCCGCCCCCGCCCTGGCAACCAACAAGGCGTCTTCCGGACAAGTTACGCCGCAAATTTTCACGCGGAACATCCGCCGCATGAGGAACCCCCAATCATACTAACAAAGCCTGCGCCGCCCCCGGTGGGTTGGTGGTGCCTATCCGCTGGGAACCGGCCTCAGCGGCTTGCAATTTGGCAGCACCGCAACAATCCGGCTCCGTAACGGGAGTCACAGGAACTCCCTTGCCGCGTGGGGAAGTCATTCGGCCGATTTACCCCCGGTCCCATGTCTCGGGGAGTAAAGCCCAATCCGGCCTCCCGAATGCCCAGTCTTGGAGCAGACCGCTGAATGCGCAGCCAAGTTCGGTTGAATTCGCGGCCTATTTCAGTGCCGGCGAGGCCGGAAATTCCCGGGGCGAAGACCGTTTCCTCGAACTGGCCCCGCGACCTTCCGCGGGCTTCGATGCAAACGGTCGCAAGTCAGCTGCCGAGCGCCCTCAAATGCATGCTCCCGAGCGCGCACTTTGAGAGCCGCCACGTCCCGCCCAATAAGCCTAAATTGCCTCATCTGGTCCGATCCGGCTAGAATTAACGCTTCCCGGTTCGGCCCGGCAACCCTCCGGCCATCGCTCAACCTATGGCTACCCACAATTTCCCGAAAGCGAGGCTCGTTTAACACCCGCTGTGGAGGGGAAGCTGCAGGGGCGGACGCGGGGAGGTTGTCCATCACAAACCTGTCTGCGAGCGGTCAGCCGTCAGCGTGTGAGGTGAATCTTTATGCCGCTTGCGCCAATCGCTATTAAAGGGGCGCGGGAAAACAACCTTCAAAACATTGATCTGGTCCTACCGCGAAATCGCCTTATCTGTTTCACCGGGGTCAGCGGCTCCGGCAAAAGCTCTTTGGCTTACGACACTCTCTATGCGGAGGGTCAACGTCGCTATGTCCAAAGCCTCTCTACCTACGCGCAGCAGTTCCTTGACCAAATGCCTAAGCCGGATGTGGATCAAATCACCGGCTTAAGTCCTGCCATCTGCATTTCCCAGAAGACCGGAGCTGCCAATCCCCGCTCAACCGTCGGCACGTTGACGGAGATCTATGACTTTCTCCGGTTGCTTTACACCCGGGTTGGGACTTTCTTCTGCCCCGACTGCGCCCAGCCGATCGGCACCCAAAGCCCCGATCAGATCATCGCCGCGATCCAAAGTGTGGGCCTGCCAGGGCGTTACCTCCTGCTGGCCCCTGTGGTGAAGGAGAAGAAGGGGGAGTTCCGCGGGGTCCTCGAGAATTTCCTTCGCCGGGGCTTCGATCGGGCTAGGATCGACGGGCACTTTTACGCCCTGGATGCACCGCCCTCCTTGGACCGCCGGGTGAGGCACCGTATCGAAGTGGTGGTGGCGGAACTGAACCAGCCCGCCCTCACCTCCGATCGCCTCCGGGAAACCGTCAATTTGGCCCTCCAACTGGGCGAAGGCGAGATGGTGGTCGTGGTCCAGCCGGAGGGCGGCACCACGAGTGTGGCCACCACCCCAGCTTCGGCGACAGTGGGGGATGCCCTGGCAAGTGCCGAGCCGAAGGAACTTTGGTTTTCCAGCCGTTACGCCTGCCCGCGATGTGGGCAAAGTTTTCCGGCCCCAGCGCCGCACCTATTTAGCTTCAATCATCCCGCGGGGGCTTGTCCGGAATGCGGAGGCCTCGGTCAACATGCGGACTTTGTCTGGAATCCGGACCTGGTCGTTGCCCATCTTTCGATCAAGGAGGGGGCGATCAGCATCCTTGGTCCGCTTGAAACGTGGAACCCAGCTTTCACAGAGTATTTCAAGGCTTGGCTCTCGCAGCGAGTTAGCCGGTACAACCTGACTCTGGAGGAAGTCTTTACCCGGCCGTGGAAAGACCTTCCCGAACCCCTGCGGCGACACATCATCTTTGGTGACCCGGACTCAGACGCGAATGAACCGTTGGCCAAACGCCCGACGGGCTTCGTCGAGGCGATGATGTTCCAGACTTTTCACAATTTGATTCGTAGCGGGCTTGCTCGAGCGATCAAGGAGGGCCTGCACCATATCAAAGGTCCGGGTGTTGACTTGAAGGGCGACGAAAATGAGGCCGAGCTTCGGCAACAACTGGGCCAGATTGTTTGCTGGGCCTGCCAGGGAGAACGCCTGAACCGTTTAGGTCGGAACGTGCTGTTGCGATCTCGCGCCCCGCGGTGGGCCGCTGAGCCTGGCCGAAACATTACCCAGCTTTGCCGGCTGCCGGTAACCGATCTTATCGAGTACTTGAACGACCTGGATTTGGAGGGCGCTGCCCGCCGGATTGCCGAGCCGATCCTCCGGGAGGTAACCAAACGTCTAAGCTTTCTCGTGGAAGTGGGAGTCGGATATCTCACCCTCGATCGTGCTGCCCCCAGCTTGGCAGGGGGTGAGATGCAGCGGATTCGGCTTGCCACGCAGCTTGGCCGCCGGCTAAGCGGCGTGCTTTACGTCCTGGACGAGCCATCCATCGGCCTCCATCCCCGCGATAACGAGCGGTTATTGGCCAAACTGAAGGAGCTTCGCGATCAAGGCAATACTGTTGTTGTCGTCGAACACGATGAACAAACAATCCGCTCGGCGGACTACGTTGTGGATTTTGGTCCCGGGGCGGGTTTCCGAGGCGGCCGGATAGTGGCTACCGGGCCGGTGCCGGCGATCGTCCGCCATCCGGAGAGCATTACTGGGCAATATCTTTCGGGTCGCCGGGAGATTCCTATCCCTGCCAAGCGCCGACCCCCAGGCAAGGCCAAGCTAGTCATCCGAGGGGCCTGCCATAACAACTTAAAAAACATCGATGTGGAGATCCCGCTTGGCCTTTTCGTCTGTGTGACAGGAGTATCCGGAAGCGGCAAAAGCTCGCTTGTCAACGACATCTTGGTGGAGCTTCTCCGCCGCGAGCTTTACCATGCCGAGACCACCCCCGGCAAATTTCAGTCCGTCCACGGACTGCAGCATATTAAGAACCTTGTTGCGATCGATCAGTCGCCGATTGGGCGGACCCCGCGGTCGAATCCCGCTACTTACACCAAGGTTTTTGACGATATTCGTCAACTTTTTGCCGAATTGCCGGAGGCAAAGCTCCGAGGATTCAAACCCGGCCGATTCAGCTTCAATGTGGCCGGTGGTAGGTGTGAAGCCTGCGCCGGTAACGGGGCCCAACGGCTGGACATGGACTTCATGGTCGATCTGTGGATTACCTGTCCGGTGTGCGAGGGCCGCCGCTTTAACCGGGAAACTCTCTCCGTGCGATTCAAAGGACACTCCATCGCCGACGTGCTCCAGATGGATGTCGCCCAGGCGATGGAAGTATTCGAAAATATCCCGGCTATCCGCCGCAAGCTGGAAACACTGTATGCCGTCGGCCTTGGCTACCTGAAACTAGGGCAGCCGTCGACAACTCTCTCCGGTGGCGAGGCCCAGCGGATCAAACTTTCCCGCGAGCTTGTCAAGCGCACTCGTAAGGGCACGCTTTACGTCCTAGATGAGCCAACGACCGGTCTACACTTTGCCGATGTGGAACTTCTCGTCCAGTTGCTGCAGACGTTGGTCGACGGCGGAAGCACTGTCCTTGTGGTCGAACACAACCTCGAGGTCATCAAGTGCGCCGACTGGATTATCGATCTTGGCCCGGAAGGAGGGGAAGCCGGCGGATACATCGTCGCGGTGGGCACACCGGAAGAAGTGGCCCAGGTGGAAGCTTCGCATACAGGGCGGGCACTTCGGGAAGTGTTGGGCCGGGCTCGGATCACCCGCGACGCAGTGGCAAGCGAGCAATTGCCCGCCGCGGCCCTTCACACAGTTGCCGAGACGGGGAAAAGCTCAGGAAACGGTCAAACAACTCGTAAGGAGTGGATGCCCACCGGAAAGTCGGGGGGCGATCAGAGCGCGGCTTCTTCGGAAGGAGAAACACTTCCTGCGTTCTTTGCCGCCGATAACGACCAAGCTGTGATCGCTGTGCGAGGCGCTCGCGAGCACAATCTGCGGGACCTGTCGGTAGATATTCCCCGGGAAAAGCTGACGGTGCTGTGCGGGCCAAGTGGTTCCGGCAAGACCTCCCTGGCCGTCGATACCATTTACGCCGAAGGGCGCCGGCGATATTTGGAGAGCCTCAGCAATTATGCCCGGCAGTTCTTGGGGATGAGCCGGCCGCCAGCGGTCGACCGCATTGACGGCCTCACCCCAGCGGTAGCAATCGAGCAGAAAGGCTGGGGTGCCTCCCCACGAAGCACCGTGGGCACAATGACGGAAATTTACGATTACCTCCGCGTGCTGTTTGCTCGCCAGGCGGTCGTCTATTGTCCGCAGTGCGGAGTGCCCGCCGCACAGGCCACGGTGGATCAAATCGTCAACAGATTGGCGGAGGCATCGCCGGAGGCCTGGGCTTACATCTTGGCTCCGCTCAGTCTTCAGCCCGGGCAAAACTCCCAGCATCTTGTCAAGCAAATCGAAGCTCTCGGCTACCAGCGGATCCGGGTTGATGGGCGGACCTACCGGGCGTCCGAGGTTGACTTTTTAGGTCGCGGCGAAGAGCGGAGCGTGGAGATTGTCATCGACCGGTTGCAACCAGCGGTGGTTGGTCGGGGACGATTGGCCGAGAGCGTGGAAGCCGCGCTTCGTATCGGCCGAGGCACTCTGCGAGTTGCTTGGGCAAACGATCACCTGCCGGAGCATCGCTGGCCGGTGCAAATCTTTAGCCAACTTCTTAGCTGCCCTAGCTGTCAACGCGGCTTCGAACCCCTTCTGCCGCAGCACTTTTCCTTCAATTCGCCGCTAGGTTGGTGTCCGGGTTGTCATGGCCATGGCGTGGTGGATGCTTCCACCGCGGGAGAGAGGCTCTTCTTTGATCCGCGGCTAACTGTGCGGGAAATTTTGGAGGAAACACTCCATCTGTCGACCAATCCGCGGCTGGAGGCAATGATCCTGACCATTTGCCGCCGGCAGGGCATCCCCCTGGACAGTCCGTGGGGCAAGTTGTCGACAAACGCGCGGCGGATTTTGCTTTTTGGGACAGGACCGCGGACTACCTACGTGCTAACACCCACGCCGGAAGAGCGGGCAGCCAATCCCCAGGCCCGACCGGCCGAATTTCAATTCCGTGGCCTCCTGGCGGCGATGCACGTCGGAGAACGAGGCTTGGAGGAGGTCTTCCTGGCCGAGGAAGGCTCACCTCAGCGCTTGCAAAAGGTCCCTTGCCCCGATTGCCGCGGGAGTGGCCTTCGCGATGTGCCGGCCAGCGCGCGGTGGCGGGATCGGACCATCTACGAACTGTGCCAATGGCCGCTTGAGAAGCTCCTTGCGTGGTTCGAGGCTTACCAGCCCTCCGCCTCCGAGCAACTCATTGTCGCGGAAATCCTTCGCGAGATCCGAACTCGGCTGCGATTCCTGGTGGAAGTGGGGCTTGAATATCTGACGCTTTCCCGCCCGATGCCCACCCTTTCCGGCGGGGAGATGCAGCGAATTCGTCTGGCCGCCCAATTGGGCAGTGGTCTGTGCGGTGTCATTTACGTGCTGGATGAACCGACTATTGGACTTCATCCGCGCGACGGGGCCCGGCTGGTGCGAGCCCTTCACCGACTCCGCGACCTTGGCAACACACTGCTTGTTGTGGAACACGATCCGCAGGTAATCGAGGGCGCTGACTACGTGCTCGATTTCGGGCCGGGCGCTGGAAGCCAAGGGGGGCAAATCGTGGCCGCCGGACCCCCGGAAGAACTGAAAAACGCATGCGACTCCATTACCGGTCCTTATCTCTCCGGCAGAAAGGTTATCCCGATTCCACGAAACCGCCGGATGCCCCCGCTCTGGGATCGGCTGACACTTCCCAGTCGGGCCCGCGGAAAGACCTCCCGGAACAAATCGGCAGAGGTCCGCCCAGACCAACCGAGCCCATTAGTCCCTGTACCGGAGGTGCTTCTTCCCTCACCGCCGGGTGGAGGCTGGCTTATTGTTCGGGCAGCGCGAAAGCACAACCTCAAGGAGATCGACGTTCGCATCCCGCTTGGGACTTTGACCGTTGTCACCGGGGTAAGCGGAAGCGGCAAAACGACCCTCGTTCAGGAGGTCCTCTACCGGGCTTTGGCCCACGCGCTGCATCACGCGGAAAATGTCAGCTGGGCTGACTGCGACACAGTGGAAGGGATCGAGCTTGTCGACAAGGTGATCCGCGTTGACCAGCGGCCGATTGGTCAGTCACCCTTGTCGGTGCCGGCTACGTACACGGGCGTCTTCGACCTCATTCGACAGCTTTTCGCGGAACTTCCGGAAGCGAAAGTTCGACACCTGACGCCGCGGCACTTCAGCTTTAATCACTCCGATGGCGCTTGCTGGAATTGCCAGGGAAGTGGACGCAAGTACATCCAGATGCACTTCCTGCCCGATTTGGAAATGACTTGCGAGGTCTGCGGGGGCAAGCGCTACAACGAGCAAGTCCTGCAAGTACGTTATCGGGGGTATACGATCGCCGATGTGCTGGAACTACCAGCGGGCGAGGCCCTTCGGCTGTTTGGACATGTGCCGCCCATCCGCCGGATTCTCCAGACGCTGTGCGATGTGGGCCTGGACTATCTGCCCTTGGGCCAGCCGGCTCCCACCCTTTCCGGTGGGGAAGCGCAGCGGGTGAAATTGGCGGCGGAACTGGCTCGCCCCGCCACCGGGCGAACCTTGTACATCCTAGATGAGCCGACCACCGGGCTTCACTTCCAAGACCTCACCAAGTTGCTGGAAGTTTTGCAGCGGTTAGTGGATCTGGGGAACACCGTCCTCGTGATTGAGCACAATCTGGACTTGATTAAGGTGGCCGATTGGGTGATCGACCTTGGGCCAGAAGGCGGAGAGCGGGGTGGTTATTTGGTGGCTGAAGGCACACCCGAAGATATCGCCCGTTTTGCCCAGCTTTACCGGGAGCAGTCGGAGCTGCGGGGGCGGAAATCGGCCGCCGCTTCCGTCAAGCGCTCGAATGATTCCCCCGGAGGCCTGGAGTGGCGATGTTACACCGGGGAGTACCTCGAGCCACTTTTGGCAAACGGCACGTATTACGACAGACCCCGATATGAGCCACCGCCGGAAGATGCCTTCGCGACTCAAGCGAACCTTGCGGAATGGGGCCAGGCGGAAAAGCCGCCCTGGGAAGTCGACGGGCGGTTTTGGCACACCGTGGCTCGAGTGGACCGGTCGGGACAACCATGCATTTGGGAGGGCCAACTCCTCGAGGCAGTGGTGGATTTTCTGGAAAGCACCGGCAAATTGGCCGAGCCACTCTGGAACAAATCCACAGTCGTGGAAGTCTACGGCCCCGGGAGGCCTTCGCGGTTTTTCTTCCAGGCCATCACCTGCGAGCGATACGCCCTGCGGATGCTGTTTTACACCTCCACGAAGGTAGTGGCGGAGAGTCCATTTTCGGCCCAGTACTTGGCCGACAACCGAGAGCGAAAACGGGGGAGCGAGAGCCTGAAGCTCCCGCAAGTATTAATCCACGCTCCTCGCGAGGAGTGGCAATGTGTGGAGATTTGTGCGGCCAAACTAGCCGAGATTGACGCCCCCGATTTCTGGCAGTTTGTGACCGCCGCGATTGACGGCTATCTGGCTCTCGTCTCGCAAGATCAATCGGCGTCCAAACGCGAAAGCAAAAAGCCTGCGCAGCTCTCTCGCCAGGCGGTGGCATCGGCTCCTAGCACCGGCGAACGCCGCCAAACGGCCGCGCTCCCCACGGTTATTCCTCCGGCGGGTCGGGCGTGGCACTTTTCGCCGGTGGGTTTCGAGAACAAGCAGCGGCCTCAGTGGCCAAAAAGGTTGCTCAAGGCGGTTATCCGGGAGCTATTGGCCCGCGGCCTCCGGCCACGATGGCACTTTGTCAATCAGATCCGCTTCTATCCAAAAGACCCCATTCTGCGCAAATCCCCCATTGTCACTCTTTGGACCAAGAAACCTGATTCTTTACGAATCCATGTTGATTGGCCCCGGCAGGGGCAGGGCGACGAGGCTTCCCTGAAAGAACTAGTGGCCAATGCCCATGGGGCAATTGAAAGCCAAACCCCGTCTCGGCTTACGATCGCCTTCCGGATTGCTTCTTTGGAAGAATTTCGACCTGAGGCGTTCGGCCAAGTGGTAGAGGCTGCCTGTCAAGCGTGGCGGCAGATAAGCAAGCAGCCGTGATGGACGAAGCTCCCCGCGCTGGCCGGCGTTACTTGCCAGCAGGCTTTTCCGACATGGTGAAGGAGTAAAGACACACCACAGCGCCCGTGGACATAAGGCTCCAGGGAGTCCAGGGAGCCGGGGTGATCGTCACCCGGGCGGAGGAATTGGCCGCCGGGGCGGTGGCTGCCGGTGGGTTGGCAGCTGGCGGCCGAGCGCGCAAGATAAACTTCTGTACACACAAACATTCCACCCCGAGAAAAAGCACGTAGAGGCCCACCGCAAAAAAGAATGCCCGGGACATGCTCGTAGACCCTTGGCGGAGTTCTTCCGTCTAAGCTCCGGCAGGTGCGCTCTCAATTAATCGCCGATCGCGGGGTAGAAATACCCTGAGGCACCGGCGCCTTGGCCGGCTGTACTTGTTTATCGGCAAAACCCGGCCTATTGGGGCAAACGGCCTGCTACGACGGGCGATTATTCGGGAAGTGACGGTCTCCGCTTCGTTCCATCTGAGCCAAGAGTATCGATTTTGCTGGCCGATTCCCCGCCGGTAGCTTCCCCCGCTGGGCTGCTAGCTCTTGCGGATCATGGGGTTAGGGAGGGTGCGAAAGCCTGGGCGGAGCGAATGAGGGTTGTCTCCTGGGCTTTCGTGGCGTTGCATCGGAGTCTTGCAGGCTTTCGTGCGACTCCACCGCCTTTCGCCGATGACAAGCACGATCGAACGGTAAGCCGGAGGCTGCCGACTGCTTTCCCGGGCACCTCGGAAATCCTGAAATTTACTTTGCAGAAGCCGAGCCTCTTAAACCCGTCCCTTCGCACACGGAAAGTGCTTTCTCCTCGCTCTTGTCCGGCCGAACTCCGGCTCTATCGCTCGCGGATTTAATCGGCCGATTTTTCCCGGCGATGGCCATCGCCTTCTCCCCGCGGAGCCAAACAATCGATCGCGGGATCATAAATCGCTTGAACAAGGCCCCCTTGGGCAACAAGTAGCGGGCCGGCCGGCTCTGCTCAAATAGTCGTGGTGGCCCGTCAATGAGGCCGCCCGGAGTGCCTTCACTGAAAGCGTGCTCGGGCGCAGGCAGTGCACTTATCCGGGCCATTAGCGGCAAGCGCGCGGTGTTTGGATTTTCCCGGCGAATCGACAAACCAACGGACCCGCGGGCAATCAATCTCAGAAGCTTCGGTTCAACATCGGGCCGGAGTGTGGGCGATTGAATCTGGGGGGAAACCGTCCGTTTGCGAACGATTGGTTTAATAACAAACGTAGTGAATGCTTGGCCAGGTGACACTCTGGACTAGTTTTTCGAAAGTGTGCCGGAATCGTTCGTTTTCGGAAAAGATTTGTTGTTTCTCGACTTACCGGGAAAATCCGTATTGTTCCCGCCGTCGGCGAAGCTCGCGCATTGTTGCGCCCCACCACAACGGGGTATAATTGCGCAAGAACGGATAGGTTATCAACTGAGTTATTGCCATGTTCCCTTTATGGCCAATGCGACCTCCGCTTAGCCCGAGTATGCTCAGGGCACCGAAGCAAGATTCGCTTGTCAGGGCCAGCTTATCCAGATTATCCTTCCGGCGACATTGTCCCACCTGTCGAACGAGCGATTTGTTAAAGGACCAGCGGCTATGAACTGTATCGCTCCCCATTTGCAGACACTGACCATCGAAGATCTTTATAAGATTCTTGACCGGATTGATGCGGCAGTTGCAATTGTGGACGCGGACAAGCGCATTCAATGGGCCAATGCCCGGTTCCAGCAGTGGTTTAACCAAGGAGGCACCCTGGAAGGTGCCTCCTTCTATTATGTGCTTGGCGATCCGCAGATTGAGGGACCGGTCTTTGCTCCGTTTCAAGAGGCAGCCAACTCAGAAGCTCCGGTTCGCTGCACCCTGCTCCTGCCCGACCGTCGCCACGTCCAGCTTGATGTTGTCCGTTTTGATAGCAGTTCAGAGTCTGGGCCGCGGTTTCTCGTTACGCTGCAGGATGTGTCTGAGGAACGGGCGGTGGCGGAGCGAATCGAGAGAATCTATCGGGCGGGGGCAGAGCTGACGGCCATTCGGCCGGACTTCCTCGTCTCCATGACTTACGAAGAACGCTTGGCCTGGGTCGAGGCTTGCATTATTCAGCACCTGACGGGTCTTTTTAATTTCGATTCCGTGGAAATACGTCGGCTAGATCGGCGCACGGGAGAACTGGTCCGCATTCTTTCGATCGGGATGACGCGGGAGGCGGAGGCCCGAAGGCTGCGGCCCAATTTGGAAGGAGCAGGCATTACCGGCTATGTGGCGGCCACGGGCAATACGTACATTTGTGAGGACACCCTCCTTGATCCGCGCTATCTGCCCGGGGCCGAAGGCGCCCGAAGCTCGCTTACGGTGCCCCTCCTATTTGAAAACGAAGTGATTGGCACGTTTAATGTGGAAAGTAAAAAGCGTGCCGCTTTTTCACAAGAGGATGCCCGCTTCCTCCAGATTTATTGCCGCGAGCTCGCCCGGGCCTTGGTAATGCTTGATCTTCTCGAAGCGCAGCGGCACCTGGCCGGCGCCTGTAAGGTGGAAGAAATCCACAGCCGGCTGGCCGATCCTGTGGATGAAATCTATTCGGAGCTGGTGAAGCTTCAGGAAATTGTTCGCACCAGCGGGACAGTATCCGCCGAGGTCCTCCACCAAAGTATCCAATTCCTTCTTGGCCATGCCCAGGGCCTAAAGAAGCTTGTCTGGGATATCGGCCAGGAGCTCCCGCCAATCCCGGCCACGCTTCAGGTGGCCCAACAAAAGGAGGCCTCCGTTCTTCACGGCAAACATGTGCTTGTGGTGGTCACTGATCCCAATTCCCGGATGCAAATCAGGCAAATTTTGGAGCGATTGGGCGGGGTGGTGACAACCGTGGGTACAGGGCGCGGTGGCCTCCTTATGCTGGATCACGAGGCCTTTGATGCGGTGGTGGTTGAGCTGCATTTGGCCGACATGGAGTCCAAGGAATTTATTCAGTCGGCTATCGAGCAAAAGGGCTTTTCGCCACACCGACTGGTGCTGATGTCAGAATACGGCTATGACCCGCATCATAACGTGGTGGCTGCTCGGACTCGTCAAGTAAACGCAATCTTCCTCAAAGAAAAGCTCTCCGAACAGCTCGTCCCCAAATTCGTGGAAGTCCTGTCCGCACGTTAGCTCCTCCTTCTTAACGACAGTCCCGCTCATTCAACAAGAGCTCGGCGAAGGTTTATCAACTAATCAGGACAAGCTTGGGTACATTGAAACAGTTGTAAGATCGTTCCGTAATCTTGTTTGAAAAGCAAACATCGGACAGCCAAGAGGCGATTTTTTATTTTTGTGTTTGGCCGCGATCTCATAAAAGAACACCACTCGCGTAGCGGTGCTTGGAGGGGGTAATCATCAACATAACGGCTGTGATGTCAACAAGAGCTGAAGCTTAGCTCCTTTAGCAAGCTGCCGCTAGCACCAAGTTTGGTTTTGGCCAAAAGATCGCCGGCCTGCAGCAAGTAAACCAAGCGGCGTGCGTCGAAGAAGCCCTTTGGTCTTTCCATGAAGCGCAAGCAAAGTTTCCAGCCAAATTGGCGATCACTAGAGCGAGGCGGGCTCAAAAATCACGACGGACCGGGCGATAGCTTGGCCAGCCGAAGGCTAGGGAATTGCCCATGGCTTACCTGGTGCGTAGGAGAACCGGCTGAGCCTTGCCCCACTTGACGGGACGGGAAAATTAGTAAGTTGGCTTCGTGGAAGAGGCGAAGTTTAGGTCCTTACTCAAACCATGTCAAAGGAGGCGGTGAGTGGTCGTGTGGTTTCTGGTGCTATGGGTCTTATTTGGACATGTAGCCATTTGGGTAGCTGTTTATAATCGTCTGCATAGTTGGGGCATTCCCCGGGCGATGGTTTTGGCCGGAAGTGTGGTGGCGATTTTCCTCGTTGTGGCTGGCCCGTTGACCTTCGTTTGGGGGCTATACACTGGCCTTTGGGGCTGGCTGGACGAACAACTTAGCACATGGCCCCAGATTTCGTCAACACTTTTTGGGGCGGGATGGTTCCCTGTGGCCGCCCTTTACGCCCTGGCCTGTGTCGCCAAAGCCACTTCGGTGATCTACTGGTGGGTAAAGGGCAAGCTTTCCCCGCCGCCTGCGGTCCTCCGGCACCATGTGTCGTGGCGGTACCAGCTGCCTCGGGAACATTTATTAGACCATCAAGCCTCCTGGGGCAATCGCCTCCTTTTACGTCTCCCGGGCAATGAGAGCCTTGACGTCGAGCTTGTTGACCTAGCCGTGGACATCCCCCACCTGCCAGCTGGCTTGGATCGCCTCCGGATTGTCCAGCTAAGCGACCTCCATCTTTCCGGGCGAGTGCCGCGGGCATTTTTCGAACGGGTTGTGGAGATAGTCAACGATCAGGACCCAGACTTTGTGTTGCTGACCGGTGATGTTGTGGAAAAGCCAGAGTGCCTCTCCTGGGTGCCGGAGATCTTGGGGGAACTTCGGGCAGAATATGGCCGATACTTTGTCCTGGGCAATCACGATGTCCTTCTTGACGTCAACAAATTGCGCCGGTCCCTGGAAGATGCCGGCCTTATTGACCTAGGAAACCGCGTGGTGGAGGTGCCCGTAAGCGTCACCTGGGGAAAGCGAGCCTCTCGGGTGTATCCTCGGCTCTTTGACAAAGAGTCAAGCGATGCTTGCCTCCCCGCCTGGCAAACCTTGCCGCGTGTCGTCCTTGTCGGCAGCGAGCGCCCGTGGATCGGCGAAGCCCTCTCGCTAAGCGAGCTTGATGGCCGTCGAGATGGTGCTTTGTTACTTGCGATCTCTCACACGCCCGATCAAATCGTCTGGGCACGAAAGGAGGGTATTCATCTTCTCCTTGCCGGGCATCTCCACGGGGGGCAGATTCGGATCCCTGTCATTGGCCCGATCGTTTCCCCAAGCCGGTTCGGCACCCGGTTGAATGCGGGTCTCTACTTTTGGCCGCCAACACTTCTTTATGTCAGTCGGGGACTGTCGGCACGGTTCCCGCTGCGCTGGCAAGCTCCACCAGAGGTGACCTGCCTGACACTTCGGGCACCGCAGGGGGCCTCCCATCCCCGCGTTGACTTTCCGGGAAAGGCTCCGGCCCTTGGAGCTTCAGGTTTCGGAGAGCACTTAGACCGCTAATTCGCCCCCTTAGGGCGACCGGACCCAGCGGGCGAATTTGCAAACAGCCCCTCGCCGCGACTGATCCCAGGGTTATCGAAGGCCTAGACCTACGGAAAGACCAGACGCCGGCTCGTCATCCCGTCCGCTTAATCACAAAGAGGAAAAGCCCGCGCGGAGAACCTCCGGGACACTGGCCAACAATCTCGGTTTCCTCATGGCCACCCGACGCCGCCCGTGGTCCCCCCGCGTACACATCGCCAAAAACGCGCCGTCTTGAAAGGAAACTAGAACTGGATCTCTGCCCAGTCCTCAGCCAGAATGGTCGGTGGCTCATAAGAAGCCGAGGGCTTAAATCCCAGCTTTTCAGGGCTATCCACAAGCGGATTGATGTGGATGAGGACAAGCCGTCTGGCCTTCAGTTCTTGTGCCACCTGAATAGCTTGCCCTAGGCACGTGTGACCTGTCTGCTGGGCCATCTCCTCGAATCCGTCGGGGAAGTAACACTCGTGGAGCAGTATGTCCACATTTTCCAAAACAGGGCGGTGGGCAAGGGAGCCGGCGGCAGTTGTATCGGTTAAGTAGGCAAGGCTTCGACCAAAGCAATCCAGCCGAAAATTGGCCGTCGCACCCCGATGTTCCGCCTCAAGTACCCGCACGCTTACCCCACCCGAAATAGTCAACACCTCCCCGAAGCCAACGGGGCGCCAGTCGATCTGGGGAAGGACCGGGAAAAGAACCACCGAAAACAGATGTTCCCTCACCCCCACCACAACCTCCGGCAAACCGTAAACGTCTACCGCACCAAGAAGCCCTCGCGCTTGAAAACCAAGTAGGTACGTTAGGCCCGCTACATGGTCTAGATGGCCATGGGAAAGAAGGATTGTTAGGCGGTCCCGCGGCAAAAATTTCTCTAAGCGGAAAGCGCCTGTGCCACAGTCGAGGACAACCCCCACTTCAGGAAGGAAATAACAGGCGGTATGTCTCTGTTCGTTTGGATGATATCCGCCGCTTCCAAGAACAACGAGTTTCATCGCCCGACGTTGACTCCCTAAAAGCCTTCGAACCGATTAGGCCAAGAGTGCTCCGCGATCCAGGTGCCACACCGCCTCCCGCCTAAATTTTCGGTCGCCCAGCCGGTTCCGAATGATCACCTTGCCGGCACCCGAGGCTCCCACCGGCCCACGCTTGCTCATCCTGTCAACAAAACCAAGAGGATCATCGAAGATCAAAGCCTTTTCTCTTCGCGGGAATCCGGGGGTTGTCCAGCCACGGGTGGCAGACCGCAGCAACCCCGGTCGGCTTTAAAAACGGAAGGCCTCCCCAGGTAAGCCGTTTTAGCCCTTGGCGCGCTGGGAAGCTATGGTCGAATAGACGCCTGGGCCACACAGTAGCGGCATAACTCCTCAAGCTGAGGAGTTGCCCCAATACCGGGGTCATTCCACAGGCGGATAACTGCCGGCTGGTCAGGACTAGGGCGAGTCGGCTCGGGGATAGGCACCAGGCTGATGGCTGGGCGCTGCTCCGGCAGAAGATAGCCAGCGGGAAAGGCGCAATTGTTAAGTGCCGCCACCGCATAAGCAGCCCGCGTACCCACGCCGCTATCAGGCAAAGTGCCCACCCAGCAAGGCGTGGCCGCCTCCTCGCATGCGTCATGCACCTTAACGGCCGTGGTGATGCCTCCCAGCTGCCCCAACTTTAGCTGCACATAGCGACCGCTTTTGAGCTCGAGGGCAAGTTCGGCCTGGCGCAGGGAAAAGATCGCCTCATCCAAGCCAAGGGGTGTGCGAATGGTATCCTGCACCATGGCCATGCCCACCAAATCTTCGGCCGGCAACGGCTGCTCAAGCATCGTTAGGAAAAAGTCATCAAGCCGACACAGGAGCTCCATGTGCTGCAGTCCCAGCGCCCCTTCGACATCAGCGTGGATGTTTTCCGTAGGAAACTCCCGCCGCACCAAGTTGAGCATCGACGCATCCCACCCCGGCCGAAGTTTCAGTTCCACCCGGCTGAAACCTGCCTCAAACGCCCCACCAATCGCCCGCAGAAGATCCTCGATCGTCGCCATCCGATCGAAGCTCACCCCCAGGGTGATCTCTTCATGTTTGCCATCCAGCACGCGGTGGAGTGGCTCGTTTTGTCGACGCGCAAAGAGGTCCCACCAAGCGCAATCGAGGGCCGCCCGAGCGTGATTGTTGCCGACCACACCGCTTGTCAGCTCAAGCAGCTGGTCCGGATTCTGCACGTACTTGCCCACTACCCGGGGGGCCAAGTGGCAGCGAAGCACGTGAAACGCGGTGGCTGCGCTTTCCGAGTAGAAGGCCGGCGCATTGCCGGGTGAGGCCTCCCCCCATCCTTCGGCATCGCCGGAAAGCATCCGCACAAGCACCGTTTCCCATGTTTCCCACACGCCAAGCCTGGTCTCAAATGGCCGGGCAAGCGGTAATTCCACGTGGAAAAGTTCGATGGCGTCAATTTTCATGAGTGGCAAATTTCCCCGAAGTGGATCGTGGCATCCTCAGTTCATCAGCGGCCTATCGCGGTTAGCTGCCCACCGTCGGAAGAACTGTCGCCGGCCAGTCGGCCGCTACCTGGGCCTCCGCTAGCTCGATGGCTTTTAGCATCCCTTGGGCCTTGTTGAGTGTCTCCTGCCACTCCCGCTCAGGGATACTGTCGGCCACGATTCCTGCCCCGGCCTGAATATACGCTTTATTGCCCTGAATGACGATAGTCCGCAAAGCTATACAGGTGTCCATGTTACCATTAAAGTCAAAGTAGCCCACCGCCCCCGCATAAGGTCCGCGCCGATGCGGTTCAATTTCGTCGATGATCTGCATCGCCCGAACCTTCGGTGCCCCCGAGACGGTCCCTGCCGGCAAACATGCTTCAAGGGCGTCAAAGGCGGTTTTGCCCGGAGCCAGCTCTCCGGAGACATTGGACGTGATATGCATCACATGGCTATAGCGCTCGATCGTCATTACGTCGCTGAGGCGAATCGAGCCATAGCGGGCGACTTTGCCCACATCATTTCGGCCCAAATCAACAAGCATAACATGCTCGGCCCGTTCCTTGGGATCAGCAAGCAACTCCTGGGCAAGCCGCTCGTCTTCCTCTTCTGTTGCTCCCCGAGGCCTTGTGCCGGCAAGTGGTCGAGTGATCACCTGTCCACCGACGACCCGCACCAGAATCTCCGGCGAGCTGCCCACCAAAATGACGCTAGGTGTTCGCAAGTAGAACATAAACGGACTGGGATTAATCACCCGAAGCATTCGGTAGATCTGGAATGGATGCGCCCGGAGGGATACTTCCAGCCGTTGGCTAATCACCACCTGGAAGATATCGCCCGCGCGGATATACTCCACGCACTTCCGCACAGCCTCCTCGAATTGCTCCTTTGTAAAGTTGGACCGATAGGGAATGGTGGCCGGACCTTCCAGATGAATGTCGATGGGGGCCAGCTCACAGGGTCGCTCGGTCAACTGCTCGACAAGGGCGTCAACTTTTTGAGCCGCCCGGTCATAAGCCCGCTTCCAGCCGACCGCCTGAGCTTTCGAGCGATCGATGCGGGCCATGGCCACCACGATGATGGTCTTAGCCACATGGTCAAAGACCACCATGTGGTCGTAAAAGGCGAAGGCAAGATCGGGGACGTTGCGATCATCCGGCGGGGCGTTGGGGAGGTTCTCCCAATATCGCACTACGTCGTAGCCGGCATACCCCACCGCCCCGCTGCAAAATGGGGGAAGACCCGGTAACCGGGCTGCCTTGATCGCTTCCACCCGCTGCCTTAGCTCCCGCAGTGGATTGGGGCTGTCAAAGTGCCTGGATTCCAAAATCGGAATTCCCGCGGCTGAGATCCCCGATAGCGAATTGAGGGTCACCCGGTGCTTGTAGGCCTCCACCTCGAAAAACGGATCGACGGCGACAAAGCTATACCGACCCACTTTCTCGCCGCCGATAACGCTCTCCCCTAGAAAGGCACAGCGGCCAGCGTCAATCTTGTGAAAAGCCGACACCGGGGTAAGCGAGTCGCTAAGCAATCGGCGATACACCGGGACGAGGTCATAGCCGGCTTCCGCCAACCGCCGAAAAGTTTCGAAGTCTGGATAGTGGCACATCACACCGTTCCGAAGGAAAAGGCTCCCAATCTTTCCCCACCAGAGGGTGGCACGGCTGCCACCGCTCGCTTGCCCACGGCGACCGCAGGTCACCCGGAGGACTGCTCGCCCTCAGCGGCCCTCTTTCCCGGTTAATCCCAAGCGTTCCACCTTAGACACAAAATTCTTGCCCGCTTCTCTGCCCCTCCAACGCGCCGTGTATGGAAAAAAGCCCCCGGAACTTCCCTTCCTAGCAAATACAACTAGGTTGATCTAGGTTGATCCAATTTGCGGTTTCACCGATCAACCCGGAAAAACCGGATCGCGGTAGCTAAAGCCCCCCTAGCTTCAGGCCGCCGGGGCGTATCTTTAGGAAATTCACCTGCACGAACCCTGCTTACCCCTTCGCGCTCAAAGTTTCCCCAAAGCATATCCTACCAAGCCGCCGATGCCTATCGACGAGCCAAAGGGGACGCGTTCCTCCCCGGTCGGCCAGTGCGGCTCCGTTGCGCTACCTAATCGGGGGTGCTGGCCTCACGAGCTCACGCGGCCGCTCAAAAGCGCAGCCGGCCGAACCCATCCCAATTGCCCCCGGACCTCCCGGCCATTTTACTGGGTGTTCTTCCTGCCCCGGCTTCCGCTAAGCTTGTGTCGCCACGAAGTGAGATACGCAACTTTACAAATCGGCCGTTTCTTGGGCCGGTACCGCCCGCCCTCGCCGATCGGTGGCTTACCTTGACAGGGTAGGGGGTGGGGCTAGAATCCACAGAGAGGTCGGACGGCTTTGGCTTTTTCTTCCTTGGCCTGAGAACCGGAATGCCATCATGAAGTGTCAGCGATGCGACAAAGAAGCCCACTTCCATATCACTGAGCTCCTCGGGCCAAAACCGGTGGAGATCCACTTGTGCCAAGATTGTGTTCGGGAGTATCTCAGCGAAAGCCCGAATGAAGCGGTCGCAGCCGCGGGCGCTGCTGCCTCCTTAGCCCAGCAAATGCTTCAGCAGATGGCTGTCTCCCAGACAGCCGAGGAACTGGAAAAACTTGATAAACTCAGTTGCCCGGTCTGCGGCATCACGTATTATCAATTCCGCACTCAAGGCCGGCTGGGCTGCGCGAATGATTACACCTGTTTCCGCAAAGAGCTGGAAAATCTGCTGATGCACATCCATGGGGAGACGCAGCACTGCGGGAAACGACCCTCGCGGCCGGCAAAGCACAGTGAGCTTCTGACTAGTCTCATTCGCCTCCGCCGGGAGATGCAGGAGGCGATCGCCGCCGAAAATTACGAGCGGGCCGGACAAATTCGCGACGAGATTCGCCGCATCGAAACTCAGGTCAAGCAGAATCGAAGTTAATCAGCTCCGGCCGCTTGGCTGGCTTAGAAGCACACAGCTGGCAGAGGCCGGAGATTTCTCTTAAGAGGTGCAATGATTGTGACCATCGACGATCTGCTGCTCAAACGGGGAGAATGGCTTCGGGGTGAAGGGCCCGAGTCGGACATCGTTATCTCCACTCGCATTCGCTTGGCCCGCAATTTGGCCGAATTCCCCTTCGCTTCCCGGGCCAGCCAGCAAGATCGCGAACGAATTCAGGATATCATTCGCCAAGTCATCCGCCAGTCGCCCCTGTTCGAGGATGTGCTCTTTGTCGAAGTCGACAAGCTCTCCGAGCTGGATCGCCAGTTCCTGGTGGAGCGACAATTGATGAGCCGGGAACACGCCGAGGCCACTCATCCCCGGGCGCTGGTGATCCACCCCACGGAGCGCTTTAGCTTGATGATTAACGAGGAGGACCACCTTCGCATCCAGGCCGTGCAAAGCGGTCTCAATCTCGAGGCCTGTTGGCAACTGGTCAATCAAGTCGACAACGAGATTGAAAAACACGTCGTTTACGCCTTCGACGAAAAACTTGGCTACCTTACGGCCTGCCCTACGAATGCCGGCACGGGAATGCGGGTGAGCGTGATGCTCCACATGCCCGCCTTGGCGATCACCCGGCAGATCGAGAAGGTCTTTCGTAGCCTGCAAAAACTCAGCCTGGCTGTCCGGGGCCTCTATGGGGAAGGCTCGCAGGCCATGGGGGACTTTTACCAAATTAGTAATCAGATCACCCTTGGCCGAAGTGAGCAGGAAATTCTCAAGAACGTGGGCGATATTATCCCCACCATCCTCAACTACGAGCGTCAGGCCCGGCAGTTTCTCCTCAAGGAAAGCCACGATCAGCTCTACGACCGCATTAGCCGAGCCTACGGCATTCTCCGCACTGCCCAGGTGATTAGCTCCGAGGAGGCCATGCACCTCCTTAGCAGCGTGCGAATGGGAGTCTCCCTTGGGCTGATCGAAGACCTGGACATCCCCTTCATCAACGACCTTTTCCTACATACCCAGCCGGCCCACTTGCAAAAGCTGGTGGGAATGGAGCTAGACGGCAACGATCGCAATTTAGAGCGAGCCAAGTTCCTTCGCGAGCAGCTAGGGCGGCGAGCTTCTGCCGGTCAGCAAAAGCCGCAATGAATCCCGCCAATTCTCAGAGAGGGGACTGCTCCGGCCGCCGGGTTTCTTGCATCCTGCTCCGTACGCACCCTTGCTCTTTGAAATTTGTGGAAGCATCCACCCCTGCTCAACTTGCTCTCCTTCTTTTGGGCGAAATGGTCGCGGAGGGGGCGTCCGGGATTGGATGTCCCTTCCTGCCGAAGCACTCCCGCACCTCCAAAAGACCGTAGCATTCCACCGCCCGGGGGCTACTCATTGGGGCAGATTGGTCGGCCAGCTAAGAATCCAGTGGAAAAGTATCTCCACTGCCCACTCAACTTGGTCCACAGCGATCCATTCGTCGGCAGTATGGGCCTGAGCAATCGAACCAGGCCCAAATACCACAGTTGGGATGTCAACAGCGGCAAAGAACGGGGCATCGGTAGCGAAATGGGCGGCCACCATCTGCCCTTGACCCGCCACCCGGCGTGCCCACGTACTTAAGCGGACGGCCATCTCGGCTTGCGACTGATCGGGCAACGGCGGGCCTTCCATCCACGGAGGCTCATGCTCAATAGCATCACGCAGGCCCGTCTTTTCCTCAAGAAAGCACCGGAGGTCTACCCGGGCAAGTTCCACGGTCTCTCCCGGGATAAGTCGCCGGTCTAGCTCGATCGTGCATCGCTCGGGAACGGTGTTGACGCCTGTGCCACCACTAATAAGCCCCACGCAAACCGAAGGCGTACCGCAGCGGGGATCTCGTGGGCCTGCTTGCAGCCGCCGGTTGTATTCCTCGATGGCAAGAAGCACCCTTGCCATGTGATAAATGGCGCTGACGCCAGCCTCGGGGGTAGCGCTATGGGCAGCCCGGCCACGGGTGTGAATCCGCCAGCGGACCACACCTTTGTGGGCAACAACCACCTGAAGCTCAGTGGGCTCCGCCACCACCACAGCCTGCGGGCGCCGAGGGAGAAGTCTTCCGTCCGGTTGACGAAAAAGCTCAGCCAAAGCCCTGGCACCCGTAAAGCCGCTTTCCTCGTTGACGGTAAAGGCAAGCACCACATCGGCCGGTGGTGCCTCCGGTTGAGCAAGAATGCGCTTGGCCACTTGTAAAATGGCCGCCATACCCCCTTTGACATCACAGGCTCCTAAGCCGTACACACGTCCTTCTTCCACTCGGGGCCGCCATGGATCATACATTCCCGGGGCCGGGGCCACCGTATCCTGATGCGCAGAAAGCACAACCACCGGGCGACTGACGGCGGGTTCAACCGGCGGCCAATGCGGCGCTTGCAATCGGACAATCAAATTCTCTCGACCTGGGTGGACAACTTGCCGTCCACAAGACTGGCCCCACTCGGCCAAAAGCGATTCCAGGAAATCCGTGAGGCGCGCTTCCCCAGTGGCCAGGTGATAGTCCGTCCAGGACAACTCTGCTGGTCGATACCATCCCGGGTTAACACTAGGGATAGATACAAGTTGACAAAGAAGCTCTTGGAGATCGGACATGGCAGCTGGCCGATAACGACTGTGCCTTTTGCCAGGTAAGAAAGCGGGGAAAATGCCGGCTCAAGGCAAAAGCCACACTACGCGGCGATTTTGGGTTTCTCTCTTTTTGGCGGTCACAAAATAGGCAAATCACGGCCGGGACTGGAAATCGTGCTCGCAGAGGGCCTCCGGCCGGCGGTGCTGAGGCACCCCCCGGAACATCGCCCAAGCACTGGCCAAGAGCTTGCCTTCCGATTCTAGCGCCAGGCCGGCTTTAAACGCTAAGAGCCAAATTATGCCCCGACCGACCGAAGGGATCCACCGCCGAACCGGGCGGAAAGCCAGCTCCCTCCTCGACGGGTAAGAGGTAAGCCGATAAAGTGTGGCCAAAGTGCCCGGGCAGCCCGAATAATCTTTATGGCCCGATCTTCTTCTGACCGCAATGTGTTAGCGCGTAACTGCTTCACTGCGGTCTTTAAAGTTCCAGGTTTGCCCGGGCTGCCGGAAGATTCCAGCAACCCCTTTAAGGCAAAGGTTTGTGGACAAATTGGAAAGGTTATTTCAACAGCTGGAATACTTGCTGCCTCTTGCCACAGCCACTGTGGGGGTGGCTGCCATCGCAGTGTGGATAACTAGTGCCCGCGTGGACGATCTGGAACTCCGTCTCCCCGGCCAAGATGGCCGTCCAGCCTCAGGAAGCGCCGTTTCCGGCAAGGAGGTGCAAGCCGGCCAGCCGGTCGTGGGGCCCGGCCAACCGGCAGCTATCCCGGGCAATTGGCCGGGGTTTCGCGGCCCAGATCGAACGGGTGTTGTTCGCTCCGAGGTGCCCCTTGCGCGGCGGTGGCGCTCCGGTGGTCCACCCCTGTTGTGGCAAGTTACAGTTGGCCCCGGGCATGCTGGCCCAGCTGTGGCCGAAGGTCGCGTGTTCCTTCTTGATTACGATGTGGCCGCCCAAGCGGACACCGTGCGGGCCTTATCCCTTGCCGATGGGCAAGAGATCTGGCGCAATAGCTATCCGGTCGAAGTCCCAGAAAACCACGGCAGCTCGCGGACCGTGCCGGCCGTTTCGGGTAATTACGTCGTCACCCTGGGACCAAAGTGTCACCTGGCCTGCTGGGAGGCGACAACCGGCCGTTGCCTTTGGCTTGTGGACCTCGTGAAGCGCTACGGAACAGAGGTTCCGCCCTGGTACACCGGTCAGTGTCCCCTTGTGGACAATGGGGCGGTGATTGTCGCCCCGGCGGGGCGGGCGCTAATGGTGGCCCTGGATCTTGCCACCGGAAGTCCCCTCTGGGAAAGCCCCCCAGTTCCCGACTTTCAAATGAGTCATACCTCCATCACTCCAATCGAATTCAATGGTCGAAAAATGTACATCTATCTGGCCACCGGCGGCATCGCCGTCGTTGATGCCAAGACGGGGCAACTCCTTTGTGTGACGCGCGATTTTGTGGGAAAGATGGCCACCTGTCCGTCACCCGTGGCACTGACGGATGGGTACCTCTTTTTCTGCGGGGGCTACGGGGCTGGAAGCCTTCTGGCACAGCTAGAGTTAAAGGGCACGGAAGTGAGCTTTCGAGTCGTTCGCCGGCTATCGGCCCGCGATTACGGATCGGAGCATCAAACGCCCATCTTCTACGACGGGTATCTTTTTGGCTCGCGCTGCCCCCCAGGCGCACCACAATTTGTATGCCTTGCCCCAAGCGGACAGATCTTGTGGACAAGTGGCGCGGACCGCTTTATCAGGGGATCATATGTGGTCGGTGACGGACTCATTTACGCCTTGGATGAGAATGGCACACTTTTCCTCATCGAAGCTCGACCCGACGAGTACCGGGTACTGGACAAATTCACTATCTGGCCAGATGCTCAGGATACATGGGGTCCGATGGCACTAGTAGCTGGCAGGCTACTTCTGCGAGATTTCAGGCGACTGGCCTGCTTGGATGTTTCAGCCGAGGGGAACCGGGAAGGACCGTAGGCTTCCTCGCGAGGGCAAACCGCTTGACCAAGTTGTAGCTTCCCCCATTGAGCAAGAGAGGGTGAGGACCCAGTGGAACGAAAAGAAAACGCCTTTCTTGACCCCGCGCTCGGCGGCGATCTCCTGGGGAAGAGCCCAAGTGGAGAGGACAGGGCGACCGCACTTTCCCAAGGCGCTCGGCTCCGTTCGCTTCCGAGCTGGGCCTTGGTGGTAAGTGTGGTTCTGATTGCAGTGGTGGCCTTTTCCGCGGTGCAAATGGCCGGGAGCCGCCCAAAAAAGACCCTGCCGCCAAGCCCCTCGGGCATGTACGCGCAGACTTTGGCCCAAAGCGGTCAGGCACAGGCTTACCGAGTTGCCCGGCGACTCATCCTCCCCAACCCCGCCCCGGTTGCCATTGCGGTCGGGAAAAACGACCAGCTTTTCCTGGCCTGCCAAGATGAGCTTATTGTGCTCTCCCCGACAGGGTCCGTTGTCGCTCGGCAAACTTTGGAAGCGCCGCCCCAAGCCCTGGCCATTGGGCCGCCGGATTGCCCCTTTCCCCACCATGTCTTCGTCGTATCCGGAAAGCTAATCGAGGCCTTTACGCCCGAATTGACCAAGGTCACCGCGTGGACTGTGGCCGTCGAGCCCCTCCAAGTGGTGGCACTGGCCGTAGGGAGAGAGCACATCTATTTAGTCAACGCCGCCCTTGGGGAAGTCGCCCGTTTGAACTTTCGGGGGGAAGTAGTAGGGCGATTTGGCGGCAGCGAGCAGGATCGCGGTTGGCCCGGATTAGTGCTCCCGTCCTTGCGAACGGATATCGTCATTGACAGCCAAGGACACGTGTTTCTAAGCAATCCGGGGCTTCGCCGGGTCGAGGTGTACACGGCCGAGGGAAAACTTGAACATTACTGGGGTGGAGAGGGAGCAGCCCCTACGGCGTTTTTCGGCTGTTGCAATCCGCAGCATTTGACAGTGCTACCCAACGGCAACGTGGTGACCTCGGAGAAGGGTCTGCTTCGGTTAAAGGAGATGTCGCCATTCGGGGAGTTTATTGCCCTGGTGGCTGGCGAAGCGGAACTTGCGGACTTTGAACAGGCCCGGCACCGGAAAGGCGATTTTGGGGAACCAGTGGTAGTAGATGTCGCCGCCGACAGCCGCGGTGGCATCTGGGCTTTATACCCGGGCCATCCCGTTCTTCTTTACTTCGAGCCGACCCAACCAGCGCCCCGCTGAAGGCCTGGCAGTTCAACCTCCGGGTTAACCCTCCGACCACCGGCGGGGATCGCTTGCCGACGTGCGTTGGGGGGAACGAACGCTCCACGCGGCCACAAGGGGAAATCCCGCCCTTTCCCCAAACAAAAAAGCCCCGATAAGCCACCGCCTACCGGGGCAAGAGCGGCAGACGGGAATCGAACCCGCGACAACCGGCTTGGGAAGCCGGTGCTCTGCCTGCTGAGCTACTGCCGCACAAAAGCGCTACTCATCCTCGATTTGAATTATACACCTCGGCCAACTACGCTCAACACGAAAGTTAGGGGCCAAAAGGAAGAAGGACCGACAAAGCTCTCCGCCCCGCCCGGGAAGCTCACGGAGCCGTTAACGCTTCCCACAACTCAAGCGGCTTAACCGGAGCAAACCAAGCTGTCGTCGGCCGCCTGAGATTCGGTGCGAGCAAAGGATCTGTGGGCTTAATCGGTCCCCGCTTGAAAAGACCCCTCATGACCGCGAGTAGATCGCCCTCGAATACTCCCCGGTAGCCCGGACCTCACCAAGGTTAAGGAGCAGGGCACTACCCAAAAAGGCTTACTCTTACTTTCTTTACGAAGAAAGTAGAGTCGTTCGCGCTTCAACCCTACATTGCCCTCTCTCCCCAGGTGATGGAGCCCTTTTGGGAGAACTTCAAGTGCACAGCCTTCTTCCCGTCAATCGGCGGCACTCCCTGAAACTCCTTGCCGTAGGGACGGTAGCGGGCGAGTTATTCGGAGGGCGGTGGTCCGGCGTGGCCGGGGAGCCGCTTTCCGCCGAGCCGAAGCCTATTAGTGTGGCGAAGGACCTCCCCCTTTTGGGCCGGCTAAAGACCCGTCGTTCGGCAGAGATTCAGACATCACCTCTTTCGGTTGGATTCGAAGTGCTTGATAGGAGGCTTTTTGACCCGGCTAAGACCTACCCCTATCTCGGGGAGCTTGGGGTCAAGTGGGCCCGGTGTCAAACCGGCTGGTGCCGCTGTGAGGAGCGGCCAGGCGAGTATCAATTCGG
>JANXBW010000035.1 GCA_025060325.1 Thermoguttaceae bacterium
AGGTGTGTTCCTCATATAAAAACCGTGTTACGCCGCCGTTGCGTGAAGCTTTGAGCAGATCGGGGAAAAGACGTGGCCACAAGAGTCGGCCAGCGCAAACTGTTTACTCATCCGCGTTTGTTGACGCTCTGCGCTTCGCCCTAGTGAGGCAATACCTTTCGGCCGAAACGTCTCCGCCACCGCCCGTTGGTAGCCCTCGCCCGGCCCAGTTGGGACGCTGCCCGTAACATCGTCAAAATGTTACTTAAACTCAGTATACCGATTACTTGATCAAGACCGGCGCTCGCCTAACCCACTCCTTGTGGTTAATCACAAAAAGGTTTATCACCCTCGGGAGAAGGCGGAGGAGCATCCTTGGACCCTCTACCCGGAGCCGCTCCAATGCCGTCCACAGTTGGTTGCCGGCCGGGAGTTTGCCCCGGTTGAAGATCAAGGGTCTTTCACTGCGCTTCTTCGCCCGAACGGACCTTGTTAGATAACGATCTGCCCCACATTGAGCGCGCCGTGGGACTGGTGGATAAGTATTGCTTTCGGCTTAATTGTGTTTGCGCCGAGTTTGGGGTTCGACAACAATCGCCTGATGTGCTTAAAGATCATCTTGAGACGAAGATGTTTGGCCTGCGGGCGGTGCTGGCAGAGGAGTAGGAAGTGGACCTTGCCCAGGTGCTCGCAGAATTGCTGGCGTGACGAGCAACTTTGGAAGCCGGCCTCAAAGTAGCTGGTGAAGTCTACACCTCACGTTGCTCAACAATTCTTATAAAGGGGCACCTTATCGGGATGATGTTTAATTGCCAGCCATGTCCATCCGCTAATCAAGGGCGGGTATTCGGTTCCCATCATTTGCCGCTTGTTCAGAAGTCAGCTAACAACAAGTCGCGTCTGCGACCGTTCTTAATTCAACCCGCAGCCGGGGGAAAGCACGAAGGAAATAAAAACAAAGTCGGAAACCATCGACGATTCGAGAAGTCGGCTAACTACTGAGAAAAGGATTGACGTAGTTCAGACAGCAGGAAAAAAGATCGAGCGACCGCCCCGGGCAGCGGACAAATCCGTTGATTTGGGAACGTTTCCTAAGCGGGCACCGTTCGCGCCACCGGACCTCCAGACTTCAAATCGAAGTCGAACTTATTGGATTTGCCGGCTTCGACCACGACGGAAAGCTCGGTCTTTACGTTGTATCGCATCGGCACTTTCTCAGGCACTGGCGGGATGGGCTTTCTGTCCGGGCCGACGGTCTCTCCCCGTGCTGTGGTAATCTGTACACGGCATGTGCCCACCGGAGCACCTCTTTTGCCGGGCTCGTACTCCAGGACATAGCGCCCGTTAGAGTCGGTAACCCCCGAAGCAGGCCGACCTGCCTGCGGAATGAAAAGCACGGTTGCATTCGCCAGCGGTTGGCCATCCAGGGTCACCCGGCCTTCCACATAAGCGACATCGCTCCTTCCGCCACACCCAAAAAAGGTGGCTATCGCGATTGCAGGCGCGCAAAAGAAAGTCAACCTAACGATATCGAGTGAAGTCCTCGTGAAATATCCCATCTTTTTTCCGCCGTCCCTATTTTCGTACGACAGTGGTTGAGTGTACGGCCCGGGTTGTCGGAGACTAATTCGCCACCCAAACAACGGCTTAAACCGAAACCGCTTTTGAGCTAGATCAACCAAAATCCCGCCGCGGAGTAGCCTACCGCCCGGAGTTGTTGAAATACCCTGCTGCCCGATCACAAGAAGCTCTGCGCCCTTAATTCCACCACTGATCACCAGCTGGAGAACCCTTTGTTGAGCATAGATATTGAGTGAAGCGAAATACGAAGATCGCCTTCCATGATCGGCGACGGCCAAAATTGGTGCTGAAGTCTTGAACCCGGGCCCAGAGTTGAGATTTTCCTTGTTGGCCCGCTTTGCACACCTTGCCAGAGCGTCAAAGATGTACCTGACCGGCCAGAAAACAATCTCGATGCGAATCTACGCAGGAGAATGTGATTCTTCCTTTACAGCCCGCTTATCACTAGGCCGTCCTGCATGGAGAACAACCGCTGGTAGGTGCCATAATTGGCCCCATTGTTCGGTCGGTCGAAAGCGTTGGCATCGTCGATCCAAGCCGCAGCCGTATGGTGTATAGTATTGTTGATGAACCGCACAGAACCATCAGCAAATGCGAAATTAGCTCCACCCGGGTGTTCGCTCCCGGCGGTTCTGTTCGGTTGGGGATTGCCCTGCTGCGCAGTCCAATTGATCATCCACTGTCCGCTGATCATGACGCAATTTGTTGCTCCCTGACACCAGTTTGCCTGATCGGACCCGCCGTAAATTCGAGCTCGGTTGCGAAGGTTCCCGTCCATTCTCCATTTGACCTCTCCGATCAGGACCTGGTTACTAGTGCCATCGGTGATGTCACTAATTCGGGCGGGGTATCGGTTGCTCCGGTCAAACACGCCATTCCTTTGCAGTATGTTCACGCCCGCGGGATTTGTGGCAGTCGCAAAACCGTCGTACGAGGAGGCGCATGCCTGATAGCTACTAGTGGCCGAATTAGGTATCGCGCCGTCGTCATACTGCGGTGGTTTGGTGTCGGACGGACAACTGAAGACCGCCAACGGCGTTTGCATAAGCGTCCGATTCGGCTCCAGACCGACTGGGATACGCGAGTCAAATCTCTTGAACAGAGGATCCTGCTCCAGGAACGGCAGGATTGCATAGCCCCAACCAAAACCGGTCCCCCCTACTCGTTGTTAGGATTCCCGTCAAAGATGCCGATGTACATATGGCCCACCGGGAAGGTCTTCCAAATGTCGTGATAGTTGTGGCAAGCAAGCGCAAGTTGCTTCAAGTTATTCGTACACTGGGCGCTACGAGCCGCTTCGCGGGCTGCCTGGACCGCTGGCAACAACAAGGCGATAAGAATCCCAATAATCGCAATGACTACCAGTAACTCAACAAGGGCAAATCCAAACACGCGATGGAAACGTCGAGCTTGCAACATGGTGAAACTCCTTTGAAAAGACTTTGCCGCGCCGACCGCCTCTGGATAACCCGAGAGGATAGTGGATACCCCACGGCATCCAATGCATTTAGTTTTCTAAAAAAGAGTAGGCGACAACAAAAAGAAGACTTTTCCCCTAGTCGTCAATCTCTATGGTCCTCATGTCCCACCAAGTGTCAAGGCGATGGAAAACCAAGATCGGCATGAAAGTTCTAGTGTTAACCCTCCCTGCCATATGAAGGAATTAACACAAAAATTGCCGGAGTTGACACGACGTGCAGGGCGAGCCTGTAGCCAACGCCGTCGGCTGTCACGCCCCGTTTTTTCCAAACCCATTTTGCAAAATTGCCGACCTTTTTTCGAGCCGGGTTTTTACCCAAACATTTACCGGGTCATGAATTGACTGCGATTCGCAAACGCTAATAAAGCTATGTCGCTAAATTTGCAGGCATTATGCTCGAGACCGACAGCATCAAATGGCTCCAGACGGGAAGATTGGCGTAAGCACCGCGACTCGATACTGCCTAACAAAAAGGCTTGCGCTGGCCAACGAGCACGCTGTTGGGCATAAGAGCGGAAACCGAAATAAAGTACATTCGGGGTGCGAACTCGGCCGGGAAGCCGGAATCTGAGTTTGATTCGCACTCCGCAGCGAAAAGGCCAAGGACTATCACTTCTGCTACGAAAACCACACCCCGAAATCAATTGCCATCGCCGGAAGAGGTTGTTTTTTATTCACCCTCCGAAGTAACTTCTGCGACTTCCTGCGCTTACCCCCCGGCCTAAGTGGCGCACCCACCGCCTGTGGTGGTGCAGAAGGCAGAGCCCGCCGTGATGTGGATCTTATAGAAAACTGAGTTTGAACGGCTGGTCCTGAGTGATGAGTCTTACCCTCGGCAGGAGCGGCGCCAGACTGCCGGGTGTCGATTTACCACCTGCCCGATGGGCCGGAACTGCTGCAGTACGGGCATCAACCTTCCCTGTCGACAAGTTGTCGAGGACCGGCGGCAGACAAGGCGGAAAAACAGAGTCCGTTGGAAGGACATCACCTCGATACCGGTCGCCCCGCAACATGGACAAATAGCTTGCGTGGACGTTGATGCGGCCCTTATGCCCTTCCGACAAACCTGTTGCCAGGGGTTGCAGAGGCTTTGCCCATAGCCTCAATACCTTTTGTAGCGGTCCCTGTTCGGGGGACGTTGTAACCGAAGCGACTAAGCCCTCGCTTTTAGCCCCGCGTCGTCTAGTTTTCGCCTCTCGCAGGGCCTCCATCTGAGCTGCCGCAGAGAGAAAAGACCCGCCTCCAAGAATTAGCGGGACTTGAATGGCTACCGAAGATCGCGCTTCGAAGGCGTGCGTTCCCAAGTTGTCCGTCAAACTGGCTTGGGGAAGCATTACCACAGTTGGTTCAGCGTCCCGGCAAGCTGAACCCGTGGGGTTAACTTCTCTCGGTGGATGTCGTGTCTTAGTGAGAGAGGAGGCAATTTTGTCCGAAGGTAACTGGGCTGAGGCACTAATAACCCCCTTGCAGGGACCAAGCTTTCAGCCCGTGGCTTGTCTGTCACGGCCGAAAACGAGCAAATTCCCGTCACGAGTGCCATTTGGGATGCTTGGAGAGTTTACTTGCAATTGGTTGCCCACATTGCCAAACCGCAAGCGGGTGGATTTCGCGCTTCGGCCAGCGACGTCTGCAAGATGACGAGCTTCCTTTGCGCAAAGCCGGCGAACTAATTCACTCGCGTCTTAGCCGGGACTTATGATTGCGACGACATCATTTTGTGAGGTTTTCCCCACTTAGTGAGCTCTCCGCCGGGAATTCGCCCACCTGAAAAACCGGCCAGCATGGGGGAAATGTTGGGGATGCGAAGTGAGTCTGCTGACAGGTGGATACTGCGTTCAATTGGCGAAGCAGGCCTTCTCGGGGCCCATCCAAGTATTGAATGCTAATGAGAGGATGACCGAGGTAGAACCTGAAAAGAAACGGTAGAGTTGGAGGGGTTAGGGAGAGGTGTCTTCGGCAACTCATCGCTTCCCAAGGAAATGGCGGCGGAGGGATTCGAACCCCCGACCGACGGATTATGATTCCGCTGCTCTAACCAGCTGAGCTACGCCGCCAAACACCCGTAACTTTGTCAAAACCTGTTCGTTTTAGCGCTCGGCACGCCTACGCATCTACAAATTCCACCAAGCCTTCGTTTGCTCAATTCGCTAATCGCCTTCGCGCTTTCGTCTCGCACGAGAAGTGCAATCCACATCAGGAGGCAAGCCCTTCCCCCTACCTATGGGGTGAACCTCAGTTTGCGAACTGCGAATTAAAGCGGTCCATCTGACCGACTAAAGCTCGACCGCAGACCACCTGCCGCAGCCCTCGCAGGCCCTCAAATTGGAAGCGCCCGGCCAACCCATGCCCAATTCCGGCTGGCTGACAGGAGAGCCTACTCAAAGCGGATGGAGCCTGCAGCCGCTTGGCTAAAACCAGTAAGGACTCACACCCCCGATCGCGGCTTCGCTTCGGCTTGCAGTGACATGATGGAATCTTACAAACCCTTCCGGAGCATCCCCCGAAAGCTGAGTCATTTGTCATGATAAAGCCAGCCCACACACCCGACAAGACCGGCCATCGCACCCGACGGGCTTAACTAAGCCCTCTGCAACAGAGCCTAGGTAAGTCCAGAAGGGACACCGCCTTCATTCTTAAGCCGCCAAAGCTGGAAGCTACCTAAGACCTTAAATTCTAGGCCACGCCACTAGTGCCTTTACTTTACCGAAGCACCCCAGTAGGCAAAGCCAAAGGGTCCGCAACTCCGTGGGGAAAACTTTGCTTTTAGACCAGCGTAGGTCTTCCTGCGAGGTTGGGGCGGGTTACACGGTACGGCCACCCAGCTGTAATTGGGGGCGCATGGCACGGATTCAGAAGCTATTGTTTACCGTTCCCCCTGCCAGGCTTGTTAAGGTTGAAAAAAACGTGAAAACTAGTTGAATGGGCAATCTGGATAACATAGCCGCACAAGGTGGGTATTCCGCTTCTTAATGCCGGCTCCTCCCCGAAAAGGTTGACCAGCACGCACCGCTTACTAGCGGCGGCAGGTGTTACCTTCCCTCACTCGACGGGGTGCTCACCCCCCCTTATATGGTACCAAAGACCATTCCTCGGATGTGTCGCGTTCTCGCCTAGGGACACGTAGCGTGAAGGCAATCCAGCCTGGAGCCCAAATTTGGGCGGCCTCCCTTTTTTCGGCGTAGGGTGTAAATTCAGTCTTTCCTTCCTTGACTGCTTATGGGCATGCGGTATAATCGATTTTTGAAGCTAAACGGCAAACGTACTGATTGAGACTAATGGCCGGTCGTCTGGCGCTTATGCTGCGCCGAAGGCCGGTCAAATTTTTTCCCGATTCGTGTCAAAAATCGGCTAGGTCTTTGGGAATTGGGCTTCCTGCAGTAAGGAGAGGGTTCAAACACTTATGAAGTCGCGAAACGTTTTCGAGGCCATCCAGGAATTCGGTAACGACGAAGATTTCACCCCGGTCGAAACCGAAGAGTTTGTGCCGACCGATGCCCCGGCCGGATCTAAGAAGAAGCTAGAGGTGTTGGCTGAGCGGGTGCGAAAGGGGTTGCCACTTTGGCATCCTTTAGACCGGACGGACTATAGTGGGCTTTCTGCGTTGGCGGATAGGCCTCGGGTCGGCCGGAAGAAGGCGAGCTAGGGCTTACAGTTACACCACGATACAGCAGGGAGATTCGGATAGGTCTGAGCGGAAGCACACAATTGGCCGCCTTGGGTCGGGAGCATCCAGGGCGGCCAATTTGTTTTCCGACCCGGGGTCAGGAGTTAGCAGGGCAAAATGCAGGGCCGGAGAATCGCTCGCCCTTCCCCCGCGGTTGTCCACTTGCCCAAGGCTGGGGCAAGATAATCTCCTGCCAATGTCAGGCGGCCGTTTATGGGACAAAATCGGTGGTAATTCCCTAGGGCCCAACGAGAGCAAGTTCATCGTCAAGGTTAAGAGGCTAAGCCAGGGTGACCTTCTCGAAACCCGAACCTCTGCTCGGATAAGCCAGGGGGCACTCCGGGTGCTCCGTGCTTGGGGCTTGGCCGGCACTTCCATTCATGATTTAGTCTGCAACTTGCAGGTGAGCTCACATGCGCCCCGATTTTTTGGCGGACGATTTGATAAACTCCCCGGGTTGGTTAGCCGATCTACTGGACTGCTTGATCCAGTAACTGGTCTTTACGGGCAAGTTTCGAGCTTGTCAGAATAGCGAGCCTTTTTCCACCAACAAGCATTAACCGGTCGCGGTTGAGGCACATGCAAACCGGACAGGCCAGCGCGCCGACTGTGCCCTAACCCTTCGGTTGGCCTCTATTTTCACGAGCAAAGGACTGGCGGCAGCAAAGAGCAAAGGAGTGCAAAGAGGTGAAGCAATCTCATCTTCTTGCTAGCGTGCTGCTCGGATGCGTGTTGATTGGGGCGGCGATGCTTGCGCTTGCGCAAGGGCCGGCTGCTTCCCGACCTGTCGCCCAACCCGCAGGACCATTTATCGCAATGGTCGACGTGGGCTATATCTTCAAAAACCATGTCCGCTTTAAACAAATGATGGACAGCTTGAAGGCGGAAATTCAGCAGGCCGATGCGCGCGTACGAGCGGAAAACGACGCCATTCGCCAAATGATGCAACAACTTGAGCAGGAGCGCCCCGGCACCCCGAATTATAAACAGCTTGAGGAGGCGATCGCCAAGAAACGCGCCGATTTGCAAGTACAAATGGGCCTTCAGCGCAAAGAATTCGTGCTCCGCGAGGCGAAACTCTATCACTCCGTCTACCAGGAAATTGAGCAGGTTGTTCGTTACTACGCTACGCAAAACAACATCGCCGTAGTGCTTCGTTTTAACGGCGAGCCCGCTGATCCCGATGACCCCGATTCCATCCTCCGAGAAATTAATAAGCCCGTTGTTTACTTCGCTCCGACGCTTGACCTGACCCCTGTGGTGCTTGAGGCCCTCAACCGCAGTGCTGCGCAAACAGCTACGCCTCGGCAGCCAGCTGTGTCGACACGGCCGGGCATGACGCAACCATACTAAGTCAACCCATGGAAAAGACTGCGTTGGCAACTACTACGTAGTAGGGCCGGCGTACACATTCAGCCAATAGTGGGGAAAGGCAGCTGTTTGTTGGCTAAAGCCGGCGGACTGAGCCGCTCGAGATCGAATCGCTCATCTGGTTTACGAAATAACGTTTATTTTCTGCTGGGAAGTGCTACCTTTGTTGTGACTTCGATCGAGGAAGCGCCCCTTGCTCCAGCATGGAAGCCAGCGACGGATTTGGTCTACCCTTCCCCGGCGACAACGGACGATCGCCCGGCCTGTGGTGGTTGAGGGTTATGGATTTTGGTGGGGGCAGGATGTCCGCGTGGAATTTCGCCCGGCACCTCCAAATCAGGGGATCGTGTTTGTCCGGCGAGATTTACCGGGTTTTCCCCGGATTCCCGCTCGGATTGAATATCGAGTGAACACACCCAGGCGAAGTTCGCTGCAACGGGGAGAAGTTCGGATTGAGATGATCGAACATGTGATGGCCGCCCTGGCCGGGTTGGAAATTGACAATTGCGAGGTGTGGGTATCTGGGAGCGAAATGCCGGGGGTGGACGGCTCCAGCGCACCCTTTGTCGCCGCTTTACAGGAAGCCGGAATCGTTGAGCAAAGTGCCCTTCAGCCGCGAATTGTTGTTGAGCGGCCCATTCGCATCGGCGAAGAGGACCAATGGATTGAGGTTCGCCCCACTCAGTCCGAGCGTTCGACGTTTGTTTACTACTTGGACTATGGCCCGAGCAGTCCTATCACCCCCCAGGTCTTTGGCTTGACACTCACACCAAATGCTTTTATCTGCCAGCTGGCAGAATCTCGAACTTTTGTACTAAAGGAAGAGGCCGAACATCTTCGTCAACAGGGGGTAGGACTTCGCACAAGCTACCGCGACTTGCTTGTTTTTGGTCCGGAGGGTCCGTTGGACAATGCGCTGCGTTTCCCTAACGAGTGCGCACGCCATAAGGTGCTCGACATGATTGGCGACATAGCCTTAGCGGGAATGCCAATCCTTGGGGAATTTGTCGCCTACCGAAGTGGCCACCGACATAACGCTCAATTGGTGGAGGCAGTGCTAGCCGAGCAGCGGATGCTCATGGCGGAGCGAAAGTGTGCATGAATAGGCTCCCCCGCTTCGCGTTGCCGAGGACCTATCTATCGCTGAGTACCGAATCCGTCTTTGCCCAACCGGCGCCACACGAATGCTCGCGCACTTTACGACTATCTAGGACAGTTAGTTTTCCGGTGTATACGACTGCGACAATCGGCCTCAAGCCACTAATCGATTGGGTTGACTAATTTTTAGTCGACTATGCCGCACCCTTGGGAGGCGTCGAAGTATAGGAGCGACAACTTACTGCCGGGGCCAAACGCTCTCAGTTTAAGAACACCGCCGATCGCACGAGTCAACGGCAAATATCGGAGCACGAATGCCGGTCAATCCGGTTTTTGTTGAACCGCTCCGCCGCGGTTTCCGAGCGTACCTGTTTAGAAAAGGAGATTCTCATGCCTGGTCGCATCTCCCATCTTGCTTATATTCATCCACGGGCTGAACTTGGGGAAGACGTGGAGATTGGGCCGTACTGCTACATTGGCCCCAACGTCCGCGTCGGTGCCCGTACCAAACTTCATAACAACGTCACCCTTCTTGAGAACGTCATTTTAGGCGAGGATAACGAGATCTTTCCCGGGGCGGTGATCGGTGGGCCACCTCAGGATATAAGCTATCGCGGCGAGCAAACCTGGGTGGTGATCGGCAATAACAACATCATTCGGGAATGTGTCACCATCAACCGGGGCACCGAAAAGGAAGAAGGCGTCACCCGAATTGGCGACCACAACTTCTTGATGGCATGCTCCCACGTAGCCCACGATTGTCAACTTGGCAGCCACATTATCTTGACTAATGGGGTATTGCTCGGCGGGCACGTTCACGTGGAAGACTATGCCGTCATTTCCGGCGGTGTGGGGATTCACCATTTTGCCCGGGTAGGTAAATACAGCTTTGTGGGGGGACTCAGTGCGGTACGACATGACGTCCCGCCATTTATGCTCGTGGAGGGTCACCCCGCCCGACCGCGATGTGTCAACACGGTTGCACTCAAACGTCATAACTTTCCCGCTGAGACAATCGAGTGTCTGGCGGAAGCACACCGGCTGCTTTACCGAACCCGAGTGGGCCTGGCAAACGCTCGAGAAATCCTCCGCGCTAAAGGCCGGCTTATCCCGGAGGTACAGTATCTCCTTGACTTTGTGGAGTATCAACAGCAAGGCCGGCATGGCCGTGGACGGGAAGCCATCCGGAGGGCGGCGTGAGAAGATTACGGGTTGCTGTCGTTGGCTGCGGTTATATGGGCAGCCTCCATGCGGAGAAGCTTGCCCAGCTCTCGCAGGCTGATCTGATCGCTGTTGTTGATCCCCTCCCGGAAGCCCGATTGCGGGTGGCAGCACGCTGTGGTGCTGCGCCGCTGGCGGATTTTCGCCTTTTGTTTCTCGAACGCCTTGATGCGGTGGTGATTGCTGTTCCCACCCCCTTTCACGCTCGCGTGGCTATGGAATTCCTCGTCCGGGGAATCCATGTACTGGTAGAAAAACCGTTAGCGTCAAGCGTCGACGAAGCGGGCTCTTTGGTAGAAGCGGCCGAAAAAGCAGGCGTTATCCTCCAGGTGGGTCATATCGAGCGATTTAATCCCGTTTTCGAACTTGCTGCCAGCCAGTGCGAATCCCCAGTGTTTATTAACTCCGTCCGCTGTGGCAAGCTAGCCCGCCGGACCCTAGCCACCGACGTGGTTATCGATCTGCTTATCCACGACCTGGACCTTGTTCTTGGACTGTCAAGGAGCCCGCTTGTCGATGTCCAAGCCGTGGGTTGGTCCCTTTTTGGTGAGACGATCGATTTTGCTCAAGCCTGGCTACGGTTTTCGGGCGGGATGGTGAGCATTTGTGCGGCTTCGCGGGTTAGCGCCCCGTGGGCCCGGCGGATGCAAATATTCCAAAAAGATTCACTCCTGGAACTAGACTTCGCTTCCCGGCGGGTTTGTTTACGGCGAAAGGCACCGGAGCTTAGCGCCAACAGCGATGACAACTTTCTAAGACACGTTTTAGCGTCCGAGCCCCCGACGGCGGACCTTTTTGACCGGCTTCTACCTCCGGAAGTATTCGAGTTTGGAGAAGCTGATCCTTTAAAGGCCGAGCTTGTGGATTTCTTATCGGCCATTAACGATGGCCGGCAACCGCGGGTCGACGGATATCAGGGGCTGCGAGCCCTGGCCCTCGCCGAGCAGATCAAGCAGCAAATCCTTTGTCAACTAGCAGAGGCCCCGGCTGCTGGCCAGTTAAAAGCCGCCGATCTCGCAACAACTCCTTGGCCTGCCGGGCCGCACTGGCCTCTGGTACCTTCTTTTGGGACAAGGAGGCAAGCGGCAGGCAGCCTCCCCGTGGAAAAATCACGCTAAAGGAGTCCCGCTTTCCGCAGCCGGGTTCCCCACTTTGGCCCTCCACACCAAACCCGGAGTTTTGCTAACTGTCCCGCCGGAGATAAGGCGCTGGCGATCTAGTCAACGGATGGTCACTGGCGACGGGTACTGCTCCGCAGGCTACCGGAGTCGGCCCTTAACAGACTGTTGACAGCACCAGGCCTCTTCTTAGACAGAAATGAGGCCGATTGCGTAGGCCGCCTCTTCCCATGCTCAGAGCCGACTTGGCAACTCCCAAATCCATCCCAGCCCTGCCAACCATCGCAAAAAGGTGACCACAAGCACATAAAAGCCAAAGTGAAGGAGTCCGGTGGGAAAATCAAAATCAAATGACGCCAAAGCGGCAATTGCCCCCAGGATGACAAAAGGCGTTCCAATAATCAGCCAATTCCACAGCTCACCCGACAAATAGCGCGCGCCAAAAAAACAAAAACCTGCCCAAATCGCCACGTAGGCAGCGGTGCAGATAGCCCCTCGGATCAACAAGGCCCGACCCTGATATGGTTCAAGCTCTTCGATGTCATAGAGCACGTTGTAGCCGGCGACCACAAGGGGAAATGTCACCAGCACAAGACCCACACCACTCAGCACGATGTTATCACGGAGAATCCCAGTCATTCCCAGGATCGCCGTGGCGATAACGACCGCAAGTGATCCCAACCCGATGGCCACGGCAATCGCGGGTGATATCTGCCAAATTCGTCGCGTCAACGGTTTGGCAATAAGCTTACCAGTGACACCGCGTCCGGCAGAGCCGAATTCCTCCGGCCCGTGAATGACGACCTCTTCTTTTTTGGGAATTTGGATGAGGGTTTTACAATTCGGGCAAGGTCCCGATTTGCCCGCAAACTTGTCGCTTACCGAATAGCGCTTTCGACAACCGGGACAGACGACAATAATGGGCATAGACCACTCACTTCAGTTTCTAGTCCACAAGTTACCAAGCAAACCTGCTTGACTGCCAATTTCTGTAGGCACTGATCTCCCCATTAAGAACGCCCGCAATATCAACACGAAAGCTAACCCGGCTCAGTCAACCTGTAGAAACCGTGGCCAGAAGGCGCTTCCAATCTTACGGTTAATTCCCACCGCTGGATAATTCACGGTCTAATAAGCCAGTTCTTCTTCGGACACAATTCGGTAGCCCCTTGCGCGGAGGGCACTTGCCGCCGCCTCCAAGTCTTCCACCATCACCGCGACGATCAGGCGATTTCGCGATGCGATCGGAAGCGGACAAACATGCACGATCTTAACGTTTGCCTGGAGGAGCGTCCGGCACAGACCAAGCAAGCTTTGACGGCTTTCGGCCAGCTCGACGGCCAACAGATTAGTTTCAATAATGGCCAAACCGGCTCGCTCCAAGACGTCCCGTCCCACGTCTGGCTGGGTGAGCAGCAACCGAACCAGGACGCATTCCGGACTTTCAAAAATGGACAAGCCCAGAACCGAAACGCCCCGCTGCTCAAAACGATTGAGGAGCTCTGCCAGCTGAAAGTTGCCCCGTTCCATCAAGATAGTAAACTGCCGCAGGTTTCCGCAATGGGGCAAGGGGGCGGAAGTCCCGCGGTCGTCGGCCCCGGTGTGAGCCATCCCCTGGGCCTCCTTCTTGGGTTTGAGGGACCTTGCTCGTCGACACCGTGGGGCCCGGCCACAGTCCTTTGGGCAAGCCCTCCCCAACTTGGGCATTCTCCTCTCTGAAAGCATACCCGAAAAAAGTCCGTCGTCCCCTTTGGACCCCTGCACTCTGCCCCCAGCATGTGGAGGAGCTCATGCCCTATACGCACTCGGCAGGTTCGGCGATGATCGCGCAGGTCTTCCCAGAACGATCCCAGTCCCGCGCCCACCCTGGTCGACGGACGGCCGAGCTCCTCCGATAAGTTCCGCTACTGACTTTCACACCAGCGAGTTGCATTTCAAAACCTCTAAGTCGCCCTCGACGGTTCTCCATTCATGCCCAGTCCAACCCGGTCTCCCGCCGCAAGCGCTGTTCGAAGTCGCCAAGTAATCCGCCGATAACATCCCAACGGTCCCGGCGGCGCAATTCAATGTCCCCCTGGCGGTTAATCCTCACGATGCTATCCTCGCGCAACCCCACTTTGGCCAGTTCCTCAGGCGAGGGCTCTCCGTCCGTGAGGATCCGTAGGAGCACTTTGCCGGTTGTCTCGATGAATTCCGGTCTCCGCGGAGGCTCATGCAAGAACCGAGACATAAGGTGAAGCCCTCTTCGGCGTCGGCCTTTCGGCGTTTATCCCCTCCGTACTGGGCGCATCAGCCTGGCCGCAGTGGGCCTAGTTGGCGAATTTTCCACAACATTCCGGAAGCGGAAAGAGGTGCCGTCCCGAGCCGCCCTTGTTAAACTCACCCAAAATCGAAGCCCTAGCGACGACTTGGAAAAACCCTCCCCCAGGCCCTCAGAGGCGTAAAAGTTAAGTTCGTTGACCGACCGAGTATGGTTCCCGCACTTGGGATTATGTTAATCCCTGCCCAACCCTCCCGCAACCTATCGCGAGGACCACACTGGCGACGAGAAACCCTGTACCACACTTCCTTAGAGCGATAAAGTTTGCGCCTCGCTCCGCGGGACTGGCGGAGTCCTGGTGACTGCCACCATCGCATCGAGTAGCTTACGAGATGTCGTCAAACCTATAGACAAGGCGACTAGGCGGCACAGGTAAGACACGTTGGCGGCGTAAATCAGCTGACTCACACCGGACCATGCCGAGTGCGTACAATCCGGGCCGACCGTCTCAAGCAACATAGTTCTTAAAATCCCCACAAACGTCGCGGGCCTGGCCCGACAGACAGGTAATGTTTGATTCTGTCCAAGTTGCTGGCGCCGCTATTGGAAGAGCAGAGGGAAGAACCTTCCTGGGAACATTCCGGCCTGGCCACACTTCACCTTTGGGCGGAGTCACGTAGCCGGATACGAGGGCCGGGAGTCTGTGGGCAACACCCGGGCACGAGTGAGACGCGCTAAGCGTTGCTCAGTCAGGCAGTTCGGCGGACAAAGTTCACTACCAATGGAATCGCACCAACTCCCCGATGGGGGAGCATCTTTCAAACACCAGGCACGTGTTTCCGTTAATTTGGAATTTGCGGTGTATGGTACCGACCTTTCGCCAGGGGGGAGAGCTTGTATGGTCAGCTACCAGGAGCTTCTCGAGATTCTGGCTTGTCCCCGATGCAAGGGGGCCTTAACTTTGGCAGACAAAAGCTTGGTGGAAGAGCTCCGGCCGCAATGGCGGGAGAAAATGACCGGGGGGTCTTCGGCTGGATCCGCACGGCCCGGGCAGTTGGAGGCCGGATTTGTTTGCGTCACTTGTCGGCTCTTTTACGCGGTAGTGGACGGTATTCCGGATTTGGTGTTGGACGATGCCCTCGCTCTCCCACCACCCGCTATGGAAACCTAGCTACCTGGAGGTCGGCACCCTGGAGGTAACCACGCCGGCCACCGAGGGAATTCAGCAAGTTGCTGGAAGGCCGCGTTTTCAGGGGCCTCTCCCTACCCCTCCGGGTCAACAAACTGAAAGGACGGCCACGGCGGCGGGTCAATTGGTGCCACCGCCCAACCCGCTAGAATATGGGCCCAGGTGATCCAAACCACGTTCCTCTCATAAATTGGGATAAGAGTTTTGCTTGCCTCCCTTCGTGCGAAAATCGTTAGGTGAGGAGAGACAACCCCTATGACGGCGAAGACTGTTTTTCAGCGGATTATCGATCGAGAAATACCAGCGGACATTGTTTACGAAGATGACCGCTGCATCGCGTTCAAAGACATCCATCCTGCCGCGCCCGTACACGTTCTCATTGTGCCGAAGCAGCTTATTGCCACCGTAAACGACGTTACCCCCGCAGATGAGCCGGTCATGGGCCATCTTTTCTCGGCGGCCAAGGCCGTGGCTGCGAAGCTCGGTTTAGCCGGGGGATACCGGATCGTGATTAACTGCGGCCCCGATGCCGGCCAAGAGGTCATGCATGTACACTTGCACCTCCTTGGTGGACGAAAATTCGGCTGGCCGCCGGGTTAGAGGACAAGAAGTAGGTTCCTTTATGTCGACATCGCTCTGGGTTCGCTCGCTGTCGACGCGGATGGCATGCAGCTTGAAATCCTCCTGGCCAAAACTGCTTGTTCTGCAGAGACGATCTGTCCCAGTGTTGCCGTGAACACCGCAGCCGGGCTTTCGGCTTGGCACTTGGTCCACGGTAGGCATCGATCGTAACGGACTACGGGGAGCGGAGGGAACGGACGCCCATGAGGAGTTTTTTCCGTGTTCTGAGGATCGCCCTTCGCCATCGTTGGACCCTGCTGGGGGCGATCTTTTGTGCGCTCGGTGTCGGGCTTTTTTGGGGTGCCAATATCGGGGCGGTCTATCCGCTTGCCGAGCTGACCCTTGGCGGAAAAACCCTTGGCCAGCGGTGGGAGGAGAGACTTCAACAGGCTGAACTGGAGCTGGCTTCCCTTGAGGCCCGTTTGGCCGAGCTTGAACTGGGCCCGGGTGCCACACCGACTGACAATGTGGACCTCCAGTCTCAAAAGGAGGCTCTGCGAGAACGTATCCGCACGCAAGAGCGACTTCTTTTTTGGCTTCGAGCGTTCCATCCGTGGATTACGCTTCTTGTACCGAATGATCGTTTCCGCACGCTCATCCTCCTGACAGCACTGCTTCTTGTTGGGACAGGGCTAAAGTGCGTGCTTCTTGTGGCCCAGTCTGTCCTCTCTGCCCGATTTGCCCATTTGACAGCCTATGAACTTCGTCAACGGCTTTTTGCGCAGGTCCTCCGACTTGACCTTGCGACCTTTCATCGCGAAGGAATCAGCCAAATTATGTCCCGTGCCACCCACGATCTCTCCGCGATAGCGGGGGGGTTGGAATGCCTAAGCGGCAAGCTCGCCCGAGAACCGCTGAAAATGATCGCCTGCTTGGCGGGTGCGGCCTTGATCTCTTGGAGACTTCTCCTGTTGACTTTACTGATCACACCGATTGCGGGGCTTACCATTAGGTGGCTAGCCATGACACTCAAACGGGCCCATAGCCGGGCGATGGCCAACATGGCCGAGCTTTATGCCGCCTGGGAAGCCGCTCTGCGAGGAATTGCCGTTGTCAAAGCATTCACTATGGAGAAACAGGAGGAGAAACGGTTTCATGCCACCAGCAAAAATTACTTCCGCAACGCCATGCGGATCGCCCGGTACGACGCGCTTCTTCACCCATTGATCGAGATCTTAGGGATCCTCACAATCGTCCTCGGCATTTTGGCAGGCGGATGGATAGTCCTCCGGGGTGAAACCCACCTCTTCGGCGTGCGGATAACCGACCAGCCTCTTGAGTTACCCGCCCTCGTTCTGTTTTTTGGCTTCTTGGCTGGGGCGGCAGACCCTGTGCGCAAACTTTCCGATGTGCTGGGGCAGCTGCAAAAGGCAGCGGCTGCGGCCGACAGAGTCTTTCAGATTTTGGATCGGCCGATTGAGATTCGCGATCCTGCCCGACCACGGCGACTTCCTCGGCATTGTCGCAGTATTTGCTTCGACAAAGTTCAATTTGCGTATTATCCCGGTCAACTTGTTTTGAAAGACATTGACCTTGAAATTGCATTCGGCGAGCGACTTGGAATCGTGGGCCCCAGTGGCTGCGGAAAAACCACTCTTTTAAGCTTGATTCCCCGATTTATGGACCCAACTTCGGGCCGAGTGCTCATCGACGGCATTGACATCCGCTCAGTGCGATTACGCGATTTGCGGAGCCAGATTGGGTTAGTCACCCAGGAGCCGGTTCTTTTCGATGACACTGTTCTCAATAACATCCGATATGGCTCTCCCTGGGCGACGCGGGAACAAGTGGAGGATGCAGCGCGCAAGGCCCAGGCGCATGACTTCATCGTGAACGATTTGCCTCGGGGCTACGATACCCGCATTGGACCGCTTGGATGCCGGCTCTCGGGCGGTCAGCGGCAACGAATTGCCCTAGCTCGAGCGATCCTCCGAGATCCCGCGATCCTCATCCTAGACGAGGCGACTAGCCAGCTTGATCTAGAAAACGAAAGACTTGTCCATGAGGTGCTTCAGCAGTTTACCCGGCAGCGGACCACATTGATTGTTAGCCATCGGCTAAGCACGCTCGCATTGGCGGACCGAATTGTGGTCATGGACGATGGCCGAGTGGTCGACGTCGGCACACACTCAGAGCTTTTGCGAAGGTGCGGGGCTTATCGGGAGCTTTGGGACATCGCTGCCGCCGCATAAAGCCAGGGATCTTTAGCCAAAGCATCCAATTCCCGCATTTTTCAACTTATTCAGCTACCGGGGAAAGACTGATCGCGGAGTTCTATTCCTGAGGGCCCAATGACCCAGCCCAATTGGCACGCGTTATGCTCACACAACCTAACGACTCTGCGCCAGCGGAGAAGTCACCCCCCAGAGCGTCCGGCGGTCTCCTCAGACTGTGCCGGACAACCGGAAAGAGGTTTGGGTCCGCCTCCGCGAAGTGCTCCCCCCGCTTCGCGAAAAGGACCTATGTCCTTGAGAAGCCGGGCCTCCTAGTCCTCACTCCCCCGAAAGAGTGCACGGCTCTCAGGGGCGCGGAAGTACCCACTTCCGAAGGTACAGGCGAGCTGGTTGGTGCGGCCCGAACCCAGCTCGCCTGTATCGTTTTAATGCAGCATAATTGAACACCTGCTCTCTTTTCCATCACCCTTCAGAGGGGAATTGTCTCTTTATCCCCCCTTAATGGTTATTAGAAGGCCTTCACACTCTTACCGGTTAACATTAGCCCTTCTTCGTAAGGAGCTAGCAACCTAATCGGTCGTTAGTCAGAGTGCAACCGGCAATTTCAGGTTGAGCCAAGCCGGCCCAGATCGCCGGGGTCCCTGCGCAAGCAACCCTGTTGAGCCCAAACTTCCCGGACTGGGAAGCCGAATCGGGGCGGGAGGGGGTCGCTAGACCATCCAGGCGGGAACTAGCCTGAAACGCAATTGCCGAATCATTCGAGCGATTTTTACTGCCGGAGAGCAGATTCCCCATTGCCGCGCTTAGTTAAGTGTTCTTATAAGCACGCTGATGAGGTCGGGCTTTTTGGCAAGCGGTATTTCCGAAGCGAAAGTTTCCTCTGGTTTTTTGTCTACGGCTGGAAGAAGGTAGCAGCAGGCCTCCAGGGCAAGCAGTTCCAACCGAAAGTCTCCTCCCGGTAGAAGGATTCGGAGTGCTACAAATCCTTATCGGGCTTGGCGTGTCTAGCCGTTTTTTCGTCGCGGATGTTTGTCGGACGCACGGAGCGGTCCCGCGGAAAATCGCTGTAGCGCCGTTAGTCCGGGAATTGCTTTCCCCTGAACAACACGACGGAGGTTCAGACAAGCTGGGCGAAGCTGTCGAAGTGGGATTCCCACTTCGCAAGGGCGGCCTGCAACGCGCCTTCCGCCCGACTTCATCCCACTTGAAATGTTAACAATTTGTGTGGTAGGGACATGGGGGGCCAAATTACAGCGTTGGATGCGGCAGAGCGTATCCCTACCTAACGATCGGAAAGAGCATCCGTTTCGGCTGGTCAAGCCCGCAGGGTCTTTGGCCGCTTATTCTTCGACAGAGGTGGTGCAGAACGAATTTCGAACGAGCAATCTCGTCACAGCGGTACTCTTTCCGATCCCAAAGGTAAGCTGCTCAAGGAACCTGCTCGGGGCACGGACCGCTCCGTCTTGTTGGTACATCTCCCAAGAATCATCCAAGTTGGGATGAAACTGGCTCCGTTTTTACCAAAATCAAGGAACTGGCCTGAGAAGTTGGTGAACTTTTGGAACAAATGACACTTAAGCTGAATTGCTGGCTACCAAACGTCTCCGTCCTTGCAGGCACTGGCACTCAACGGCGAGGTGAGTGTCTGGCTAGGATGCTAGCCACCGGGAAATCGCACTTCCGAGCTTGCCGAGTTCGGGGTTAGACTATCAGTAGGAGGGGGAACTAAGCGGCATCACCAATCAAGCGGAGGATTTCAGGATGCAGGTTTTCGGACCGGGCTCCATCCACGGACCGCAGGGAATCGGGGGACCTCATCTGCCTCGCGGGGTTCAGCAACCGCGACCGGCGTCGCCGCCTATTCAAGACGAGCTCCATCTCTCGGAAGCCGCTCAACGCCTGGCGGACATCCAGGATTCGCAGCAGATCCGCTGGGACCGGGTTCGGCAGATTCGCGCCGAGATCGCCGCGGGCACTTACGAAACGCCGGAAAAGCTAGAGATTGCTCTTAGACGGCTCCTCGAACGTCTTCAAAATAGCTGACTCATTGACATCGCAGCTTGTTGACTAAGACGTTGCGGTCTGTAATTTCTGTAGCGGCACTCTAAAGGCCAACCAGTAAACTTGTGCTGTTCCGCCTTTCTTTGCCGGCGAAGCTGTGTGGCAAGGCCGCCGCAAATTTTGCGCGCACTTCACGCGCTTCCGTCCGCGTCCCACCAGGGCGTCCCCCTAGGCACACCACACCACGCGTTGGTCAAAGAGCGGGCCAGGCAGACCAGGATTAGAATCAAGGGGTTAAGAAGCATACGGTCTGTGGACTTCTGGGGTGGAAAGTACATCTCCGAGCTTCGGAATGGCAGCAAGCCCCCAATGACTTAACATCCCGGCTTTCGTAGAAGGTTTTCGGAATCGGCGTGCGGCTTGGGTGGGACTCGTCTCCACGAAAATGTGACCTCATGAGCGATTTGCTCAATACCTGTCGTGTAACGGCGAGGAAATGACGCAAAAGCAAGAGGTGATCTTTCGGCAAATCTTTAGTCATCACGATCATTATTACGCGGAGGAGCTGCTAGGGCATTTGCGGGACGGAGGGGGCGAGTGCTTGCAAGTAAATCGACCTACTGTTTACAGTACGTTGGCTGAGCTAGTCGAGGCCGGTCTTTTGCAGAAAATCACGATTGGTAATCGCGCCGTTTATGAGCACTAATATGGTTATACTGACCATGACCATTTCTTTCGCCAGCATTGCGGCGCCCTGATCGAATTTTCAAAGTAAAGAGCTCGAAAAACTTCGGGATCGTCTGGCTAGGGCTTATCAGTTCGAAGCTGTTGGACACCGGATGTTTATCCTCGGCACATGCCGCGATTGCCGCAAGCAACACACGCCCGCTCACAAGGCTTCCGCGGGCCCCGGCCTTCCCGCGTGAGTAAATGGCGTCTTGTCTCCCGAACTTACTTTTCCAACACCACGATCAGATCTTGACCCGCCGGAAGAGGTGTGATTCCTCGCGGCGGGATCTGCAGGCCACTCTCGAACAAGTAGTCCAAGAACAGGGTGACCTTTCTTGGCCGCCTCTCTTCAACCAATTCTTCGATGGCCGACCATACTGTGCAGAGGAGAAGCTCGCTAGCCCCTGCGACTAGTCTCGGCACACTAGGGTCCACAGATACAAAACCCACTATCGCCCGATCGCCTAGGCGATGGAGGCTTTTTAACGCCAGCAACCTCCTTCCCTCCACGATTATCCATGCGACCTTTTGCCAAAGAGGCTTTCCATCCGGCACTTGGTCATAGTTGAGAATGTGCACAACCGCCAATCCCCCCGGCCTAACCGCCCTTACAAGATTCGTTGGCGCCTAATCCGCCTGGGCCAACTCGGTCACTGAAGAAAGGGAATTTCCTGCGGCGATCGCCGTTGATGCAACTCTTGAGTTCGGCAACCGCCTTAAAAGTTCTTGTTTCTCCTCGTACAGGCATACCTGCCCATGAAAGGATACTTTGGGTCGAGCTCCGGTCTCGAACAGACTGTCTTCAAAATCTTTTGGGAGGAAATTGGGCAAGGTTTTCGGCCGGAAGGGGCATTTTTCGGATGTGACCCTAGTCGACCAAAAACAATTCGACTTCGCCGTGGGGATGTGGGGAAGGACATAAACCCTCCAAGGACGGAGTCGCCACTTTGGACCGTTTCCCGTACGAGCACATCTTGAGCCGAGAGCAATGGGCGGTGCTGGAGCAGTGGATTTCGCCACCCAACAGGATTAGCTGGGAGCCTGGCAGGTGTTCGCTCGGCTAGTGGAGAGCTGTCCGGGGGTGCAGATAGTCTTTGGGGAGGCTGCCTACCGGTGGGAGGGGCTGCTAGAGCAAGTGCGGCAGGCCTTTGGGTGCTGCAGAGGATCCTTCAACCAGTGGGTTTGGACCGGCTTGGGGTCCTACCCAAATGGTGGACTGTGGAAAGGAGCTTTGCCTGGCTGAGTCACCATCGGCTTCATCGGTGGGACAATGAGCACAATCCTCGCAGCAGCGGAGCGATAATCCTGATTGCCATTAGTCAACTCCTGTCCCGCCGCCCCGCCCCTTCAAAATCCCACGCAAAGCAAATTTGAACACAGTCTCTTAAAAGCCCGTGGGCACAACCGCCAGAGTTCTCGACCAAAATAGCGACACACAGCAAAGCGCCACCCTGGCACCGCTCCGCCAACATTTAATTAGCCCCTCAAGCTGAAATAAACAGCGGCTTCTGTTTCGGCTGTAGATTGCTATGGCTGCGGGTTCTGGCGAAAAAAGCAAAAGATTTTCCGAATTCTTGGAGTTGATACCCAGGGCTCGGGAGCTAGACTTGTTTTTTTGACGAATAGAGAACCAAAGGTGGGTAAGAGGTCCACACGTATGATACGCTAGGGATTCGCCTGGTATTGCCGGCAGAGCCCATCACCGCACCGAAGAACATCTGAGCACTCGTGATCTGGGAATCTCGAGCCGCCACCAATACGACAGGCATCTGGTTGTAACCGACGTCCCCTAGTTCATAATGAGGGGGTAGAGTTGGTCCAGTTGTTATCTCAATCCGTTTCGGGATGCGCCGTCAATGTGGAAAGCTGGCTTGCGGATTATGACTGCCCTTTGTTTGTTGATCTTACCTTCCTCACTGGCTCAGGCCGACGCCTTACCAGGCACAGAACCGCTGGAGTTATCCGGCGATCTTCATCTTCGGATTATCGACCAGGCCCATGCTTTTCTCGATCGCAAATTGGCAGAAGCGGTAGATAAGCGCTCTAGCTACTGGAGCTATGACTTTTCCGACGTTGACGCGTATCGGCGATCCGTCGCCGGAAACCGTCAACGTTTCCGCAAGATAATCGGACTCGTGGATGAAAGACAGGTACCCCGCTTGGAATATTTCGGCAGTAATGCGCCTTCAAGTGTGGTGGGGGAAACCCCGCACTACCGCATTCACCAAGTGAGATGGGCGGTTCTCCGCCAAGTGTGGGGCGAAGGACTGCTTTTGGAGCCCACAAGCCCTCCCAAGGCGCTCATAGTGGCACTACCCGACGCCGACCAGACGCCGGAACAGCTGGTGGGACTTGCTCCCGGGGTTCGGCTAGAGCATCAGTTTGCCCGAAGACTGGCCGAGGCCGGATGTCTTATAGTCCTCCCTGCCTTGGTTGACCGCGCATGCCTTTTTTCGGGCAACCCGCAGGTGGGGATGACCAATCAGCCACACCGGGAATGGATTTATCGCCAAGCGTTTACAATGGGACGACACATCATCGGTTATGAGGTCCAAATCGTCTTATCGGTAATTGATTGGCTTAAAAGCGGCCCCTATTCCTGTCTGCCGGTAGGGATCATCGGCTACGGCGAAGGCGGTTTGATCGCCTTTTATGCAGCGGCGGCCGACGAACGCGTTGATGCCTGCTTAGTCAGCGGATACTTTGACAGTCGTCAACGTTTGTGGGAAGAACCCATCTACCGCAACGTATGGCAACTACTGCGAGAATTTGGTGATGCCGAGATTGCCTCGTTAATCACGCCGCGCGCATTCATCGTGGAATATAGCGCAACACCGTCGGTAGATGGGCCTCCCGGTCTCCCGGGAAAGGTAAACACCGCAGCTCCGGGAAGAATCCGGACGCCAACCTTTGACAGTGTGCGCAACGAATTTGCCCGGGCCGGGGCTTTGGACAAAGGTTCTCTCGGTAAACGGGAACTTGTTGCGGGCGCACAAGGGCAAACCATTGGCCCCGGATCTCCGGAAGCTCTCAAAGCCTTTCTCCGGTCGCTGGGTGTGCCGGAGGTGCAATTTCCCACAGAACACATGCTACCGGAGGATCGCCGGGTTAACTTCGATCCACAGGCTCGGCAGGAGCGCCTCGTAAGGCAACTGGAGGAAGATGTCCAAGCGTTATTCCGTCAAGGAGAGCTCATTCGACAACAGTGGTTTTACGGATCGGTGGACCTTAGTTCGGTCGACAACTTTCAGGCCAGTCAATGGAAATTAAGAGAGTTTTTTCGCGAAGAGATTATCGGGTGGTTGGATGATCCGCTCGTCGAGCCGGCCGTCCGGTCGCGCACCTTCGAGAAAGACCCGCGGTTTACCGCTTACGAAATTCTTATCCCGGTGCTATCTGACCTAGATGCCTTCGGAATTCTCTGTGTGCCGACGGACCTTCGCCCCGGCGAAAAACGCCCTGTGGTTGTATGTCAACATGGGCTAAGTGGTACTCCGGCGGACACCTTGGATCGGAACAATCCCTGGTATCGCGGGTTCGCCAGAGAGTTGGCGGAAAGAGGTTTTGTGACCTTTTCTCCCTTTCATTTGTACAGCGTCAAGCCAGCAGGTGGCGATCGGGTGCGACTCCTTCGGCGAAAGAGCGATCCGCTTGGTCTGTCGTACTTCTCGATAATTGGCAAACAGCATGAACAAATTCTTCGCTGGCTTCGGAGTTTGCCCTTTGTTGATGCCGAACGGATCGCGTTTTACGGGCTCAGCTACGGAGGAGTGTCGGCGATGAAACTGCCGGCCTGCCTCGAGGGTTATTGTTTGTCTATTTGTTCAGCGAATTTCAACGATTGGATCCGCAAGCTGGTAGCGTTGGATTTTGCCGGAAGCTATATGTTTCACGGCGAATGGGAGATGTTCGACTTTAACCTCGGCAACACGTTTAATTATGCAGAAATGGGAGGACTTATTTGCCCTCGACCTTTCATGGTAGAGCGAGGCCACGAAGATGCGGTAGCACCCGATTGGTGGGTAGCCTATGAATACGCTAAGCTGCGTTTACTTTATACTCGCTTGGGCCTAGAAGACCGCACGGAAATCGAGTTTTTCCGCGGGGGGCACGAAATCCATGGCTGTGGTACATTTCAGTTCCTGGAAAAGCACCTCGGCCGGCCATGTCCGCCGATGAAGTGAGTTTGCTTACAGGACGGCAGTTAACAATCGAGAGGCATTCATTATGTTACACAGTCACGATGTTGGTCAGCATTCCGTGGGGGCAATAAACCGGCGTCAATTTGCGGCTTGGACCACCGCCATAGCAAGCACCGCCACTGCCCAAAAGGCCCTCCCTGCGGTTCATGTGGCCGAGGATAACACGATCCGACTGGCGCTTATTGGTTGCGGAGGACGAGGATGCGGCGCCGTCAGCGATGCTTGCGAAGTGCCGGGCGGCCCTGTCGAGCTTGTGGCGATGGCCGACATCTTCGCCGACCGCTTGGAAAACGCCCTGAAGCAACTCACCCAGCGATATCCGAAGCAGATGAATGTTCCCCCGGAACGACGATTTATCGGCTTTGACGCTTATCGTCAAGCGATCGATTGCGTATCTCCAGGCGGTGTGGCTATTTTGGCCGGGTATGCAGCATTTCGTCCGGCACAACTTGAGTACGCTGTGGAAAAAAACGTACACGTCTTCATGGAGAAGTCCTTCGCCAGCGATCCCCCAGGCTGTCGCCGAGTGCTGGCTGCGTCGGAGGCTGCAGAGCAAAAGAATTTGAAGATAGCCGCCGGTTTGATGGCCCGCCATTCGCGGAACCGTCAGGAGCTGATTTGTCGGATCCGGGAGGGAGAGCTCGGCGAGATTGTCGAAATACGAGCCTATCGAATGCATCCTTCCGGCCCCCTACCGCCAAAAGCGCCGAATGTCTCCGAACTGATTTGGCAGATCCGCAATTTCGTTCACTTTCTTTGGGTCTCGGGCGGACTGTGGGCAGAAATGGATATCCACCAAGTTGATGAAATATGCTGGGTCCTTGATAGTTACCCGATTCGTGCTATCGGCATTGGCGGACGGACGAACCCGGCGATGGATTTCGGGCAAAATTATGACCAGGTTCATGTCGAGTGGACGTTTAGCGACGGAATCTGTGCCTCGCATACGGCTCGCTGGTTGCCAAACTGTGACACAGATTTCGGCACGTATATCGTAGGCACCAAGCGAGCCGCCTTGATGCCGTGGCTCTGGGGCCAGAGGGACGCCACGATTATTTACAAAGACCGGCGAGGTGACCCGGAAAACGTGGCCTGGAAAGGGGAAAAAGAGCAGTTTACCCACTGGCAATGGGAGTGGGTGGATTTACTCGAGGCAATTCGGAAAGATCTTCCCTACAACGAAGGTAAACGCGCCGCTTTGGTCAACCTGGCCACCATCATGGGCCGGGCGGCCCTCCATAGTGGTAAAACGATCAATTGGGAGCAAGTTTACAACTCCAAATTTCAGTTTTGTTCTTACGTTGATGAAATGACCCTCGATTCCGCGGCGCCGGTGGAACCATTGCCCGACGGTCGATATCCCCTCCCGGTTCCAGGCTTCTGGTCCGAGGTGTAAACACGCGCCCTATTATTTGTGCAACCAGCATCGACCCAAGGATTTCCTCGAGCGGTGTGTGCAGCTCAGCTTCAACGAATTCGCGCACGCAAGCAGCATTCATGGACGCAAAGCGGCGATGGTTACCAAAGCGGGTGTGACCTGCCGGTGGTCGCTGCGGGCAGTGGTACTAGCTCGGGGTTAAGGGGCAAGTTCGACAAACAAACCCGCGAGGAAACTGTATCGCTTTGCCGCATCCGTCGAGAACTCGTTGAAAAACTCAGTCTGATAATTTGTTTAAGAACGCCGTCTGATTGCGAAATCAAAGCGACGGCGAAAGGCCCTTGGAAAGGCGTTGCAGCGATTCAGCGACTCTGACCCGATGCTTTGGGTGCCCTACCGGTACAAGCGCGGCGAGTCGATCCCTTGGCCCGTAGCAATGTTGAGGGTGTCCTAGCCTCCAGGGGTTGCTCTCCAGGATCAGGGATAAAACCTTTTCCTGCGAGCCCGCGGCACATTTTTCTTTCCTCGAACGGTCGAATTTACCCCCCGGCACGACCTTTCTGCTTTAGACTTAATCCACTGGTATTTGGAGACACCATGCGAAAGATCGCGTGTGCCGCCTACTTCCGAATAAAAATAAGAATATCCGTGCTCGCGGAAAACTGTCCCCGTGTTCCCGGTTCGAGCGGAAGGCGGGATGACGGGACATAGTCAAGAAAGAGGTAGGCTTCGGCGGGCGGTTGCGTCGACAAAAATTCGCCAACGGCCTTTAATACCTGGCAGAATAATACGTCCACGTAGCTTCCCAGGACCTCCGGCTCCACCGGATCAACAAAAATGAAGCTCATCAGGGCATGGTCGCCCAAGCGGTAGATTCCCTTAAGCGCCAGCACCTGTCGCCCTTCTAATTGGCACCGTGCTACTTTCTGCCAAACCCATTTGCCGATCGGAACCCGCGCATAATTGAGCACGTGGACGAGTACGATCCCGCCGGGACGAACTGCACCTAACAGATTCGCCAGGGCGCAACAAACCTCGTCCCCATCTTTGGCAAGCGATAATGAATTCCCAAGGCACACCGCCGCATCGAAATTCCCAGGTGTGGGATAAGGTTCGAGAAAGTTCCACAACACCCATCGGAGCCCCGGTGGCGTGCCGAATTGTTGACGAGCCAGCTCGATCATTTCCGCGTTTACATCGGCACCCTCAACTTCAAGGCCCCAAGAGTGGAACAATTGCGCATGCCGACCCGTCCCGCACGCCGCATCAAGGACCCGACGCACCCCACACCTTTCAAAAAGGGCCTGGATAAAGGGTCCCTCCCGCGCAAGGCGTCTTTCCCAATTGATTAAATCGTCATATATCTTTGGGGGCAGGGTAAAGGTTTTTGCGGCATTGTCCACTTCGCTTCCCATCGCCAAGATTCCCTTTAAGGCTCAGAGACAACCGCTCCCCTCTTTCTTGCGAGTGCACGGTGGCTAAGGCAAATGTTTTTGGAAGATGCCAAATTCGAATGAAACACGAAATATGCCGAGAGAACTTACAGGCGGTAGCAACGTCCGGCCCGGATAGCGAGACGCCCAAAAAAAGAATCGAAAGCCAAAAGCCTTCTTTTTGGGGCTAGGGAGTACCACTTTCATAGTGACGAATGAGTAAACTTGATCGGCGCGAGACAATTCAAACGCACGCGACGAGTAGGTGAGCGATCGGTTAGGGCCCGCATCAGTGATTCTTCCCTGTTTTGGATCCCCGACTTTGGGCCTGAACGTCCCAGCGCAATGACCCGGATAATCCACGCCAATTGGTACGATTTTCCTCAATATTACGACCTTGCTTTCCGCGACGAGACCAGGGCGGAAGCTGCCTTCTTGCAAGCGGCATTTACCCGCTACGCCGACGGACGTGTGACTACCTTGCTTGAGCCGGCCTGCGGTAGTGGCCGGCTGGTGCGTGCCCTGGCCGCCAAGGGATTTCGTGTTCTTGCATTCGATCTTAATCAACGGGCCCTGGTTTACTGCCAGCGTCGATTGCAAGCCAGAGGTCTCCGAGCGACGCTCTTTCGGGCGGACATGTGCCAATTTGCTGTGTCTCAGCCTGTGGACGCTGCCTTTTGCACCTTCGACAGCTTTCGCCACCTTCTGACGGAAAAGCACGCCCTTCAGCACCTTAGGTGTATGGCCGAGGCGATTCGGCCAGGAGGTGTTTATATTTTAGGTGTCCATCTCTTGCCCCCGGACGCCAGTGACGAGTGCGTCGAGCGTTGGCGAGCGCGGCACGGGAGGTTATCGCTGGCGGTCACCTTGCGGGTGCTAAAAGTTGACAGACGCCGTCGGCGCGAATGGCTGCGGGTAAGCCTCAGGGTACAAAGCCCCCGCCGGGTCGTCCGGATACGTCACGAATTTCCCCTTCGAATTTACACCGCCTCGCAGCTCAGAAAGACGATCGGCCGCTGTGGGCAATTCGATTTATGCGACACCTTTGACTACTGGTACGAAATCGATCGCCCTAGCCAATTTAATGACGATATGGCAGATACCGTCCTGGTCCTCCGGCGCAAGAGTCGCTAAGACTCGCCCGCCGCGGGGGACGTTTGCCCCTTGGGGGACAGCACAACGCCTTCTTTGCCACGTTTTGAACTGACGGGGCTGGCCGAACGAAGTTGTCCTCCCCGCGCAATAAGAGGCGGCAAGAGCTAAGGCAAACTCCGGCGCGGCAAAGTGGGGCGGGTAAAGCGCCTTCTTCGACCCCGGAACTACATCTGTCAACGATGCGGAGCTACGGTGCAAACCCTTCGTTAAAAAGAAGGTACGTTCCGGATTTGCCCGCAACGGCGATGTCCGGCTTCTTATCGCCGTTGAGATCGCCGATCGCAATTTGCATCCCCGTACCTACGCCACTGCCAAAGTCGGCAATGGCCAACCGGGTAAACTGCCGCGTCGACGGATCCCATTTGTAGCACAACAAGGCCGGCGGATCCAAATCGCCGGGATCATGGCCGGCATGAGCCCGCACGCGCTTCCCGGTAATCAGTTCAGGTTTATTGTCGCCGTCCACATCTTCCCAAACCAAACAATGAACGACAGACCAGCTGTTGTCGATTAGGTGTTCTTTCCAGGTCGTCGTCCCATCTGCCTTTGGCGGCCCCTGCTCCCACCAGTAGAGGCCATAGTCGTGGGCCTTACCCCAGATGATCTCCCCCCGGCGATCGCCTGTTAAATCCACAACGAGGAAAGGCACACTTGGGTGCGGCAAAGCAGTCTCCGGGTGGAATGTCCACGGGCGGGCAAACGGGTCACCTTCGGGCCGCTCATACCAGCCGATTTCGGTCGCCAGGTCCTCCCGCCCGTCGCCGTTGATATCGCCAAAGGCATAACCGTGCCCTGCGCCTTGAGCACCAATGACAATTCTCACCATTTCCGGCGTACCATCTTGTTTACGAATAATTTTCCCGGAAGAGTCCTTGGCCATCCGCCATACGACGGCTGGAGCCTGCTTCTCCCAGCAGTTGACGAAAATTTCCGGTATCCCATCACCGTCGAAGTCATGAAGCGCAAACTTTTCGTTTTGGCCCCGGCCTTGAAAGAGCACCCGCCTTTCCCACTTATAGGCTCGCTCAAGACCTTCCTTGCCCGGATTACGGAACCAGTAAAGTTCCGGTTCCATCCAGCTGCCGGAGATCACATCGAGCCAGCCGTCACCATCAACATCGTAAATAAGGTCACCATTGGAAGCATAGAAATCCCCCATCGTCTGCTCAATGCAGCGAATAGGTCTGGGAATCCACTGTGGAGCCGCGTACCACCGCTCCCCAGCTACCACATCCGGCAGGCCGTCCCTGTTGATATCGCCAATGGCGCACCCTTCATTAAGATCATGGGCCAGCATGCGTATGCTGAATTTCAGTTGCTTTGACTGCGCCAGCCCTTGTGCCTCGGTGATCCTGGACGCGCCTCCAATCCCTGCCAAAAGGCAAATCGTCAACAAAGCACATCTTGTCCGCATGGCTTTTCCTCCCACTAACGCATGAATGCCAAACCTGGACCCTCAACTTCTTAGCCACAACGTGTTGGCCTCGATTATCCACGACGGCCCTCCCAGCAACCGCGTTAGAAGCACAAAACGACGGACAGCGGAAGCCAATTTCTTAGGCATGAAGGTGGGGATGGCCCTATTCCAAAGCAACGCACGGGTTAGCCTTCCCAATCCCACTCCGGAAAGTACTTTTTAAGGCTGCAACCGGAACGTCAATAAACTAACGCTGATTGGCCACCGTTGCAACCGGCACACGTTTTCTGGTTAACTGGAAGCGTCAAGTTGGAGACTTCGGAGATCTGCTGTTCGGCGAGCGCAACCTATGCTGGTACCGGGTTCGTCCAAATGCAGCATTCTGGGCAAGAGGTAGCATTCATTCAGGGCGTTTCCGGTCTGCGACTTCAAACGCTCCGGTGCTTGGCGGCCGGCGCTTCCCCTCTGGCTAGGGTGATTTTCATTCACGGGTTCTTGGAACACTCCGGGCGGTATGAGGAATTCTTCCGGAAGTTGACCGGAGCGGGGCTAGAAGTTGTGGCCTTTGACCTCCGAGGTCACGGTCGCTCGGAAGGTCCCCGGGCTTGGTTCCGCTCGATGGACGAGCTTCTTGGTGACCTTTCGAAGGTTGTCAGCTGGGCTTCCGGAGGCAAGCCCGAGCAAAAGCCATTTTTGATCGGACATAGCCTGGGCGGGCTCATTACGGCCTTGTGGAGCATTGAAAACGCGCCGTCGTGCCGGGGAGTTATCCTCCTGGCGCCGGCCGTTGTCGTCGGTGCTATCCCGGAGTGGATACGCCGGCTGGCTCCTATTGTGGCGAGCATCCTCCCTTGGGCCAGGATTGTCCGCATGGGAGCCAAAGCCTTATCTCGTGATCCACGCGTTGTAGACGACTTTATGAAAGATCCACTTGTTTACCATGGACGAATTCCCACCCGCTCCGGCTATATCATCTTGCACTCAGCGGCTCGGCTGCGGCAGCTCCTGGGAAGAGTAACAGTGCCCTTCATGGTCCTTCACGGAAGCGAGGATCGGATCTGCATCCCCACGGGAAGTGCCGAGCTTTTCGCCCGGGCAAGCTCTGTGGACAAAACGTTCCGTCTCTATCCCGGTCTTTATCACGACCTCCTTCACGAGCCGGAGGCTGGGATGGTGGCCGAGGATATCCTCCGCTGGATTCGCTTTCGTTTATAGATGGGTACCGATCGGGGATGCCAAAGGTGACCGCTACGTCACTTCCGTCCGCCTTTCCACAAGAGGAAAGATCATCCTCTTCTGGCGGCCATCTTGATCGCTTTGAGCAGCTCAGCTTCGGGGGAGTTCTTGTAAAAGTCATCCAAGGGATAACATCCGCTTGGCAAGCCATTACGCGGAGCCGTGGTGCAATCGCTGAACGTCCGGCAAATGCGCTTTGGATCAAGGGGTCGGCCAGCTAAAACGTCAGCCGGCAGATCCCAGTAGCTAAGCACCATTCGCCCCAGTCCGATCGCATCTGCCCAGCCAGCTCGAAGAACTGCTTGGCCGACGTGGGGAAGATATTCCTGCAAATACGTGTACGCCGACCCAACACACACCACATCGGGTAAAGCTAGTTTGATTTGCCGGACGGCATCAATTTGTCTTAGGCAACCGAGGAGCGGATCTTCCGGGGGGGCATACGCGTCCGATGGCGGAAAGTAAGCCGGCCGCTGAATGTGCGGGTTGTAATAGGGCGATCCTGCCGTCAAGTTGAAAAGCCGAATACCATACCGGTCACGCAAAAGCCGCATAAGTGCGATCGGCTCAGTCAAATCCACGCAAAGCGGTTGATCCCGTCGCGCTCCAAAGCAAGGATACGGCGTGGAAAAATCGCAAGGTACTCCTGGACCCGGTTTGCCTGGTTCACTGCGGGCCGGATCCGGCCGAAACGGCGGAAAGTCAAACACGGAAAGCCGCACACCGACGAGAAGCCCAGGACACTGAGACTGTACTGCTTCGATGACCATACACAGCCATCGGACTCGATTCTCAAAATTCCCTCCGAACGGTCCCGGCCGATCGTATGCTGAGAGTGTCTCGTGCCCTAGGTATCCGTGGCAGGCCTTGATGTCGACAAAGTCAAAACCCACCTCTTGCGCCAACTTCGCCGCGGCCACGTAATCGTCGACAAGCCGGAGGAGTTCATCGTCGGTCAATACCGGAGCATCATTCCCCGGCCTAATACCCACACGGCTATCCAAGAGAGGATGGTGATAAACGATCCGCGGTTCGGGGAGATCCTTTCGATTAGGGCGGCTAAAACGACCCGAGTGGGTAAGCTGCAAGCCGACAAGAAGGTCCTCACAAGCGTCCCTGCCGAATCGTTCTTGATGGGCTTCCCGAACCGTACGTAGCAGCGTGAGGAATCCATCGCGATTCTCGGGTCGGTAGCAAAGTTGATTAGGGTTGGCCCGACCGTCATGCCGAACTGCAACTGCCTCACCACCCCAGATTAGCTTCGCCCCGGAAAGTCCGAAATGCCGCCAACGCCGAAGCGTCCGCTCCGAAGGCAACCCCGCCAGCGTCCCATCCCATCCTTCCATTGGGTGGATGCAAAAGCGGTTGCCAATCACACGATCCCCCACCCCCAATGCCTCAGCCAATGGGGAGTCTTGGTGTGCTGCCAAAGCAGATCGCTCGATCGGCAGAGTCCAGCCAAAATGCTCCTGAGCCAACCCAGTAAAGTGATCCCAGAAGGCCTCAACGGACCGGAAACTTGCTATTTTCGGATATTCCGACACTATGATGATTCCTTTTATCGGTCTTCGGTTTCTTGCCCTCACCAAAAATTAGTCCCTTCGTAGTGGAGCCCCCCTGAAGCCACTTTGGCCCGGTGAGCAAATTACCAGCGGCCTCCGACTACCGCGGGGCTTTTTAAGTCACACCCAGTTGCTCGCGGCCCATTTGCCCGCTCTCGAATAGTGGTGTTTAAGCCAGGTAATGTGGAGGGCCTGGCAACCGGTTGAAGCTCTCGCTTAGCCTTACCTCGAATAGGGGGGCATTGCCTTCCCTTAAAAGGTATACCCTTGGGCGCTAAATGCCCCTTCAGAAAACCCCATTTGTTCCATCGCGGTCAAAATGTCGGGCGTGGAAACGTAAGATGTTAAGGGCAAGATACGGAGACTTCGCCCCAAAAACAGTCTTGAAAGGGTCCAACCGCCGCCATACATCATCCGGGGGCCACTTAGGTCCCATCGGAAGCTGGTATTCCTGGGGCCGGATTGGCTGAAGGCGACCAACCCCTCGGATCAGCGACTCGATCTTTTACAATCGGTTGGGTCTTCCGAAATGCCGAATAGTCTAAATGCATTGCAAGCCAAGAGGAGATCGGCGGTGGCTGGGCGGCCGCTGGTTGGCGTTTCGTGGCTGCTTCTGCCATTCAGGCGGTACTCGAAGCGTCGGCCAGAGGAAAGTCCGGGCTCCACAGGACACGGTGGTGGGTAATTCCCACCGGCCGCAAGGCCAGGGAAAGTGCCACAGAAACTAGACCGCCTCCCGATAGGGCCCCAGCCCGTCGGGCGGTAAGGGTGAAAGGGTGAGGTAAGAGCTCACCAGCAAGCCGGGTGACCGGCTTGGCTAGGTAAACCCCACCGGGAGCAAGGTCAAGCAGAGGGGAGTGACGGGGCACATAGCCCTGCCGCGAGCTGGTCCGGCTCGCCAGCGACCCTCGGGTAGGCCGCTAGAGGTACCGGGCAACCGGGACCCTAGATGAATGGCCGCCACCCCCAACGCGGGGTACAGAACCCGGCTTATAGGCCGCCGCCGATCTCCTCTTGGCGTTTTTTCTCCGTAGTTGCAGCGGAACTGCGCTCGCCCCCGGATTTGCCCCTCTCGTGAGCGCCCCTGCATGCACTCTGTCGGCAGCCACTCTCCGGCTGACATTGGAGAGCAAAGCGCAAGACCTCGGCTGCCTGGTCCGTCGTTGGCTTCATCTCCCTTGTCCCCGCAGCGCCCCGATCAAGCCCTTCTCTGACCGCGCGCACTTTTCGGGAAACACTTCTTGAACTCCAACGTGTTTGCAGCTTGCAGGGATCTCGCTCGCGGAGATTTCGTTCTGATCGGCCACTTGCGAAACAGATGCTCGCAGCATGGTGGGGAAGCATTCCCTTCCGCCACGAAGTCGGATGCTTCGTCACAACCAGCGGCAAACGCCGCAGGTCTCCACGGATACCACCATTAACGATGATTCTGGCATAAGAGAGAAACGAACTCGCATAGTCCTGCACTCCGAATTTCGCTACGATGTTCCAGACCGTCGACTAGGAGCCGCAAACCAACCCGCGGCTCGAATTGTCTTATCTTTATCTGGCGATCCGCCCAGTCCACCGAAAAGCTAGTTTCCGGAACCGGGCGTGCGCATACTTAAGGGATGATTCATGGTCGCTTCCCGCTTGAGGGGGATAATTGTTGCCTTTCAGCTCGCTTTACTTGCTTGCTGTGGCCTTGGATGTAGCCAGCCTGGTCCTTTCGTGAAAGTGCAGCGGTTCTTTATCGGAAAGCGTTGGACAGACAAAGTCCCAGGAGTTGTGCCCCCGAGGGAGCGGATACTCGAGGTTCGCAAGCTGGGGCGCGAGTTGGCAGCTGCGGGCGAGTTTGGCCGGGCGGAAATTGCTCAAAAGCTCCTTGCGGCTTACCAGGCGGAGGATGACCCCAATATTCGCTGGGAGATATTCCGGGCGTTTGGAGAGGACCGGTACTCCGAAGCCGAGGCGCTTGTTGAACTTGCATTGCGGGACAGAGATCCCGATCTCCGTTTAGCCGCCTGTCGAAGGTTGGGACGGTGGGGCGGGCCGGATGCCGTGCGCCGGTTGGCTGAAGTTTTGGCTCGAGACGAATCCCCGCAGGTCCGCCTGGCAGCCATTCGTGCGCTCGGCCAAACGCGAGAGCCTTCAGCGGCACCCGTGCTTGCGGAAGTGTTGGAGAGTCGTGATCCGGCCTTCCAATACCAGGCGATGGCAGCACTCAGCGAGGTCACCGGGAAAAACTTTGGCTGGAACGCCGATAAATGGCGACAGTACCTCGCAGCTGCCGGCCTCGCTCCTCATGGTTCGCAACCCGAAACGCCCGCGGTGGCCCAACCCTCTCCAAGCACGCCAAATGTCCACCGGTGATTGGCCTGCAACGCGATCCCGCAATTCTCCCTACTCCCCAAAGGTCTATTCCTGGAGCGAGTTGCCAGAAAAGGTGCCTTCTCCCCTTCGGCCGTGGGGCCGCAGCCCACTCGAGGAATGCTCGAGCCTTCCCTCCCGACGTTCCTTCATTCCGCACGGCATAGAGGCGCTCCCCGGGGAACATATCGAAACCGCTTCGGCAAAGTAGGAACGCTCCAACAGGCCGAACCGCCCTATGGACCTCGTAAAAAAATACTTTCGCCCACCGCGCCGCCTCTCAGGGATTACCGTGGGCGAGCTCACGACTCGGCCACCGTGCCGGATCTTAGCAAAAGTCGCCGGCAGATAGGTCTCGAGGGGGAAGCCATCAACCCTCCGTTGTGATCTCTTCTTGCACACCCGCGGGCCGGGGCCAGCCTCATGAGCTTCCCGAGCGGTTCGAAAGGGATTGTGGTTTGGGAGGGATTGGTGGCAGGGCGCTTCGGCGCCAAGAGGCCTGGATACCCGCTCGAGAAGTCGGATTCCCCTTTAACGCAAGGGCACGTCGCTTCGGGTAGCGAAGAAGTCTTGGAGGATTGTAAGGCAGCTCGACGCCCGGAGTAGTTACTTCAATCCTAAATGGCTCCACACGGGAGGGGTAGCGCGAGTACCTGAACCTAATCTCCCGAAATAAAAAGGCTCGGCTTTCTCTACGACTTTATACCAGCAAGCTGCCTGGCGCTACACTTCCTTTGTGGAGCTATTTGGCCTCCATAACCGCCACGGAGGCACCCAGTTATGTAAACAACAAGTTCGGGACCGAGCCGTTTTTTGATACGGCAACCCAAATTCGTGGTTGAGATTTCGGGCGGAAACGCCTAGGATACCGAGGGGAGAAACTACGCCGGTTGTTGGAACGGGATACACCGGGAAAGAGCGCCGGATGACACCATTCCGCCTCACCGATACGTTTCGCAACCTTCTAGTGGCGGCCGGTGAACTGGCAGCCAAGGAATCGGCTGACGCACTTTTGATCCTGGTTGACGGGAACGCAGATTGGGAGCGACTAAAGCAGCTGTCCGATGCAGCCATCCTTTGCAGTAATGACAAGTCGCCGACGGTGCCGCGGGTGCTAGTAGCGGTCACTAAGAAAGACCACCTTCGCGAGGCTAGTGACGCCGGTCTGAGCGGGGTAATAATTCCCGTCGAAAACCTGCCCATCCACGACCGAATCACTCAGGCCCTTTTGGAAGCAGTGGCCGACGATCTTATCCCCTCCAGCGGAGTCGTGGTCGTGCTTTATAGCGGTTTTGAAGCCGAGGAGATCGATTCCGTCACGATCGTCGATCTAGCCGATCGGCTCCGGCGGTTTACGGGGCGGCACCTCCGGGAGTTAGAGACCGCAGTCCCACTTCCGCTTCTGAAAACGGTTGTAGATCTGGCCGTGGAAATCGGCCGAGAAGGTCGTGAGGGGAAGCCCGTGGGCACCATGTTTGTTGTGGGCGATACGCGGCGCGTGCTTACCCATAGTCATCCTTTGGGATTTGATCCGGTTCGCGGCTACAGTCGAAAAGAGCGCAACCTTTTTGACGCAAAGGTTCGCGAGGCGGTCAAAGAAATTGCGCAACTTGACGGAGCCATTATCATCGCAGCGGACGGCACCGTAGAGGCCGCTTGCCGGTTCATCAACGCGCCGGCCGAGAACATCACTTTATCTAAGGGTTTAGGTGCCCGGCATTGGGCAGCGGCCGCTATCACAAAGGCGACCAAAGCTGTTGCTGTGACGGTGAGCGAGTCCACCGGCACAGTGCGAATTTTCCAAAACGGCGAGGTGGTGCGGCGTATTGAACCCTCCCACCGCAGGCCCCTTGTGTGGATGGATGCCGAACGGGAGCCGCCGCCTTTCGTAGCTGGCAGCCATACAAAATCCGAGGCGCAGGCCGAAGCGAAAGGGGACGGCTCCTCAGCCGGTTCGGCTTAGCCATTAATTCGCGGCGCCCACCCCTCCCTCGCGTAATTATCTCGGCGCGAAGCAATTTCCCACAGGGAAAGGAAACGCCCAATGTGGACAGTGCTTGTCGCCTCAGCTCTGGCCGCGATTTCCGCTGGCCAAACCGGGAAAGACAAACCGCTTGTGGAGCTGGCCGGGCCTTTGGAAAGTTTCTTCGGGCCGCCACGATTTGAAACCCAAAGACTTTTCTTGGGCGAGCGTTTTCCCAACATAGTTGTTAGCGTTCGGGGTACAGTTTTGGCCACTTGGGGATCGAGGCGGTTTCAAGTCCGCCGAAGCGAAGATGGCGGGGCAACTTGGGGTGAGCCGATCGTGGTGGCGGAACCGGGATTCCACGGAGGTGGCGTAACGGTCGACTTGTTCTCGGGAAGAATTTACGCGTTTGTGGAAAGTCAACACCCGCCCGCACTCTTGACTGTTTACACCAGCGACGATGATGGAAAGACTTGGCAGCCGTTTCCAGTTGTCATCCAACCGGACAGCCGGGGCAATGTGCCTTCGATGCACATGTGCGAAGCGGGATTAACGTTGACAAAGCCGCCTTATCGCGGCCGGCTTATTCGACCCGCCCGTGTGTACCAAGCCGACCGGGGGTACAACACGGCCATCTTCAGTGACGATGGTGGCAAAACATGGGTGCCAAGCGAGCCATTTCCGGTCGAGGGCACGGGCGAAGGTGCCATCGTGGAACTCTCCGACGGCCGGCTTTATTACAGCTCCCGGAAGCACTGGTTCCCTGAGCCGCCGTACCGTTACGAGCGACTTTTCGGGTGGAGCAGTGACGGGGGCAAATCCTGGGCGGAGACCGGCTATTCGTCGATTCTTCCCGACGGACCGCGGTACCGGGGACTTGAGCCACGGGGTGCCAATTACAATGGTCACTTCGGGATGATGGCCGGACTGACCCGACTCCCGATAGCTGGCCACGATGTCATTTTGTACAGTAATGCCGATTGGGACGGGCACGAACGAGTGCGACTGACCGTTTGGGCCAGTTTTGACGGTGCCCGGACGTGGCCCGTCAAGCGGTTGGTTCACTCCGGTCCAAGCGCTTACAGCTCCCTTGCTGCGGGCCGGCCTAGGACTCCAAGCGAAGGTTGGATCTACCTCCTCTTCGAAGGCGGGGACAAGGGTCCGTCCGAAGGAGGCCATCTTGCCCGGTTTAATCTCACCTGGCTTTTGCAGGGTGAATCTACTGGCGACGGGCAAGTCCCTGCCGACATCCTCTCGAAGCTCCCCACACAGAAGTGAGCGCCCCAACTTGGAGTGGCGCCCCAGCCGGTGGCGTGGTAGTCGCCCACAGTAGCTCGGGTGGGTTCGTTTTCTCTGGGGCTTAGTTTGCTCTGTCTGAGGCGGGACAGTAGGCGGAGTTAGCCTCGGAACGGCTCCATCCGATCGAAGCCCCGGAGACCTTACCAGGGTGAATAGACGAGCGACATTCCGCCACGCCCTCACGGTACCGGTTTTGGCTGAAGACCGGCACTATGTCCGGAGGCGGTGGCGGGGATTTTCTCGGCTGGCAAAAAGAACCCTTTGGGCATACAGGTGGGCTTGACCAGGTGATTTGGCTATCTGCAGTCAATGCTGTCTGAAAAAGACGGGTATCTTGATTAACATCATAATGTTCGTAATGTTCTTCATCGTGAACGGTTTGCCCTTTCTTCACATCACCCCCCAGAAAGGGAATTTCACATATCAACTTGCGACGGTTTTTCAAAAACGCGAACTTTCGGCCATGGGAGGGGCTTCTTCCCAGCGAACTCACTCCGCGCCTTGACCGGAGAAGCTGGGTTCACTGCCATTGCCTTCGAAAGTCAGTCCTCGTAAATCACGTGGCCCGCGGCACTCGCTTATTCTCACCGACAGCTGAAAAACGCCTCGGAGTCGGGCTCCGCCACTTCCGGGAGTGTCCCCACACGGGCCAGCTCTCTTTAGGGACAATAAGGTTAAGTCAAGAGCTGCCCGATTCTGTTCGGAGTCTTCCAACCTCCATCTGCATCTTGCGTCGGGGCCTTTAGGCCCCCACTAGCAGGGGCTTCACTTGGCCGGCCTTTTAATTCGCGCGACAAAAGCCACAACGGCCCTCTACGCGCTACCCCCCAGGAGAGTAAGCGTCAATGTAGCCCAAAAGGCGGTCCGGCAGATCGGGTCGTGCGACAAACAGCCCAAAACACTCAGGCGACTCCGAACTCCCTCGCAACTCGAAGTGACTGGGGGTAACAAAATCGTGTCCCCCGATTGGCGGCCGATAAGTAAAATGCCCAAAAGCCAAAAGCCGCCCGCCGGCTGAGCCAATTTTGTTTTAACGGTAAGAACTGCAGTGCCGCCTTTGAGTGCCACGGGTTGGTGGGTCTGAGACCCGGCGAGATATGCGGCTTGCCCCTTTTTCCCGGGAAAGGAGAAAGCCAACAAAGTGGTCTTTCAACCAGGGGTTCGAACAACGGGGAACTGTCCGAAGGAAAGCTCGTTTGGAGGTTGTAGGACGCAGTGTGCTCCGCGTTAGTACGTAAAATCCTTTGGAAAGATTCGTCTGTACGCCTCTTTTGAGCGTTGGGCGCCCGTAGCTCAAAGGATAGAGCATCGGATTTCTAATCCGACGGTTGCAGGTTCGAATCCTGCCGGGCGCAGTTCTCTCAGGGTGTCACAAACCTTGATTTGCTGGAAACTCTGTCCTGCCGGCGTTAATTGCTGCAAACTCTGTGCTGGGGGCGTTAAGTTTTTCGCGGCTGGGCGCGCATCCTGCAACTTAGGGGGCAACGGTGGTGGTCGGCGGCGCGTCTCGGCTAGCCGAAGCCTCTTGCGGGGTGCGGGATAGCGGGGGTCTCGCAAGAGCCGAGCATCCCTTTCAGGCCGCTTCGCCTTTTCCATTCGCTAAGGTCTCCGGCTATCCGAGCGGGCTTTACGAGGAGATCTACTGATCGCGCCCTCCCGGGTCGTTTAGAAGACTCTGTTCAAACTCTATGGATCAGTGCCGGTTTTCGCCGCTAGGAGGGGATCCGCCTTTTTGGCCCTCGGGCCTGGTCGAGATTCTCGTAAACGCACCGGGTTTTCAATTCGGGGCTACCCTTCAGGGGAAGGACCACACTGAACTCGTAAGAGCCAATTTAGCGTTCTAGATTTTGGAGACGGTCTGTGAGGTGCGATTCCAGTCGGCCCCCCGCAAAAGTTCGCGACAATACAACTTAGCCGAAGCTGAATCCCCTTAGGGCCTGAGTGTTCGAAAAAGGGCATCAAACAGGGAACTGCTTGTGGGCAGCTCTCACCGAGCAAGGCAGGCCCACGTTCGGCTCGACGCCGGCCCGCTGGACGAGCTTCAGGCGGTCTGCAGGAACAAAGTCATCTTGCAATAAAGCCCAAAGTGGGTACTGACAACTGACCGAGGTCTCGGCCACACCCCGCCCGACTGACGCACTACTTCTTTACGTGTGTTATTTCTAGGGCGCATTCATCGAAGATTGCTGCCCCTTGCTGCCAGGAGCAGTTGATGCGGCTAAGGAGCGTGTAGCGAACTTTGACGGTGCTCGGGCCCGTCGTAAACGTGAAGGAGACCCACTGAAAGTCCGGCGTCGATTTACGGATGCCGACCATTTCATGGCGCCGCACGATTCGGCCTTCGATGTCCAGTTCCTCAATCAGCAGGCCAGCGAAGTCGGTGTCGGCTGCGCCGAAGCCCCTACCGTTTCCTTGGACATCGAGCCCTTGAATCCACGCTGAGGCCCTCAGTTCCGTATTTGGGTCGACGGCCACCTCTTGCCAGAGCC
>JANXBW010000036.1 GCA_025060325.1 Thermoguttaceae bacterium
GTCAGGATACCAAACAGTAGTGTGGGAAGGCAAAATCCGGCCTGTTTTGTACACATCGCGAGGTAACACATGGAAGCTAAGAACGGGCTGAGGCCAGATCTCCTTAGCGTCGCCAAATCCCACAATTACTAGTCGGTACTCACCGGGTGGGATCCGGCAGCCCCGTATCCGGCACCTTACAACTGCTTCGCCAGTTATGCGAATTGGAAAAGAGCTTTGGAAGCGATTGTTACAAGTTAGCACTCTTCGCCCCAAGAAATCGTATATTCTCAAAGAGAGCTCAATCGGTACCTCTCGCCTTTCGGTGAACACTTCGACGTCAATCGTGATATCCTCGCCTAAGCCGAACTGTGACTGAGGCCTACCCGCTTCCCCCCGAAGAACGACGGACTTTATGCAAGTATCTCTTGGAAGGAGCCTTGCATACTCCTCGAGTCGCCATTCAGAGGCGGGAGCCCCAATGGTCTTGATATAGCGGGCCAAAACCTCAGATATGCCTCCCATGCTTTCGATATGGCCATTATTCAACAAAACACCCTTGTCACACAACCCTTCCACGGCGGCGAGGTTGTGGGAGACGAAAAGGACGGTGCGGCCGGAGCGGGCCACTTCATTCATTTTGCCGAGACAGCGTTTTTGGAACTCAGCATCGCCCACGGCCAAGACTTCGTCGATGATAAGAATCTCCGGATCGAGGTGGGCCGCCACCGCAAAGGCTAGCCGAACTTGCATCCCACTGGAGTAGCGTTTAACCGGCGTGTCGATGAATTTTTCGACACCGGCAAAGGAGACAATGTCGTCGAACTTTCGCCGGATTTCCGCCCGCGACATCCCCAAGATAGCCCCGTTGAGATAAACATTCTCCCGGCCGGTAAGTTCCGGATGAAAACCCGTACCGACCTCAAGCAGGCTTCCCACCCGGCCACGGATTTCGGCATAACCACTTGTGGGTTCGGTGATCCGGCTCAAGATTTTGAGAAGCGTGCTTTTGCCTGCCCCATTTGGGCCAATAATGCCGAGGACCTCGCCGTGTTTGACCTCGAAGGAAACATCCTTCAGTGCCCAGATGACGCGGTCGGTGTCGACTTTTGGCTCATCCGCGCTGCCATTTGGCTTCCAGAGGCGACGCAAGGGGGCAGTAAATAAATCCTGGATCGTCTCCCGAAAGGTCTTGATCCCCACCCGCTCCCCAAGGATAAATCGTTTACTAAGCTTTTCGACTCGGATTGCGACGTCACTCATCCGCGTGAAATCCGACCATCATTTCGTCGGAAAAACGAAGGTCCGTGGTGGGCTTCCTATAGGAACAATCTCACAAGATTCACGTGGCGAGGAAACGGGACTCACAGTCCCTAATTCCATCATAAACGGAACTTGCGGGCGTGCTCCGCTCCCCTGGGTGGCAAGCTTTAGGCCATGATGACAAGAATCTGTCCTTCAACATAGCCTAGCTTAAGGAAGCAAGCGAAAACAGTCCATGGTCAGGAATTGAGCAAACGGTATGCCTAAGCGCTGGCACCAGCCGCGGTACCCTAGGAGCGGCATACGGGCAAACCATGCATCTCCACTGGGAGTCGCAGGCCTTCAGCATTCGTGTGCCTCAGAGCCCAACCTGGGGTTCATGCAGGCAAGATCCCGAACAATTCTAGTTACCCTTAACCGAAAACGGTAAGCGCTGTAGTGGCGAAGCACGTACTCTCGCCCTCCCGTGGCTAGGCGCTTGGCAGTCTCTTCGCGGGTCAGAGCCACCAAGACTTTTTCCGCAAACTTGCGGAACTCGTCACTCCGCACCAATAGCCCATTGATTCCCGGACGGATGACTTCTGCGTAGACTCCTTGTCTTCGAGCGACGACGGGCCGACCGGTCGCCATTGCTTGCAAGGCCGGCAGCCCGGAAGGGGAAGAGTCATCCAATATGGCAACTACATCGCAAGCCCGATAAAAATCCGCTGGATCGCTTGATGGCGGCAACACGTGGATACAATCCATCAACGCCCTGCCGCCCTGTAACCGCTCAACTGATCGCAGGGCAAATTCCCCCCGCTGCGTCAGGACCGCGAAAAGAACCGACGGCACGAATTTTCGCACAATCTTTGCGAACTTGACGAAGAATTTGAGATATCTGTCAGGCCGCAAACCAAGCAAAACGCCGACGATCGGGCTAATTTCCGGCAGGCCACACCGCCCTCGCGCCTCGGTAGCCGAAACGGTTACGTGCCGAAAAAATCGAGGGTGAACAGGCTCACGAAGCACGATCGTCCGAGTAAGCCACTCTTCGCTTAGCCGATCGCGAACTACCGTTCGTGAGCTAGCTAGAAACGTCGCCCGGCAGCGGTGGCGGCCAAGGAGGATCAGGTCTCCCTCCCAACGCTTGGGAAAAAGCTCATAACTGCGCAGCTCCCAGTGAGGGGACAGCTCTCGCAAATACCATAAACAGGGAATGCGCATGCAAGTCGCAGCCCGAACCGCCGGCCAGCCGGCATCTCCGGTAACAAACACCACCTGAGGGCGAAGTAAACGATAAAGTCTACGGAACTGCCATCCGGCCGAAAGCCAACCGGCAAGCCTCCATAACAAGCGACGGGACCATGGGAAAGTCTGATGGCGTCCGTGGCAAATAATGCGAACTGGTAGGCCCTGCGACCGATACTCGGTGGCAAGTTGACTTCGGCTGGGCACTACCACAATGGGAGAGACTCCGCACCGGCGTAGGGCGAGGGCTATCTCCGAGGTAACAAGGGAATCCTGAACACTTGCAAATGTTGAGTCAACAACGACCGCTTGCCGATCGAGGCCTTTACCGCCCCTATGTTGACTGCAAATATGTAGCTCCTCCCGCACATTTAGCCAGCGGAGTCCGATCTGACTCCCCGCAAACAAAACACCACCAAATGGGGGCTCCTAAATTACATCCGCAATAAGCCGCTCCATTCGCCGGAAGTAAAACATCCCGCCGATAAGGATGATCGTGGTAGCAAGAGTGGAAACCAAGAACTCCCAGCCGGGTGGGTGGACAGTCCCCAAGAGAGCCCAACGAAAGCCCTCGATCACTCCGACCATAGGATTGAGCGAATAGAGTGTTAGGCCAAGCGGCGAAAGCTTGTCCCGAATGGCATCCGTGCTGTATACCACAGGACTTATAAACATCCCAAGCTGAATAATGAACGGGATCACATATCGAAAATCCCGATAAATGGCATTTAAGGCCGCAAGCCAAAGACCCACGGCCAAAGCCGCGATGACTGCCATGAGGATGTAACCGGGCAAAAAGATGACTGCCCATGTGGGAAAAACGCCGTAAACTATCATGACCCCAAACAGGGCGACTAGGGCAATCCCAAAGTCCACTAGTGTTGACAAAACCGCTGCCGCGGGCAAGATAAGGCGGGGGAAATAGATCTTTGTGATCATAGACCGGTACTGAATCAGGATATTCCCTGACTGGTTTAGCGAAGTAGCAAAAAGTTGCCACGGCAGCATGGCACAAAAAGTGGACACCACATAAGGCACACCTTCCGGGCTGGGCTCGTTTCCGCGACCCATCAAAAGAGCAAACAAGATGGAAAAGACGCCGGTTGTCATCAGTGGTTGAATTACCGCCCAGGCCGCCCCTAAAAAGGTCTGTTTATAACGAATGGTGATTTCTCGCCACGCCAGGGTGAGCATCAGCTCGCGATAGCGCCAGACTTCCCGAAGATCAAGCGCACGCCAACCCGAGGTGGGTCGGATGATAATCAGCGGCGCGTCCGTGAGCGGTCTGTACTGGCTGGCTTGGGAGACCGGGGACCGAGGTAGCTCGTCGGCCAAAAATGGTTCTTCCCCGATTTCACCCCAACTCTCGAAAGATCCTTCTTCCGAAGCCAAAGTGGCTTGCGAGCCTTCGCTCATAGCAGCAATATCAGGACGGGAGGAATCACGAGAATCCCCCGATGAGGCCGTTTGCTGGGCCGAGCCATCCCCGGCCGGGGCCAATTCCCGAGAGGTGTCCGCCCCCAAAACTAGGCGAGATACTTCATTAAGTTGATCGGCAGTAAGCTGATTTGGCACTCCAGGCTGCATTTACACCTTCCGATCGTTCTTAAGGGATTCTTGTCCGCCCATCCTATTCTGCCTCAAGCCTCCAAATTACCCAGACCAATCTGGAAAAACAGGCAAATTTTGCCGGAATCGCAATAAAAACATGATCGCCCGAGTAAGCCTCAACCGATTGTCGAATAAGCCACGAAATTCTGGGCGACGGCGAAACTTGTAATCTGCCCTTACGCATTGTAGGTCGTTTTTCGCATCGAAGCGGCTTCCCTGCGTGCAGTCCCGGGCTTTTTGCTGCCGCCCGATGCTTAGGCCAAGAAGGGCCCTAGCCCATTTGCTCAGGGATGAGCCCCATGGCAACAAGGCAATCTGCCAAGAAACTCAAAGTGGTTTTTGCGCTTCTTGCGGTTTTTTCCGGCTGTAGCACAGTCCCAAAGAACCGCCCACTCGTGACGGTTCCCCCCGACCCCGCCCTGGTAGCTAGCGGCATCGGTGACATGCCGCGTGAACTCTACAAGACCACGATGCCAAGCTACCGAATTGAGCCCCCGGATATTCTCACAATCGAAGCGGTTCATGTCGTGCCCCGCCCGCCCTACCGGTTGAGGGCCCTGGACGTCCTTAATATTCAAGTCCTTGGAACGCTTCCGGAAGCTCCCATCACCGGCCTGTACACGGTTGAACCGGGCGGAATGGTCTCCTTGGGTCCGCCCTACGGAAGCGTCAACGTTCTAGGAATGACTGTTGAGGAAGCCCGCGACGCCCTCACCAAGCACCTCAGCAAGTTCCTCCTTGAGCCGCAGGTCTCTGTTAGCCTCGCGGAGATATCCGCTAAACAACAGATTAGTGGTGAACACCTGGTGGCTCCAGACGGCACGGTGACATTGGGGACGTATGGACGCGTGTACGTCGCCGGGATGACCGTCGAGGAGGCAAAACGAGCGATCGAGGCTCACTTGTCGCAATTCCTCGATAACCCGGAAGTTGCCGTCACCGTTTACGCATATAACAGCAAAGTTTACTATGTCATCACGGAAGGTGCAGGACTAGGAGATCGTGTGTACCGCTTCCCAATCACTGGTAATGAAACCGTGCTTGACGCGATTGCACAAGTGGGCGGGCTTGAACAGATTTCGTCGCTTAACATATGGATAGCTAGACCAACCGATCAGCCAGGCCAAGCAGTGCTCTTACCCGTGGACTGGCGCGCGATCACAGCGGCTGGATACGCCGGCACCAATTACCAATTGCTACCAGGTGACCGAGTATTTATCGCCGAAAACCGCTTGGTGGCCTTGGATACCGCCCTTGCCAAACTCCTTGCCCCAGTCGAACGCGTGATGGGATTCTCTTTGCTCGGTGTGGGCACCGTTACAAGGTTCTCGGGACCGGTACTTCGGGGAGGTGGCAACCCGCGGGGGTATTTCTAAGTTGACCTAAGCTAGGTAATAGCCCGGACCGTTTCATCCACGAAATCACAAAAACTTTGACGAGATCGACTGGCCATCCCTCGGCAAATTTTAGGATTTAGGACGATGTCCCTCGCGAAGAATTGGGCACTTGGGATCTTAGTACTCGCGAGCGTCGGGTGGGGTGGTTGCGCTTCGCCCGGGCAATCATCCGCGACAGCGGTCTGTCCTCCTGGCCAATGTTGTGCAAATGGGCTACCCGTGGCCTGTTGGGATTCGATTCCGTGCTACGGATATCATCCAACCACGTGGCGACGTTGGCCCACGGAGTGTGAACCCGACCCAACTATAGTGTGCCCGGTGCCGATTCCGCCTAGCGCTCCAGAATCATCCTCCGTTCCACCGCCAGCACCGACGCCGGCGCCGCCCCCGCCTTTAACCCCAACGCCCGGGGCAGGCGTCGCCCCTCCGATGCCGGTTGAGCCAGCCCCCAAAGGCGCCGAAAAGCCCCCAGCTGGCCAGTCGGAGCACCCGCCGGGGCTTTTCGAAGAACCACCGAAGAATCCGCTTCCCGGACCTGCTCCGACTAGCCCAAGTGAACAGCCCCAACCACTTAGCAGTCCCCCACCAGCTCCACTCCCCCCGCCCGGATCCGCTACGCTACAGAGAGAAACGGAAGCAGCAACTATCCAGCCCAGCGAGACATCCGCGAGCAAGGCAGTTCAAAGCTTAAATGCCGGTAAATCAATGCCTTCGGAACCCGAAGCCCCCCTCCCACCCTCCAATTCACAAGGGGTTCCCAGCGGGCAACCCGCGCCGGTGAAGCTACTATCTTTCGACCCGAACTTGGAGGAACTACCTCGCGCGCCGCTTCCCGACGATGTATTGCCGTAAAAATGGGTACCGCCCGGATGCCCGTTTGGCCAAAGACTACGAACCCGAAAAACACTTTGTTGCCTCCGGGAAACGTGCCCAATTGCTGGCAGAAAGGGCGCCGAGCTCATAAAATTCAACGTGCTACTGTAACTACTTCATTACTCGGGGCGGGTACAGATTCGTCAAAGGACTTAGACCCGTGGGAGCTTTAAAGAATTGGTTTGCCATCTCCGCTGCGATATTGTTTACTGCCGTAGTTGCCAGCCGGGCTCAGGCGCAGGGCCGTTATTACCCATCACGACCGACTTTTAGCCCGTGGCTCTACCTTTATCGCGGCGAGGCCGGGCCGCTTGATCCGTACAACGCTTGGGTGCGACCTCAGTTCGAATATCAGGACGCGATGCGGGCAATTGAGAATCGTTTTCGTCAACAGGAGCAAAATCTTAGTCGCCTTCGGCAGGAAAGCGGCATGCTTCGGCAAGCACTCATGCCGCCGACGGGCGTAGGTTCGCGCTTCATGGATTATTCACACTTTTATGGAGGAGTTGGTGGAGCGTCGCGCCGCCGGAGTGAGCCCCGCCTACAAATTCAAAGTCCATCGCGGCTATCCAACGTCGCCGATCGGTATAAGCGTGTTTTCTAGGTCCTATCGCCTTCTTTCGGCCCGTAAGTAATCACATCTTCTTTAGTCCACTCCTACTAATCAAGCAAGGCCGGGCTACTAATTGGGAACGGAGTGGCTACCAGTTACAGGCTTGCTTTACCCACTGATAAACTGGGCGTGCAAGCTCAAGCACAGCTGCCCGGGCGGCCTCCTCGCTTGCGGCAGAAGCCTGCATGAGAACTTTCACCTGCGGGGGTAATGGACGCCGGTTCCGCACCTTCCACCATAGCGATCGTACACCTTCAGGCCGGATGGTGGTCCGATCCGCAACCTGATACCAATACAAGACATAAATCTGCTCGGTCTTGTTAGCGAAGGTAATAAATTCGCAAATCGCGCTCTGAGAATCACCACCCGCATCCGGAATTTGGAGAACTTGGGAGTTCACCGGTTGCCAGCCCGCCCCTCCATAACAAACCCGCGGATGGTGGTGACCCGGGTTCCTGAAGTGATCAAACGCTGCCATATGCAAATACACAACCTGTCCCGCCGGACCGCTATAAACCCGATCAGTTGCAAACTTCGCATCGAGCGTCTGATTTAAGACATCCGCGATTTGTGACGGTTCCCCCCGCCAGCCACCCAAGTCCATCGGCAAAGCCGCTAGGGTTTCCACGGGCACGTAAGCGGGCTCATCGATCCCTGGCCGCTGCGAAATTTTCGCCAAGGCCGTAGCTGCTACCAAAAGGGCCGCAGCCAAGAATAATCGCGCTGGTAATCCCAGCTTTACCAAGCCATTGCCAATCCGAAGCCACCAGCGGGTAACCAATCCGATAACCCCTCCGAAGTTAACAATTTTCGCTTCACCGACGTTATTGACCTGCCTTGATCGAGGCCATGGCGGCCCTGGAAAACTGCACGAATCAACGTTCCCAAAGGCTATCTAGAGGACTTTCCTTCTCCACTGGACTAGCTTTCTGGGTGTGCGGCTAATCATTTTGGTTCCTCGGTGGTGACATCCACTGGGGCTGGCGGGCCATAGTACCGCCTGTAATGATGATAGTAATATCTATCCTCCGTGCTCCCCAGGAATACTGCTCCAAGAACCCGTACACGTAGCGACCGCAGAATCTCTAAAGCGTCTATCACCCGGTTAAGTCGAGACACATCACGCCTGGCGACCATGACCACTCCATCCGCAAATAAGCTGACAAATCGACCGTCAGCAACCGGCAGAATGGGCGGACAATCGATGATGACGTATTCGTATCCGCTGCGGAGCCGAGCGAAAAATTCCTGCCCCACGCCGTTGAAAAGCCGTGGTATAACGTTCTCATCCCAAGTTCCGCCTGGCAACACGTAAAGCGACGGTTCCTCGCTCTGCTGAATAGCCTCTTCCAACGCTGCTCGGCCGGAGAGCACCTCGCTAAGTCCAGGTCCCGAAGCCACAGTGAGTACCCGGTCGACTGCCGGTCGCCGCAAGTCAAAGTCCACCAATAGGGTCGAATGGCCTAACCTGGCAAGACCTAAAGCGAGTTGACAAGCAACAGTCGTCTTGCCCTCGGCGGACTCGGCACTTGTCACACAAACGACCCTCAGTGACTGAGTTTCATTTTCCCGAACCAGCCTGGCAACTAAGCTGTTGGCAGACTCGGCTAAAATACCGCGCCACACGCGATACTTCGGACTTTCCAGTCGGCCGTTTGTCAACATACGGGCTGGTATGTGTGGGATTCTCGCCAAAACCTCAACGCCTAGGTTCTGCGACAGCTCTTCGCTCGAACTTACACGACGGCGTCTTACGTCAAGCCAAAGGATACCGGCTACAGGCAACGCCATACCCATAATTGATGCTAATACCGAAAGTTGGACTCTTCGCTCTTGATCCGGGAGGGTCGGCGTGGTAGCTCGCTGCACAAGCGTGATCCGAGGCCGAGAGCGGAGTTCGATGGCCAGCTTCTGGCGCTCGTCCCCAATTCTTCGCAACAAGTCCTCCAAGATACGCGTCTCGGCTCGCATCATCTCTACGTCGAGTGACCGACCGCCGAATTTTTCCGCCTCTTGCCGAGCAGCCTCTACCTCCTTCTCAATTTCCTGTTGTTGCTGAAGCAACACGGACATGCGGAACTTGTGCTCGGCTAGCTCATCCTCAAGCGCTTGCTTACGTCTTCGGCGGAGCTCCTCTAACAGCTCGCCCCGCCGCTTTTGCAAAAGCTCATTAGCGGTTTTCAATTCCTGTTGATATCGAGCTGCGAACTGCTGAGCAATCTCCGGCCGAGCCGTCCGGGCTAACTCGCTCAGACGTGATTGAATCGTCTCAATTTGTCCCTGGAGTCTCAAATAAGTCGGGTCATTTCGTGCAAAAACCTCAAGATCCTGATCGCTCACAGGGATCTTCAAAGCTTCGTTTATCCAGGCTTCGCGGATTTTTAACTCGGCTTGTGCACGAAGGATACTCATCTGGATATTGGCAAGCTCTTGCCGGAACATACTAAACCGCTGGAGGGCACTTCGTTCGCGGAGATTGAGGGCCTCGGCATCGCTTGTTTGAAGCTGTTCGGCCAGCTGCATAAGGTCATTGCGACGCTTGCGTAGCTCCGCTTCTTTTTCGCTATAAAGCTGGTCCAAGTCGTCTAAACGTTGGCGGCGCTCGGCTAGCTCGACACTCACGACTTCCTGGAGATAAGCGTCAACGACTGCGTTGACGATTGTGGCCGCCTCGTGGGCTTTGCTCGCCGTGAAACTAATTTCCATCAACTCGCTGTTGCCGGGAAACCGAACCCTCAGCCCTTGCTGAACCCAAGCAACGGGGTCAGGCTCCCGACGAACGCTGTCTAGCTCGGCCACCTGAGGCTGTCGCAGAGCGGCTAACAGCACAAACCGGCTCAAGAGGTATTGTTGCTGGGTGCTTCGGTAAATCTCGTAAGAGGCGGTTTGGAACGCATTGTCAAAGAGGATTGCCTCAGGATTGGCGGCAATGCGAAGCAAAGCTGAGGCGGTGAACTTCTGCGGCAAAAGATGATAAGTCGCAAGACCGGCTACTGCTCCGCAAGCTAACCCGACTACGATCACCGCCGCCCAGTAGCGGCGGAAAGCGTGCCAATATGCCTTGATCGGGCTTGGCCCGACCGGAGCGGGCCCCCACATGCCGCCGTAGGACCCCTCCCACTCCATTAATTCTCTTGACCGGTAAGGTGCCAGGGTCCCAGACATAGCAGGTTCACGATTAGCGGGAAGCTGTTCAGACATTACCTATCGACCTCTTTGGTTGACTGCGTCTTAGTACGCCCACCTCGCATCAATACCAAGGATGACCAAACGCCCCTGCAATGCTTGTTCCAAACCGTTTCAGAAAGCCTACCGGCCCATCTGGTACCGGAAAATATCAAGGTTGAATTTTCCGCGACCCGCCAGCTCAGCGTCTCTTTAGCCCCACCGGAATCACCTTAACGTTGCCCTATGTAAACAGCAAAACCCCTGCCGTGAGACCGGTGGTATATCCACCAGATATTCGCGCCATTACCTACGGGAACGGCTGCGGCGTTTCGGGGACGATCGAGCAACAGAGGATGGCGCAGGCCGACCGGTTTCACGTGCTGGCTGCTCGGGAGTATCGTTTTCCTTTTGTCTCCGCGACTCCATCAACGGCAAAGGCGCAGGTTCGGCAACCGGGATTAGTACTTTATCAAGCCACCACATTTCCGCCGACAGCAACGCCAAGGCCACTGGTGCCATAAGCCAACCAGCTAGATCGTGAAATACAAAATCCGCAAGTTGCGGTGTTGTTAATTCGTGAAGGACACCCGTCAAAGTGATTCTGAAGACATTTGCCGCCACTGCAATCACGGGCGCACTGATTACCATAATAACTCGGTCAAGCAGCGGCCGGCGAACAATGAACGCAGCCCCCACGCAAACGGCAAAAAAGAGCACCATCATCCGAAGACCGGAACAAGCTTCGACGACACCCAGCTCGCCGTCCGTCAACACGATAATGTTTCCTCGGGCGATCGCCGGAACACCCATGACCTGGAGTAAATAAGTGCTTGCGATCGTACCGATCCGTTGAAGCGGATGGCGCAGTCCGTCGGCTATCGCTCCCGGCAACGGGATCATAAAGACAAGAAAAACAATTGCAGGCCAAGACCAGGCCAAAGCCCGCCATCCGCCAGCTAACAAGGCTATCCCCACTAGCGCTGGGATGAGCGATGCCGGCTCAAGTAGCCGGACATAATAGGCGTAAGACACATACCTGCATAACCAGGAAACAACCAGAAAAGCAACCCCTAGGCAAAAAGCGCCGGTGGTCACGTTGAATGGCTTGTCCCGAAAGTCCTTCCACCTAAGCGCAAGAAGAACTGCAGAAAAAATCGGCACAAAAAAACCATGGCCGTAGTCTGCTTCTTTCCACCAGCGGACAGCTAGTCCGAAGAGAGGTTGCCAATAAGCCCAGACCAATACCGCGACGATCGCAATCCAGGCTGCGGCGGTAACGATTGGGCCCGGCCCTTTAAGCAACACGGTCCGCAGCCATCCTGCAAGCGGCCCCTCGGCCAAAGCTGCCGTCGCGAACGAGGTACCGCCCCTTTCCTCTGCCCCCGACTGTACACGCGTTACCTCAGCACTACTCGGAGACGCCACCTGCCAAGCCCTCTCTGCTATGCCTGCCGCCAACCTTCGGCAGCTCACCGGGGTTACCACGGGGTTCCAAAATCCCCTCTGAAAGTTTTCGCTTCCATGCCCCGTCTAAACTTCAATCGTCAAGGTGCGTGGACAAACGCCTCTGTGCGGGCCTCCCACAAGCAACATCGTCCAAAGGGCAGGTTTGTGCACGCGTGAAACCGGACTACGCTCTTTACGCGGCGGCTCCGATGGACTTCCTGCCCTCGAACCTTGTAAGTCCTTCTTCAACTGAGCATAAACATCCCGATCAGAGGGGGCAAGTGCTTGGACCCGAAGGCCCAGCTTTTCCGCCTCTCGAAGCGCCTTTTCCGCCGCCCCGTGCTGACCGGACGCATGCAAAAGTTGTGCCTGGCGGAGATAGAGAATAGGCAGGGGTGAATCGGCAATTGCCTCGTTTATTACCTTCATGGCTTCGCGCCACTGCCCTTTAGCCATAAGCACCTGGGCAAAAGTGTCAAGCACTTCGGGCCGCGGGCCGGCAGAATCAAGGGCCCTTTCTGCAAGCTGCTCTGCCTCATCAAGACTTTTGCGGAGAATGGCCAAAGTCACTGCCAAATTATTAAGTCCAATGAAATTCTCCGGCTCCTTGGCGACCAGTTCCCGATAGAGCCGTTCCGCCTCCACATAATCTCGCCTCAGAAGTGCCAGTTCCGCCTCCACAAGCATAAGCGGGACTGCCCCGACATTCTTTGCTCGCGCTTTTTTCACTGTCTCTCGTACGACGTCCCATTCCTTAGCCTCCTCGCCTAAGCCTGTTACCAGGGCGGCAAGCACCATTGGCAGGAATTCCGGCGTTGCTTGCTCTCCCCATTTGGCAAGCAGATCCAAGGCTTCCTGCGTCCGCCCACGTCTTGCAAGGAAACTCGCCAAGGCCAACTCAGCGTCGGCACTACGATCCGGCGGGACTTCCGCGGCGAATTTTCTAAAAAGCGATTCCCCTTCTCGCTCTAGCGCAGAGGCACCTTCCGGATTCCCCTTCTCCTGCAACAGAAGGCTTAGTCGCATGAGGGAAGCCGAGACAAGTCCCGACCGAACATGCAACTGCGACCCCTGCGGTTCGGTGCCTTGGCTTTGTCCCGATTCGTCTTCAGCGAGATAATCATTCAACCGAGCAATCGCTTCTTGTATTCGTCCACGCCGTGCGTGAATCTCTGCCAAGATATCCACCGTTTCGAACGATTTAGGTGCGATGGTCTCTAACCGTCGACCCCAAATCTCCGCCTCCGCCAAATCATCGCGAGCAAGCAAAAGCCGCACGTAAAACGCAACATATTCGGGATTATCCGCCCGGCCAGCCAGTAATGTACGCATTTGCTGGACAGCTTTCTGAACATCGCCGGACGCAAGGTAGAGCCGAGCCAATACGTAACGGTCCGCTGGTTGTGAGACATCCGCCTTCTCAATCAAGCTCTCCAAAATCCGCTGAGCCTGCTCCCGCATTTTTCGCTGTGGATGCTGAGCCAAAAGGAGCGCTTGGACTCGGCGGTCCGCGGGCGTCACCACAGACTCATGAAGGTTTGGCTCGAGCACTGTCAATCCCCGGGCGATACTCCGATAATCACCCCGCCGAGATAACACAAAGGCCAAAGTTCGGCGAGCCCAGCGGATATCCGTGTCCCCTTGCTCTTTGCTGCCTCCCACCAACTTTTCTAGTTGCTCAGCAGCCAAATCCGTCTTGCCTACCAGGAGATAAAACTCTCCGGCTGCGCGAATCACGGCCGGGTTGGTAGGGTCCCCGGCCAAGGCTTCTTGGTAAACCTTCTCCGCGTCTTCGAAACGGCCAAGAAGTGTGTAGCAGTGGGCCAGAGCCAAAGGCCCAAGGCCTTTAACCAGAGTCGATTGCGCTTCGGCCAGCGCTTGCTGAGCTTTCTCAGCTTGGCCAGTTACACCGTAAAAACGCACAAGCGCCACCCAAGCATCAACTGCCTGTGGATTAAGCTGTAAGGCAATGCGATGTTCCCGTTCTGCGTCGGCGATCATAGCGTCCGCCTGGGCCGTCCGGCCCTCCGCCCTCGCCCGCAATCCCAAAATTGCCAGCACCTGCCCCAACCATACCCGGTCTTGGTAGTCATTGGACGCGGCTGCACTCTGTCGAGCAAGTTCTAAGGCCCGATCGAACTCCTGCAAACGTAAAGAAATTTCCGACGCCAAACGCACTAGCTCGCCGGTGAAGGGTGCCCGCAGCTCTTCAAGTCGCCGCAGCACTCGGTCAGCCTCTGTGTACCGTTGGCGCTCATAAAGGAGCTGGAGAAGTCGCCTAATAACCCGCGGATTGTCTTCTCCCAAGTCAAATGCCCGTTGATAATAACCCAGGGCTTGCTCGGGATCGTTTTGCCGCTCTGCAATCTCGGCCAAGAGAAGGGGAACACGAGACCAGGCGGGCCGCAAGGCTGCCGCCTGCATCAGGAGGTTCCGTGCCTCCCCAAAGCGATCCTCTTTTCCGAGTACTGATCGAAGAACCAGCTCAACGGCCCGGCCGTAGTGCCATAAAGCACCTCGCCCTTCAATTTGTTCAATTTCCGTCACAACCTGGCCTAAAGCCTCTTGATCAGCTGCCCGCAAAGCCAGGTCAAACAACAGGATTCTGGCCCGAAGATTATGGGGCAGAAGTTTCGCTGCTTCGAGGCAATAGCGCCTTGCACTTCCAAATTCGTTTAGTTGCATCAAGAAGGCCCCGAGACCCACTAGAAGTTGGCCGCGCTCCTCATCCGGCCAGTTAGGAAGATTCTCCCCGAGAGCCCGTACCGGCTCTACTGCTTTATCTCCCAACTTTTCCACAAGGTAGTGAGCGCGGGCCAATCGCAAGCGTGCTGAGTCACCCAAACGCGTCTCGGCATTTGCTAGGATTTCCTCAACACGCTCGAACTGGCGCTGACGCCGCTCAAACGCCGCCTCAGCCAACCAAACTTCGAGCTCCTGCGGCCATTTTTCCTTAGCCTCCTGAAGCGCCTGGCGGGCTTCGTCCAGCTTCCGCTGCCCGACAAGAATTTCCACCCACAGCAGTGCCGGGCGCCAATCGTCGGCAGCGGCCTTTCGAAGCGCGAGTGCAAGTTGTTCGGCCTCCGCCCAACGCGCCTCGGTTTGGGGCGCCACTAGATTGTGCAACACCAGTAAGCTTAGCAACTGAAGGCCTGCCTCGACGGAATTGCCCCCCAGGGCGAAGGCGTGCCGCGACTCCTGAATTGCCGCCTCGGTTTGTCCCAAAGCAGCCAACGCGCTAGCGACCCCAAGTCGCGCTGGGACCCAAAACGGATCAGCATTTATCGCTCGTCGAAACGCCAAAAGCTGCTCATCTCGGTTGCCGAGTTGGCCTTCCACCACCCCAAGCCAAAAGTCAACATACTTGACGTGCTCTGCTTCCGCCGCTAGCGTGCCGCGGGCCCGCCGCAGCCACTGCCGAGCAAGTCGCCATTCCCCCCGCTCAACCGCCAACCGCCCACGAATGTACTCAATAAGACCTGGCGAAAACCGTTCTTTCTCTAAGGCACTGATTAGCTCTTCGGCCCGCTGGAGTTCCTTCGCCTCAACATAAAGGTTGGCCAAGTGCCAGCGAATTTGAGCATTTGTTGGGTCCAACTTAGCGGCGGCCTGAATCGTGCTGATCGCCTCCGCCGTCCGACCAGCGGCCACCTCGACATTAGCCTTGACCTGATAGGCCTGAAGCAACCGGGGCGCAAGCTCCACCGCCGCCTGAGCAAACCGCAGTGCTCGGTCGAAGTCCCGAAGCTCCCGAGCACACTCGGCCGCCACCATCAGAGCAGGCACATTTTTCCGGTCCAGCTGAAGAGCCTTCTCCGCAGACTGCAAAGCTTCCTGAAACCGACGGCGGCTTCGCAAATAATCCGCCCGAAGCGCCCAAGCCGTACACGAATGTGGCATCTTGGCTACAAGCTCGTCGAGTACTCCCTGGGCCTCGTCCGGCCGACCTAACCTTCTGTCCAAAAGTTCCGCTAATTGAACATAAGTCTCTGGTCGGTGCGGAGATTTAGCGATTACTTTTCGGAAAAGGGCCTCTGCCTGTGGATAATTCCCTAAGCCGACTTCGCATTGAGCTAATTTTTCCAGGAGCTCTATATCCTCCTGTTTTTGTCCTCTTTGGAGGAATTCGATATGCTCTTTGGCATCCCGATACCGGCCAATTTGCAACGCTACGTCAACAAGCCGATGCCGTACCTCGGTGCGATCCGCATCGGTCCTGAGAACGCGCTCCAAAACGCCGTAAGCTCCGCCGGCATGCCCGATATCAGCAAGAAAAAGACCATACTCGGCTAAGACGTCAACATCCTGCCCGCGGACGTCTAAGTACATTTGGTAAAACCGAAGGGCACTTCCCGCATCCTTCGCCTCACGGGCCTCGCGGGCTTCACGCAAAAAGAGAGTGGCGTTCCGGCGCATCTGATACCCGTGGAGGAGGTGCACGCCACCTGCGAGAATGAGCGTAACCACTAGGAAAATCAACAAAAAACGAAAATTGACCTGCCGCTTCATGCTGTGTCCTTATCGTCTTATTGCCTCTTACTGAGAGAAGTTGCCCCCTCTCCCATCCGAAGTAGGTCAGCTCGTTGGCGTTGCGGCTCTGGTGGGGAGATCTATCGGGGAAATTTACGGGACACGTGGGCGGTAGACGTCGCCCCCAGGCCACCTTTGCATACGGTGCTTCCCACTTTTGCAAAGTCGTTGCGGCTTTTGATGGGCCTTACTTTCTCCAGCTCGTCGCCAATCCGCCGCTCGAGTACTTTCGCGTACTGGAAAAGATGCGCGGCCACCTGCCCGTCGCCGTCTCCCCGACGCCTACCCTCGCAACAAAGTGCGCCAACCTCTTGCCCGCCAACGAAAAGCGGAACACTTAGTTGAAACCGGCAGTTCTGGTTTTCGCCGTCTTCGCTGCTTGCCTCCGGCCACCGGGCGTGGAAGGATTCTCCTACCGACGGGATGTTGACGTCAAGCCGTAAACGTTCGAGCCCCAGCGGGATAAGCTCAGCCCGAATCTCGTCCCAAACGCTTTCCCAGTCGACTTGACCCTGAATATGTACGGCTACATCTTCGTGATGTGGATGCGCCGGCTTTTGGCCCAGAGCTGCCAAAAGCAACCGTCGCATGACCCGGAAAAGCAGGTAAAGCTCCCCACGTCCAAATAGGTCACCGGCAACCAATATTGCTACAACACAGGCCACTGCCAAAACCGCGATCCAATCGTTGCTCCACATTACACTCCCCAGAGCACCGGCCGCACAGATAATCGCGATTCCCCCAGTGACGAAAAGAAGGAGATAATTTGACCCCAATCGCTCCAGAATGCGGTGATGGATATGTGCACGATCCGTGCTGTAAATACTTCGACCTGTAAGTGTCCGCCGGAGAATAGCAGCAAGTGAGTCAATAATCGGAATGGCCCACAAAGCAAGAGGTGCCGCCAAAAGCAGCGTACCTGCACCCTTAAGAGAAGCTTTGATCGACAACGCACCGATAACCAAACCGATGAGCATGCTACCAGCGTCGCCCAAAAACATCTTTGCCGGTGGTAAGTTGAAGACAAGAAAACCTGCTAGCGCCCCGGCAAAAGCACAAGCGACTAGCGCTACCTCCAATCGACCCGCTCCAGCGGCCATGGCGGCCAGACCAACGGTCATAATTAACCCGATGGTTCCTGCGAAACCATCGGCACCATCCAGAAGATTTACCGAGTTAATAGCTCCCACAAACCAAAAAACCACGAAGGGAACCGCGAGAATTCCTAGATCAAACGTCCACCCGAAGAGGTTGATCCGATTGAAGTAGAAACCAAGACTGACAAGAATGCCCGCCGCCAAAAGCTGCCCTAGCAACTTATGCCGGCCCCGAAGTTTACGCCAGTCATCCACAAGGCCAAGTATTACAATCCACAAGCTGGCAGCCAGCAAAGGTAAGAGAGAAAGATCCTCGACCACCTCGCCAATTACACTCGGTCCTCGGAAGCTATAAACGACAAGAAGGCAAAGAAGCGTTCCGGTTAGAACAGCGACCCCGCCACCCAAAGGGGTGGGCCGAGGATGGGTCTTCCGTCGCCCGTCCGGTTGATCCACAAGGCCCCACCGCGTTGCCAATCGGCAAACAATTGCAGCCGTGACTGCCGAGAAAAGAAAACCCAAAACAGCGACAAGAACCCCCTGAGGAGCCAACTGGAAAAGTGTGGAATTCACCTTGCTAGTCCCCTACCCTCACGATGCACAGCTCTTGCAAAACCGGCTTGTTAAGCCAAGCTGTGCAACCTGCATGCCCAATCTTGGCGCATACTCCGTTCTCGTAGGTGGCAATCCTTAGGGAAGCACCAAGCTGGACAACACCCGTCCCCCCACCATTGCTGCGAGCCGGCGAGCCTAAATCTTTAGACCTAGCGCCCCGCCCAAACACGCCAGTTCGCGATGTCCGCCGGCGACCGGTCAAAGTTATCATCCTTGATCCTAGTCACCGCCCAAAAGGGGTCAAGCATATGGCGAGAAAATTTTTCGTTATTTTTTGCAAGAAACCGTTGACAGGGCCCGGGAGCTGATTTCGCCCTCGACATATTTGCAACGTCAGGGTTTTGAGACACAGGCACGTTCGCACGGGAACTCTCCTTGGCAGGGGCATTGGACGGGGCCTTGCTAACCGCGGTATTTGTCGAGAAAGCGAAATGGCAAAACGTCGCAACGCCATAGCTCCCTAGCCCGTGCCCGGGCTTCTCAGCGATCCAGCCGAAGTGTATTTTCACCCCAGCACCCCGTGGCAAAATTGGCAAAGCGAATGCCGCGGGACGGTTCCAAACTACCCCGATTGAACAATTGGATTGCGGGTAGATGGGCACATACCGGCGGTGGTGAGACAACCTCGTCAACTGCCGCCCCCGGCCACGTGTCCCAGAGCCCCAAGACCCATCTCAGGGTGGCTAGGTGAGCGGCATGAGAGTACAAGACAGGTTCCGGCCAAGTCCCAACCACGATTTGAACTGGTGGCCCCGAAATGTGGCTTAGCCGAACCTGTGAGGCGCCGCGCGCTGGGGTGCCTCGAGTAGTAGCAGAAGGCGCCAGAAAAGGAATAACTGTAAAACCCCGCGCCGCGGAGCACCTTCATTGGCTCACTTACGTGAACGGTGTTTGCCAACCCGCGTCGATTAACAATCGAAAGCGGGCACACGCTGAGTCGCGAATCTTCGTCATGAACCTTTCGAAGTGTTCAGAATTGCGCACGGCGGGCTCGGAACCCCCCTAAGATGAGCACACGCCCATCCGAAAGATATTAGAATATATAGCAGCCTCCCCGGCGATTTACATGACTGCTTTCGGCGAAGCCCCACACTTACAGCTGCTGCACCAGCTCGAGCCACCAAGCTAAACCCATTGCCTGGCTCCGGCTTAGCCCGGAGCCCCGGGTCACTTTGCAACTTAAGCAGCCAATCAGGATGCTCCATTCCACACAATCCATCAGTTAACCCAGGCATTTAAAACTTGGCGGCCCAAGAAAAGCTGTCTCCGGAGTCTCCGTCGTATTCAACTTCAGAGTTAACGACCATGCGCTTCCGGAGAGCCGACCCACGGCTTCCTGACCCACTAGTTTGAAGGCCGCCCACGAGAGGCCGCGGCCGTGGCCTCGGATATATCCACCTAGTAACTCTCGGCGCTGGAAGGTTAGCTCCAGGCAAAGCCTTGCCGGGGTTGCCTCCCTAAACGCGCAAAAGCTACCCGTAAGTCAGGTTAAGAGGCGGCATAGGTACCGCAAGAGTGCGCGGCGCAAACTCAAACCTTCAGGTCTCGATCAACGACTTTGCCATGAGCGACGGAAACTTAGTCCGCTCATCAACATGCCCTAGACCCATAACCGAACCGGCAGTCGACGTGGCTAGGCAAAGCGAATCCTCATGCTTTCGCTCACTTCGTCTTAGTTGATTAAATCCCCGAGACACAGAGCGTCAGCATGGACCGAAGCAGAACCAATCGTCGTGAGAAAGCACAACCTTAACACTTTGTACGTCTCTGTCGATAATCCTCCCACGCCTAATCTGGCCTAACCACGAAGGTTAGGTACCCACCACTAAGGGAGGATGCAGCCGAACCCCGCTGATGCTGGACGAACCAAGTCGACGCCGAATTTAAAGCACCGGTGCGACGAGCCCGCGAACGTGCAAACGACCACAACGGCAATCGCCATCGAAGTTAACGAAGTCTACGAGGGCGAAGAGGAAGACTCCGGCTGGGGCAAGTGAGTTGGAACTGCCAAAAATTAAGCTCATCGACAATCGGCCCCAAGCGACGTGGAAGATACTTGCCGGGTCGCTCTTTCCACGGCCAAGACGGAAGGCGAGGGGGTCACATGCCCCGGCCGGCATGCCGGACCTAGAAGCAAAGAGCGCAAACGTTGTGTCGAGTACGCTTATGTCCTGTGATCAAAGCCGCGCGGGCTAAGCGTACAATGAGGAGGCAAGTCGCCTGTAGGGACACCCAGACCTCAGACCGCCGCGGTACGGCCATCGCGACCCTACTTTGAATGGGCGATGCATCGAAAGAAAGCTCAGAATCATTCAGCGGTTTGTTCGATAACCGCAAGAAGCCTTCTTAATCGCTCAATGCAAATTCTTGGTAGCATCGTGCAAGGCAGCTTCTTTGGAGATGCTCTGCAACACTCACGTTGGCCTGCTTGGCCCCGCTTACCAAGCCCCATTGCGCGAATATTTTTCCACACCTGTTAAGACCAGGAATTTGTTTTTTTTAACGTTCGCCCTTTCTAACCCTCATCTCGCCAACCAATCCTCCTTCGCCAGTGACATCACGTTCTGTGGCCATCCGCGGCTTCTGCTACGCCCGCCCCGGCGGTTTTACCCATGACATCCCCAGTGAATGACTAACGAAGCCCTGGCGGCAGCCTGACGTCCCGGAAACCGTCACTCATCACCCTCGGCCCACAGGACACCCCCTTGTTGAAACAACCGGCCTTGGAGAACTGCTCTACGGACTAAGCCTGCCCGAGGAAGGTATGCGTGGCCAGCTTCAGACGCCGGATACCCCGGCCTCGACCATCTTCGTCTCGTCAAGAAATTCCCGTAGCCTGAATTGACGCATTCTCAGATACACACAATGCGTACGTTTCTCATTGCGTAACCGCAAGCACCCACCTTTCGCCCTAACTTAGAATTCGAAGCTAAGCAAGAGGGGCACCGCCCCCGGCGTCGGAAAAGAGGCGACTAACCGTCCTTGTAAGACCCGTGGTTAGTCGCATGAAATCGCGGGTAAGTCCACCCGGTCAGGGACATTAACCAACGTCCTCAGTTGATATTGAAACTGCCGCAAACGAAAAGCCTAAGGAAGGGTTGTGGGCAAAGCCTGTCGGAGCGCGCCCCTGGTGAAACGTCCCAGGGCCGCCTGAGGCCACCCAATTTCTACGCCTAGGAGAGACGTGTCCCCCGCCTGGAAAAAGGCGCGTTTCCAAGCCTCGTCCGCCGCAAAAATCCGGGGAATTGCTGGCTCCGTCGTCAACTCCTGCGCACGCGGTCGCGGATTTCGATAAGGCGTTTCATCACGGGATACAAGGTCCCAGGAAAGTTCGGCGTGCCAAAAGCGTCGTGGAGCAAACGATAAAGCTCAAACAGCTCTCGGTAGACCTCTGCGTGGCGGCGGTTGGGTCGGTAAATCTTCGTCGGCGTGCCGCACATCTTCCGTTGCGCAGCTTCCGTGCTGCGATATACACCCCCGACCACCGCCCCAAAGATCGCTGCCCCAAGGGCGCAGGTTTGGCTGGAACGCGCAATCCGGATCGGGCGGTTGAGAATGTCGGCATAGACCTGCATCACAAATGGGTTTTTCTCGGCAATACCGCCACAGGCCACCACCTCTTCTACTTTCAAACCGAATTCTTCGAAACGACGGATGATCACAAGCGCCCCAAATCCCGTCGCCTCGACAAGTGCTCGGTAGACCTCAGGGGCAGTGGTATGCAAGGTCTGACCTACGAGGAGTCCAGTAAGCAGTGGATCGACAAGGACCGTTCTGTTCCCGTTGTTCCAATCCAGAGCCAACAGGCCACTTTCGCCCGGCCGGAGTTTCTCCGCCTCCCTGGTGAGATTTTCCAAAACATCCCCTTTCGTGGTGAATCGGCCGGGGGCCAAATGATTACCAAACCAATTAAAAATGTCCCCCACAGCGGACTGGCCGGCCTCAAGGCCGTACATTCCAGGAATGATCGACCCAGGCACAATCCCGCACAGCCCGGGGATGTCGGCCAGCTGCTCGGTCATGGGCACGACCATCATGTCGCAGGTACTGGTCCCGACGATCTTAACCATCCGTCCGGGCCGAATCCCTGACCCCACCGCGCCCGCATGGGCATCAAGAAGCCCCACGGCCACAGGGATTGCCGGGGGAAGTCCCATCTTTCGGGCTAAATCTGGCCGAAGTTTTCCCGCCTCTTGGTCGGCTGTCCGGGCAGGATGCGCATACCGGTCACGTACGGTTGCAAGCCGGGGGTCAAGACTTTCAAGGAATTCGCGGCTCGGCAAACCTCCCCAAGTGTCGTTGTACATTGCCTTATGCCCGGCGGCGCAGATGTTGCGGGGCATCGTGGCCGGATTAAGATTTCCCGTCATGTAGGCCGGAATAAAATCGGAAAGCTCCACCCAGGCATAGGCCGCCTCGAAGACCTTGGGGTACTTGCGAGCGCAGCGGAGAATCTTGGACCAGAACCACTCGGAACTGTACGTTCCCCCGCATTTTGCCAAATAAGGCTCGCCCCGCGACCGGGCACGCTCGGTAATCTCGGCCGCTTCGGCATAGGCGGTATGGTCTTTCCACAACCAGGCCATAGCGCCCAAGTTGTCCCGCCAGCGTCCATCAAGGGCAAGCGGTAGCCCTGCCTCGTCCACCGGAAGTGGGGTCGACCCAGTGGTATCAACGCCAATACCCACCACCGCTGCGGGGTCAAAACCCCGGTGCGACTTGGCTTGGCGGAGAGCAGCGGCAACGGCTTTGGTAAGGCCTTCCACGTAGTCGGCTGGATGTTGCCTCGCCAGATTGGGATCCTTGGGATCGGTTAGAACGCCGTCCTTCCCCCGACGATAGCGCCAAACGGCGGACGCGATTTCCTCTCCGGTGGCCACGTCTACTATCAGGGCCCGGACACTGTTTGTCCCGAAGTCAATCCCAACCGAGAACTGGCGAGACTTTTGGGTGGCCATAGCCCCTCCCTTTATCAACGCAGCAGGAAAAGGCGTTTACAAACAAGCATTCCTTCCCGCCGTGAGCCGTGGTCAGCAAAAACCCCAATCAACCAGGCCGTTGACTAACACAGCAAACCCGAACGCTGTTAAGCTCGGCTAGTTCCAGCCGTCGTTCTTTCGGCCGGAGAGTCGCTTCTCCTCCTTTGTCAACTTGTCATTAAGCGGCGAAATGCGGAGCTTGATCGCCCATCGGGTCAAAAGCGCCACTTTATCTGTGCCCAACCGAGCCATGGCGGCACTTTTGTGATTATCCACAGTGCTTGGAGAGAGCTTGAGAATCCGGGCAACTTCGCGAACGCTGCATCCTAGGCTTAAGAGACGAACGACCTGCTTCTGCCGCGGAGTTAGTTCTTTGGCCATGGCAGACTCCCCTCGAATCCCCCAAATCAGAACCCCCAAGGACCGGAAAAGGGAAAGAAGTCATTTGCTAGGCTCCAAGTTTATAACTAAAAAGGCAGTCCTTTTCAACTACCTAAGATGAACGAGTAAGCGGGAAATTACGGATAGAAGGGTGGGGGTGAAGTCGATTGAACAGCCTGGGGCAAATCGACCGCGGCAATACGTCAGGGATGCCGTGCGAAACAGGAGACTTCAGAAAAAACAAGCGGGCCGAAGAACGTGCAAACCTTGGGAAAGCTTGCTCGCGCGGAACTACGGTCAGTCGGAGTGGCTTCCTAAAGAGCCGCCTTCGGTTTGAAATCTCTTAATCATGAAAGCGACAACCGTGCCCTTGCCCGCCCCCGGTGAGTTCCGGCTTTGACTTCTCCACTTTGAGGCCACGCGATCCGGTTGAAAATAAAGTCCTTTCAGGTTGCGAAGGCGCTAATGTGTCCTAGCTTCGCCTGGCCGGTTCGATCTCCGGCCGCACTCTCCGATCAAGCGCCGGAGTCGGTTGGCGCGCTATCATCCGGAGGCACAGGCGCCTGCGACGGCGAACCTACGCTGGCCTGGGTTGTCGCCGCTGGGGGGCTGGATGCAGGTTGCGGCAAATCGCCCCCTTCGGAAGCGCTCCGGAATACGTCCTCTTCCTCAACCCGCCATGCAAGCTGGAGAGCTTGTCCCGTGGCCCTTTCTTCCTCGGGTTTGGTGCTCGAAACCAATTTCAGACGCCGCACCTGGCTTCCTTCGATCAAGCGGACCTCCCACGTCTCCGAGGGCTCGGGAAGCTCATTCTCCGGCTCCGTTTGTTGTTGGACGGGGGTGACCACCGAGTGTGCCGGCCAAGCCGGGGTTACTTCGTTCGCCGCCATTTCCGGGCCCATTACCGCCCCAAGGTCGCGGGGACTGGAGCCGGGCAGTTCCACCACGCTATCGTCCGCGTGGCTCCGTAGCGAAAGCCTAATCGAACCTAACTCTGTAGCTAACATCAGGATTTCCGCCTGTCGCGGAGTCACAAGGAGCGAAACACTCCGTGCGGCAATCGACCGTTTGTTTTCCGCCTCCTGAAGGTCGAATTGGTCCCCCACGGCGAAGACTTTCACGTCTTGCAGCACCGTGCGAGTTACTGTCTCAGGAATACCCCGCTGGAGGTTTCGCTGGATGAAAACAAGCAAATCCACGCGGTCCCCTGGTCGTATAAGCCGGCCAGCACCGATAACCTCATCCACTTGAACCGACACCACCCGGTACCCGGGAGGAATGTGCTCGGTGGGGTCGACCGCTGCTTCCCCTTTGGCTAGGAGCTGGTTTTCCAGGATAGGGGTGTTTGCGTAAATCCGGGTTTTGGGCCGGCGCCCGAGAACCCGCTCAGCCTCCCTAATGGCGGCGGCCGGAATTTTATTTTTCGGCCACGGCTCGGTGCGGATCATCTGCTCCGTGATCATGTCGCCCATTGGAATATCCTGGGCGGCAACGATGATCGGAACGAATTCCACCGGCCCGGCAGAAGCCAACCCGTTCCGCTTGCTAAGCGCTCGCGTCACTCCCACCGAGGCAATTAGTCCGCAAGAAACGGCAATGCCAAGAAGAATAAGAGAGCGGTTTCGCATGGGACCTTCCACCTCGCGTTTATGTTGAGCTTACGTTAATTTCAACCGAAAGCGGACGTGCATCACCTCTTCTGGTGCTTTCCACGACGGGTAACTCCCCGCAAATGTGGAGATCGCATCCGGGTGTTCCAACTTGCCAAACTAAATCGTTTCCCGCCGCATCACCGTTGTCGCCTGCAGGGTGATATTGCCAAGAAAAATGGGCGTGGGAAGCCAACTGACGTCGCGGAACCGGACGCTCACTGTCACCGACACTGGGGCCCCCGCCGCAGCAGAAGACGGAGGATCCGGTTCGATGATGATCTGGGCATTCCGAACCCCTGCCGGCACAAGAATCGCCTGCGCCCGGGCACGGACCTCCTGTCCAGTCGAACCATCAAGCACGGCAATCCGAGCGCCCTCCCGGGAGGCATTGGTGATTACCTGTTGGACCATCACCATTCGCCCAAACTCGATTATGCCGATAACAAAGAGGAAAAATACGGGAGCGACAATAGCGAATTCGACAACGGCGGCTCCGGTTCGGCGGAAATGGCTTGGCTGGCCACCATCCGACCGGCCCCGTTTGACCAGGACCTTCGTGGGGTTTCCAGCAGGTCCGTCAAGAGGATTTCGTGCACACAAAAGCCCCGGCCTATCGGGGGCAATACAGCCGAAAATCGCCGGGCGAAAGCCCACCCGCGTGTGAACATGCCAAAAGCTTGCGGACAAGAGGGCATGTCTTCGATCGCTCATGGTAGCATCCCTTGGTAGAGAAGATAGCTGATGCAACCAAGCGCGATGGGAATCCCATATGGCAAAAGAATTGCCTGCCGTTTACGCTCTGACGCCAACTTTGCGAGAAGCCTTACGTCCCGAACAAACAAAATCTCGGCCGCGATCAGTCGCATATTCATCACAAATTGGCGGAACTGTCCCCGATAAACAGCAAGCAGAAGGGCCAGGAGTCCGCCGCAAAGGACCGATGCCACAAACGCCCACAAAGTGTGCTGGGCACCGATCCAAGCGCCAACACCGGCAAGCAATTTGACATCACCGGCTCCCATACCGCCGATCGCATAAAGGGGGATTAGAAGTGCCAGGCCTACCAGCGTACCTAGGATGCTTGCCCAAAGCCCCGCCCAACCAAAAACCATTCCCCCCACTGCCCACCCGGAGAAAATCATCGGAAAGGTAAGCCAGTTGGGCACCCGGAGTGCCAGCCCGTCGATGAGCGCACCAGCTATGAGAAAAACGGTCACAATCCACGCTGCCATCGGCACTACAAGTGCCCCGTCCAACGAAGGATGTGCAGAAATCGTCGACAGCATGACGACTTGCCTATTCCCTTCTCGGTCTCTCTTGGTCCTTGTTTATTAGCTTGTGCTTGCTAGATTGTTCACGAGCTACCCCGGCAAAGTGTTAGCCGCGCCCGTGCGTCCCCCGAACGTAACTTACGACTAGTGACTTAGATTTTAGCACCCCCGGCGCCTTGGGCGTTTCCTAATACATTGACACTGTTTCATGTACGAAACCGCTTGGCCGAGCATCAACGGTACGGGCAATTAGCCCTACTGTGGCTTTAAAAGACACATAGCTACTGCCGCCAGCATGCTCATTTGCAGCAAAAGCTGATAGGCAAAAAATGAGAACTCTTCCGGCAAATAAAAAACCACCATGTGCGATTTACGGCCTCTTCCCCTGCCGAAAAAAGCTTCTCGCCGCCGACCGCTATCCCGCGGCCAACCAGAGCGCTGATCTTCCAGGGCCAGTTAGGCCCGGAAAGTGGTTCTTGGGGGCTGGCTCTTTATTCTCAAGGAGTACCCGCACGGTCAACTAGGCTATCGTAAACATCCCAACTCGTCTGGCCGAGATCAGGAAACTTTCACCCCCTTCTATCAGAAGTTTAGGTTGCATTTTCCCGCTAAGTCGGACGAACCCGGAGGTTAACATTGGTCCAACTCGGGGGCCAATCTGGCAGCCTGCGCTTTGGAAGGGTTCCCTCGGAAGAGAGTGAATTGGTCTGCAGGCGCCGAGTGACAGCTTACCGACGTTTACATCATGGCTCTTATGGCCTAGCAGAGGCGCAAGCGAAACAAAAAGGGCCCCTGCAAGGGAAACTTGCAAGGACCCAGCGCAGACAAGCCGAACCTGGGGACCGAACCGACAAGGGAACTAGGCTACGTACACATGCTCCTCAGCCGACCGACAGGTGTTCTTAGTTGCCAGTGCCGCTAATGGCGTCGGTGACATTTTGGAACGTGTCTCGGGTGGCGGTACCCAGAGAGCTAATGGCTGCCAGGCACACAATGACAATCAACGCAAGCATCACCGCGTACTCGACAGCCGTCGGGCCATCTTCGGAGACAAGAAACGTGCGAACCGCGCTCAGCCACTTCATCGCTTAGACCTCCCATCAGATTAGAGTTTTGCCGCCACTCGTACAAGGCGGACGGCTCAAGAGCACCTATCACCTACCGACCACACCCATCCCTAGCCGAGCCCCGGAAACGCCCGGGGTCAATCCCCTAGGCAAAAGTCCGGGTTCGTGGCATCGGGCGGGAGTTGCGTGCCAGCGCGTCAAACCCTAACCGAAAAGAACCATCTGACAAGCACCACCGGGCACACACCGCTCAGCCCACGAACCCTGTGCACTCTCGAAGACTCCCCGGTCACTGCCAGATGATCAACACCAGCGACAAGGAGCAGCGTCCGGTGAGCTTCGCGTTTCCGGCCCTCCTAGCACCCGTCATCGCTTTTCCATTCCGATTAAAGCCTAGGTCAAAATCCTCGGTTGTCAAATGCGGGAGAAAAACAAATCCCTCAATTAACCCCGGCAAGGTCCCAATATCCACCGATAATCGCCGAAGTTCACCGCAAAGCAACGCTAGGTCAGGCCGGAATTACCGCGCTGCCGAAAAGCACGACTTTGCGAAGAAGCGCTCTTGCCGCCGAAGCGGAAAATTCGGCCAGTATCAGGACCTGCCAGGCACAACGGGTAGCCCGCAGCTCGCCACCTTGAGGAACTCACTCAACCGGGCCGTGCGGAGTTTAGGTCGCATGGGCTGACCAAAAGCGAGCGAGTCGCTACGCAGGAGGGTTAGGGAAAACGCTCGCACAAAAGATAACGCTCCGGTTGGCCGCAGGATTTTTCGGGGCGATAAAAGACGCCCGGCTACGACGGAGGTGATTCCGACACACTTCGCACGAATTTTGTTGACGCCTTTAATTCCTCTACCTGACTTGGCATTCAAGGATACCGGCCGAGAACCCCTCTCGCAGTTGAACAACTAAGCGAATTTGAGTGGTTGTCACAGGCTCGAAAGTCACGCGATTGAACTTGTCCCGCTCGACACCGTAGGCTCCCTTGGCCTTTACTGGCTGCCAAGACTGGCCATCGAACCATTCCACGAACCATTCTGCCGGCACCCGGCACTGACCTCGGCCTGTGTCATCAAACCAGTAAACAGCCACCTCGGTTATGGTCCGCGGTTCGGCGAAGCGGCAGGCTACCCACTCGCGCGTGCCCCGATGGTCCCACCACGTAAACCGTGGGATAGTTTGATCACCCGAATTGGCCGGCAAAATCCCATCACCAATCGCCTCGATCGAATCCCAATACCAGCAATGGGAGGCACTCCAACCATTGGTGTCTGGCGGAAGCCACGGGCGTGCATCCGGCCCCGTACCAATCACCGGAAAGCTGCAGATCCGCAGCCGAGCACACCCCATGGGAATAAGCTCAACTGTCTCCTCCGGCAAATCACTGCGGACCGGGCTAGGCCGAAGCGGAGCAACCAAGCCATACTGATCTAATGTCCATTCAGCAATCTTTTTCGCCTTCACCCGTAAGACGACAGGTGCTCTCTCTGCCACAAAGGGCTGGTTGTCCTCCGGCCATGGGTGGCGAACGACTTCGATTCCCGCGGTCGGATCCTCCGGGTTAAGCACTAGGCCGTAGTTCCACGGTGTGGTCGGGTGGATTTCCCACGCAGGCCAGGCATCTGTCCCACCAACGCGGACGTATCGCTCGCCGATTCGTAGGGAGAAAGCAAGTGGCCCTAGGTAAACGGACGCACTGTTTTTATTCTTCTCCCACCGGACAATGCGAAGGGGCATTCTCAGGCGCAAAGTAAGCCGGTCCCCATCCCGCCAAGTGCGATCGACCTCTACGAAACCACCCCGGGCTTCTATCGTTATGGGCTTGCCATCGTTCAAAAGAAGCTCGAGCTGATCGCACCAGCCCGGCACGCGGAAGTAAATCGGAAACCTACTTGGCTCTTTCAAGCTAACCTGCAAGGCGATTTGGTCATTAAAGGGGTATTTGGTTTCCTCCGTAATCTGCACCTCTTGATCCCGGCCAACTCTTGCACGGACAACGCAAGGAGCATACAAAGCCGCCACAAGACCGTTCTTTGGCCCAGCCAACCACAGATGCTGCACAAATTTGGGCCAACCATGGCCGATATTATGTTGACAGCAGCGGTGCATCCACGGATCCATCCGTAACATCGGACCCGAGTTTTGGAGGCCTGGAGACTTGCTTGCGCTGTCCGATAAGGCCATGTTGGGGGCCGTCAGATAACGAAGGGCCTTGAGATCGGCCGTCATGCAAGCCGGGAAAGAATTAAACGCCACCTCCTCGCAGCGATCGCCCCAGCGGCTCTCCCCGGTGATCGTCAGAAGGATTTCGTGGGAAAGCATCATTTCCGCCATGGAGCAACTTTCGGCCGCCTGCCTTGGATCGTTATAACCAGGCCGGCAATTCTCATCGGCAGCAAACATCCCCCCGGGCACTTGACCATAAAGATCCATCACCGTCTGGTAGTTTCGCTCCACTATCTCCAAATGCTCTGGGCGGTGAGACTGCTGCCAATAGATAGCCGGCGTACGAAAACATTGGCAAATGTTGACGCCGTGCCAGTTCGCCACCCCCTTGTGCCACGGAGCCATATTCCGAAAGATTTTGCTAGCTAGATCCAACAGCCACGGTTCACCCGTGCGGTTGTAAAGCCAGTAAACAACAAGCAAATTGTCCCCTGCCCTCTGCTGCTGCCAAAACGGTGGTAGGAACTCCTCGTCGGGCACGCCGAATTGCCATCGGAAGTAACGCCGCATTAACTCAAGCACGCGCTGGTAAGCTGTGTACTCGTAGTAGGACTGGAGGACATGAAGCATGATCATGTTTGGCCACAAATCGGGCATCTTCTTTCCTTCGCGTTCAATAAGGGTGAGATTAGCCCGCGGGCCAAACCACCCGTCTTCCCGCTGACTTGCGATCACAGCCTCCACCCACTGATGCGCCTCGTCGATAATCCGTTTGTCTTCAAGCAGATAGCCAAGGTCGATAAAGCCTTTGAGCCAGTATGGCACCTCTTCCCAAGGACTATGACCTTCGCCGACGGGGCTAAGCCAGGCGTTGCCATCTTTACGCAAGAATTCGCTTAGCTCGGTCAGTCGGCCAGTGAAGCCATCTGCTTCCAGCTCAAGCTGCCGAAGTAGCCACCCCTTTGCCTTCACGGCTCCGATCGGCAATTTGATGGCCGGACTTGGCTCAAGCGGGGCTCGGTTCCCCACATACAGCGAATTAGGCTCAAGCCCCCGCAGCGACCCGAAATGCCGGATGGTGGCAGCCTGGCTGCTTATTTCCTCCGCGCTGGCACCAGTCACATTGACGATCTCCGGCTTCAAAAGACCTATCAACACGAAACAAAAAAGGAAAAGCCCAGTTTTTACCAAAACGCCCCGGTTCATGACGCTCCTCCTTGCTCTTATGGGTAACGTAAGAACTCACTAGCGACTCGGTTGCCAAGATTATACAGAGAAAGCGCCTCTGCGCACTTAGCCGGACGCTTTGCCTTTCTTTGCGATTGTTTCTTTCCGTGGCCGGTGGAGTGGATCAAACGGTTGAACAACAAACCGTACGGAATGGAGCGAATCCCGGCGATCACCGTCTCGGCCATGCACCGAACTATGGTTTCCGAACAATTTTGTTATCGTTGGCCTTAGCGGCGAGGTGGCCCGCCGAAGAACAGGTTGCGTGTGGGTAAATGCTCGCATCAAACGCCAGTCCGCCTCTGGCCTATTGCCTCGAAATTCCCGCGGCGAAGTGAGAATTCGCATTCTAAGTCCAGAATCTTGCCTCCAGTACTGACCTGCCGAAAATCCAATCACAAGCTGGCCACATCGAAAGCGCCGACGGGCCCCGTCCCAAGAACCTAAAACAACGGCCTTAATTTACCGCCCTGGTAGTTAGCAAACTCATCGGGGCTTAGCCGTAAATTACTCGCGGAGTAATTTCCGCCGCAAAATCGCTGCGATTCGCTCATGGTACTTTCCTGACCGGGTCCGCGGGGGAATCCAGTTTTCGTAATCAAAATCGGGGTATTTGAGGGGCTCGTTGAGGCCCATGTGATAGATGTAGAAGTCCCGGACTTTCTCCGCTATTTCCGGATCGTCATATTCGCCCAAATCGATTTCCAACCGATCCGGCACCGGTTGGACAAGCTGTTCTACTCCACAGCCCACGAATATTTGGAAACCGGTAAAATCAAGGGCCGCGTTTATCTGTGGCCCACCGCCATAGTCGGCTACCCAAATCTGTTCATGAACAGAGATAACGCGGCCCGGAAGACTCAGACAGAGCCGAACGTCGGACTCCGGCGGAAATTTCTTCAATATTTCGATTAGTTTCCCAGTCTTCATAAACGCAACTCGGTCACGCCTACACTAAGGTGGAGAGAAAATCTGAACGTCCTGCCGACTTTTTTAGCACAAGCGTAACGCAAACTCCTAAGCACAGCCCCCTTAGAGTGCATATGCGTAGAGTCTCTAAAGGCATCGCGATTGCGTTTCCGCCTCCCAGCCATTCTTTGTGGATGTGGTGCTGGCTCTAAATTCATGCAAGGCCAATCCGCAGAGTTGGCCGTGGCCAATCTTAGGCTAGGCGTGGCAAAAGTTGACCCACGCGTTACTCCGCTGAAAGCGGCTCACCTTCGACAAGCACCCAGAGTTGGCAGCGGACTTTTCCCTCCGGAACGGACGCTACGTTTTCACCAACGCGTTTACAGCGCAGCTCAAGCTGGTTCCTACCCGAAGCCACCACCGGCACCTCCCCGGCGAGAGCCAATTCGGCTACGAGTCTCCCTCGGGCATCAAAGTGCCGGACTTTCTCCCCGTCCACCAATTCCAAGTAGTGGCCAGATTCCAAGGTAACTGGGAACCTAAGTTTCGCGCTACCGAGCACAATTTCCGGCTCGGCCACTTGAATTTTTTGCACAGGCAGTGCCATTACCGGCCCAATGAGGCACCGGACTTCTTCGCCGGGAGGCAAGTTATTGTAGTAGACCGTAAGGCCGTCCACATCGTGGCGAATAAGCGGGTTACGGTAAATGGCATAATAATCCTGGTAGGGCCAAACAAATTCCCCATGCCGATGAGCATCCCGCTCTTTAAAGTGGAGCTCACGAAATTGCCAGCCAGTGAAATCAACTGTGACGTAGTGCTCCGCACACGTGGGCCAATGATGCTCCGGGTTGCGGAGCTGGAAATTGAGCACCTGGCCTTTCCCATCGCCATAAATCCACACGCCGATGGCGCCCGTGCGCGAAAGGTTTTTCCCCTTGGCGAAACGGATGGCAGCTTGTGCCCAAGCCCCGGCAGGAGTGGGACGGGTGCTTCGGGCAGTAAACTCAGCCCCCTGTGCAACCGGTCCGCTCTCGAGCTGGCGCTGCGTCAGCTGTGCCTCAACTCCTTGTGCGCATTGGAGGGGTGCGGCTGGCTGGGCAAAATCCGTTAACAGCACCGCTTCTGGTGATGAGGGGAGACCAGCCACCTCAAGCACCCGAAGCCGAAGCTTGAGCCGCTGCGAGGCGTATGGATTCGTAAACACCCACATAAAGGTGGACTGGTCGGTGAACTCCGCCTTTTGCTGCAACCACCGACATGGGACAAATTGCCAGGAACCTTCGCTACTCTGTTTGAGGCGAAATTCCTGACCCTCCTGCCGTAATTGATCGATGATTTTCTGCGGAAGCTTTCGACTTAATCGCAGTCGCTCATATTGTCCAAGCATCCGCAAATATTCTTCCTGCCGAGCGTTCGCCGGCTCACCGACGGTGACCCCCTGAAATGACATGGCCATATCCCAGGCGAGCGATTTAACGCAAAGATATTCCAACTCATCGGGAAGCTCGGCGTAGTGATCGGGGCTGTCCCCCAGGATTGCCCACCACCCGAGCTGAGTGGGAAGAAGCGAGCCAGCCTGATAAGCCCGGTTAGCGCGCACGTGGATGTCAACAAACTGCTTTAGGCCCCAGTTAGGGTAGTCCCATGCACCGGTACGCGAATGAAAGGTCCAGGAGTGATATCCCCATTCACTTGCCTCGACCATGACCGGATGGCGGAACCGTCGGAACACTTCCGCCCGCATCCGCGACACCCCATACCAACCGCCCGGAACTCCCTCGGCCCCATCCATGTACACAAGATCCACCTTACACGTGTTAACTACTTCGGCAATATGCTCCGCAATCTCCTCAATGAGGTCGCTTTCCTCGTCGGGATAGAAAAGACCGTAGATGACATACAGATGCTCAACCGGAGTCCCAGCCGGGTGAGGCGCCGGCTTGGTGCCAAATACCCCCCGTCGACACTGAGCTAGTCCCGGCGGATCAGCGGAAAGCGCATGGTACTGCACTAGTTCGTCGCCAATCCGCACTACATTGCCTCGGCTCATGTACGCCCAAACTGTGGGCAAATCTTTGGGCACCGTTGTCGTTGGAATGAAATCGGTTTTTTCATCAACGGCCGATGCAAGCTCAAACCGCGCATCGACCTTTAGCCTTTTGTCCGGCACAGGTGTCACATACGGGTCGTTCGGCGAAATGCCAAAGAGGTAGTGAAGCCCCACGCGCAGCCCGGCTGCATGAATTTTCTCGACCGTGCGGCGAAGGCTTTCTACACCCTCGGGAAACGCATGTTTTTGGGGACGGTAGTGGCCTTGGGAGGCGTCCCAGCCGATCATGTGGATCAGATCAATCCCCGCTCGTTGGCACAGCGATATCCATTGTTCCACGTTTGTTTCGCTAACATCTGCGAAAACGTATGAGCCGCGGGTCGGAACCGCGTCTTGAGCGAAGGGACCACCCACTTTCGAGCCGAGCATCTCCTCCGTAAACACAAGCTCTTTCAAGGCCGTACGAATCGCCTCCTTTGGTGCTGCCACGACTGCTGCCCAGGCACCCTCCCACCACCGGCGGGGATATGCTGTTACCGCGATGTTGGGCTCCGCTCCGCCGCTGAGGCCAAATCCCAGCCGATAGTCAGCCACGCGAACACAGCATGCAAACCCGCCATCCGAAACAAGCCCGGAAGTCCAATTCCGCTCTTTGCCAAGTGCCAGCCGCAAATTGATCAGATTCATGTGGTCCGGAGTCGGGCCAGAGTAATCCACCAAGCGTACGAGAAAATAGCTAGGTCTTACCACAAGCTCGACTGTCGCCTTGGCATCCACGCCGGCAAACGAAACGCTGATTTTCTCCCCATTCCTCGTTACCGCGGCCGGGACATAATCCTGACCTCCCACTTGTAAGGTCACAAGCGGCACAGGGCCCCGGGCATAGTTTGTCCCAGAAGACTTGTCAACAAATTCAGTGGTTCGTAAAGATTCATCAACGACCCACCGGACAAAATCATTTTCAAAGACAATCGGTGCCGCATATGCTCCGGCCGGCAACCCGTTTGGCATGCCCGCCGCGAAGAAGCAATAGCCGATAGAAGCGGTAAGAACTACGTATACAGAAGTTCTGCGGGTCATTGGGGAAGATACTCCTTGCTTGTAAACAGCCTCGATGTGCAAGTTCGGGCCATTTCCGAGAACCCCCCACTCGAGGACTCAGTGTGTTTACCAATCGCTGGTGACATTCCCTGAAGACCATCTTGGTCGTTCTTTCAATCCGACCGGCTTGGAAGGCACGTTCAAGGCAAGGAGACAAATCCATAAACGATGGTAAAGGGTCCGGAAGGTATTCGCCACAGGATCGCCCGGAGCAACAACAGAATCACCCCGTTGCGCCGACCACCGGCCGCTGGGGTGTTCAAGCAGGTGGCTCGGGCTCAGAATTAGACCGCTCCGGGACACACGCACATTAAACTATCCGGGAGAAGGTGGCCGCTCAACCGGGGAAAGACAGGAAGTTTGTACAAACCTTACCGGCTCACGTTAGTGCAAACCTGCGAAGCTTCGCTTAATAAAGCGGGCTTTCTTGGGAAAAAAGCTTTTGCTATCCCCTGGCAGCGAATGCGTGCTTATTTCCCTTGCGAATTCACCCGGCACCCAAAGGCCACTTTTAACTTGCCCAGCCAAAGAGGGCGTGCGGATTCCTCCCGCCTATTGACATCGCCTCGCCCCAGCATTAGCTTCCAAGGGCGAGTCTATTCAACCAGCCCAGTTCTGGCGTCAGGAGCTTCGCCTGTGAGTAAGGGCAGATACAAGGTGAACACATTCGATCATCTGCCAAACTCTTTGGTCACCTCGGGGCCTTCCCGATACTCCACCATTGCCAAAGCACCAGCGAGTCCAGCCCCTTCTCGGATTTGTCAAATTCTTTCACCAGTGACCGTATTCACTTTGGGAAACCCCTCAGAAGCTGGGCGTTTTCGGAAGCGTTGTCCCGGCTTGAAACGTGGGATCGCCAACGCCCAAAAATCCCTGTTAAGAAATGCGGGCGTGATTCGTATGAAAAAACGGAGGGGTGATTCATAGTAACGTACCGTGTGATACGGCTGATTTCACAGACTGGCACCGGCGTCCAGAACCCAATGCTAAAACCCGGGGTGCCTTGGTCGGAGGCGCTATAAACGAGGCAGTAATGATCTTTGCCGTGAAGCGTCCTCGACCCGGGCTAGTCGTGCGCGTTTGGCATTTTAGAGAGCCAAAGACCCAATCGGAACGACAACGATGGAAAGATTCCTTGTTCTCATCGACGTCCCCAGCATCAAGCAATATGTGTTTGGGACGGATACCCTAGCTGAAATCCGCGGGGCAAGTGCCCTTTTGGACCATCTAAACAGACAGGAAATGGAAAGGATATTGGAAAGGCAATTCCCTCACCGTGTGGAAAAAGTGTATGCAAACGGCGGGGCCGCTCAGTTTATCGTGATGGCCCAAGACAGAACGCAGGTAGAGGCCGCCCTTGTTGAGCTTGCGCGAGTAATTTCCGGAAAAACGGGAGGCGGGGTTGGTTTAACGTGGGGTATCGGGCGTCTTAACCCAGTCGGGGGAGGATCATATAAGGCGGCCCTAGATGAAGCGTTTTCCGAGCAACGTTGGTGGCGGGCATGCGGCATGGAGCAGCGCTCCGTCCCCACCTTTCCGCTGGCGGAAGAGTGCGAGTCGAGCTCTTACTACCCGGCCACCCGAGACTACCCTTGGGGTGAAGAAGTAAAAATCATTTCCGAGGTTATCGCCCGTAAGTACGACGCGGCCACAAATCCACAGCTTTTCGGCCTGTGGCACCAGTTCGTCAATTGGTTGCAGTCCAAGCAAGGTTGGCCCCAGGTTGATCCAACAAAAATCAGTTGCCGGATGCTTGAAGACATTGGCGAAGCCTCGCAAACTCGTTGGGGTTACATAGGACTCATCTACGCTGATGGTAATGCGATGGGTAGGCTCGTCCAGGAAATCAGCTCAGCGGAAGTAGCCAGAGCTTTCAGCGAGCTTGTAGATGGCAGTCTCCGCGATGCCTGTCATCATGCACTTAAGGAAATCCTCGGCAACTTTATCGATTTAGTCAACGAGGAAATTACTCGGCCGGGACAGCCCGATACTCAGTTGCCGGGCGACATTCTTTTATTAGGCGGTGACGACCTGATGGTCGTGCTGCCGGCCGAGCGGGCGATACCTTTTGCGATTCGCTCCTCGCAACTATTTGAGGAGTTTTCGCGCGACCGGATCCAAGGCCTTCAGGGCGAAGCGAGAGAATTCCTCAAAAGCCGGGTCGGGGACCGCGGGTTGACCTTTTCTTGCGGGGTAGCGATTGGGCCTGCCCGGTACCCGTTTTACCTCCTTCTTGAGCTGGCCGAGGAGCTTCTTGCTTCAGCCAAGCGGGGCAGTAGCAGCGACCCTGAGGCCCAGGCTTATTGGGCCCCCTCCTACATCGACTTCCATATCCAGGCTGGCTCGGCAACACAGGATCTTAGGCAACTCCGCCGCCACGATTATGGCGAGGGCACTTCTTACGTCCGCACACTCCGACCTTACCGTCGGGAGAGGCTAAAGACACTTTGCGAAGCCGCGAAAAAACTAAGCGATGCAAGGCTGCCTAAAAGCAAGCTCCACGACTTTTTGGAAGCAGCATTAGAACCGCGCCCGCGAGCGGCTGGCTGGCGAGCCCGGGAGATCTTCGTCCGCCTCCCGGAAACGGAATCGGTCACTCAAAGGTCAACATTTTGGAATCTGCTGAATCAGTTTGGTGCGGTATCGATGGAAGACTTCCCATGGACACGTCGGAACGGCAAAAAGTACACCGCTTTGGCTGATCTGGTCGAAGTGTGCGATCTGTTTTCGACTCGTGCCAGCAAGGAACGGATATGAACCAGAGCCCTCAAGAATTAGCGGTCCAGTTTTCAATCCACTGGAAGTCCCCGTGGCACGTAGGGAGCGGCTTAAGCACCTCGGGGGTGGACCGGCTACTACGGGTGCGAACCGCTGAAGTTGTTGACGGAAACTCCGGCCTGAGTCGCTTGCTCCTAGTCCCTTACGTGCCAGGTTCCCAGCTCAAAGGTGTGCTCCGGCACACATGTGAGCAGATCGTTGCCACGTGTAATGGGGAGGTGGTATCGCCCCACACGGTCGGAAGGGAGCCACCGGAAGGGTTATTGCATAGCTTCCGGCCGGCACACGAGTCCAATCTGATTGTGGATCGGCTTTTTGGGAGTCGGTATCAGGGCGATTGCCTCTTTGTCGAGGATGCTGTGCCGGCGGAGGTGCACGGCGACTATGGGGTGATCTATGGACGAACAGCGGTGGACCGCCTCACCGGGACCGTTCGGGAAGGCACGCTGTTTTTCACCGAAGTAGCCTCCCAGCATTTTCCACCCCTTAAGAGCCGGATCCTCGCCCGACATGAGCCGGGCACGCTAACAATGGAAGACGGAACAACAAAATTCCCGTTTGAATACGCACTTCTTATTGCCGGGCTTTTGAGTATCGACTCTCTTGGCGGAGATAAAAGCGCCGGTTTCGGCCGGTGCAAAATCAACGTTGACCAGATTCGCTGGAATGGAAACCCCATTTCGGTCCAAGAGGCGCTCGAGCCTTTACAGGACGAGGAATGGTACGGCCTTGCTGAGCTCATTCGGGAGGAGATGAAAAAACGAATCCCACGGGAGTAACGAGCCTTTTGAAAGGCAGTCAGCCCTAGGCTGTTAACAAACTATGAAGGTAAGCCAACAATTTTCCCACGTTTTTTGGGGTGAGTCCCTACATTAACGGAGGAGAAATTCGTGCCTCGGTGGCTAATCGAAGCAGTTGTGGAATCCCCCATCGTCATTCGTCGGCAAAGACAATCGCAACGGTCTGAGGGGGCAGAGTACGTGCCTGGTACACAGGTGCGGGGGGCATTTGCCCGGGCATACTTATGGCAGAAAGGCCGTGCCGATGCCACTTTTTACAAGGTGTTCAGCGAAGAGAGCGGATGCCGCTTTGGGCCGCTTGATCCAGGGCAATATTGCTTTCCGAAGACGGCTTATTCTTGTAAACGCTACCCAGGTTTTCCATCGCAAAACGGGCACGGGGTAGTCGATCTTTTACCGGAGTTTATTCGCTGGAGTTTAACTGGGCAGCCACCGACTCCTCAGCGATGCGCCCAATGTGGCCATGATTTGAAAGCCATGGGTGGCTTTTATGGCCGCGACTCATTCGGCAACCTTATGGAAATGCGGGGGCGCTGGCGCCGCACTATGAAAGCTCATGTGGGAATCGAGCGGCTAACCCGCACCGCGGCAGAGGCTGTGTTCTTTCACTTGCCTGCGCTTGAGCCAGAGCCGGAACCAAGTGTTGATGGTTCCGCAACCGCGGCAATTCCTAAGCTTTATGGGTGGATTGAGGCTGACCAGGCTCAGCTGTCCATACTTCAAGAGGTATTGCAGAAAGAGGAGGGTATCCTTCGGATCGGTCACGCTCGCACGCGGGGATATGGGCGGGTTCGAATACAAATTTTAGACCAAGCTCCGGATTGTGCCCAAGAGCTAGAGGCTTGGAGCCAAAAACTAGTAGCCAAGCTGGATTGCGGTTTGGATCCAAATCGTCATTTGTTGTTCTCGCTGTCCCTTCCTACCGGTGCCATCCTTGTAGATGAGGTACTGCGGTATACGTTGGATCCATCAATGATGGTTCCGTGGCTACCGCGGTTACCGGCGGGCCCACCAGGAAGGCCCGAAACTTTTGGGAATGAGAAGCAATTCGCGGACGGATATCTGCGGACACTTGCAGCAATTACTCAACATGAGCGTGTACGAGGCTGGAACTTTGCCCAGGGCTTACCTCGGGCCGACGAATGGATGATAAGCCGCGGTTCGGTGTACGTATATCTCTATAAGGGAGGTTCTCAAGGGCGCAGAGAGTTGCTTAAGCAACTTAAGGAGCTCGAGGCGGCGGGCGTAGGTGCCCGCTTGGCGGAAGGATTCGGGAAAGTCGTGGTAGGTGACAGTTTTCACGTTGACCTTTGAGCCGTATGAGTGAGGCAGAAAGTATGAGCGGACAAGAGAAGGAAACTCGCCCCCTCGCGGAGCTCCCTGTCCAACTTAAACGCAAGGCAGACCAATTTTTGGATGACGAGGCCCAGCAACAGAGCTTTGCCGACTTGGGGCAAAAATTTTATCGGGCATTCCATCCTAAGTCCCACGAGGAAGGTAAGAGCGGGAAGAAGAAATCCCCACCTGTGAGCAGTCAGTTGCGCAATTTGCAGCAAATAGCAGTTTCCGCTGCCCGATTCTCGGAGATCGAGGATTTCGTAAAACATCAGATGGGAAGAAGCACCAAGTCCGCCGAGCCGTGGCGCCAAGTAGGCGAAAAAATTCTTGAACAACTCCAAGCGCTCAGAAAAAAAGCTCGCGAATTTGCCGACAGCAACAAGGAGCAAGAATTCCTCTTGCGGCAGTATCTCGCCCGGGGCTGGATAC
>JANXBW010000037.1 GCA_025060325.1 Thermoguttaceae bacterium
CCGGCAGATGCTGCGGCTAGGAGGCAGGCAAAGACCCCCGGCCCACGGCGGCGATCGTGGACAGCCAATCGCTGAAAACGACGGCCGTGGGCGGTAGGGAACAGAGCTTTGGTGCCGCCAAGAAGGTCAAAGGCCGGAAGCGTCATCTGGTGGTGGACACGCTGGGGTTGGCATGGGCGGTGGTGGTCGATGCGGCCAGCATGCAGGATCAGCTGGGAGCCTGGCAAGTGTTCGGTCGGCTGGTGGGGATCTGTCCGGGGCTGGAGATAGTGTTTGGGGAGGCAAGCCTGCCGGCGGGAGCGACTGGTTGAGCCCGTGCGGCAGCCGTTTTGGGTGGCTGGGGCAGGCCATCCTTCGCCCAGTGCGTTTGGGCCGGTTTGAGGTCCTGCCCAAACGGTGGATTGTAAAGCGGACCTTCGCCTGGCTGAGTCCCTCTCTCCCTCCTCGATCTGACTACCCGCCCAATCCCCTGCCGCAGCGAAGCCGCGATGACGGTCATCCCGCCCGAACCCGTGAGGAACCCTTGACCCCCTGCACCAGCAAGGGAGTTCGCAGCAGCGAGGCGATGATCCTGATTGCCGAGAGTGACCTCATGCCCCGCCGCCTTGCCCACTCAAAATCCCCCGCAAAACCAGTTTGAAGACAGTCTCTAAGAAGGCCAAGTCATTTGGCGCACCAAGTCCCGGCGCGGGGACATTTGCGGGAAGCCCAAGCGGCGATGGTTCAGACATGGTTCCACCGGCTCGGGCAGCGGGCCGGGCCGTCTGATAATGCAATCACCGTCGACTGCGCCGAGGGAAGTCAGTTTTGGAAAGGCAACTTGTCCCCGGCCCTATCTTGTTCCTTGCGGCGGGGAGAGAACAGGCACTGGGATTTCCGCCAAGATTTCCTCGAGAATGGCGGCGGCTGTGCGCTTTCGCAGCCGGCTTTCTGGCCGGAGAATCAACCGGTGGTTAAGCACCGGGATGGCCACCCGCTTGACATCATCGGGTAGGACAAAGTTTCGACCGGCGATGGCGGCCACGGCTTGAGCCGCCCGAAAAAGCGCGATCGTGCCTCGCGGACTTGCCCCCAGGGCTAGCTCCTCCCATTGGCGTGTCTTGTGGACGATATCGGTGATGTAGCGCCGCACTTTTTCGTCGACATAGACGGCCCGGGTGGCTTGCTGAGCGGCAAGGAGTTCTGCTGGGCTCACCACCGGGCGAATGTCTTCGATAGGATGCGATCGTTCCAGAAGCTCAAGCATCCGCAACTCTTCTTCCGGCGTTGGGTAGCCGAGGCTAAAGCGCATAAAAAACCGGTCAAGCTGCGCTTCCGGAAGGGGGAAAGTTCCCTCGTGATCAATCGGGTTTTGGGTAGCGATGACCAGAAAGGGCCGAGATAAGTTGTAGCTTACTCCGTCAACAGTTACCCGGCCTTCAGCCATGGCCTCAAGCAGCGCCGCCTGTGTCCGCGGCGTTGCCCGATTAATTTCGTCAACAAGGAGAACCTGAGTAAACACCGGACCGGGGCGGAATTCAAATTCGGTGGTCTTTTGATTAAACACGGAGACGCCGGTGATGTCCGTCGGCAAAAGATCCGGTGTGCATTGGATTCGCTTGAAGTCGCAGCCAACACTCTGGGCAAGCGCCCGGGCAAGCATCGTCTTCGCGACGCCCGGGACATCCTCCAAAAGCACGTGCCCTTCGCAAAACCATGAGACAATCGACAAGATAATCTGCCGGCGCTTTCCCACGATGACGCGTTCCACATTGGCAATGATTCGTTTTGCCACGCCGGCAATGTCGACGGAAGTAGCCTCCATAGATGCTCCCGTTACTGGATGAATTGGCCCCCGTTCGGGGAGCTTAAGTTGCGTCGGCAGCACTTTTCCTTACGCCCGCCCTGCCTGTTTTTAAACCGGTTGCCTAACCACGGGGCCAGCTCGTAAGCAAAATCTAAGCTCAGATCGCCCGTGTCCGGCGGCCTGCCGACGCAGTTTGCTTAAAGTTTACTCACCGGAACCACGGACCGGCGGCTCCTGCGCTTTGTCGACTCCGTACACTTTTCGCAGCCGCTCAAGCTCGGCGAGCAATTCCCTTTTTACGTCGGCATAGGCTGGGTCATCGTAAACACTGCGCAGCTCGTCTGGATCCTTTTCCAGGTCGAAAAGTTCCCACTCGTTGATCAAATAGTAGTGGATGAGCTTATAGCGGGCAGTCCGGACACCTTCGTGGCGCTGGACATCGTGTACTGCCGGATATTCATAGTAGCGATAGTAAATCGACTGACGCCAGTCGGCCGGCCGCTGGCCCCGCAAAAGTGGGACCAAGCTTCGGCCCTGCATCTCGGCTGGCAGGGGGACGCCGGCAATTTCCAGAAACGTGGGCGCAAAATCAAGATTTTGTACCAAGTCCCAGTTGACACTCCCCGGCGAGACTACCCCCGGCCAGCGGACGATAAGAGGCATCCGCAGGGATTCTTCGTACATCCATCGCTTGTCGTACCATCCGTGATCGCCGAGGAAAAACCCCTGATCGGAGCTGTAAATGACCACCGTGTTCTGCGCCAGGCCGGTGCGGTCAAGGTACTCCAGGACCCGACCAAGATTGTCGTCGATGGCCGCCACACACCGCAGATAATCTTTGATATAGCGTTGATACTTCCAGCGGACCAGTTCTTCGCCTTGTAAACCGGCTGCACGGAAAGCCTGGTTTTCTTTGCGGTAGGCCTCCTCAATCATCTGTCGTTGCTTTTCCGTGAGGTTCTTGGGCAAGGTGAACTTAAGGTCAAGATCGGTCATGTGATTGGCAATTGTCATTGTGGTTTTGGCAGCTGCTGAAGTCCGGCCGCGGTAGTCGTCGAAAAGGGTGGTGGGCTCGGGGATGAAGGTATCTTTGTACAGGTTAAGCTGTTTTGGCCCGGGAAGCCACTCCCGGTGCGGAGCCTTGTGATGGTAAGCAAGGAAGAAAGGCCGAGACCTGTCGCGGTGTTTTTCCAACCATTCCAGCACAAGGTCAGTGATGACATCCGTGGTATAACCCTCGATCGTGATCACGCCCTGGGGCGTGCGAAATCGCGGGTTGTAATACGGTCCCTGCCCGATCAGGACTCGCCAATAGTCAAACATCACCGGGTCGGATTGCAAATGCCACTTGCCCACAATGGCTGTTTGGTAACCTGCTTGCTTAAGCAAGTGGACGAAAGTCTGCTGGTTGATATCGAAAGGCTCGGAATTGGTCAACACCCCGTTAAGATGCGAATGCTTGCCGGTGAGGATCACCGCCCGGCTGGGGGCACAAATAGAGTTGGTGACAAAGCAATTGCGAAAGAGCATACCCTCCCGCGCTAGCCGGTCGATATTCGGCGTGCTGTTAATCCGTGAGCCATAGGCACTAATGGCATGGGTGGCATGATCGTCCGCAAAAACAAAGATTATGTTCGGTCGGGTCGGGGGTGCCTCGGCGGCAAACATTTGTCCGGCGGCCACTATCGCTAACAAGACTTGCCCAGTGCGGATCATTGCCGAAACCGTCATGGCCTTGGTTCCTTTCACTAATGAGCGAGAACGAACGCCACCAACCCAGGCGGCGGGCTCCTTAGCTGATCGCTTTGGCCTTTTTCCTCTCGCGTGCCAGACCCGCCACGGAAACCGCGATTCTTGCTGGGTAGAAAGTGGCAAGGTTATGTCTTTTTCCGAACAAATCCCCGTGCTGCCGGCCCGTAGCGGGCAGCAAGTCGGCGTAATTGGGGAGGCCAACCGACTTCAGTATGCGGTGGGTATCGGCCGGCTTCAACCAGTAAAGTACAGGTAAGCACCGACGATCACCGCAATCACCACAAGCGACGCCAAGACGTCCCAGGCATTCCAGCTTGCCCGGCTTTGCCGCCGCTGCTCCTCTGTGACCGTGGCGAAGGTAAGGCCTTCGATCTGGGAGGGCGAAGGGGGTGGGGTCAGATAGCTAACCACAATCATCACGCCCAGGGAAATCAGGAATACCAGGAGACTATAGTACTGGAAATAAATGTTGTTGATAATCCACAGGATCGAGCCAGGCGTGTATCCGTTTTCAAAGCCGGGCAGCTTTAGGCTCACTGGCGTGTCCACAGCAAGCCGAAGGACGCCCAGGGCAAACCCGACGATAAGGGCCGCCAGGCATCCGGCCCCATTGAGCCGCTTCATAAACACCCCGAAGAAAAACACCACAAAGATCGGAGGTGCCAAGTACGCCTGTACAGACTGCAGATAGTCGTAAAGCCCCCGGGCATTCTGGATGACCGGTATCCACGCGAGGCCGATAAGCACCATGACAGTCGTGGCGATTCGTCCCATCCACACGAGCTGCCGCTCGCTAGCCTCCGGCCGGAACTTGCGATAGACGTCAATAGTAAACAGTGTGGAACTGGCATTAAAAACACCTGCCAGAGAGCTCATCAAAGCAGCCAACAAGCCGGCCACGACGACGCCTCGCAGCCCGATCGGCAGCACATGGGCTACCATTAGGGGAAAGGCCGCTTGACAGCGATCCGGAATGGCCTTGCCCGCGGGATCCACGAGGTGGCCCAGTGCCGGCACCTTCCCCGAAACTGCAAGGCCATAGCAAATCATCCCAGGGATGATGAAGATGAAAACGGGCAGCAACTTCAGGTAGGCAGCAAAGATTGATCCACGGCGGGCTTCCCGCTCGTTAGGTGCTCCGAGTGCTCGCTGCACAATGTATTGATCGGTACACCAATACCACAGGCCAATAATGGGAGCACAAAAGAGCATTCCCAACCACGGGTAGTTGGTGTTGAAGTACCAGGCAATTCGCCCTGGTTCTTTCACAGGGGCCCACGTGCCTTCCATGCCAGGTGGGACCAAGGGCTTCCAAAGGTTGAACATCTCCGAGGGGACAATCCGGCGAAATTCTCCCCAACCGCCAATTTCAATAAGACCAAAGATCGTTACAAGGGTAGAACCGACGATGAGGATGATCGTCTGGACGGCCTCGGTGTAAGCGACAGCCCGCAGCCCTCCGAGTACCGTGTACAAGCCCGTAAGCAGAATAACGACAACCGACCCTACCCAAAAGCTATCTAGGACAAAGCCTCCTAAGTCCACCTGGACCTCGGGGAGTAACGTACTAAAGACAATTCCTCCAGCGAAAATCCCCACTGCAATCTTGGTTAAAATGTATGCAAACAATGAGATAATCGACAGTACCCATCGTGCCGTCGCGTTGTACCGTTTTTCCAAAAACTCCGGCATCGTAAACACCCGGGATCGGGCATAAAAGGGAATCATCACCCAGGCCAGCACTAGTAAACACCAGGCGTGGAGCTCGTAGTGAGCCATGGCCACACCGTCCGTGCATCCAGAGCCAGCCAGGCCTACAAGATGTTCCGAGCCGATGTTGGAAGAAAAGATCGACGCACCGACAATAAGCCAGCCCAGATTTCGGCCGGCCAAAAAATAATCGTCGGCCGTCTCTTTTCCTTTAAGAATCACCCACCAGGCAATGGCCAACAGAAGCGCGAAATAACCTGCGATCACAAGCCAGTCGATGGTTCCCAGTGTGCTCATCAGTACCTCCCCAGATGTGACACTTGACGATTGATGAAATCAGCCTTTATTGACAGCGGGGCAACCGTAGTTGGGATTCGAACAAGATGGGTTCTGGAAAGCTTGGCTTGAGTGTTAGCTGCACTTGTTGGCGTGTTGCAGCTTCCCCACTTTGGCCAAGAAGTTTTTCCGAGTCCTGCCGGCCTTCCCCACCGCCAATTCCTGTGGGAAGATTTCCCGACAAATCGCTTAAGGTCGGGCCGAGACTTTCGATCCCGCGGGAAGTCGGGGCAGGAGCTTGCCGGCCGGGACGCGCCAGGAAAGTAGCCTAAGATATTAATCAGGAACCTTAAACGCATAAAGCCGGTCCCGCATTCCAAGGGCCGGGAGCTTAAAGGTTTCTCGTTGGCTGCCACCCCGGCTGGCTTCTCATGAAGTGGTCAACAAGAAGGAAGCTTCGTGGGAGGAGCTCTTTCACCGGAAGGTTGGGGGCGGTTTGGGGGAGGGGGTGGGTTTTCGTTCGGGAGTTCCTCTATCGGACTTTTTGTCCGTAACGCGGGGACCGGAGGGGAGCACTCCCCGGCAATCGGGCCACTGCGGCTGGAAGCGTCTCGGCTCGTGCAGTAGCCTTCATAGCGGGGTTGTGGCCGGCGAAAGGCGACAAGAGGGAAGCTGCCCTGTATCAGTCGCCCGGCTTCGTTTCGGCCAGCTGGGGGCCGGCGTGTCAGTAGGTTTACAGGCCCAATGGGTGTCATAAGGATTCCGGAGAGGCGGCGGGGAAGTTTGGCCGGCCAGTGAAGGGGCCCTCGCAGCATGTTTGTTTGCATAGCAGAAAAGCCTCAGTTAACGGTCTGGACGATTCGATCCCATTTCGTCGTTGGAGGCCCGCAAGGCGGTAGTCGCCGAATGTACCGGCCGGGGCGAAAGCACCGTGAGGAGCGGGATTGCGGTTGCCGACAAGTGGCCGATGGCTGACCGGACCCATTAGATGACCAGTGGAGATCGGTCCCTTCTATCTGTGCGAGAAGTGAGTGTCATCTTTTGGCGGAAGCACGGCCCGGTTCGTGCTTTGGCCGAGGTGTCGTTAGAGATTAAGCCTGGCGAGTTTGTCGCTCTGGTCGGTTCAAGCGGATCCGGCAAATCCCTTCTTGCCCGAGTGGCCGCCGGGGAGCTCGCTCCAAGCGCCGGGAACGTGCTCTTCGATGGTCTGGACATTTATGAGCGGCGGCGAGACTTCCGGGCGCAGATCCGGACCTGTCGGCTGGCATTCATGCCGCAGCTACCCGACTTTTGCCATCGGGGCGATCTTCTAGCGCATGTGCTCAAGGGTTTGCCCTCGCGAATGCACGTGGTCGCCCGCGAACGCGCCGAGCGGTTGCTAGAGGAGCTCGGGCTGGGGCCGAAAGTCCATTTGGAGCCGAGGGAACTCAGCGCGGGGGAATTGCAACGGCTGGCCCTTGTACGGGCACTTGCTCCAAAACCGGAACTAGCAATCTTGGACAATCCGACGGCCCAGCTTGATGATCACTATGCCAGTAAAGTCGCTGAAATTCTAAAAGATTTTCATTTGCGGGGTGGTGCGGTACTGCTTGTGTCGAATGACCAAAGGCTTCGAAAGATGGCCGGCCGAATTTATCGCCTCGAAAATGGTGTCATGTCACCGATCTAAAAGGGGATCCGGGCAAATCGCGAATAAATGTTTCTTCTCCGCAGATTAAGCCCCTTTTTTGACGCCGAGTTGGCAGCGAGCCTGGTCGGGTCGTGAAAAGTGCTCAACAGGTGGTCTATTCCCGGCCGAGGCTCATTAGGGCAGCAGGTTTAAGTGGGGCAGTTTCGTCCTTCCGACTGCGGAAATCGGTTCGCAGGGGGCCCGCAAAAACTGCGGGATTTGGGCCAGACTTTCCCGTGAACATGACAAATTAGATTGTCTTTGTGCACTTTCGGCGAACCCAACGGCGGTTGCTGGGCCTTTGGCTGATGTTGCACCTCAGCTTTCGCCCAGAGCTTTAGGGTACCGCAGCCGGGTCTTTGCTCCAAAGCCGGGGGGCTATTCCCAGAGGGGGGCTGCTAGCTTGAAATCGTTGGTACTCTGGGAGAAACTGAAAAGATGAGGGCAGTCTCAGACGGTTGCCCAATATAGTGATCCCGCCTACCCCTGGTGATAATTCGCTAACGTCCCCGCGGGTGCACTTTTTAGAAAAGCTTGACCCCAGCCACCCTAATTGGGACATTGCCGCTCCGGTCCGTTTGAGGCTTTGAGCTCCGTATAAAGTTGAGGTCCCGGGGCCCCCTTAGGCGTGCTTTTTTGGCAGGATTGGCAGCCTAGATCAGAGCCTGCTGTGCAGGACCGCGTGCAGTTTCGAGCTTTCTGCGGTACCTCTTCGCTAGCTTAGGCAAGGCCGAGGCGGCATCGGGTACCGACCAACCGAATAAACCCTCCAAAGGGCGAGCTTGGTTCATAACGTTGTTCTCGCGGTTGAGCTTTCGCCGAAGACACTTTGGTCCGAAGTACAAAGTGGTCGATTGGCTATTGGAACATTAACTGAAGGACTCAGCCGACGCTTTTCGTGTTAAAGACATTAAGGCAGCCAAGTTAGCGGAGATCGGCAAAAAGGAGAGGCAGGGCTAGCTCGGGGCCGGGATCGGTTTCGGTCACCGTTGAGACTGGTGATTTGTCCCAGGGAGAGCGCCACGAATTTCCAGAAAGCAAGAGAGATTGTCCGGGCCAGTGGTGTTCGCCGCAGGCACAGAGTGCTTGCGCGACCGGCTCCAGAGCTGTGTTAGAATTCGCAAAACAGCCGTAGATATCGCGGGGAGAAGTGCCGTTCCTGGGATTTCCCGGCCAAGGGTGTGCGATCTCATCCGCGGTATCCACAACCCAACAGCTCAAAGTTGGAATGCGGAGGCGTGATGATGGCAGAGAAAAAACCTGAACCCACTGCTGTGGCTCTTCAGGAGGCTGAAGCTCAGCGGAAAAAACGGATTTTGCTCGTCGACGACGATCCGGATATTGTCGAGGCGATTCGCGCGGCGCTTGAGGCCAACGGTTACGAGATCCTCATCGCCCGGGATGGCAATCAGGGCTTGGTGCTTGCGGAGACCGAAAATCCCGACTTGGTCATCCTGGACATGATGATGCCCAAGCGAAGCGGCTTCTTAGTGTTGGAGCGCCTGCGGCGGACCCGCCGTGTCCCGTTGCGAATTATCATGATCACCGCCAACGAGGGGAGCCGGCACAAGGCTTATGCGGAGATGCTCGGTGTTGACGACTATATCCGGAAACCCTTCGCAATGGACCGGCTCATTGAAAGCGTGAACCGGCTTCTGGGCAGGAAAGTCGAGCAAGACCAGGAGTAGATCCGGTCGCGGATTAGCGGCTCTCAGCTTGCTGTAAGCGGCTTGCGATTGCGGGAATAAGCCAAGCGACCTTTTGGCCGGCGCGGATCACGCATCAGCATGCGTTTGGTGGCCGGCTTAATTTATTTATGTAGGCACTGTAAGGTATTTGAGCAAAAGATCACTCCCGTGACTTTGTTGACAAAATCCCAAGGGAGCAAGCCCATGGCTTGTGGCAGTGTGATCATCACCGGCTTGGTGTTGTGTTTGGCGGGTTGTGGTCAGGTGGTCTCGCAAGAACAGGGGCCGGGTGGACCCGTGCCTGGGGGACGCAGCACCTCGCCTTTGCCTGGGATCCTCAGCGAAGAAGAAATTGCCGACGGGTGGATTGCCCTTTTTGATGGCGAAACCCTGTTCGGTTGGCGGGCAGTCGGTCCGGTCCAGTGGAAAGTGGCCGACGGCGCAATCGTCGCCGATCCAAGCGCCGAGGGATTTTTGTTTACGACAAGTCAATTTGGCGATTTTCAGCTGCGACTAGAATTCTTGGCAGAACGTGAGACAAATAGCGGGGTCTTTCTCCGCGCTCCGCTTGAAATTAAAGATGTCGCGGTAGACTGTTACGAAGTCAACATTGCCTCGGCGGCGGTCAGCGAGTATCCCACCGGCAGTTTGGTGCGACGCCAAAAGGGGCAGGCAATAACTGATCGCTCCGGATGGCGGGAGATGGAAATTGAAGCAAGCGGCCCAAGGATCACTGTGCGCGTTGATAGTCAGCCAGTGCTAAGTTACGAAGATCCACAACCGGTGCGCCGGGGACATATCGCTCTTCAAGCCAGGCAGGGAAGGATTGCCTTTCGAAAGATTAAGCTTCGGCCTGTTGGGATGCGGGCTCTTTTTAACAGCAAGGATCTCACCGGCTGGAAGACTCATCCACAATCGGCAAGTCGGGCTACGGTCACCCCGGAGGGGTACCTGCGGATTCAGGGAGGCCGGGGACAGCTGGAGACAACCGACCTTTTCGCCGATTTCACACTCCAGCTTGATGTTTATGTCAACGGGAAGGGGTTAAATTCCGGTGTGTTCTTCCGGTGCGTCCCCGGGGAAATGATGAATGGCTACGAGAGTCAGATCCACAATGGGTATCGCGACGGCGATCGCACTCGGCCGGTCGATGCCGGCACAGGGGCTATCTTCCGGAGACAGAATGCGCGCAAAGTCGTGAGTAATGACTTCGAGTGGTTCACGAAGACCATTCATGTGGATGGTCCACACATGGCAGTTTGGGTCAACGGATACCAGGTCACTGACTGGACGGACAATCGGCCGCCGCATGTGAATCCTCGGCAAGGTCTTCGGCTGGAGGCAGGCTCGATCATTTTGCAAGGCCACGATCCTGGCACGGACATTCTCTTTCGTAACATTCGCATTGCTGAACTCCCGGCTCGCTAGGTGCCAGCGAAACCGTGTGTTCAAAACGTAAAAGCGCAGGCCGGCCCAATTACTGCCGGGCCTACCCTGGAAGCTCCGCTCAGGTACAGCCCGGAAAACCAGGTGTCACGTTGACAATTCTCTTCTCCCCGGGACGTCTCCGGTGTCGGCACCGCGTCACGGAGCGGCTTGTCAAGATCCCCTGGGCTTAGGGTGCTTTAGAACCCGAGGGCTGGGGAATATGATCGGAGGAGGGCACTTCGTCAACTGAAAATGGACGTTGGCGGAAACACCCGGCAGGACCTCGGCGTTAAAACGCGAGCCATCAAGTCGTTTACCGGTATGCCCTAGCGACTTAGCAGCGCGGCACGGCGATGGGGATAGCAAGTCTGGAGTCATCGCATGTCGTACACAAAAGGGGGGGCCGGTGAGCTTTTGTTTGGTCGGAAGGCAAGCGGATAAGCCCCCGGGGCAGTTTGGTGCCGAATTCAGGACTTCGGCCGACTGGGAAGTCATGGTAGCTGCGAAAATAAGGTGCGGTCGATGGCCACCTGGGTAGCAGCGAGGGGATGTCCGATTTGATCCCGGCGAAGGAAATGTTGACTTTGATCCCAACCAAGAAAACTATGTCCAAGCAGATAGAACGTCTCCTCCTTTGGTGACGTTTGGGCAACCGCCGAGTTTACGAAGAAGCGATTTCGCCAACAAAACTTATTCCGCCAGGTGCAAGTGGCTTTCGTCGGCGCAACATCTCGTTAAAGGGCTAAGCCTAAGGTGCCAGTGAGCACCGATTTCGAAATGATTGACGCAAAGCGGAAAGGCTTGCGGGAATTTCGGGGCACAGCCCGCAAGATGGGTCAATCCTTTGATGTCCGCTCGCGGATCTTCGTGGTCCGTTTGAATAGCATCCGCCAGAACCGAAAGGCCAATTGAAGAATACGACCGGCGGGAGTTTCACCACCGGTTTCGCTCCGCGGCTATCTACCTAAATAGCTCGCCGCCGGAAGTGTAACATTAGCACGTCAACTCGATCGTTCCAAATAAGGACGCTTGATCGTAGAAGTCGAAAACCGCCTCCTAGCCCCCGGAGCGCCGAATTATTCCGCGCAGGCAAGTTCTTTCGCATTGTCGCCCAAGTTTAGGTCAACTATTCCCTTGTTTTAGAATCGGCAAAAGGTCACCAAGTCACCGCCGCTTCCGTCCGGCCGAACCGCTAGCTGAGCTTTACGCGTGGTTTCGGTGACGGCTCCGGTCTTGCGACCGGCCGGACTTCTTCTAAATCCTCGTAGCAAACGCAGCTAAGCGCTAGACTTTTCCCAGATACTATATTCGTTCAAATTCGCCCATCGCAATCCGGAGGTGGTTCAATGCCCCGGCGAAAAACTCGGATCGCCGCCCACATGCGCCACGCTTGCCCGGCAGTAGCTTCCGCGCGGCCGGTCCCTTGGGGCAAATGGATGACAATTGTCCATCCCCTTGATGCCGTCAACGGTACGGTCACGGGTCGGCACGTAGTTCTCGCCTCTTGTTTTGCCAAATGACTAATTCGCGGCTGGCTGCGCCACTGGCCTAACACGGATTTTGGTCACCCCGGCAGGCGAAACACAGATCGTTTTCGTTTGTAACTTGTGCTCCACACAGTCCCCCTGAATCCCGGAGCACCGCCCAAGAATTGGTGTACAACAGTCGGAGTTGATGCACAAGGATCGTTTGGCGTTGCTAAAAGGAGGGTGACCTTTTTGCATCGTATGCCTTAACCACGCGGGTTGCGCTTTCGGCTATCCTTTCCTGCCTTAAAAGCAGGCTTTTCGCGAAGCGCCAAGCTCGAAGTGCGGACCGGTGACGTTCCTTACGAGAACTCGGGAATTTTGCCTCCCTCGAGGTCCCGGGTGAGCTCTGTAGGGTAATTACTCCCCGAAGAACCTACGGGAAACAGGCACTTGAGAGGAGCCAATTCGCGGCAATCGGCGCGCACAAGTCTTTTTACAGTCTCTGGAGGGGCCTCCGCAGCGATGCTGAGAGCACGAAATTTGGCTGACCTTGCGCAAGTTTATTGTACTGGGCCCGTCGTAATCTTATGGATAGCGCGAAGGGATCTGGTGACGTAGAGTAGAACTTCTTGGGACACGGGAGAGCTTAGAATAGCCGGCAACATTCAGATTTGTGGACAGTGCGGGACGCGTGTCTGGCCCATGAGCGACGGGACATGCCCGGCCTGCAGGGTCAGGAGTTTTGCCGCATCCTATCCACCAACGGGGCAGGTCACTTTAGCGAGTTTGCCTACCGTCCCGGTGGCTGGGATAGAAGAAAAGCCGGGGGTGTCTATCCCTGAAACTGCGAGGCCCGCTATTGACGAGAAACTGAAAGGCATCGGTGGGTGGTTGCTTGTACCAGCAATTGGCATGACGGCAAGTGTGATTATAGGCTGGTGCGGCTTACCGGTAATCACTTGGAGTTTGCTGGACGTAGAGTCGGTAAATCCTGGCTCCCTGGTGTACATGACCATAAAATATATCGTGGAACTGGGTCTTCTTTGGTGGTGCACTTTGTTACTCTTCGATTTTTTTGCTAAGAAAAAAGAATTTCCCCGTCTAATCATTACCTTTCTCGCCTGTCGGGTGGCAGTGTTTGCCGCATGTCTCTGCCTGGGTCTAATCGTGTTTGTTGGGGAGGGGAAGCTTGTTACTATGCTCCAGGTTTTCGCCGACCAACAACATGTCGGTGGACTCGGAGCTTATGACCACGACGTTATGTTTTCGACCTTAGTTTTACTTAATGAGAACGACGTTGAGGCTGCTGCCTTTGCCGCGGCGATTTGGGTCCCTTACTTCAAGTTTTCAAAGCGGGTGAAAGCCACATTTGTAAACTAAGGAGTTTCCGATGACGGCCAGCCGCTTCCGATTGCCCTTGGTCGTGTTAGCAGCTACCGTGCTGGGTGGTCAAGTTCTGAACGGAGTACCTGCCCAGGAGACATCGGGCTACGATGGGCCTAAAACAGAAATAATTAACGGTCAAAGTTCTCAACATGGCCAGCCTGTTGCCGAAATCTGCCAACTTGCGGAGAAGCTTTTGAGCTACGCTCCGCAGGAATCGGATCGTCGACTTGCGCGGGAATTGATCGAAAAGACCCAATGTGATGTACAGCCACTCGCCCGATTACTTAAAACGGATCAGACTGAGCAGCAAACGGTCGTGCGAGTCCTCGGAGGATTGCCCGCAGAGGTAAAGTTCCATGTGTTCCTCTTGTCCTTCGTAACCCGCCGACCTGTGCCACGGGGTTTGACAGACGCCGCCCTAGAATCGTTGGTCCGAGATGGTGCGATACAAAAGGATTGTGCACGCTTATTTCAAGCACCACCGGTGCAGCAGTGTCTAGCCAAGCTCGAAGAGATTTCGCCAGAAAAATTGCCTGAAGTGCTTGGCTTTTTGGCTCGCATCTACTGGGTGGAGGAGAATCCCTTTAGTATCAAACTCACCACTTGGGCGGCCGATTCGTGCGCTGCTGTGACACGGGACATTGTCTTTGTGGAAATTGTCAACCAAACTGTGACGGCGCGGTTGCTTGTTCAAGCCGGGATACTGAAAATCCCTGCCGAAACTGTTGCGGAGTTCCGTTGGAGTGGATGGCCGCCGATTAAGATTCCGCTTTCCGTCAAGCCGTTTACTAGGGCTGATCGTCCCCGGCTCGAAAAGTTACTCAACAGTCAGCACGCGGTTTACTCGCGGGAGGCGAAAAAGGCATTAGATAATTTGTTTAGATTAACTGGATAAGCTTTTTCAGTGGTACCAAGATTTCGTAGATGGCCAAACGCTGATTCTGTCCGGATCTTCGTGGATGAGAGCTGGTGGGTGAACCAACCGGAATATCAACATGACTATGGGGCCACGTGTGCCGGCGAGATATCTCTCCCCAAAAAAGAGCCCCAGAAGCGGGAAGCCGCCATGAGGATGATCGCCCGCAATGCCTGGCGAATCTTCGGGCAATCGGCGCACTGGTGGCTCTGAAGGAAATAACGAAGCCGGACTTGGAGGCGATGGGGCAGGAGAGCGGTCGCATATGCGGTAGAGTTTGCCGGGAAAACCCCCGGAAGCTTGGTCATCCACAGACGCTTCTAGGTAGCAAGCTCGGTGCCCGCTGGGAATTTCATGTATCGGATAGTTCGGGCCTTATCGGCTGGCGAGGTTTTTGGCGATCGTTTGCGAACCCTTTTGGTTTTTCTCCGACTCGGGGCTCATCACGTGGGCTCCTCGGACGGCTTCAATTGTTGCGCGGTCGCCGGCATCTAAGTGGGATCGGTGAACATTCGGGCCAGCGCGGATGAAACTTCTTTCGCCTGGAAGCGAGGATTGCCGGAGCGTCTGGATCATTCCTCACCAAATGGCCACCATTACCACCAGTAGTGCCAAGGTGGCAAGGAGTGTCACGGACGGACGAGCTTCCTCCCGTGGACGGGGGTGCCAGGGAACCGGCGGGGCCGTAACTGGCAGCCACCCCACCGCTCTCCCGTGGACGGGGGTACCGGATTCCGCCGGCGTGGTGGCGATGATTCGTAGCCGGCTCCCTCGCGTAGACGGGGGTACCGCCGAGCGGGCCAACGGGAAAATGTGTCAGGAACCCAGCTCCCTCCCGTGGACGGGGCTACGATTACAAACCTGGTACGCCCCATCAGCCAAGAAAATAGTTCCTCCCGGAGGACGAGGGTACCACACCACCTCCCGAGCAATAATCAACGGGGCAAGTTGCCAGGCCACTCTCCTCGAAGGTGCGCGAGGGCAACCGCAAGCCCGGGATCCCTAACGCCCTGACCTCCTGGACCGTCCCCTCGATGCTCCCTAGCACCCTCACCAACAAATACTCGCACTCTGGAATCTCCAGCGGCTTGGGCGCAGAGGTTCGTCCGATCCTCCGAGTTCCCTTTGCCACTTCCAGGACCACGTAAACCTCAAACGGGAGGTGGGAATTGAACTGTCGGGCGGGGTAGGGCTTCCTCCCGGGTGCCGCAGGGGAGGCGGCCGGGGCAACTGCTGCCGGCTGGGAAGTAACCGTCACTATCGCTCCCGCTTGTCTTGAGGGTGGCTTGCCGGCCCAATCTTTCGTTTTCTTGCCGGATCCTGAGGGAGAGCATCCCACGGCCAACACCTCCCCCCAAATCACTCCGATCAGTGGGCTTTTCATACACTGTCCTTCCCCTCCGCTGATGGCACCTGCCCGGAATGTTATCCCGCGCTTCAAAACAGGTAGCAATCCCGCCGAGAATCGAAGAGGCATCGGCACATATGTGAATGCAGGTCGAAGAGCGCCGGCTTCCCGGATCAACCCGCGGTCGAAGTCCCGACCAGCCGCTACTGATGGATTCCTTGCCAACACCCCCGCTTTTATGCCACCGTCAACCCCCATTGTGCTGGGGGACCTGTCCTACTCAATGGGCCCGGGGCGGCCCTCAGGCGGGAACCGTATGGCGGCAAATACCGCCACTCGGGAAGGATAGCCCAAGCAGCTGAACTTGATATCGCCGAAAAAAAGCTCGACCCTTCTCTATGACTTCTACGAGCAACCCGCTTGGCGCTACACTTCCGTTGTGGAGCTACTTAGCGGCGGGTGCTCCAGGCACTGTGGCCAGCTGTGGGCTGGGTAGCACGATGGGCGATGTTGGCTCGTGACAGTTGGCTTGTTTCAGTGGGCTTACGGTCCGGGGCAGAACCCGTCCGGGCGGTCGATCTTATGGATCTTTATCATCCACACCGAGACAAGCGACAATACCGAGACACACGCGACAATTTGGACATCCTGGCGGCCTCGGCGGTGCCAGAACGGGCCCAGCGGGTACCTATCCTGGTGATACGAACCCGTTCGCGTAACCGCTGGCCCACGATCCTCCCGCAAGTTCGGGCGATGAGAATATCCGATTGGCAAAGGCGTTTATGATTAGGCTAACCGCCGGCACTGTTGACAATTGGTTGGGGAGAACCCAATCATGTATTGCGAGTTTGTTCCCCCCGCCAAATAGTTTTTGGCCGGGATGAGTTGGAAGAATGACCGAGGCGAATTCCGCCGCTTGCTGCGGGCGTTTTGATGATCCCTGGAGCTAGGTGCTTCGTTGAGCGTGGTCTCATCGGCGGGCTCCGTCCGCGTTTACAGGAAGCACGGATCACCGTCTTTGAGTTGCCGGTTATCGAGCAAGAAGCGCTTGTTGACGACGTGGATCAGTGGGCAGAGCAGATGCTCTTAGGAGGCACGGATAGGACACATCAAGTGGCCTCCTGATCCTCGGCGCATTCGACCTCAACGCGTGGGTGTTCCACCCTTGCCGGCACTCCAAGGGGATGTGTTCGTCGTGGGCGAGCCTGCCCGCCCCCACACGGATAAGTGGTCTAACAATACCTGGCCAGGCAACCGCGGCATCCCGTGCGCCGACATGCGGGCTTTCATGCTGCCGGTGCAGGAGTGGACGCTCCCGAACCTTCGGCCGCCGCCGACGTAACTTTCGCCAGCAGAGAGGGTTCGTCTGTCAGTTCTTCAAGGAACCTGCCTACGCTAAAGTTTCGGTGGGGAACTATTCGGATGCGGCTCTGTTGGCTGGTATCAAGGTCAAGTTTGCCCACGCCGGTATGAAAGTGAACATTCTCTTTGCCGGCATCGAAGGGAGCATTCTCTTCGCCAGGAGCAAAGTGGCAATACGTCGCGGCTTGTGTTCGCAGCCCTCATGACTTCCTGCCCGCTCGAAGCCCTCTATTCGGCAAAAGAATTTCGCTCCGGCCTCATTCGGATTCGTTTTTGACTTAGAGCAAAATCCCCCTGTCCCCTGTACGGCTAGCTTAAATCCGCACGCCTTCAATCTTCTAAAGACGAGGAACTCACAGCATTACCCTCGACTGGCGTTGACGAGGTTTGGCCGGCCGAGCTGAGGTCGAGGGTCTTTCGCCCGCGGAGCGGACGCAAAGTCCCCTCTTTCGCCCAACAAGACCCAGGCAATTTGCAATGACACGCAGGTTCTACCTTGGCTTGCCTACACCAGCGGCGGACTCTCTCCGGCCTTGCCGGCTACGCTAGCAAAAAAGTTGATCGGAAGCTTCTCCGAAACCTACGGATTGGCGGCCAAGCGTTCTGACGAGTTCTCCGGTCGGCAGCGCACAAGTGTCATAATAGCGAACGCTGTACCGTACTGCTGATGGTAGTCATACAGCGGGAAATCCCACCACGAGCCATCCTTTTCTTGTAAACGAACAATCACTTCGGCAATGGGCCGGGCGTAGGCCAGTCGTTTGTCCAACGGCAATTGCTGGATACAGCAAGCGGCGTAGTAATGACCGTAATAAAAGAAGTAACCCGCGATGGCAAACCAGGATTCATGCGGGATTGGCCGCTTTCGGCCGATATCCAGCCAGCCGTTGCGTTCTATAAGACGCCGCAGCCAAGACTCGAGAACCAGGTCGGTGACTGCTTGATCGCCCCATAAACGGGTGGCGAGGTTGCAGGCCTGCGATCGGCCCAAACTGCCGGCCGGACGATTGACCACCGCCATGGGATAAAAAACAAAGTCCTCGCTGTAGAGGTAACTAAAATCCGGCTTTCGTTGACGAACAATTGATTTCACCGCACGGTCGACCAAATCGGAAGGGATCTCGAAACCCTCCTGGCGGGCCTCATGAAAAGCCACCAGTACCGTGGCGGTGACGAAACAATTGGATTCACCGGCGGGCCTTTGCGTTCCGACGTTAAAGTCATAGTACGCCCAGCCCCCACCTACCGCTTCGTAACGGCGAAGGAGGTCAATCTGGGAGGCGATTAGTTTGCGCAACTCGGACCGTTTTTCGTCCGTTTGCCCAGGTCGATGAATGAGCCGCACTAACGCCTGAATCGAGAACGCATGGCCCCAGACATTGTAAATGGCATCGGGTGTGGCACGACGCAGATGCGGTAGTTCGCGGAGGAGCCAATCTTCCGCCCGAATCACCGCCTGATCGACTGCCTCAGAGCGCCGGCCGCTCTCTAGTAGGGCCGACACGCACAAGGCGGTCACAGCTGCCCGGAAAGCCTGATGTGCTCCCGGCACGGGAGCGTAAATGTTTAGCCTCTTGGTATTTCGAGGCGAGCCCCAGGAACCATTTGGATTCTGCCGGGCAAGCAAGAACTCAATCCCTCGATCAACTGCCCGCTCCAGCTCCCCGGTCCATTCACGGGAACCGTGGAAGACGTCAACACTAGGGGACTGCTCGGCGGGCGGTTGATCCACCGAGGCGGTATTGACACTGGTGGCCGGAGGCACGCTTGGTTGGGCGAGGCCTAACCTTACTAAAGCGGCGGCGGCCAAGAAGCACGCCGATGGCACCGCCAGAACCCCCCAGCCGTGGCTGGCCAAGTTCCCGGGCACAAGCGGAAGAATCAACGATCGGCCCACTAACAGTGCAGACGTTCTGCGAGCATAAACAGAATCGGACGCGGCGGTTTTCACCAACAAACTCCCCAGAAACAACGTTGCTTAGCACGCAAAATGGCCGACTGCAAGGCGACCGGTTAGCTAGCCACACGTGGAACCGCACAGGTTTGAGGCCAGCCAAACCCGTCCACAAGCGCCGTAACGGAATCGCGCGCATTCTATCGCGCGACGAGGCGCTCTGCCGCGGAATAATTCCGCAGGATGCGATCGCCCGCCACGATGCCGTCGAGGATCTCCACCCGCTCGTTACTTCTCTCGCCCAAAGTCACTTGTTGACGGATAAGCCGCCCGCTGGGATCCAGCCGCCAAACGTACTTCTTCGAAGGATCTAGCTCATCGCTACCCACTGCACTGGCTGGGACCACCAAAGTACGCTGCTTGACATAGGGAATAAATCGCACTTGGCAAGAGCCGCCGGGGACGACGGCTTGAGCATCTTCGGGGATTTGTACCTCGATGCGAGCGGCAAAGGTTCCTTCCTTTACGGGGACAAGCAGTAGTTCGACTAATTTGGCTGGCAGGTAAGCGCCTGGTAGGACCGGCAGCTCGGCCGTGCCCGTTAGTCCCACGCGGAGACGCCCCACCCGACTTTCCGGAACCTCGGCCCACACCGATAGCGGCCGAGGTTGGACGACCGTCATGATGACCTTGTTGGGGTCAACCGTGCTTCCTGGCGCTGGTCGCTCCGAGCCAGTTAGCCCCGTCGACCATGTGCCCCGGATGATTCGGCCATAGTAAACAATGCCGTCTATAGGTGAACGGATGACCAGTAATTCCCTATCGGCCTCCAGCTCCGAAAGTCGTTTCTTTTCCCGCTCGAGTGTGGTCCGGGCCTCCTCCAGGCTAAGCTTCGCCGAGGCCACGGCTAGCGGCAGGGTGGCCTCATTATAGCGCAAAGTATGCTCCGCCCGCTGATGACTTAGTTCGCGTGACTCCGTCATCCTCGGCAAGGAAAAATTCAGGGTCTCGTTGAGCCTTTTGTCGGCCTCTTCCACGTCCATCTCCGCAAGTTTTACCGAATTGCGCTGCCTGCGCAGGATTATTTCCTCGGTTTCGTCCGTTAACTCGTCAGCTTTGTACATTTTCTCCAGCTGCCGGAGTTCTTCCTGCTCGTACTCGAGGAACCAGCGGGCGACCTCGGCGGAGAACCGGGCTGTCTTTTCCATGAAGGGTTTGTCAACTTTGAGAAAGTACTGCCAATCTTCGTCGGACATCTTCTTGGCCCGGCGGGCTAGGGCAAGGTCGAGCGGCAACGTGGCTTCCAGGTACCGGGCTTCTTCTTCCGCACGTTTCAGGTTGTTGACGGCAAGTTCCACCCGGCGACGCTGGTCGATAATTGCCTCGGTCAATCGATCCGCTTCGAATTCCAGAAGCACATCTCCTTTCTTTACCGCCGTACCGTGCTCAACGGCACGGGCGACACGGAACGTGCTCCACGACTTTGGCCGCAGGACGATCTCCGCTGCTTGCTCCGGGTGGAATTTGCCCGAGAGCGTCAACTCCACCTTGAAAAGCTCTGCGCGCACCTCGTAAATCTCTGCCTGGGGAATTTGAATGGCTGGTTGAGGAGTGGGCTTTTGCTGAGGTGGAGCTGCTTGCGCCGGTGGCGGGGGCTGCGCGGGGGCAGGGCCAGGGGCGGGTTGTTGACCCTCGGGCGGTTTCTGTTCCGCTGCCTGTTGTTGGGCAGGGGGATTCTCGGGAGGTGGAGCCGCGGGCTGTCCCTCGGCCGGCTGGGCCTGCTCTTGAGCTGCCAAGGCTAAACCAGATGTTACGAAGGAGTTTCGTCCTTCAGTTCCCCATAAGAGCACGACTGATACAAGGACGAAAACCCTCGCAAACCCGAGATCACTGAGAAAGCCTCTTGGCCACGATCTGATCGACCGAAACCCAGCGCGACTCGTCAACATCGTGCTTTTCTCCCATTGAGCCTAACAGGCTTTTTCCGCCTATATGCCGATTGGGCTCACCCTAAGCGGCGAAAGCGAACATCTCCCAGGTGGACACCAAGACGCTTTATGGCAAACGGCAGCCGTGTCCTCCCCTCCACAAGTATGGCTTGCAAAGTGAGAGCCTTCGTCCAATCCGATGGGTGGGTGCGGCAAGTCTTTTTCCTCACTGCTTGGGCCTGCTTCCGGTCGCCTCGAGATCCTCGGTCCTAAAGGGACATCCGTCCCCGTTACGGGTTGGCTATTGTGCTCACTCGAAATGTCTTGCCAATTCTTTGCAGGGGCCGGCTTAGTTTCAACTTGCCGGATTTGCCGAATTTAACCTCTGCCGCTAATACTCTCGCAAGGCCGGCCGGCACAGCGTGGCTTGGCGGGGCCTCAACCCCGTAAGGCGATTCCTTCGGACCGGGTAGCGGCCCCATGCCAAATCACCGTGCTTAACCGGAGAAGCCCTTGGCTGCCACAGCCACCGAGTGTTAGGCGATTCCCCCATCGCTTAACATGCATCTTCTTACTAGGGCATGGGGCAAAGCGCGTTTCTTTGGGAAGCTTAACGTGGGGAGTCGGGCCCCGGCAGTTATTCAGGGCTGACCAGAGTCTAATCCGGATGACAAGGGGCCGAAATTTTAACCCGATTGATGCCGGCGGGTTGATTTCGGGCAATTTTGGGCGATAGTGGGTGCCGGCGAAGGTGAGCCCTCGTGCAAGTTTCCGGAAAAGCTTTTGGCTTGGGCCTTGGCATAAAAGGGCCAAGTCGATTTTGATCGCGGAGCCTGCTCCGCAGTGACATCCCGGATTGGGCGACCGATGGGTAGGCTGCCAAGGGGCGGGTAACTTAAGATGCGGTGTGGGTCGTGTCGCAATCGGTTCCCGCTGTTTGTTAGAAGATTCGGGGCGGGTAGAATCGGCCCGGGTTAGCATCTCGTTATCGAGGATCGTGACACCTGCCCGAATGCGCGAAAGGAAGTCACCATGTCAGTGGGTACTGTTTCGCGAAGGAGCTTTGTTACTCAGATGGCGACAGGGCCCGTAGGAAGTGCCCTAGTGCTGCCTGGGATCATTTCAGCCCGAGGTGCTAACGAAAGGCTGCGAATTGGATTCATCGGTACAGGTGGCCGGGCGAACACTCATTTACGGATTATCATTGCCAAACAAAAAGCGGGACAGCCGGTCGAAGCAGCGGCTGTGTGCGATGTGTATCGGCTTCATCGGGAGTGGGCCGTCGACCGAGTTGCCAAGGCTGTTGGCCGGGCACCTTTGGCCTTCGAGGATCATCGTGAACTTCTCGAAAAAGCCAATGTAGACATCGTCTGCATTGCCACGCCTGACCATTGGCATGCCCGTCAAACGCTCGATGCGCTGGCGGCTGGGAAGCATGTTTACTGCGAAAAACCAATGACCCATACAATCGCAGAAAGCTTAGCTGTGCTGGAAGCGTGGCAGAAAAGTGGTCTTGTTGTTCAGGTTGGTGTGCAGCGAGCGAGCGACCCGCGGTGGCAGGCGGCTTATCAATTCCTTTGTGAGGGCAAAATCGGAAAGGTGGTGCAAATTCAGACCGAATACTACCGTAACAGTCGCGTCGGCCAATGGCGATATTACCGACTAACTCGGGAAATGACTCCGCAGAATATCAACTGGCGGCGATTCCTTGGCATTGACGAAGGGCTTGCTCCGCCGCTACCCTTCGACCGGGCACTTTACGCCCAGTGGCGATGCTACTGGCCACTAAGCCACGGGATCTTTAGCGATCTATTTGTACACCGGATCACGTGGATGCTCCTTGCCACCGGACTTCGTTGGCCACGCCGAGTTGTCGCCGGGGGCGGCATCTTTATGGAGTACGACGGCCGGGATGTCCCCGATACAGCCACGCTTGTTGCTGATTACGAGGAGGGAGTTCAGCTCCTGGTAACCGCCACAATGGTCAACGCCCATCCGTTGGAACATTGCATCCGGGGTTTCTTGGGGACGATTAAGTTCGATTTAGCAGCCGATGGTTTTGACTGCATCCCCGAACGGCCACAAATCACCGGCACCTACCAGTTCGAAGAGGAGCACGTGACGGTTCCTCGGCCGGATGACGACACCGAGGCCCACTGGGACAATTTCCTTCAAGCCATCCGGGAAAATAATCCACGACGGTGTACCAATCCGCCGGATGTTGGGGCGGCGGCTACGGTCACAGCACTGATGGGGGCCAAAAGCTATCGGGAAGGAAAAGTCCTGGAGTGGGACCCAACCACCAGGCAAGTCAAGGAAAGTGGACCCGATTATGCGGCGGGTTGGGAGGCCCTATCCAAAAAGCGAGCGTCCCCTCGACATATTCCCGGATGGAATCCGACCAACCCAGACCCCAACTTCAGCAGGCAGCAGCCACCCGAGTGGCAAAGCCTGGCAGGACCTTGGCCCGACGAACAAAGCGATCCGGCGGCCGCAAAGCCCTAAGGCGCATCTTCCAGTCTTTTCCACAAGATACGCAGCCGGCTGGGGTTAGCCTGGGTGTCTTTGGAAGATATCGCCTGTGCGTTCTGAGGTTGCTGTTTGTTGCTGCGGAATACGGTGCCCCCGGATGCCGTCTCACTTCGTCAACGGGATAGGGTTGAACCGGCAGCTTGCTATTCCCGCTTGGCCTCGTTAATTCGCCGACGGCACTCGTCGAGGATCTCCGCGGTGCGTGTGGCTCCGACCCGGGTTACCCCAATGGCGCGGACTGCAAGGAGCTGATCCAATGTGCGCACCCCCCCCGCCGCTTTGATTTGGACGTGCGGCGGACAATGCTCCCGCATGAGGCGAAGGTCCTCCAAAGTCGCGCCTCCCTCCGCGTAGCCTGTCGAGGTTTTAACGAAGTCAACCCCCAGCTCCCCGCAGAGTTCGCATAAACGGATTTTGTGCTGCTTTTGCAAGTAGCAATTTTCGAAAATCACCTTAAGGACCTTACCGTGCTGACGAACAACCTCCAAAACGCCGCGGATATCCGATCGCACATACGGCCAGTCTTCGCTCAAAACTTTTCCGATGTTGACCACCATGTCCAATTCTTCGGCTCCATCCTCAATGGCTGCGGTAGCTTCGGCCACTTTGATCCTCGTGCTGTGGCTTCCGTGAGGGAATCCGACCGTTGTCGTCGCCTTGACGGGGCTAGGTGCCAGAAGGTCTACAGCCTGGCGAACAAAGTATGGCTTAACGCAAACGGTTGCTACATTGTAAAGAACCGCTAGTCGACACCCAGCCTCTAGCTCTTCGTCTGTCAGCGTAGGCGAAAGGAGCGAGTGGTCGATCATCTTGGAGATATCTTCGTAGGTATAATCCAGTGCGTTATCCATGGGTCAACCCTGGCTCACCATGAGAAGCCTTTTCCTCTAGCCGCCTCCGATCCCCTGATGACCACAAACAACTAGGGCAAACGTGTTGGAAGGCCTCCCATCAGGACGCTATACCATAACGCTTACCGTCAACTAACCCCCGAGCGGATCCACGGCCTCAAAGATTTGACATCCTAACTTTGGCAATCAATCACCGAAAAGACCCGTCGGTAATCGGACCGAAAACTCCAAATCCGGTACCCAACCCAGGCTCAACCCTTCTCCGCCCGGGATCTTCCGCGCAAAGGTTAGCTTCTCCCTAAGCCAGCGGCGAACGGCCGAAGCCCCTGGCCAAAGCTCTAGGCCGACTGGCCCCGTTTTTCTAATAGGGTCCGCCACGGTTCCTTATCAGCCAGTTCCTCCACCACATAGCCGGTTTCACTCTCGGCCGCCGGGCCGATTATCGCAAGCAGAACCGCCTCGTCCGGACCACGATTAAACGAGGCATGAACACCGCCCGCCGGAATATTTACGGCATCCCCCGGCCCGAGAAGATGCATCTTCTCGCCCACCCATTGTTCGACCGTGCCTTTTAGGCAATAAATAACCTCATCCTGATAGGGATGGCGGTGAAAAGCATGCCCCTGGCCGGGCTTGAGCGTCACTTCAATGACCACCAAATGTTTGAGTCCTGCTTCCTTAGGCCGGCAATACCACGCCAAGCCTCCCCAAGGAAGCTCTTCTCGCGGCACCACGTCCTTTAACATGAAAGGATCAGGCATCGGCTGCTCTCCCGCCGGTTGATTAGAGACCGAACTGGCCGAACAAAAATTCCCGCTGTTCCAACCCGCGCAAACAGAACCTAGTTGAGTGAAAGGCTAAACAAGCAAGCCCCTTCCGGGCCAAGCTCAGGCGACCTCCTCTCGAACGATAGGCCAGCCCACCGACGCTCGAAAGGCCTTTTGTGGTCTCCCCGAGCAAACGCCCTCATTATCCCAAACCTTAACGTGTGGTCAACTACGCTCAGTCGCTGGCCTTCCGCAGCTAGGGCTTGCTGGCACGAGACACCACATTGACTCCATTGCGTGCAAGTAACCGAACCAACGCGGAGTACTCAGTCTGGGCACGGGTTAGGGAGCGATCGGCTCCGCGGTTCGGACTCGTTGTCAGTCGTTGACGGAGGCGTGGGGATGTTTGCGTAAAACGTTTGCCCTTTGCGACTGCCAAAAAAAACGAGCCTGTAACCCCCGTCAAGCCCTTGGCATGTGGCGGCCGAAGCCTTAGTTCCCAGCTCCATAAGATCGACCATTTCGACGTAAAATAGGGTGTTGTGCCTCCGCGCTGGTGTGGCAAGCCAACAAGCAGACTAAGGGAGCTTTACCCATGGTCGTCAATACCTTGTTTTTGCCGGAACTGCGGGAGATGCTGGCCGAAAACGACGCGGACGGGCTTCGGGTTTTTTGCACGGCCATCCACCCCGCTCAAGCGGCCGAATTCATGGAGGGTCTGGAACCTGCCGAGGCCTGGCGCGTCCTTCAGCATGCCGAAAGCCCCGTTCGCGAGCAAATCTTCAGTTACTTCGACACGGAAAAGCAGCAGGCTATTCTGGCGGCAATTCCCCCCGAGGAAGCGGCTCAACTTGTCGCCAACTTGCCGCCCGACGAACGGGTGGACCTGTTGAAAAGCATTGACCAAGGGCTTGCTAACGCCTTATTGGAACGGTTGCCCACGGAAGATCGCAACGACGTTCTTCGTCTTAAAGCTTATCCGGAGAATACCGCCGGGGCGCTTATGACCTCGGCGTTCCCTAAGGTGACGGCCGACATGACCGTTCGACAGGCGCTGGATGCCTTGGCGCAACAAGCCGCGGAGCTTGAGGCCATCTACTATGTGTACGTTGTGGACTCTTTCGGCCGACTGGAGGGAGTGATTTCTGGCCGACAGCTGCTCTCCGCAATGGGCCGACCGGACACCCCCGTGGGGGAGCTTGCGGAAAAGTCCATCATCACCGTACATGTTCTTGAGGACAAAGAAGATGTCGCTCGGAAAGTCGCCCGATATGACCTCTTGGCCATTCCAGTGGTCGATGACAACCGCCGCATTTTAGGGATCATTACCCACGACGATGTCATCGACGTCGTTGTGGACGAAGCCACCGAAGACGTTCATCGCTTAGGAGCTGTGACGCCGTTTATCGAAAATGTGCTGGAGGCGCCTTTCCTCGTAGTGTGGCGAAAGCGAGTGGGTTGGCTTTCCGCGCTTTTCATTGCCGAGCTTTTTACGTTTACAGCCCTGGCCTCATTCGAGCATGCCATCGCCGCCGTTATTGCCCTTAGCCTTTTTGTGCCGCTTGTTATTTCCACGGGGGGAAACTCCGGTTCTCAGGCAGCAACGTTGATGACACGTGCGTTGGCCCTCCAGCAAATCACACCCCGTGACTGGCCTAAGGTGCTGCGGCACGAATTCCTGATGGGACTTGCCCTCGGCGTCACCCTGGGGATGATTGGATTTGTTCGGGCGGTTCTGACACCCACGTCGGTCTTGGGGAATGCTGACCGCTGGTTGCTCGCTATAACCGTGGGTCAAGCTGTAGCGGCTGTGTGCCTATGGGGCAGCTTGGTGGGAGCACTCCTTCCGCTTATCCTGCGAGCACTTCGCTTTGACCCCGGCTTTGCCTCAAGTCCCTTTGTAGCCACCTTTGTGGACTGCACGGGAATCATCATCTATTTCACCATCGCCGAGTTCTGGCTCTTCTGAGATTGGCGCTGAACGATTCGACGTGGTGGCCACCAATCGCCGGTAGACGAACTATGCGTTAGCTACCTGCTGAGCCCGGCGAGAGGACGCAAGACAAAGTCAGCCCGTGGCGTGCCCTAGGTGTCACCTCCTTGCCACCCGCCACCCTGCTTTGGGTGCCTCGAACTTGAAAGCCAAGCAACTGGGTTGGCGGCCCCTCAGTGCCCAGCCTTTACCATGCTCTGCTTGCCTGTGCTGGGGAAGCTTCCCGAAAAGGCGCTGAGGCTACGGTTTTGGCCGTGCGTAATCCGGTTACCGAGGCCGGATTTGATGGTGCTTCCTAGCTCGGACGAGCCAACGTTCTAGCCGTTCTTGGTCGATCCGCGCTGCCAGGGCCTGGGGGTCTAGGCCAACTTTGACGTACACCGTTCAAATACAGAGCTCGAGAGCTCGAGAACTAGCTGCGGCACTACCTTTTTAGATTGCTCGGTGCCGGGATTTTGCCAAACGCGGCATTTCCCTGCCGGCTTGGAAATCCTTTCGGGGAACGAAACCACCCCCGGGGTCGACCAGCGAGCGCTTGTGAAATGGCTGGAGGAAAAGTTTAAAACACGCTATGTACACCATCACCAAGGCTAAGGCGACAAGAACCGCTACCCAGTCACAAGTGCAAACGGATCATGCCTGGGGGCGAAAAGCGATTAAACCACCAGGATCGCCCCGGGAACAGTGAGCCTGGCTTGGTGGGCTGTGCTGCTTACGACTGCTTGGCTAACTCGGCCAATTTCTTCCGGCAAAGTTCCCGGAATTCATTTTGTTCCGGCGTGCTATCCGGCAGGGCAGCCCCTGCTTCCCAAGCCTTTCGAGCTTCCTCCTGCCGGCCAAGTGCCTCAAGTGCTCGCCCTCGCCAATACTGGGCCTTCGCTTCCGGAGGCCGATTCGATCGGCCCACACCCAAGTTGGGCGGGTAAGTCAACGCGGCCTCGAAGTCGGCCAAAGCTGCCGCATAATCCCCCCGCTCAAACGCTTCCAAACCCCGCTGGAGTCGAGCTTGGTGGAATAACCGCCAAGTGATATCCTGGCCCTCCCAGTTGACAAAGTACGGCGTCGACTCCAGGAGCCTGATCGCATCGTCCCAGCGCTTTTCATCCACATAATAGCCGGCCAGCAGAATGATAACATCCGCCCGGCGCATTCCTTGGTAGGGCATTTTTTCCAAAAGCTCGATTGCTTCCGGGCGTCGGCCGGCTGCCACCAAAATCTCGGCCAAATCCCGATAAAGCGTCTGGTCGCTTGGTCGAGCGGCAATTGCCTTGCGGTAGAACTGCTCGGCTTGGTCGAGCTTCTGATCGCGGGCCGCCGCTAGTCCCAAATTGCGCCACGCGATGCTATTACCGGGGTCAAGCGCCACCGCTTGCTCCCATGCTTTGACCGCTTTGTCAACCTGCCCCAAATTGGCAAGCACATTCCCCAGTTGATAATAGGCATAGCCATCCTGAGGACGGACGCTAACGACCCACTCGAGAATGGGTACTTCTTCCGGCCGGGAGGCAAGCACAAAATCACGACGATAGGTAGGCGCCGCATCCAGAAACTCGCTCGCATCCCCGCCGCTTCGCTCCACAAAATAGGCCAGAGTGTAAACAGACAACGGATCGCGGCGATTGGCCGGCAGCACCTCCCAGCAAGCCACCCGCAGCAAGGTAGCCGCCTCGGCAAAAAGCCCCAGTTCCCCTAAGGTGAAAGCCGCTTCCGTCATGTTGAAATGGTACTCGCCACACCAGGAGTTTACCCGCTGCGCCCAAGAGGCTATGGTCCTCTCGTCGACAAGGGCCCACTGCGGCAAAAGGAGCGTCGGCGCCTGACGATTAAGTTGCTGAGCAAATTGACGAGCTGTGTCCACCTGACCGGCGGCACGAAGCGCAAGGATCAGGTGAATCTGCGCCTGGGTATCTTCCGGATGGAGCCGCACTGCTCGGCGGAAAAGCTCGATGGCTCGAGAATAATCTTTAAGCCGCATGGCTGCCCGCCCGGCAAGGTCATACCCGATGGCATCATAGCCGAAAAAGCGAGCCGCCCGGTAACCCGTCCGCATTGCTTCCTGCAAAAGCCCCATCTTTAGTTGACAAACCCCCAAAGCATACCAAGCTAGGCCGTCGTCCGGGTCGCGCCGCAAAACCGCTTCCAAGCGCTTAGCAGCATCTGCGTAAAGCCCAGCCTCCAAGTCAAGAATGGCAAGTGCCCGCAACGGCGCCGTATAACCCGGATCCCGCTGGAGGGCAAGCTCGTAATAGCGGCGGGCAGCTAGGCGGTTGGTGTCCCGATCAAACCGCCTGCCTTTCAGATAAAGCTCCTCGGCCGATTTTTCCTCGTCAGGCCGCTCCGCAAAGATCGCCGGATCGGGTGGGTCGACTTGCGGGATCTCAAGAGGACTCCGGTAAGCCAAAAGGAGAATTCCTCCCGGAGCATAAACAGAAATGTTGACAGGCTTTGTGCCAAAACCGGCAAATCGCAGACGTGCCGGCTCCCGAGGGGAAAGAGGCACGTCGCGCTCCTCAGCGTCCGATCCGTCGGCAAATTCCACGCGAACTCGCCCGCGGGCGTATTCGCTTGTCGATAAAATGCGGACCTCCAGATTTTCGCCGGAACGGAAAGTGTTCACCGCGGCAAACCGCGTTGCGTATTCAAACCCATCTCCCAATCCGTGGACAGGATACCACCATTCCCGCCAAGCGATGCGTTGACGCGGCCAAAGCAGGCCATAGTCCGACTGTGTTGGCAACGGACCGCTCTGCACCTCGATATAAGGCCCATCGTCATCGGTGAGGTTCTGCTGGGCGACCTTGCCGAATTCCCATTCGCCCCATGTCCAGGCCTTCTTGCCCGGCAATTCCCGATGGTCAGCAACGGCCACCACCCCCCGGTCAGCATCCACATCGTAGGCCCCAAAGAAATTCATCGTGCATTCATGCGCGAAAATGGAAGCCCACGTCTCGTAGTTTTTAAGCCAGGAAAGATCCTTACCCTCGTGAATGGGCCAGCGGAAGAATTCCCGCCCATGATGATCGGTGCCCAAGCTCATGGGAAAAATAAACCGTGTTCCCGGCCGATTTGGAAACGCTGTGCAATTCCAGAAGTAATATGGATGAATGCCATCAGTCGGATTAAAGAGCGAAATGTCCTCCTCAAGGTAATATCGCCCTGGGCGAAGAGTGACGCGGACTGTCCACCGAGTGCGGAAGATCTTTTCCTGGTTGGATATTTCGATGTACGCCGAGCCATCCGGATTGCGCCCGCCGATTACATCAACAGGCGAAAGGCAAGTAACAGTATGCCCTTGAGGACCGGCGTTCCATTCCACCCCACCACTTATCCACGCACCTCGCATGGCAATCATGCCCGGCTTGATCACCCGGTTTAGGTGAAACATTTCCCCTTGCCCGGCCTTGTCATACACGGAATGGAGTCGCCCGCCGAGCTCCGGCAAACACATAACGCGGAGGTATTCGTTTTCCAAAAACACCGCCCGATACTGCCGATCCACCTTTGTTCGCGAAAGGTGATCCTGCATCGTGTACGGATAAGTAATCGATCCGTGCACTGTTGTGGACAGCCGGGGGCCACCTTCCAAAGCCCAAAACTTTGGGTTGATATCGTCTTCCCAGGGGTAAGTGGGGATGGTGACCACATCCTCCCAGACACGCACCTCGCCTTTGCTGGTGGGGACGCAGAAAAGAATTGTCAGAAAGGTAACCGCGGCAGACACCAGGCGCACGCCCACGGCGGGATCGAATTTGCCTAAGGTATTAGACAAAAAGCTGCGCTGCGTCAAGGCGGGAAAAGTTTTTCCGGTAAGCTGTTGCATGCCTCTTTCCACAACCGCAATCATTGACATCGCTCCTCGACTAAGGGCCCTCCGAACCATAGCCCGTGCCCATATCTTGGTGCCTAAGTCCATCTGAGCCGATCCGCCACTTTGTGGGCAAATCGCCGTAGTTTAAGCGGAGCTAATTAGCCGTCTGGCCGAAGTTCCTCATCATCGGAGTCGGCCAGCGTGGGGCAACCCGGCACTTTGTCTACACCGCCGAGAGACCTTAAACTCTCGAACAATTTTACTCACCGATCAATCACCGAGGCTGCAGCCCGCGCCCTGAAGCCAATTTGCTAAAGGCAGCGCAGCGGGAACGATTGTTGTCGCGATGGATCTGGCAAAGCCGAAGCCCATGAGCCCGAGCAGCTTGCCCCACGCGGTGAGCCACCGCTTGCCAACCACGCCGGGTTTGAAATAGCGTCATGCACAGCTGGTTCTTGCCGCCAAGGTTAGGCAAGGCGAAGGGCCATCTGGGCGATGTGGCGGCCCAAATTCTGGGCCGTTTTTATCCCAAACTCGTCGCCTGATATGTCATCCGTACCGGGATTCCACAACGTGGCCCCAAAGTGGCCGGTAGGTCGCCCATCGCCAACAACTAACATTTCGTGGCACATCAGAGTTCGGCAAATGCTTTCCAGAACAAATTCCTGGCCGCCGTTCCTTGCCGCCCCTACCGCCAAGGCGCCAGCTAGTCGGCCTGAAAGAACAAACTCTTTTCGGAGTTGTCCTAGTCTGTCCAAGAACGCTTTGCATAGTGTACTCATGTTCCCATAGTGAACAGGCGAACCAACAATGAGTGCACGCACCTGAGGATCAGCAATTTGCTGGGCAATAGCGGGGAAATCGTCGCGATCGCCTGGCAAGAGCGGCAGGTTAAGTGCAGGTTCTACCGGGATGCGCTTCCCGCCCAGATCGATTAGAATTGTTTCAATTCGCTCCGGACTAACCTGCTTGGCTGCTTCCAGAACATAGCGGAGGCCTTGGGCTGTGGTCTTTCCCGCCCGTGGACTGCAAGCGACGGCAACAATTTTCACTGGGGAGTCGGGCCGAGGTTTATCCGTTTGCTGCTGCAAAGCCGTGGCCACTCCTGCCGCTGACCCCACCGCAGCCGCCGTCAGAAAACTTCTACGCGGAAGATCGAAGTGCATTCTCGTCACTCCCATCAGTTGGTGCAGTACGGAGATAACACCGGCGACTCAACACGGTATCTTAGCGAGTCTTTCTGCGTTTCTCGGGCACTTTTTACCGGCAGGACGACCTCTCTGCAAGGAGCGAGATTCGTGGAGGCAAAGGTTGACCCCGATAGCTTGACCACCTCGCGGGAACTAGGTGGCACATTTAGCAAAGCAAGGAAGTTGCGCTTTCGGTTACGGGAGAGGGCCGTGGGCCATCAATCGGCAAGCCCAGAGGGCGGAAGCGATCGACTCAAGTTTTCTCGTTAGCGCGTCCTGCGTGCCGGCCCGCGGTGCTTTTGCCCCCCGCCGAGCCTTTCCGCCAAAACGTAAGGCCAGCCCCACCGAAATGGACTAGAGTGCGCCTTATGCCGAACTTCGGCTGGGCTTCCCGACAAGACTTGTCGCCACAGGCGGTAGATGGCCTGCTACCGAGCTTTTCCTGCGAGCGATCAATCCTCGGCCATCAACGCGGGCGGGAAAGCCGCGACTCGATTTGGTCGGTCCGGTCGTGCCGCTCACGTTGACGAAGGTAAAGCTTGATTGGCACTTCGCGGAAGGGTAGTTGCTCCCGAAGAACCCCAAGAAGATAGCGCTGATAAGTCGCATCAATAAGCGTTGGGTCATTGCAAAACATGACGATTGTGGGCGGATGTTCCCCCACCTGCGTGGCATAGTAAATCTTCGGACGCTTTGTGCCCGCAAGGGGTGGGGGGTTCCGCTCAATGGCCGCGGCAATGAGCCGATTCAGCTCGGACGTCTTGACCCGCCTTCCGGCTTGTTCATGAAGTTGCTGGGCATAATCCAAAAGGAGCTTCACGTTTTTTCCTGTCTTAGCGCTAATGAACGCAATAGGGGCATAGGTCATCGTCCGGAAGCTATCCCGAATGTAAGCCACCCATTTCTCCGGAGCCATTTGTCCCTGAACAAGGTCCCATTTGTTTACTACGATGATAAACGGCTTAAACTGCTGCGTGATATAATCGGCCAGCTGCTTATCGAGCCGGGTGATTCGCTCTTGAGCATCGAGGAAAAGGAGCACTACGTCAGCCCGGCGGATACTCCGCTGCGCCCGGTGCATTCCGTAAAAGTCAACATTCTCGGAAATGCTCTTGCGTCGCATGAAGCCCGCCGTATCGATTGCAATAAACGGCTTACCGTCCAGCTCAAAACGAACGTCAACACTGTCCCGGGTAGTCCCCGGAACTTCGCTGACAATCATTCGCTCCGCCTGACAGAGTGTGTTAACGAAGGTGCTTTTTCCAACGTTTCTTCGCCCTACGATGGCAAGTTTCATCACTGGTTCCGGAGGCGGAGCCTGAGCTTCCCCGGCTGCTGGTGGAAGGGCCTCGGCTATTGCGGCAAGGAGTTCCTCCCGGCCGCGACTGTGGGCGGCGCTTATGGGGATCACTTTTCGCCCAAACCGATAGAATTCTCCTGCTTGCAAGGCCAGACTTTCCGTATCGGCCTTGTTGGCCACGCAAATCACAGGAACCGACACATACCGCAATCGCCGCGACACTAACTCATCAAGCGGCGTGATTCCCTCGCGAACATCTACGACAAACAGAATAACATCTGCTGTGTCGATGGCCGCCTCAATTTGTTCCTCAATTTCGGGCGTTAGATTGTCCGGATCTTCGAAGCCCATCCCGCCGGTGTCAACAAGCTCGACAAATCGACCGTTGATTTCAAGCAAATGGCTGATTCGGTCCCGAGTGATACCCGCTTGGGGATCGACGATGGCCACGCGTCGCCGCAACAACCAGTTGAATATACTCGACTTGCCCACGTTGGGGCGACCAACGATGACAACTTGTGGCAGACGCATAGTTGATTCAGACATTTTCTGGCTTGCAAACTGCAGATCGCGTATGGTTGTGTCAGCTGCCGCCACTAAGCCTCAAGCCTCGCGTGCTTAACCGCCGCGTGGCCTTTGCGCTCTGAATCCTTAGCACGCTCCCAAATCTGTCGTAGGCCCTGTTGACACGCACTTGGGCCAGCGATTGCTTCAACAATGGCCGGGCTTCTCGAAGCTTTACTCCCTGAGGCAGCAACTTTGCGCCCGGCCGATCACCTCCCCGCTTTTTGGCAGGTGTTGTTCCGCTTGAGCTACCTCGCCTGCTGCCCTCCCGATACCGTCCGCATCCCCGAACCTTTAGGATCCAAAGCCCCTTTCGGCAGCAAAGCTTCGATTCCTAAACACGAGTATACGCGGCGCCCTTCTTGTTTATAACCGGGTTCCAAGCTTCCGGCTCCGATGGGCGGCCTTCTTGATGCATACCGGCTCACCCTCAAAGCTTGATCCGAAGCCAAGGGGCGCCAAGTTGGGCGCAACCTCTCGGTCCTCCCAGCGGCGCAGATTACTATGTTGCCAACCGAACACGCCGACCGGCCTTCTTTGCCCTTCGGTAAAGGCTCGGAGCCGGGCCCCCTCGTCTCGGAGATACCAGAAGCAATAGCCGGCACCCCATCGCCGAAAAATTGCCCCGGTTCACCAACGCCCGCTTGCTTTCGTAATTATTGTGCCTCAGCGATGCGATCCGGCACTCGCCCATGAAGTGCCAGCCGCTTGTGAGGCCACCATGTGTAATTGGTGGCACAGCACCTGGACTAAATTTTTTCGGATCGAGGGGGAAAAGGGCTTTGCCGGAGCTTTCGGCCGCTAAACCCTTCGGTGGGTGGAGCGAGCTGAATCGCAGCCATGGGCTGGCCGCAGTCCTTTAGAGTGTGCTAAGCGCTTCTTTTTTCGATCTTCTATAAAGTCCCGGGCGGATACGGCGTATCGCAGGAATGAACCGGGGGAAGCTAGCCAAGCTGCGTCCCGGTTTTGTGGGGGCTCATCCGACCGCTATTTTCCCAAGGTTTTGCGGTTGGGTCAGACGATCACACCACCTCCGGGGGGAGCATGCTTACCAAGCACAGCTTTTCAGAGCACTTTTCGAAGGGTTTCCGGCCGCCTAACCCGGGGCAATGACGAAGGTCCCGGCGGGGGCCTTGGCCCGAAGAGCCCCAAGGGGCTGTCTTAAGTCAAAAGCTCCCGCAGAATCGTTTTTCTGGGGGGCCAACTCTTCTCTGAGGGAAACCTCAGCAAATTTGGCAACTTTAGCCATGCCTCCGGAAATCCGCCTAGCGTGGCTACCCGCAGTTTGACTACGCTTGGGTCATCCTTGCTTTTGGGGCGTTTCTTAGGATGTTTTCGGGCCAGTTGGCTCGGGCTTCTCTTAGTTACCAAAACCTTTTCGGCTGCGGTTGGCAGGCGACAACATGGGGAATCTGCAGCAAGCCTTTTCTGCCGCTAGGCCACCGACCTGCCCGAATGAGGAGTAGGCAGAAGATTCGCGTTGACCCTGTGTGGGGAGGTCTTGTCAGGGTCTATTCGGCAGGCCTGTGAGGGGGACACGCAAGGAGGACATCTGAGAGATGAATCGCACCATTTTTCGACATGCTAGTGTTCTGCTTGTGATTTGGGCATTGGCGGCGGGCACCCCGGTATACGCGATTCCAATTGATCGGTTATTAACTCTGCAGAAGGTCGACGCTGACCCGAACAAGACTTACGAGCTAACACCGGAAAACGGCCCGTGGATGATCATGGCCTGCAGTTTCTCCGGACCCCGGGCGATGGAAGATGCCCGAGCACTGGTCCTTGAACTGAGAAGCCGATATAAGCTGCCCGCTTACATCTACCGCAAAAACTTCGATCTAGAAGATGAGACTTTGCCCACGCGGGTCGATCGCTACGGCCGACCCGTGAAGCTTCGCTACCAGAAAGGTGACCATGTCGAGGAGGTGGCTGTGCTGGTGGGCGATTTTCCCTCGGTTGACTCGCCGGAAGCCCTGGCCACCTTGCAAAAGATCAAATATTGCCGGCCCAAATGTCTGGAACTTGAGCCGGATAAGCCCACGTCCCGAAACCTGGCGTCATGGCGGCTTTTCTGGAGCTTCACTGATCCGGAACGGCAGCGCAAAGGCCCAATGCGTTACGCGTTCCTTACCACGAATCCGCTTTTGCCGAAGGAGGCCTTTGCCCCGCCCGGGCTTGACGAGCTCTTGATCAAAGCAAATGAAGGCATCCCTTATAGCCTGCTTGACTGTCCCGGCAAGTACACAGTGCAGGTGGCCACTTTTACCGGGAAGATCGCCATCAAGCCGCAAGAGATCGAAAAACTTCGCAATGAACCATTTGACCCGGAGAAAAGCCAATTAGTGGCTGCGGCTCAGACAGCGCACAAGCTAGCGGAAGCCTTGCGCCTAAAAGGGTATGAGGCCTATGTTTTTCACGATCGATATGCCAGCGTGGTGACCGTGGGGAGCTTCGATTGGATTACCCGAAAGTTGCCAGACGGGACTGTGGAATTTAACCCGCAGGTGAAAGCAATTATCGAGACCTTTCAAGGCAAGCCGATTACAGAGGGACCGATGGCCGGGGCTTACGCACCTCAGACCATCGTCGGTATCCCCCTCGATGTATCGCCTATTCCGGTGCTTGTGCCCAAACGGCCGATCCAAACCGTCCTAACCAGGCCACGATCCCACTAGGCTGGGGGTTCTGGACTGAAGCGCCTTTCTTCAGTCGCAGACCTGGTAAAAAGAAACGGGCCGTCCGGCGTAGTTCTAGGCCGAACGGCCAATATCGCTCAAGTTCCCGTTGGGAATCCCAGAGACTCCCCGCTAGGCAGGTGCGCCCGGATTTTCGCCAAGCCTCTCAGGGAGCCTGGCTCAGGCGCGCACCGTCACGGTCCTCGATAACTGCACCAGCCACAACTTCTTTTAACCCAAGGGCTTATCTCCAGCCTTCGGCCAAGAGCCAGTCCACAGCGTCGGCGATCGACTTGGTGTCCTCCGGATTGCTTGCCCGGGCACGCACCTGCTCGAACTCGGAGAGCTCAATCGCCAGGTCTAAGCCGCTGTTGCTCAAGCGGACCCAGTTGCCAGAGGCCTCAAGCCGATCCGGGTATTGACTCAGAGCACTGTCGACAAGCGTCGCCTGGTCGACACCACCGGCAGTGGAGAACCCTTGCACGCGGCGGAAGCCCACGGCCCGCACGGAGAAGTCGTTGTTATAAAGCTCGCTGTAATCGGGCCGACCAATGAAGATGTCATTACCGGCCGAATCGTACAGTCGAGCGATGTCGGTGCCGCCCTGACTGAAGGCCGTTAGCCACCGGAAGCCGCGGGCCTCCAACCGGTAGTTGCTGCCGGCCAAAATGCCAGCCGTCGGTCCGGCGGTGAAGGTCTCGGCACCGGTGGCGGCACCGTACAGCCTGGCCGTATCACCACCGCCGGTCGCCTGAGCAACCACGTCACGGAAGCCCATGGCCCGCATGCTGAAGCCTGACCCGTACAGGACGGCATAAGCAGGCGTAGCTTCGAAGCGGTCGCGGCTGGAAGCACTGTCTGTTAACTGAGCCTGGTCATTGCCG
>JANXBW010000038.1 GCA_025060325.1 Thermoguttaceae bacterium
CGAGACACTCCACCAGCCGGAAACGATGCCAAGCGAAAAGCCGTTACCTCCGATTCACTGCCCTGACGAAAAAGGGATCGAGACAACTCACCAATAAGTTCCGTTACCGCCCCGAGTCGGTCCCTCCGATTCACTGCCCTGACGAAAAAGGGATCGAGACCTCCTCTGGGGCCTCCACGAGACCGTCTGGTCTGGGTCTCCTCCGATTCACTGCCCTGACGAAAAAGGGATCGAGACACAACGAGCACGCTTTGGGTAAACCTGATGACCGTCATGACTGCTCCGATTCACTGCCCTGACGAAAAAGGGATCGAGACCACCCCCATACGGTCTTCCGAGGAATGGATGTGTATCCTCTCCGATTCACTGCCCTGACGAAAAAGGGATCGAGACATGCACCATGCGGGTCCGCCCGTCTACGGACGATGGGCCGTTCATGCTCCGATTCACTGCCCTGACGAAAAAGGGATCGAGTTCATAAACGGCTGATGCTCCGCCGAGAAAAGCGTTGATGTTCCCCACGGATAACCCACTTGGAGCGAAAGCTGGTGCTTGCTTTTGGCGCCGCGTGGCCTCGTCACTTTCGGATGTGGTCCTTATCCGACCGGCATCAGCCCAACAACCAAGCCTCGAGGCCGGGGTCGGCAGACTTGTTGACCCTTTGTCCTCGGACGTTTCCCAAGGCTGTTGACTCAGGAGGCGTATGGTTTTTTACCGTCGGTTGCGTTCTCCAGTGGGAAAGTTTGGGGGGCTGCGTTTTGCCTAGTCTTTGCTGAGCAGGAGCGAACTACTCCGAAGCGATGGTCGGCCGGGAGTTTGGCACCCCGGTAAAAAGAATGGAAACCAGCAGGCACAGTTTTGGTTTTTTGCACATACTGTCGCGAGAAAATAGGCTCGGTTGTTGAGAGCTGGCGTCTAGTGGCGAAACTGTACCTGTGCGGGGGACGCTTCGCACCGCGTGTTTGACACCAGGGAACTAAATCCTATGATGAGTGTGGAGGCGCGATCGGTGACCATGGTTGTGCCTTCCGGCCGGTTGGTTGGGGTGGTCTTGAGTGCGGTGGGACACATCTTGTTACAGGAGCCCGGGCGATGTTTATCCTGCACAGTGTAAACGGGTTTGCCAAACGTGGCAGGGGTTTTACTTTAGTTGAATTGCTCGTGGTCATTGCCATAATCGGCATTCTTATTGCGCTTCTTTTGCCGGCGGTGCAAGCGGCACGAGAGGCGGCCAGGCGGAGTCAATGCATCAACAATTTGAAGCAGCTTGCCCTGGGGATCCACAATTATGCCGATGTTTACAAAAGCTTTCCTTCTGGCTTCATCACCGACTTTCCGCAAAATGAGGCGACGCTCGAGCGCTCGCACTGGAGCTGGGGTGCTTTGATTCTGCCATTTATTGAACAGTCGGCTTTGCATGCTCAGTTAGGGGTGGTGGGGCGTAAGCTGCATGTCAACCTGGGCAATCCGCAGGCCGTAGTGGCGCTGCAGACCCCGCTTCCGGTGTTTATTTGCCCATCTGACTCAGGTCCGGTCCTTAATGACTTCGGCGCCAAGTACACGCAGTACGCCGACTTCCGCACCTATGAGAAGCAGCTGACCAGCAACGGAACGGACCGAATACCGATTGCCAAGTCCAATTATGTTGGGGTGGCGTGTGTCAGCAACAGCACGACACCGCCATGCCAGGGCGATGATTATCCGACGTATACTTATGGGCCGCCGGCGGGGGTTTTGTACTCGAATTCCCGGATCCGCTTCCCGGACATTGTGGACGGGGCAAGCAATACGGCCCTTTTGGGCGAACGTTGCTGGCAATTAAAAGGGCTTCTAATTGGGGCGGCGAACGCTTTAGGGTTTAGCTCGGAGGCGACGGCGTACAGTAGCCGGAACCGAGCGATGATGGCCGCCTTGGGGATTCCCTATTGGGGGATCAATCGGACCGACTACATGCAGGGGCACCAAAACCGCGGTTTCCACAGTTTGCACCCCGGTGGTGTGAATTTTGCCCTGTGCGACGGTTCGGTGCGTTTCGTTAGCGAAACCGTGGATCACCGGCCGAACTCGCTCAATCCGGGCGACGACCCTGTGAAATATGTGGACAGCGTTCTGGAGCGGTTCTTGTCGCGTCGCGATGGCCAACCGCTGGGTGAACTGTAGCAGGGCACCTTTCCCGGCGCTTTTTGCGCAGGGGTTGGCTAGCGCACTTGGAACAGCCCAGCGTAATAGCTTTCCGAGCGGTTTCCCGATCCTAACGGTGGCGGTTAGGTGTCAGTTATAGGCTATTGGCTTTAAAGAAGGGGGTGCGAGCGGTACGCCCGGGCCCCTTTTTGGTTGCCCGCTGCGGAGGTCGTCCCGGCTGGAAAATTTGGCCAGCCCTTGTTGAGAAATTAGGCTGCGCTGGTTCCCGCCGTTTTTGCCATACACACCGGCTTGCGGTCTGTCCACCGGCTGCGGCGTCGGGGTGTGGGGTTAGTCGATAGGCAAGGAGAGATTTTGTCGATTGAGCCCCCGTGCTACGAGGGGCAAACACTTTTTGCCGTTGACGTAAGTAGCTTCGGATGCGTGACCGGTGAAAGATAGCTTCCTCGAAAAGAGTATTGATTCGTAGGGGGAGAAAGGCTGTGAAGTGTGTGCGAATACTTGTCTGCAGATGTGGTTTTGCTGTGGTCTCGGCAGTCCTGGCAATAATCGTAGGTTGTGGACGATCTGATCTCCCGCCGTTGGGAACGGTTTCCGGAACCGTCACGCTAAACGGGCAACCGCTGGAAGGGGTGACGGTGATGTTTCAACCCGTGCAAGGCCGGCCGTCCCTTGGGCAAACTGATGCCAACGGTGCGTATGAGCTGCGGTACATGGCCGGGGTCAAAGGGGCGGTAGTGGGCAAGCACCGTGTCGAGGTTTTTTGGCCGGAAGATGCTGGGCCAGGCAAGCCCCGGATACCCGAGCGATACAACAGGCAAAGCGAGCTTTCCTTCGAGGTCAAGCCTGGGCGAAACAAGTTCGATATCAAACTGACTTCTCCCTAGCGGAAGCGTCGCCCGAGCAAACGGTGAGGTTGCCGAACCGGCGGATTTGGGCCGCTGCCGGGCCGGCCCTCTAATTGCCGGGTGTAGGTCCTTAGATAGCGCTTCCTGACGAAATTGCGCCTGAGTCGCGTTGCTTGCCGGTGTGGTCTGACAGAAGGGGCGGGAGTGTCTGGGCCTGGAGGAATGCGGCCAAGCTTTACTCATCAACCCAGTCTTCGATATCACGGACAAGCTGATCGAGCTTAGGCTTTGTGCCCAAGCTGGCATCATCAGGCCGAGCCCCCTCAGTTGCCTCGTTTGACACTTGGCCGTTTTCGGGCGCCTTCTCGGCGGAGGCCGTCGGGTTGTCAGTTGCCGGCTTAACGCTGGGTAACCGCCCGGCGCGAGATATCTCGCCCCAGACCTGGGCGTTTCCTGGAAGGATGGGCAGACTGGGTAGGCTGGGTGAGATATTGCCTTTCGGTGGTGCACCACCAGCGATCACCGGATCCGGGTACATCGGAAAGATAATGGCGCCCGACGGGCAAATTCTGGCACAGGCTGGACATCCGTCGCGGCAGGCGTCCGGCATTCTCACCATCAGCTTGCCAAGTCCGTCCACGTGGTAGACGCCAAAAAGGCAGAAGTTTAGGCATTGCAAGCAATTGCGGCATCGGGAGTAATCGATGACCGGATACCACCGAGGCCGGAAGGGAACCTGAAGCTCGTGTTTCAGCTGGGCGCCTGCCGCTGCCCTTGTTTGGTGGGCGGTGTCGCGTGCCTTGTCGGAAGAATGCCCGCCCACCGGGGAACCAGGGTTCTGTGCGAAAGCCGGGCTTACCTGAGAAGTGACTTCGGCTAACAACTGACGGATTTGGCCGACAGCGGATTCGGCCGATTGGAAATCGCGGACATCAAAGCACCAGATAAACCGTTGCGGGGAAGCTGAGGGACGTTCGACCATCTCTGCGGATGTCTCGGGAGCCGAGGAAGCCGCTCCTTCCCGGGGCCGTTCCGGTAAATCTTCTTCGTGCCAGGAACTTGTTTGCACCCACTGGCCGTCTACGCCGTGGGCGCGGAGGACCCAATAGGTGGCGCGAGGGTAAAGCGCGCAAAGGACCACGAGGTGTTCGCTCGCAGTAGCCAGCTCGTCCCAAAGGGGTGCCTCCGGGGGCAAGTCGTACAAATGGGGCATGACTTGGACCGAGGTCTCTGCCGCGCCCGAGAATTCTCGGACGATTGCTTCCTCAAGCAGAGCCACTAGGGAGTCAAATTGACGAGGGCGGGAAAACAAAATGCGAATAACCCCGGTCATAGTCGGTTCCTCGACAACGCGAGGGATTGTGTCTACGTCACTTGAGCACGTCCTTGGGAGCGGATTGAACTCCGCACCCGCGGACTGTGTAAGCAGTTTACGGAATAAACGACATGTCGGCGGTTAAGCTTTCGGCGAACCGCGCAAGGAGATCGGCGGCTCGGTCCAGGTCGTCAAGGGAAATGGTTTCCACCGGTGAGTGCATATAGCGGTTGGGTATGCTGACCAGTCCTGTGGCAACACCTCCTCGGGAAACCTGGATCGGATTTAAATCGGTCGGTGTGATCCGGCCGGAAGCCCCGAGTTGATGCGGGATTTGATGGGTTTCGGCCGTCTTCATTAAAAGCTCGACAACCCGTGGATTCATGTTCGGCCCGCGGTAAATAACGGGACCTTTTCCCAAAGCGATGTCTCCCTCCTCCTTTTTATCTACAGTGGGGCAGTCGGTAGCGTGCGTCACGTCGACGGCAATGCCTACCTCCGGATCAATTCGGTAAGCGCTTGTCTTTGCCCCGCGAAGCCCAACTTCCTCCTGAACCGTGGAGACGGCGTACACAGCCCAGGTTAATTTGGCAGGATCAATGCGGCGGAGAGCTTCCATCACCACCCAGGTGCCGCATTTGTCGTCAAGCGCGGGCGAAGCGATACGGTTGTTGGCAAGGGGATGGATCTTCAATTCCAAAGTCACCGGGTCGCCGATGCGAACCATTTTTTCCGCCTCGGCTTTGTTGGCAGCTCCAATGTCGATCCACAGATCTTTAAGCTTGGGAACCTGTTTACGCTCTTCATCGGTCAACAAGTGGATTGGTTTGCGTCCGAGAACACCATGCACCGGACCATTCTGGGTCCAGATACACATTCGCTGGCCGACTAGAATGATCGGGTCCCATCCACCGATGGATTGAATGTATATGAATCCTTGATCGTCGATGTGGTTGACGATGAGGCCAATCTGATCGCAGTGGCCCGCCAGCATAAGACGGCGGTTCGCCCCGGGATTTCGGCACACATACAGGTTGCCGTGAACATCGGATTCGACCTTGTCGGCGAAATCGGCGACATACTGGCGAACAAGGCTTTGAAGCCGTGATTCGTACCCCGATGGGCTGGGCGTTTGCAGGATGTCTTCCAGAAACTTTTGTGCCCGCGAATCCATGTTTGGCTCCTACAGTTCACCAGGACACATCCCGAAAGTTGTTGAATTTACCGAGAGTTGTTCAAAAGGTGTCAACGAGCCCCTTACCGAGGACCTGCCGGTGATTTCCCAACGGCCCGGCGGGCCGTTTTTGCGCAAGGGAAAGCTCTGGCGGCAGTCAGCGGGTTGCTCAGCTAGCCCGGCTTGAGCGCGCCGTCCCGCGTGCCTGATGTTGGAGCAAGCGCTGGCCGGAGTGCCGTTTGCAACACGCCGGCAATTGGGCGTTTTGGTCCCTTCGAAAAAGGCCGATGTGCTTGCAAAAAGCAACACGCCACTAGCCTTCCGGTCCCCGATCCGCTGCGGCACATCCGGTGCGCCAAGGCTACGCCATTGGGGAGTGAACCCTCTCGAACGGCCAAAAGGGGGCATCTATAATTGCCGATCTTATTGGCCCCGCTCAAGCTGGCATAAGCCATCGGAACCTGGTCGGACCGACCTTTGACCCCAATTTTTTGGTCAAAGGAACCAAAAATTTTAAATACTGGTGTTGCTAGACGCTAAGGGCAGAAAATTTAGGGACTTAGTAATGACCCCGGCGCGAGTGGCTCTGATCGGGTTTGGGACTGTCGGCTCCGGAGTGGCCCGGCTGCTTCTTGAGCATCGCGATCGAATTTGCCGGAGTGCTGGCAGGCCGGTCGAGCTTGTGCGAATCGTCGACAAGGATCTCACCCGGCCGCGGAACGTCCGTGTGCCGGCGGAATTGCTGAGCGATGACGTAGGGGCTGCGATTGAGGATCCTACCGTCCAGATTGTGATTGAACTAATTGGCGGAATTGAGCCGGCCCGGACCATTGTCCTTAAGGCGCTGCAGGCCGGCAAAGACGTGGTGACGGCTAATAAGGCGCTCCTTGCGGAGCACGGGCCGGAGCTTTTCCGCGAGGCCCGGCGGTTGGGGCGATCGATCTCTTTCGAGGCCTCGGTGGCCGGGGGCGTGCCGATCATCGCGGCTCTCTCGGAGAGTTTGGTGGCCAACGAGATTCGCTCTATTCACGCCATCCTGAATGGCACAAGCAACTATATCCTGACCCGAATGGAACAGCGGGGGGTGGGCTACCAGGAGGCATTGGCCGAGGCCCAAAAGCTCGGATATGCGGAGGCAGATCCGACCCTGGATGTAAGCGGCGCCGACGCGGCTCAGAAGTTGTGCATTTTGGCGGCGCTGGCCTTCGGGGTGCAGGCCGACTGGAAGTGTATTCCCCGGCAGGGGATCGACGTGGTTGAGTTGGCCGACCTCCGGTATGCCGGGGAACTTGGTTACACGATTAAGCTGATCGCCTCGGCGGAAGTTGTCGACGGGAAGTTGGACCTTCGGGTGTGCCCGACATTAGTGCGGCACCGGACCCCTCTGGCGGAGGTTTGGGGGGCCTTCAACGCCGTGGAAGTGGTGGGGGATGCGGTGGGGCGGGTGTTTTTCCACGGACAAGGGGCCGGCCAAATGCCCACGGCCTCAGCGGTCGTGGCGGATGTCATCGATCTTGTGCTAGGTCGGGCACCGATTACGTTCCGGATGCTGCCTATAGGCTGTGACCCAGCTCGGGGCGTCCCGCTTGCTGACCCGAAGGAGGCTCGCAGCCGGTTTTATCTGCGACTCCGGGTTGTTGATCGTCCGGGGGTCCTTGCGGAAATCGCAGGGATTTTGGGTCGGCTACAGATTTCGATAGCCTCGGTCATTCAGCATGAGCCTGATCCGCCTGTTGAAGACGGGGTCGTGCCGCTTGTCATCATGACGCATGCTGCCCCGGAGGGTCCAATGCAGCAAGCTATCGAGGCGATTGAAAAGTTGGCCGTCGTTCGGGACAAGGTCGTTCGCTTCCGGGTGCAGGATTAAGCGGGGGATAGCACCGCTGGGGACGCAGGCGGGCTGTTAAGGCGGCGGACCTTGCAGAGAGTGGCACCACATGAAATATGCAATCATTATTCCCGACGGCTGCGCGGATGAACCCCAGGAATCGTTGGGGGGAAGGACTCCGCTTGAGGCGGCGGACACACCCAACATGGATGCAATTGCGCGGGAGGGTGCCGTCGGTTTGGCCAACCATACCCCGCACGATCTGCCGCCGGGATCCGATGTGGCCAACATGAGCGTCTTTGGCTTTCCGCCACGGGAGTTTTACTGTGGACGTGCGCCGATTGAGGCAGCAGCGCAAGGAATAACACTTGGCCCGGAAGATTGGGCCATCCGTTGTAACTTGGTGACCATCGAAAACCAGGTCATGCGCGATTTTACGGCGGGGCATATTTCGACGGGGGAAGCTCGGGAACTTTTGGCAACGCTTCAGGAGCGGGTAGGGCGACCGGAGATCGAGTTCCATGCTGGTGTTAGTTACCGCAATTTAGCTATCTATCGCGGTGAGCCTGGGCGGCGAGTTTTCTCCCCGGAGACGCGGACCACACCCCCTCATGACCTGATGGACAAACCGGTTGTGGACGACTATCCCACGGGGCCAGGCAGTGATCTTTTAGTCGAGCTGATGACACTTAGTTGGGAGCTATTTGCGGAGCATCCGGTCAATGTGGCCCGGCGTCAAGCCGGCAAATTACCAGCCACTAATATTTGGCTATGGGGACTGGGCCAAGCACCACGTTTGCCCCGGTTTGAGGAGCGCTATAGTAAACGGGGGGCGATCATTACTGCCGTCGACTTATTGCGGGGTTTGGGGGCACTGCTTGGGCTGGAGCGCATTGAGGTTCCCGGCGCGACCGGCTATCTTGACACCAATTACAGGGGCAAGGGGCAGTATGCGGCGGAGGCGCTAGCGCGCGTTGACTTAGTATTTGTCCATGTGGAAGCTCCCGACGAGGCTTCCCATCAGGGCGACGTACGGGCTAAGATTGAGGCAATCGAACAAGTGGACCGACACATCGTCGGGCCGGTTCTGGAGGCTTTGCGGTCTTATGGGCAGTTCCGGATTATGGTCACTCCGGACCATCCCACGTTTTTGCGGTTGAAGACTCACTGTCATGGGAATGTTCCCTGGGCGGTAACGGGGACGAGTGTTCGGCGGACTGGCGCCGAGGCATTTTCGGAGCGTGCTGCAGCTCGGTCGGGAATTATTTTTAACGACGGCTGGCAATTGATGGGCGCTTTCTTGACGGAGGGATGTTTTCCGCCGTAAACAAATTGTGGATGCAGGCTGCGGAGAGTGTCAGGCATAGTTTATCGACCGGAGGGCTTCGGTTTGACTTGGGCTGGTCCGGATTTGGGATGAAGGCGCTTGGGGCCGTCAGCGCAGGTGCCCGGGCCATTGGGCGGATTGCCACTTGGGTTTACATGGCGAATTTCGGGGGAATCCTTGCCAGAAGTCTCTCGGGGAACGCTGGCGGTTGGCTCTTGCATCGGGCGTTTTGGTCAGCTAGTCAACTGGCGGATGGTCTGAGTAAACCAGGGGTCAGCGAAGAGTTGAGGTAGGCGAACGATGGCAATTTTGGTGCAGAAGTTTGGTGGCACAAGCGTTGCGGATGCGGAGAAGATCTTGGCCGCTGCTCGGCGAGCTATTCGAGCGAAAAACCAGGGCTATCAGGTGGTCATGGTGGTTAGCGCCATGGGGCATACCACCGACGAGCTAATCGCCTTGGCCAAGCAAATTACCGAGCATCCGCCTGCCCGCGAACTGGACATGCTGATGGCAACCGGCGAACAGGTAAGTGTGGCGCTGATGGCGATGGCAATTAATTCGTTAGGTCATGATGCCATCAGCTTAGCGGGTGCCCAGCTGGGGATTGTTACCGACAGCACGTTCACTAAGGCGCGGATCCGCTCGATCGACGCGGAGCGAATTCGGCAATTGCTGAATCAGGGGAAGATCGTGATTGCCGCGGGTTTCCAGGGGGTGGATCCGGCCTTTAATATCACAACACTGGGTCGAGGCGGAAGCGACACCACGGCCGTTGCGCTGGCGGCCGCTTTGCAAGCAGAGTTTTGCGAAATCTACACAGATGTTGATGGTGTGTACACCACTGATCCGCGGATTGTCCCGGAGGCCCGGCAGCTTAAACGAATCAGTTATGACGAGATGTTGGAACTGGCAAGCGCTGGGGCGGCGGTCATGCACAATCGGTCTATCGAATTTGCTAAGCGCTTTGGGGTACCGGTTCACGTCCGCAGTAGTTTCAGCGACCGGCCAGGCACGCTGATCACATCAGAGCCGGAGTCAGTAGCTCGTCCTGTGTGTGGGGCGGCGCTTGCACGGAATGAGGCGCGAGTGACCGTGCTGGGAGTGCCCGATCGACCGGGGATGGTCTACGCTATCTTTTCCAAGGTGGCCGCTCGCAACGTGGCCATGGATATGATCGTGCAAAATATGGCGGCTGACGGACGGGCGGACGTGTCGTTTACTGTGCCGCGGGATGAGCTGGCCCATGCCTTACGCGCTGCCGAAGAGGCTGCCAGAGAACTCGGCGCCGAGGGCACAAGCTACGAGGACGATGTCGCCAAGGTGTCGATCGTCGGTTTGGGGATGGCTAACCAGCCGGGCGTCGCGCAAAAGATGTTTAGCGCCGTGGCGGAAAAAGGCATCAACATCGAAATGATTAGCACAAGCCAGATTAAGATCTCCATCGTTGTTGAGCGGCAATACGGCGTGGAGGCGCTCCGGGCGGTCCACCAAGCTTTTGCGCTTCACGAAGAAGTGCCCGAAGGGGAACTCCCGCCGGCGGGGAAACCACGGCCGATCCTCACGCCGGAAATCCTGGAGCGACTTCGGGGCATGGAGGATTTGGTGATCGAAGACATTCGGCTAGATGAGACCCAATCGCGGGTGACGCTTGTGGATATTCCGGATCGGCCAGGCTTGGCGGCGAAGCTTTTCGGCCAAGTGGCTCGGGCCGGGGTCAATGTGGACATGATTGTGCAGAGCGTGGGTCGCGAAGGCCGAGCCAGCATTACCTTCACCGTTCCCCGCGGCGATTTAGAGCGATGCCTCCAAGTGGCGCGGGATTTTGCTCGCGAGGTGGGCGGCGCTCCGCCAATCGGCTCCTGGAATGTGGCTAAGCTGATGGTGGCTGGCACAGGGATGCGGAGCCATTCCGACGTGGCTCGACGGAGCTTCAAAGCTCTGGCCGAGAAGGGTATCAATGTCGACATGATCAGCACAAGTGAGGTGTGCCTCAACATCGTTGTTGACGGCGCAAGGGGACAAGAAGCTTACCAAGCACTCGAGCAGGAATTTGCTGACGTGCGTTTGTAACGAGCGCTCCCGGCGCGAAGGACGCATCTCGCGTTGGTGAGGGAGGCGATCCAGGTCCTCGTCGCAAGGTTGCGGCAAATCGGTCGGGATGTGGTCCCTGACCGGGCTCTTTTTTGGCCCCGGGCGACTATTAGCGCCTGGCGAGCTTAGGCGTTTCCGCATTGAGGGCGACAAGTTGAGTACTACTCACGGCCGGGGAAATCGGCGCACTCTAGAGCGCGTGTCGTCTCTTGAGCTTGGGAAGTCGCCTGCAGGGGGTGACGGGGCATCTATGCGGCCGTATTTGGCCGGATAAGCCGCCCGGCGGAATTAATTAATCTTTTGCGGGTGGAGAAAGTGCGCCTTCCTGAAGCAAGATACCGCGGGGGATCCTTTCTAGCCCGCCAGGGCTGGAAGCAGACGGCCGAGATTGTTTACATTTGGTCACGCAACGCCATCTCGAGCACATCTTCGTTGACGTAAATGGGCAAAGGTGGCTGACAAGTGACTGCGACGGCAATAGCATCGGAAGGACGCGAGTCAACTTCGACCAATTCCCCTCGGTGACGAATGCGAAGCTTGGCGTAATAAGTGTGCTCGCGCAACTCGGTAATGATGACATCCTGCGGTTCGCCGCCTAGGGCTTGGATCACATTCAGCACCAAGTCATGAGTCATCGGTCGGGGCCGTTTGATCCCCTTTACCCGCTGATCGATACTGGATGCCTCAAAAAGGCCAATCACAATCGGAAAAGACCGATCGCCGTCCACTTCTTTGAGCCAAATAACTTGTTGATCACTGATCTCCGCAATCAAAATGCGGGCAAGCTTCATCAGGACAGGCATGGGTTGACCTCACCCCTGGATCAGGAAAGTTGTTCGCAGTGATTTGCTCCCGCAATTTCGGCCGCTTAAATCCGAAACAACATCCCGTCCGAGCTGAAAGCCACTGGCCAATACCGGCGGCCAGGCAAGTGGCACACAATTTCTTCCCAAGACACCCTTGTGGCTGCTTTGGAGCCTGGCGCGCTCTAGAGCGCCAAAACCCGTTGCTCATCCTCGGCGACGTAGACCCCGTTACTCAACATTATACCCGACCTGTGGCTCCTTTGCCTGCGAGCGAAGCGGAGCTTAAAAGCTAGACCTCGGTTTCCCACGAGATTAAGCTCCGCTGCCTTTGCAAGGACGGGCAATAAATGGCCAAGGTCTTGGTTCCCAGCCGGCAGCCTGGTTGTGCCGCTCGATATAGTCAACCCAGCTGGCAACTTCTTCCTCCTCGAATAGAAATCGCTTGGCGTAGTCTGGTGCCCAGATGGGAAGGGCCGACTGGAAGAGCCGCCGAAGGGCATCCTCGGCCACCATTCTGATACGGTCCGGGGGAGTTGAGGCTGGCTGGTAAACCATGTGCACATACCACGGTTGCACCGTCAGTGCCAAAATGTTCACCTGGGCCTGACGCACCAGGGCTGCACCGATAATGGCGCCGATTCGATGTAGATGCTCGTTGGCGAAGATTAAAGTGTCCCCTGTGATGTCTTCCGCTGGAGCATCAGGAAGGACGGCGGGCACAGCCGGCAGGATCATCTGTTGGTCAACCCAGTCCAAGTCGTTTTCGGTCAACTGATTTCCGCGAGTAACCAACGTGAGCATCGTTGCCAGCGCATCGTCCATAGGCAAAACCTCGGCCAAAGGCGGGAGGCAAACTGGCTGCTCGCCACGGGGAAACTGCATGAACCGATCGGGCTAGTTTTCGAACAACGTTCCAGGATTTCACTTCGGGATAGTTATTTGCCCTCGGGCATTGGGAAGCGATAGTTGCGCAGGGCAGCGAGGGCTACTCGGCCGAAAGAACCTTCCGTCTATTTTCCGGGAGGCACCCTCCGCCCGAAAATAGACGGTAGACCGGTTCCGGCCAAGTCCGGAAACGTTGGCGGGGTGGGTGGAGAACTTGCTGAGAGTCCCGGGGCGTTTCCGAGGTTTGCATTCGAATTGGACGGTAACGAGGAAACTCCGGAGGGCGTCTTATGCCCCTCGAATACCGGTTCGAAGGCTTGGGTTTTTTCTACCCCGACAATTGGAGCCTTCAAGAAGAGCCGCGATGGGGTGGCGAGCACGCCGTGGTGCTCTATCCGCCTGATGGCGGCTTCTGGTCAGTTTCCTTTCATCCTCGGCAGGTCGATCCGGAAAAGCTGGCCGAGTCGGCCGTTACCGCAATGAAGGAAGAATATAAAGGCATTGATGTCGAACCGGTAAGGGAGACCGTGGCCGGCTGGGAGCTTATCGGTTACGACTTGGCGTTCTTCTATCTTGATTTCATCGTTTGCGCGCAGGTCCGTTGTATCCGCACTGACCGCCACACGTTGGTGGTCTTTTGCCAGGCGGAGGATCGCCAATTCGAACGCTTGACGCCGGTTTTTAAAGCCATCCTCACCAGCCTGATCCAAAGCATTAAGCCCCTTCGGTACGGCTGGCCAGAAAGGCCGTTTCCCGCAGATTCCTCGGGCGCCCAGGGGGACTCTGGCTAGCAAAGCTATTGACGAATAATGTCCCGCACCGTCATCCCTGATGGGATCATGGGCAGCACGTGTTCTTGATACGGCACGGCAATATCCAGGAGGTATGGCCCCGGCGCGGCGATAAGTTCCTTGAGGGCATCAATGAGCTCTTCTTTTCGCCAAATGGATCGCGCCTGCCAACCAAAGCCGCGCGCAATGGTGACGAAGTCAGGATAACGGTCTTCCGGCGGTAACATCCCGGATCCGCGCCCAATTGCCTCCGGACGATCGACGGGGCCTAAATACGTGTGAGCACGGTTGGAGGCGTGGAACCGGTCTTCCCATTGCACCACCATCCCCAGGTGTTGATTGTTAAGCAAGATGACCTTCACAGGGATTTTTTCGCAGTAACAGGTCGCCATCTCTTGGATATTCATCAGCAGGCTGCCATCGCCATCGATGTCGATGACGAGCTTGTCCGGGTGGGCGATTTTGGCCCCAATGGCAGCCGGCAAACCAAACCCCATGGTTCCAAGGCCCGAGCTGGAAAGCCAAGTTCGGGGATGGCGGAATTTATAAAACTGTGCCGTCCACATCTGATGTTGGCCCACCCCCGTGGTAATGATGGTGGGAATGTCTTTTGTCAACTTCCACAGCTCGCTGATCACATGCTGCGGGAGGATCTCATCCCGGGTTTGGTCGTAAGTCAAGGGATCTGCGCGCCGCCAAGCGTCGATTTGTCTATACCAGTCGGAGAGATCCTGGGGCGGTTCCACAATTTTGTTAAGCTCGGCCAGCGCATACTTGACATCGCTAACCACGGGGATGTGCGCGGGTTTGACTTTGTTGATTTCCGAGGGATCGATATCGATGTGGACGATCCGGGCATGTTTGGCAAATTCGGAGACCTTACCCGTCACGCGATCGTCAAAACGCATTCCTAAAGCGATAAACAGGTCACACTCTGCCACGGCGTAGTTGGCGTAAACGCTGCCGTGCATTCCCAGCATGTCGAGGAAAAGCGGATGGTCGCCGGGGAAGCCCCCCAGACCCATTGAGGTGCATGTGACGGGAATCCCCGTTCGCTCCACAAGCTCTAAAAGCTCAGGCGATGCCCCGGAGGCGATCACGCCACCACCGCAGCAAATAACCGGCCGGCGGGAATGGCGAATTGCCTCGGCTATCGCGCGAATTTGCTCGGGCTTAGCCCGCGGTTTTTCCCCTTTATAACCCGGAAGATCCATTGGGGCTTCAAAGTCTGGGTTGACCTGGGCAAGCTGCACATTCTTGGGTAGGTCGATGAGGACGGGCCCAGGCCGCCCGGTTGTCGCGACATAGAACGCCTCCCGCATGACCCGGGCAATTGCATTCGGATCGGTGACTAGATAGTGGTGCTTGGTGATACTACGGCAAACTTCGACAATTGGCGTCTCCTGGAAAGCGTCCGTCCCGATGACTGGGGTGGGCACCTGGCCGGTGATCGCGATAATCGGCACGCTATCTAACTTGGCGTCGGCCAACGCGGTCACAAGGTTGGTAGCCCCTGGGCCGCTGGTCGTCATGCAGACGCCAACTTTTCCGGTAGAGCGAGCATATCCCTGGGCAGCGAAACCACCGCCCTGCTCATGCCGGGGAAGCACGACTCGAATCTTGTCCCGATAGCGAGTGAGGGCCTGGTGGAGGGGCATACTGGCCCCACCCGGGTATGCGAATATCACTTCCACTCCGTGCCGAATTAACGATTGGACCACCACTTCTGCCCCGGACATCGGGCCAGGACATCGGGCTTCCAAGGAGCCACTGGGCAACGGAGCTGTCATCGCAACGGTTGCCACTGCCTTCCCTCCAACTCGAGCTGTCTTGGCGGAAAAGTTGACCGGTGAGCTGATTGCAATTTAGTTTTTGTCGGTTGTCAATATTTTCAGGGTTCGGCTAACTGGGTGAAGCCGCCCTTGCCGCTTCTGCTCACCCAAACAGTTCAGGATACCCCTAGGGATCCCCCAGGCCAACCAAAAATCTGCGATTGTTGACTTAATCAATCATCTTGCATCGCAAATTGTAGCGTGGTACCAGCTTGAGCGAAGCTTAAGAGCCCGGTTGCGGTCACTGGGACTGCCGCCACGAGCAATTTCACTATCCGGCTTCCGTCGGTCGCGGGCCTCCCTCAGCCGGGTGGAGCAGGCTGGAAGTTCGCCCTCGGAAGACCACTCCTCCGTTGAGACGCAATTGACGAGTGGACCGGCCGGGCCGATCCGAAGCCTGTCCCCACCCTTCTTGGAGCCCGATTCTGCCCAAAAACGCTTGGTCTTGTGAGTATCGTGGTCTGGGTTTTGGCTCCACTGCAAAGCCCCAAACTGATCAAGCCGCCGGAAACTTGGGGCGATCCTTCACCCTCTTGGGTGCGCCGTCAGTCCTTCATGTATTCAGCGTTCCTGGTTCTGCGGGACCATCTTGCTGCCACGGATTCCGCCGCCAGTTTCTCGCTTCCCCGGATGCTCGGCCAATTGGTCCCCACGAGCGCCGCCGGACCGTAACCGAGGGATGTGAGCAGGGTCAAAACCCCGGATTTTGGTGAGACGCTTCGTAGCAAATGGGAAGCGTTCACCCTGACCGCCGGGTTTGGTCCAGGCGGGTTCAGAAAGAAATGATGCGCAAGCTCGAAAGAAGGTTCGCGGCCAAACGCAGATCGAGAGTCCTCTCGAAATGCTCGGCCTTTCGGCGTACCAAACGGGGGAACGCAAGTCGTGCCGGAAGACCCGTGCGAAGCCTCTCCAGAAAGTCTACTTATAGACGAAATTTAGTCATCTTCCAGAAGACCGCGTGGTCCGCCTCTCTGCCAAAGCCGGGCTTTTATAAGCAGGAACGGCCTTCATTCGGCGCGGCAAACCGTCCCAGCTTATCGCGTTTGAACCCATTCCGCGCGAGGCGGGCAAGGGGTATGTTCTCCGAACTGGGAGTGTCACAGCCAAGTTCAGAGTCAATCGGGCAACGGGCGGCCTTTGGTCTCTGGAGCAAGCCAAATCATCACTAGCCCAATCACATAGATAAGTGTGATGGTAGAGCACGCTTTGGGGTAACTGCCGCCAAAGAATGCGACAAGTTGCCCAGTCCCAAGCGCCCCGACCGCCGTGAGGATTCGGCCGAAATTAAAGCTGAGTCCCTGCCCGGTCGCTCGAACTCGCGTTGGGAAAAGCTCCGGAAGATAAAGAGGCATCCACCCGTAAAACGCTGCTGTGACGGCTCCCGCAATGCCACATACGAAGAGGAAGGTCGGCCCGTAGACCCACCATTCTCGAAACAGGATTTGGCACACGAGAAGCGACAAAGCGCACAAAGTGAAGTAAACAGGTCGCCTTCCCACTTGACCGCCAATGACGGGTGCCACCAGACAGCCGATGATCGCCCCAATCGAAACGACGACCTGAACCATCCCTTTCGCGCCGGGATATTTTGGTCCGGCTAATTGATCGGCCCAAACCGGCAGGAAGCCGCTCACCCCTCCCCACGTTGCGACAAGGGGGACGGTGGAGAATATGATCGCAAGGAGGGTGAACTTTAGGAGGGGAGGGCGAAAGATCTCACGAACCGGATGGGCGGGGCGTTCCTGGGTGGCGGCTTTCCAACGCTTTGACTCCGGCACGGCAAGCCAGATGAAGCCGGCGAGAATTATCGGGGAGGCTCCCGCTGCCATGATCCAACGCCACGAATCCGGCGTTATGTGAATGATGGTGGCAAGCAGGGCTATCAGGAGGAAGCCTACATTGGCAGCCGCGCCGATAACCCCTGCCATGTACGGACGAAAACGTTCCGGCCAAAATTCCACCACCAATGCAACACCTAACCCCCACTCGCCGCCAATGCCCATTCCCCCCAGGAAGCGAAAGAGCACCAGGTGGGCCGGGTGGGTAGCAAAGTAACACAATCCAGTAAAGATGGCGAAAAATGCAACCGCCGCTGCCATGCTCCGCACCCGTCCGATTCGATCTCCCAGCCATCCGAAGCAAAGTCCACCCAAAGCGGCTCCTAAGAGCCAGCTGGCGTTGATCCGCCCGGTCCACACCCCGATTACTTCCTCAGGTGGCTGATTAAGCAGGCTTTGGACTGCAGGCCGAACCGCCAGGGGGAATAGTCCCAGGATCACCCCGGCGCACATCCACCCGAGAAATGCGGCGGTGATAACAAGCCACTGCGCCCTTCCCACCTGTGTGTTGCTAGACATGCCGGTCTCCTTTAGCCTCAAATCGTGGATGCCTTAAGCGGGTCCGTCGTCGTGATGGCGAGCCCACCCTGGCGATGCGGATCCCCATCCTAGGCAGGCGAGTCGGCGTGCACAATCTTCTTGCACAGGATTCAAGCCAGTCTTTGGATTCCTTGGCGGCCCAGGTGATCTCCCGAGTCACCCGGTGTCTGATGGACCCTTCGTTGGGTATGAGGGAGTCCGGTAGAATGGTCAGCTTTTGCGGGGGCATGTGCCGCGGCAGTAGTCGGACTGTCTCCGGAGGAATCAACCCCATGGGCTACGAAGTGGAAGTCAAATATCCTGTCACTGACGCGGCTTGCTTGCAAGCTGCGCTGGAAAAGCTCGGCGTCCAATGGACGGAGAGGGTTGTTGAGCAAGACATTTATTTTCAGCATCCCTGTCGAGACTTTGCGTCAACAGACGAAGCCCTTAGATTGCGCGAGGCAGGGGGCAAGGCCTTTTTGACTTATAAGGGTCGGAAGACGGACTCGGTGACGAAAACGCGTCAAGAAATCGATCTGCCTTTGGATCTTGCGGCGACACCGATCTCTTTATGGGTACGCTTGTTGGCAGAATTGGGATTTCGCCAGGTTGCGCCTGTGGTCAAAACCCGGTGCCGGGGATTTGTGGTTTGGGAAGGCAAGAGAATCCAGGTCTGCGTTGACGATGTAGCAGAATTAGGTTGCTTTTTGGAGTTAGAACTTCCCGCCGAGGAGGAAAATCTGGCCGAGGCCCGCGAGGTCGTGCTCTCTTTAGGAAGGCACTTGGGATTTGACCGCTCGGAAAGGCGAAGCTACCTCGAGCTTTTGCTTGAGAAGCGATCGGAGAAGTTTCCGCCGGTGATTTCCGGAGGATGAACTTGTGGACATTAATTGGCGGCGTAGCGGTACGGGGTGTTAGCAATGGCCCTTAGCTTGCACAAGAGGCAAAGCGTTAAGTTGCATTTTGAGCGGTTCGCTGCATTATCGCCAGTAGCCATTGCGGGTAAAGGGCGGGCGGTTCTGGGGCTGTAGGGAGGCTCGGGGATATTTGCTCAAAGGAACCCAGCTAGCATGAGGAGCTTTGACAACGTTGCCATTGTGGGTGTGGGCTTAATTGGTGGTTCGATTGGGCTTGCCCTTAGGCAGCGAAAATTGGCCGGCAAAGTCATCGGCATTGGCCGAAGACAGTCCTCCTTGCGAATTGCTCGGCAAATGGGGGCTGTCGACACCACCACCATCAACCTAGCCCGGGGGGTAGCCGAGGCAGAGCTTATCTTCGTCTGCACGCCGGTGGGGCAAATTCCGGATCATATTCGTCAGGTGGCCGAGCATTGTCCTGTCGGGGCACTGATCACCGACGTAGGGAGCACCAAACAAGTGATCGTGGAAAGCGTCGACGGAAAGCTACCTCGGCAATGCCGGTTTCTCGGGGGACATCCAATTGCCGGGGGAGAGCGGACCGGGCCGGCTCATGCACGGGCCGATCTCTTTGACGGTCGGGTAACCGTGTTGACACCCACGAAAAACACATTGGCCGAGGACTTTGACACGTTGTCCCAGCTTTGGTCGCAATTAGGCGCGGTGGTGGTCCGGATGAGTCCTGAAGAGCATGACAAGGTCCTGGCCATGACTAGCCATTTGCCGCACCTTGTGGCTGCGGCACTGGCAGGGATTCTGCCTGAAGAGTTGTTCCGGTTTGTGGGTACTGGATTTTTGGACACGACGCGAATTGCGGCTGGCTCCCCGGAATTATGGCGCGACATCTTTGTCCAGAATCGTCAAAACGTCCAGCACTGGCTTGGTGTTTTGCAGCAGAAGCTAAACCAATTTGGTCAGGCGCTGGCCCGGGGTGATGCCCAAAGCCTGGAAAGCTTATTGGAGGAGGGCAAAAGACACCGCGATGCTTTGGCAGGTTGATGTACGACCTTCCCCCCGGCAGCCGGATCTTGTTGGACGGACCCTGACTCAGGATGGCCTTGATCTTGGCCTGCCGGATGGGCTGAGTATCCGCGCGGCCCGAGGCTTTCTCATCCAGGGGCCTCTTTCCCGTCAACAAATCGAGCAAGCAGTTGGGGAGCTTCTGTGCGACACGGTGGTTGAGGAAGCGGTGTTTGCGCCGGTTGGCTCCCCGGAGCTGAATGATCTCCCGGCCGGTTTCCATCATTTGGTTTACGTATTGCCAAAGCCGGGGGTTATGGATCCGGTTGCCCAGAGCACGCAGGCTGCCCTCCGCGATCTGGGCCTTGAGGTAGAAGCGGTGCGGACGTTTCGCAAGTTTTGGATCACTGCGCTTGGGGAGGGGCAGCTTGAGCAACTTTGTTCGCGCATCTTGGCAAACGAGGCCATCGAGCAGGTAATCATCGGTCCACTCCGAGTTGAGCGATTGGATTTCGGTCGACCTTATGAATTTCACCTGGTCCGGGTGCCCATTCGCCAGATGGACGACCAGGCACTTGAAAGGCTTAGTCGCGAGGGGCAACTCTATCTGTCGCTTGTGGAAATGCGGGCTATCCGCGATTACTTTTGTCAACTCGGCCGCGATCCGACTGACGTCGAACTGGAGACCCTGGCCCAGACTTGGAGTGAGCATTGTAGCCACAAGACACTTGCTGGACCCATCGATTATGAGGATGAAAATGGCCGCCGCGTTTTCCGCAACATGTTGCGGGAGACGATTTTTGCCGCCACGGAGAAAATCCGACAAGCGCTGGGCCCGAACGACTGGTGTGTGAGCGTCTTTGAGGACAATGCAGGGATTGTCCGGTTCGATGACGAGTACCATATCGTCTTCAAAGTTGAGACGCATAATCACCCCTCGGCTATCGAGCCTTACGGCGGGGCAAGCACAGGGATCGGCGGGGTCATCCGTGATCCCTTGGGCACCGGGCTTGGGGCCAAACCGATTTGCAATACCGATGTCTTTTGTTTTGCGCCGCCTGATACCCCGTACGAGTCGCTCCCCCCGGGCGTGCTTCATCCACGGCGGATCATGCGGGGCGTTGTGGCCGGTGTTCGCGATTACGGCAACCGAATGGGTATCCCCACCGTCGCTGGAGCGATCTTTTTTGATCCCCGCTATTTAGGCAATCCACTTGTTTACTGCGGCAACGTCGGGCTGCTGCCCCGAGACAAAGCGCGAAAATCCCCTCAGCCGGGTGACTTTATTGTGGTAGTGGGAGGCCGAACCGGCCGCGATGGTATCCATGGTGCCACATTTAGCTCGGCGGAGCTGACAAGTCACAGCGAGGAAATATCCGGCGGTGCCGTTCAGATCGGCAACCCGATTACCGAAAAGATGCTTGTTGACATTCTCTTAGTGGCTCGGGATAGGGGACTGTATCGGGGGATTACCGACTGCGGCGCTGGGGGCTTTTCCAGTGCCGTGGGGGAAATGGCCCGCGAAATTGGGGCAGTGGTGTGGCTCGAGCGGGTCCCGCTGAAGTACGAGGGGCTTTCGTACACGGAAATCTGGATCTCCGAGGCCCAGGAGCGAATGGTTCTGGCCGTGCCGCCGCAATGCTGGCCGGAGCTGGAAGCCCTGTGCCGATCGGAAGGGGTAGAGGCGACGGTGATTGGCGAATTTCGGCCCACCGGGCGGCTTGAGCTTTTCTACCAAGGTCATCAGGTGGCACATTTGGAGATGAACTTTCTCCATCGGGGTCGGCCGGCAGTGATGCGGAAGGCTGTTTACCGGCCTCGAGCTGAAGACGATCGCATCTGCGGGGATCGCTGGCCGCCTGATTACACCGAGGACCTCCGGCGGATCCTTGGCTCGCTTAACGTGGCAAGTAAACACTGGGTGATCCGCCAGTATGATCACGAGGTGCAAGGGGGCAGTGTCATCAAGCCTTTGGTGGGCCGGGAGAATGATGGTCCTAGCGATGCGGCGGTACTTCGTCCACGCCTCGATTCCTACCGAGGTATTGCCATCGCCTGTGGGATGAACCCATGTTACGGGGATTTTGACACTTACTGGATGGCGGCAAGCGCCATTGACGAGGCCATACGCAACTGTGTTGCCGTGGGGGCTGATCCCCAGCAAGTAGCTCTCTTGGACAATTTCTGCTGGGGGAACACCGACCGCCCGGAAACACTCGGGTCGCTTGTGCGAGCGGCCTTGGCCTGTCACGACATGGCGATCGCTTTTGGTACCCCGTTTATTAGCGGAAAGGATAGTCTCAACAACGAATTTCGCCCGGCTGGCTCGGAAAAGACGATCTGTATTCCCCCCTCGCTTTTAATCAGTGCCCTGGCGATTGTGCCGGACGTCCGCCGCTGTGTCACCATGGATCTGAAGGAGCCGGGCAACTTCGTGTACCTGGTGGGGGTCACCCGGAACGAGCTTGGTGGCTCCCATTACTGCTTAGTGCAGGGGAAATCGTGCGGACGAGTTCCTCGTGTTGACGCGCCGCTTGCCGGGCGGATCTTCCGTGCCATGCACCAAGCGATTAGCCGGGGGCTGGTCCGGGCCTGCCATGACCTTAGCGAAGGCGGGTTGGCCGTGGCTGCTGCCGAAATGGCTTTCGCTGGTGGATTGGGCCTGCGGCTATTTCTGGCCCAGATTCCTAGTGATCTTACCCCTCCGGGGGAGGCCCAGCAGCAAGTTGAAAAGTGGCGGGCAAGATGGCCAGGTGAGGAGATTCACCCGTTGTCTGCCTGGCCGGCAGCAGTGCCAATCTTGCTCTTTAGCGAATCCAATAGTAGGTTCTTGGTGGAAGTTCGCCCCAGCGACGCACCTGCCTTTGAGGCCCTTTTTGTCGGCCTGCCCTGCGCCCTTGTGGGAGAGGTGACGGAAACTACCTACCTTGAGATTGTCGGCCTCCCGGTACCGTACGGGCAAGGACTGCCGGATGAGGAAGAGCACTTAGGGGCACCGCTTGTTATCCGCGCTTCCCTTGGCGAGTTAAAAGCGGCCTGGCAAAAACCCTTGGATTGGTGATCGTCAACGCGTGGAAGAGGAAACTACTCATGAGAGGCGTTAATGTGCGCTCGGCGGTGCTGATCCTATTCTTTTTGGGCGTGTTGGGTATCACTTCATCGTCGATCCATGCCCAGGATGTATCGGTGTGGGTTGTAGATCCGCATGTAAAAGTTTTTCGTGATACAACTCCGCCGGCGGGTGGTGATCTTCCTGGTCAAATCCACCTGAAGGCGGCCCGGAACGAGTTTGAGCCAGCCCAGGTTGCGGTTCGATCGCGGCAGGAGCTTAAAGGGTTGCGGGTTGAGTGGGGGGCCTTGCAGCACGAAAGTGGTGCGACGATTCCCAGCCAGTGTCTGACGTGGATTTTTGTGGGCTTCATCCCTATGCCCAAGAACACTCCGGGTTCTGAGGGCATTCGCATTTGCCAAGCACCGTGCGATGTTCCCGATCCCCTTCTTGCAGATCGTGTGATGGATCTCCCTCCCGAGCGGACCCAACCCATTTGGTTGACCGTCCGAGTTCCGGCCGAGGCAGCCGCCGGGAAATATCAAGGCGAAATACGCCTTGTGGCAGACAATTGGCAAGCGAGCGTGCCTGTGGTTCTAGAGGTCTTCGATTTTGTCCTCCCGAGTGATCGCCATCTTTGGATGACCAATTGGTTCAATCTCAACAACATTGCCCGGGCACATAATGTTGACATGTGGTCGGAAGCCTTTTGGGAGATCCTGGCACGCTACGCGCGGAATATGGCCGAGCATCGCCAAAACGTGGTCCTTGTGCCTTGGACGCTTGTTGACATTTATCGGGAGGCTGATGGCACACTCTCCTTCGACTTTGCCCGATTTGATCGGTACGTTCGACTGTTTATGGATGCCGGGGTGGCTGGCCAGCTAGAAATCAGCCACGTTGGCCGAGGGGAAAAGGGTTGGGGCACCACGTTCGTTTTGAACGGAGTGACGGCGGTAGACCGCCAAAGCAATAAGCGGATTCGGCTTTCGCCGGAAGAAGGATTGCGTCCGCTTTTAAAAGCGCTTGAAGAGCATTTGGACAAGCAAGGTTGGCTAAAGCGGAGCATGATCCACGTCGCCGACGAGCCGATTCTGACCAATTTGGATTCCTGGAAAAAAGCCTCGGCTTTTGTTCGCGAAGCTGCGCCGAGAATCCGGCGGATTGAGGCCATAGAAACGATTGGCCTGGAGGGCTATCTGGAAGTTTGGGTGCCCCAGCTTAGCCACTTCGAGCGGTGGCGACAGGCGTATGAAGCTAGGCGCAACCAGGGTGAGTTTTGGTACTATATTTGCGTCAACCCCCACGGGAGCGTGTATCCGAATCGTTTTCTGGACTATCCCCTTTCTGCGGTCCGGGTGCTCCATTGGATAAACTTCTCGGAAAAGCTCCGTGGCTATTTGCACTGGGGTTGGAATTTCTGGGGTGAAAACCCCTTCGGTCCGCCGACCGACCGGTTGCCGCCTGGCGATACTCACATCGTCTATCCTGGTCCCGACGGCCCGCTTAACTCGCTACGATGGGAAATCCAGCGGGAAAGTGTGGAGGATTTCGAATACTTGCACCTACTTGCCGTGGAGCTTACCCGGCTGAAAGAGCAGCAAGGCGAAAAGGCTGCCTGGTTTGATCCGTGCCGTTACCCCATGGAACTTGCGCGTAAAGTGGTGCCGTCGATCGTGACTTTCGAGCGAGATCCCAAGCGGATCATGAGGGTTCGCGAGGAGCTAGCGGAGGCCATTGTGGCTGCCCGGCAAAGTCCGCTCCTTCTCGTTCAGACCGAGCCCTCTGCAGACACCGTGCTTTGGGATGGCCCGGTAGTTGTGGAGTTATTCGGGTTGACCGAGCCAGGGGCCGAGGTTGTTGTCAACGGCCGGAAAGTTGCTCTCCGCGAGGATGGCACGTTCCAGGTGCGGCTATCTCCGTCTCGTCCAGCCGGCGAGGTTGTCGTCCAGGTGCGGAAAGACGGCCAGAGCAAGACCTTGCGGAAACAATTCGTCATTAAGCCATAAAAAAGCTCGGGTGGGTCAACAATCCCGGGTTAGGCTTTGGGTCGACTGGGGTAGGGCTGAGGCCCCAAAACCAAGCGGCTGCGATATTTTTCCTGGATAACCAGCAATGACGAATTTCTCCGTGAACCGTCGCCAGGCCGTCCGCTGTCTGGCGGCTTCCCCTGCATTGAGCTTACTAAAACCCTTGTGTACTCAAGAGGCGGAGGCCTCTGGAAGGCCGGAAGCCTTGGGGGTTAGGCTCCAAGATGAGCCCGAGCCGGCTGCACAGCGCGGCGCTGCCCTCCCGACCCAAAGCGCCGCTGATGAGAAAACTAAGACCAAAAACCGGCGGTTTCGAACGGCCCTTGTGCCCTCGGCTGTAGGCATCCGGCTTAGTCAACAGGAGGCGATCGCCGCTGCGCGTCAATACGGCTTTGAGGCTGTAGAGCCCCAGATCGATTATCTGGCGCGGCTATCCGATGACGAGCTTGCGGTCCTTCGGGAGCAGATGGCTCAGGCCGGCTTAGTGTGGTCCGCAGCAGGTCTACCTGTTGACTTCCGCGGTGCTGAGGAACGGTTTGCCGAAGGTCTTAAGCGCCTGCCGGACTATGCCCGGCAGCTCAGACGGATAGGCGTGGATCGCGTAGGGACTTATATCCAGCCGGTTCACCGCCAGCTCACCTACCTGGAGAACTTCCGCCTTCATGTGGCGCGATTCCGGGCAATGGCCGAGGTTTTGGGCGAATTCGGTATTCGGCTTGGGATTGAGTACGTGGGTCCCAAACGGTCGTGGACGGCGGGGCGCTACCCTTTTATCCACACCTTAAAAGAATTGCGGGAACTTATCGAGGCAATTGCCAATCCGGCCGTGGGGTTTACGCTCGACAGCTGGCATTGGTATACGGCGGGGGAAACCACCGCGGATATCCTGGCCTTGCCCGGCAAAGACGTGCTTATTGTCCACTTGAATGACGCTCCGGCTGGCATCCCAGTTGACGAGCAGGTTGACTCCGTTCGCGAGCTGCCTCTTGCCACTGGGGTGATTGATATGAAGGGCTTTTTGGGCGCACTGGTGGAAATTGGCTTTGAGGGCCCCGCTTATATCGAGCCATTTAAGGCCGAGCTACGCCGACTGCCAACGGAAAAGGCTCTTGCGCTGGTCGCCGAGTCGATGAAAAAATGTATAGCTCTCATTGAGTCGTAACCAAGGCTGTGGGTTTGTGTTTGCCGACCAGTTCCTTCAGGGAGCAAGGAAGGCAGCAAACTTTTCGATCGGGTTGTCCTATGGGAACAAAGCCACGGGTTTTAGTGCTTCGGGCACCGGGAACCAATTGCGACGTGGAGACGGCCTACGCCTTCGAGGTAGCTGGGGCCGTTGCGGAAAGAGTGCATGTCGCCCGGCTGCTTGAATCCCCTCAACTTCTCCGGAATTACCAGATCCTCTGTATTCCCGGCGGATTTAGTTACGGGGACGATATAGCCGCGGGCAGAATCCTGGCTACTCAGCTGCGGGTTCACTTGGGCGAGGTCCTTGCGGAATTTTGCAGCCGGGACCGGTTGGTGCTGGGGATTTGTAACGGCTTTCAGGTGTTGTTAAAAGCGGGCTTGCTCGTTGCGCCTCGCCCGGAGGCAGGGATTCCCGCGACGTTGACCTGGAATGACACCGGCCGATTTGAGGACCGGTGGGTGTACCTTCGCGTGGTGGGGGAAAAGTGCGTGTTCCTAAGGGGTATTGACCGGATGTATCTTCCCGTGGCGCATGCCGAAGGGAAATTTCTCTGCCGCGATGAGGCGACGCTCCGCCAACTGGAAGCTGCGGGCCAGCTGGTCCTCCGGTATGCTTTGCCGCCCTGTCGACAGGGATTAGGCGGCGGTTCCCTGGTCGCAAATCAAACGGGGCTAATTCCTTTTCCTTACAACCCCAACGGCTCTCAAGGGAATGTGGCCGGGATGTGTGATGAGACTGGGCGAATTTTCGGCCTTATGCCCCACCCGGAGCGCCACATCGATCCCACCCATCACCCTCGCTGGACACGCGGGGAAGCTGGGCCGGAAGGAGATGGGCTGCGGATCTTTCGAAATGCCGTGGAGTACTTCGCCGGGTAGCAACGCCGAGGACGGTCTCCGGCGGGGGCCGAGTTGGCTCAGTCCCCCGCTTTTTCCCGTCATGTGCTTGTCGCTTAAGCCGACTAATTTCCCGAGAGATCTTTGGTTGGGTCGGGAATCGTTCTGTGTTCGAGGACTCTCCGGGAATATTTAGCTTTTTGATTAGCCCCAGTTGGGGGAGTAAGATGTCAATGGGCCCGGTTTTTGCTAGACACAGCCGGGGGTGCTCCAGCGAGTAAAGTTCGTTTATTACGTCTTTCGCGTTGATAATCGAGAGGCTCGAAAGAGGTTTACCTTTCCGCCTTATTGGCTAAAGCCAAGCTGGCGGGCACCGAGTGGGGTGATTGGGCGCTTTGGGGGAGAAAATAACTGCCGGATAGTGGTGGCAGGAGATGTACGCAGGAGAAAGACTATGGCCATTCAAGTGACTTGCCCTAACGGTCACACCCTTAAGGTTTCAGACGACATGGCCGGGAAGACTGGCCTGTGCCCCGTGTGCAAGGCCAAGGTCAAAGTTCCGGAAAAGCAGCAAGGACCTTTGACCGAGGAGGCTATCTTGGAAATCCTGTCGGGTGGGGAGGAGTCTTGGCAGTCCAAAGCGGCGGACACGTCGGACCTTGATCCCTTGGCTCAAGCGGCCGCGGCACGGCGCGCCCCCGAAGGTCCGGCGACCCCGCGGAAAACATGCCCACGCTGCAATGCCATTATTCCGGGCGGAATGAAGATCTGTCCCAATTGCAAGACTTATGTGGCCACCTTGGAGGAGTTTTGAAAGCTGCGCCTAACCCCTCCGGAAAGAGGAGAAGTGGCGGGTCAGTGAAAGTCAGAGGCATTTGTTCGGAGAGGGCGGAGGAGGGGAGCTTTGAAAATTGTCGGAAGGAACTTCGTTTAAAACCCACATATTTGTTCCTAAGCGTTTTGTGCGGCGTAGCTGGGTCGAGGTCGGTTGTCAACATAACGAGAGGTGTCATCGTGAGCTCTTTCCGCCTGCTGGTTTGTCCTCTTGGGCTGAGTGTGCTCTTAATAAGTTGGTCGCTTGTCCTTTTTGGTACTGCCTTTCAGTCCTTCGCCGCGGACGGGAACCGCCTGAGCTACGTGGACGCGCCATGCGATCCCTTTTATCCGCACGGAAATTTCCCTCGACTAGTGACCCCGCAATGGATAGGCGAAGAAGGGGTGGACGCCGTTATCGTGTTGTCAATTGATGACTTGCGTGATACAACGCGATACGAGAATTTCCTTCGGCCGATTTTCGAGCGACTGAAAGCCATCGACGGACGGGCGCCGGTAAGTATCTTCACGGTGAAAATCGACCCAAAAGACCCACTCATCCAGCGGTGGCTGGCTGAAGGAGTAAGCCTGGAAGTCCACACGGTGACGCATCCTTGTCCGCTTCTTCAAGAAGGTGATTTTTCGGCGGCCAAAAAAAGTTACGAGGACTGCGTGGATCTACTGGCTACTGTGCCGGGGCTAACTCCCCGGGCGGTGCGCATTCCCTGTTGCGATTCGATGAACTCGCCCAGCCCTCGCTTCTTTGCCGAAATTTTTGCCGCCCGAAGCGCCCAAGGCAGATTCCTGTGGATGGATAGTTCGATACCGGTTGTGTTCACAAAGGCCGATGCCGATCTGCCGGAACACCTTGTTGTTGACGAGTCCGGCCAGGACCGCTTCGCCAAATACATCCCGGCCGAGCGCGAATTGGGAAGTTATGTGGAGGATTATCCGTACCCTTATGTGGTGGGCAAACTCTGCTGGGAAATTCCGCCGGTTATGCCCAGCGACTGGAATGCGCAGCGCGTTAATGGGACATGCCATCCGCATACGCTCCGGGATTGGCAGCGAGCTGTGGACGCTGTCGTTATCAAAAAGGGAATATGGGCCCTTTGCTTTCACCCACATGGTTGGATCGCTGCCGAGCAAATCGTCGCCCTTGTTGATTATGTAGCGCAAAAGTACGGCCCTCGAGTGAAATTCCTGACTTTTCCGGAGGTTCTCTTGCGCTTAGAAACGCACCTCTTAGCCGGTCAGTCCCTTCGAGCAGCCGACGGCAGCGACAACGGGATTCGAATTTTGGATGTAAACGGTGACGGATGGATGGACGTAGTGATCGCCAATAAACACATGCAAGTCACCCGCGTGTGGACGCCGGAAACCGGGTGGAAAGAGTACAGCTTTCCCGCCGTAATTGCCACCAGAAAGGGTTTTGCCGAAGACTCTGCGCATGTTTACTTTGGTGTCCTCGGCGACGGGAAGGAGGCATATATGCTTTTAAACCGCGGCAGGAAGTGGAGCCTGTGGCAGTGGACGCCGACCGGTTGGCGGGAAGTTCCCGACGGACTCAAAGGTGCCGAGGAGCTTGAGGTTCTGACGGCCCAGCTGCCCGGTGAAGACATCGGTGTTCGTTTGCGCGATATCGACGGCGACGGCAGTTGTGAACTACTTGTGGGTAACTCTCGGGGAAATGTCATTTATACCTGGCGGGCCGGTACCGCGGCAGGAAGCAGTCCGGCAGAAGCTGCTGGCCCCTCGCCATATCTGGCAGGCTCCTGGCACAAACTTTCGTTTACTCTTCCGTGGCCGGTCGTCAGCGCCCAGGGAAAGGATTTGGGGCTCCGCCTTGTTGACCTGGACGGTGACCGGGATTTGGACGTTGTGGCATCAGGACCTACGGGTTGGCTAGTGGCAAAATTCGAGGACCTGGCTAACGGTTGGGTTGTGGTCCGGCAGGGTAAGCGAAGCGAACCTGGCGCGTTGGCTCCTTTCGTGGATGAGACAGGAGCCAATCTGGGCGCGTGGTTCAAATATGGCCGACTATGGATCCAAAATGAATACACAGGGCGATGGGTGGGAGAGGGGCCAGGGCGTTACCGGATTGCTGCCGACTGGATCACTTTTGGGGAACTACTTAGTGGTTCCTCGCGCCCGAGGCCAGCTGATCAACAAGAGGGCGCTTCCACCCAAGGTGGAGGCTAGCCTTGGGGCCGGGACGGTTGCACCCACACTGCCTCATTTTTCCGGTTTGGGACATGGCGGTTATTCCTCCTTGGGAACTTGGGGCAAAAAGTTAAGAGTTCCCTTCCCAAACTTTCGCTTGGTGATTGGTATCTGTAGCCGGCGGAGCAAGACCGATGGTTTTAGCTATTTGTCAACGCGGTGGTGGGGTCTCCGGCACTGGGTGGGCAAGGAGCGCCTGTATACTTGCTTTGGTGGCCTTGCTTATTAATGCGGTGCCTGAGGCTTTTGGTCAACAAATTGTTCGTGTGTCGCCGCGGGAAATTGATGATTTGCTACCTAATCCGCACATGGGTTGGCAGACGTTTCACCGCACGCGCCTTCAAGACAAGAATTTGCCGAGCTGGATCCCCTCAACTGTGCATTATGCCCGTTGGGGTTGGGGCCAGCTTGAACCGCGGCCGGGCGAGCTTGCTGTTGACTTTCTTGACCGCATCCTCGAGGAAACCCGCCAGGCCGAACAAACTCTGGCTTTTCGGGTGATGTGTTGTTCGTCCACGCCTGGGGAGCCCTATCATCCCGCCTGGCTTAAGGAAGTGCGGGGCAAAGTTCGAACAACTCGGTACGAAGGCAGCGCGCCCCTGGAGGTTCCGGACCTCGATGACCCAGTGGTGCTCAAGTATCACTTGGATTTTATTAGCCGGCTGGGCCAGCGCTACGATGGCCACCCTGTGATTGATCACATCGATTTGGGCTCAGTTGGGTGGTGGGGGGAGTGGCACATGAGCGGCTCAAGTGATGTGCCTATGCCCAGTATGGAAACTCGTCGACAAATTGTTGACGCTTACCTTAAAGCCTTCCGTAAGACGCCGGTTCTCATGCTCATCGGCGGCGAGGAGATGCTGCGCCATGCCGTAAGCCGGGGGGCTGGTTGGCGGGCTGACTGCCTCGGCGACATGGGCGGATTCTCTGCCCGATGGAACCACATGCGCTCCTACTATACTCAAGCCCTCGCCAAATTTGGGGCCGTCAACGCTTGGGAAAAAGCCCCGGTTGCTTGGGAAACATGCTGGGATATGCGGAAATGGGTAGCCGAAGGGTGGCCGTTGCGGTATATCTTCAACTATGCCTTAGCCTTGCATGGCTCATATATCAACAACAAGTCAGCGCCGTTACCGCAAGGTCCAGAGGTGGAAAGCGAGCTTCGCCGGTTCCTCCGGCGACTTGGCTATCGGTTCGTGCTGCGCGAGCTTCAGCACCGTTCGACCGCCTTCCCGGGCGGTGAACTGACAGTTACCTCGGTTTGGCAAAACGTTGGCTCGGCGCCGTGTTATCGGCCTTATCGGCTGGCCTACAAGCTAGAAGGCCCGGGCGGCACATTGGTGGCCTTAAGCCAGGCAGATATCCGCACGTGGATGCCCGGCAGTGTAGACATTCGGAACCCTAGGTTCCTGGAGAACCCGCCGGAACTTCCGCCAGGCAATCCGGTCCGGGTTGTGGACAAAATAAAGCTTCCTGGCGACCTGCCTCCAGGCGAGTATACCCTGGCGGTGGGAATCGTCCGGCCGGAGGACCAAACGCCGGTTATCCGCCTGGCCATCGAAGGCCGCACCGACACTGGCTGGTATCCGCTAAGTAAGCTCCGGATCTTAGCGGTCAGCGAAAAATAATCAACGACGCGGCAGTGCGTGCTTGTGCATCGGAACTTATTACGCACTTCACCTGCGGCCGCCATAGGATGCCACAAAGTGCGCAAAAACCGCTTCGAATTAGAGAGGGTGTCAAAAAAGCCTGGCGATGTCGTAAGTCGTAAAGGCTCGAGCAACTCTCAACCAGGGGGCTGCCTTTTGGCCCCTCCTTTCGTGGCCTTAATCTAAATCTATAGGCCAAGCACCGATAGCGGCGTCACCGGCCGTGGGATAAGAAGTCACGTATCCGCGATTCGGATGACAATATCGCCACCGTTACGGCTGGCCGAACTGCCCCAAGCAAGGGGAGGAATCTCCACAGGGATCACGTGGGAGTAGGGGACCGCCGGACCGCCCGTGAGCGGGGGGAGGAATCGGCGGGCTCCCATTCCCGCGCACCTCCCCCGGATTGAGGTGGTGGCTTACTGGGTGGGGGGAAAAGAGACTGCCTCGGTTGGACTCGTCTCACCATCACTCTGGAGATTTCCGGCAGCCACGGCGACCCATTAATTTCCGCCTGGCTTACAAGCGCAAAGCACTCTTGCGTTGCCGCTTTGGCCTGCTTTTCAAAGGTCTTGGTCAAGCGTGCGGAGCATTCCGAAGGCCTTTCGGTGGGGAGATCGCGGCCTGGGCTTATTTGCAATCAGGGCTAAGCGAGTGGGCGTCTTGCCGATTAATTCACTAAGTTGGTGCTGATAGTGCTGTTTGAGAGGGTGTGCGGGCTACACGCGGGTATGTCACGACTTGTATGGCCTCGAAAAGACGATATAAAATTGTGGTGGATTCGTTTGGGGAATGGTGTAACGGTAGCACGGCTGACTCTGGATCAGCTAGTCTAGGTTCGAATCCTAGTTCCCCAGCTCCATTTGATCCGGGCGGCTTTTAGCCGCCCAATTTTTTTCCGTGAGGCCTCCGTGGCCGACTTTGCGGAAGATGAAAAGGGGGTATAAAGCACCTCCTTAAAGGACTAAAGCCGTACTACCTTCGATCCCGCCGCGGCGTCCTGGAGCTGCCATGGGGTTTAACAGTTAGTGGTCGTATCGCCTAGGTGGACACAACTGTCCGATTTGGACTCCCAGGCTGATTCGAGCGCCCTCCGCCGGGAGATCTTGGGCGCGACGTGTCGAAGGAGAGTCTAGGGCGGGCAGTCCGGATAGCGCTCCCGCCCTTTGCGTACTTGGACGTGGAATGTTCTGTCAGCTGGGCGAGGCTCTCGGGAACTCCCCTCTTTCGGATGAAGGAAGGCGTGGGGCCCACTAGAGCTACCAAGCGGTTGACCGTAGAATGGATCCGAAACGGATCTGAGTACGGCTTGCCGGAACGAGTAAACGCGCCGCGATGGGCCAAACGGCCGGAGATGGCACCGCGGTGGAGGCGGCGGTTGCGCGGGACACTTATTGGGTAGCGTTTAAGCCTGTCGGGGATTTAAGCCCACGGGGGATCCCGGGAAGACAGCCAATAACTTTTAGTTTGCTGAAGGCTGAGTTCCACGGGTATCCGCACTGGTCGGCGGCAACCATAGTGTGGGAGGCGAGGGAGCTTTACCGGCCAAGAGGCCAAGTGCTCGGGCCGGTAGTAAGATCGGGCATCTTTCCAACCGGCGGCTGTTCCAGCGGTGGCGATAGTGACACGTCGCCCCCTTAGCTCAGCTGGTAGAGCAACTGACTCTTAATCAGTGGGTCGGAGGTTCGAATCCTCCAGGGGGCACTTGGGGCGCTGTGGCCGATGTTTTACCCGCATTGTCGTTGTCCCGGTGTCCTCGGACCGCTTCTCCTGTCAGACGCTTAGTAAACAAAATTCGACCCTATCTAGAGTTCCCTCTTTTCGCTTCGCCCACAGGGCGGAGCCTTCATTGCGCGGCGAAGAGGAATCCCAACTGGCAATGTTTGATTCGGGTTTTCCCGTGAACTGACCGCCAAACGGGCCGAAAAAATTACCCTCTCATCGGTTTGATAAACACGCGAGTCAGCCCAGATCCCAGCCCGGGATGGCATGTCCGGACTCCCTTGCGTGTGGGCCCAAGTAGATCTCCCGGTAGGCGCCGTACCCGATTGGGGCCTTCGCGAAGCCAACGAGCTTTTTAAAAAAGTAGTAGGCCGCCGGCAGCTGTTTCGTAAACAAAGCGCCCAGCGACGGGTCCGGTGGACACGCGGAAAAGCATGTTTTCTGGAGTGTTCGGGAAGCAGGAAATCCGCCGTTGATCTATCAACCCTATTAGTTCGCCCCCATGAGCTTGCTAAATAGCTCCACATGGGAAGGATAGCGCAAGCAGCTTAACTCGATCTTACCAAACAAAAGGCTCGGCCCTCTCTATGAGTTCTACCAGTAGGCCGGCTACGGCTACACTTCCGTTGTGGAGCCATTTAGTTGCCGGAGACTAACCCTGCCGGCCGGTGAGGAAGGAGCGTGCACGAGGAACTTGACCGGCCCATCAGCGCCGGCAAATACTCCAGGAACTGGTGCTTGAAGTTTATAAATGATTCGGCCGCCGGGCCGACTTTCGCCAACAAACGGTGTGCTGCCACGACTTTTCCCGCCAAGCTGGTCGCCCCTCCACCGGTGGCGAGCTGGCACGCCGTGGTTGACAGACCTAGGAGAGCCGCCGAAAACGGTGTATTCCTGCCTGATCCCTTGGTTGTTGCGCTACAGGGAGCAGATGAACCATCGCCGGATGGGGTTCTTTAGGCGGTTAAGACCAAGACATTGGTTCCCGTCTGGTGAAGGCAGAGCCAAGGGAAGCCGTCGGCCGGTGGGAAGAAAGCTTGTTTTGGGGAGGGTAGGGCCAGGAAAAGGTTCTTCTGGTTTGTTGTGGTGGGGGTAGGGTTATGGGGGTGTGGCATGCAGAATATGCTGCCGGCCTATGGGCAACTGCGGCAGGCCGGCCCACGGGTGCACTAAACTCGGCTTGCGACTCTTCTAAGGCTATTCCTGGGAGCGCCTGGTTTGGGCGGCATAGGTGGGCAGTGGCCGGTGGGATTCCGAGCAGAGGAGGCGTGAAGTATGGCTTAACGGCCAGGAGGGGCCAGAGTACGACGGCATTGTCCAAAATGGCCCATCCTTTCATTCGGATGGCACGCTCGAGTTCCTGGCTGCACGGGGCGACGTTTTATACCGGGTCGTAATTCCGCCACCCTAATCTCTGCCGCAGCGCGGAAATGCTTTCCGTTCCCACGGATGCCTTTTTAGGGAGCGTTTTAGGTCGAGACAGCGCGCAACTGGCGATTGCCGCACAGGGGGAGCGGCAGATAACGGCTGTTCGGTTGCCCTCTTTGCGGGGATGAGCCCATCAGGGCCCGGGAGGACGTTCCCTCTTAGCTTACAGCCCCGTGTAAACGAGCAGTATCCAAACCCAGGTGCGGTAGGTTCCCTCTTCGCTATGAAGCCCGCGGCCCGCTGGGTATAATGCCTACAGAGGGGTGGTTGGCCGTGCCCCAGCGGGGGGGCGGAAGCTTACATTGCCGGCACGGGTTGGCAAATCTTGGTCTATTCCCTGGCCACTTCGTTGGCGAAGGCCAAGTCTATCGCGCGGAGGCGGGACCGCCCGGGGCGGATACCACCGACAGAACTAATCCTGTTAACCGCTGGTGAAGGCCCGATGGTTTTATCAACAACATGAGACCAGCTACCAGCGCCATCGAGCATGGGCGGCGGCATCAAAACAGGTCCACCTTCGACAGGTAGCCCTACAAACAAACGGGATGTTTTTAAAACTGGCCGCGGAGTAAACATCCCTCACCGGTTTCCGCGCTTTTACAGCCTCTGTGGTAAGGCACGTAGGGCGTCCGTTTAGCCGTAAAGCTAGTTAATCCACAGAAGGGCGGCGGAAATCGCCAAGGCAATCGGACAAGAAAGCGGTAAACCTTCGGGTTCACCACTGCGGCGATTATTCGGTTGACTCCGGTTCGTGCGCGCTAGCAATGCTATTTCCGCCAAACCGGTGGGCCTCCTTTGAGGTGCCATGGTGCACCCGGTTAATTTTCTTTGGGTTTCTTGAGGGCTTTTGTGGAAGCCGGGGAAACGGGAAGGGCCCCGGCAGTTATGGGAATGCTTGCCCCGTGGCCGCAAGCACGGCTTTACTTTCCTTTCGTGGGTGGGGGCTTCATGCCACGAATCTTGTGGCGGAGGAGGTCTCCTCCCCGCCTAACTGTGCCACCAGGCTAGGCAGTCGGCGGGTGTATGGCCGCATCTTTCCCGCCGTGTGTTGATCCCATACCAGATCGATTCAGCACACAAGCAGCCGGGGGAAGGTTCCGGCATAGATTTGCCGCTTGCTTTGCTGGTCGAGAGGTACGATCTTGGCGCTTTGCAGAAACCACCTGGGCACAAAGAAGTTCGCACGACGATTTCTACTTGCCGGTTCAAGCGAGGCAACTTTGTCGTGGACGATCCGGGGGACGTAATATCTTGCAGGAGATTGGTGGCGGTTGATCGCTCAAAAAGCTTTTGCTTCTCTGGGTGTGAATTCTCGATTCAATCAACCACAGTCACTCATTTTCAAGCCCGGCATTTGT
>JANXBW010000039.1 GCA_025060325.1 Thermoguttaceae bacterium
CCCGCCAAAGGGGCGAAGCCAACGATCGGCCTGAACCGAACACCGCAATAAGCACGCCTGACCGAAATCTGTGGAAGCAGGAGCCTCTGTCCAAGCAAGTACAAGATGACGACACCACTATCCCGGGCAATGACGTTTTCGATCGCCAGCTGTTCCATTCCCTGGGCTACCTTAACGTATCCCGCCGCGACGGGCAGCCGATTTTCGGACTTCCCTGGGATGTCAACGACCCGAATAGTCCCGTTTACCAACGTCAAGTGTATGCCGGGCAGTCGCGGTTTGTCCTACCCTGGCTAACTTGGTGGAATCGTCCGCCGGCCAGCCCGTTGGAACTGCTTCTTGTGCCTACGGTTCGGTCAAGCAAGCTCCTTGCCCGACGAGAAGATCCACCCGGCCAGCCGCCTACTCAGCCTCAAGCTTTCTATACTTACTATCGGATTGTGGACCGGGACATCAGTCTTCCCGACTCGCAAGGAAATCCTGTATCGGATGCCGCACGGCTTAACCCCTACGAGCCTTACCAGGGCGGCAACTTTGCCCCTTGGGCAATCCCTTATCCACATTTGGGTCTATTTTTCGCCAGCTCCCAGGCGCCGTCCCAGAAGCCTTGGGACGACAAGCTGTCCGAGAACGATCGGGACAAGCAGACCCCACCCCCAATGCCGGAGCTCCACCGCATTTTGGAATTTGTCAGAGTTCCCTCTCCATTTGTGGGGACGGAGCTACAGGGTAATCCGCAGGCATTAAGCGGCAATCCGCCCGGCGGACCGGCGCACGGATTTCACCCGCCCAATCACTTCATTTCGGAGTATCGCGAGCCGGGCAAGATCAACATCAACACCGTAGTCGACGAGCGAGTTTGGCAAGGACTGTGGAACTCTCCTGCACTAGCCTCGCCTCGGCAAGATCCGGCCCGCAGTCAAGAAGGAGTTGACGTAGCAAGTGGCTTTGATCGTTATGTATACGACGACGGTAGTGGTCCGAGAGTGGATATTGCTAGTTTCTGGACCAGGTGGGTTCAAAGCCGGCGGGGATATGGCGTGTCGGGCGACCTACTAGAAATGAACCCGCTTGTGCCCACTCGCTTTGCAAATCCGCTGCGATCCTTCTTTGGGGCCTGGCTTGTGCCCGATGAGCAACTTTCCTTGATTGTGCCGCGAGAGGTGGATGCTACTTTGCTTCGGGAGCATCCGTATCAACTTATTCAGGACCAAATTGCACGGCAGAGTGGTCAAACGCCGGATCCGGAACGGCCGCGTCGACCGCTTTTCGAATGTGAGGCCGCTATCGATCCGGCAAATCCAAACTCTCCGCTTGTGGCCTGGTGCGATACCGACAGGAATCCGTTCTTCCGCTATCGGTATCTGATGCGGCTTGGGAATTTGGTGACCTGTCGCAGTAATGTGTATGCCGTGTGGATCACAGTGGGATACTTCGAGGTCTTTCCGGCCGATCAGAACAACATCCCGCTCGCGATTCAGCAGATCATTACTTCGCCGAATGACATTCGAGAGTTCTACCCGGATGGCTGGGTGCTTGGGCCGGAGCTGGGCAGCGATACCGGGGAGATTAAGCGTCATCGCATGTTCTTCATCATTGACCGGTCAATCCCGGTAGCCTTTGAACGTGGACGAAACCACAACGTCGACAGAGCGATCCTGGTGAAGCGCTTCATCGAATGAGGAGTGCCTCGGCTCGCAGGGAAACCAACCTTTTAACATTCCCTAACTGAACTTACGCCTACCTGGCCCTAAACCACGATAAAGCGGCGGAGGCCCTGCGCCTCCGCGATTACGCGGCCCAGCCCAACGCTCGCAGGAGCAAGCAAATCGGAAATAGTTAGCACGGGTTGCCGAGTCGCCGGATGGCCGAGAGTTGCCCAATGCCGGCCGAAGCCACGCGCCTTGTATCGGCTTAAGCTCGACCTTGAGGCGCAGTTGTGGCTATCTTGTCGCTGGCCGTAGGCGATACTCTCCGGTCCGCGTAGCACACTTATAATCCCCTTTCTCTACCCCGCAGAGCGACCTGCCAAAAGGGCAAGCCCCAACATCCGGCCGAGCGTTGACAAAAGCGCTCTTTCAAAGATTCCCAGCCAGTGGGCCTTAGGAAATGCTTGATCCGAGAGATAGCCGGCCTCACGCACGGACTTCGACCGGCACCGGTCTCACCTCGGGCAAGCGATGGGCTTCAGCTGACAAGCTTAGTTTGAAAACGTAAGGTAATAAGCCTTACCTTGCGAACACATGTCGAGCTGGGATTATCCTGCCCGCATCTTTCGACCCAGAGGAGAAAAAATCCGTGGACGAAATAAATCTTTAGTCCCTCATTATCGCAATCCGTTCGTCAACAAAGCCAACACGCTTTCCCCGGAAGGAAAGAACCATCATCCATAAAGTGCCGGCCAAGCTAAAAACTGCCGCCACCAAGAAAGCCACAGTCGGTGTCACATTCGTTAACAAATAGCCCACATAAGAGCTTGCCCCAAGCTGGCCGACAGCCACTGTCGTGGCTACCATCCCAAAACCAAATGACCGCTTGTTGGGCGGCATAATCTCTGCCACACAGGCCTTTTCGAGCGCCTCTTCAATTCCCTGAAACATCCCCGAAAGCACAAAGGCCACAACAAGCACCGGGAGGTTTCCCCAACCAGCCGCAAGCAACAACGTTGCTGCCGTCGCCAAACCATAGCCAAAAGCCAGCGTGCCCAAGCGGGAGGTCCGGTCGGCAACGGCTCCGGCCGGATAAGGTGTCAACGAACTTATCAAGTTGTGCATCGTGTAAAGAAGCACCGGTACGGAGAGACTCCCCTGCGCTACCGCCGGAGAATCACCCAAAGTGCGGATGACCAAGTAAACAAGAAACCAGCGGCTAAAATTTCCAAGCGAAAAGAGGAATACGCCCAAGTGAAAGAGCACAAACCGGACTGGCAACCCCACAACATGAACCCGGCCCTCAGGTGTCTCGGAAGCGTCGGACGGATCGAAATCGGGATGGTCAAGCGGCTTTTCCTGAACAAATAGCCAGATACTCAGTGCTGCCACAACTCCCGGTACAAATCCCACCAAAATGACGGCCGGGTAGCTCCAGCCTATCCACAAAAGCCCAAGGGCAATCGCCGGACCGACAACTGCCCCCAACATATCCGCGGTGCGCTCAACCCCGTACGCTCGACCGAAGTACTCCCGCGGTACCGCCTGAGCTAAGAGAAAATCCCGAAGAGGACTGCGAAACCCCCTAGCCCACCATGCCACCGCGCGAAACACCAGTATCGCAAGCGGCCAAACCGTAAAGGCAATCGCCGACGTAAACACCGTCGTCACAAGGTAGCATGCGCCGGTCCATGGTTTTTTGCGGGAAGCAAAATGCCCAAAGACACCACCCAGAAATCTTCCCGCGTTGTACACGAAGTTGGCAACCCCATCGATGAGTCCAAGCAGAAGTGGCGTCACGCCAGCGGCTGTCAAATAAAGGGGAAGCACCGCCGTACACACCTCGTGACTAACGTCGGAAAAAAAGGTGGCCACGCAGATCGCCACCACAGTCACCCAAAGCCACGATTGATTCATTGGTTGACAAACTCCCCTGCCAAGCCGACGAAATCACGATCGCCAGCGCCTGTTTAACCAGCTCGGATGGTTAGGAGGGCTGTTTAGAAGACGGCGTGAAAAGCTGATCCATTAGTCGACAAAAGCCTTCGCCATAGGCCTTGGCTGCCCGAGTGACAAGGCCCTGAGCCCAAAGCTGACGCCCCTCGTCGTAAAACTTTTGAACTTTTTCCCATTCGACCCGCCATTTCTCCTGCATACCGCGCCGAAGCAGGTCATCAAGCGCTCGCGCCAAAGCCTCCGCAAAAGGAGCATCGGGAGAAGCCGGTGCCGATTGATAAGGCCCAACGCGGAGCACGCCCTCTTCGGACAAACTTTCCCGCTTCCGGCCTGCCTTTAGGAGAGGGACTACCCCCAAGAAGCCTAACACCAAGGCCCCAGCCAAAGCGACAAAAGCCCACCAAGTTCTGTGGACAAACCACACCCACGCGGCAAGGAAGGCCAAAAGCAAAGCACTGGGGGCGGCCAACGCAGCGGCAAAAATCGGCAGACGCTTTGCCTTTTCGGTCCTGCCCGAAGGGCTGGCTTCCACTTTATCCACCCGGGCGACAATTACCGAAATATTGTCCGGTCCCCCGTGATAATTAGCCAAATGAACAAGCAGTCGGGCTGCCTCCGCCGGTGGGAATAGCGCCACCACCTTACCGATCTGATCATCGGGCACAGGACCGGAAAGGCCGTCGGAACACAACACGAAGGTGTCCCCGGCCTGAAGGTCGGTCAAACAATAAACGTCAACTTTCACCTCAGGGTGCGGCCCTAGTGAACGGGTGATCACATTCCGGGGAATACCAACGAGCTGATCCTCGCCCCAACCGAAAGAGTTGGCCGCCCGCAACTCCCACAACAAGCTGTGATCAAATGTCAACTGTTCAAGTACGCCTTGGCGCAGCCGATAAATCCGGCTATCGCCCACGTTGGCAAGCACCGCCCGTCCCGGCAGGAGCACCAGCGCACAGACCGTGGTTCCCATCCCGCGGAATTCCTCGTCAGCCTGACCGCGAAGATGAATCTGGCGGTTGGCTTCCTGAATGGCTTCCACAAGCGCTTGTTGCGGGGGACCGGGATGTTTACGATAAGTTTGCAAGACCACGTCGGTCGCCAACTTGCTGGCCAGTTCGCCGGCCGCATGCGCGCCCATCCCGTCGGCAACCACGAAAAGATGCCCCTGCTTGCGCCACTGCTCGGCGGTTAGCGCCGGAGCGGCCAGGACGTTGTCCTGATTATTTCCCCGGCGCATGCCCACATGGGTGATCGCCGCGAAACTAATACCAAAATGGGAACCAACGGCTTGAAGCTGCATCGTGGCTCACCGGTCCGACCCGACTCCTGCCTCCGGCCCAAAATAACCTAAAAGCGAATCGCCGGTTCCCAAGAAACAGGCTCAGTCTCCGTACTTCGACTTCCGGCTGACCGGCGGGAAAACACCACCCGTCCGTCCTATTAAAGCGTAACGTCCAAATGGCACTAAGTTTAGTCAAAATGGCGAAGCTGCTCTAGGTTTCCTTCATGTTCTCAGGGGGACTTAGTCACTCGCCAGCCCGCCTGTAAAAGTACCCTGGCAACGGTCCGCCAATCTTCACACTGAGGGCAGGGATTAGGCACCCGATGAGCCGGGCAAGGTAGCATGAACTGTTCCGCCCGGACCCGTACCTCGGTCTAACTAGGCCCACTCCTCCCGGATGGAAAAGCTTCCCGACCTACCGATCCCAGGTTAAGCCGGCCTCAATCCCCACCAAAAGCACGTCAATTTCCGCCCAAACTCTTAGTAACGTCTCCATCACCGACCAATACTCCAGCTCCGCCTCCCGGAGGCCGGCTTCCGCCTGAAGGAGCTCCACTAAGTGAATTTCCCCCTTTCGAAACGCCTCCTCAAAGAGGAGCACCGCTTCTTCCCGTTGTGGGAGGATCGATCGGCGATAAGCGGCGGCGGTCAAGGCGGCACTTTCAAACTGGCTACGAAGCTCGGTGAGCCGCTGACGGAGCTGCAGCTCTAACCGGCGAAGGTTCGCCTCCGACTCGCGCACAGCGGCCTCAGCGGCCAGAATGTTTCCGCGATTTTGGTCCAAGATGGGAATCGGGAAGCTGACCCCAACACTAACCGAGTTAAAACCGTTGGGATTATGGTGTTTAAAGATCGTCTCCACATCAACCTGAGGAACTCGGGCGCGGAGCTCGGCACGAAGGCCGGCGCGGGCCGTTTCCACCTGTGCCTTTGCCGCCAGGTATTCGGGGTTGGCGGACAGCACTTTTCTTTCCACCTCCCCCCAATCCGGGGCCGCTGGTTCCAAGTCAACTGGGGCCGCCAACGGGGCTCGGGGCAACTCGCCAGCGCCGGTGGCGAGCACAAGGGCTTTCCAAGCCGATTCGGCCCTCAATTTTTCCGCCTCTAAAGTCACCCGGGCGAGCTCCCGACTGCTCTGGGTCTGTAGGACTTCCCCCAAACTGATCTCTTTCTTTTCAAAGCGCGCTTGGGCAATGTCCGCTATTCTGCTAATGATTGCGTAGATTCTCTCATGAACCGCAACCCGCTTTTCGGCGATATAAGCCGCCGCGTACCGCGAGCGGATTTCCCCAAGGACCCGTAACCGCTGCAATTCGAGCAAATATAGTTCCTGACGAACCTGCCAACGAGCTGAGTCGATAAGTGCGCTTCGCCGCCATGGATTCGGGACGCTAATGCCGAAAGTCATCCCCTGAAGACCAGCTGCGCCCTCATCGCCGATTTCATCCCCGAGGTAACCCACCGACGGATTCGGCAGCGCCCGTGCTTGGCGCTCCAACCCGCGAGCTGCCTGTAGGCGGGCCTCGGCCATCGCAAGCGTGGGGTTGTACCGCCGGGCTAACTCCTCGAAGTCCGTAACATGCCATACGGACCTCGCCGGCAAGCCGATGGGGCCTTGGGCGGTCGGTGCATCTGTGCCGGAATTACCCTGTAAGGCCTCGTTGGAGACAGGGTCGTCAACCGGCGGGGGTCCGGGCTGTCTGGACGAAAATATCGGCGGGGGCAAAGGGGCGGCCGAATGGTCGGCAAATGCCGCCAATCTCCCGGCATGAAGTGGATCGGAAGCCGGGAATTGTGAAATTTCCGTGGCCTGGTCCGTACTCATGTCTGAGGGAAAAGGCAGAACGAAGCCTCCCACAACGGTAGAGCGAATAGGATGCGCAAGCTCTGACGGTCGCGATGCCTGGTCACCCGGTGGCCGGACGCCGTCTAGCGAGAGTGGCCCCATGCAAAGTGATAACAGTAAGAACGTGTTCATGTTCCTCTCAACAGCCGGCGTAAGGAAATGTCCCCAAAAGTGGTACGGCGATTCAAAGCAGCTTGTAGCAATAAAGCTTTAGGGACATCAGGAGGAAGCCTTTTGTGAAGTTATCGACCAACTTAAGCATCCAAAGCCGGGGAAATGATCAGTTGCAACCCATCGAAGGGCGCTACCTCGAGGCGGGTCCAGTAGTGCTAGCCCGCTCGAGTGAGGAGGGAAGCAACAACGGGCCGCCCGGCCAAGGGAAAGAATTCCCGGCCGCTGTACGAGCGGTTTGAGAAAGGAGGGGCCAAAAGAGGTGGGCGTACCACTAGTTGCGGGGATATCACCGCAAATACCCGGTTTGGGCGACAGGTCATGGGCTGAAATGTTGGTTTGGCTCAATCCAAAAGACCCAAGAAGGAGCACTTTCATGAAGCCTTTCAATCATGCTGGAATGTGGACTCGCCGCAATTTCTTGTGTACGAGCATGGCGGTGGTCGGACTCGGATTTGTTGATTTGCACAGGAAACTATGGGGTTTTGCCCAGGAGAACGAACGTTTGCCCGAATGGATTGAGTTTACTGGACCTGAAACTATCGACGATGACCCAAAAGCTTTCATGGACATGCTCAACGCAATGGGCCTTGCCGAAAGGGTCTCGTTGGCCCAGAGCTTAAAGATGCTCCCGAGCATCAATTGGAGGGATTATGGTTCCTTCGGTCTTAAGCCTTACAGGGAGTACCAGGACAACGAGCGGCCCACTAGTTACAACGATGTTGACCGGCAGATAGTGGTCCGTGCGATTCAAGCCGGAGCCATTTCGCCGGCAGAGGTCTCGCCCGATGCGATTCGCGCCCAGCTGATTTACGTATCGAGCAGTTTGTTAGGCTACTGGTGGCACTCAGGAAAGGTCAAATACCATTCGCTGTGCACCTGGGTTGCCGAAGAATGCGGTGTGCCGAGGGATCAGATTGTGGGCGTAAGTACCTTCTGTCTTGAACGGCGGATTTTGGGCCAAATGTTCGTCGCGGCCTGGGACAAGCTCAATCAAGAGCAGCGAAGAATGCTTCTAGAAAAGATTGAGGAAGCTTTGGGGACTAAATTCGAGAATACCTCGGCGATTGTGGCACTTGGTGGTGCGGCGGCCCTGGCCACTCTGGGAACGACTGTCGCCTTCTCCGGGTTCGCCTTTTACACCACGATGTCTGTGACTATATGTACAATCGCCGGGTTTTTCGGTGTTACCCTTCCGTTTGTTGTTTACACAACGGCCTCCTCTACCGTCGCGCTCCTTGCCGGACCGATCGGCTGGATAGCGGCCGGCCTACTGGCCACCTATGGGTTATCGATACTTTGGCGCGCAAACCCCCTTAAGACGGCCGCGTTCATTACGGCGCTACACTTCTTGAAAGCAGAAGCCTTTGAAAGGGCGGGACTCTTGCAGCAAGCCAGTTGCCCCTTGACCGAAAGCGCACAGTAAAGGACAGATGATTCCAAGAAGTAAGCTCCGGCGGAAAATTGCCCGGAAATACCCCGTGCTGAAAAGATCAAGAAGATGATAGAATAACGTTGTTCCGGCCGACCTGCGCTCAGCCGACAAGTCAAAAAGTTGGACCGGGGACCGCGGCTAAAGGGCGCTAACCTGCCCCGCTTCTATCCCGGGCAAATGTTGACAGCCAGTACGGCTTGGCATGTCACCTAGCGTGGCCCAAACGGCATAAACGTAAGTTTGGGCTTGTGGACCCCCAGCCGGATTTGGGCCTTGCTTTTTATGGACCCGGGATAGAACCCCGCCCCCTGGTTAGACCCTAGCCAGCAATCCCCGGTCCGCTTGCCCCAACACCCGTGGTCTCAGCAAAACTTGCCCCTTTTGCCCCGTTTCATGCCGCCCCAACACTTCCGCCCCTTTCTGCCCCAGAGCACCCCATCTCGCCCCTTTTGACATCTTCATTCTGTTTTGCTCATACCGCGTTGGCTACTGGGCTGTAAGGGTATTTTGGGCCAGGTTGGACATATCTTGGGCAACCTCGCGATCGCTTTCGGCAAGAAAAACCATGTTTTTGGGGAAGAAGTAACCCGGTTCGATATGCGAGGACCGAAATCGCCGCTGAATTCTCGCCATTTCAACCGGCGCAAACCCCCGGCCCGGCTTTGTAACCGACCCTTTTCGTTCCCCTATCAGGAGGGCCTACCGGCTGCCTAATGAACTTTCCTCCCAAAAGTGGCCGACAAAAATCCCTAAGAACCAAGAGAGGCCTCAATCAAGGAGAAGCTAACAACATCTTCGACGCTTAGCTAGTCAACATGCTGTGAGCTGTCAAAGTTGCCATTCCGACCAATAAGTTGGGAGCCGCAAGCAAACCTTGACCGTGCCTGGTTGTCAAAGGGTCGTAAACAAACCAAAGCTTAAGAATCGTTTCTTCACCACAACTTTTGTTTTCCGGATCAGGTTATTGGCGAAGTACGCAGAAAAAAGCCAAGCAAACAAGGCCTCTATCTTGCGCGGGCCCCATTTGGCCGCTAAAGCGCCTCCTTAACGAGACGCGTGTATGGCAGCCAGCACTTTTGCGAAAGACACATCCCCGCCGAGAAGATGAGCACTCGTTGGTACTCCCGCCGTTTGCCGCGAATAATCGAGCTTTCCCCAAGGCAGGCTGCCAATCTAACCAGGCGAACCACAAGAAGCCGTACGCTCTATCGACCCGATCGCCACGCCCCATTTTCCGTCTGCGATGCCGGGGAAATCCGCGCCGATTAGTCCTTGGGAACGATGCGATCCTTGCCCACCCAGGGGCGAAGCACCTCCGGTATGATCACGGAGCCATCCGCCTGTTGATAATTTTCCAGAATGGCCACCAGTGCTCGAGATACCGCGATGGCTGTCCCATTGAGCGTGTGCAGAAGCCGCGTCCCTTTTTCGCCCCGAACGCGGTAACGTGCGTCCAACCGCCTTGCCTGATAGTCTGTACAGTTGGAAGTGCTTGTCACCTCGCCATACTCACCCCGGCCGGGCATCCACGCCTCCAGGTCATATTTCCGATAAGCGGGGCCGCCTAAATCCCCCGTGGCCGTGTCGATAATTCGATAATGAATCCCTAGGCCATCGAAAATCCGACACTCCAAATCCCGGAAATACTCGAGCATCTGGTCGCTCTGGTCGGGTAGGGTAAAAGCAAACATTTCCACCTTGGTAAACTGATGAACACGATAGATACCCCGGGTTGCTCGGCCATGGGCACCGGCCTCCGTGCGGAAGCAATGACTAATGCCGCAGAGCTTGATCGGCAAAAGATCCGCGTCGACCACCTGTCCCGCCAAAAGCCCCCCCAGGGTGATCTCGGCCGTCGCTACCAGGCTAAGGTCCGTCCCCTCGATGCTATAGATCTGCGTCTCCGGCCCGCGAGGGATAAACCCGATTCCTTCCAGGATGTGATTCCGGGCCACATCCGGAGTAATCATTGGGGTAAATCCCTCGCTCAAGAGAATATCCAAGGCATAACGCTGAAGCGCTAGTTCAAGAAGAACGGCCTCGTTCTTCAGGAAGTAAAAGCCGTGCCCAGCAACTCGGGCACCCCCCTCTAAGTCAACAAGATCAAGCATTTGGGCAATTTCCACATGGTCACGAGGGGGAAAGGGGAACTCCGGCTTAGGTGTACGTCCGTACCCGATGACCCGGTTAGCCTCACTGCCTGGGCCGATCGGTGCGTCCGGATGGCTCATGTTGGGGATCACGCGGTGGATGGCCGCGGCCTCGGCTTCCACCTCGGTTAGTCGCTGCTGGACCTGCTGCGCTTTTAGCCGAATCTGCCGGCCTTCTTCCCGGAGGGCCTCCCGCTGAGTTTCGTCCGCCGCCTTAGGAATCCGCTGGGCCACCTGATTGGCCTGGCGATTAAGTTCCTCCAATTCCGCCTGAAGCCGTCGCCGCTCCTGCTCCAGGCTGACGAATCGGTCTAAATCCACTTGGACATTGCGATTTCGGCAATTCTCCCGAACCTTCTCCAAATTCTCGAGGATAAATCTTCGATCAAGCATCGCTTGTCCGTCCCTCCCGTGGACAAAGGCGTTACCGCGTGTAACTGGACGAAGTGGGCTTATCCTTGCTGCTGACGAATTAGCCTCCCCGGGGAAAGGGCAGATTACTCCGAGTCTTTCACTTCCACATTTGCCAGCTCTTGCCACAGATGGCAACTTGTGCGGATACCCCGGTGAAAATCGGCCAGGGAAAACCGCTCATTCGGTCCGTGGGCGTTGTCGCTTTCCTGCCCCCAACCCACAAGCAGCACGTAAGCGCGGAGGCTTTGATAAAGCTGGTTGATGATGGGAATGGACCCTCCGGACCGCACGAACACCGGCGGACAGCCAAAGCCGGCCTCAATAGCCCTCCGGGCCGCATCAACCCACGGACTACGCAGCGACAGTGCCAAAGCCGGGCACTGAGCCAACAGGGCGAGCTTCATCCGGATGCCGGGTGGACAAATTTTTCGGAGATATTCCTCCGCCAATAGGGCGATCTTTTTCGGATCTTGGTCCGGCACTAGCCGAAAACTAAATTTCGCCGTGGCCCGGGATGGGATAATTGTCTTTGCCCCAGCCCCCTGATAGCCTGCCGTCAACCCGGAGATATCAAAACTGGGACGAACCCACAATCGCTCCAAAACTGTAAACCCAGCCTCCCCACTTCCCCCGTCCACACCCAACCGCTCGAAGAAAACATCTTCGTCGAAAGGCAAAAGGCCCAGCATCTGCCTTTCTTCTTCGGAGATCGGCCGAACGGCTTCGTAGAACCCCGGAATGGCCACCCGGCCACGCTCATCCACAAGTGCTCCCAACATCATCACCAAAGCGTTGGCCGGATTAGTCACCGCCCCACCGTACTGACCGGAATGCAAGTCGGTCTTTGGCCCCTCCAGCTCCAGTTGAAAGTAAGCAATTCCGCGAAGGGCATATGTGATCGCCGGTTGGCCGGGACTGAATTGGGCCGTGTCGCTAATAACTATGCAATCGCAGGCCAACCGATCCGGGTCTTGGCGGAGGTAAGCGCTTAGTGTGGCGCTGCCAATCTCCTCCTCACCCTCGAACAGAAACTTCAGTTTAACCGGCAACTTTCCGTAAACGGCCAGCCAGGCTTCCGTGCTAAACACGTGGGTGAGGAGCTGTCCTTTGTCGTCACTGGCCCCCCTGGCCACCAAGTATCCGTCCCGGCGAGTGGGTTCAAAAGGCGGGCTTGACCACTCTTCCAGGGGATCCGCCGGCTGAACGTCGTAGTGACCGTACACCAGGATCGTTGGGGCACCAGGCACTGCCTCGGACTCCGCATAGACTAGCGGATGCCCAGCAGGAACCGAACCCGGCGGGCGGATCACCTCCGCATCCAGCCCAATGCCCTCCAAATATTTCCGCAGCCACTCCGCGGCCCGGACCATGTCCTCCCGATGTCGCGGGTCTGCACTGACTGACGGAATACGCAAGAAGTCGCAAAGAACCTCTTCGAACCGCGGAACGTTGTCCCGAATAAACTTTTCGATGTTGCGCATGAGCCTTGGATTCTCTTTCACCCGCCGGTACTGGGGCCCGATGGACGTGGCGGCGTGCACCTTAACTTGCGGCCACGGGCCCCTTGCTGTACCCCCGCGTATCAACCACATCTGTCCCCATTGCGCCGGAGGCTTGCCCAACCCTTCAGGCACGCCGGGCTGGCCGAGTTAATGAAACATCTTACCACATGCCCAAGCCTCCGCCCACGCAAACCGCAACCCCCAAGATGGTGGATTTTGAACCACCCGAAGGTGGCACATCTCAAGTGTCCGTCGTGTCTCGTGCCTTTCCGTGGAACCAACTGCCGCTGCAAAGGCAAGGAAAATCCTCAAGACACTCCCATCAACCAACTTCGGGGCGTGGACCGTCTCACCACGGGACCTGCGCTTTCGGAGCAGGCTCTCCACACCTTCTTAGGCAGTCAGGGAGGTCCCCACCCACTCTGGGAGGGTCGATTATCGCCACAGGAACCTCTCGCGCACTTCCGGCGGGAGCCGCAAGCGGTTTAGCCTGAGCCATGCCGTGTACCCAAGCCGGCGAGCGAGCCAGCCCGGTGGATATGACCCCACCAATTTTGGGTATCTTTTCCAGCCGCCAAATTAGCTCCTAAAGAAATTGCAGCTTGGGTTTTGGCCACCGCTTCATTCACCGCCGGCAGGGTTTCGGGGTTTTTTGTCTGGCCGGGGCCACAATAAAGCGGATGAAGGCAGGGTCTTGGCCTCGGATCGAAGGGCTTGGGAGGGCATGCGATGGGGAGGACAAATCTTCTCGTCTGGCCCGTCGGTGCGTGCGTGATTGGGTGGGCGCTTATCTGGCTTTTCCCAGGGTTCTCCTCCGCTCTGGCGACCTTCGGCAAGCCAAGGGGACTTCCAAATGCTTCCGGCTCAGGAGGCACTCCAGCCGGTCTTTATTTCCCAGCGGTGGGAGGAGGGAACCGAACTATACGGAGTGGGCGACCTCCTTCGGGCGATGGCTCAAGCTGCCGAAGCGGCCAGATTGGCGGCCAAATACCGCTTCCCCGAGGCAGCTGCCGTTCTGGAAAAGTGCTCATCGCCCTGGAACGTAGTGGCATTCCGGCAACCACTGAACTGGCCGATTTATGGCAGGACTTAGCGGAAGTGAATCTTGTGCTTTACCAATTTCACCGAGCTGAGGCTCAGTTTCGGCGGTCGCTGGAGATTCGGCAGGCTGTGGTGGGCCCAAATCACCCTAACCTGGCCGTGTCGTGGAACGGCCTGGGCGCTCTTTACCTTGAGCTAGGACGTTTGGAGGAAGCCGAAGCGGCACTCGAAAGGGCTCTTCGGCTCTGCACTCAGGCAGGCCGGCGTGGCGATGGCGTACGAGTTGTCATCTCGGCTAATGTCGGCAAGCTCCGCATTTACCAAGGAAAATATGCGGAGGCGGAAAAGATCCTTCGCGAGGCCATTGAAATGCGCGAGCAGCTACCTGCCGATCCACTGGATGGGGCCGTGGATGTGTTTTTCGTCAGCGAGCTTTATGCGGCTCAAGGGCGTTTCGCCGAGGCCGAGAAGATCCTCACCCGCTCCCTGACTTTGACCCAAAGTCGGCGCCAGAAGGCAGCCACGTTCCTACTTTCCGTGCAGCTTGCCCGCCTTTATGCGGAAAATAGTCTTTACGAGGCGGCCGAAAAATGGTCCACAGCTGGTCAACTGGTTGCTCAACATGCTATTCCCTTGGGGATGCCGGTCACGGAAGCTGACGTTTCCGTTTTGCGCGGGAGTTGGCTTTTCCGACAACGGCAGTACACAGAAGCAGCGTCGCATTTTCTAAAAGCGGCGGCTGCTTATAGCAAAATCTTCGGCAATCGGCACGCAAGCGTCGGCCTGGCAATGGGCCTGGCGGGGCAGGCTCTGTTACTTGACAAAAGGTACGACGAGGCGGACCAAGCTCTGCAAGCTTGTGTAGACATTGTGACCGACGCCTTTGGCAAAGAACATCCGTATACAGCGGTCGCCCTGGCGGGCCTGGCATGAAATGGCGCTTTAAACCAAGACGCGCGAAGGTCGAAAACCTTAGCTCATTAATCTCGCCAAATCCTGGAGCGTTATCGCCATCCACCGGAACTGTGCGCGCTTGGATACTGGCTCCTCGGGCAAGCATGGAAAGCCTCGGGCATGCTGGAAGAGGCAGTGGCGGATTTCGAGTCGGCAGCTAAGCACGAAAACAAGCGTCTTAGCCTCACCGGTTGGGGACGTCCGCAGACTACCGCCCTTCAATTCGTCGTTTATCAGCCTTGGGAGGCGCTTGTCGACTGTTATGTGCAGCTCTCCGCGCCGGAGCGGACTTTTTCGGCAATGGAACGGTACCGCGATCCGATCCTCCTTAGGATGGCCGAAAGATTCGTGCCATCCCTTGCTGCCCAAGTAGCGCCGGCGGAAGCTTTTGAGCTCCGGCAAAGGTACGAACAAGCAGCTGCCTGTGTCTCGGCCCTCCGGCGACAACTCGAGTTGACATTTGTTCGTACGGATTTGAGCCCGGAAGCTCGCCAGCAAACCATCGCCCAGTTGACAAAAGAGCTGGATGAGGCCCAATTCGCCTATGTTCAAGCCAGGTCGTCGATTTTGGCGGCAAAATTCGTCGCACAGCCTCTGGCCGACCGATCCTCGCAGCAGACACTTTGGGAGGAGCTTCGTAAACTGCGAGCGGAGGAAAACCCTTTACTGCTCGAATACTTCGTCGGTGAGGAGAACTCCTATCTGCTAGCGGTTCCCCCCGACGGGAAACCAATTACGACCGAGTTGACCATTTCCGAGGAGCATGCAAAGGTCCTCGCTTTGCGGCCGGGCAAGTTAGGGCGACGAGAACTCTTCAAGGTTGTGCAAAAGCCGGAAGATGGTTTACTGTCTCAACTGCAGCAGGCCTCAAGCGAAGATCACATCGGCAATTTGGCCCCAAAGCTGGGGGTACTATTTGAGGTACTAATTCCGGAAGAGCTACGCTTGCAAATTCTCTCCGGACAAATTCGTCAACTGGTGATTGTGCCTCATGGGCCCCTGCAACTTCTTCCTTTTGAGGCCTTGGTTGTTGACCGAGCGCTACCGATTCGATTTCTTGTGGACATGGGCGTCTCCATTTTCTATAGTCCGTCCGTTAAGCTGATGCTTGCCATTCATCAACGGAAAGAACCGGGGGAGGCAGAGTTGGCAAAACAGCCCGTGCTTTTGGTGGGGGATTGCCAATTCCAGCCCGCCGCGGCAACGGAGCTGCGGGAACTTCCGCTATTGTCGCCATCGGCAGCTCATGTGCGGGCAGGGGCAAGATGGGCGGCCCTCCCTTATGCGAGCTTCGCGCTTGAATGGCTAGCAAGTGTCTTGCGGGAGAGGGGTGCTCAGAGAGTCGCGTGGTTACGCCGGGAGCTGGCCACCGAACGCAATGTCCGGGGCAATGTCGCCGGGCGACGATTTATCCACTTTGCCACCCGTGCTTTTGCGGAAGACCGCTGGCGGAATTTGTTCGGTGCTATTGTCCTGACGCCGGGGGCGCGAAAAGACGATCCCCGAGACGACGGCTACCTCACATTGGCCGAAATTACCGAGCTTCCGCTCAGTTTCTGCGACCTTGTGGCCCTTAGCGTCTATAGCACTAACACCGAGCCCGAACATCAAGGGGAAGGGTGCCAATCGCTTGTTTACGGATTCCTCTTGGCCGGGGCCCGACGCATGCTGGGGAGCAATTGGATGGTCCCGGACGAGTCAACCGTCAGGCTAATCTCCGTGTTCGCCGACTACCTTGCCCAACAAATTAAAGCCGGCCAGTGTCCAAATTACGCCCGCGCTTTGTCGCAGGCCAAAAGCTGGATGCGAACCTAGAGAGATTGGCTCGATTGGCGGCAGCCAGCCTCTCGGGCACCTTTTATCCTCGTCGGCCATTGGTAGGACGCCCGTTTGGCCAAGAATCCCAGGCGGTCCTGGGGTATTCCAGAGGATCAGGGAATGATTCCATGCGAATTTGAGTCATCGGCTCGAGTCATCGGCTTTTGATAAGTGGCCCTCTCGTGGTAAGAGGTCTTCTCGGGGATTGATAGCTCTTCTCCCCGATTTAGTGAGTAGAGCCAGGGATAAGCCGGTGGCGTCCCGAGAGGAGTCTTCCATCGCCGGTGCGCCCCTGGGAGCGCAAATGGAGATTATTGATCACAATAGTCAACTTGTCAGGGAAAGCTAATCCGGGGACGTCACCTTGTGCATGGGGCTTCGTATAATTTCCGTTCACAGTTGCCGGCTTTTTTGGGAGGCAAGCAGTGGCCGAAAACGCGCTCTACCACGAATTCCCGAACGGATTGACCCTCATCGGAGAGCCGATGCGGTGGGTGGAGTCAGTAGGCGTGTCCATCCGCCTTCAGGCCGGCAGCATCTATGATCCTCCGGAAAAGGCTGGTCTTGCCCACTTCACCACCGAAATGGCCATGCGGGGGGCCGGAGCCAGAGACTCCCGGGCACTTGTCCAGGAATTGGGTCTATATGGGATTCACCATGCGGCGGGAACCGGTACCGGGTTTGCCAAATTTGGGTTCGCCACAGTCAGTGCTCGGATAGCGAAAGGATTCGAAATCTTTGCCGATGTGGTCCGCCGGCCACAGTTGCCAGCCTCCCAGGTGGAGAATGTTCGCCAGGGGATTCTCCAAGAACTGCGTGGACTGGCGGACGAACCAGCCGCGCTATTGGTGCGGGAATTAAAGAGGGTTTTTTACCCTTACCCAATAGGTCGGCCTACTAGTGGGGACGAGGAATCCGTCGCACGAATAACTCTCTCGGATATCCAGGAACATCATGCCCGATACTACCAGCCCGACGGGGGGCTTATCGCGGTAGCCGGCAAATTCAACTGGGAGGAGCTGGTTGATCTGGTCGGGGATTTTTTTGGCGATTGGCAGGGCCAAAAGCCCCCCGAAGTCCGGCTCATACCGAGCAACGTGCGCTACCGGCATTGCCCGCATCCGTCGGAGCAAGTCCAAATCGGGGTAGCCTTTCCTGGGCCGGCTTACTCGCATGGGGACTTCTTTCAGGCGTGGGCGGCTGCGGCCGTTTTGGGCCATGGGAGTGGTTCCCGACTGTTTCGGGAACTGCGTGAAAAACGCGGGCTCTGCTACGGCTGCGGGGCAAGTTATCACTCCGGCCGGTTGCAGGGGGGAACCTTCTGTTACGCAAGCACTTCTGCCGATCGGGCGCAGAAAACCTTGGATGTGCTTCTAGGGGAAATTCGTCAACTTGCCGAAGGCATTCAGCCGGAAGAATTGCACCGCATCAAAGCCACCATCAAGTCTGCCATGATAATGAGTCAAGAATCGAGCATGGTCCGCTGCGGGGCTATCGCTCGGGACTGGGTGCTTCTGCGGCGGGTCCGTCCGATTGAGGAACTGCGGCGGATCATCGACGATTTATCCGCCGAATCTATCAACGCTTTTCTTGCCGCCAATCCGCCTCGCAATCTTGTGATCGTAACAGTTGGCCCGAAAGAACTGGAGGTCAACGGTGAACTATAAACTCCGGCGAAGTGACTTTCGCTGTGCACGCCTGGCAAACGGTCTGGAAGTTATCGCCGAATGCCATCCTGATGCTTACAGCGTGGGGCTGGGACTTTTTGTCGGTGTGGGCGCTCGCGACGAACCGCTCGCTTGGGCCGGGGTAAGCCATTTTCTGGAACATATGGCCTTCAAGGGCAACGCCCGATTCTCCGCCGAAGAGCTAAATGCCGCCTTTGAGGAAATCGGCGCTTTTCACAACGCAGCCACCGACGAGGAGTGCACAACTTATCACGTGGCGGTGTTGCCCGAATATTGGCCGCGGGCTCTCGAGCTTTTGGGAGAGCTGATCAAGCCCAGCTTCCCGGCAGATCAATTCGAGTTGGAACGGGGGGTCATTCTCGAAGAAATTGCAATGGACCTCGATAACCCACCGTATGCCGCGGAAGATATATGTCGGCGGCTGTACTTCGGTCCACACCCGCTGGGAAACAGCATCCTCGGCTCGAAAGAAAGTATCGGCGCCCTTCGGGCAGAGGATATGCAGCGGTACTTTCTGGAACATTACGGCCCAGACAATGCCGCCCTGGTCGCTACGGGACAAATCGACTTTGATCAGTTTGTGAGGAAGGCGGAAGAAGTGTTCGGCTCATGGCGCCCCTGTGGGTACCGCCGCGACGTGACGCCGCCTGTGACCTTTCAAGAATATTCAATCATCCACAAGCCGGCGTCGAAACAGCAGTATTTAATCCACGTCGCTCCCGCTCCCGCGGGTCTTCCCGACTGGACGGCTATGTGGCTCCTGACGTCTATTCTGGGTGGACATGAGGGCGGCAGACTGTACTGGGAGCTTGTCGAGCCGGGCCTGGTCGAGGAGATTGCGTTGGCCTTCGAGGAGTACCAAGGAGCGGCCGTATACTGCGTGGGGATGACCTGCGAGCCTGATCGGGCCGAGGAGAATTTTCGGCGCTTGTGGGACTTCTACCGACGCTTGCCGGACGAACCCATTCGCGATGACGAACTGGAATGGGCAAAGAATAAGGTTAGCAGCGGGCTCGTGCTGGCCAGCGAGATGTCCATCCAGCGGCTGGGAGTAGTCGGCGACGATTGGATGCTGGAGAGGCGGTACTATTCGGTCGGCGAGCTTTTGGAAATGATTGCCGCGGTCACCCCGGAGCGGATCGCCCAGCTTATCAAAGAATATCCCTTCACCCGGGGAACGGTGGTGACAGTCGGTCCACTCAAGAAGCTTGCCCCGCCGCCCGATTTTCCCGCAAGGCTTTGTGCCCCAGTGGCCAGCTGAGGCAGATGGTAGTTCCGACAGGTCTGTCGCTGTACACGAAAGCCATGGGGCGAATCAACTGTCCGGGCAGTATACTTCGCGATCGTGGTCCCCAGCCCAAACACTCCTGTTTTTTCACCAAACCCAGTGACAATCGCGCTCTAGCGCAGGAGTAATCGGACGAATTTGTGGAGCAATCATCCTATGGTAGAGGTACCCTCGCTCCTTCGGGAGACAATCGCCGGCATTCCCGTCTCCCAACTTGCGGAACGGTTTGGCACTCCGCTTTATGTGTATGACGGCAACGTCATTTGCCAACGATTGGCAGAATTACGCCAGTTTGACGTGGTCCGCTATGCGCAGAAGGCATGTTCTAATCTCGCCGTTCTGGCGATGCTTCGGCAGGAAGGGGCTCTTGTGGACGCAGTAAGTGCTGGCGAAATTTGCCGGGCGCTGGCCGCCGGGTTCAGCCCTGAAGGAGATCCCCCACCTATTGTTTACTGCGCTGACATTTTCGATCGGGCGGCCCTCAAGCTCGTTGTTGAAAAAGGCATTCATGCAAATTGCGGTTCGATGGACATGATCGAGCAGTTAGGCCGAGTGGCTCCCGGCCGGGAAATCACGCTGCGGATAAACCCCGGCTTTGGGCACGGCCACAGTCGAAAGACCAACACAGGCGGCGACCACTCGAAGCACGGAATTTGGCACGAACAGCTCGCCGAAGCGCTATCGCTTGCCGACAAAGTCGGCCTTCGGGTCAGCGGACTTCACATGCACATCGGGTCAGGCAGCGACTTCGAACACTTGTCGCAAGTTTGCTCGGCGATGGAAAACGCAGCCCGGCAAGCCGGGGATCGCATCCGCTCAATCAGCGGTGGGGGCGGATTGCCAATCCCTTATCGCCCCGGGGAAAGTCGGATCGATCTTCGCCGGTACTTCGAGCTTTGGGACACCACCCGGCGCCGGCTTGAAAACCTCTTTGGGCATCCTGTTCGTCTGGAGATCGAACCGGGCCGATACCTCGTTGCCGAAAGCGGTTTCCTCGTGACAGAGATTCGCAGCGTTAAGCGCCAAGGGAACAATCTTTTCTACCTGGTAGATGCCGGGTTTAACTGCTTAGCCCGGCCGATTCTCTACGGGGCTTATCATCCAATGTCAATCGCTGCCCAAATGCCGGGAACGAACAACTTGCAGGAAGTCATAGTGGGGGGGCCGCTTTGCGAGTCCGGGGACATCTTTACGCAAAGTGAAGGCGGATTTGTTGAAAAGAGACGACTGCCGGCGGCTCAGGTTGGCGATTGGCTCGTTATTGAGTGCGCCGGGGCCTACGGCTTCACCATGGCCTCCAATTACAACTCCCATCCCCTGCCCGCCGAGGTGCTAATTCTCGACGGCCAAGCCCACCTTGTGCGGAGGCGGCAAACTTTCGAGGAGCTATTCGCCTCAGAAAGCATCCCGGAACGCCTGCGTCGCGGAGCCTAAACGCCTCCGCTAGCCTTAACCCCCACTGTTTGCCGGATGGTGCGACAGATTGTCGGCCAAAGCCATCTGAAGGGCGAGGGGCTCATTTTCCGCCAAAAGGAATACCTGGTGCAGCCCCATTGTCTCAAATAACGTCAGCACGGAGGGGGTGAGGGAGTGCATCACCAATTTCCCGCCCGCCTGAGTGAATCGCTTATGGCACTGGATCAGAAACGACAGGCCAGAGGAGTCGATGAAAAAAGTCCTTTCAAAGCTGACGACAACCGGCTGCCGATAGCCCGCTGGGCCAAGTGCTGACTCAAAGGCCTCCGTCAGCGGCATGCTATTGTCGCGGACGATCCGCCCCACAAAAGCCATACGAAGGACCGGTCCGCTGTAGCCCAGGATCTCGATATCCATGGTCCACCTCGCTGGTAGCTTTGGCGCTACCTCACCTTACCTAAGCTCTTAGGCACTGCCCACCTTTCTCGAAGCATCGCCCGATTTCAACCCTCCCGATGAGGGAAGCTCCTTTTTGCCGGCCTCAGCCGCCCGAAGACGGCGGCATGATGTCCTGAGCCGACTCCTCGGCCAGCTCTTCACCCCCACTTTCGTCCCCGAGAACTGGTGGAGGCTTCTCGGCGAAAAATTCAGGCAAAAACCGCGCCGAAGCCGCCACCACCAGGCCGAGAATGACTATCCCGGCCGCGAAAATATACCACAGTCGCCTCGCCTGCATTTCCTGGACAAAAGGATCGTTCCGCACATATCTCCGCGGTAATCCCCGGGTGTCGAACCGTTGCCAAAGAGACCAAAGCTCCGCCGGAGTCATCCGTTCCACCGGAAAAGGTTTCGGTCGGGTCCACCAAAAAAGAAATCCTACCCCCACCCCGAGAAGAGCAATAAGGATGCCTACCAGGGCGAAGGTTTTCCGCAAATCCCAGGTCGCTTTGGGCGGTGGCGCAGAGACGAGCTCGGCAGGAGCAAGCTCCAACTGCCGAAGATCGCGTAACGGCGGGACTTCAGCCCTGGCCCCACACCCGCACAAGACAGTTTGCCCTGCTTGCGCCGCGGTGACGCGGTGCCGGCTACCACACCGGGGACACGGCAGCAGGTAAATGTCAGTCATGAAAACACGACTTTCGCGTGAGATAACGTCCGAAAAAGCTATCCTGTGCAGTCAGAAAGCCAAACCCGCCCGAGATGCCTCAAAAGCCTCGCTGGGCACCTCAGAATCCTAGGGCCCGCCGATCTTTTCCGAAGGTGGTTTTCCCAGCGGTGCAAGCATACCCCGCCTATTTGGGGACAGGAGGTTGACATCCCAGGGAAGTCCCGTGCGACCTTCGCCCACCTTCGCTACGCATTATAGCTCCCGATTTACCGGCCCCGCTCCATCGGGTGAAATCTGCCCTATCGAGCGGATAAGTGTCCCGCTTCCACCTAGGCCAAGCATAGGAGGGAGCCGCAACGGTCGCAAGTCTTAGCCCAGGAGGCTCCGCTTTGTCCGGCGTAGTCTCCTATGGCCCCAAAATTGGGGTCGGGTGAGGGCCCGGGGCGCCTGTCTCCCTAATCCCTCAGCGACCATCCCGTTTACGAACCACACCCACGGTGGGTAACCCGGGCGGTCAAATCCCACAGGCGGCTAATCAGGCTGGTGTCTAAAAATTGGCCCTTCGAGAAATTTCCCTTATTTTATTCATTTTTCCTATTTTGATGAGGCAATTTGAAGGCCGCAGTAACTGGACGCAATTACAGATTCTGGGAAATAAGGCGGAACTTTTCCTTACAGGGAACGCCCGTCGACATTACCTAGAAGACCGCCGGAGGGGGTACCTGGGAAGAACGGATTTGCCAAGGAATTTGCTAGACTTTGCGCTACCCCTGGCTAAAATTATTGGGCTAGTTCCCCTTCCGAACCCTGCCCAGCCTCGGCTGCGAGGCCTTCGAAGGCAGCTAGTCGTGCCTTCCCGTTGGGGCCGCTGGCCCGAAGAGGGGAACCCCACCGCCGAGCGGATGATGCTTTAACTCGGCAGTATCTCGATGCCGGTCATGTCGGTTAACCGTAAGCAGAAGTTCGTAGCGGAAGGGTGTTTTTGCCTTATGAGCCGGGGCCAGCGTGGGCTTTTTCCCAGCTTTGAGTTGTCAAAGTGTCGGTGGTGGGGACGTAAATAATTTTCGGGAACGAACGAGTGGCGGAGCCAGGGAGCATCGCGCGGCAACTACCCCGGTGGTTGAGTTTGTTGATTTTTTAGGCTTTGCCTCCGTTTGCTTCGGACACCAATGACGGATAGGTTTGGTGGTGGGTTGGCCGCCTAATCCTGGAGCGTCAACAGTGCTACACCGAATCAAACAGCACGTCGGGCACCATCGCCTGCAGCAAAACTGGTGGCCTTATCAGCTTCACGACAGTTCTTGTAAACAGTCCAACGGCAACTCCGACCTCGTCAATCTAACATCTTCGCCGCCAGGTTTGTCCGCCGCTTCTTCCTCTGCCTTCCCGAGCGTGTGTTCTTTTCCGTTTGCTTCATGCTTTTTGAGGCGAGACCTGCCAGCATCCGCCCCTTTCTGACGGTTTGAATCTCCGCATGCGGCGGAGGGATGTTCTCCGCGGGTTGGATCATTTTCACTTTGGAATTGGTTACTTGGTTGCTCGGCTTTTTAAAACGACACGTTTCGCCCGACAGCTGCTTAAGTGTGTGGTCGTAAACGATGTTTCAGGTACAAGTTGGGGGAGGACATAAACGGCCAAAAAGCTACCGGCAGGCCAACCTGGGCGAAGAGAGGGGGGAGGTCCTTACAGGAGACATTGTTGGAGGCATAAACAAGTCACTTGATCATACGGTCGGTTGGTTCAAGTAATAGGAATTGTTGACTTAGTCGGGCAACGTTAGGTGTGGATGCTATGAGGAGGTCACCGTTGTACGATCCGGATGCTTTATTGGATACCTACGAAGAAGAAGCTGCTGACATTTTGGACGAACTGGACATCGAGGATGTCGCCGAAGAGGAGTACAACTTAGAAGATTTGGTCCAGGCTCCTTACGAGCCGGAGACAGAGCTCGATACGGAGGGCGAGCTAGAAGTCAGCGACGACCTCCTGCCTGAGGACTCGGAGCAGGACGATTCCTGGTCGGATGACCCGGTGCGAATGTACTTGACGCAGATGGGGGAAATCCCCCTCCTGACGCGTCAGCAGGAGATTGCCCTGGCCAAACAGATCGAGAGGACGCGGGCCCAATTTCGCCGCAAGCTTTTGGAGTGCGACTATGTGATGCAACAAGCCGTCCGGGCTCTAAAACGGGTGTATGAAGGAGAACTTCCCTTTGACCGGACGGTCCAGGTATCGGTGACCGATCGGTTAGAAAAGAAGCAAATCCTGGGGCGATTGCCCCATCACTTGCGGACGTTGGAAGCACTTCTCAAACGCAACCGGCAGGACTATCGGATCGCCACGAGCAAAAGTCGGCCCATGGATGAACGGCGGGCCGCTTGGCGCCGCTTGGGGCGGAGCCGTCGGCGGGCGGTTCGCTTGATCGAAGAGCTGGGCCTCCGCAACCAGCGCTTGGAGCCTATGATCCAAACTCTTGAGGAATTTAGCCGCCGCGTTGACGAACTAAAGGCCCGCATCGATGCCCATAAACAATCTGGTGGCCCGCCCAAGGAACGCAAGCCCTGGCTTATCGAATACCGCAACATCCTCCGGGCGACTCAGGAGACACCCACGAGCTTGCGGAACCGCGTGGCTTACGTCAAGCAAGTGTACGAACAGTATAAGGAGGCCAAACGAGCTCTTTCCGAAGGCAACCTGCGGCTTGTGGTATCGATTGCCAAGAAGTACCGCAACCGCGGCCTAAGCTTCCTTGACCTGATCCAGGAAGGAAATGCTGGATTGATGCGGGCTGTGGACAAATTCGAATATCGCCGCGGTTTTAAGTTCTGCACCTACGCTACCTGGTGGATTCGCCAAGCGATCACTCGGGCTGTGGCCGACCAAAGCCGGACAATCCGGATTCCGGTCCATATGGTCGAGACAATGACCCGAGTACGGAGTGTTGCCCGAAGGCTTCAGCAAGAATTAGGCCGAGAACCCACGTTGGAAGAAACGGCCGGGGCAAGCGGGACAAACATCGAGGAAACCCGCCGTGTGCTGGCTATGAATCGCTATCCGATTAGCCTTGACCACCCGATCGGCAATAGCGAAGACAGCCACTTCCGCGACTTGCTCCCTGACCCCAATGCGGAAAACCCGGCCATGGGAGCCAACTTGGAACTTCTCCGCGCCAAAATCAACAAAGTGCTAAAGACACTGACCTACCGCGAGCGGGAGATTATTAAGCTCCGTTACGGCCTTGGTGATGGCTACTGCTACACACTGGAGGAGGTGGGACAGATCTTCCGAGTGACGCGGGAACGCATCCGGCAAATCGAGGCCAAAGCGGTCCGCAAGCTCCAGCAACCTTCCCGAAGCCAGGAGCTTGTCGGATTCCTCGATTAGCGAAGTCATCGGCCAGCCCTCTGGGTACGTGGGGGAGTTTTACCCCGCGGCTGTCTGCGGCGATAAACTCCGGTTTTAACGGAATCGGTATTGCCCCTGATAAGGCTGCCCCTTGGGCGGCCTTTTTCTATTTATCCCCAAGGGCCAGCAAAAAGAGTTTCGGAGGCAATAGAAGGTTTAAATTAAGAGCGGCCGGGCCAAAAAAGGTCGTTCCTTGCGGCACCCCTAGGGAGGTACCTTCATGGGAGAAGGTTTGCATAAAAGCCTTCAATCACAAAATCCAGGAAGACTGGTGCCCCGAAGGGTACCTCGGATTGGGAAAGGCTATTTGTCTCACCTACGGAAGGACCAGGGGAGCCTACCCTCCTACAAGAGGGAGGGAATTCGAAGCCTCCGCTTATCTGGCAAAACTTTGACCCAATGGAAAGCTTGGGCAACTTATCTTCCAGAATTCTCCTGTTGTTCCAGCCCTTCAAAACCCTCCTGCTGGCCAACCCTCGGAAGGCCTTGTGAAGACAGGAAGACTAGGTCAAATAGGAGATTACCGTGCCAGTGAATTACGTTCTGCCCGAGCAGCAGTTACCCTCTTTTGATCGGAGAGGTACCCGCCCCGGATCGGCTTTGGGCCACTAATCTGGCTTTAGCTTTTCGCACGCCACCCGCTACTGCTGCCCAAAGGCCGCGATTTCGATTGACCCGGCGAAGGCAAGGCCGGTACCGTACTTTCGATTTTTGATCTCAGTTGGGTCTCTTATGCGCTTGCGAATCTTGCCTGTAACCGAGGCGGCTCCCGCCAGGTGTGGCATCGTCCGGCTTATCTCTGAATGCGGAGGATGTACTCGGCTGGTTCTTGCTCCCCAATTAGGAAGCACGCTCTTCAAGCGGGTAAATTGATGGGGACTTTGTAGGTGGTTTCCATCTCAGCCTTGCTAGTTAGGGCCGACTCTAAATTTGCGCGAAAGTCGGCCTTGGTCGCCCCCATTTTGGAGTAGGGAGTGGAACGCTCGGGTAGATCGCCGAATTAGGAAAAGCAGCGTCGAAAGCAACGGGGCAATAGCTAGTCATCTACCGAAGGGGGATGTGTGGCGAAAGCTGCAATCTTGTTTACAATCGACATCCCCCGCTCAAGGGCATGCGTCAGCATCAATGAGCGGTTTGCCGAGGATTGAAAGCTCGATTGCCAAGTACCTCTTCCCCAAGACCCGCTCTTTAAGCAGGGAACGCGCCAGTCCCACCGATTCCACAGGGGTCGGATGGTGCGGGTTGCGGTTTTGGTTTGCGGCGGCGACTGTGCTTTTTGCCACTGGATGCCTTCCTGGCCGACAAGTGACCGTCACCCTTCATCAATCGCCCCCGCGGTTTCCCTTTTTCGTTTACAGTCCACCGGTCCGTGAACCCAGCGAGCGGACCCTTCAGTTTCTTCGCCGCTATGGCCTGGTAAAGGCATGGGAGAAGGAAGATCCGCGGAGCTTCCTCCGCCAATTGCAGGACTTAATGCATCGCGAGCCGTCTGACGAGAAACTTTTTGCAGCGGCCGAACTTTCTCACCTTGCTGCCCTGCGTGTCAAGGACAAGGAACCCCAGCTTGCACTTGACCTCTTTGGGGCAGCGGTGATCCATGCTTTCCAATTCTTGTTTGACGACCGGTTTCGCGAATCGCGGAACCCCTACGACCCACAATTCCGTGGGGCCTGCGAGCTGTACAATCGTTCCCTAGAAAACCTCCTCCGCCTTGTGTGCCGGCAACATGGGTTAGTTCCCGGCCGAAGTTACACCATTCAGACTGCCTCAGGACAATGGCAGCTGCGATGCCGGATTCAGGCCGGCCTATGGAGACCCGAAGAATTTGGACGGTTTGAATTTGTAAGCGATTACGAAATCCGCAATCTCCGCAATCATTACCGCACGTACGGACTGGGGGTGCCGCTGATTGCCATCCGCCGGCCCTTGGCCGAGGAGCCGCCTGTCGCCCGGTTCTATCCTGATGGGCTAACAATCCCGGTGACGGTGTTTCTTCGGCCGGACGGAGAGTCTGATCCTTACGCCAACGATGCCGGTCGACAACGGTCAGGGACGCTGGAACTTTACGATCCGATGGTGACAAGCGACATTCGGGTGGGCAGCCTGTGGGTGCCGCTCCAAACTGATCTTACAACCCCCCTAGCGTACCTTTTGGCCGACGAGCGACTGGCCATTGCCCCGTACGTGGGACTTTTTCGACCGGAGCAACTTCTTCGCCTCGAACCCCGCCGCGGAAAGCCGCTCATGGGTCTTTATATGCTCCAGCCCTATGAGCGGGGGAAGATCCCGGTGGTAATGATCCACGGCTTGTGGTCAGGCCCGATGACTTGGGTGGAAATGTTTAACGAGCTGCGGAGTCTTCCGGAGATTCGCCGGCACTTCCAATTCTGGTTTTATTGGTATCCCACAGCACAACCGTTTTGGGTCACTGCCGCCAACCTTCGGGAGGAGCTGGCCGAGGTCCGGCACGTCTTAGACCCTTATCATCAGGACTGGACGCTTGATCAGATGGTGCTTGTGGGACACAGTATGGGCGGTCTGCTGGCCCGACTGCAGAGCGTTGACAGCGGTGACCGTCTGTGGCGGCTAATTAGCGACGCTCCTTTTGAATCGGTCCGCGTCGATCCTGCCCTTCGTCAACGAATGGCGAAAATTCTCTTTTTTCGACCCAGCCCGGCCGTTGCCCGCGTGATCTTTATCGCCACGCCACATCGGGGGAGTCGAGCCTCGAATATCACCACGCAATGGATCTTCGAGCGGTTGGTACGCCTGCCGGAATTTGTCGTGCAATCCCACACGGAATTTTACCGGCTTAATCGGGATCTCATCCGCGACGAAAAGCTGCTACAAATAGACACTAGTGTTGAAGCCCTAGACCCGGACTCGCCATTTTTTGCGGCTTTGGAGGAATGTCCGAAGGCCCCGTGGGTCAAATGGCATAGCATCATTGGGGTTCTGCCAGAAAAGGGGCTTGTCGGCCGGTTGGCGAGCGGCTCTGATGGAGTCGTAAGTTACGCAAGTGCCCATCTAGAGGGAGCCGACTCGGAAGTTATTGTCCCGGCCGACCATTTGACCATTCACGCGCATCCGCTTGCAGTCCAGGAAGTAAGGCGAATCCTGCTTGATCACCTCGAAGAGTTGCAAAGCCAACCGCCGCCGGTCCTCCCACCCCACTTGGCAACCCCTGAGGGTGCCGTGCCACTGCCTTTCCCGGATCCTGCTACCCAGCTTTCGCCCGTCCTGACCGGCGAAAACTCTTCAGGGCGAGTGGTCACAGCAATCCACACCCAGCCACCGGTCCCATGGCCCAGGATGCCGCCAGCCCAGGTGCTTCCCATGCCCACCCAATCTGTGCCGAGCCCGACCCTGGGGCCGGCGCCGACGAATGTGTTAGGGCCTTTTTCGCCACTTACCTCTACGGACAAAATTGCACCAACCTCTTTTGTTTTCCAACCGACCCAAAGCGCTGGCTTCCCGGCCGCAGTCACTCCACAGGGTATCCCCTGGGCTGTGGGGCCAGATCCAATTCGGCGGTAACCCCAGAACCCCCAGACCTGTAGACGAATAGGCACTCCCCGTTTCCCAGACCTCCCTCGGGAAACGAGCCATCAGACAGCGGAGCAACCCTCTAACAAAGGTTTAACGGACTTGCCTTCCCATGCCAGTATCGTAAACACATTCTGGCGTGCCACTAAAAATACCGCTTGGATCAAGGCCACTCGTTTCCCGCAAGCATGGACAAAGTTTGTTAACGACTTTGTGCATTTGTGAGCGCAAGAAGCGCAAGGACGGATGAACCGACACCAGCACTTAGCTTCGGCCCGGGGCAGGGTCATGTTGGGCGCTGCCGGGCTACCTTTCCGCAATGACGGGGTTACGGAGAACACCGATTCCTTCGATTTCTACCTCGACCCAATCCCCCGGTTTGAGGAAAACAGGCGGCTTTCGGGCCATCCCCACCCCCGCTGGGGTCCCCGTGTAAATGAGATCGCCCGGCTTAAGCGTGCACACTTGCGAGACGTAGCTCACTAGCTTCTCCACCGAAAAGACCATCTGGTCGGTATTGGACTTTTGCATGACCTTGCCATTAAGTCTCAGCTGAATGGGAAGGCGAAGTGGATGAGCAAACTCATCGCGCGTGACAACCACCGGTCCACAAGGAGCGAAAGTATCAAAGGATTTGCCCAACAGCCACTGATTGCCCGGCTTGCGGAGCTGCCAGTCTCTGGCCGACACGTCATTGCCGCAGGTGTATCCCGCGATATATTCCCTGGCTTGGTCCTCCGGGATATACCGACCGGAGCGACCGATCACTACTACGAGCTCCCCTTCGTAGTCAACCTCTTGCGACACGCGCGGCAAAACGATCGGTTGTTCTGGAGCGCACAGCGCGGTTAAGAATTTGCAGAAAATGATCGGCTCAGCTGGCACGGGGACACCGCTTTCGGCTGCGTGGTCGGCATAGTTTGCGCCGACACAAATAATCTTCTCCGGGTTGGGAATTGGCGGAAGTAAACGGGCTTCGTCAGCAGGAACGGCTCGGCCCCGGCGAAGCGCCTCCTCCGCCACCGCAAGCAACTCTTTGCCACCGGCCAATAAGCTCTTCAGATCCGGGGGAAGATGACGGTCGCTGGCATGGAGGTCCACATAGCCGTCCTCGCGCACACCGGCCACACGAGGACCTTCTTGTGTCTGAATCGTCGCAAGCCGCATGGTCTAAGACCCCTCTTTCAGTCAACAGCTCCCGTTGATTTGTCGATCAAGCCCGAGCCATTCCGCTTCGATCTACTTAACGCCAATTAAATTGAGAGGTGCTCACCTCCGGCGTTTTTCGCGATACAAATTCGTCGACGAACGGTTAAAGCCACCGGCCATCAGCTGTATCGAATTTCGGCCGAGGCAAACCTCTCCAGCTTGCAGGACCAGCCATTATAGGGCCCCGCTTTTTAACAACCAAACCGCGCCGAACACGTCCGGCCCCCGGCTGCGGAAAGGCCTGCTGCCAGCGGTTTCCGCCAAAGAGCCGCCTCTTGGAATAGGCCGCAACCGGCGCTACCGGAGGGACCAAGAAATCTCGGCATATCGGATAGGCAGCCGGTCGAACCCTCTGCCAGCGCTATCTGGAAACAAGACAACCTTACTCCAACCCTGAACAATGGTGGGTTATTCCCTTATTAGATTCAGGAACTTTGACAACATCTGCATCGTGACCTAAGTTTTTGGTGGGGTAGCGGAAACCCCTCTGCGCACGCCGGCTGCGCAACCGATCATTTTCGCCGTGGGTTTTGCGGGATCGGCAGACTTTTCCGCCGATTCCCTTTGCGCAACCTGGCAACCGGGGCTCCTTCTCCCTGATGCTGTGGCTTTTCCGCCGGAGGACCGCACGCAAATGGATGAACCCTTGGACGGGACCATTACTCAGCGGGTGGACCAACGAGGGATCGCTTTGGCTCTGGCCGCCGCAGAGGATACCCCAACCCAGGCCCCGCTATGTCCACAAGCCGGAAATGGAGCGGATGGCGAGTCTTCTGCCGGCCTCGCTCCGTCGCTCGCCACGTGCTGTTTGTCGACTGTAGCGTCCGCCAGTACCGGCGAAACTCTTCCCACTTCCTACCTGGGGCTACCCATCTCCACCGATGCAACCAGTTTGGAAAAGCTACTACTCCCGGCCCACAAAGCGACTGAGGAAGCCCCCCGGCCACCCAAGGTAACAGAAGAAGTTTTTCATCGACATGTGGACAACACCTTGGTGCAGGTCCGCCTGGGGGTGGCGGCCGCGCTTTACCAGGCGATCCGGCTGAAATCCCCACCACTAGCGGCCCATGGACTCCGGGTGGCACTGGTGGTTTCCGCCTGGGGGGAGGTCCGCGGTTTAGATCCGGAGCAACGCCGATTGGCAGAGGTGGCGGCCCTTCTCCACGACGTGGGGATGATTGGCCTGCCGGATCGCATCCTCCTTAAGCCTGGGCCACTTGATCCGGCTGAAACTCTTCTTGTCGAAAACGCCCGCAGTCAGTCGGCGGCAATCTTGCGCGTGGCGTGCGAAGACGAGCGACTCCCCACCATTGTCGGATATGTGGGCCGATGGTTTGACGGAAGCCGTGGCCGAGGTCCTTCGGCCGGGACGGATATCCCCCTGCCGGCGCGGATGATTACAATTGCCGAAGCCTTCGACTCCATGACACACGACCAAGTCTACCGCCCAGCAATGACCACGGAACGGGCGGTGGCAGAACTTTTCGCGCATGCTGGCAGCCAATTTGATCCCCAACTTGTCGACGAATTTGCGACTGTGCTTGTCAAACAATTGGGCAAGCTGGTCCCGCGGGCAGCTGCCCAATGGCTAGGTGGACTCGATCCGGCCGCTGCCGGATTTTCCTGGCGCCTTCAGCCGGCCGATCTTCTCCCACAGGAAGCATCCGCCCTTTTCCCCGTGTCACTTCTCGAGCAAATGCGGGACGGGGTGATCTTCGTCGACACTGCCGGCAGAATCGTCGGCTGGAACCCTGCCGCCGAACGCCTTAGCGGCATAAGCGCCTCCACGGTCCTGGGCCGTTTGTGGAGCCCCGCCCTCTTGGGCCTACGGGATGAGCGAGGACAGGAAATTGCCGTCGACGATTGTCCTGTGCAAGCCGCTTTGCTGTGCGGTGCCCAAAGCCTTCGGCGAATGACCCTCCGCGGCCGTAGTGGCCGGGAGGTGCCTGTGGACCTTCATGTTATCCCCGTCCCTCATCATGCTTCCAAGCCGCTGGGCGCCATTTTGGTACTGCATGATGTCTCCCCGGAGGCCTCGCTAGAGGCCGAATGTCATCGACTCCAAGCGCGGACTTCGCTTGACCCCCTTACCCAGCTTGCCAACCGGGCCGAACTTGATCGACTCTTGCCGATCTTCGTAGCACAGCACCGTGATCGTGGTATCCCCTGCAGCCTGGTAGTGTGCGATCTAGATCATTTCAAGAAAATCAACGACACATTTGGGCACCCGGCGGGGGACGAGGTGATCAAGGCATTTGCCAACGTGCTAAAAGCGTCGCTTCGGCCGGGCGATGTAGCAGCCCGATATGGCGGGGAAGAGTTTGTCCTCCTTTGTGCCGGCTGCGACGGCGCCACGGCGGTTCGCCGCGCTGAACAAATCCGCTTCCGCTTCGCCCAGATACCCCATCCCAGCCTTGACCACAAGACGGCCACGGCCAGCTTTGGCGTCACCGAGCTCCAGCCGGGCGATACGCCGGAGAGTTTCTTTCGTCGGGCCGATCGGGCGCTTATGGCTGCTAAAGTCAACGGTCGCAATCAGGTTGTCCAACTGGGAAGCGGAACCGATTGGACCGACCCCGGCCGTGCTCGGCCATGGTGGCTAACGCAGTGGACGCGGAACCGGCCGGCTACCCTCCTGCGGCAGACACTACGTGTGGACGGACCGATGGCCGTTGCCGTGGAGAAACTCCAAGGTTTTGTCTCCGACCATCAGGCCAAGGTGTTGACAATAAGGGAAAATCGGGTTGAACTGGAGCTTGTCCATCGGCCAATTGGTATGCGTCGGCAAGGCGACAGGCCCGTTGTCTTTCGCATGCTGCTTACGCTCAGTCCCCCGCGCGCTGCCACGGGCGTCCAATCCGGCCAGGCAGGTAAAAAGTTCACAATCGTCGAGGTGCAAATCGAGCCTGCCTCCGGCAGAGAGCGACGTCGCCAAGAACTTCTCCTTCGCGCCGAAAGCATCCTGGAAAGTTTACAGGCCTACCTGATGGCTCAGCCCGTCTCCGCAGAGGAGCCAACACCCGGCGAGGTCAAAGCCGGGTTGTGGGGTTGGCTTTTTGGCCAGCGGCGCCGCGGCAGAGGATAGACTTGTTGATAAAAATAGGAAGCCATCGCCCCCAAGCCTCCCGGCCCAAGGAGGAGAAGCGATACGACTTGGCGGCAAGACAAGTTTCACCAAAAAACGGGAGACTCCAGCCCAGAACAAATTCCTAAGCAAGCGGTTGTCTACGGCAAAACACGGCCTAAAAGAGCGTATCGCCCAGATCGAGGCCGAATTCCTCCGGCTCGTCAACTTCTTCGAACATGGGGACTTCCTCGGTGGCATCTTTTGCCACTTCCGAAAGCGGCGGCAGATTAAGGCGCGGTTTAGCCGGCCGACCAACCCGCCGGCGGGGCCTTGCTTCCGGCGGTTTCTTAAGCTCATCAAGCAACCGGAGGAGCTTGGCCCGACTTATTCCCAGAAGGCGAGCTGCCTTTGCCTTGTTTCCGCCGGCCCGCTCAAGCGCCCGCTCCACAAGTTGTTGACGGACCTGCCGAAGGAAACTATCAAGGTGAATGCACTCCAGCTTAGCGGTGGGGTGCCGAGCAGCCTGGACGGCAAAATACACCCGCTCCGGAAGATCTGCCACAGTGATTAGAGGACCTTTGGCGGCCCGGTGCGCCTCCGTGATCACTGCCCGCAGCTCGGCCACGTTTCCAGGCCACGAGTAAACACTTAGCCAATCCAGTGCTTCGGTAGTCAAGCCGGTAAGCTGTTTTTCGGCTTCCCGATTGATTTCCTCAACAAAATGTTGGGCAAGAAGTGGGATATCTTCCGCGCGTTGAGCTAGCGGCGGCAGCTCAACCACCATCGTGCTTACAAGCGAAGCAAAGTCGATATCGGCCTGACCCTCTTCAGCCAGCTTAAGGAGCGGCTGAGTCGTTGTTACCACCAGTCGCCACGGGCAGGAGGCAGCCGAGATTGCTTCCGCTATCTGCTGTTGGGTCTGAGCCGGTAGGCTTTCCGCGTCCAACAGGATCACTGTTCCTAGTGGCAATTCCCCAGGACCGGGCCGATACCGCAAACTGGCGGTCACAGTGGACAAAACAGCCTCGGGACCCAACACTTGGCAAGCCAAGGTAATGCAGGAGGTTCGGCCGCCCTCAGCCGATTGATAATGGATAGCCTGGGCAACAAACCGTCGGCCACTCCCCGGCGGTCCCACAACGGACAAATGGCACTTGGCGTGGGCGGCAGCCTCGACCTGGCGTCGGACCCGTTCGATCGCTGGACTTGTGCCGATAAGCTGTTCCAGCCGACACCGGCTCGCCCGTTGGTCTAAGAAGACGCGGAGCCGGTGATGCCACAGCTCCGCCTCGTTTCCCGGCGCGCGTTCCGAGGCACCAACTTCGGAGCATTGTCCTTCAACCGGCTCCGGCTCAATGATGCCGATCACAACAACCGCCGATCCATCCTCCTCCCTCAGGCGGATGAACTGCACGGGGTGTGTACGCCACTGGCCCTGGTTATCCTTCCGGCAAACGCTCCCTGTTGCTCTTTGGCCCGCGAAGACATCCGGCGGCGGACAGACCGCCGAAAGAACATAATCGGCCGGCGGCAGTTGTTCCGGATTTAGCCCCGGCGAGGTCCAGCGACACTCCTGACCGACAATTGCCTGACCGGAAATGCCAAAGAACTGCAGGAACGCGTCGTTGCACCACACCAAGCGGTGTTTGGCATCGACCGCATAAACCGGCTGATAAACCCTGGAGAGAAGCTGAGCCAATGGGCCAATCGAAAGGCGACGCTCAGTCATGGTGCTGCCATGGAAGGACAACTGGGGACATGGTGTTCGGATTGATTTAAGTTGTGTTGGACCGACTGAGTTATTGGCATTTTAAATACGCCCGCGCTGGAGGTGTAGCGCTGCCAGCAAACGGGATGTTTTTAAAACCCCTAGGGACCGAGCTTTGGTCACCGGTGTCCCCCCTTTTCCTACCTCTCCTGCAAGCCACCTGCCGCTCCACTTCCGCTCCCGAGCTAGTTTCATAAGCAACTTACGGGAAAGCCCCCTGGCCAGACTCTGAGGGAACTAGTCCCCGGCGTTGATGAACGATTCCGCCATCGACCCGACTTTCGCCGGCAGACGGAGTCCTTCTGCGACTTCTTCACGGAGCCTGCCTAGCGGCACACTCTCCCTATAGACCTATTTAGGTACTGGAACAAACGATCAGCCGGCCACAGCATCATTGTCAACGCCACATCCATTGCGAATTTCTTGCCCCACTCCCTCAGGCCCACCTGACCGCCACAGACATCCCAATTTCCTACCGATGGCCCAAAGCCTCATTCTCGTAGACCCCTTAGT
>JANXBW010000003.1 GCA_025060325.1 Thermoguttaceae bacterium
TATCCAAACTCAACCCGGATAAGCTCACCAGCGGGAACCTGAAACATCCCCGCCCCCGTTTCCCTCAAGTGACTACCCCGCCTCGCTGGCGGCTCCCGCAGGCGGAAATTTGGGGGCAGGTGCAGGCCCCGCGGAGTTACCATTTCGGCTAACGTAGGACTGAAGCCAGCAGGCAGGGATGACTTTCCACCGCCAGGACCCGGAGAGAGACTCTCAGATTGGCTTGTCTGCCCCTCTGCACCGTTGACTGTCAACGGAGGTGCTGGAGGGAGCCAATATCCCTTTCGGCCAAGGCACGACTTTACGACCAATTGGTCAACGCGCGTCTGAAAACCCGTGGGTGGGGCGGAGCCCTAAGACCTGTGGACGATCGCCCGTGGCCCGGATATTTTCGGCCAAAACGAAACTCATCACCCTGGCAACGTGGCGGATCTGGGGGTAAATCACAACGGTGGTTTGCCTTCCTCGGCACAAAAAATGTCAGCCTTACGCGCGACGGCTTTTACTTCTTTTGTCGGTAGGTAATAAAGTCGCCCACGTAAATGAGGTACTCAAACGCCAGCTGGTTGCCCGAAACTTTTTGGGTAATATCCCCGAGCGTGCCGAGGATAACCCGCTCTTTGTCCTTGTAACCTGCATGTTCTACGACTGCTACCGGGGTACTGTCTGGGAGGCTAGTTCGCAATTTTTCGATAAAGCTTTCGAACTCGGCCCGCATCGTAAAAATAGCCATCGGCACCCCAAGGCGTGCTAATTCCGGGATGGTGTCTGTCTTACCGGGCCAGTCATTGGCCGTCAGGATGACAGATTTGGTCCGTGGACTAATGGTGGGGGACTTGCGCAGGGCGGCATGAGCGGCGTTGAAGGCGCTGACCCCTGGGATAACCACTGGATTAACGTCGGAAAATTCCTCCAATATCCACGCCCATGGGCCGTAAACCAGGGCGTCCCCGTTGTCCAGAATCGCCACTGTTTTTCCTTGAGCAAGCTGTGAGCGCACCTGGGCGATAAATTGGCTACGTTGGGCGGTGATTCTTTCAAAAGCTTCTTTTTCTCCCGGGGGTACCTCCTCCGGCTTCATACCGTAGTACCAGAAAAGTTGCCAGTAGCCCTCGATCACTTGTTTGCCGGCCAGATATTCACGAAGTCGCTCGGCCACACCCGGCGAGACGTAAACGATCTCGGCCTTCTCGATCGTGCGGGCGGCCCGAATTGTCATCATGTCGGCATCTCCCGGGCCGACCCCTACCAGGTAGAGCGTGCCGGTGCGTGAGGGCTCGGCCAAGCTGGGAGCGCTGATTACGCTGACGGTGACTAGCCCAAGGAAACGAACTAGAAATGCCCTCCTTGTAGCGTGGTGATTCCGGGCAGAATGCCGCAAACTATCTTGCATATTATCCCTCCTCCGGCATAAGCGTCAGTAGCAACAAAAGGGCCTGGCGAAATTGGCGATGTCGTACTGCGTGCCTGTGTTTGGCGCTAAAAAAGCTCCTTAGCGTTTATATCAACAACTTGCCACGCAGGTGTATTTAGTCAGCGTCAAGTCCTGCTAGGCTAGGGGGAGGCGAACGCTTAGGTCCGCGGATCGCAATTCTCACCGCAAACGGGGCGTGCAGTGAATCGGCATCGGGGCTCGCGGGAGCAGCCGAAGCGTTGTCAGGGGATGTTTACGGCCTCGCCGCCATTGCGAGATCCGAGGGCTCGCCACACGTCAAGGTCGACGGTCTGGCTGACGAACCGGACCGAGCCATCGGTAAGGGCCACATTGACACCGCCGGGGTGTCGGCTGCGGGCCATCTGCCACAAGGCGCGGATGGGTGACCACTTGGCGCAGTCGGGGATATCCGAATTGGGTCCCCACCAGTGGTAGTAAGCGGTATATAGAACAAAGCCATCGACCCATCGAGCTGTCCGATTTGGCCGAGCGGCAACCGGTTGGCCGTATCGGCTGCACCAAGCGGGATCAAGAGTCGGACCAGCACTGCCGCTACTTGCGCCCACGATGACAATATCTTTGTTTTCTTTGGTAAGCACAACACCACCCGAAAGGGACATTTGCGGATCGGGTAGCAGACTTTCCGAAAAGGCGGCAGTATTACTAGTTCCGTCAGTAACGTCAGCAAACCGGTAAGCCGTTAGCCGGGCGAAAATGCCGTCGGTTTCGAACACGGCCGTACCGTTTTGGTTCGGAGCACCTCGTCCCCAGCAGGCCATGTAATTGGTTGCCCCAAATTCCGGTTCAACTCGCTGGGCCTTGTCACTGGGACAATAAAAGAAGCTAATCTCCTGCTTGACAGGTTCCACATTGTCCGGATGGACGCCGTAACCTGGCCCCAGGTATATGCCTGTGTGCCCGTAAAGCGGCACCTCCAGATTAAGCGACTTGTACACGTTGTACTGCTCCATGTAAGGGGTAAGCATCGCAAGCGCTCCCCACCGGTATTGCCAAGCCGGGATTTGTTCGTAACCGCGGCAGGTCTTTTCCGGTGAGCCAACCGGGAACTGCCCGTAGACATCATGGAAGTTGTGAAGAGCAAGGACGATTTGCCTGAGGTTATTTGTGCACTTTATTCTTCGGGCGGCTTCTCGGGCGGCTTGGACCGCCGGGAGCAAAAGGGCAATGAGCACGCCGATGATGGCGATCACCACCAATAGCTCGACCAGGGTAAAAGCTCGCCTAGGGCGATCCCCGTACTGGCCAGATGGATTGACGCGTTTACTCATTGGCTGATACTCCCGTCCGAGAGCGGTTTCCGTGGGAAGCTGAGCCCGATGACTTCGGCCCCTCAGGTGCCGGCCTAACGCGATGTGGACGTAACCGGATACGAACCACAGGGCTCCCTTCAAGCGCCCATGCGTAGCGAACGATTCGAGCTTACCTGGAAGTGACACGGGTCCCCGGAGCCGACAGGATTTGTAATACGTTCGCGAAAATCGTGTTACCACCGGCGCCAAAATAATACAGGTTTGCGCAACCGATGCGTAGGTTGTTAGGTTACGTTTTGCCCGATTTTATTACTCACCGACCGGCTGTCAAGCACCCTGGAGAAATCACCACAAGAAGGCAAGTGACCAAGCTAAGCAATTTGCTTGCCGTGCACGCCCAAGATGAGGAGAAAAAGGAGATCATGCAGATGCGGAAAGCCCTACCGGATCCCTCGGGTTGGTGGCCGGCAGAACCTCACGTTTGGAGGAGTAAGAACTTTGGCTTTATAAACCATCGGGGATCCACGCGGAGAAGGAGCTTCATTGATTGGGCAAGCCCAACCGGTGGTATGCGAAAGCACTGCGCTCTTGGGCTGGCACAATTTCGGCAGGACAAAAGCCCAGCGTCGACAGCCGGACCGGCTGCTCTTAGCGCTGTCATCTCTTATGGGGATACAAGTCAGGACGTAAGAAAAAATGCGCTTATCGGCAACACCCTGACCGCGTCTACCCTCCAGCCAGCCCGGACCGGCCAGGTGGTGGGCTTTAAGTTTTTAAACTGGATCTCGTGGGGACGATTTAAACCCAGGTTCGCCCGGCTGGGCTCCCCGCGGCAATTCATCTGCGCCTTGGGTAGAAGGCTCGGTCGGCAAGAGTTCTGGTGCCAAAGATCTTGGCAGTTCTGGCCCAGGGAATATTCTTTCTCGCCGGGTCGCTCGGTTTTGGCAAAACGATCTCGATAACACTTTATCCGGTAGCCTTACGATGCGCGGCCGGCACGATATTCCTCTTTTACAAACAAGGGGACTGGCCCAGGTACAGGGCCGAGCACGGGCTCTGCCGGAACGCCAAGCCAATCCTCGAGAAGAGATTTGTAAACTGCCCGAAAGTCCGTGTGATGAATCAGCCCCCCTTGGTCGAGTTGATAAAGGCTCGGGTGTTTACCCACTAGTCCGCCTTGCACCGCTTTGCCGAAGACGAATAGGGAGGTCGCTGCACCGTGGTCTGTACCGTGGCGACCGTTTTCGGCGAGGGTCCGCCCGAATTCGGAAAATGTCATCAGCAGGACACGATCAGCAATGCCCAGCTTTTCGGTGTGGTGAGCAAAACTCGCTATGCCTTGAGCAAGCTCAGTCAACAAAGCATGATGGTTGTCGAGCTGGTTAGCGTGGGTATCAAAGCCGCCCGGCTCCGGGCCGCCAAAATCGGTAAAGAAAAATCGGACCCCGACCTCTGCGTCAATGAGCGAGGCGATAAGTTGAAGCCGCCGCTCCAGTTCAAATCGGGCGGCATCGAGTTGAGGGGCAACTTTCTCTACAGCCGCCTGGACACGTTTCGCCACCCGCTGGGCTTGTGTGGCTGTCTGGCGCAGATGGCGGAGAAGGTCTTGCGCTTCCGCCGTTAAAGGCGCTGTCCCCTCATCCGGCGGCTCCCCTGAGGAAATTTCCCAATCGCCGGCGGGAAGCGGTTCCCAGTTGACATTGTTGGCGTCGCGAATTCGTGGGACCACCGCACTTCTCCCCACCAAAGCTTGCGGCAGGGGAATTGTACCCACGAATAATGCATGAACTTCGGAGGGAAGGGCTTGGTTAAGGATGTCGCATGCCCGTCCGATCCAACCGGTGCGTTCCACTGTGTCGCCGGGCAACGCTGTGTACCAATCACGGATCGCCTGTTGATGATCTCGCGAGGACTGGGGATAACCTACGCCTTGGAGAATGGCTAGCTGCCCATCCTGGAACAATTCCCGAAGGGGATCCAGCGCCGGGTGAAAGGCCAAATTGTCGCTAATAGGCCGGGCCTTCTTCGCCACCGAGTTAAGAGTGGGACGAGCCCTGAAGTAAGCGGGATCCTGGTATGGGATCACGGTGTTTAAAATGTCATTGCCGCCGGTAAGCTGAATAACAATAACCGATCGTCCCTTGGCCCCCTCGACCGGTTGTTTCCCAGCCGGCTGCGTCAACGGAAAGAGGCAAGCACCGGGAAGCAGGCCGAGAGTGGTCCCGGCTACACTCATCCGGATAAACTTCCGGCGGGAAAGATGTAACCGAAAGCTGGCGTCATCCCTCATTGCAGATGGCTCCTTGCCGGGCCTCGCGTAAACGCACCGTCTATCTGGTATGCCCTTCCCCGACGCGACTGTGGGCTCCATCGATTGCGATTTTTTCGGCTTGCCCTTTGATCTTCGAAGAAGTCACTTTCGGCTGTTTGCGAGGTTGCCGCCGGGATCAATCGCGCCAAGGGCGTCAGGATTAACCCCTCAGTGACTACGCCAGTTCGAATTCCGGTTGCTGCACCAACTCCGCCAAGAATACCTTGGCTCCGTCGGCAGGTTGGAAAGGACGTGACGCGCTCAAGCTGTTCCATTTCTGTTGAAGGGTGCCCATGGTGGTCGAAGGCAGATCGCCTTGGTAAATAAGTTGACTTAAAAAATCGGGAAGCTTGTTTATGCTACCATAGCCGTGCTTTTGAGCGACCGCCCACGGGTCCAAAGCCGAGGATACGGCCAGTTGACGAAGAACTTGCTTTCTCCGCAAGAAACTAAGGTGATTGATCCACGCGCGGCCTTCCGGCCAACCGTCGAAGGTGGGCGGATTGCAAAGGTCCTGCCCTAAGTCGACGAGGTCTTCGCCTAATCTTGCGGTGGGGACGATTTGTCCCAACATCCGCGCAAGCCCAACGACCGATTCTACGGGGCTTTTGACCCTACTCCGGTAGGCGAGCGTGGAATAGAAGATGTTCGACCGCAAGATCACCCGCACTACCCCCAGGAGGGACTCGCCTTGAGCCAGACAATCAACAAGCGGCGAGAGAAGTTCTCCGGACGGCGGGTGTTCTTCGCTGATGAAATATCGGAAAAGTTTCCGCACGACAAACTCTTGACTTGCCGGATGAGCGGAGATGACGGCCACTAATTCGGGGATGCCAAAATCGCCTTGCCGGCCGAGGATCTTTTTTGGCCGCGGATCGTGTTCACTAGCGATAAACCGCAGCCGATTGTTGACGACAAACCAGCCCGTCCACGCCCGAGCGATTTCTTGTAGTTCTGTGGCAGGCAGCCCGTCTGGTGCCAGCCCGACTTGAGCGGCAAAGATGCGTGCCCACTTTAGGCTGGGCTGCGCCTTTCGATGCTGGGGCGAGCCAGCGGAAAGAAGAAGCGCCGGATGCCCGCAGACGGTTGCCAAGACATTTTGCCACGAGCTGAGGCAACTTTCCCGCAGCTGCAAGAGGTAGTCAACAAATAGGGTTGGGTCCCGCAGCCGATCGGCGGAAATGGCAAAGTGGCCATGCCAAAATAAAGTCAGTTTTTCTTCCAGGGGAAAGGGACTTTCCACCATCCGCCGCAGCCACCAGGCCCGGATCCCTCCCTGGCCCTGTCCGCGAGCTGCTTCTCGCAGAAGCGGATCGAATTGCTGGTGAAATTGGGCCAACTTTGGCGGTGGTGTTGTTAGCCGGCTAACGGTCTTTTCCGGTCCCTCCTCAAGCGCCTGCTGTAACTGGGGCCAACTGCCTGCGAAAGCTGCCCGCCGGAATAGATGTCCTACCTTCCGCAAATCCCATGGGTCGTTGGGCGTGGGCACAAACGGCTCCCACGCCCAGACCGGATCGACCCGCAGCTGACCGAGGCTTGCGTCCACCTGGTCATTAGCAGAGAGCGTCATAGGAGGAAGATCTCCATGGTACCAAAGTCAACACAGCGTCTGCGCCGGCAGGTGCTTTCCCGCGGATAGAAGCCCCTCAGGGCAAGCTCCAGGGCAGGTCCAAATGACGTCGGCATATAACCGGAGCCAGCGCAGTTATCGTGCAACTACCTCCGGGAAGGCTAATTTTCAGTCCCCGGCAAGGCGACCTCAATTCGGGCTTGGGGCTTGTCCTCTTGCCGGAGCAGCTCTACGCGGAGCTCGCCCAAAATCGCAACAAGGGCGAAGAGGTTATTTGTTTCTGCCTCGGCTTTTTCCCGGGAGTGACCTCTCTCCACCATGTTTTGGCGGATAATTGCCTCGCGATTGGTTTTGAGCAGTTTAAGAAGACCTTCCCGATCCGTCTCGAGCACGAAATGACGCCCCGGCAGTCGAGCGGCGTTTTGATCTTCTTGTTGTAGATAGTCGATGATATCCCGAGCAAGCTGTTCTGTAGATGAAAGGACAAGGTACTCGCCGACAGGGGCCAGCACCGGACGGAAGTTAAAGCGAACGTCTTTGCGATCTTCCGGGGTTAGCCCGACGGTGGAAAATGCCGCCACGGTGTACCGAACTCCTCGGTATTCCGCGCGATCGAGGATCAGACCAGGCAGAGCTTGTTGACCCCGCGTAAAGTTTATGAGGCCCAGGGCCTTCTGCCAGGCCTCCTCGGCCATGGGGACGAACTGCTTCGGGTCTTTCATCCGGAAGACCAACGCCATGGCAGGTAGGGCAACTGCCGGAACGCCGTAGTCGGGCTGATATTCCTGAGCCGCGACCACTAGCCGAATTTCTGGGTGAAGATGAGGCAGAACCTCTTCGCTAAAGTGTCGACCGGTGAAGAAAACGCCCATCATGTTCTCGAAGAAGATCAAGCCACTGGTTCGTTCCGGGAAAAGGACGTCTTTCTGCCGGTAGAACCGGGCCAAGTCGCGATAGAGGCTCACTGCCACAAGACGGCGCGGGACTTCAATGTTTCGGAGACAGCCGCTTTCATTCGTCGGCAGAGAGAATGCAGTGGGATGATCGCCACCTGGGAAGGTGCCGTCGGCAACCACATGAAGACCGACCCGGCCGCCGTCGACATTGATGGCAGCGGCCATCCACGTGGCATTGGAAAGGGCCTCCAAGTTATCGGCCACCATAAGGGCAAGTAGGGGATTGGTCCTCATCGCCCGCTCGATCCGATCGGATCGTGGGGCTTCCTTAATCAGGCCGATGTTGACAAACGCCCGGACCCAGGCATTTTGAGGCAGGGCGGCCTGAGCCTGTTGATAAGCCGCAACACGCGCCAGGGAGCCTGCGCCGCCCGTTTCCGCCAAGTCGGCTGCGCTTCGCAAAAGATCCGCCTTGTTTGAAAGCAGGAGCCGTGATCCGACAAGAGCATGGACGTTTTTGCCACCGTCAAAGGTCCAGCCAGTCCATCCCTTGTATACTCCGGAGGCAACGCGATCCGGATCGCCCGCCTTCTGGGCCTCATCGCGGGCATGTTCAAGCAACACTTGGTGAAGCTTGCTCAGAAGCTCGGCACTTTTCGTGTCTACCACGATCAATACCTGGTTCCGGGGGAGAAGAGCCGCGGTGATTCGGCCGCCGAAAAGTTTCCTGACCGCGTCTTTCCAATCGGTGCCGAGACGAAATTCTAGGTATCTTACGATTCCCACAATTTGGGCAAACTGGGGTGATTCGAGAAATTGCCTAATTTGCTCGTTTTCGCGAATCCGCCCCTCGAATTCCTTGGACAACAAGCCTTCCACAACCTTAGAGCTGTCTGGGATTTCCAGGACTATCGCGGCCTCCGCCGGTATCCATTCCGTAGCAGAAGGCAGCTCCTCGCCAGCACCGCAAACATTAGCCGCTGGAAGGATTAGGATTGTGATTAAAGAAGTGAAGATGGACCGCTTCACCCGTGCCATCATTGAGACTCTCCTCATTGAGACTCTCCTCGCAAACTTCTGCGTGGTTAACCGTTGGTTCTAACCGGTGAGTTAGTGTAGGGCTCGGCCAACTAAGAGATCAATTTGTTTGACCCTGGCCTCCATTCGGCCGGTCGGCTTCCCCGGGGAGACAGCGGACGCCTAAGCCGGTCGTTTCCGCGAGGGAAGCGCTTCAAGCCGCCTTGCCTCCCGGAGCACCTTCCCCCGATCGCTTTCGCTCACCCGGAGGCTTGGTTCCGTTTTCCGGGTCCCGGTCATCAGGGCCGGCGGACCGTCGTGCCAAAACCGTATTCGAAGTTGGGCGGGAAAAATTTGCTGTCAATCGCGAAAAATTGGTTGGAGGCACTGTCGGTGGCCCTTGGCGGCCGGCGCCACCGAGGAGGTTGGGTGGGTAGCTCGCCCGGAGGCGCCTCGGCAATGCGAATTCAGTTGGGCACTGCGATTTCGGTCTTTCGGCTTACCCCGAGGGTTTAAGAGGGTGCCCGCGGACAGGCGCTGGCGGTATCCGCTTATGGAGGTCGGACAACGTTCCTGAGTCGCTCATGCCGTGCAGTGAAATTCGGTACAAGAGAGGCGGTTTAGGCCTTCGGAACGAGACGAAGTGCCAGAGTAGTTAGAGGGAGCGCCCGAGCGAGTGGGGTACTAGTCAACCAAAAAGAGGGGACAAGTTGCGAACGGCCTTGAGGAAAAGGGGCCCCGCGCTCCCAAGCGGCTTTGGCATTCCCGCCGGCCTTCGTCTGCTTGGCGGGTGTGAACGTTTAACGATCGTGTAAGTATTGCCTTGATACCTCCCCCTTCGTGACCGTAATTTGGTTATGAGAGCTTCCTCTTTGAGCGCCACGTGGGGGAGTTAGGGCTAGGTGGAAGTCCGCGGGGGAGGAGATTCTCGATGCCGACGGTTCTTGTTGTCGATGATTCGCTTACTGATCGTCGTTTGATATGCGATCTTTTGCGCCGGCAGTCCGACTGGAAGATTGAACAGGCGGCAAGCGGGGTAGAGGCTCTTGCCAGGATCCAGCAGAGTAAGCCGGACGTCCTTGTCACTGACCTCCAGATGCCCGAGATGGACGGGCTTGAGTTACTTAATGCGATTCGTCAGCGGGAGCTGGATGTTCCGGTCATTTTAATTACGGCATATGGCAGCGAAGCCTTGGCAGCGGAGGCACTCCGGCGTGGCGCGGCAAGCTACGTACCGAAGACCCAGGTGGCCTTCAAACTTTTGGACACTATGGAGGAGGTACTTGCCCGAGCCAAGGCTGGCCGAATTCAGCAGCGGCTCCTCCAGTGTCTCAACCGGTGTGAGTTTACATTCCTCCTGGAAAATGACCCCACGCTTTTTGACCCACTGATTGATCTGGTCCAGCAAATGGTAGCGGCTGTCCACCTCTGCGGATTTAACGGTCGGCTGCAGATAGGTGTTGCTTTGAAAGAAGCTTTGCGTAACGCACTATACCATGGCAATTTGGAGATCGGCTCCCACCTGAAAGTGCGCCCATGGGATAAACTTTTCCAGGATAAGGACTACAGTTTTCTCAACGAGCGGCGGCAGCAGGAGCCGTATTGTCGACGAAAGATCTATGTGGACGTTCGGATTACGCCGGAGGAGGCCCGATTTGTGGTCCGCGATGAGGGCCCGGGCTTCAACGTGGCTGCAATCCCGCGGCCAACAGATCCCTGGACCACAGATTGGGAGGGGGGTCGGGGTCTTGCACTGATGTATTCCTTTATGGACGAAGTCCGCTTCAACGAAAAAGGTAACGAAGTGACAATGATCAAGCGGAAGGAAACTTGGGGCACCGTCAAGGAGGGGACAATCGCGGCCGCTGGGACAGGTTGACGATACCGCTTGGAATCATCGTAAGTCAGTCCACACGGCGCAAGGGAGCTAGAGGTAAGTCGAAAAATTCGCTGAGACCTGGTACAGTATGGCACCTGATCGACCACCAGGCCGATTAACACATGGCCACCGGTTCTTCCGCGGAAAAACTCCTTGTCGAAAGTGTTAGGTGCGGTGATGAGGAGGCGTGGCAAAAACTCATCGCACATTTCGAGGGACGACTCTTGGCTTTTTTCCGTCCTCGGGTTCGTGATCGATCGATCGCGGAGGACTTGGTTCAGGAGACTTTTCTGGGACTGTTGACCAGTCTTGGGCATTTCGATGCCGACAGGCCGCTTGAGCAATACCTCTTTTCGATTGCGGCACACAAGCTGACCGATTATCTTCGCCGGGTGCGAAGCCGGCCTGATTTGCTCCCCGCGGATCATGCCCCGCAAGGAACCTTGGCTGATTTTGCCGGCCGGGATCGCCGCGCAAGTAGCATCTTTCAGAGTCGTGAACGCAAAAGTTGGGAGGAAAAGGTCCTTGTTCAGGCCCTTAAAGGACTTGTTGACTATTATAAGACGAAGGGCTACTGGCAGAAGCTTTCCTGCGTCGAATTGTTGATGCTAAGAGGCTGGCCCAATAAACGCGTTGCAGAGGCCCTGGGCATAAGCGAGCAAGCGGTGGCGAATATCAAGTTCGAGTTTATCGAGAAACTCCGCGAGGCCGTGCGAGCCGTGGGCGTCTGTCCGGAGCTTTTCCCGGAATTAATGTTGGGGCAAAATCCGTAGCTTCGTTTTCGCGAAAAAGTTTGCTTCATTTGTAGCCGGCTACCTGGGTCACACCATTCGCCACAAATTTTGCCAAGGCCGCTTCGGCCGGAGCTTTTTCGCAAAGCTAGCGCGCTGCCATGTGTTGACATGGCCCAATCATTCACGCGTGGGATGAGAAAAGCTCAGTGATCGAGTTTGCTTGGCACTCCAAGGTGAAAACTTGCTGTCGGGTGTGGACAAAGGCTTTTTGCCGATGAATTATCAACGGGAAGTAACCCGGGAAGAGTGGGAGGCTTATCTGGACGAAGCGCTTCCGCCGGATGAGATGGCGGAGCTTGAGCAACGTTTACGCGAGGATCCGGCAGCCCGAGAGGTAGTGGCGGACCTTATTTCGCTGCGGGACGCAGGGATTCACACCCTGGGGGCTGTATGGCGCCGCCATCGCCTCAGCTGCCCGTCGCGGGAAGAGCTAGGGGAATTTTTGCTGGGCATTTTGGAGGAGGAAATGGCCCAATTCGTACACTATCATGTGAAAGTTGTGGGCTGCCGCTTCTGCCAGGCTAATCTAGAGGACCTGCAGGGAAAGGAGACGCAGGATCCACAAGAAGTCCTGGCCCGCCGCAAGCGATATTTCCAGTCGAGCACGATTTTGCTCGACCGAAACAGGGGGAGCGGAACTTAGGGAACCCCAGAGACCGGTAAGCTTCTGTTTTGGATTCCAAGATTGTAAATCGCCTCCGGGCATAGCGATTTTCGGAGAGCAACTAAGCCCAAGTTGGTGGTGAATTTCTCAGGACTTCGGCGATGGGTGTGGTTTCTCCGCCCCAACCGGTGCTTCTCCTGCTGGCTGCTTTCAGCCGACATCGGGAGGCACTTGAGTGGGCCAAGGCCAAGGCAAGCGGTGCATGGGGACAACTAGCGCTGGAAAGCCCGCTTTTTGAGTTCCGGGAGACCGATTATTACGAGCCGACGATGGGACCGGGTTTGCTTAAAAAGTTTTTTGCTTTTGGGGAACTTGTGGACCCGGGCCGATTGGCCGACCTGAAAATTCAAACCAATGGCTGGGAGCGCGAGTACGCGGAGCTTGGGCTTCATCCGGAAGTGCGTCCACTTAATTTGGACCCGGGCTACATCGCCCTCGGTAAGCTGGTACTTGCGTCCACAAAGGATTTTTCCCACCGCATTTACTTGGGGCGAGGAATCTATGCGGAAGTGACGCTCTGTTACCGCAAGGGGAACTGGGAAGCTTTGCCGTGGACATTTGCCGACTATCGCCGGGCGGATTATCAGGAATTCTTTTCCCAGTGCCGTGAGTACCTTCACCGTCAGCTGAGGGAGGCAGGCCGCTTGTGAGCTGGGGCATTGCCGCGGTTTTGGTCCTGTTTACGCTGGCCGCTTTTCTGATAAGTTGGCTAACCGGCTTTTTGGTTCGAGCGATCGCACCGCGGCTTGGTCTTGTGGACAAGCCGGGAGGACGGAAGCTTCATCCGGTGCCCATGCCCACTGGGGGTGGCATCGCCATTTGGGCAGGAGTGGTAGTGCCGCTGGCCGCGGGGTTTGTGATGGCCTTAGTGCTGGAGGGTTCCTTCGGAAAGTATTGGGGCTTTCTTGCTTTCATCAACGAGCTTCTTCCGGAAGATTGCCGCCGGCATCTGAGCGGATTTATTGTTCAGTCCCCGCGCATGTGGACGGTGCTGATGGGGGGACTTCTGCTTGGGCTTTTGGGCCTATGGGACGATCGCGTGGGGCTTGACTGGCGTCTCCGGTTGGCTATTCATTTTGTTGTGGCGGCGATCATGGTGGCGCTAGGTTGGCGAGCAAGTTTATTTCTTGGTGGCAGCTTAATCCCCGCGGTGCTTTCCGCCATCTGGATTGTCGCTTTAGTCAACGCCTTCAACATGATTGACAACATGGATGGCCTGGCGGCAGGGGTGGGGATAATTGCCTCGCTGATCCTGGCAGCCGTCATGCTTCTTGCTCCAGAACCAGGAAGCGGGGAACCGCAGCTTTTTGTCGGAGGTTTTTTCCTTGTGCTTGCGGGCGCTTTAGGTGGGTTTTTGATCCACAATTGGCCAACTGCCCGGCTGTTTATGGGCGATGCCGGGAGCTACTTTGTGGGATTTACGATGGCTTTGCTCACGCTTGCCGCGACATTTGCCGGCGACTCGCATCCCCCGCATGCCGTAATGGCTCCCCTTTGTGCCCTGGCGATCCCGCTTTATGATATGACAACAGTTGTGCTCATCCGAATTTGCTCAGGACGCAGTCCTTTCGAAGGCGACCGCAGCCACTTTTCCCACCGCTTGGTGGAGTTGGGTTTATCGCCGCTCCAGGCCGTGTTGACAATTTGGCTTGCCACGGCATCCTGCGGTTTGGGAGCGCTTCTCCTGCACCAGGTAAATCCGGTTGGGGCGATTCTTATCCTGCTAATAGTGCTGGCTAATCTCGTACTCGTGCGGATTCTGGAATCGGCGGGCCAGCGGCAAAGGGAGCTTCCGCCCGGTGGCTGACGATCTAGCGAGGGATTGAGAAATTAACGGAGGGGCCTTTGCGTGGCCGGTTCTTTAGGCCGCAATCCCGATAACAAAGGCAAGACTCGGCGCACAAAGGCCGCTGAGCCGGCCGGAGAGGGAAGCCCACCCGGGCTGACTGGGGCGTCCGAGGAAGAAAAATGGCGGGCGATTTTTCTTGGGGCTGCGGTAGCGTTACTTATCGCCCGGCCCCTCAGTCCGAGCGAGGCAGCTACCATCGGCGACGGCCTTCCTTTCGTTATGCTATGGCTTCTTTTGGCCACGGCCTGGGGAGCGATGCGGTGCGTTATCCCGGGGCTACCCAGCCGATTCGGAAGCCCGGAGGCCCTCGTGCTGCTTGGCTCCGCGTGGTACGTGGTAGCATGCTTTGTCAACATCTCTTCTGGCCCGCCGCGGGCTATGATCAACGCCGCTTGGGACTGGGTTGGGATCGTAACCGGGTTCCTGCTTATTCGTCAACTGCTAGGCAATCCGCGGGAGGCCCGGGCGTTATTAGCTGCCGGCTTAGGTCTTGCTATAGGAATGGCCCTTTTGGGCTTGTATCAGTATTTTTACGAATTCCCCTCCATCCGAGCTAGGTTTGCCCACGATCCTGAAGGCATGCTGGCCCAGGCCGGTGTTTACGTGGAGAAAGGGTCCCGAGAGTGGACGCTTTTTGTTAACCGTTTGCGCAGCAGCGAGCCGCTCGGTACCTTTGCGTTAGCTAACTCTTTAGCCGGCTTTTTGGTGACATGGCTGGTAATCGGCGTAGGGGTGGGAAGCTACTTCTCTCGTAGACGGAACCCAGGCGCGCCTGACTGTCGGGCCGCGTCCGGCCGTCCTGGGGCCGCTTCCGAGCAGGCAACGGTACCGGATACTTCCGACCTGCCGCAAGCCCCCGCTGCCCGTGGACTTAGTCCCCCCAATCAACTAAAACGCGTCGCCCGGCAATTATTTCAGAAAGTCATTGGGGTTCTTCGAACGACAGCAAAGGGCCCGCGGGGCCTCATCTTAATGCTCATGCTTTGTGTTCTCTTATGGGTCCTTCTTTTAACTAAAAGCCGAAGCGCTCATGCGGCCCTTGTGGTCGGAATAGTGCTTCTCGTTGGCCAAGGGTTAAGAAGGACGTCAATCTGGCCGGGCCAACGTGGCAGAAGCGAGGCCTGCAAAAATCTGCAGCGAAGCACAGGAGCTTTTACTTCCGCGACTGTCGGCGGACGACGGGCGGTACGCCTGGCCCTTGTGTACTTTCTTGTAGCCGCTTCGGTCTTGGCATCACTTGTTGGGCTTGGTTTTTTGGTTGGCTGGGACTGGCAGGTGCTGGCGGAAGCCCCCAAATCCTTGGGATATCGTTTACAGTACTGGATCGCAACACTTGAGCTGATTGCCGATCGGCCAATTTTTGGGTGCGGGCCCGGGAATTTCCAAGTCGTTTACACGCGATATATGCTGCCTGAGGCAAGCGAGGTCATTGCCGATCCGCATAACTTCGTTTTGGAACTAATGGCCAGTGCTGGGGTGCCAGCTGGGTGCCTTTTCTTGTGGGCTATTTTGGCACTCCTAGGAAGCGAGGGTTGGCGACAAGACCGACGGGCCAGCAAACGGGCGCCGAGCTATCCGGGCGGGTCACCAGGTTGGTCAGGCGAGCCGAGCGAAGGCTCCAGGAATTCAACAACGCAGTCGCCCCTGCAGCAAACGATGTCGCTAGCTACCCAAGAAAGTCCGCTGGGTGTGCGGGCAATCGCCTGGGGCGCCGTCCTGGGTGTAGGGTGTGGATGGATCATAGGGTTATTTACCACCGTGCCCCCTTCATTCATTGGCGTTCTTTGCGCAGCGGTTGGAGTAATCCTGGCTCTCTGGAGCTGCTGGCCCTGGATCGAATCGGGCGAAAATGAGTCGCTTTTGGCCCGGGTGGCGGCCACCACAATGCTTGTTCACCTCTTGGCATCTGGGGGCATAAGCTTTGCGGGAGTGGCCGGGGCGCTGTGGATGTGCCTGGCAGTAGCCGGTTTGAAAACGAAAGCCCCCGAAAGCCTTGCCTGGCAGCGGAGGCTTTCCCGGGAGGGGAAGCCAAGGGATCCCGCGGCGGGGACCGGATGGAGGAGTGGGATTCTCCGGTTCTGGCCGTGGGCTTTTAAAGCTTCCAAACTGCAGGAAATTGCCCGGCCCCTGTCGCACGCCACAGGGCAGCAGATTGGGCGCAGCGCTCTTGGGATTAGCTTAGGGTTGATGACTCTCGCGTGCTATCTGATGGCGTATCGGCCGGTGATGATGGCTCGTGGGTATCTCTTGACGGCCCAACGGCTGTCGGCGGAGGGGCGTACCGCGGAGGCCCTTGAACTCTTAAACCGGGCTGCGTCGGCCGATCCGCTTGCTGCGGAGCCGGCGCTTGCCCTTGCTCAGGCTGCCTGGTCCCGACTGTTAGAGGGGGCCAACGGCGAGGCTGCCAAGCAGTTTGAGCGCTGGACGGAGCGATTTGTTCGGCTATCCGGCCAGTCAGCCAAAGCTTGGGAAGGGGTAGGTGATCTCTTTTGGCAAGGGGGATTGAAGCTAAAGGACCCCCAATGGCTTTGGAAAGCGACGGAGGCCTACCGCCAGGCGGCTCTGCGGTTTGCCACAAACGCGGTGGTCAGGGCCAAGTTTGCTCGGGCCTTGGCCACGGTGGGAAAACTGCCCGAAGCCAAGCAGGAAGCGGGGCAAGCCCTCGAGCTTGACCGACGCAACCCCCATCCGGACCGAAAAATTCCTGCGGATCTCCGGCAAGAAATTCAAATGATCCTGCAACGGTAGACTGCACCCGGTTCGTTTCCCCAGCGGATTTTTAAGGGTGAGCCGGGCGCTCAAGACTTGTAGGAAGCTTCTTATCTTCTTCGAGCGTAGATTTTGAGAGCCGCGGCGCTTTCCTGGTAGTTGTGATGTTCCTTGCCAACGAAGTGCAAGGGTTGGGAAGAAAGCTGGCTAAAGTCTGGACTTGGTGGCTTCCGTGCCGATGGGGCGTAAGGGGAGGGACAAGAGTCCCCGCTCGAGGGAGGACTTGAGGGATTCAGCGTAGCCGAAATGTAAGGGTAGATGTCAGTACAATATTTTGGATGTGACGCGGGCGCGACAAATCCCAAAGAAGTGCCCAAGCAATTTTGGAAAATGACAGGTAGAAAAGCCCAGCAACGGGGAGCGAGTCTGCGAAACGGCCTGACCCGCGCCTGAGGAGCAGGTGATCCAATTGCGCGTGGGCTTTTATGATCAATGGCCTATTAGCATTTGCGGTAATTTATCCTCTTGTGGATAACAGTTGAGGGGATTGCAACCTATGACCCAGGGGAGGCAATTTGTCGTCGTTCTTTTGGCCGCTGGTATCTTGGGCGCTGCCACAGGGTTCCTTTGGGCGGCGAGCGAATTTTGGCTCTGGCCGGTTGTCAAACACACACACCCGGCGGATGTTGCTTCGAAGCTGGGAACCACTAAGGGCGAACCGCGAGCGGTTGTGGACAATCCCGTTTATGATTTCGGCGTTCTTGATGAGCATGCCAAAGGCCGGCACGAATTCGTTATCCGAAACGAGGGAACTGCCCCCTTGCGGATCGAGCAGGGTTCCACTACCTGCCGGTGTACCACGAGCTTGGTGAACCAAAAAACTGTCGAGCCTGGACAACAGACCACTGTTGCAGTGGAATTCGACCTAAAAGGCTTCTCCGGGCCGTACTCGCAGTCAGCCACCATCTTTACCAACGACCCGCGAAATCCGCGGATTGTCCTCAGTGTTCGAGGCAAGGTTGTTAAGGCCATTCAGGCCATTCCCACCGAGCTGGTGTTCACACGGGTGCCAAGCGGTCAGCAGGTCAGTGCGGAATTTCGCTTAGTGGGATACCGCCCCACACCGTTAGAAATCCAAGGTTACGAATGGTCCGATACCAACTCGGCACGATTCTTCGAAGTGGAACTTCGGCCGATCTCGCCAAGTGAATTGCGGGACCAGGAGGGGGCAAGCGGTGGTGTGGTGGGCAAGCTTGTCCTTAAACCCGGGCTTCCTTTGGGAACATTCAATCAGAAGCTGCGATTCAGGACCAACTATCCCGAAGCGCCTCAGGTTGAACTGCCCGTTCGGGGTACAATCGCGGCGGAAATTTCCATCGTTTCCCGCGGTTGGGACGAATCGCGCTCCCTTTTGCGTCTGGGAACGTTCAAGTCTGCCCGAGGTTTTGAACACCGGTTTTTGATTCGTGTTAGCCGATCGCTGGCAGATCGGGTGGCTTTCTCAGTGGCGGAAGTGTTTCCCGATTTTGTTCAGGTGCAGGTAGAGCAGCCAAGGCCGCTTGGCGATGCCCCGGCCCTTCTTGTGCCCGTGGTCCTTAAGTTTCCCAAAGGTTGCCCGGCCGGAAACTATCTGGGCATTGAAGGCCAACCCGGGGGGCGGATTCTTTTCAAGACCGGTGTGCCGGAGGCTCCCGAGTTGCAGATCAACTTGAGTTTCCTCGTCGAAAGTGAGTGAAAAGCCGGGGGAAGGGGACTGGCCGATTGGGGTTGCCCAGTTGGATACCGCCCGCCATACTGCGTCCTCGTGAGCAAGGCATCGCTCGTTAACGGCCGCTCTCTGGCGGGCCGGCAACCGATATGTCGCAGCGGTGCCCCGAAGGACCAAACTTTCCTAGCTTTTTGAGAAAACGCGAAAGGACTTCCTCGGTGGGAAATAAAGCTTCGCAATGTGTTCCTGTTCAAACCCCGGCTTTAATCGAGCTTTTACTGGGGTTGATCCTGACTAGTGGTATTTGGGGTGGCTGTGGTCGCCCGGATGCCAAGCAGCCCGAAGGTGATGAGCCACCGGTTCCCCGGGTGGCAGTAGAGATGGGTTCGCCCGTCCCGCAGACTTCGCCGTTAGTGAGGGAAGAAGGCCCATCCTCTGCCGGACACCGGCCTGAGGCTCAATCCACTGCTGTCCCGGATGGAACTTCGCGGGAAGTCCGTGGGGCCGACCAGGTATCTCGATCGTCGACACAGCCGGCAGTTGGCGCCGCCGTGCCAGGCAGGGATGCAGCTCCTACTCAAGAAGGGGGCATGACCCGAGTCGATCAGCCTGTGCGGCCCAATCCGCTTCGAGCCGATACGGACCAGCCCCTTTCGGAGCCACTCCGGCAGGCCGAAACGAAAATGCCTGCGGCCTCCCCTCCCAAACGGGTAGGGAAGGGGAAAGGCGGACCATTTGACCCAATCAAAGAAAACGGGCCAATTTTCGTCGGCTGGCCCAGGCCCAAATTCGCCCTGGTTTTGACCGGGCGGGAGGATGGGTATCTGGAGCCATGCGGCTGCGCCGGGTTGGACCGAATGAAAGGCGGTTTAAGTCGGCGGTTTTCGATGTTTGCCCAGCTCCGCCGCGACTGGAATTGCCCGGTTGTGGGCCTTGATGTCGGGGGACTGATTAAGGGGTTTGGCCGGCAAACGGAGCTTAAATTCCACCTCACGATCGAGGCCATGCGCCAAATGGGTTATGCCGCCATCGCGCTTGGGGTGAGTGAACTTCGCTTGCCGGCTGGCGAGCTTTTGGCGGCCAGTACAGGTCAGGATGGGGAGTCCCTTTTTGTTTCCTGTAATGTAGCCCTCTTTGGTTTCGACCAAGGGTTTACACCGCCGTTCAAGATCGTTGACCTGGGCTTTACTCGGCTCGGCGTGACCGCTGTCCTAGGTGACAAGTGGCAGGAGGGCCTATTAAATCCGGATATCCACTTGGCTCCCGCCGAGCAAAAACTCCGCGAAGTCCTGCCGCAGCTTGAAAAGAATGCGGACTTGCTCATCCTTCTGGCACACGCCACTCGGGAGGAATCGTGGGATCTTGCCACGAAGTTTCCCCAATTCGCCGTGGTGGTGACGGCAGGTACACCCCCTGAGCCGCCCGCCGAGCCGGTTCAACTCCCGGACGGCCGATTGTTTATCGAAGTCGGCACAAAGGGAATGAATGCCATCGTGCTTGGCTTTTACGACTCGGGCGAGCCAGTTCGCTACCAGCGGGTTCCCCTGGATAGCCGCTTCCCGCAGTCCGAGCAAGTGTTATTGATGTTGGCGGACTATCAAGAGCAGCTAAAACAGCTTGGTCTGGAGGGGCTTGGGCTTCGGCCGGCTCCGAACCCTAAGCTGGCCGAAATGGGTCGCTACGTTGGCTCGAGGAAATGCGAATCTTGTCACGAGCCTTCCTATGAAGTATGGCGGAAAAGCGGCCATGCCAAGGCGTGGCGAACGCTGAAAGAGCTCGACATCCCGCGGATTCATGACCCGGAATGCATTAGTTGCCATGTCATCGGATGGCATCCCACGGAATACTTCCCTTACGAAGGCGGGTTTTGGAGCGAGGAAAAGACGCCTCATTTGGTTGACGTAGGCTGCGAAGCGTGTCACGGACCTGGCGAGAAACACATTCAGGCGGAGATGGGCTCCGATACTGATGCTCAGGAGAAGTTCCGCCGGTTAGTCCGGGTGACTTTGGAAGATGCACGGCAGTGGCAGTGTGTCAGTTGTCACGATTTGGACAACAGTCCCGACTACCAATTTGACACTTACTGGCCGCCGATTGAGCATTACGAAGATTGACCTTTCTTTTGGACAATTCCTCGCCGCTGCCACGGGCTTTTCGGTTAGCTCATGCGCCGCCAAATCCTCGCAAATGTGCGTTGGCACTTAGACGCCGTCTGATCCTCATGGGCTGAGCTTTTCTCACTCTGCACTTGCATCCGGAAGTGCTCGCTTCCCGCGCGTAACTTTTCCGCGTCCGGGGGCCGACTAAAATGTTTGGTGTTTGGCCCGGAAGGGGCAGAGCCCGATGCCAGGGTGACCGAGCTTGGCGACGGTAAGTTGCCCGCGGCAAGAGCTGCCTTCGCAAGGAGGGAACGGGCCGCCTATTAGGCTTCGGAACGGACAAGGCCGCCGACGGGTGGCCGTCGTGAGAGTCCGTTCCTGGTGGCGGAATCGGCGAACACGGGACCGCGCTCACTAGAGTGCCAGGGGTTGCCAGCCCAGCGATGTTAGGCTTGTGGTAGCCAGAGCGTTGATAAAGGCAAAGCCATGCACGAGGTATTAACACTGGTTCTTGGCGGAGGACGCGGTACGCGACTTTATCCGCTGACCAAATATCGTTCCAAACCGGCCGTTCCGGTGGCTGGGAAATATCGGCTCATCGATATCCCGCTCTCCAATTGCCTCAATAGCGGTCTTAATCGAATTTATGTGTTGACGCAATTCAACTCGGTGAGTCTGCACCGCCATATCCGCCGCACTTATGTTTTCGACCCGTTCTGCGATGGCTTTGTAGAGATCTTGGCCGCCCAGCAAACGTTGACGACAGAGCGCTGGTATCAAGGGACGGCCGACGCGGTTCGGCAGAACCTCCGTCATGTTGACCAGCCGGGCGTCCGCTATGTGCTAATCCTCTCGGGCGACCAGCTTTATCGGATGGATTTTCGTTACATGCTGGAGACGCACCGGCGCACCGGTGCCGACGTCACCATTGGTGCCGTTCCGGTTGCGCGGGAGGCAGCCTCCGGTTTGGGGATCATGCGTTTGGACGAAAATGGTCGGGTGGTTGGGTTTTTGGAGAAGCCGAAGACCGACGAAGAGCTTGATCATGTACGGAGCGACCCGGACTGGCTCCGGGCACGCGGCATTGATCCCCAGGGGCGCGAATTTTTGGCAAGCATGGGCATTTATCTTTTTACCCGGGAACGACTCTGCGATTGTTTAGAAAAGACGGCTTACCAGGACTTCGGTAAAGAGGTCTTCCCCGCGGCGATCCGCAGCATGCGCGTATATGTGCACTTATTTGATGGCTACTGGGAGGACATCGGGACGATCGGCTCTTTTTACCGTGCTAACCTAGGTTTAGCCTCTCAGCAGCCACCGTTTAGTTTATTCTCGGCCGATTCGCCCATTTTCACCCGGGCAAGGTTCCTGCCACCGTCGCGGCTAGAAGGCGCAACGATTCGAGGCAGCTTAGTGGCGGACGGATGTCAAATTGGGGCTGGCTCCATCGTGGAAAACAGCGTCATCGGCCTGCGAAGCCTTATCGGCCGGAATGTCACCATCCGCAATTCCATCATCATGGGCAACGACTTTTACGAACCGCCCAATGCCTGTGATCTTCCCGGCGTACCACCCCTGGGGATTGGCGATGAGACGATTATCGATGGTGCTATCGTGGACAAAAACTGCCACATCGGACGGGGTGTGCGAATCGTCAACAAGGATGGGCTGCAAGAATCGGAGGAAACACCCTACGGCATGATCCGCGATGGAATAGTTGTCATCCCAAAAGGGACCGTCATTCCCGACGGATTTATCTTCTGATCTGCCGGTTAACTTGATCTTTGTTTATGGGGCCAGGTACCTCGCCGCGGCAGCTGCTCGAGGCAGGTTACAAGTCTCATCGGAAGGTGGCGAAGTGCCCGGTCAGACTTTCCGGTGGCCGATTAAGCTGTGCGGGTGAGAGGATTACTTGCTGGGATCGTGCCAGGGTACAGGGAGCGGCCCGTTGCGCGGGGAGGCTCCCGTAGATCGTCAATCGTCTAGATCATGAACATCGACACTTCCGGCCGCGCAGGGAAGATCACACCTTGCTCCCAAAGTTCATTGCGTCATCTCCCGAGCAGATTCCCGCCTGGTAAAGCTTCTCCGCTTTTGGCGAGAGATCACCGGTGGCCTCAAGGCCTTGCTGAATCCGGATTACTTCCTCTGTTAGTTCTTTTGAGGAGACAATTGACTACTGCTCTTTGGGAAGCATGCGATAAGCTGTAATTCCCCCGGAAATATTCTTCACCCGAAAACCGTGCTGTTTAAGAATTCGAGCAGCGTAATAGCCCCGTTGACCTACCGCGCAATGCACCCACACCTCATCAGCCTGAGGAATCTCCCCCAGTCTTTTACGCAGTTCCGGGAGGGGAATAGCCAGCGTTCCCGGCACGGCCAGCTGTTCCCGCTCTTTCGGGTTGCGGACATCTACAACCGGAGGTCGCAAGCCTTCCGGTATACTTTGCCAGTCCTCCCAGTAGGCCACCTCGGTGTCACCACGCAGGATATTTGCCGCCACAGCCCCCGCGATATTCACCGGATCCCGCGTGCTGCCAAACTGTGGAGCATAAGCGAATTCCCCTTCGTCCAGATCGTAAACGGTGGCCTTTTGGCGGATGGCAAGGGCAAGAACGTCGATCCGCTTATCCACACCTTGCCCGCCGACAATTTGTGCCCCCAAGACGGTCCCGTCCTCTGGATGGAAGAGGAGCTTGATCGTCATCCGTTCAGCACCAGGATAATACATGGCATGATGCGGCGAAACGGTGTAGGACTTTTTGTAGGGCAACCCCGCGGCCCGCAGTTGTGCTTCGCTAGCACCTGTAGCGGCCACCGTCATGTCGAAGAAGGCGACAATATGGGTCACAAGGCAGCCTGTGTAACGAGAATTCCGGCCACAAATGTTCTCTGCCGCTACCCGGCCTTGCCGGGCAGTAGGACCGGCTAGAAAAGGCAAGCACGGCTGGCCGGTGACGCGGTGCTTAACTTCCACAGCATCACCCACGGCCCAAATGGCCGGATCGTTCGTCCGCATGCTTTCATCCACGCGAATGCCGCCCAGTGAGCCAAGCTCTAGACCGCATTGACGCGCAAGCTCCGTATCCGGGCGGACTCCGGTGGCCACCAGCAAAAAATCCACTTCGAGCCTGCTTCCATCCGTAAGTTCCAGGATAAGGGCCTGGTCATGGGTTTCGATCCGCTGCAGTTCCGTTGACAAACGAAGATCGACCTGTTTTTGGCGAAGGTAATCATGAAGCGGGGTGGCCATCTCCCGGTCAATCTGCGGCAGGACCTGCGGCTGTCGCTCGATGAGGCAAACTTTAAGGCCCCGGCGGAGGAAATTTTCCGCCGCCTCGATCCCGATAAATCCGCCGCCCAGGATAGCTGCGCGACTCACCCCACCCTGATCCAGCAACTGGCGAAGCCGATCGGCATCTTCCAGCGTTCTTAGTGTGAAAACCCTGGGCGAATCAATCCCGGGAATGGGCGGAATGGCCGGCTGCGATCCTGTGGCTAGCACCAGGGCATCATACGCTTCTTGACGAAGCTCATTTGTGGACAGGTTGCGGACGAGTACCGTTTTCTTTTGCCGGTCGATGGCCTCGAGACGATGATTCGCGTAAACCGAAACGTTGAACACATCGCGGAACCAACTGGGGGCTACCACTTGAAGTTGTTGACGATCGGCAATCACCCCGCCGACGTAATATGGCAAGCCACAGGTTGCATACGATACGGTACTTCCAAGCTCGAAAATCGAGATTGAAGCTCGCTCATCCAGTCGGCGAAGCCGGGCAGCGCAGGCTGCCCCACCAGCATTTCCGCCAACGATAATGACTCGCTTGCCACCCGCAGCAGACGCCGTCATCGTTGCTATGCTCCGTGTTTACCTAAAGCAAACCGGATGATTGTTAACGACCATCAGTCTCCTTGATAAGTTGATCAACAAACGTTAGCCAAGAGATGATCCCGCCCGGTCGATTATGCCCCAGATAAGTCCTGCTAAACTGCCACCGCAAGGCAGGGCTCTTGCGCCCAAATACCTTCGGTTCTGGCGCTTTGTCCCGCTGGGGAAATCGTCAGCAGGGCGTTATGCTCCGTATTACCCATATCAACCAATTACTCATATCCTCCAGCGGTATTAACCACTTTCCTGAGGCTGCGACTTTCCCGGGCGGATGTGGAGATAACAGCAGCCCGATTCACCAGGCTTCCAAGTGTCCGCGTGAAATTCAAAGCCTGCGCCCAAGAACGTGCCATCGTCGATTTTGGCGGCAATTCGGCACAAAGTGGCCACAAGTTCGTCGGTTAGACCAAGCCGTTGCCATGTCTCCCGCAGAGGACATGCCTGGAATTTGATGTCCAAGGCTTCGTTGTCGCACCGGGTCACTACCGGTTGGAACATCCGTCCACCATCAGCCAAGCCCGACAAGAAAGCATCCCGCAGGCCAGCAAGGTCCCCTGGGGCAAAAGATTTGTATTTGTCGCTTCGCATAAGACCGCGGCGATAAATCGCGCGGCTCATGACCTCCTCGGCCCGCTCCGGTCCCAGTTCCCGCGAAAGCTCGTCGTAAAAGAGCCAGTACAGGATGGCCCGGTTTTCAAACGCCTCGTAAAGCTGCCGGCGAAGGAGTTCCTCACTCATGGTTAAGCCCTCCCCAAAATGTGTAGATCTAGCCGACAATCCTAGATTAGCTGTGGATTAACCCCCGGCCTAGCCCCTAGGAGTTTCGCTCGTACCTCACCTTCGTCAAAAAGCAAGTCGATATTTCCTACGAAGGCCCTTTGGTAAAACTGCATGCCTTCCCGGGAACGATCATCCAACGCAACCGTGATTATTCGTCAACTTGTGTTGACGTTATCAAAACACCTCGCAGCGTACTGCCCGTTGCCACGCAGGAATTCTCTGGACCGCTAGCCAACCGGATCGATCCGCGTTATTGTATCGCCCGGTAGGCAAATTTCCTATTGCAGGTGGGTGTAGGTGAGGGAGTATTCTTGGGCTGGTGGCTGCGGTTGACCAACGAAGTATTCGCGGAACTTAAGTGCTGACGTGGATACCGCTAGGCGCAATCCGAGCCTCCGCGCTTGACAGAGTGAACCATTCGGTGGACCTACGGGAGCGGCCTGAGTCACGGCGAATCGCCCTTTGTGCCCCCGACCTAGCGCGAGCGAACTCTCCGCGCCGAGCTGGGATTTGCTCAAATCCGCGTTGCCACCAGGTTGGGGTATACGCGAGGCCGTGCGGGCCGCAAAGGGTCGGCACGCTGCGACGGGTCACCGCCGAACTACGGCCAACTGCAAAGCGCTCAAAAGGGGTCATCTGCCACCGCCCGGAAACTGTTTGGCAAGGATGCCTCCCGCGCAAAAAAGGGGTATCTTCAAAGGGCTCTGCGATGGGGAAAGTCCGCGGGTCTTGCCGCACGTTGGAACAGGCTGGGTGACTTTTGGCTTTCAAAATGCGCCTCGGCTTGCCGCCGTTAACCCTCGCACCCAAACCGATTAATTTCGGCAGTACGGGAGTCTTTAGGCAGAGCGGGCGGCTGGCAAGGGCGCGCCCCCCGCGTCCCTATGACCGGACTTTGCCGCCGACTTGGCAACATTGGCTCCGCAGGAGATCTTAACCAGGTGGAGAGCTTTTCCGGGTACAAGACGACGATTCGGGGTCCTTCCCCCGCCAGGGTGGGGAGCCTTGTCTTTGCCGGGGTAGGCTTTCTCGTCGCCAGCATCTTGGCTCTTTGGGTGGATCACCCTTTGGGCGCTTGGTGTGTCGCGGATAGAGTCCCTGATTTTGTGGAAGAGATCTGCAATGCCGCCGAACCATTTGGCGACGGCTTGACTGTCATCTTGCTGTTGCTTGTCCTAGCTCGGCTAGTGCCTCCCGCTCGGCCTTACCTCCCGAGGGTAGCGGCAATAAGCCTTGGCTCGGGAGTTTTGGTCAACGTCATCAAGCAGCTTGTTCCGCGGTATCGTCCGCGGCACTTTGATTTCGCCTTGACCATTTGGGAAAGCTTCGGGGCTACCGTGGCACCAGATGGCCGCAGTAGCACGATCGAAAGTTTTCCCTCCGGTCATACAGCCACAGCGATTGGGCTGGCCATCGGGTTAAGTTGGCTTTGGCCGGAAGGTCGCGTCATTTTTTGGGGCCTGGCCCTTCTTGTGGGCCTTCAGCGGGTGGAAACCGGTGCCCATTTTCTAAGCGACGTTTTAGCGGCGGCGGGTCTCAGCTGTTTTGTGGGGGTGGCACTCTTGTCTGAGCGGCTCTTAGGTTGGCCTTTCTCGAGACTGGAAGCCCATTTGATCTCTAGGGGGGCTTGCGTTGGGGTGGAGCTAGAGGCAATCCACACGGAAGCGGACCGTCCCGCTGTGCCAAGCCGATCGGATCCCGTGGCCTCCTCGGGTGTCATTGATAAGAGCGCATCGGCGTGAGTCTTCCCCTGGACAACGGCCGGGCCCAGCTGGCTGGCCCACCGCAATAGAGGGACTTTCGGCGAAGCATTAAGGATTCGCTCGTGGGGCGAGTTTGGGCGGTAGGCTCGCGGGGCGGCTTGGCTGCTCGGGCGTATTTCTGGTCGCCCCAAGGCTCCTCCAAAAGTAGCTTTCGACAAGCCGCGCTGAAGTTGGCCGAGAGAATGGGCATCCCTCCAAGGATGGCTGCCTCGTAGCGGCCCCAGAGTTGACAATACCGGCCTACCCGTCTTAGGCTGAAAGTGGGGAGATTAGGGCCAAGTAAATCCGCTCTGCCGCGCGGGACATGGGCATGGAGGGGAGGCGGGCCGTCGCTCGAGTCCGGCAGATATTCTTGGGCGGAAAGCCGCCCTCCTGCCGCCCCTGAGAAGTGGATTCGGGACGCCTCCCGGGGCCACCTTCCGCGTTCCGAGGCGCGTTTAGAACAATTCCTTAGGGCGGGGATTGTTTAAAGCGGGTGGTCGGCCCCACGAGTACTATATCGACCTTTGCAGCGGCAGGGGGAGGCGGTGGATGCCCAAGAAACGGCGGGAGCAGTGGGTGGTGCGATGGCGCCGATCCGGTTGTCCGAGCGGTCGGCAGGGGAAACCACCATGACCGCGTCTTTCACTCAGCCTGTCAGTTTGCAAGCTCCGGGGGTGAGTGCGCGAAGTGGGTGGGAGACAACTCGCCTGTTCGAACTGGGGCTTTTGGTGGTGTGTGCGATAGTGGGAGGGTGTTCGGGTCGCGTCGACACGCCTCCAGTAAGCAAGGAGTTGCAGCGTGTCGAATATACCCCTCCGGACATCCCGCTTGTCCGACGAAAGCAGGTGTACCGGGAGGTCCAGAAGCTTATCCACGACTTCGAGGAAAAGACACGGCACATTCGTGAACAGTTTGTTGAGGGGAGAATTTCCGCCGAGGAGCGGGAGCAGCTTTTGAAAGAGGCTCGCGAACGATACGATTTTGATTTGAAGGCCACGCTCGGCCGGTACGGGCTTAGGTTGAAGGATCTTCCCAATATAATCGCCGAGGCTCGTGACAAAGGTTGGGATGAGTGAGTAAGGCCGCATTGGGAGCCTGTCTTTCTGGGCGAAAATGCGGTTATTCACTATGACGGAGGAGTAAACCAGGAAGGATTTCGTTTGGCCGTGCGGCTCGGCCCCACAAAGGACCCGTTGGGCTGTTGATTCCGCCAACAGCAATCGAGCTCACCGACCGAAAATCGTCGTGACATCTTGTCAACGAGTCGCCTGAAAGTTAGTCAGGTTCGAGAACTTGTTTGCAAGCGCCAAGATAAAACTCACTGCTGTCAACTTGCAGCGAACGGGCTTTAGTTTGCGAAAAACACTTGTCCTCTGCCGAGGCTAACTGCCTGCCTCACTGTCGGAAAACCGTAAAAGCTTTCCGCGTCCGATTCGCCAGGGATTAGGATGCTTTTCTCTCCCGAGGGGTGGCGAAGCTAGGCAACACGGCGAGCTTCCGGTCTCTGTATGCGCCAACTCAGGAGGGGGGTAGTAGAAAGCAAGGAACAATAGGCGCATCCCCGCGACTAATTCTTTTTTAGCGCGGGCAAGCGCTTTCAGAGTTTTCTAAGAATTTAGGGGGCACCTTCGGAGAAAATGTTTGCGCGTGGGAAAGGGATTCCCCCACTGAAGACCCGATTCGATGCCCGATATCTTGGCAGAAGAACCCTACCAGTGGTATCAGCATGGCGCAATGGCGCGAATTACGTCGATTTGTCGCTAGTGTTTTCTTCGTCCACAAAGAAAAGATCGCGATCCGGCCAGGAGCCAGGCGAGTGGATGTCGAGAAGCTCGAGCGGTTCTTCGCCAGTGCAGAAAGCATGGAGCGTCCTGGGGGGCAAGCGAAGAAAAGTCCCTGGAGTGAGCGGGTACGCCTCTCCGTTGAGGATAGCTGTGCCACGTCCGGAAAGGACGTAATAAATCTCTTCTGCCTTACCGTGATAACTCGTCCGCGTACGACTATGCGGCGCAAGTCGGACCAAATAGCAAGTTAAGGCCCCTTCTTGTTGACGATCAATGAGCGCTCGGAGTTTATAAGGCCCAAGTTCCATCCACTGGCCGTTTTCATCGGGGGGACGATAAATGATTTCCATCGAGTTGCTTGGCTGCCTCCTGGAGCGGTTGGTAGGGATTTTTCGGAGCTCGGTCGAAATGTTGTGAATTGGCAATCTTGTTGATGACAGATGGTCAGCTTTGTGAATAGCCGGCCGAATAAATCCCGGCGCCGCGGGGTCCCGAGCTTCCCCTTTAAGCGACCTCAAACGCCGCCCGAGGCTGCCCCGGTTCTGGTCCGGAAAGAGTCGCCTCCATCTTACCGGGTTTTTCGCAAGGCATATCCGGTTAAACACCAGATGCCAATCACAATCGCACCCAGCCAGAAGATCGCCCAATGATCTTGGAAGAAAAGCTCGGCCCGTTGCCAAGCTTCTTCAAGAATGTTCCCCACTCGGTAAACCCAATGGGCCGGATCTATTTGGCGGAGAAAGTTAGAAACGCCGGACATCATTCTCATTTTCCGCTTACTCTTAAGGCCAAACTGCGGTGGGCCCAAAGTCCGATTATTTACGCAAATTCCGACTCACGTCTGCTCGTGAACTACAGCTCCAATTGAGTCGTGGCATTGGGTGCGACTTGCCTTGCCCCACGCGACACCGTGAGACAATCAGTCAAATGGACGGAGCCGCGGGCCCAGTTACTCTCAAATATTGCCCCCAAGGTTCACGAGCGTCTGGAAAACCCCCTCTGTGAATTGCCGGCTTTAGGTCACCGTCAGAGGACTGCGGCATCAACCTATTGCGGGCATCCTAGGCCCGACCCGTCACGTCTCTAGGCATGGGAGGGTGGCTTGTCGGGATCCCTCTTAGGCACTTTACTTCACGGCTCAATGCGAAACCTTTACCCGCTTGAAGAGGTATTCAGAGACCTATCTCGACTTTTCGGCAGCGGTTAGCCCCCACTGTGGGGGAGCCGAGGCGCTTCGCGCCCAGGCACCCTTTGGTCCGTTTTTGTGCAACCCCTACCGGTCTTGCGGTCGGCAAGCTTCCCCCTAACCCCGCGGATCTCGCTTTTTGGAATCATCACTTGAATTGAGAAGTTAATGGTCATTGCTAAACCGGAAGTAATGGCGAAAATTCCGGTTAGTAATAGCTGACCGCTTGGACGCGTTTCCGCATGGCCGCTGGTTGATCCAGGGTCCGGGGTTAGGCTAACTCTCAAACTTTATCCCCCAATTTGCGGGCCTGTTTTTCGGGGTTTATCGCGGTGATTATCCGGCTCTCTCGGATGGGCCGGTGAAGCTTTTGGCGGAGTTGTGGGGAGTCGGATCTGGGGCGGCGAGGTCGTGACGTTTCGGCGGGGTTGGCACTTTCGGAAAGGAGGGATGGCTTATGGATATGCGGGTGGGTATTGGGCACGATAGCCATCGGTTGACGATTGGTTCACATCTAAACCTGGGGGGAATTACGATCCCGCATGATCGGACCACGATCGCTCACAGTGACGGGGATGTGCTGCTTCATGCGGTAACGGACGCAATCCTTGGCGCGCTAGCCCAAGGAGATATCGGAGAGCATTTTCCCGACACTGAGCCGGCTGAGGCTGGTCGAAGTTCCCGTGAGATGCTTCTAGCGGTGTGGAAGCGGGCAACTGATCAGGGCTGGCGCCTCGTCAACTTGGATTGCACGGTGATTCTGGAACGGCCCCGGTTAGGACCGTTGAAAGCGGAAATCCGAGAACAACTAGCTGCACTTCTCGGGGCAAAACCAGAGCAAATTAGTGTGAAGGCCAAAACCGCAGAAGGGGTGGGGCCTGTGGGGCGGGAGGAGGCAGTCGAGGCACACTGCGTGGTCCTGCTTCGGAAGGGCACGGACGTATGCGATTGCTAGCACTTTTCCCGCCCTTTGGGGAGGTGGGAAGCTGTTATCGCTTGAGGAGTCGATGGGCGTAGCCACCCCCCAAAAAGGGCATGTTCATTTCGTCAGAAATGTTGACGGGCTGCAGCCTCGGGATGAAAGCCGATCGCCACCCCGGGGGGAAGTCCGCATCGCCCAATCAGATAGTCGTTACCTTGTTTGAAACATGCCCGTGGTGCAAGGTCGGGGATCCCGCGTTCCGTTAACCGTTTGGGCTTTTATCGTTCGGCCGGCCGTCGATAAAATGTCCTCAAAGTAAATTGCAGAATGGACTTTTTTTCAATCTCCAGAGGGGATTCTCCGTCGTCGAAAGCGGGAAATCCCTTACCGAAGTTGTCTGGCATGATTGCGGTACCGGCCACCGAAATGAGTCATTACTTTATCCAATAAGTGAACTTTCCGGGCCGAGGTGAGGTTGCGCCGCCCAGGGGGCAAGTAGCAGTCAGGGATTTCCTCGGGCCATAGGGTTCGATCGGTATTAGGAAGGGTGATAGGCGAGGATGATCCGCGTTTATAACTCCCTCACACGGACCAAGGAGGTCTTCGAACCTGTTCGCCCGGGCCAAGTAGGAATATATCTCTGTGGCCCAACGGTTTACCGGCCAAGTCACATTGGTCACATGGTCGGGCCGGTTATTTTCGACTGCATTAAGCGGTATTTGAGTTATTGCGGTTACAAGGTGACTTTGGTCATCAACATTACGGACATCGATGATAAGCTCATCGACGAAGCCAATAGGCGGGGGATTACCGTTCCAGCTTTGGCCGAGGAAATGATCGACGACTACATGGCTAATCTTCAAGCCCTTGGTATCGACACAGTCGATCATTTCCCCCGGGCAACCGAGCACATTGCAGACATTATCGAGTTCACTGCTGATCTTTTGGCCAAGGGCTATGCTTATGTTTCCGACGGCGACGTGTATTTCGATGTCGGCAAGAAGGCGGACTATGGAAAGCTAAGTGGTCGAAGTTTGACCTCAATGCGCGGCGAAGGGGGTGAGTGGGCGGAGCGGAAGCGCTCGCCGGTAGATTTCGCCCTTTGGAAGAGCGCCAAGCCAGGCGAACCCAGTTGGCCAAGTCCCTGGGGCCCGGGGCGCCCGGGGTGGCACATTGAATGTTCGGTGATGAGTTCCAAGCTCCTCGGCGAGACGTTCGACATCCATGGCGGGGGACTGGACCTCATCTTCCCCCATCATGAAAACGAAATTGCTCAAAGCGAGGCCAGATTTGGCAAGCCCATGGTTAAATACTGGCTGCACAATGGGCTGATGCAAGCAGCCGACGAGGTGGGGAAAGTCGGGGGCCGCACGACCCGGCCGGTGGAAGGGGACCTTGCCTCGCAGGAAGCCGGGAAGATTAGCAAGTCTCGTGGGGCAAGTCCGTTCCGCGAATTGCTTCAGGATTATGACCCGGAGACCATCCGCTTCTTCATTATCTCGACGCACTACCGCCGGCCGATCGAGTTTAGCGAGGCTCGGCTGCGCGAAATCGCGACTGCGCTTGACCACTTTTATCGTTTCTTCCAGCGGTATCAACGATTAACTGGCGAGGATTTCTACCGGCTTGAGTTTGCGCGAACGCGGATGGCCGGTGAGTTCCAGGGCGATGGCAGCACTTTCCTAAAAGAAGTGGCTGAGCACCGGCAGCGCTTCCTCGAGGCCATGGATGATGACTTTAATACGGGCGCAGCTACGGGGGTTTTGTTTGAGCTTTTGCGCCGGCTCAATCGCTTTTGCGATGAGGAGAATTTGGAACAGCGGGCATGCCGGGATGCTGGGCGACTTGGTCAACTGCGCCGGGGAACTCAGGTGCTCCGGGAGCTGGGGGCGGTGCTGGGTCTTTTCCGCCACCCACCGCGAGAGACCAAAGCTGTGGGCGATGATCTGGTTCGGGAGCTAATCGAGCTACTGGTGGAATTACGGGCAGAAGCGCGCCGGGCGAAGAATTTTGCCACCGCTGACCGAATCCGGGAAAGGTTGGCCGCTTTAGGCATTCGTCTGGAAGATCGGCCGACGGGCACTGAGTGGACAATTCAGCGGTAGGGAAGAAATCAGCTCTTCGGTGCCTGTTGTTTTAAGTACGCGTGGCGCCCCTTTTAGCCTCCCAATCTTGTCCACAAAGGGTGCCTGATGGATCCAGATGCAAACGTTGTGAGAATCTTAGGCCTTGACCCGGGATTGCGGGTCACTGGCTATGCCGTCATCGAGGGCCGAACTTCTGGCATCACCCTGTGTGAGGCGGGGGTAATTCGGCTGGCGAGCAAGGCCCGGTTGGAAAATCGGCTCAAGGAGCTTTTCGATAGTCTTTGCGAACTTATCAACAATTGGCAGCCCTCAGTTGCGGCACTGGAGGAGCTATTTGCCCATGCCCTTCATCCGCGGACGGCAGTGCTGATGGGGCACGCCCGTGGGGTGATTTGCTTGGCATGCGCCCAGGCCAACTTGCCTATTGCCCATTATTCGGCCACGCAGGTTAAAAAGATGTTGACGGCAAGTGGCCGAGCCCCAAAGGCCCAAATCCAACGGGTGATCGCTCGAGAGCTAGGATTAGATGGAATAGTTGAGCCACCTGATGTGGCTGACGCCATCGCCTTGGCTCTGTGCCATTACCATACGTGGCGCCGTCAGGGACTAATGGGACCGCTCCTCGGGAGGCATAAACGCTTGCAAAGTCTGAGTAATCGAGCATAATGTCTTTCCCCTAGCTCCAGCTTTTCTGAAGCATGGTAATGCAGGTGTCTTTAAGGAGCGTTTACGGCCCGCGAGGGATTGGTGCTCAGCTAAAAAGACAACATAAGTCGACTTTATTAGCCGTATCGTTGTGGCACGGACGAGGCAGTCAAGTCTTGGCTGCTTTTATTTTTTGATTTTCGTTGGGGCCGGTTGTCGGGCAAAAGAAAACCACAGGTACTTTCTTTTTGTCGACGTTACAAAGGGCGATTGAGCAACAATGTTCGGTGGTTGGGACCTTGCGGCCATCGTGTCGGTTGTTGTGCTGGTGGGGATTTTCGCAGCGATCCAGTGGCGAGGCGACCTACCGCTTGACGTGCTGTTTTTAGGGGGACTACTCATCGTTCTTTTAGTGGGGGCAATTACACCCCGCCAGGCACTTGAGGGGTTTGCCAACTCGGGACTTGTCACGGTGGCGGCACTTCTGGTGGTGGCTGCCGGACTTAAGTCAACGGGTGTGATCGACTGGGTGGCTTACAATTTGATCGGCCGGCTGCACACGCCGTTCGAAGTACTTCTGGTCTTGGCGCCTGCGATCCTCCTCCTTTCTGCCTTTTTTAACAACACGCCAATTGTTGCGATCATGGTGCCGCTCCTTTTGACGTGGTGCCGGCAACATGGTGCCTCTCCTTCCAAGGTGCTTATGCCTATCAGTTTTATTACCATTTTAGGAGGCATTTGTACACTTGTCGGGACAAGCACTAACTTGATCGTGCAGGGGCTGCTTATCGACAGTGGTTTGCCACCACTTCATCTTTTCGAATTGGCGTATGCCGGGGTGCCCATCGCCATTGTGGGCACGATTTACATTCTGTTGATCGGCTATCGAATGCTGCCGGAGCGGCCGGACCTTGTGGAGAAATTGGACCAAGAGGCGCGAGAGTACCTCGTGGAGCTCATTGTCCAGCCGCACTGCCACCTTGTGGGCAAGACTGTGGAGCAAGCGGGGCTTCGGCACTTGCGGGGGCTGTTCCTTGTAGAGATCGACCGGGGCGATCAGGTGATCTCGCCGGCCACTCCAGACGATGTCATCATGGCCGGTGACCGGCTTGTCTTCACTGGAGTAGTGACCACGATTGTGGACTTAGTGAAGATCCCGGGGTTAGTTCCCGCTGCCGAGTTGAAGTATCGCTTGCAGGAAAAGGGCCAGCGATTTCGGCACCTCTGTGAAGCAGTGGTCTCCCATTCCTGTCCTCTGGTGGGCCAAACCATTCGGGAGGGTAACTTCCGTCGACATTACAACGCGGTGGTGATAGCCGTTCACCGAAACGGCGAGCGTCTTCCCACCAAGATCGGCGACATTCGTTTACAGCCGGGGGATACGCTGCTGCTGCAAACCCGGCCAAACTTTGTCTCCCAATTTCGACATAGCCGCGACTTTTATTTGGTTTCCAGCGTGGAGGGTTTCGAGCCGCCACGCCATGAGCAAGCTTGGATTGCGGGCCTCATCTTTTTGGGCTATGTGGCTTGGTTAATCCTCGGAAGTTTGCCGATGGCAAAGTCGCTGGCTGGGGTTTTGGGGGAGCCGGCGGTGGGGGCTCTTGCCGCTGCCATCTTGATGGTCGTTCTGCGGTGCCTTTCCACGCTCCAAGCCCGCCAGGCACTGGATTGGCAGTTGCTGCTTACTATCGGGGCGGCGATTGGGCTTGCTCGGGCACTGGAGCAAAGTGGAGCGGCGGCACAGATCGCCAGATGGTTGGTCGGATTATGCCTCTCCCAACCTATGATTCTGCTTGGCGCAGTCTACCTTTTTGCGAGTATCTTAACCGAATTTGTGACCAATAATGCAGTGGCTGTTACCCTCTTTCCGATTGTGGTGGCCGCTGCCAAACAAATCGGGGTCGATCCCCGACCGTTTATCATCGCAATCACGATCGGGGCTTCCCTGAGCTTCCTTTCCCCAATCGGATACGCGACCAATCTGATGGTAATGGGGCCGGGGGGTTATACCCCGCGGGACTATCTACGCATAGGAATCCCCATGAACTTGATCACCTTTGTTATGGGCATGATAGCCATTTCGATTTTCTGGCCCTTCCGACCTGCCGGGGGGTAGCAAGTGCATATTTCGGAGCGAAACGCGGCGTGTAATGGTGGGACGGCATTCGCCGGGATATTGCACTTCCTTCACACCATTTGATGGGGTGGACATCTTTTCGGCGGGGCGGCCCGGTATGGGCGACGAGTGTGCCGAGAAAAAGGGATTTCTTTTGTTTTCGGCGCAGGCTTCGTTCTGGGGCTGCCGGACGTGAAGTGGTTGTAATTTTTCATGGGGGCTTCAAACTTCTGCCTAAGTAGGTGACCGGGTTACTCCTCGCAAACTGGAGTTGTCGGTTGAGCCCATGGGCGGGGTAGTCACCGCTTTGACAGAGCGTCGGTGACGAAGACCGCAAGGTGAAAAGGGGCAAACTGATCTTGTCCGGTCGGCTAATCAGCAAAGATAATCCCCACCAAAGAAGGATCGGTTGTTTCGGGGGGGCAAAGTTTGCTCTTCTGAGCCATGTCCTTTTCGAAGAAGTGCCCTCTTCTGCTACTGGGGCAAGATCGTCGCCAAAGAACCATGCAGCATCCCGAACCGCTGAAACTCACGGAGGAGAGGCAAGATGGCGTGTCGTTTATCGCGTCAGTTGCTCGGAGGCGTCATCGTGCTCGTGTTGACAGCGGGGGCAGGATGGGCCTTAGAGCCCGGTAGGGAGCTGGCCGCTAACCCCCCAGTCCAAGATGTGGTGCTTCAGCCTCAGATCGGGCAGAAGACCAATGTCCTTTTAGGGACCGTCGTTGACGCCAAGGGCCAGCCCTGCACGGACCAGGAGGTGAAGCTCCTTCGGGATGAGAAAGTCCTGGCTACGGTTCGCAGCGATAAAGACGGCTATTTTGCCTTTACTAACGTGCCGGCCGGCCTCTACCGAGTCGTGACTAGCGAAGCGCAAACAGTGTGCCGGGCTTGGCTGCCCACGACAGCCCCGCCGGGAGCCTTGCCGGGGGTAGTGGCGGTCCAAGGGGATGACGTGGTCCGAGGGCAAATCTTGCCTGGTGCCCGGGGCCGGCTCTGGCGGATCCTCCGCAATCCTTGGGTGATAGGCGGGATCGTCGCTGCCGCAGTGGCTATCCCGGTAGCTATCGCCGTAGCCGACGATGACGAGGAAGCACCGGCAAGCCCGTAGCCATCGCCGGGGCGATTCCGCCGAAAATCGGGGCGGAGAGCCAGCAGCCAATGCGGTCAATGTGGGTGTGGTCTTGTCAGAAAACCGACTCTTTTGTTGACTAATTTCCAGCCAGTTTTTAGTGACAACGTGATTTTGATGAGGTTCCGATTGGACCCAGAGGATTCTTTCGACCGCATGGGCTAACGGGCCGGCACAAGGTTGGGGGGCTCACAGGGTGTGTCGGAGCTCTTTCTAGTAAGTGCCCTACTTGGGAAGGCCTAATGCGGATCGGGATTGATACGCTCCCGATGGTTTAACCCGGCAACCGAGTTTTCTTTTCGTTCTGCGGCCTAGCAGTGTGACATCCGTGATGGAAAGCGCATGCGAGTTTTGAAGTCGCCCCTTTTTGTGGCGGTTGCTCTTGTTATGGCGATGTCGGGTAGTGGCTGTGCCCGGCGGGTTTACCGTGCTCATTCTTTGCCGGCCAGTGTTCAGGCCCCTCCTCGAAGTGGAACTTATCAACAAGCCGTCAGCCAATTAGTGCGAGCGGTGCCGCCTTCGGATGCCATTCAGCCTGGCGACTTGCTCGAAATCCTTGTTGCGCCGCACTCCTCCCCAAGTGAATTTAAGCCAATTCCCCTCCGTGTTAGCGAAGAGGGAGCGGTTTTTGTACCGCTGGTTGGTCAGGTGGAAGTAGCAGGTCTTCGTCCCGAAGAGGCTGAGGCGGTTATCGCCCAACTTGCTCGCGATCGGGGTGTTTACGTTAATCCGGTCGTTTCGGTGACAGTGAAGAAGCCGCGAACTAACCGCGTGACCGTGGTCGGTGCGGTCCGCAAGGAAGGCGTTTATGAATTGCCGGTGGCCCAAAGCACGTTGCTTGATGCCTTGGTGGCTGCCGGCAATTTAAGTGAGGATGCCGATCTGCGGATTGAAATTCACCGGGCCCAGCGCTCTCCCACAGGGGGGCCGAGGATCGGCTCCGGGGAGAAAGCGGTTGAAGGACCCAACGTAGTCGGTGCCTCATGGTCTGGAAATAAAGACACAGGCTCCGCCGGTCCAGAAACAGTGGTTGTTGATCTTGCTCAGCCGGGCAAGATCCTGGCCGAGGATTATCAGCTTGGGGACGGCGATGTGGTGATCGTACCGAAACGGCCACCACAATCTGTTTACGTTCTGGGTTTAGTAAACCGGCCGGGGAAGATCGATATACCCCCAAACCAGGATTTGTTTCTTTTGGATGCTTTGGCCATGGCTGGCGGCCGCACGTCAGAACTTGCCGACCGGGTGGCAATTCTTCGTCAGCATAGTCCGGACGGCGGGCCAATTCAGATCCTGGCTAGTGTGCGGCAGGCCAAGCGCGATCCTAGGGCCAATATTCGCCTGGCCCCAGGCGATGTAGTGAGCGTCGAAGAAACACCGATCACCATGGTGGAGCGGATGATGCGTTACTTCCTGCGGATTGGTGTAAGTGCTTCGGTGCCGGTGCTGTAAACAGACTAGCTCTTGGTTAATAAGAGTGCGCTAGCAAAAGACGCCCGGAGCGGGCCTGAACAGCCATTAGCCTGCCATCAGATTACCTGACCTTTGGGAGGGACAAGGTTTGGGCAAAAAGCCTTGGGTTGACAGGTTCGCAAGTTGCGGCCGGTGGCGCTAGTGGCTTTTTGCCCCGGGGTGGCGGGAGCTTTGGAAATGAGCTGGGGCGGATCTCCGCCATACGATGTCGTCAACAAAAAGCACGGGACAAACGAGCTAGTGGACAAGCTTGCTGAGCTTTGGGGCGAAAAGGATCGGCTTCGTTGCTGCAGAGATTAGGGGAAGGAATGCGAAACGAGCTCTCCGCCGGTCCGGCAGGGATGGAAACGGTCTCGGCCGCCCAAATGGTCCACGCCTTTGCCAGGTTCCTTCTGGCCGTTCGCTCACGTTATTCCCTGCTTGTGGCCAGTTTGATTGGGTGCGGAGTGCTAGGGGGACTTTATTTACTTGTTGCCACTCGATACTATGCCGCTTCGGCTCAGGTGCTTATCGTGGAGGCCAATCACGAACGGGGCACCCCCCAATTTGCCTCCGAGGACCGCTGGCAACGCACGTTGATGCCTACCCACCGGAGTCTTATCCGCAGTGCCAAGGTTTTAGAGCGGGCAATTGCGAAGCTTTCCCCCGAGCACCAAGTTGATTTTCTGGGAAGGCCAAAAGATCGGTGGACAGAATTCCTGCAGGGGAATCTTTCCGTTTCCTCGCCACAGAACACCAACATTTTGGAAGTGCGCTATCGATCCCGCGATCCGCATACGGCTGCAGTAGTGGTCGATGCGGTGGTCTCTTCGTACATGCAGTTTATCGACGAGACTTACCAAGGAACGGCCCGCCAGATCTTAGAGATCCTCACTCGGGAAAAGACCGAGCTAGAGGCACGGCTAGCCAAGAACGAAAACGAACTTTTGGCCCTTCGTCAACAAGCGGCGGATCTGGGCTATTCTAGCGAGACCCGCACCACGCATCCGTTGATCCAGCGGGCGATGGATCTAAACGCCAAGTTGATGGAAGCTCGATCGAAGCGTATCTCGCTGGAGGTCACTTGGCAGCAGGTGCAGCAGGCAATTCAGGCGGGCACGGATCTTAACCAATACGTCCTCAGTGTCGCCGAGCTTGTCGGGCAGGAGCTAATCCGCTACCGGCTTGGTCTCAACACATCCGATGCCACCCTCCAAGCCCGGCTATCGCAAACGCTTTTGGAGGACCAAGCGAAGCTGCAGACCCTTTTGACCGAGCGGGGCTATGGGTGGGGGCACCCGGAGGTGGTGGCCCTTCAGGAAAAGATTAGGCGCACTCAGGAATTCCTGCAAAACTTCCCCCAATGGGTGAAAATGCGTTCAGATAGCTTGACAGCGACCCAGGTCGGACCGGCACTTCTGGAGATTATTTCTCAGAAAGTAGCGGAGGCACAGTTGCTGGAAGCCTCATTGGCTCGCCAGTACGAGGAGGCTCAGGCGGAGGCGGTGGCCCTCACCGGTACTTTGGCGCGGATCGACATTTTGGCCCGGGAGGTGGAATGGCTTCGCAACCTCCGGCAAGTCCTCCTGCAGCGGATGACCGAGCTGGACACCCAGCAAAAAGGTCAGGAGCTTCGGGCATTTGTTATTGCTGAGCCGGAGGTCAACCCGGTGCCGGTGTCGCCGGATTGGCGGTTTGTTTTGCTTGCGGCTTTGATGGGCGGAATCGGCCTTGGCTTGGGACTTATCTATGTTGTTGACATTTTGGATGATCGCTTCCGGTCGATCGAGGAACTGCAAGCGGCAACCGGTGTGCCGGTGCTAGCTACCGTGCGAAATCTGCAGCTAGCAGGCGACGGAGGTATCGAAACTCTGCCAGCGTTTGCCAATCCCAATTCGGCCGAAAGCGAAGCTTTTCGAACACTTCGGACGGCACTTGCCCTAACCGATCACGAAACCAATTTGCTTGTGGTAACAAGTGCCCAGCCCGGAGAAGGAAAGACGACGATTCTTGCCAACCTGGCGGTGGCGATGGCTCGGGCTGGCAAGCGAACGCTTCTTATCGATGCTGATCTTCGTCGGCCGGGTCTGACAGCACTTTTGCGGCTTCGTGGTCGGGTGGGCCTATCGGCTATCATCCGTAGCGAGGACGATCTGGAAGCAGTGGTTCGTGCAAATATTGTCCACACGCCGCTTGAGACTCTTGACGTCATTCCGGCAGGTGCCCGGCCAAGTAATCCGGCCGAACTCTTGGGAAGCCAGCGATTCTCCGAACTTCTCGCCTGGGCGGAGGGAGTTTACGACCAAGTTTTCGTCGACAGCCCGCCCATTTTGGCCACAAGCGACGCGGCAGTGATTGGGCGTCTTACTGGCGCGGTACTTTTGGTCATCCAGCCCGCCAAGACAACCCGGCGGATGATCTTGCGGACGGTGGAATCGTTCCAGCTCCTTCGCATACCGGTGGTGGGCGTAGTGCTTAACCGTATCGATTCTCGCGAGGGCGGCTACTACGGTTACGAATACTACGGTTACGGCTACGACTCCCATTACGGCGAAGATCACGAAGAGCACGAAGTGAGCGAAGAGGCCGAAGCGGCTGAGAAGGCCACACCGGCCTTGGGGTTTGCAGTTGGGGCAGAAGCTCGGGATAAGCCAACCCCAGCGGAAACTGAAGGCGAGGCCCAGCCGGCGCGAAGAGTTCGCCGTGTGGCGTAGATAACGCTGGCGCCGGTTTGAACTCCGGAGGACTTTCCGTTTACGATTGAGGTTTAGGTGTTGCCGGATTAAGTAACATCGGGGGAAGTGACCTTTAGCGAAAGTTGATCGTTGACAACTCAAGGGCCGTCAACAAGGAGAATCGAAAAGCTCAGGATACGGAGGGCAGGCTAGGCATTCAGAGCGGATACTTTATCCACAATGTCCACTTTTTTAAAACCCCGTCATAAGCCAAGATTAAAACGAATTACCCAGGCCCCTGGTAGCTTAATCGCATCCAGGCCAGGGGCAAAAAGCGCCATTTCGCCCAGTATGCTGGCCCTCCTTGGTGTCCTTTTTGTGGTTCCCCTTTTTGTGGGCGGCAGACACCCTTGGGGACAAGTAGTGCTCCTTGGCTCGGCGACAGTGGGCATAGTTGCAGCGGGAATCAGCCGGTTCGTCAAGAATCCCCCGGCGGTTCACCTAAGTGGGGCTGAATGGATCATCGCAGCGGGCGTCGGGCTTATTCTCCTCCAGATTATGCCGATGCCCGAGCCGACCCTTCGTTGGCTTTCGCCCGCCATTAGCCGAATCCTGCCCTTGTGGACCGCCCACGGCCCCTTGCCAGAACTTGGGCCTTGGCGACAGATAAGTTTGTCACCTGCCGAAAGCTGGCAGTGTCTTTGGCTTTTTGTTGCTTACGTCTGCCTTTTTTATCTGGTCTTGTGGACAATCAAGTCCAAGCCGGATGTTATTCGGGTCCTTGGCCTTGTGGGTCTGGCGGGTGTTTGTGCAGCAGTAGTTGCCTTTCTGCAATACATCGCGGGGACAGATAAGTTCCTGGGAATCTACGAGCATCCGTTCCGTAAAGCTTCGGAATACCTCACCGGATCGTTTAGCACAAAAAACCATTTTGGCCACTTTCTTTCGCTGTCGGTAGGGCCGCTCCTTTTTTTCGTGGGATGGTCACGGCGGGAAAGCGTTCATTTACTACGGCTTGCCAGAGGGTCCGAAAAGGTAGTTGCTGCTTTCGGCCGGGTGACGGCAACTTTGGCGTTGACGCTGGTCCTTGCGGCCGTGGTCCTTAGCCTTTCCCGTGGGGCGATCTTGTCAACGGCGATGGCGCTAGCCTTCTTTTTGGGCGTAGCAGTTTGGCGGGGGATTTGGCGCTGGCGGGTTGCAGCGGGCCTGTTGTTGGCATGCACATTGGCCGGCACGATCGCCTTCCTGGGAGACGGTGCAGAACTTTACGAGCGGCTTCGTCCACTAACATCTGGCGACCTTGAAACGCTGGATCACCGGGCGGCGCGGCGTCTTATTTGGTCAACGACGTTAACAGCCCTTCCCGATTTTGCTCCCTTTGGTGCCGGAGCGGGGAGCTTCCGCGAGACCTATCCGGTCTACCTTACCCGGCACGATTTCCCGCGATATTTCACGCATGCGGAAAACGGCTATCTCCAAGTGGCTTTCGAGAATGGATTTCCGGGTTTGCTCCTCTTGTTGATGGCAGCAGGCTATGGCCTAAGCTGGATGTTGCGAGGGCTTGCCCAGCAGGAGGACCGCGACTTAGCCTTGGCCGCAGGGGCCGCAGGGGCGTCGCTTGTTTCCAGCATTGTCCACAGCTTTGTGGATTTTGTCTGGTACGTCCCGGCATGTATGGGCATGACGGTAGTTCTTTTGGGAATTGCCTGCCGAATAGCCCAGCTTGTCAAGACTGCGGCTGGGGCGGAGAAACAGGTCCCCCGCTGGCTTCTTGGAAGTGGCATTTTGGCCACCGCCGTCCTTGGCGTAGCAGGTCTTGGCTCGTTGGCTTGCCTGGCCCAGGCAAACATCTATTGGGAGCAATACCTGCTAAGTGTGCGAAAGAGTGCGCCGCCAGGGGATGGTAGCGGCGATCAGGCCCTGGAACCTGCAAGCTTCGCTCAACCTGTTGACGCGGAAGCCCCCGATCTGGGAATTGCTCCCGCGGATAGCACCCGTGGCCCGGCAAGTGAAGAATGTGACGAGCCATCGGCGGAGACAAATAGCGAAGGGGTACGCGGAACAGTCGGGGGCGGCCATGCTGGAGAGCGGCCGGCGGGGCTTGCGATCATCAACGCAGCGGATAAGGCACCGGAAAAGCAAGAGGAACGCTCCCGGCAAATCCGCCGGCTGATTGCCATCCTAAAATCCGCAGTTGGCTGGTTCCCATACCATGCCCGTGCCCATCTTGAGCTTGCCCGGAGATATGTGGAGCTTTTCGAGGCCGAGCAGGCTCGCTCCGAAGCGCCACTTTCCCTCGTCCACATTCGCGATGCAGCTAGACAAGCCGCCTTTTCGACCCCGGAGGCCCGCCGTCGGTGGCTGGCTACCGTGCTGGGGGATCGCCGGGAATACCTTGATAGGGCAAGGGAGCACGCTCTCACGGCGCTTAAACTTTGTCCACTATTGGCGGAGGGATACCTGCTTCTTGCCGACCTGGCTTTCGTGGTCGACCAAGACGAAGCCGTGGAAAAACAACTTGTGCAGCAAGCGCTCCAAGCGCGGCCAAAGGACGGCACCATCTTGTTTGTCGTTGGCCAGCGGGCGATGGCGGTGGGCGATTTGGAAAGTGGCCTTCGCTTCTGGCAGGAGGCCTTCCAGTGTGGCACGGTTTATCAGGAACGGATCATCCGCTGGCTTGCAGGGCGGATTTCTCCTGCGGACATCGCTGCAGAAATCGAATTCTTCCTGCACTTCTTCCGTCCCCCGCTTTCCGTGCTGCAGGTTCTCCACGACTACTACCAGTCTCGGGGGGCAGAGGAAGCACTCAGCCGTTTACGCGAGCAAATTGCCGCTCGGGCGGTGGCCGAGGCCAAAGCAGCTAGCAATCTAGCGGCAGTGGACAATTGGCTCCTGGCCGCTCGGATGTACCAGAAGCTTGGGCGCCATGGGGAGCGGCTCGCCGCGGCAAAGGAGGCTTTTCGGCTGGCACCGGCCAATTATCGTGTACGATACTTTCTTGCCGAGGCTTATCTTGCCATCGGCGACCTCCGGGAAGCAGAAAAGCACTTCCAGTGGTGTCTTTTTCGGCAGCCGACTAATGAGTCACTACGGCGAAAGCTTGAGCAAGTCCACAGTCGGTTGGTCAATGGGGGTGCGCTACCTGCCGGCAGCGATCGCGGAGCGTGATTCCGGCCGGGCAACAAGATCTATCTGATTTATCTTGGGGACGGTCGCTAAAACCGGAGCGCTTATCTCTTTGGCTTCGGTTGAGTATGTGCCGCTGGCCGGGTCGACAAAGGTATTTCGCTCGGCGGCGAATACGCCGCCTGGCGGGCCTTGTCGTTGCTTGTTGAATGGGCTTTTTCCTAAGCGGATAGCGCACCAGGTGAGAAAAGCTGAGGGCACTTGTCTGTGAAGATCTTTCAAACGCAGATGAGTAGCAGGTTTTTCGGTGGGCAATCCCGACTGGCACTTGGTGGGCGTGATCTTGCCGGCCTACTGGTGTTGGCAATTGTCTTTGCTGTCAGTTATTGGGGCAGCTTTCTTCTCCGGTTTGAGTTTCAACCCGGACCAAACGAACTGCGGGCGCTTAAAGCCACCATCGGTCTTGTGGTTTTCGTCAAATTAGTTGCGTTTGCGCTGGTGGGCGTCCATCGAAGTTGGGGGCATTTGTTGACTTTTTATGATCTGCTTGCCTTGGTGAAGGCGGCTACGGCGGCGTCGTGCTTGCTCGTGGTCGTTGACCGGGTTGTCTTTCCGGCCCGGCTGATTCCGCGGAGTATTTTCCTCCTTGACTGGGGCATGACCTTAGTGATCTTAGGGGGCCTTAAGGCCATCGTCCGGATTGCCTACGAAGGCTCCTGGCGGCTTTTTTTGCCCGGGGACAGGATCCCCGCCATTATTGTCGGCGCCAATGAGGAAGGGGAGGCACTTCTTCGTTCAATCATTCGCAGCGGCCAAGCCATTTACGAGGTGGTGGGCTTTGTTGACAAAGACGCCCGCCGGGTGGGGCAGCGGATTGGCGGCGTGCGGGTACTGGGCACACTTGAGGATGCCTGCCTTATTGCCGATCGCCATGGCGTGCGGGAACTCCTTGTTGCCGGGGGAAGTCTCTCGGGCAAGGAAATTCGTCGACTAATCGATGAAAGTCGCCGGCTTAATATCGCGGTTAAGGTCCTGCCCAGCTACGAGCAACTAATCAACAACAAGGTAGTGATTCGGCCCCGGCCTGTTGCTATCGAGGATCTCCTCCGACGCAAACCGGCCGAGCTAGATTTGGACCAAATCCGCGAGTGGATCGACGGCCGGGTGCTCCTTGTCACAGGAAGTGCGGGGAGCATTGGCTCGGAAATATGTCGACAGCTCCTGCGCTTTCGTCCGGCGGTGCTTGTGGCCATTGATCGGGCGGAGACGGGCCAATTCTTCCTAGAGCAGGAGCTTGCACCGGCGGCCCGGCATGTTGAACTTCATGTACTCTTGGCCGATGTTTTGGACCGCGGCCGAATGAGTTCCCTTTTTGAGCGGTATCGGCCCGATATAGTCTTCCACGCGGCCGCCTACAAGCATGTGCCACTCATGGAACTTCACCCCGGCGAGGCAGTGAAAAATATCGTGCTTGCCACCAAGCGGGTGGCCGATCTGGCCGATCGTTACCGCACAGGATCCTTTGTGCTTATTTCCACAGACAAAGCCGTCAATCCAACTAGTGTTATGGGGGCATGCAAACGCGTGGCGGAACTGTACATCCAGTGTTTAAAGGAACGATCCGACTGCCGGTGGATTACCGTGCGATTTGGCAACGTGCTTGATTCGGCCGGAAGTGTGGTTCAAGTTTTTCGTCAGCAAATTGCCGCCGGGGGACCGGTCACCGTTACCGATCCGCGAATGACCCGCTTTTTTATGACCATTCCGGAGGCTGCCCAGCTTGTTATCGAGGCAGGCGCTATTGGCAGAAGCGGAGAGATCCTCCTTCTAGAAATGGGCGAGCCTATTCGCATTGTTGATTTGGCCGAGGAAATGATTCGGCTCTCCGGGCTACGGCCGGGGGAGGATATTGAAATCCAATTTACGGGGCTTCGGCCCGGGGAAAAGCTCTACGAGGAGCTTTATGCGGCCGACGAGCAGCTTTTGCCTACAAGGCATCCAAAGGTTCTCATCGCAGGGCGGGCCGGCCAGATACCGGAAAACTTCGAGTGGAACTTACACAAGTTGCTTCAGCTTGTGGACGCCGAGCCGGAGGAAATTATTCAGGCGCTTAGAGAAACTGTTCCGGAATATAATCCGCAGCGCGCTACGCTTCCGTTTGCACCAGTCGTTCTTCCTGCGGACAAACGGCAGGCAGCCTAGGTGGGAGGAGACGGCCATTTTTCTTGCCTAGCTCAGGAAGTGAGTCGCGCCCCTTCTACTTTTGGCAAAGTCGCCCCCCGGCTGGAATTATCGCCTGATACCCCTGTTTACGACCCTTCAGGAAGTCGATAAACCCACACGAAGTATGCGCCAAACTCGGGGCCGTCTGGCGGTGTAAGCCAGGTTTGAAGAAGCGTCCTGCCCGCCGGCAGCTCTAGCTCGAAGACCGCTGCCGGCGCTTGCGGATCGATCTCCTTTTCGGCTACCTTCTCGCCTATTTTGATACGTGCCCGACGGCAGCCCGTTGGCCGCATTAGATGCTTGGGCCAGCGGTAAAGCTCAAAGCGGTAACGGCCCGGCCTTTCCACCATCACAGCCCATGGCCCACTACTTCGGAGATTGTCAGCCACCAGCTGTTGATTCCAAGGACATGCCTTCACGTCTTCCACCAGCCAATCGTGACTCATCAACACCGTCGGATTTTCTGCCGGCGAGCCAATGTGGATAGCCACGGGTGGATCAAAGGCCGGCTGAATGCTTTGCCACCATTCCTCATAGGCAGCAGATAATTTGGCAACAACTTCCGGATACTTGTCGGCTACATTGTATTGCTGGCCCGGGTCGCTTTCCATGTCATAGAGCTCTTTGCCGTTTACTAATCGCCACCGTTTGGTCATCACAGCCGTCTGATGCCACTTCTGAACGGTATAACCGCGCTGCGAGTGCACAAAGAGGATTCGCTCTGGCCAATCTTCGTTTTTACCGTAAAGAAGTGGCACCAGCGATTTTCCGTCAAGGGGCGGCCCTTGGGGGCGATCAAGTCCACAAAGCTCCATCAAGGTGGGAAGGAGGTCAATGTGGGCTGTCAGTTCGGTGATGTCCCGCCCCCCTTTTAGGCCTCCGGCTGGCCAGTAGAGAAAACAGGGCACGCGGTGGCCGCCGTCATATTCGGAGCCTTTCTGGCCTCGCATGCCGGCATTAAAGCCGCGCCATTGGTTAGGGCCAGCTTGCGGAGCTACTCCTGCCGCTGTGCCATTGTCCGTTAAAAAGATAAGCAGCGTGTTTTCTTCTAAGCCCCAGGATCGCAACTCGGCCCGGAGGCGGCCGATATTTTCGTCGATATTTGTAATCATACCATAAAAGCGAGCCATTGGCTCAGGCACGCCTTTTTCGGCGTAAGGCAACCAGTATTTTTCGTCTACTAAGTACGGGGCATGCGGAGCGTTAGTGGCGATCCAGCAAAAGAAGCGTTCCTGACGGTGTTGCTCGATAAACCGAAGCGCTTCCCGGAACCACACGTCCGTACAGTAGCCAGAGAAACGCTCTGGGATACCGTTGCGGAAGTAAACGTCGTCAAAGTAATCGTTGCCCCACCAATCCGGCCCTTGTCCCACACCTCCGCCTTTGTGATAGACGGCCACTTCAAAGCCCCGATCTTGTGGCCGCAAGGGATAGTTGTCCCCCAAGTGCCATTTTCCGAATAGCCCCGTTCGGTAGCCCGCGGCCCGGAACAGCTGGGCCAATGTCACCTCGTCCGGATGCATCAGCGAGCGGCCCATAATGGTGTGTCTTGACCCCGAACGGATGGAGTAACGTCCTGTCATCAAGGCCGCCCGCGTCGGCGTGCAGGTAGGATCCACATGAAAATCCACAAGCCGGACCGATTCGGCCCACAGCCGATCCAGTTCCGGCGTCTTGATCATCGTGTTGCCATGAGCACCAATGTCGCCGTACCCCTGGTCATCGGTGATGATGACAATCACATTCGGCCTGGTTGGACGCCCTTGGGCCGAAGTAGGTTGTGCCCGGACAATCTCCCCAAAAACCAACAATGCGACGATCGTCAACAAAGCCTGCGGCAGGTACGGCGACTCACTGACGAGAAGCGCGACCAAATTCAACCGGTTGACTCGCAACCGACGGCGCATGAGCGAGTCCTTTCGTAAATGCGGTAAATCCGGGGTTACAAGGTGGGCCGGTACTCCGGAAAGGATCCGAACCGGCTGAAGCTCTTGCTACTCAGGCGCATTCTCTGAATCTACAGTGGCGAAGTGCTCGTCGCGACTTACCGGGGCTGATAGACCGAGCCTTGGTCTTTCCGGGGGCAAATTGTCTTGGTTAATGGGAGGATGTTGCCGGGCGGAATCGCTCTCCAATTTGGGAGCCCAAGGTCACCCGGGATAAGGCCCCAGCTTGCCCCGGCCCAATGCCGCGTCAAAGAGCGGATCCACTTTTCCAGAACTGTAGGCCACCCTCACCACGCGCGTGGCTGAAACTGCTTTCAACTTGAGCAAAAAGTAGCCGGCTACCGCCTCTCCCGAGGCATTTTCCGGGGATTGATCGCTGATCCATCGCCCTTGACCGTTTCTGCAAGAAGGATCACAAATATACCCAACTTTGGGAGCAAAGGCTGGAGGGAAGGGTTGAGACATATCCCTAGGTCGGGGGGATTGGCCCGCTCGGCCAGTTGGAAGAGGAAATTTGGTAATAAGGGTGCATCTCCGTGATCGGGGTCGAAAGTATTTTGCGGGAATTGGAGGCGGCGCTGGCGGAGGCTCAAACGCCGGAGCAAGTCGAGCTGGTCCGCGTCCGGTTTCTTGGCCGAAAGGGGACTATCACTCTTTTGGGAAAGGAGACGGACTTTCGGAGTCTTGGGCCGGAAGAGCGTCGGACTTTTGGTTCGCAGCTTAATGAGCTAAAGCGACAAGCGGAGGAGTTAATCGCGGCCGCCCTTGCCGACCGCAGGCAGCGGGCCCAGGCCCGGGCCGAAGCAGAAGCCCGAGCCAAACTCGACTTAACCCTCCCCGGCAAGGATCGTCGCCTAGGGGCACTCCATCCTATCACACTTGTCCAGATGGAGATGGAGGCGATTTTCGAGGGCATGGGCTTTATGGTCCTGACGGGGCCTGAGGTGGAGACGGAATACTACAACTTCGACGCTTTGAACATCCCGCCTGACCATCCGGCTCGGGACATGCAGGACACTTTCTGGCTGGAGGGGGGATTAATCCTGCGGACGCACACCTCGGCCAACCAGGTGCGGGCCTTGGAGCGCTACGGTGCGCCGTTGCGGGCAATCTTTCCGGGCCGATGTTTTCGCTACGAGGCCATGGACGCCAGCCACGAAAACACCTTTTATCAACTGGAAGGCCTTGTTGTCGACCGGGATATCTCGGTGGCCAACCTAATTGCTGTAATGAAGGCCCTTCTGGGCGAGGTGTTTCAACGCGAAGTGAAAGTTCGTTTGCGGCCGGGTTTCTTCCCGTTTGTGGAGCCAGGGTTCGAGCTTGATCAGCAATGCCCCTTCTGCCAAGGAAATGGTTGCTCGGTTTGTAAACATAGCGGCTGGATTGAACTAATACCCTGCGGCTTAGTTCACCCAAAGGTGTTGGAAGCAGGGGGCGTAGATCCGCACAAATTTAGCGGATTTGCGTTCGGCATGGGGATGACGCGGCTGGCGATGCTTAAGTTCGGCATTCCGGATATACGCCTGTTTAATTCGGGCGATTTGCGGTTCTGTGAACAGTTTCCTGTGGTTTTGTAGGTAAATGCTGCGCGGGCCGGGGGTAGGCTTTCGGCCCTTGCCCGTTAGCCCCGTCGCTCTTTCTGACCAAGATGCATTACTTTCGGCAGAAACATGCTTTGCGAGAACACCGGGCAGGCTACCCGGGAGTTAACGCCCGCCACTTGAAGCATGTGCATATTCAGTTGGCCAAGCCCCGCGACAGGCTGAAAATTTACATGCGCAGACCGCGGGCCGGCAGTTTGTTGGACGCTAGGGATTCCATCTGGCCGCCGCGATTCTAGGGATCACAAAATCCACATCGCAGTCCTGGGAGCTTCAGACGGTGAAGATATCGCTCGATTGGCTTTCCGACTTTGTCGACATTGCTGATATTGAGCCTGAGCGAATTGCCGATCGGTTGACGATGTGCACGGCGGAGGTCGAAGGCCTTGAGACTATCCGCCGGAGCGTTGACGGGGTGCTTGTAGGGAAGATCACCTCCGTTGAGATCATCCCGGACGTTGATCCACGGCTCAAATGGGTTGTCGTTGACTGCGGCAAGCAGACCTATGGGACGGTTTGCGGGGCGCCTAATGTCCGGGTGGGGCTTACTTCCGCATTTGCTCCCCCAGGAACGAAGTTGGCCGACGGTCAGACCGTAACTATTTGCGAGGTTGCCGGCCGGAAGAGTAACGGCGTTCTTTGTTCGCCTCGGGAGCTTGGCTTTAGCCGGTGGCACGAAGGAATTGTGGAACTGCCGGCTTCTTTGGCCCCGGGTGCTTCCCTTGCGGAATTTGTTCCGGGGCAAGATGTGCTCATCGAGATTGACAACAAAAGTCTGACTCATCGCCCGGACTTATGGGGCCACTACGGTTTTGCCCGAGAGCTAGCGGCGATTTTAGAACGGCCCCTGCGTCCGCTACCTATGGCCGATTTAAGCGCCTTCGACCATTTGCCGGCCATACCGCTGCGGGTGGAGGACCTCGAGGATTGCCCCTGTTACGGGTGTTTAATGCTTGAGTTCCCCGCGGCGGATCCCGCCCCCCTTATCATTCAGCGACGACTTCATGCCGTTGGGCAGCGCACGTTTAACTTGGCCGTTGACCTAACTAACTACATCCTTTGGGAAATCGCCCAGCCGATGCACGCCTTCGACGGCGAGCTGGTCCAGATGATTCGCGTAGCCCACGCCGGCAATGTGACAACGTTTGTCACCTTGGACGGCCAGGAGCGAAAACTTTTGCCCGATGATCTTCTCATCTGGGATGATAAACAGCCGGTGGCTTTGGCGGGGATCATGGGTGGCTTGGCCACGGAAGTTCGTCCGACTACCCGCAAGGTCCTTTTGGAAAGCGCAAACTTCAAGGCCTCCCGAATTCGCAAGACCTCAGTTCGGCTGGACTTGCGCACGGAGTCGGCCCAACGATTCGAAAAAAGCCAGCCGCCGATCATTGTCAAATGGGGCGTGGCCCGGTTTGTTCACTTGCTGCGTGAGGCCAGGGCAGAGCCGAGGGTCCTTAGCCGTTTTACCGTGGCGGGGGATCTGGGGGAAAATTGGCGAACTGTCGTCCTTGCACCGGGGGAGCTCAATCGCCTGGCAGGGACCACCATTTCCGAAAAAACCGCAGTGAATATTCTTGAGCGACTGGGCTTTCAAGCACAGACCACGTCAGCGGGGGAGCTTGTTGTGAAAGTTCCACCCTTCCGTAGCTCCAAGGACATTTCCATCCCTGCTGATATCGTGGAGGAAATCCTCCGGATCTACGGCTACGACAACATCCCACCGCAGATGCCTATTTTCCCGTTGCGACCGCTCCCTGTTAATCATCGCCTGCGGTTGGAGCATCGTGCCCGGCGCCTTCTTGCTGGTGCCTACGGGTTTGTGGAGGTTCAAACATACGGCTGGATGGACGATCGGTTTTTGGAGGCGATTGGGTACCAACCGGAAAGGCCCATTGTGTTGAAGAATCCGCTAGTATCCTTCAATCGGTTAATGCGGACCAGTCTTCTGCCCAATTTGTTTGCGCTTGTGGAGAAAAACCGCCCCCATCGGCAGGCGTTTCGTATTTTCGAGCTGGGCCACGTCTACTGGTCGGGGGAAGATGGCCAGGTTCGAGAGGAGGCACGGCTGTCGGGCCTAAGTTTTACGGCCGACGAAAAGGCCGATCCGGAAGAGCACTTCCTAGCCATTAAGGGCGCGATCGAAGATTTGGGCCAACTCCTAGCAGGCGGACCGATGCGGTTTCAACTCCAGGAGCAAGATGCCCGGCCGTGGCAACGGCGGGGTAAATGGCTTAGTGTCTTTCAGGGGGATCGGTGCATCGGAAGTGTAGGCATCTTGGATCGCGGACTCCTCGAGGTAGTTTCGCCCGAAGGCGGGCAGCTAGTATGGTTCGAGCTGGATATGGATGCCCTGCGGGGGATCCTGTGGCCTGCACCGAAATATATGCCGCCCCCAAGTTTGCCCGGATCGGTGCAAGACTTTTCACTGTTGTGGGAGGCCGCCCGTGGATTTGCACCACTGGAAGAGATCCTCGCCGGGTTTGAGCATCCGCTTGTCCAAAAGCGACAGTTTCTCTACGTTTATCGGGGTAAGGGCTTGCCCGAGGGGATGGGCAGCTATACCTTCCGCTTTTGGATCGGTCATCGAGACCGAACGATTACGAGCGAAGAGATCGAAAGCTTCCGGGCGGACTTCCTGGCTTATTTGGAGAAGCATGGGATCCGGTTACGTTGACGCCCGGGATGAGAGGTTTAGCGAACGATCCTGAGCAAGCATTAGCCGACGCGTTAGTGGCTTTCGGGCCAGCCGTTGTTAGGATCGAGAGATCTTTGCACTGGTGGCGCACCGAGGGAAGGCCTTCATGGCGGCACGGGGGAGGGGCACCCAATGCCTGCTTGGGGCGGGTCTGAGGAAAAAGTCGGTTGTCGGCCGAGGGCTAACCGGGTTCGGAGGCTGTCCTAGGAGGGAGCCCAGCTTGCTTTTGCTAACAAACGGGAGCAGCGATCGATCGAGAGGATCGGCGGACTCAAGATCGTAGCTTGCCGTGACGGCGGAAATCCCTCCGCATTTGTTCCGGGGGTGTTTGCTGACTCGGCGGTCCGGTTTGAGAACCCGGTGGTTAGGGTGTTTTCCCTGAGGTGCTGCGGGCTAATCCTGGCGGACCAAGCAGGCGAACGCCGGGGGCGTTTGGAAGTAGCGAGGGGCAAATTCTTAACCGACCGACCTCGCCGGGCAGTCTCCGCTGGTGGGTGGCCGGGAGGACCCAAACTTGGGGCACCTTTTTTGGGGACCTTTACTGGCGGGCTCACAGCCAGAGGGGAGCTGAGGTCAGCAGCTTTAAATTTTTTTAGCCGGCCTTGACATTTGCGTGAAAATCGAGCATTAGAATTTATTGCACGCAGGCCGCCATATGGTTGGCCGTCCCAACTCGGGGGCGTAGCTCAATTGGTCAGAGTACCGGACTGTCGATCCGGTGGTTGCGGGTTCGAGTCCCGTCGCCCTCGCTGCGAATAGGCCAATCGGGAATTGCATGCAAAAACGGTTAAGCGGCGATCCACGCCCGGCGGGAGGTTTTTCCTCGCCGGTTTTTTGTTTCTCTAAATCTACCGGGTTTCAGAAGCTCCCGCACCTCCCTTGCGGTGGGCGGCAAGCTGGTTGGCGGTGCCGTGTATGAGCCATCGCACGAACGTGCCGGAAGAGCGTAGAGATCCGGACGTTGCCGAGGGCGTCAACCGGGGCCCCACCGGTCGGGCAGGTACCGTCGGCCAAGGGGCCGCGTGTTGTTTTTGTGCGCTGAGGGGCACCGGTGCGGTTTTTGCGGCAGCAATGGTAAGGAACTCGGTGGGAATCGGTGGCAATAGGGATCTTACTCCCCCTTTGGGGTTTTCGAGTTTTAGCTAGCTACTTTTCCGCGGCCATCTTGGGCCGATCGCCTCCCGATAAACGGCCGGCGGGACTCATAGGGTGAGGTGAAACTTCCGCGCTTTCCAAAGCGCACGGCGTCAGGTTTCAGCCAAACTAAAGGGATCTTACCCCCGGCGAAAATCCCCCATCACCGGCTGATTCAGGGGGAGCCAAAGGAAGACTCGACGGCGCCAATCCCCTGGTAAACCATGGCGGAATTGGCGCAAGTTAGGCGCTCCTCAAGCCGCGGCGAAGTCTTTCGGCGGGGCGATCGGTTCGGGAATCCGGGCACCTTGATCAGGGCAGATCATGGGGATGGGAGGTGCCAGGTACTGTACCCCAGTGAAGGGCCTAGACAGATCACCCGGACCGAATAATATTCGGTTAACATAGGGCTTTTTAGTATTAGAATCGCTTAAGTCGCGGCGAGCAAATTTGGGATTTGGCATTTAACCCGATGCGACAAAGCGTCATCGGGTCGGACTTTCGCAGAGGGCATTGGTGAAGATGAATGGACATTTGCAAGAGGAATGGCCTTCCCAGTGGGGGTTGTATCACCGCCGGTATGAGCATGACTCGTGCGGGGTGGGGGCAGTCATCCGGGTTGAAGGCGATCCTGATCATTCCATCATCCAAGATGGTTTAAAGATCCTCATCAACCTGATGCATCGGGGCGCAGCCGGAGCCGATGGCGTCACGGGGGACGGCGCGGGCATCCTTTTCCAAGTGCCTGATCGGTTCTTCCGAGAAGAAGCGGCAAAACTCGGTGTAACCCTGCCCCAGGCCGGATATTACGCCCCGGCAATGGTGTTTTTCCCGCAGGATGACCGTATTCGCGAACAGTGTCGGGACATCTTTGAGCAATGTTTTCGCCGCAGCGGCCTAAGAGTTTTGGGCTGGCGATTGGTGCCCACGGACAATCGCTGCTTAGGGGAAATTGCCCGTCGGTCGGAGCCGGTGGTCGAGCAGGGATTTGTAGACGGGTTGGGACTCACCGGCGAGGCTTTTGAACGACGCCTTTTCATAGCTCGTAAACGAACCGAGCATCAAGTTCGCCGGGAACTAGGACCTGCTGCCGCCGACTTCTACGTGTGCACGGCTTCTGCCCGAACGATTTGTTACAAAGGGATGTTTTTGGCCCCGCAACTGGGGGCATATTACCCTGATCTTTCCGACCCGCGGATCGAAAGCCGGTTTGCCCTTGTCCACCAGCGCTATAGCACCAATACGTTCCCTTGTTGGCGGCTGGCTCAGCCCCTGCGGATGATCTGCCACAATGGCGAAATCAACACCCTGCGGGCGAACATCAACAGGATTTTTGCCCACGAGAAGCGGATGACCTGCCCCGAGCTGCTGGAGGATTTATCCGAACTTTTCCCGATTCTGGAGCCGGAAGGCAGCGACTCGGCGATGTTTGACAATGTGATGGAGCTTTTGGTCCGCGCCGGTCGCTCCACGCCGCATGCCATGATGATGATGGTGCCGGAGGCATTTGGCCCAAGCTTCCACATGGGCGTGGATAAGCGGGCATTTTACGAATATCACGCCGCCATCATGGAGCCGTGGGACGGCCCCGCGGCCATTCTTTTTACGGACGGGCGGTTTGTCGGAGGTGCGTTGGACCGAAATGGGCTGCGGCCTTGTCGGTACTGGGTCACTACCGATCAGATGGTGATCATGGCCAGCGAGGCTGGGGTCATCGACATCCCCCCGGACCGCATTCGCGAAAAAGGCCGACTTCAGCCCGGCAAGATGTTCCTTGTGGACTTAGAGCAGGGCCGGATCCTTACCGATAGCGAGGTAAAGGGCAGAATCGTTCGCCAGAAACCTTATCGCCGGTGGCTGCAAGATAATCGGATTGAGCTCCGTGGACTTTACCAACCTTTAAGTCGATTTCCCGTTGATTTGCCGACCCTTTCTCGGCGGCTGAGGGCATTCGGCTACACTCAAGAGGAGCTGCAGTTGATCATTGCCCCAATGGCCCGCGACGGTCAGGAGCCGGTGGGCTGCATGGGGAACGACGCCGCTTTGGCCGTTCTATCCGACCAGCCTAAGCTCCTTTTTAATTACTTCAAGCAGCTTTTTGCTCAGGTGACCAATCCGCCAATCGATCCGTTGAGGGAAGGATTGGTCATGTCGTTGATGGCCTTCACGGGCAAGCAGGGCAATCTTTTGGAAGAGTCGCCGGAGCATTGTCGACAGCTGAAGTTGCCCCATCCTATTTTGACCGATGAGGACCTTGCCTATATTCGATCGGCAGAGGTCAAAGGGATCCGCGTGGCGGACCTGGAGATGCTGTTTGATGCCAGTCATCCTGAGCCGGGTAAGGCGCTAGAAGTGGCCCTGGAACGCCTTGTGGACGAGGCGGCGGCTGCCATCGAAAAGGGAGCAACACTTATTGTCATTAGCGACCGGCATGTCAGTCCCACTCGAGCGCCGATTCCCAGCCTGTTGGCCACTGCGGCTCTTCATCACGGCCTTTTGCGGCGACGGCTTCGCGGGGAGGTGGGGATTATTGTCGACAGCGGCGAACCTCGCGAGGTGATGCACTTCTGCTTGCTTTTGGGCTATGGCGCTAACGCTATTAATCCCTATCTGATCTGGGAATTGCTCCACAAACTGCAGTTGGATGGGCTTTTGCCTCAGGATGTGGAGCTGTCCGTGTTGGCCGACCAATACATCACGGCAATCAAAAAGGGCATCCTCAAGACAATGTCCAAATTGGGCATCTCGACTTTGCGAAGCTACTGGTCAGGCCAAAACTTCGAGGCGATAGGCATCTCTTCGGCAGTGATTCAAAAGTATTTCCCGGGCACGCCGTCGGCCATTGAGGGACTAGGTTTGCAAGAGATCGCTTGCGAGGCGATTGCCCGCCACCGGGAGGCATTTAGGACACCCACACCGGGTGAACTTCCCCTGCCTTTCGGTGGCGAATACCACCTCCGCTTTGATGGAGAAAAGCATGTGTGGGATGCGGAGGTGGTCAGCCTCCTTCGCCAGGCAGTGCAGAATGGGGATTGGCAAAAGTACTGCGAATATGCGGAGGCGATGAACCGCCGAATTGGGCAGTGTACACTCCGGGGCTTGCTGGAGTTTGTCCCGGGCGAGCCAGTGCCGCTTGAGGAGGTGGAGCCAGCGGAGGAAATCATCAAGCGCTTTTGCACTGGGGCGATGTCGCACGGGTCTATCAGCCGGGAAGCTCACGAAACAATCGCCCAGGCCATGAATCGCCTCGGCAGCATGTCCAACTCGGGCGAAGGCGGTGAGGATCCGCGGCGGTATTATCCCGGTTATCGGCCGGAGTTCCCCGGCGACTCGTTTAACTCGGCCATTAAGCAGGTCGCAAGTGGGCGGTTTGGCGTCACGATTGAATATCTGGCCAGCGCGAAGATGCTTCAGATCAAAATTGCTCAGGGCGCCAAGCCTGGCGAGGGGGGCCAATTACCGGGCCAAAAGGTCACCGAAGAGATTGCTCGGCTTCGCTACGCCACGCCCGGGGTTTCGCTGATCTCCCCGCCGCCCCATCACGACATTTACTCGATTGAAGACCTGGCCCAATTGATCTACGACTTAAAGGCCTCCAACCCGGGTGTCAAAGTGTCGGTGAAGCTTGTCTCCGAGAGTGGCGTGGGAACGGTGGCGGCCGGGGTGGCCAAGGGGAACGCCGACGAAGTTGTCATCAGTGGCCATGATGGTGGCACTGGGGCAAGCCCCTGGTCGTCGATTAAACATGCGGGCACGCCCTGGGAGCTGGGGCTAGCGGAAACTCAGCAGACATTGGTGCGGAATAACCTCCGCGATCGTATCCAAGTGCAGGTGGATGGCCAGCTCCGTACCGGCCGCGATGTGGTCATCGCTGCCATGCTCGGGGCGGACCGCTTTGGCTTTGGCACCGTCGCTTTGGTGACGATGGGCTGCATTCTCTTGCGCAAGTGCCATCTGGGCACTTGTTCAGTAGGCGTAGCGACGCAGCGCCCGGAATTGCGAGCGCGTTTTGCGGGCAAACCGGAATATCTGATGCGATTCATGCAGTACCTGGCTGAAGACGTGCGGCGGATTATGGCCCAGCTTGGCTTCCGGCGCTTTGAAGAGATGATCGGTCGGGTCGACCGCCTGCGTGTCCGCAGCGACATTACCCATCCAAAGGCACGGACGCTTAACTTGTCGCGGCTGTTGACACCGCCGGATACTTCTAATGGCTCGCCGCTTCGCCACACAAGACCGCAAGAGGACAAATTGCGGGATCATTTGGACTGGCAAGTCCTGGCCGAGGTGGCTCCGGCACTTGAGAATATGTCCCCGGTGCGGCTGGAAGTGCCCATTCGTAATCAACATCGGGCTGTCGGGGCGATCCTGAGCAACCATGTTGTCAAGCGTTTCGGAGCCAAGGGTTTACCGGACGGCACAATCGAAATCACATTCCGCGGGACAGCCGGGCAGAGTTTCGGCGCTTGGCTTGCCCCGGGGATAACTTTTCGCCTTATTGGCGATGCCAACGACTATTTGGGCAAAGGGCTTTCCGGTGGGCGGATCGTGGTTCAGACACCGCCCGAGGCGGCCTACGCAGCGGCGGAGAATATCATCGTTGGCAACACCGTTCTTTATGGGGCAACTAGTGGGCAAGCGTTTATAAACGGGCTGGCAGGCGAGCGATTTGCCGTGCGCAACAGCGGAGCAATCGCTGTGGTCGAAGGCGTGGGCGATCATGGCTGTGAATATATGACAGGTGGCATCGTCGTCGTGCTGGGCCGCACTGGTTACAACTTTGCCGCGGGGATGAGCGGCGGGATTGCGTTTGTCTTTGACGAGGCGCAGCTTTTTGACACCATGTGCAATTTGGATATGGTCGACTTGGAGCCGGTGGTTAATCCGCGGGATGTCCAGCTGCTGCGCCGACTAATCACGCAACACTACAAGTGGACAGGAAGCCAGCGGGCGGCACAAATTCTGGACCGCTGGCCGGACATGCTCGGCCGATTCGTCAAAATTATGCCGTTGGAATACCGCAAGGTCTTGGAGCGGGCCAAGGAACTGGAGTCTGCCTTCACCGAGCAAGTGCCGGCAACGGAGGAAGTCTACAGTGGGTAAGCCAACCGGTTTTATTGAATACACCCGTGAGGAGCCGCCGCATCGGCCGGTGGCTGAGCGAATCCAGGATTGGCAGGAAATTGATCTTCTGCTGCCTGAAAGTCAACTTCGGCGGCAAGCGGCTCGCTGCATGGACTGTGGGATTCCGTTTTGCCATGTGGCAGGATGTCCCTTATGGAACCGTATCCCGGAGTTTAACGACCTGGTTTATCGTGGCCGCTGGCGGGATGCGCTTGAGAATCTTCACTCCACCAACAATTTCCCGGAGGTCACTGGTCGGGTTTGCCCTGCTCCCTGCGAGCCGGCGTGTACACTTTCGATTAATGACGATCCGGTGACAATCAAGCATATCGAGCTCCAGATTGCCGAGCGGGGCTTCCGAGAAGGGTGGATTTATCCACAAATGCCGGCGAAGAGATGGCCGTATCGGGTGGCAATCGTTGGCTCCGGTCCAGCGGGATTGGCCGCGGCCCAGCAACTTGCGCGCTGCGGGCATGAGGTTACGGTCTTTGAGAAAGACGATCGCATCGGCGGTCTATTGCGGTATGGCATCCCGGATTTCAAGTTGGCTAAGTCTGTCCTCGATCGCCGGTTGGCCCAAATGGAGGCCGAAGGCGTCCGCTTTGTCAGCGGCGTCCACGTGGGCGAGGACATCTCCGCCCGATATTTGCGGCAGAGCTTCCACGCAGTTTTGTTGACGATGGGGGCCGGCAAGCCGCGACCGCTTGACATTCCTGGTTCCGACTTGCGGGGCGTGCACTTCGCGATGGAGTTCTTGACCCAGCAAAATCGTCGAGTAGCCGGCGACCCGCCCGGAAAACTGGGAGAGCCTATCTGGGCCGGCGGGAAGAAAGTCCTTGTCATCGGGGGCGGGGACACCGGTGCCGACTGTGTGGGAACTGCCATTAGGCAGGGTGCAACCTCTGTTTATCAAATCGAAATTCTCCCCAAGCCTCCGGAAGGTTATAACCCGGAGACTCCGTGGCCCATGTGGCCACGAATCCTTCGCACATCAACTTCCCACGAAGAAGGATGCATCCGCGATTGGGCGGTGTTGACGAAACGACTGGAAGGGGAGAACGGCTGGGTAAAAGCAGCCCATGCTTGCCGGGTGGAATGGATCCGCCAAAATGGGCGCTGGGTAATGCGGGAAATTCCGGGAAGCGACTTTGTCATCCCTTGCGAGCTTGTCCTCCTGGCGATGGGCTTCCTCCATGTCGTTCACGAGGGGCTTGTGCGGAGTTTGGGAGTTGAGCTTGATAGCCGGGGTAACGTCATCGCCAACAACTGGATGACAAGTGTGCCGGGCGTCTTTGTAGCAGGCGATTCGCGGCGAGGGGCCTCGCTTGTGGTGCATGCGATCACTGAAGGCCGGCAAGCGGCCGCCGCTATCCATGAGTATCTCACCTCTTAAGCAGTCCCGCCAAGGCAACGGACTTCTCTCGGCTTCTTCGCTAAGCAAAACCCGTCTTTTTTCCCGCCGGCAAACTATGTGATCAAGAGCCTCGGTAGGGATTGTGTTGATTTGCGTTAGCATTTACACCTGCCAACAGGGCTAACAAGCAAGAAATCACGCCACATATACTAGTTTTCGATACTGTCCAGCCGGCTGGATTGTCTGGCCTCCCTTAGCCGGCTTGGCAAAGCATGTGCCGGGTGCTTCTCTTTTCAACGGCGCGAGGCTAAAATTCCTGACCGTTTGCCGAGAAGTAATCAGCAAAGCAAGATCGGTGTCATTTGGTTAGAGGCATGACCGATGAAGATTGCTGTCATATGTGGGAGCCATCGCCGGGAGGCCGAGTCACTGCGAGTAGCACGCTACGTTGTTCGTCAACTTAACGAATTGGGCGTTGACGACGTCTACTTATTGGCGCTTACCAACAACCCCTTGCCGCTGTGGGATGAGGGAATTTGGGAGGATGATCCTAAGTGGCACGAGCTTTGGCGCCCCATAGCGGCCCAGCTGCGCTCCGCGGAAGGATTGGTGATTATTTCCCCGGAATGGTCGGGCATGGTGCCTTCCGGACTAAAGAATTTCTTTCTCCTTTGTGGAAAGGACGTCCTTGCGCACAAGCCCGGATTAATTATCTCGGTGTCGGCCTCGCTGGGCGGAGCCTATCCAGTCGCCGAATTGCGGATGAGCAGCTATAAAAACACCCGAATTTGCTACATCCCGGATCATATGATCATTCGCAACGTGGGCCAAATGCTGCACGGGGATAGTCCGCAAAGCCAGGAGGACGCAGCTGTCCGGGACAGGCTGAGGTATTGTCTGGTAGTGCTGCTTGAGTACACGAAAGCCCTTCGACTTGTCCGTCAAAGCGGTGTCATCGATCTGGACACTTTTCCGTATGGCCTGTGATAGCGGGGAAGCGTCCTGGGCGCCGCCGTCGAGGCGCTCCGGCCTTAGCCGGCTTGTTCCGCAGGCAAGTCTAGCTAGCTTGCCGGTTGATCAAGGGGGAATGTCACTTTAGGGGGGCCCCTCGGGACTTCACACAGAAGCCACTCGACAAAGTTAGCTTGTAACTGGATCGTGATGGGGGCCGCCGCCCATTTAAGCTCTTATCCTTACGGATGTTTGACCGACCTAACTCCCTTCGTGGTCAGCAAAACATGCTTTTTCTCTTCACTCCTCCAACTGCCGCCCATGCCTGCTACTAGTTAGCGGGGTTTTGGGGGTGCGCTTGGGAGGGTCGGCCGGAGGGAATCCTCCGGGGCTTAGGCCCCTGAGGAAATCTCGGATTACTCCAAATAATTGGTCTGTGTCGAATGTACCAGTTCGGTCGCGGCCGTGCGCCCGTTTTTCTTCGGAGAAGTGCCCCGCACAAAAGCCAAATCCCTTCTATCCGTGCTCTCAAGGTTCTTTTGTGGCGGCTGGGGAAGAGAGTCGGTTTCCGGAATTTGTTCAAGTCCCATAAAGTCGGAGCCCGCCGAAAAAATCCTGCAAGCGACGACAACCGGCAAACCGAATTGGCAAGACAAGGGGAACTGGGTCGGCTGCCCGGAAAAGATCGTCCACGGCCGCTGAGTGCTTCTGGCTCCCGCCAATCCTTGCGACTCGGCGAGGCAACTGGCCGAAGGGTATGCTGTCGCGGCTTGCAGCCAGGACCTTTCCCTCCCTGCCGAGGAACGGAAGCCTCTTCACATTAAGCGCATCTGACTTCCTGCGGATCATGGACGGTCCTCCTAGCGCTTTAAGCGGGACGATTTGCCAACCGCGTTGACGAAGGCAGAAGATCAACCTGTTGCCTGGCCACGCAGTGGCAAGTCGTCAAAGGGGTAGGACGATTTGTAAACGGTAAAGCGCTTTTAGGACCAAATTGCCCATGCCTGCCACCGTTCCAACGGATCGTCTCGCAATTGCTTCGACCAGTAGCCCATGCCGGGATACGGTCACTCCGAGGATTAAAAATTGTCCTCGCGGCTTGGAGTGGGCTCGATTACGACAACGGCTACTTACGATGATTGTCCGCCGAGAGGCCGAACGACGGTTTCGGCCGGAAGCAGCAGCAGGGTCCTAAGCGATCGTTGAAGGAAACCCACTCGGCTCGCGTTTGACAAAGATAGCAGGATCGTTGTCCGCATGCATACAAGTAGCACGCAGCATCCCTTGCCCCGGGCACCTGTGGATAATCTGCTAGTGGCGGTGAAGCTTTTGCTTTCCTCACGGAGAATCAAGCCGCTTATCCGTGAGCTTATGTCCACATTTTTGGCTGCCTGGCTTGTTGTTGGTGTGATTCTTGGTTCCGGCCGGGTTTGTGCTTTTCCGTTATGGTGGTCCGGCAGATGGGAGCGGAATGTCGTTTCGGTTAAACCGCATCCTGCCGTTGCCCGGATCATTGCTGCCGAAGGTGCTGCTCTTTCCTGTGGCTCGGGGACTCTGATCGCCCAAACGGAGCAATATGGCCTTGTGTTGACCAATTGGCACGTGGTCCGCGAAGCTCGGGGCACCATTGCCGTTGTCTTCCCGGATGGTATGCGTGTCCCCGCGGTGGTTGTAGCTGGTGATGCCGTGTGGGACCTTGCCTTGTTGATGATTCCGCCGGTGGCGATCCCCCCAATTCCTTTAGCTGATGCCGTCGCACAGCCGGGCGAATACCTGGTGATTGCCGGTTATGGCCGGGGAAATTATCGCGCTGCCGCTGGCCGGTGTGTACAGTATGTGGCACCGGGTATTGGCTACCCGGCGGAAATGCTGGAAGTCAGTGTGGGCGCCCGACAAGGGGATTCGGGGGGACCAATCCTCAACGCGCAAGGACAATTGGCAGGCGTCCTATTTGGCACAACCGGCGGAAGAACAATCGGAAGCCATGCAGGCCGAATCCGGCAGTTTTTACTCAGAGCCCAGAACCACCTGCCAGGGGTTTATACCCAGCTTGTTACCCTTTGCCGGGCCATTGGTTACCCCATGGGGCAAAACGGGGGTCCACCTTCACAATTTGCCAGTTCGGATGGGGTGTCCACGGTTGCCCCAACTGCATTTGTTCAGGAGTTTGGCGAAACGGTTGAAGAGGGCGAGCAAATCGGGCGCCAGGCAGCCATCACCCCGCCCAACTATGACCCGGTGGCGGCCGTCGATTCCAAGGTGCGTTCGACACTTCTTCCGGGAGCGGTTTCCTCGTTTGGACGAAGTTCGACGGGGGCGGCGACGCCCTGGCGAGCGTCCGATTCGGATCGCCCCCCGGCCGTGCAGGTTGCTTCTAATCCTTGGGCAGGGGATCGGAGATATCAGTTTTCCTCAAGTTCAACCGGCTTGTCGCGGAGTTCCTCTACCGCCGGTTCCTCCCAACAAAATGAGAGTTGGGGGACCGCCGGCAGCACGATATCCGAAAGCCCATGGCCTGGGGGTTTGGCGGACCGGGACAAAGGATATCGTTCGGAGTCGGGTACCCTCACCCACCCGGAGTGGGAGACGGAGAGCTATGCGTCCTCGAGCCAGTGGTCAGGGCCCGGCAGCAGCCTGAAAGCGGGTACCGCCGGAGCAGGGAGCTCGACGAAAGTCGGCACTCTTAACGGAGACTCCGTTAGCCCTTCAGGGGGGTTAACTAGCAGCTTTAGTGGGGGATCTTGGGGAAGCCCCGGGTCCTCGGGAACCAGCGGGGGGTCAAGCGCTGCAGCAGGCGGGCGTTCTTCCGCCGGTTCCCTGTCCCGCACCGCCGGGCGGGCAAGTGGCGGCGTTACTTCTCAAACGACTGGCTACCAGTCAGGCGCCACCGGAGAGGGTTTTCAGGGCGAATCCAAACCCGACTTCGGCGCGGCCGGTAGCGTTTACGACTACAGTTCCGAATATAGTCACGAATATGAATCCCAATATAGTCAGGAAGAAACGCGCGGCACCGTTTCGCCCGAGCCGAGCTGGGGTGGTAAGGAGGAATCCGAAACCAGTGAACCGTCCTCCCTGCGGGGAGGTCTTTCGTCCCAAAACAAGTCTCGAGGGGAGGCAAACCGTGCTGGCCTCTCCGCCCGGGAGCGGACAACTGCAAGCACTTCGTGGCAGAACGGTGATCGGTCAGGAAAAGTAGTCGCCGGTAGCCGGTACCAGTCTCCTGCGGCCGGCCATGAACTTGAGTCGGAATCGGGCCGGTACGGTTGGGACGGGAGTGGTTCCAGCGATTGGGACGATGCCGGCTCGGGCAAAAACAACTCGTTCTCGCCGGAGCCTTCAGCAAGCGGGACCTTCTCTAGCAACAAAACTCGCTCGGTCGAGACCGATCCAGGGGAGCGTGGAGTTGGGACCACGGCTTCTAGTAGAAGGCTGTCTACGGGTGAGTCTTCGACAAACGAAGAGGTGAGTGAAAGCTCCGCCGGTGAAACTAGCGCCGAGGTAACCCCGGCAAAACAAGAACCAACTTCGGCCGTGGCAGGCTCAGGCGGATCCCCTCCCCCACTGCCCAGCGGAGTCTCCAACGGATCAGCCGGCAAAGGACTCGTGCTGCCCGACGAACCACCCCCGGATCCCTTTGTGCTGGTTGGCGACCTCTTTTACGAAACAGTGGCTATTTTGAGCATTAGCGGTTTCACACTGATTTGTCTGCGGCTTTTGCTTCCGCGACGGCGGCGGCGCTCGACCGTTTACTATCGAAGCCGCCGGTACGCCCCAGTTTATGGTCCGTACTGGGAACCATAAGTCCCGTCGCAAGGAAAATGAGGCATTCGCTTCGTCCACAGGCTGCCCGCCTGCCCCGCCGGATATCCGCCATTTCCTCAACGATTTGCAGCCGATAGATTCTCGGCTAAGATCCGCCGCGTGTCCCTAAATACCTCCACATTGGGAAGATTTGTCACCAGCACTCTGTCTAAAGCGCATTGATGTGCTGGTAAGTGTTAAGGAGGTCGCCTTTCTCGGAGCGCTTGGTCGGGTTGCACTTCTCGTCCTGAGCCGGCGTTGCTGCCACCGCCTGCTGTCCCCGCCGCGTCCGGCGGGTCCTGATCGTCCGGCACCGCGTCAGCTCGACTTCGTCTCAAAAACAAATGATTTTTTAGGACGCCGTCCTCAAACACCACGCTCTTGATGGCACTTCGTCCTCAAACACCGAGGTGTCAATGGGACAAACCGTAGCTAAAGAGTGTGCGACTTGGATAAGCTTTTACCTCTTCGGCCGGATCGCTTTGGGTAAACAGCGGGGGTCCACAACGCTGAAACCTAGCTGGAGGTGATGGCGGTCGGTTTGAGCACGAAAGAGAATACCTTTCCGGGATAGAAGCAGCCGCCCAGTACGCCCAGTGCGGACATGCCGTGCTTAGTTGCTGGGCGAACTTTTCTAGTGCCCACTTGACCGGCCATCGGGCCCCCACGGGCACGGAGGATACTTCTCGCTCTGCACCCTTGTAACGCTCTATCTCCCTTTCTTCGCAAGAAGAATGCCCCGCCGGCGTGCCGACACCGGGCGTGCCTGTTGATGACTCAGCACATCAGAACGGGCCACCTGCTTCGCCCGTTGGTCATAGCAATGCGGCGAGCTGCTGGAAAGTGGACCAAAAGCCGCATCGGTTTTTTGGGCCAGGGACCTCCGCGGCCCATGGTGCCTCACCGCCCCGCCTGCGGATTGCAGGAGACCTGTTGCGTTGTTGGGCTGAAACAGAGGCGATTCGTCCACCTGACACGACTTGGTCAAGAAGCTTTCGAGGTTTGTTTTCAAAGATTTCTGCTCCGACTATAGGGCCAAGCCTATTAATTTTCCAAGATTCGAGTTTCGGTGGTCGCGCGCTATTCTTCGCCTGCAAAGCTAACAGCCGGCCATATGCCCTCTCGGTCCATGGACTGCTAGCTGGGGCTCACATCCCGGGGGACAACTTTCATCAATCGGTTCTTGCGATGACCCATGGTACGGCCGGGAAAAGGAGGAAGCCCTCCAGCAATTACCTCCCCTAACCTCTTGCAGCAAGCTTGTTTGGAGACTTGTCTCCCAATCGCAGCTCGTGATCGCCCAGTCGAGTGGCTAGTCAGGTTTTTTTCTCCGGATCAGTTGCCGAGGCTTCCACCGGAAGGGACACCAATTTGTTGACATCGTGTTTGCGGGTGTCCGGCGCCCCGTGGCCTGATGGGAAATTTGTTGACGACTAGTCAGCTACGAGGCTATTCAGGTGGGCGATCAATTCTTCTTTTCCCGAGAAGTTCCTCCTGCGACTAATGCGCTAAGGCTCTGGAGTTGTGCCCCGCCCCCGTCGTGAAACTTTTTTCGCACTCCGGCCTGCTAAACCGTGGCCCGGCGCACGAAAATTACGCCGCGGTGTCCACTAAGGCTGAGTCCCGGGACATTCCCATCCGGATTAAAAAGGCCTCTGCCATTCCTTCAGGTTGATGCCATCGGCGGAGGCAAAGGGGTAACCGCGCCGAAGCAGGAACTTCTGGAGACGTTGAGGGGATACTTTGGGTCAGGTTGGGCGGGGCTTGACCGGGGCTTGTCGTGCCGGCAAATTGGGATGACATCTCGTGGACTGAGAACATGCAGCGTCGGCGTTGGGCTTTGTTTGGCGGCCGTTTGATAAAAAAGACCATTTGGGGAAACTTTTCTTGGCCAGCTGGGTTTGTCCGGAGCGGTTCGGGGACGGAAACGGTTTTTGAGGACATCGTGTGGTGGGTGAAAGCTATGGCCGACAGGGTGTACATTGCCATCGATTTGGGGGCCTCAAGCGGTCGTCATTTGGCCGGAAGCTTCGACGGCAAAAAACTAGTTTTAGAGGAGCTTTACCGATTTGACAACGGCCCTGTGCCGGTGGGGGATAGTCTTCACTGGGATGTTTTGGGCTTGTGGATGCATGTCTTGCAGGGGCTAAGGATTGTCAGGCAGAAATTTGGCCCCACGGTGGCAAGCATCGGCGTTGACACCTGGGGTGTTGACTTTGGCCTTCTTGGTCGGGGTGATGTGCTTCTGGGGAATCCCCATCATTACCGGGATCCGCGGACAAACGGCGTGATGGAGCGGGCGATCGAGCTGGTAGGTCGAGAGACGATTTTTCGGCATACTGGCCTCCAGTTTATGCAGTTTAATACGCTTTACCAGCTCCTGGCGATGAAGTGGTCGCAATCGCCGCTCCTTGAAGTGGCGCAAACTTTCTTGATGATGCCCGATTTGTTCCACTGGTTATTGACCGGGGTCAAATCGAACGAATTTACGAACGCCACCACCACCCAGTTCTTCGACCCGGTGAAACACGATTGGGCAAACGAGCTACTCAAGTCCCTGGATCTTCCCACCCATATCTTTCTGCCCATCTCCGAGCCGGGGACGAAGTTAGGCCGACTTCGTCCACAAGTCGTACGCGAAACGGGTCTAAATGGGGCAGAAGTGATTCTCCCTGGCACCCACGATACTGCCAGTGCGGTGATGGCAGTTCCGGCGGCCAGCAAACCCGGCGAGCAACCCAACTGGTGTTACATTAGCTTAGGTACTTGGGCACTCATGGGGGTGGAGGTTCCGCGGCCGGTGATTACCCCCGAGGTTTCAAGCTTTAACTTTACCAACGAAGGAGGGGTCGGCGGAACGATCCGTTTGCTAAAAAATATCACCGGGTTGTGGCTTGTTCAGGAATGCCGTCGAGTGTGGCATTTGGCCGGCCGTCGCTGGGATTGGGAACAGCTGAATCGTCTTTCCGGAAGTGCTCGGCCGCTTGTGTCCTTTATCGATCCGGACTCGCCAGAGTTTCTTGCTCCCCAGGACATGCCCCAAGCCATTCGCGAATTTTGTCGCCGAACCGGGCAGGTGGTGCCCGAAGACGAGGGTGCCATTCTCCGCTGCGCGCTGGAAAGTATAGCGATGAAGTTCCGCTTTGTTTTCGAGCGGTGCGAAAAGCTCGTAGGCCGGCGGATCGAGGTCATCCACATTGTCGGGGGCGGAACACAAAATAAACAGCTTTGCCAAGCAGCGGCGGATGCCTGTGGACGTCCGGTGGTCGCCGGGCCAGTGGAAGCAACTGCCATCGGCAATGCGATGATGCAAGCTGTTGCCTGGGGGGATGTGAGCAGTATTGCCGAAGCCCGGGAGGTCATTCGGACAAGTTTCCCGATGGACTACTACGAGCCCAGGAACACCGCAGCCTGGGAAGATGCGTACGAGCGCTTTCTTAAGCTTTTGCAGTGAACCTACTGGTAAGCCTGCCAGAGGAAATGAGCATCGCAGTGGGTTAACAACCTAAGCGATTTCGGACCGTAGGCGCCACTCCCGGCGCTGGGGAGTTAAACGTGAGCGGTACGTAATCAGGCGTGTGAGGTTCCGGTCACTGTTTTGGTGCCATTGTCGTTAAATAAAACTTCGTTACATAAACGGACTCGCAAGCACGAAGGAGAAAGGTATGATCCGTGTGGGAATTGCCGGGATCGGCTTCATGGGGATGATCCACTACTTGGCTTATCAACGATTGGGGAACCGGGCCAAAGTGGTCGCAATGTGCGAGAAGGACCGCGAGAGGCTCCAGGGCGATTGGCGATCGATTAAAGGCAACTTTGGTCCCCAAGGGACGATCATGAACTTGGAAGGGATCGCTAAGTACGAGGAGTTGGAGGAATTTGTTAAAGATCCCAATGTCGACATGGTGGATATCTGTTTACCACCTTGGTTGCATGCACGGACAGCGATTGCAGCACTAAAGGCTGGAAAGCATGTTTTATGCGAAAAGCCGATCGCCCTACGGGTGGCGGATGCAGAGCAGATGGTGCGGGCCGCACAGGAAAACGATCGGCAGCTGATGGTTGGTCAGGTATTGCCTTTTTTCCCGCCGTACCGTTTTGCTTACGAAGTTGCCCGGGACGGTCGTTACGGCAAGCTGTTAGGGGGACACTTTGAGCGAATCATTTCCGACCCGCTGTGGTTGAAAGACTTTTGGGATCCGAACGGGTGTGGTGGCCCAATTGTTGATCTCCACATCCACGATGCACACTTTATCCGGCTTCTTTTTGGGATGCCTCGGGCGGTAAGGACGATCGGCCGAATGCGGGGCGAAGTGGCGGAGTTCTACCAGACGCAGTTCTTATTCGACGATCCGAAGCTGGTTGTGTCGGCAATGGGAGGCGTTATCTTTCAGCAAGGCCGGCCGTTTAACCACGCCTACGAAATTTACTTTGAAAAAGCAACCGTTGCTTACGATTTGTGGGCCAATCTCCCGGTGACTGTGCTTACGGAGGACGGCCGGGTCGAGCGTCCCGAATTGGCAGGCGGCGACGAAATCGATGCATTTGCGGCCGAGTTATCGGAAGCTTTAACCGCTGTGGAGACAGGTCAGCCCTCGGCCCTTTTGGATGGCCGGCTCGCCCGGGACGCCCTTTTGTTGGGCGAAAAAGAAACTGAGTCGCTCCGAACTGGAAAAGAAATAGCCATTGGCTGATTCGTGTAGCACCCCGACAACTCGATTCTTTTCGCCTCAACGGGCGGGCCTGGCGGCCTTGGCACGGAGGACAGGTTTGGGGCGACGGATTACGGGGCGCACTGAGGTGCTTTTTGAACGCGAAGTTCGAAGCGCGGATGCTTCGCCTCGAGGGATTCGGGACCTGCTGGGTGTGAACCTGGCCTTATTTTGGGCTGCCCAGCCTACGGGGCCTGACCCGAATCCCTCACGAGAGAATAGACGGCGATCCCGCGACCGAAATTTTGGCCGGCTTGTAGTTTTAATGCGGTTGGATTACCACTCCCCGGAGGCGGTTCCACTCCTCCGTGGGAACATAATGTAGTTTGAGCGTTGCCAACAGTTTGTCCGGGACAAGCCCCCTTCGAATCTTGGTTTCAACTCTGCCACCTTTTCCCGGGTCCGTAACGAGCACCGGGCCTCTGGTGACAACCTCTGTCGACCTAGAGGTATAAAAGGCCACGGTGATAACCCCGAGCTCCTCGGCATAATCCCATGCAGAGTATTGCTTGGGATCTTTGGCCTCCCCCACGATAAACTCCCGATATTCGAGTTCGCCAGTGTACGAACTGCGTTTGCTTCTGTCAGATGTCTGGGAGGAGGATGCTGCTTCTGGCAACCTAGAGACAAACCCCGGGATAAACACCAATCCCACTTTGGATTGGCTGACGGACAGAAACCAGGGGCGGGCCGCGCGGATATCCACGAATTGCCCGGGTTCTTCACGGGCCTCCGGTTCAACCGCCTTAGCCTTTAGTCCCTCACTTCGAACCCGCGGTTTTTCCGGCAGCGTATTCTTTCCGTCGACGAGAACACGGGCAAGGATCAACCAGGGTCTGTCAGCGTGGTCTTCGTCCCTGAAGCAAGGGAAATGCTCGCTGAGAAGCGGATGAACTTTGGCTCCGTCGATTCGGAGGTAAATTTGGTAGACATCGCCCGGGTCCAAGGGTACGTATACACGAGAGTCAACAATTTTGAGCGGTCGCGGCTGCCCACGAACAGATACAAAAACTTGGAAGGGAGAGTCTTTTCCCTGCCAAGGGCGCTCTTGCGGCGCTTCGGGAACCCATCCATCACGCGGTTCCGCTTCGACGCTTTTGTCTTCAAGTTGGGCGCGGAGCTCGTTGGGTACCTGAGCAAGCACGCGGAAATCAGCTCGGACGGCCGGCGCCTCTGCTGATCGCAACACGACACGGAGGCGGACATTTGGTGGCTCCCATTCCTCCAGCGTGCCTGCGACCACGGCGCCAGGGCTCAATTCTGGAAGAGGAAGGTCGAGCTGAGGTTTGGTCAAAACATCCTCGCTGGACACACCCAGTTTTCGAAAGTGTTGCTGGACAAACTCGCGCACAAGGACCTCAAACATTCCGCCGGTGTTTGTGGTCAGCCAAGTATAAACCCTTTCGGCGCAGTAGCGTCTTGCCTCCGGCCCGAAAGAGCGACCGTTTTGGTTACCCTCCTCGATATGGAAGTCAAGGACGGCAATTTTCTGTAGACCCCTTAGTTGGGCAACAGTTGCCACTAGCTCCGCAATCTCGTCAAGCGCGCGGTCTAAAGGTTCGGGTTTAAGGCGAACGACCGGGCAGTCGGGGGAGACGCCTGGGCCAGTCAATCGGTCGGGATTTTGCTCGGATCGGAGGACGTTTTGAGCCACATCCCTCACCCGCTCCAGGGTGTAGTAATAAAGCTCATCCGCGGTGATCATGGCATCGGGCTTACCGCCAGTTCCGTCGCCATCAGCCTGGCCCTTTAGCCCCCGGATTAACCAGTAGGTGAAAAGTGAACGCTGCTTTTCTCTCCATACCCAGCTTTTTTCGCCACTGCGGCAACTGGCCAATACGTAAACACCGGGCAGGTCGATAAAGCCTCTCTGAATACCGGAAATCCGAAGTTTTGAATCCTCGGGCTTTCCTGGGTCTCCAGCATGGCAGGTGTCTAGAATGAGCAGCTTGAGTTTGCCTTTGGCTCCTTGCAACTGCTGCCGCAACCATGGCACCGGGATTGCTGTTTCAGCTAGCCGATCTGGGTCGACGTCGACTGGCAGAAAATAATACTGTCCATCGTGGTGCCTAACTCCGTGACCACTTAAGTACACAACGATAACCGTGTTCTCGCTCGCTCTGGACAACCGTCGCTTGAGTTCCTCCTCGATTGCTTTCTTCGTGGCTTCTCGGGCGCTTGTGGATCCATGGTTCAACAAGGAGACCACGACGTATCCTGCGGAAAGAAAGGTGGCACTTAGTTCCTCCACATCATCCCTGACGAAAGGAAGCCGGGGGACTCTCTCCGGATACTCGCCGGCTCCAATCAAAATGGCAAGCCGCTCTTCCGTCGGTGGTTCCGAAAAATTAGGCCCGGCTATGGCGGCGATAAAGGTGCAGGTGCCCATGAGAAGAAGCATCAAGGCCAAACTCGCGGCACTGGTTCGATTGGACAGTATCTGGAGCACGCCGTTTGCAAATTTTTGGCCGCATCGCTTTACCATTTGCAAACCCTCCGCGTTTTTAACCCCCACGAAGAGGCTGAATCGTCAACATCACGGCTTCAGGAAGAATCTTTCAGCTACGGTTTCGCCGAATAGCCGCGGCACTTGGCGTCGCACCCCCCATTCCTTTTCTACATATCTCGGTACCTGGATGACCAAATACTCCCAAGTAGTTTTCAGCTGCACTGGGGCAGTGATTTGCTGCAGGTACTCCACCAAGAATCGCGTCATCACGGAGAGCTTCCCATCACGACAAACGAAGGACAGCTCATCGGCGTGGGAGGAGGTAAGTAGAGCGACCTCCGCGCCCAGGTCCTTCACCAATCCTAGCTCCCGATCAAGGTCATCCAGTACATCGAAACCGTCGCTTTCTTCTTCGGCTAGAGGCCCACTGTCGTCCAGTCTCAGCGACTTATCGAAAGCACTTTGGCCGCCGCCGTAGCATGCGTCCACAATAACTGCCACTCGACGGCCGTCCAGTTCCTGTATCCAGCGGCTCAGTTCGTCATCCAGGATGACAGAGATCGGCGTGGGAGAATTGCTCCCCGAAGGAACGGCAAATCCGGCATCGTGCGGTACCAAATACTCATCAGTCCCATCTGGCTCATCGTTATTATCGTCGGCGCAGCGTGCCCCATGGCCGCTGAAGTAAATGAGGACCTCATCACCGGGTCGGGTTTCCCGCGGAAGCGTCACACAAATGGCCTGGCGAATGGCCTCCGCAGTCGCTTGTTCATCCACAAGTGTAGAAATCTTATCCATCTGCCCGTAACGCTCGAGAACTTCTCGGAGAGCCTGAACATCATGCTGCGGCGCTTCAAGGGGCCGGAGATATCGATGCGCATTCCTAAATTTGCCGACCCCGATTAACAACGCCACGCGGCGAGGGCCCGTTTGCTTTGGTGAGGTGGGATAAGTTTCAATTTCGACCTCGTGTTCAGCCCAAGTAGCTGGCTTGCGTTCGACCACGACGCTCTTCAACTCACGGAAGTCAACACCCGTGGTAGTCCGCTCGCGCACCTTCGCTGGGTCAAACGACTTTAAATCTAGCGGCCTTTCGGTAACGACAGCCCACAGGATTTCCCGCCCGAAGGGTGGCCGAATACGAAACACATAGTCTGCGTCAGGTGCAGGAATGTGGACCTTCTCGCCAGGCTTAATTCTGGCCTCTAATTGGAACTTGTTTGGCAAGATGCATATCCATTCGCCGTTGGGACGCCGATTGAACACATAGAGGTACCCGGCATGTGTTGACTGCACGGTGATCGTCAACGTCTCACCCTCGACATAAACCCTGTCCGGTTGGTCGACAGAAATTCGGACGTAGAAGGCCGGTTGGCGATTGCGAATCTTGTCCTCGCAGGTATCACCGCCCTTCGGTTGGCCAGAGAAACCGAGAACCGGCACTAAAGCTAATGCGACTAGCCCGCACCAGACGCCCTTCATCGCTCGTCTCCTTTTGGCAATCCCGCTTCCGAGCAAGGACGCGGTTAAGTACCTACTTAACTTGTCCCGACACCTCACGGGGAGCCGGCACGTAGAACGCTACCTCGTCCTGAGCAAAGCCACCCAGGGATTCAATGAACACCCTCTCTAGTGCCGCTGGGGGCTTGTCTCCACGCGTGTACTCCATCAACACCTCCCGCATCACCTTCTTGCTTGCCGGATGCCAGTGGAAGCTCCCGCCCTTTGTCGACAAGCGAGTGGGCCCTCCCGTTCTGCCAGCAGAACCCGGCGCTGACCCGCTCTGTTGAGACTCTGCCAAGAGGCCCACCATTCGAATCGGCTTGCGAGTGATCACTGCCTTCAACCGGTAAACCCCAGGTTGATTTGGCACACGAAAGGCAAGGAGATCGCTCGGTTTGGGAACTTCAAACATCCCCTCCACGGCGTTGTTCTGGCCCACATGCGGATAGAGCAATCGCAGCTCGTAGGAAGGATCAATCAAAAAGATGTACAAAAAGCCTTTCTCAGCTGTGGCCCCTACAACGCTGTAGGTCTCCCCCGGCTGATAGGCGGCACCATCGAACCGGTCGACAGTGACATCAAACTTGAATGACGAAGTTCGCGAGGTTACTAGGGCAAGAAGCTCCTGGGGGCTAAGCACCAGCTCTCGGTCCGTGAGTGTCTCCGTGGCCGAACTTCTATCGGGCGGACGGTGTCGGGGTTGCTCGGACGAGGAACTTGGCTGACCAGACCCCCCGGATCTAGACTCGTCGGGCCTCGACGGCGGGGAGGGAGGAGGCGGCGCAGGGGGTGTGGGGTGGCCATCTTCTGAGGGCTGTTGGGGATCCTCTTCTCGCCAGCTTCCAATTTGGGTAAGCAACTGTGTGACCAATCGGTAATCTACCTCCGGGTTTTCCGCAACCGCCATATACGGATACCATGCGAAGTCCGGATGATCCTGTCCACTAATCCCCGTCCATCGGCCGGAGCCCATGACCACAGCTCCGTCCTCCATTCGGAAATTAAACGTGTACGTATGCTTGCGCACTTGGAGACCCACAAAGTCCGGCGGCACCGAGCTATCCGCCATCCACAAGGTTAGCTGTCCCCGAAACTCTCCCGACCTCCGCGTCTGATCGTAAACAATTCGGTAGGCAAAGACCGGGTAATTCCACACCTCGGGGCCGGGCTCGATGTCTAGGACTAACGGCACGCCCCGCTCCCGAACGTATAGTCTTAGCAGGTGCCACAATTGATCCGGGGCAATGTCCTGGGGATCCTCCGGCCCTTCCCCGTCACTGAATCGCTCTCCGTAAATCTCGGCCACATCAGCGGTATGACATGCAGCCAGCCACCCCTTCTGATAGCCGACAGAGACTTGTACTTCCTCTCTCCCTGTGGAGCTACGCAGTGCGCCGGCCACCCTTGGTTCAGGCTCCATCACCGCTGCTGCGGCCGTGGCGTGACAATATCCGTGCCAAGGCGGCGCCTGCGGGTTGGCTCGGCCTTCCTGCTCTTCCCAGCGGGCAGCTTGTTTGCCTGTCAACCGATCGTACCGAAGAAGCGGACCAGTTAGACCTCCGGCGTGGAATGGCCACCAATAGCCTGACCATGGAAAATGAGTTACCTCCGCTTCTTCAACCACATTCTCCGCCATAGCGGGCAGGGAGCTTGTCCCCAAAAGCCCTGTCAGCAACACGAGCACAGTTGTCGCTCGCATGAACCAAACTCCTTTCCAAAGTCTGGCGTACCCCTAGTCGGCAGTAACTAACCGGGATACGCTAATGCCATTAGTTGCCCAGACTGGCCACGGCTGGCCCGCTTGCCAAAGTTGTTGACAATGTCCTATCGGGCTTCGAACATCAATCTTCACCACACCGGCCGGGGAAGGATGATCCGCGGGCAGCCCGAGGACTGATTTAGTGAACCTTTCTTCGGGGGAATCGCTTTCCTGCTCGACCGGCACAACGAAGGCCACATCCGCTGGCGTCTTGGCCTCCGCATGTCCCGGAACCACCTCGTACCGGTAACTGTGCACATGTTTAACCGGAACCTCTTCCCAACATGGGAAAGCCACGGGCAACACCGTAAGCGGTACCCAAGCCGGATAGTTCGGGGACTCTTTCGCGACTAGAGTTTCCCCGGTTCTCACCGGCCGGCCAGAGGCAATTACTGAGGCCTCCCACCGCCGTAGGAGGAGTCGGTCTGTACTAATCCACAACCGCAGTTCAAGATTTTCCGACTGAGCAGCTTGGGGACGTGCTGAGAGCACGTAGCATTTTTCGTTGTCAAGCTCCGCAGTGCCTTCAACGGTAAACTTCCAACGTAGAATGGCTTCACTTTTGGCCTGATCCAACTCGCGACCAATTTGAAGCAACGGTGTTCGCGTCTCCACGATCCAGGATTGCCCCACTTGCCACGATGGTTTGTAGGCCGCAAGCGGTTGCGACACCTCAAGAGGATTCTGCTGAGAACTTGCCTGCCTGCTACCCAATGTCACTGCCAGCGCGCCGAGCACGAGCAGGTAAACTGCCGAATAACGGTTCATTGCAGGCCTCCGTTTGGCTTTTCGGGCCAAAGTGTGTTCATAAGGCGACTAAAGGCCTTTGCCAAAGCTCAGCCTAGTTGTTCTGTGTTGACCGCTCTAGATGGAGTTCTATCTGTGCACGAATTCCGGCCGGCAGCTCCGAGTAAGGAATAGCCGACCAAAGCTTTCGAGCTTCTAACTTTCGGCCAAGAGCCTCGTAACAAATGGCCAAATTGATTTTTGCCGGGAGATAGTCAGGAGCGGAAGCAAGAGCATCTTCGAAGTAGCGAGTAGCCTGCTCTGTGTCGCAGGAGTCAAACGCCACAAGGCCTAGGCCAACAAGTGCTCGTGCGTTGCCGGGAGCTGTTGACAAGACTTGTTCAAAACATTTGCGCGCCTGCTCGAAGTCGCCGATTTTAAAGCGTAGATATCCGTAATTGAGGAGCAAGTTGACGTCATGGGGAAACTCTTTAATGCTTTGTCTATACTCTTCTAGCAGCCGGGCCGTGGTAAGTCCCATCGGAAACGGCGGTGCGCCACCTTGCGGAATCATTTCAGGTTTTGCTTGCTGTTGCCTCCCCGCTTGATCCTGGCCCGGAGGCAACGGGGATCTGGGCTCCGGCGATCTAGCCTCACCGGGCCCGTTGTCAACACTTGCCGGTGGGCTCGCGACCCCTTCGGATGGCGCAGCCGTTGGGGGAGCCGGGGCCGCTGGATGCGATGGGGCGCTAGGAGATGCCGCTCCTGGCTCGATTGGCTCGGGGCCCAACATTACCGCTTTCATGTAGCTACGGCCATCCGGTTCGTATCCAAAATGAAGTAACGTCCCGCCCTCGTCCAAAGCGATTTCCGACCTCAACCCTTGTTGAGCCTGCAAAGCGAGGTTTCGCAATCTGGCTGATGGACCTGGACACTGTTGGATTTTTTCCTCGGCTGCGAACACTCTGCGAAAGTCCCCCACCCGCAGTCCCTCTCTGGCCCATCCATAGGCTGCTTCTTCCAGGAGCTGACAACCCTCAGGGGACACGGCGCCTCCCTGAGTGCGTTTCAACTCCTCAAGCAGGCGGAGCGCTTCCTCATAACGGGACGACTCGACCGCGATTTTGGCTTGGGCCAAAAGTCGGCTACTTCCCCACTCTGGACTGTAGCTCCAGATCCAGATTATCCCTACCAACAGGCAGGCAGCCGCTGCCAATGCCACAAGACCTGGTCCAACCCTCCGGGAAAGCACGTTTACAATCCAGCGTTCGCGGAATCCCGCGACCTCGCTGAGTCTTAACTCGATAAGCTCCCCGAGAGTCCGACGGCAAGGTGAGCAGATGGCCAGATGGGCGAGCACTGCTTGGTGCTCCGCCTCCGTCAACTGCCCATCAATGACCAAACTTAAAAAATAGTCGTCTTGGCAGAAGTGAGAAGCAGTAGAAGAATCGGCCGCCAGATCGGCCGAGGGCATCTCCTTGGCAATGACCCTTCGTGTTAGCTCGTCGAGAACCTCATCCGTGATAACATTGATCTTCTTCATTTTAGACCCCCCATAACTCGGCGCTGTCATCCCCGCATGGTCAACGGCCTACAAATTGGCCCCGGGCGACCCTCGGAACCGAACACAAGCAGATTACCGGTTTAAATCTTTTTCGAGCTGCTTCCTAAGCTGATTAATGCGTCTCGAGATTGCTCCGGAGTTCGCTTTGAGGGCAATGGCAATCACCTCTTGGCTGAAGCCTTCCGCTTTCATCTTCAGAATGATCTGGTCTGACGGAGGCAACCCCGCAAAAATCTCGCAAAATCGCGCCTCGAGTTCGTGATAACGAGCGACTCTTTCTGGATCGTCATCAAAGCGGGGTTGAGCAGCCGGCAATTCGTCCGGCCGGGGAACGCACTTCCCGCCCAGAGCGTTGTCTTTACGCTTCTTGTCGACGAGCACGTGAGCGATGATGGTTTTGAGCCAGCTGTAGAGACTGCCACGAGCTTTGTAAGACGAGTACCCGCGCCAAACTTTCTCCAACGCAAAATTCGCAAGGTCCTCGGGAGTGTAGCCCGCACTCTTAGCAAGAGAGCTGTTCGCTCGAAAGACCGCCTTGGCAGCCGGCTTTAGGAATTGTTCCATCAGCTCGGTTACAGCCTGCGGCACCAAGTGACCGGCCGCCGTTACCAACATCACTTCGCGCACAGCATCACGGCCCGCCTTTTCCTGCCCCAGCCCTAGCTGGGAAGTCGAGGAGCGGTCACGGCCCAGGCGTCGGATCATTTCCGTCAAAGTGCAAGCACTCATTCACCCTGTTCCTTTGATAGGCTACTCATCGCGAGTTGAAGGACCTTCGCGGCGCCTTCCTTGAACCAGTAGGGCGCGAGCTCCCAACTTTGAGGCCGCGGCATGTTGTCAGTTGGCGCGGCCGGCCAGAGCTCCTCAAGGAGGATCTTCTGGATACGGGCTATCTTTTCGGGCCAGCTCGCACCTTCCACGAGCCGCTCAAGTGCGGCCCGATGTTCAATCAAGACCGGTTCCAGGGGATCATTAGGCGGCATCGTCCCCCTCCGACTTAATGGACGTTGCTGCTGAGTCCGACTTGCGCGGGACAAGATCGGAAACCCACTTTTTCCCCAAAGAAAACCCGATCTCTTTCGAAAAACGGCAGCATCCGGATCGGTGTCTTCAGTTCTTTGGGCGTACACGGAGCATAGTAACGGAGGAGCGAGCCCTTAAATTCCGGACGAGTTCCCTCCCCCCGGGTAGGACAACCGATGAATTCCAAATGCACCCCTCGGAGAGCCGACTCGGGGAGTCAACGACTCCAGAACCGTGGCCCCGCTTCCACGCGACTGCTCCACCTCCCCTATAAAGCCCCTAGCCACCGAGTCGATCGGGCGATCTTCCCGAGATTGGCTGGGTGGGTCGAGGCCTCGACGGTGCGACGTCCCTGCTTAGGGAGTTATCGCCAACCCACGTTTCTGGCCTCACCGGAGGCCGGTACCTCTCCCATTTGGAAGGTCCAATGCCCCTTGCTAGTGTAACCCTCGTAGGGGGAAAGTGCAAACTGCTGCGAGAGGGAGAACGCCACACGGAGCTAACGTTAGTCTTCTATGAGGGTTACGAGCGGAGTGGCCCCGTCCGGCACAGGAAGGCGCACCACAAGAAAGCCCTAATGGGGGCGGGAAAGGGGCATTTTAGACACACACCTTGCCCGGCCGCGCTAAGTGTGGTGCGATGGCACCGAGTTTCTTGAGCTCAAGGACGGTAGCGCGAGGCAGGAAACCGCGCCGCCGGTGCCGGGCGTCTCCTGTAAGACTATAGACGCCGACTAAGAGGTTCTTTTTGCGCGAAAAATCCGGACTAGGATCCCTGTGTTGGCACGCGCAGTTGCCATTTAACCCCCAATCGAAGTCTTTGGTTGGCTGTCCCCAATTTGGCAGCCGCCGGTGCGATTGAAAAAGCGTTCTGGCTGGCTGATCGCTGAGCGCCGGTCCTACTAGCTTGTCGAGGTTAGGGTGGCTCGTTCCCCGGCCCTCCCCCTGTCCAAAAGCCACGGTTTTCTCGGCCGCTCCCTCGCACCCAATAGGGGGAGTTTGACTCCGCACTAAGAAACTCGGAATTTTCGCGCAATTTTCCTCGGGCCGGGGCGTCAATTGGGTAGAAAAGCAAGGCAACCTACTCCCGCGGGCCCGGCGGAGACGGCATTGCCAACCTGACGGTTGCTGTAAGCTCCGAGCTCCAACTCTGAAAAGGGAGAAGTTTTACCATGAAGCGGATAATCTGGACGGTTGTGGCCTTGGTGCTGTTTGGCGCGGGATTGGTGACATTTGGCCGACAATATGTTCCCGGTCTCTGGGTCAATGTTCAGCAAATGCTTGATGAGCGGTTCGGCTGGACCGAAGAAGCACGGCAGCGTGATCCGGCCGGCTATGTTGACCACGTGATAGGTCGCTTGGAAAAGGACTTAGCCGAGCTTACGGGGATTCGACGTGAACTTCTTGCCCAGATCGCAGAGCTTTCCAACAAGATCCGGGAACAAGAAGCTCTAGCGGATCATGCCGAACGCTTGGCGGAGGAATTTCGCACCCGCTATCGCGAGGCCCGGGCGCAGCAAGCCTTCCCCGTAATGATTCGCGGCGCTGCTTATACCGATGATCAGGTGCACAGTCAGGTTGGTCTGCTTCTTGCCCAGGCAAAGGGCTGCCGTGAATCGCTCGAACGCCTCAAGAAGGTTCGCGATCAGGCTGAGACGCAGCTGGAGGTCATCACTGTTCGCATGAACCGCACGGAGGCGGAGCTAGTAGCCCTTGCTGCAGAGCGTAAGCTCCTTCAGGCACGGCACATCATAAGTCAACAAGCTAGGCTGTTAGCTGAAGTTGAATCCCTCTTTACGGAAAACAAGCGGGTGCTGGCCACAAATCCTGTTCGGACAGTTCAGGAGTTGTTGGCAGCCGTCGAAACGCCCAGTCCCCAGGAAGCCCGTCGCGAGGAGGTCGAAGCGTTTATGAATGTAGCGACGCCGGAACCCCCTTCCCAGCCCAGCAATGGGGGTGAGAGCACATCGGCCCCGGCGCCTGATGCGACGACATCGACTCCGGCCGAACCTGGCGAGGATAGCCCTCGGCCGCAGCCGTCCGCTACTGAATCAAGTGGCTCAGAAACGGCAGGTGGCTCCGATTTAACCGTCTCGACGTCTTCGACACATTCAGCAGAAAATCCGGAAGGCCGGCCCTCGGCCGAGGAGGCGGGCTTTTCCTTAGAAACAACCTCTACTGGAGAAAGCTCACAGCCAGAGCAGGACCCCGCGATGGCAGCTCCTGTAAACACCGAACGTGAGAACGTGCCACCTGAGGAGGGACGACTTGGTGTGGAGGAGGATGACAGGCCAGCGGCAGGGGCGAACAGCGTTTCCAACGCAGAGATCAGGTTAACCGCAACCGAACAAAGGCTCACTCGCTCGCCAGCCGAACGTCAGAAAAAGCCACGCCCAATCTCTACCCGCCGTGGGCTCCCCCAAGCCCAATTCTAGTAGCGGCCAAAAATTGCTCCATGGTTGGTCGTGTGGCGATGAGGCTGGTTTGTGTACGGGGCTCCCTTGCCACTGCTGGCCAAGCGCCATCCGCAGGGTGTGTAAAAGAGCGATAAATGCGTGCGGATCGTGCTAGGTCCGCCAAAGGCGATGATCGGACTTGCCGCCCATCTTTTCGGCGGCGAGTTTTTATTTGTACGCCTGAGCCCGTTGACGAAAACAAAAAGCAGTTGGGTTTTCCAACAGGAGCTCTATTCTTAACCCGATGTTTTGCGAATCATCGCAGGGAGGCTGGGGAATTTAGAGGTATTCAGCAAAAAGCTCCCTACTTGGATTGGGAATGACCACTTGCGAAACCAAAAGGCCGCGTTTACGAACTTCTTCCGCGCCTGCTTGAACGGCCGCTCGCACGTCAGCCACGCTGCCCGTCAAGAAGATCAAGCCCTTGCCGCCTAAGGCCATCGCCAAGTGAATACGGAAAAGCGTAACGCGACCTGCCTTAGCTGCGACATCAGCCGCTGCGAGGGCGCTTACGGCGCTAAAAGTTTCGATAATCCCTAGGGCGCCCACATGGTCGCCGTCGAGTGTTACCGATTGTCCGAGGGCAGGGAAGACTGACTCGTGCACATTATTGCAAATCAAATGATCAATGATGGCATGCTCGGCCTGGGCAAGGGCGGTCCGCATAGAGGCCTCGACCGCGCTGACTGAACCACCAATGACAATCAAATATTTGCCCGAGCAGATTGTCCGCCCCAAAAGGAGCTGCACAGCGGCCGCCTTGAGCATATCATCCTGAATCTGATAGCCGACACCAATGCTTGATAGCTCAATTGCGCCGATTGATCGCATTTCCGGTAATGGCGACATCTCTTTTCCCCAACGCGTAAAGCCTGATCTGTCAACCTCGTTTTCACGAATTAACTTGTTGATCAACCCATCGCGGTCAATGTGCGATTTTTGCCGAAGGAAGCCCATCTCCCGGTTTTTCCGGTGAGCTTGTTTCCGGTCGATGGGCGCCTCGGACACTTACCTTGCGCTTTGTGTTTGCAATTTGATCCAAACGATCCCGTTTTCAATAGCGGACACAACGCCGTCGACCGAAGCGTGAACCGGCGCTCCAAGGGCCGGCTTACCACTCACCACTGGGGGCCGACCCAGAACTTGACCCTTTGTCACAGCTTGACCGACGCGGACGATCGGTTCGCAGGGAGCACCAGCATGTTGTTTGAGGGGTATCCCCACCCGCTCAAGCGCTGGTCTTTTCTCGATTAAATGGCCCTCATTGCGGAACCGTTGCAGGCCCAGCTTGTGGATGAGCCGGTCGATCGGGATACGCCGATCAGCCAAGTGGAGCCGCGGCCGCATCTGATCAAAGGGCGCGTTCTGCCAACGCTTACCCTCGGCAAGGAGCCGGCGCTTATTTTCCGCGCAAACATTTTTCGGGTCGAGATCTTCCGGGCAAGCGTAGAGTGAACAAACGTTGCATTCGCAGCAAAACACTGTGCCGGCCACATCCGATTGCCCGACCAGATTAAAGCCCAAACTTCGCATCGCCCGATGCGGCTCGATGGGGTGGCCTAGCAACCACCGGGGGCAGAACTGCGTGCAATAGCCACATTGATCGCAAGCGCTTCGGCCGATGCGGACAATTTGTTTCCAAGTTTGCAAATAGCGCTGGGCTAGGGGATGGTCTTGGGGCAAGACAATCACAGCCCCTAAAGTTTTGTCAACAAGGGTAGCCGGGTCAGTCGTCACCCGACCCATCATCACTCCGCCCAGGAAGTAGCACGGCCGATCAGTGGTGGCACCGCCGGCAAGTTCAACACAGTGCCCAATCGACGCACCAATTGGCACCCGCACCGTGACCGGTTGGCGAACCGCACCTGCGACCGTGAGGAACTTTTCTATGACCGGTTCCGCGGCCGCCTTAGCCAGGTTAAGGGCCGTTTCCACGTTGATCACCACCGCTCCTACCACAAGAGGGATGCCGCCAGGGGGAATCAACCGGCCCAACGTATCATAAACAAGGATGAATTCATCGCCAGAAGGGTAACTGTCAGTAAGCGGGGCGATTTCAGCCCAAGTGGGGAGCTGTTTACGAAGGGTGTCAATGACATCATGATACTTCCCTTTGACACCCACAACGGCCCGGCGAGCGCCCACCAGCTCCTTGGCGCAGGCCAGGCCCGCCATCACTTCCTCAGGAAAGTGTTTGAGGATCTCTTTGTCTTTGTGGAGGAGCGGCTCGCACTCCGCCCCGTTGAGAACCACTGTATCCACCTGCGCTTTGAGTTTAACATGGGTGGGGAAGCCGGCCCCACCAGCCCCAACGATGCCCGCCTCCGCCACTTGCTCGACAGTCACTCCCGCGACCATGAATCGACCATCCTTATTAGAGGCAAATCAGTGAACCCAAGCACAGTATCCCAGCTTTTTGATCAAGTATACATCTTCCCGAAAATTCCCGGAATAATTTTTTCGGCAAATTCCGAAAAATTGTTGCCAGCGATTAGACCCTAAGATCGTGCCAGGAAGGAATCGAAGCCGGCGCCCTCCCCCGCCTGCAGGTGGCAGGCGATGGGAGGGCCAAGGAGCAACTGGCAACGGCAATCGATGGGAGATCGCTCAGGCGCAAGCCTCGGGGCTTCTGGGGAATAGCCCCGGCCAGATCCCACCGGTTGCTTGTGGCCCGGGGCCGTTGCATGTTACTCCGGCTGAGGAGTTTTCGTTTCTCCAAGGGGGATTGTATCCCGGCCTGTACCCACAACATCCACAATGCGTCTTCCATCGATGACGATTTGATAGCGGATTCCGGGTGTGCTCCTCACCACGGCCGTGCCGGCCTCCACCCGCACCGGAAACGGAGCCACCACCCGGTGTCCATCGCCGGTGGCCACCACGGGGCGATGGATCTCGCCACGAATGGCTCGGTCCAGGCTGACGATCGCACAAGGATTGATAAAGGGCCCTTGCCGATGCTGTTCACGAATGCGCAGCGCATCCGGCAAAAGCCCGGCATAGCTTCCTTGCTCCCGGGGCACCTGCATCTGCTGGGCAGCTACGAGGATCCCCTCGGCCAGACGCCGCCAATCGATGGTGTTGTCATAAGGTGCTAGCATGTTGACCGCATAGGCGTAAACGATGCCGCACCACTGAACCGGAAGTCCCATCCAGTTAGGTGACCGATAGTGGGTTGCCCCGTACACCGGAATAGTAGCGTAAACCATAATCGGGTATTCACCCCAGAGGTAAACAAACGGAATCCCGCTCAAAGCCCATCGGCGAGCTTCCTTAAGGAAATCTTCTCGGCCGGTGAGTTCATACCCTCGAACGTAAGCTCGAACCAGCTCGGCCGAGGCCAAGATGTCCGGCGTGTGGAGCGATAGCTCCCACGTCTGTGCCCCCCTAGGAACGCAGAACCGCTTCATGTACTCAAGTGTCTTCAGTCCTGCCTCCAGGGCTTGCTGGTCGCCTAAGAAATAGGCCGCCTCAAGAAGCAGGGCTGCCGGCCGCGCGCAGTGGCCGCTGGCCGTGTCCTCAAAATGACCACGTTGAAACTGGCCCCGATACCGGAAGGAACCGTCCGGCTCTTGTGAACGAAGAAGTTGCTCGGTCCGCGCCCGGAGGTGGGCAAGCCACTGATCGGCTCGGCCAGTAAGAAGCCAGGCCACCTCGTTAGGCAAATGCGCACCATTGGGCACAAGCTGGGGGACATCCGGGAGCTTTCCCGAAAGATGCCAAATCGTTGATACCATGTCCACGTAAAACTGCCGGGTCCAATTGAGCTCGACACAATGCCCCCAACCATTGGCGTCCCGCAGCGGGCCTTCCGTCAACGCCCAGAGGCAAAGTTGGTCCTGATCCTCCTGGGAACGCGGACGTGGAGGAACAGGGGGCAATCCATGCTTGCCTACCGCCCAAAGGATGCAATCCTCCAGCCGCCCCGACGCCACTCGGATTGTTGATTTAATCGCCGCTCCTTGAAGAGACATCCGGTGCTCTGCCGTCCCGTCGAAAAAGTTGGGCGTTGCATAAATTGGTTGGAGATTCATATCCCCCCATGTCATGGCAACACTGGCTGCCGGCGTGACAAATGCCATAAGCGGCATCGTCACTTTGAGCCGGTCAGGCGCAAAGCGGATATGCTCTTCCGTTTCGATGTCGGCTTTGGAGGAGCTAGGTTCCCCTTTACCCAAATATTCCAAGCCGGCAAAAAGGCCTTGCTCAAGTGGCCCGAACACTCGGACGACGGGGCCTTCCAGGCAAGCCCAACCGGGGGGCGAACTGGGCTCCTTTCCCGAGGATGTGGCCTCATGACTCTCTTCGGTCCATAGATCGACAACAAGTTCCTCTTTAGTCTGTCGTAGACAAACACGCACGCTACGCCATCCGAGCAGACACTCGCCATTTGCTTTGCGGAGAAGCTCAAGCGGCGGGACGCTGCCGAAAACTCCGGGTGCTTCGGGGTTGCCTTCGCCAACAATCGGCGCAAGTGCACAGATGGTCTTGCCGCTGCGGCGAAGCCTGGCCACGTTTTCTTGTGGACAAACCTCTAGGGTAAAGGAAGCGTCCTTCTGTGCACTACAGTCAACCCAGCTTGCCGGAAAGTCGTCATGATACAGAAACACTCGCCGGCTTACCGAGGGAAGACCCTCACAGCGGACCTCAAGCGTTACCTCATCCAGAAGGCGGTTTCGCTTCACGGGGCGAAGGACGAGCCGGCTCTCGCCAGCCGGGATTTCCTCCCAGTCCTCTGCCCACTGGCACCGAACGGCCCTGGAACCGTGATTTCTTAAGCGAAATTCCACAGCGTTTTCAACTTTGCGGACACGGTCAATTTCCAGTGGATGAAAAGTGAAACTAGCCACGGAAACCGACTTAATCTCATATCGGCCAGGCGCCGAGCCAGGATCGATGCGCAATTGTCGCAAACCACCAGGCGTGGGCAAATCAAACGTGTATTCATGCCACTGGCCATCAGGGATAATCGCCACGTGCCGCGCGCGGGCCTCGGAGAAGCCTGGTTGCTGGCCCGTCGACCAATAGACAGAAAGCCCACCCGGCTTCGTTGTGCGGTGTACAACTGTCACCCGGCAGCGCGGACCCGGCAGCTGGAGGTCGGCCGCCATGTAGGGGTCTATGCCCTCGCTTGTAATGACCAAAATTCCTTCGTCTACTGCCAGGCGGCACTGGCTAAGTGCCCGAAAGCCCGCCGTATCCCGGGTAAACGCGATGGTTTGGGTCTGTTGTACCACCACCGGGCGGGGAACCGGGTTGATGACAAGCTCTTCTACTTGCAGAAAAAGTCCAGCAGCAAGACTAACTGCAAACGTCCACATCGGCATGGTCACTTGTCCCCGATAGGAAGGGTTGATGCGTGTGTACGAAGTATCCCTTGGATAAAGTCTCCGGACCGACCCCTACTACTTGGCCTCGGCGGAGCGGCAACCCGACGGCGACTTTGCGCTTCCTTAAACCGGCCAAAGGCAAACCTCATGGCCAACCTGCTTCACGGGGAAAACGCCTTTGGCCAATAGGCCGTGCTTCCTCGGGCCCGACTTTCTTTGCACCCTTTTGGGCTGTATGATAACGCAAGCTAAGACCAGGCCCAAGTGGCATGAGTCGGCCACTTTAGCCGGCTCTGGCAGAGGCAAACCATGGGGGCGCCTCAAGTCGACTTCGGTAGCCGGGTGGTTCGGCAAGCCCACGTAGCAACCGCCGCAGTCTGTTTCTTGTCAATGGAGGTCAGCTCGATGAGACGAAGATTGCCGGTTTTTTGCCCCGGCGGAGGGTTAATTCTCCTCGGCTTCTGTATGCTCGGTTTGACCTTCCCTCTTTGGGCCGAGGAGCCGCCGCGGAAGACGCTTAAAGCTGGGGCCGCAATGACGAATGTGACGCCATTTCTTGACATGCCCATCGTGGGAGGCTGGACTTCGCCGGCGGCAACACACATCCACGATGAGCTCTGGGCACGGGCAATTGTGCTCGACAACGGTCAAAAGCGACTAGCCATCGTGATCGTTGACAACATTGGGCCCTCCCGGGCAGTTTATGATGCAGCCAAAAAGATGATCCAAGAGAAGACGGGCATCCCACCTGAGAACGTGATGATGGCAGGGACCCACACTCATTCGTCTACAAGTGGCCGGGGGAATCGCCTTTTTGATTCGGACGAACCTTTTACGGACTATCAGGCTTTTCTTGCGCGCCGCATGGCTGATGCTGTCCGGGTTGCTGCTAACAATCTGGCGCCGGCGCACATTGCTTGGGGTTCTGCCGAGGAACCTACGCAAGTGTTTAACCGCCGGTATTTCATGAAGCCCGGCACACCAACCCCTAACCCCTTTGGTGGGACCGACCAGGTGGTGATGAATCCCGGCCAGGGGAATCCCAACATCCTAAAGGCGGCCGGGCCGACTGATCCGCAAATTTGTTTTCTTTCCATCAGATCGCCGGAAGGTCGCCCCATTGCCCTGTTGGCCAATTATGGCTTGCACTATGTCGGACCGGGTTTAAGCACCGTGATTTCTGCTGATTATTTCGGTGTTTTCGCCGACCGGATCCAGGAACTTTTGGGGGCCGATCGGCTTGATCCACCGTTTGTCGGTATCCTCTCCAACGGGGCAAGTGGCGATATTAACAACATAAATTGGCTGCAGAAGGAAGATCGCCGTTGGGCACCGTATGAGCGAATGCGATTTGTTGCTCACTTGGTCGCCCAGCGTGTTCACGAAGCGCTCCAGAATGTCACCTATCATGATTGGGTCGAGCTTGATGCGGTGGCCACTGATCTACCCATTCGCATGCGTAAACCAACGCCGGAGCAGATCGAATATGCCAAAAACATCCTCGCCAAGCCGGCGGATGCTCCCCGATATCACATCCACGAGCGGACATACGCCGAGCGAGTCCTCAACCTAGCCGATGCTCCCGAAGAGGCAAACATCCCGCTTCAGGTCTTTCGTATTGGCCAAGTGGGCATCTGCGCGATGCCGTTTGAGGTGTTTTGCGAAATTGGTCTTGAGCTTAAACAAAAAAGCCCATTACCGCTAACGTTTGTGATTTCCCACGCCAATGGTCATTATGGTTATCTGCCCACGCCGGAACAACATGCCTTAGGCGGATACGAGACATGGCTGGGAACAAACCGGGTAGAAATCGAGGCATCCGTAAAGATCGTCAACTGCTTGCTTGACATGCTGCGAAAGGTCTCCGGAAGCGCCTCAGGCAAATGAAACCGCCGGGTTATTTGGCGCAGCCAAGCGACAATCATAAACAAAAACCAGCAAGCGCTTGAGATAATCTCAGTGGGCTGCGGCCGGTTGGGCGAGATAATTGCCGAAAATTTCCGTGCGCAGAAGGCTCTGCGGCGGAAACCCTCATTGATTTGGGTTCCGAAGGGCTTCCCCGCCAAATAGGCACAGGGAGGCTCGTGGCGATTTGACTTGCCAAGGCTAACAAGTTAAGCTTTTGCCACAAAAGCTTGAATAGTCATCAATATCAGGCCTTCACCTGGGGCAGTCCCTCTTGGCGGTTAAAGTCCTCTTGTTGAAGAACCCGGCAAGCCGGCTGTCCGTTTATGGTAGTAGTGGTCAACGATACGGCTGACGCGTTTGGCATGGGGTGCCTTTTGGCATAATCCGGGCTAGTGGGGGAGGCATGTGGTTTTGTGCGACGGGGCACTCTGTGGGACGTCGCAAAGGGAGGCGGTGTCTTAGGGTTAGTTTTTCGTTTACAACCAAAAATGGGAACTGTGGAGGTAAGTCATGGCAACCGCGAGTTTTGGGCATCAGGGTCGGTCTTTCAAGCTTGAGCGGCGAAAATTCCTAGGTGCTTCGACTTTTGTCGCAACGGGTTTGCTTGCGTACCCGTATGTCTCTAATGGGTCGACGGCTATGGCGGGCGAAGCGAAGGGGGCGGCAGAGAAGCTCGGCTGGAAGCTTGCTTGTCAACTGTATACGTTTCGGCGATTTCCCTTCTACGAGGCGATCGAGAGAATTGCCCGTCTAGGTATCAAGCGATTGGAGCCGGCGTTTTTCTTGCGGCTGGCGGCCGATCGCCCGGGGCTCACTACAAGCGAAGCTCTGTCGGCCGAGCTCCGCGCGGAAATGAAAAAACGCTTGCAAGCCTTGGGGCTCACGATGCCCAATTACTATGCCGACCTCACCACGGACCGCAAGCAGGCGCAGCGAGTTTTTCAGTTTGCCCGAGAAATGGGAGTGGAGACCATTGTCTCCGAGCCGCCGCCAGAGGCCTTCCCGATGCTTGACGAGCTTTGCCAAGAATTCGGCATCAACTTAGCTGTGCACAATCATCCACAGTCTCCAACCTCGCGCTATTGGCATCCGGAGAAAGTGCTGGCTGTTTGCGAAGGGCGGAGCCAACGTATCGGGGCTTGCTGCGACACCGGTCACTGGGTACGCTCCGGACTTCGGCCAGTCGAATGTCTCCGGATGATGAAGGGCCGAATTATTACCATGCACTTGAAAGATGTGGCTGAGTTCGGCAAACCTGAGGCCCGCGATGTCATCTTGGGCACCGGAGTTGCCGGCTACGAGGCTGTGCTAAAGGAACTCCACGGACAGGGCTTTAAAGGGGTGTTGACAATCGAGTACGAACACGATTCGCCGGAGTTGGAAAACGACGTGGCGGCTTGTGTGTCCTTTGTGGAAAAGGTGGCTGCTAAGCTACTTGAAGGCTAGGAGACAGTGGCCCGAGGCGCTGGCCGGCAATCCGTGCTGCTGCACGGTGGAAATAGCTTATTGGCGGTGGCGTCCAATTAGTCCCGATAAAGTCACAATGGCGTTTGCCACTTCGAAGTGGGTGGGGCACGTACCCGTCGCAACGTGCTTCGTGCTCGCTGAAGCTACCAGGTTGGGGGAGGCAGAGGCGGATCTCAGGGTCAAGCCGTCGCTTTTCGTAAACAACCCGGAGGGTGGCGATTATGAAAATCGGCTTCCACACGGATGCATTTAACTCCGCTTACTGGAGCTTTGAAAAGTGTCTTGAGTGGGCGCGGGATCATGATGTCCACTATATTGAATGCGGGGTAATCGACGGGGTCAGCTGGATCCATGGGCTGGGATACCAGCCGCACGTGGCCCTTTATGAAGATCCGGTGCTTTTGCGCCGCAAAATGAGCGCATACGGTGTCCAATTTTCCCAGATCGATGCGGCATACCCACTTTCCGGGAAAGATGGTCCTTTGCGGGGCGTACCTTATGTCATGAAGGCCATCGCGTGGGCCCATCTTGTTGGCTCTCCGTGCGTGGACACGACCGACGGGCTAAAAGCCCCAAGCGATCTTACAGAAGAGGAGGCCATGGACCTCATGCGGCGAAGCTACGAACAGATCCTGGAAGTTGCCGAGGCCCATGGCATTATCATCAACATAGAGCCACATGGGCATTTTACTACCAAGCCAGAATTCATGGAGCGGATGCTCCGCTTTGTCGACAGCCCGTACCTCCGCATGAATATGGATACGGGTAACACCTTTATTGCCGGGCAGGACCCGGTAGAATTTCTTAAGCGATTTATCCACAAGGTTTCACACGTCCACATCAAAGATGTTTCCGAGTCGCTTGCCCGAGCAACCCGGGGCAAGGAAACCGGTATCGCCATTAGCCATTGTGCGGTGGGTGATGGGGTCAACGCGGAGAATATCCGCCGCTGCCTAAAGATTTTGCGCGACCACGGCTACGACGGGGTCTTGAGTATCGAATGCGAGGGGCAAGGTGGTCCCATGTTAGAGCGGTCGCTGGCTTGGGTCCGACGAACTTTGCAGGAACTAGGTATTCCGGAGGAAAAGTAGGATTTTCTTTAGCTTCGAAAGGAGATTTTGTCCACAGTAGCTACACCATGCAGGAAGCACCGAGCCAAGCGTCTCCTTCGGCGGATAAGGTGCGGGAATTCCTCGTCCGCCAGATAGCTCAAGGGTCAACACCGCGAAGCTGCGGTTACTACATGCCCGCTGAGTGGGTCGGCCATCGGGCCACGTGGCTGTCCTGGCCCCATAAACGGGAGAGCTGGCCGGGACTTTTTGAAGGCATTCCCCAACTTTGGGCGGAATTTGTCCGGTCACTCATTGCCGCCGGGGAGAAAGTCAACATTTTGGCCGGTGAGAGCGAAACTTTTCGCGAAGCGCAGCGCCTAGTAGGCAACCTGCCAGGGTGTCGACTCTTCGCCATCCCGACGGACGATGCCTGGATTCGCGATAGCGGGCCAACGTTTCTTGCTCGACATAACCCCAGCCTTCCCCCTGCGCTTGTTGACTGGCAGTATAACGCTTGGGGCGGGAAGTACCCGCCTTACGATCTTGACAATCAAATCCCTGCACGGATTGCCGAGCTTTTGGGCTACCGCCGTTTTGAGGTGCCCATTGTTTTAGAAGGCGGCGCCATTGACACAAATGGTTTAGGCGCTGCCCTCGTGGCCCGAGGGTGCCTTCTTTCGTCCACGAGGAACCCAGGACTGAGTGAAAGGGACTTAGCCGACTTTCTCCGCGAATATCTGGGCTTTGAGCACATCATTTGGGTCGACGGCATGCTTGTGGGGGATGACACCGACGGCCATGTTGACCAATTGGCTCGCTTTGTAGCGCCGCGGGTGGTCGTGGTGGCACGGGAGGATGACCCGTCCGATGAAAATTACAGCATTTTGCGCGAAATTTATCGGATGTTAACGGCTGCCACCGATCAGGAAGGCCGGCCCATCGAGGTAGTTCCCCTTCCCATGCCCCGGCCTGTTTTTATACAAGGTCAACGCGTTCCGGCAAGCTATGTCAACTTTTACATTGCCAACACGGCAATTATCGTTCCAGGGTTTGAAGATCCGGCCGATCAGTTGGCTTGCGACACCTTGCGGAGGCTTTTCCCCGATCGGGAGATCGTAAAGCTTCCCGCTAGGCAGCTTGTCTGGGGATTGGGCGCCTTTCACTGTATAACCCAGCAGGAGCCTGCCCTCTAAGCTTGACTGACACCTCCTTGATCTTGTCAGTGCAACTTAGGAGAAGTCATCCGTGTACATCGCCAGGATGTTTTCCGGCGGCACATCTGGTTGAAAGAGGTGGGCCGGTGCCAGGATATAACCCCCGTTTGAGCCAAGCACCTCGCAATAACGGCGCACCTCAGCACGGACTTCGGCGGGAGAGCCAAACGGCAAAAGCCGCTGCATGTCGATGCCCCCATGAAAACAAATTCGCCCGCCGAATTTCGCTTGAAGCACCTCCGGAGCCATAGACGGACCTGTCGGTTGGATGGGGTCGAGGATGTCAACGCCCAGGTCAATGAGATCCGGAATAAACGGGGCAACCGATCCGCAGCTATGGAAAAGAACCTTGCCGCCTAAGCTGTGAATTAACTGGATCATTTCCCGTAGGTAAGGTGCCACAAAGTGCCGAAACATCGCCAGGGAAATAAGCGGACCAGTTTGGCTGCCCAAATCGCTAATCAGAAGATAAATGTCGATCCGGCCTTTTGTGACCTCAGCGGCCCGCGTGTAATCCTCCTTGTAAAAGTCTGTAAACTTGCGGCACAAGAAATGCACCCACTCAGGCCGTTCCACCATATCCACAAACATTTCCTCCCAACCACGGACAAGGCCGGGCCGCTGCCACACGTCGGCAAATCCGTAAAGGAGGGCGTATTCCTGGTAGCGAGCACACTGCTCCGGCAAGACGCTATAGTCGAAAAGATCCGGCGTGGGCCAAGGAAAACTTTCTAACTCGGACAGTGAAGTGGCCGCTGCCAGCGCACCTTTGGTATCGTCGCGCATCGGTCCCCAGGGGGTAGCTCGGTAATAGTACCGCTCACCCCAGAAATTTTGATAAAGTCCACCTCCTAAGCACTTCTCCGGCGGCGAAGGGATTTCCAAATGGCGAATATCGATCCCTAGTTCATTGAGGAGACGGTCTTTATCGCGGTGGCCCACATGGGACAAAAGGCGGTTCCAGGTGGGTGGCTCGGCCCAAAAATCCCGTGGCACTCGGTCCGGTTTCTGGTGAGCAATCGCCGCCAGTACCCTCTCCCGTGGACTAAATTGAGAATCCCCCTTCGCTTGCGACATGGTCAACTTGCTCTGCCAAGGCGGCCTTTACGATGCCCAAGCCACCAACTTCCGCTTCATCGCTTGCCGGAAGGGATGATTTTTGGCCACTCCGCCTTCCATTACCGAGGGCCCTCCCGGTAGCGAAGGACCCGCATGCTGCCTGGCGAGACTCATCTCGTAGCATAACCGGCAGTCGATCGCCGCGAAAGTAGCTACCTGCAAAGCGAGGGTCCGGGAGGTACGGCTTTGCTGGACCGCGTTTTTTTCCGGCGTGTGTCCCCACGGTTGGGAGCAGACCTTTATGCAAGGCGGCCGCAGAGGTGAACTGGTCCTTTGGCCAGTTGCTAAGGCACCCCCGAGCACCGAAAGCTTAAGTGGCCGGGGAAGCTGCTCGCTCCGGCTCGTAGGCCAGATAAGGCCCTAGCCAACGTTCGGCCTCCTGGAGGGACATGCCCTTTCGACGGGCATAATCTTCCACCTGATCGCGCGTGATTTTGTTTACGGCAAAGTATCGTGACTTAGGATGGGAGAAGTAAAGTCCACAGACACTTGCACCGGGATCCATGGCAAAGGTTTCTGTTAGTTTAACGCCGGTTTTTGCCGTGGCATCTAGTAGCCGAAAGATTGTCGCCTTTTCCGTATGATCTGGCTGGGCGGGATAGCCCGGCGCTGGTCGAATGCCGCGGTAGCGCTCGGCGATAAGATCCTCCAGGGTCAGATCCTCTTCCAGACCGTAACCCCAGTCGCGCCGCGCCAAAAGATGGAGGAGCTCAGCAAACGCCTCAGCGAGCCGATCTGCCAGCGCCTGAGCAAGAATCGCCCGGTAGTCATCGTGCCTTGACTGGAAGTACTGGACCAGCTCGCGACAACCGTGGCCTGCGGTAACAACAAAAGCGCCCACGTAGTCTGGCCGGCCCGAATCGACGGGAGCCACAAAGTCCGCCAAGGAAAGAAACTCTTTTTGGCCGACGCGCTCCCACTGCTGCCGCAGACAGTGCAATCGAGCAAGCTCGGTGGTGCGGCTCTCATCAGTGTAAACAATAATGTCATCATCTACGGAGTTTGCCGGCCAAAAGCCATAAACCCCGCTTGCTCGAAGCCACCGGCGGTTACAGATTTCGTCAAGGAGACGGTTCGCTTCTTCGTAAAGCTCCCGGGCTTGACTGCCGACTTGTGCATCCTCGAGTACTTGGGGAAATTTCACGTGGATATCCCATACCCAGAAAAAGGGTGTCCAATCGATAAACCGGCGAATCTCGCCCAGGTCGTAATCCGGGAAGGCCTTGATCCCTAAGAAAGAAGGCCGAGGGATGTCAACAGCATTCCAGTCGGTTTGCATCCGGCGGGCCAAGGCCTCGCGATAAGAGACAAGCTTGCTTGGTCGTTGGGATTCGGCGGCTTGACGAAGCTCTTCTTGCGCGCGGAAGTTCTCGGCAATAAATTGCGCGCGGGTCTGGGGATTAAGGAGATTTTCGACCACAGGCACACTGCGGGAAGCATCCAGCACGTGGACCACTGGCCCACTATATTGGGGTGCGATCTTAAGGGCTGTATGCTTCGCACTGGTAGTGGCCCCGCCGATGAGAAGAGGCAAGCGGAAATGCTGCCGCTCCATCTCGCTTGCCACATGCACCATTTCATCCAGGCTTGGAGTAATAAGTCCACTTAGCCCGATGATGTCGGCATTTTCCTGCCGCGCTGTCTCCAAAATTCGTTCACAGGGGACCATAATCCCCAGATCCACGATACGGTAGCCATTGCAGGCAAGCACCACACCCACGATGTTCTTCCCGATATCATGCACATCCCCCTTGACCGTTGCCAGGACAATAGTGCCCCGATCAGCTTGCCCGCCGGCCGAGACCCCTTGGGCTTTTTCCCGCTCGATAAAAGGCGTAAGATAAGCAACCGCTTGCTTCATGACGCGAGCCGACTTGACCACCTGGGGCAAGAACATCTTCCCCTGCCCAAAAAGGTCCCCGACCACGGTCATCCCCTTCATGAGCGGGCCTTCGATGACGGCCAAGGCGGACGGATATTTCTGCCGAGCCTCTTCCACGTCGGCTTCGATAAATTCCGCGATGCCGTGGACTAACGCGTGGACGAGCCGATCCTCAACGGGAAGTTCGCGCCAGGCGGCCTTTTTGGCGGCGTCCACCGGTCCGCCCCGGCTTTTAAGCTTCTCAGCCAATTGGATGAGCCGTTCGGTCGCATCCGGACGACGGTCAAAGAGGACATCTTCCACATGTTCCCGGAGGACCGGATCGATGTCTTCGTAAACATCGAGCTGCCCGGCGTTGACAATGCCCATGTCCATGCCCGCCTGAATGGCGTGATAAAGGAAGACGCTGTGCATTGCCCGGCGAACCGGCTCATTGCCGCGGAAGGAAAACGACAGGTTGCTGACTCCGCCAGAGACTTTCGCGCCGGGACAGCGAGCCTTAATGATTCGCGTTGCTTCCAGAAAGTTAAGTGCGTAACGGTTGTGCTCTTCAATCCCCGTGGCCACAGTGAGAATGCCCGGGTCAATGATAATATCCTCCGGCGGGAAACCGGCTTTTTCCGTCAGTAAACGATAGGCCCGTTCTGCCACCTCCACTTTGTGCTCGGTAGTGACAGCTTGGCCCCGCTCGTCAAAGCACATAACAACACAGGCCGCCCCGTACCGCCGAATAAGCCGGGCCTCCCGAAGAAACTCCTCCTCGCCCTCTTTCAGGCTAATCGAGTTGACAATCGCCTTTCCCTGGAGGCATTTCAGCCCGGCCTCTAAGACGGACCACTTGGAGCTGTCAACCATAATCGGCACCCGGGCGACTGCCGGCTCGGACATCAGCAAATTGAGGAATTTGGGCATGAGCTCCTCGGCATCAAGGAGCGGATCATCGAAGTTGACGTCAACGACATTAGCGCCATTTTCGACCTGTTGCCTGGCAATCTCCACGGCCTCGTCCAATCGACCTTGACGGACCAGATCGGCAAACTTGCGCGAGCCGGACACATTGGTCCGTTCCCCGATCATCAGGAAGCCAAGTTCCGGTCGCATCACCAGGGGATCAAGGCCAGCAAATTTGGTCAACCAGTCACGTTGAGGAGGCCGGCGGGGTGGAAGCCCACGGACCTTCTCGGCAATCGCTCGAATGTGCTCCGGTGTCGTCCCGCAGCAGCCGCCCACAATGTTGACCCAACCGTTATGGGCAAATTCCGCGATTAAAGCCGATGTCTTTTCCGGCGGCTCGTCGTACTGGCCAAGTTCGTTAGGAAGGCCGGCGTTGGGATAGCAACTCGTGTACACCCAGGCGACTTGGGAAAGTTCCTCGACAAAGGGCCGCATAAGCTCCGCGCCCAGCGCGCAGTTGATCCCTGCACTGAAGACAGGCACATGACAGATAGAAATCCACCAGGCGTGGATAGTCTGTCCGGAAAGTGTGCGGCCACTTCGGTCTGTGATCGTCACCGAGGCCATAATCGGCGGCAAAACGCCCCGCTTTTCCGCGCAGGCCATGATGGCAAAAAGGCAGGCTTTTAGGTTAAGAGTATCGAAGGCCGTTTCGGGGAGGAGAATGTCAACGCCACTACCCAGCAGGGCTTCCACCTGTTCAGTATACACTGCCACCAGTTGATCGAATGTCACTGCCCGGTAGCCGGGGTTGGAGACATCCGGGGAAATTGAAGCCGTGCGGTTGGTAGGACCGATTGAGCCTGCCACAAAGAAAGGTCGGTCTGGCCAGAGCTTTCGCGCTTTTTGGATCGCTCGCCGAGCGCAGGCCACCGCCGCCTGGTTGATTTCCCGAACGTAGTTTTCCAGGCCGTATTCGGCCAAAGAAATGCGATTGGCATTAAAGGTGTTGGTGCTAATGATGTCGGCCCCAGCCTCAAGATAACGGAAGTGGATTTCCTCGATAGCCTCGGGGCGGGTGAGGCAAAGGAGGTCGTTGGCCCCTTTCAGCGGGCGAGGATGGTCTTTAAAAAGCTGGCCACGGAAATCCTCCTCGGACAGTTTGAGGGTCTGGATCATCGTTCCCATTGCCCCGTCGAGAACGACGATCCGCTGGTCAACAAGGGCCGATAGTTGCTCATAGATCAAGCTGGGTTTCAAGTCGACTGGCCAAAATCTCATAGGCAAGTAACCTTCCGCCGTTAAGGCAGCTGCTTAGTGTGGTGTTCGAGCGCGCTGGAGTGTTTCCTTCCAACACTCCCTAATGATGCGCCCACTCAATTCAGCTTCTACTTCGCAGAATCACCACAATTTTAAGGGTAATGCTAAAGCTTCCTTGCCGTCTTCCGGATCTCCGTGTCCAGCCAGCAGCGTTGCGCCAAGTTCGGCCTGGCACGGTTCATGGCCACCTTGCTGCTCAGAGTTCCCTATCGAATGGCGAGGATAAATCCCCGAACGCCGACCGCCCTCATGGACCTGTCGGGCACTTACTCCAGGGGGATGCCGACTCCCGCGGCTTTGAGCGGCCGGGTTTTGGGATAAACCCCCTGTCTGTGGGAATTAGGTAATCTGTCGGCGGGGTCTGTCGGAGACGGTACCTGAGAGTTGGCAAAACGATATTACGGCCCCGACTCGATATTGCGGCCCTACCTCCTACTTCGGGGGACGGTAACGTTTTTACAAGACGCCAAGCGTATAAGAATCCTAGTTCGCCCGGAGTGCGAACGGCTAAGGTGTGCGGAGAAAATAGCGAAAATTGGCTGAAAAGGTAAGACAACCAAAAAATCTTCTGCGATCTAAACTCACCGGCAAAGCTGTTCCTTTCGCAAGCAAATTGTTCCGCACGCCGAGTCCGGTTCCCTGCCGGAGTTTGCTAAGACGGCCCTCGGGACTAAAGCAGTGACAAGGCATTTAACCAGCGCCCGAGGGAGCGTCTCGCGATGAGACCAGGCGCTCGCTCGAACAGGCATTGGCCGCACCAGGAACTATTGCTTCAGCCAATTTGCTCCACCCAAACTTGGGCGGCCAGTTCGGCAACGCGGGTCGGTCGCAGGCGGCATGGGAGGAGTTGCTCGAGATTGTCCACGGCCGCTCCCATTCCGATCTTTATCGCCTCGATGATGTTCTTGCCCTGTGTCAACGCAACCGCGATCGCCCCCGCCAAGGCGTCACCTGAACCAATCGGGTTTACCTTATGGGCGGCCCCCGGCGGGTGAAAACGGAACTTCCCTTCCGGACCACTAAACCAAGCTGGCGCCGGACCGTTAGTGACAAGCACACGCTCGGCCCCTTGTGCCCGGAGTTCCTCGATTGCGCGACGAAGTTCCTCGTCACCTCGGATTGAGCAGCCTAACGTTCGTTCCAGCTCTTCCCGATTCGGTTTGACTAAGAATGGTCGACGATTAAGCGTGGCAAGAAGTGGGGGACCAGCACAGTCGACAATAAGTGGGCAACACGCGGAAGCGGCAAGCTCCCGGTAATAGTCGGGGGATGTTCGGGTAGGAAGTGATCCAATCAATAGCGCCACGCGGGCCTTGGCTACTTCTTCGCGCCAGGCGGCAGCAAACTGGTCCAGCTCTGCTTGGGTGAGTGGCCCGGCCTCTTCGACTAGCTCCGTCACCTCCTGACGAGCTCGGTCGATGACCGTCACGCAAACCCGCGTCGGCGATTCTGTGACTACCCAGCGGTAATCAAGCTCGAAGACCTCCAGATCGTCCTCGATCTGGCGGCGGGTCTGACCGCCCACGGCAGCCAATACCCGCACAAGTCCCCCGAGGTGATAGGCGGCCAGCGCCGCGTTAAGCACCTTTCCAGACGCACACCACCGAGTCTCCGAAGCCCGGTTGACTCGACCGGGACGAAAATCTTCGAACACAAGGATGTGTTGCCAAGCCGGTGTAAGTCCGCCAATGACGATCACTGCAGTTCCTCAAGGATCCGAGTCAGCTCTTGGTCGCTAAGCTCTCGTGGGTTGCCCTGCATACTCGTACCGCGGGAGTCTCGCACGATGGCAGGGATTTTCTCAGGCGTCACACCCACTTGAGAAAGTTTGCGCGGTATGCCCACCATTTGGCACAGCTGGTCCATCTTGTCCGCTAAGAACAAACTAGCCGCCCGGGCGTCCTGCGGAGCTTCTTCGCCATAAACGTAGCGCGCTAGCTCAGCCAGCTCGTTTGGGCAGACTTCTGCGTTGACACGAATGGCCGTCGGCAAAAGCATCGCGCAGGCAAGGCCATGCGGAATTTGACAGTGGACGCCAAGAGCGGCGGCAATCCCGTGGGCCATCCCCAAGCCGGAGTTGGCCAACGCCATCCCCGATAAAAGTGCCGCATGAGCCATTGCTTCCCGGGCCTCGAGGTCGGAGCCGTCACGGACCGCCCGCGGTAAGGCTTTCACCGCCAGTTTGAGACCTTGCAAGGCCAGTGCCCGCGGAATAGGCTGCCATCTTTTGGAAATATAGCTTTCCACCAATTGGGTGATTGCATCCATCCCGGTGGCCGCCGTGATATCAGCGGGCAGGTCGACCGTTAGCACAGGATCGACCACAACGATCTGGGGCATAAGCCGGCTGTCGCGGAAACTCTTTTTAAATGGCGGATCATGTGAGGAGATGACCGCATTTCGGGTGGCCTCAGCGCCGGCCCCGGCCGTTGTGGGCACAGCAATCACCGGGAGGGGTGGGTGCTGGATTTTTCGGCCCGTGCCGACCCCTTCGAGGAACTCCACAATCCGCGGTGGCCGGTCCGAGCGACTTCCGAGAGCCTCCCCAATAACGCCGGCCAAAGCCTTGGCAAGATCAATGGCCGAGCCGCCTCCCACGGCAAGGATGGCATCTCCCGCGATCACTCCTTGACGAAGCATTCCCTCCGCCCAACGGTCGACATCCCCGACCAGTGGCTCATGGTCGATCACTGGGAGTTCGAAAACATAAACCCCGGCATCCCTAAGAGCTGCCACGATTTGGGCGACGACGCCGCGGGCAACAAGCCGTCGTGAGCCGGGCACAAGCCAAACCCGCTGGGCGACGGTCTTGACCAAATCGGGTAGTTCTCGAAGACGCTCCCGCCCAAAAACAATTTGCCGCGGCGCGACAAATTCATACCTCATAAACAAACTCCGTCCACAACTGCCCAGGCTGCCAATGACCGAAGCTTTCGTATTGAGTTTACCAGCAAGCCTGCCCCAGCGGCCAGCCTCGGAATACCCTTCGGCCGATGGTCTCTTCCACGCAACGAGAGCATGGGCGTCACTCCCCTCGAGACTCCCTGAGCCACCCCTCAACGGGTACCGCCATACAAACACTTTGGGCTTCAGTGGGACCCGAAAGCACACTGAGCTACCGCAAACCTTCCATTTTGTAGGCCCAAGGTAACCCGGCAAAGCCATGGGCAGTTTATTGCCGGGGGAGTGGGCGCCCGATCGGGTACTACTCTGTCGAGCCGCTGGTTGCTGGCCCTGCCACACCGCTTAGTTGCAAGAGTTGATCTGCGCTTTCATAATCGTCGGACAGAGGTCGCCAATTTGTGATGGCCGTCTTGAGGACTAATGCTAGTCGGCGTAGTTCGTTTGATCTCTTGTAGGGGGCTTCGCCATGACAACCGCGTTAAACGACCTATTGGAAAAATGGGCTGAGACCTCGCCTGACGATTTACAGCCGGAACAAGCCTATGACTTGGCATTTCGGCTAGGGGATTTCGCCCCGTACCTTTTAGCCGACAAAGTTCTTGAGAAAGCCACACAGCACTCGATTCGGCTTTTAGGGAATAGTAGTCCACCCTTTCTACGCCGGAGGATTTCCCTCCAGGAGGCACTCCCCCCTGGTTCCTGTCCGATATTGGTGGCCAATCGTTCACCAGAGCGCTGCCGGTTGGTACGTCCGGGTTTTGTATTTCCTGTGCGGTGGGTGGGGGCCCGCGAACATGATCGGCGACTCCCTAAGTCGCTGCATGAGACGGCGGATAAAGTACGGGCGGAGGTCGCCAAATACCTTGAGGCCATAAACAAGGACAGCTCTCCGGCCGCCGCGGGCCGACGTCCAGTGGAGGAGTATTTTCTTCGGCCAGAGCCCCCTGGATTGCTTACTAATGTTGACACGGAGGCAGTATGCTGGGATTTCCAATCAGCATGGGCCACCTTGGTCGCGGGTTTGCTCCTGGCGTATTGGAATGCCACGCCGCGACCGGGCATCGTCGCAACGGGGGCGAGGGGCGAAGATAAAGTGGCGAAAGTCGATTGTGTCGAAGCGAAGGTGCAGGCGGCAATCGACTTTGGCGTCGAAGTCCTCTTTGTGCCCGACGAGCAGCATGAAGATTTCAAAGAGGTGGCCAATAGCTTAGGGGCGCAGCAGCTAAAGGTGCGAAAATTTGGTTCGCAACCGGGATCCTGCCGGAAACTTTTAGGATTATATTTGGATGAATTGCAAGTTCCGCCCGGCAAGGATGCTCCTCAGGAAGATCGCGCCCGCTATTATTGGCTCCTGCAGGATCCCCGCAAGGCTGCGGACTATTACCAAGAGAATATCCTCCCCGAAGTGGCGGAATTATTGCGGAGAAAGCTGGAGGATTGCTCGGCGCAAATTTCGCATGTCGTCCTTAGTCTGTCACAAAGTCCCCAACTGGCGGAGCTTGTCGCTTTTGCTACTCGGCCGCAGAGCATTCTTGTGTTTACAAACGAAAACATCGAAAAGTATGAGGAGGAGTTCGACAGGTTTGTCAAAAATCACTTGCCGTCGACAAAGGTTATAAAAGCAAATGTTTCGGTGGGCTCAAGTTGGGACGAGTTGCGGGATTGTTACTCACGATCCATCAAAAACTTCCTCGGGAGCGCACCACCGAATAGCGTTTTGGTAGATTTGACGGCTGGCAAAAAGATCATGTCGCTTGCGTGTTTGGAGGCCTGCCCTCCCGGGGCGTGGTTGCTTTGTATCGAGTCATCAATGCTTGACGGCCGGATTAGACCTTTCACGGAAAAGTTTCATATCCTCCAGAAGCGGACCGCCTAAAAGACTTCAGCTAGTCAAAATTCGGAATTCCAGGGGAGGTTGGATGCCACCCCTTGGTGCGACAGTCCTCGATTAATTCCGATGGGCTCATGATGCCCAACACCCACGGGCAAACGGGGGCGGCCGAAAAGTTAGCCCAATAATGTGCAACCGCGCGCCCCTGGCCCCCGGTTCAGTGAGGAAAAAAAGTATTTTGCGAAACCTTCGGGCGAACGGCTGGCAAGGAAGTTGCTTTTTGGTTCAGCAGAATTGATGGCTGAGGCACAGGGGTGAGTGGCTTTTGTGCAATGGGAATCGCGGCGATTTGCCTCCGACCAAAGGCGGCGGCGGACCTTTGGTTAGGGTATTAGCCACGTTGATCGGCTCGTCCCGGGGCTTCTTGCCTTACGTCTTTGGTAGCTGGCCTTGACCGCGGATTTTGCTATTTCGTAAATTTCCGCATATTCCGGGGCAGCGGCAAAGTTTGTCAACTTCGACTAATCAATCTCGTCGGAAAAGCCGAAAGACTTTTTGGCGGGAATGGTCGAGTCGCCGCCAGTCTCCCTCCCCGACATGGCGAAGGGTATTTCGAGGGCAGCCGCTGCCGCTAACTTGGGCAAAATAGCGAGGAAAAAGAGTCTTTATAGATGAAACAGATTTTGAGAGTGGAGATCCGGGCCGTAACCTGAGGATTTGTTTAGCGAGAAAGTTCAGGCGGCATGTCAAAAGGCGGAACCCGGAGTGTGGCTTCGTCAGCAAAGGGAACGGATGTCCTAAATACACAAAAATGGCTGGACTAAAAACGGGGCCCGATCCAAGTGTCAGGATCACAAAACGTATCGGAGAACCCATCCGGGGGAACTAGGTTCCGCACCTTGAGGTAGGCCCAAGGAAAGATTTGGACTCACTCATCTACCCGCGGATTGACATACCACCCGTTTGGTGAAGGAAAAGGATTCAGGGGTCAAGGATGACGTTCCGATGAGCCGGAGATTCCATTTAGTAACTCTCCTCTTGGTGGCGAATATTCTTGCCGTAGGGTGTTCTAGTCAGCGGGAATTTACGGGCTGGTCACTTCCCAAGTTTAACCCGCTATCCTGGTGGAAAAAGGATCAGCCACCCGCGCCAGTGACCAAACCTTCTGAGATTGCCGGTGTTCCCCGAACTCAGAACCAGCCGGGGTATGCGGCAGTAAGTTCGGCCGGTTCGGGCCCGCAGGCGCCGACATACGGCGCACCGGCAGCAAGCGGTTACTCCCAGCCGGTTCAGACCGGCCCAGCTCCGGGCTGGTCCTCGCCCCCAATTCAACCGCCGAATTACCCGCCACCTAATAACTTGCCGGGTCCGCAGGTCGGCTTTTATGGCTCTCAAGCGACTTCTCCCCCCGGCGTGCGGGTGGCTGAGCGGACCGCATATGGCGCATCTGCGGCAAGCCCGGGCTCGGGCTACACCGGATACGGCTCCGGCTGGAATGCCGGTGCTAATGTTGGCGGATCGGCGGGCGTTTCCTATAGTCCTGCCGGTTCATACCAGCACCCGGGAGGCACCTGGAATCCCCCGACGGTCGGGGCCAGTGCTTACCAATCCCCGGCATCGACGCATCCGGCCGGTTATAGCTCACCAACATGGCAAGGAAACGATGGTGCAGGAGCTTCTCTCGGACCCCGCTACGATGTCAACGCATCGCGGTATAACTTGAGCGGTGCAAACCCCGCAGGTATTTCAGGGGCTATGGCCCCCCAGAGCGGGGTCTCTTCCGGCGGTACTCCTGGCAATCCTTGGGGCTACAATCCGCCGACGATCAACCCTGGGCCGGCGGCTCAGCCTGTCGGCACTCCTTCTTCCGGTGGAGGTGGGATGGGCGGTTACAATTCGCCCGCGTCCTCGTCATATCCGCCCGGGGTGCCATCACAATCAGGAGCTTCCACGAGCGGCGTTGGGGGAACCGTCTCTGGCCAGGTACAACCGGCAGGGTTTACCGCTGGTCTTTCGGGGAGCGGGTTCGGGCAAGGTGCCCCAAGTGCTTCTCGGGCAACCGGCCAGTCGTGGACACCCGGTGGTCCAACCCCGAACATGCCTGGCCGAGTGGACTACCAGCCGGGCAACACTGGTTACCAACCGGGCGCGACAGGCTACCAGCCGCCAAGCCCGGTGGCAACCGGCGATTCAGCCCCGGGTAGCTCTTCCCCAAGGACAGGTTCAACAAGCGGAAGCGGAACATCGCCGTTTTTGCCGGGAAGTATTCGACCCTATGTTCCCCCGACCACTAGTGGCAATAACTCGTCGAGGTCGCAATCGGAAACGGCCTCCGGGCTGGGTTTAGCCGGCTTACCGCCGAGCCGAAACTCCCAGGCGGGTACGACCGGAAGTAGCTTCTGCACGTTAGACGGCAAATGTGAGACTATGCCGTAGCCTTTCGTGAACTCATCTTCGAAGGTGCCAAGAAGACCGAAGTTTCTTAATCTTCCCGTACGCGCCGAGCTTGCTAAGCACCGATAACAGATTGGCGATTCGAGCCTGCCCTCCTCCGTTCCGTTTCCGTCTCCTATCAGCCGGGGTTTGAGGCAAGAGGCTTCAAATTCCCAAAAAGTGGGCCTGGCTTGTGATTAAATCGCAAACGCGGCCTTTGCGGCGTTTGCCCCACGTCAAACTTGGTTTCCATCAAGAGATCCTGTCAACGAGCCTAAAGGACGCACTCCAACTGCCACCCCTCCTGCCCTTGGTTTCCGCTCGCCCGGACTTCGCCGGTTATGCGGAAGGAGCGCCTAGCGGCCGGACTTTTTGCCGGCATTGACCGATCGTCTACTCGCCCCCGCAGGAAGAGGTCAAATCGCCCGAAAGCCGGCTGACAGAGTGTGAGCTCTTTAATATACGCTCGCGATCTCCCTTCAATTTCACCCAGTGGACCCGCCCCGTGCTTGTTCGAAATTTCCGTCCCGGATACGATTCACGGGCAAAGTGGCGACGGAGCTTTCCCGGAAAGCATGCCGCTTTGGTTTTCGGGAATCGTGGGGTAGGATCTGTATTTCCGTTGCGTTTGGGGGGAAGACGGCGCGTGCCTCTGGTGTTGTCGTCCGTCAACCTGCCACCAAAGATTTATGGAAAGATTTGGCGTTTTCCAGACAAATGCAATGTCAGGATGGCTTAGTTTGAGTAAATTGACTGGGCCCAGGGCGGTGAAGCCAAAGCCTGGCCTCTAAGCAGACGCCCGAGCGCGTGACTGTTAACAATCGGCAGACATAAACACGCAGGGGACGGCCTATCGCCATGGCAAGAGACATTGGTAAACGTAACCGAAAGCGTAAAGCGCTCGGCCTTCAAGCCCGGGACGTGCTATGGGGCTCCCTGTTAACAAGCGACGGGAAGGCAAAGCATATAAGTGATCATGTGATCACAATAGACCGTAGGGTACCGGGAATAAAGTTTCAGAAGGATGTGGTCGGCGCGGTGGGCCGAGCTTGGCCCCTAACCATCAACGGTCGGAAGCCGCGCCGGCATGAAGTGCCTCCCGGTGCCAACCTCTGCCAATATTGTTCAGCGAAATGTTGTCAATATCTTGCCATACAGATTGACGAACCCACAACTGCCCGGCAGTTCGATTACTTAGTTTGGTTCTTATTACATCGCGATGTGCTCGTCTTCCGGGAAAAGGGGCGATGGTTCGTCCTATTTCAAACGCCGTGCACGAAGTTGCTGGCCGATGGCCGGTGTGGCATCTATCAAAAAAGGCCACGGATTTGCCGGACCTACAGCACCAAGCGGTGCGAATATGAAGATGACTGGGTTTACGAGCGCGTTTTCGAAACTCCCGAACAAGTTTACGAATTTGCGGAGGTTGTACTCGCGCCCCCCGGCCGAGTTCGCAGGACCCTTAACCCGGCGGCGAAAAACCGTCAGCCCCTTGGGAGTAAGACTTCTGAGTAATGGCCTTGCGCGGACGTCGGCGGGGCCAACGGCCCAGCGTTAGGCAATTTGGCCTTCGGCGTGCTTAGTCCCTGTAATTAGTTGTTGACTTTCCGTGCTGAAATTCCCAGGAATCCTTTCCGAAAGTCAAGTTATTCGTGCAGGGTGCGACAAATATAGCCAGTACAATGAAAATCAAGTGTCGTCCCAGTGATTTTCGTGTGGAGGAAATAACATCCCGGCAGCCCGGGGCCGGCCAATTTGCTTTTTACTTGCTTGTCAAAGAATCCGTCGGCACGCCGGAAGCAATCCGGCAAATCGCCAAGCATTGGGACATTCCGGTCGGGCGGATTGCCTACGGGGGCCTCAAGGATCGCTATGCATTGACTAAACAGTATATCACAATCGAGGGCGGGCCACCGGAAAATCTTAAGCTAAAGCGCTTCAGCCTTACCTATCTCGGCCAGACAGACAGTCCCTATAGTCCACAGGACATCCTGGCCAACCGGTTTAAGATTACGATTCGCCATCTGACAAAATCGCGGGCCGAGAGAGCCGCAGAAGAGCTACGGCTAGTGGCTCAAGAAGGATTTCCCAACTACTTCGACGAACAGCGGTTTGGATCGGTTACCACATCGGGGGAATTTGTGGCTTGCGCTTGGGTAAAGAAAGAATATGAGCGCGCATTGTGGCTTGCACTGGCCGCTCCGCAGCCATTTGATCGCCCGCGCCGCCGTGAAGAAAAGGCACTTCTTCGACAACACTGGGGCAATTGGGAAGAGTGCCTTAATCACACGCGATCGAAACAGGTAAGGCGGGTGCTCCGCTTTTTAGTGAAACATCCACGAGACTTTCGCCGAGCAATGGTGAGGATCGATCCGCTCCTTCGCCGGCTGTTTCTCTCTGCTTTTCAGAGTGCTGTGTGGAACCACCTGCTGTCGCGTTGGCTTGAGGCGGAGCTTGCTCCGGAGTGGCTTTTTGAACTAAAAATTATGGGCGAGCGCTTGAAGTGTTTTCGTGGGATCCCCGCGGCAGTTGTCGACAAGCTGAAGGGCCAAAACCTGCCCCTTCCGTCGGCACGACTTCGGGAGGGTCCGGAGCGGATCATCAAGATGACAGAGGAAATCCTCGGCCGCTGGGGTCTTTCCCTTAAGCAAATGAAGCTCCGCTATCCGCGAGATACTTTCTTTTCGGCCGGTGCTCGAGCGGTATTGGTCTTGCCCAAAGATTTGAATTTCGGCGTCCACAAAGACGAGCTATATGAGAATAAGCGCAAATTGGTGCTTGCCTTCGAACTGCCCCGGGGGGCTTATGCCACCGTGTTGATTAAGCGTGTCACCGCAGCGGAAATCACATGTAAATAGAAAGCCGAAAGAAAAACACGGGGCTTGGGCTCCCAACACGCGCAGCTATCTTCGGAGAAAGCCCCATAGTCGTTGATGCCACAGCCACCCTTGGAGGATTGCACCAACGGCCAGAAGCGGTGGGGCTAAACTTGTTTTTCTAAATCACAACTAGGGTCGGGAAGCGGGACGGAATCAAGTTTCTCCGGATAACCCCGCCGACCTTGCGCCAGCAACGACATCAAACTCCGGCTCCAGCCCAAGGTCCTCTATCATGCGGAAATCATCTTCCGGAGGCTGGCCCTTGGTCGTTAGATAGTCTCCCACAAAGATCGAATTGGCAATCCACAACCCAACTGGCTGGAGGGAGCGCAGGTGAAGCTCTCGGCCGGCGGCAATTCGCAGTTCGCACGCGGGGATAGCAAATCGGAAAAGACAAAGCACCTTCAAGCAGAATCGGGGGCAAAGAAGGCTGCGATGGCCAAGGGGCGTGCCAGGAATGGGGATAAGGAAGTTGATGGGGACAGCCTCAGGCTGAAACTGGGCAAGTGTTAACGCAAAGTCAACAATATCCTCAGGCTCTTCGCCCATCCCGATAATGCCACCTGAGCAAAGCTCAAGGCCAGCTTGACGGACAGCCTCCAGCGTGGCCAACCGCTCCTCGTACCTATGGGTCGAGCAAATTTGTGGATAAAATCGGCGAGATGTGTTAAGATTGTGATTAACCCGGCATACGCCTGCCTCTTTCAGAATCTTGGCCTCCGCCAGCCCTAAGAGGCCCGTGGAAACACAGATCCGCAAAGGAAAGCGGGCACGGATCTTAGGAATTACCCGAGCCAAATTCTCTAGGTCCCGTCGGGCGGGTCTTAATCCGGAAAGAACAATACAGTAGGTTTGGGCGCGGCGCTCGCAGGCCAAGCCTGCCCCGGCAAGAAGTACCTCTTCATCAACAAGCTCGTACCTGGCGATAGCGGCCGTTGACACGCGCGATTGGGAGCAATAAGCGCAATCCTCTCCGCAGAGGCCGCTTTTGGCATTAATCAACACGTTAAGCTGCACTGTGTCACGGAAGAAATGCCATCTTATCTTGTGGGCAGCTGCGACAAGCTCCGGCAGTTCGCTTTCCTCGGTAAAGAGAATCTGGCGGGCCTCCGCCGGGGAGATTCGATGGCCTTCCAGAACTGATTGAGCAAGCTCGAAAAAACGTCCCCACCGGCTCTGGTCACTACGTGTTCCGAACGCTTTTTCCGGCTGATTCCTCAGCAAATCCACCATCTTCTTCCTTATCGCACGGCGTAAACAATCAAAGGAAGGTTGGAAAAAATACCAGTGGTTTTTGCCCTGCCAGAGGAGCAACCCCCTTGGCTTTCGATCGGCCCGATTCCTCAAGTCTACTGCCGCGAGAGATTCGTCAACGGACCTTTGTTAGAGATTATTCTAGGTGGAATTCTAATTTGTTGTCCCGGGGCAAGTGCTTCCAAGCTTGCCGGGTCAGGAAAGACCGCGGGATTGGCCCCAACAAGGAGGGGCCAATAACCGGGGCTCCCTAAAAAGCGTTTGGCGAGCGAAAAAACTGTATCCCCCGGCTGAGTTGTGTACGAAAGCCAGTGCACTTCCCCCGGTGTTCCCAGAGCTGAATTCTCTTTAAGTTGGGAGAGCACCAATTCCAGTGGGCCATTGCCTGGCGGTGCGGGCACTTGGCCGGAACTAGCGTTACCGGAACTTGTCGGTCCGAGCTGGCTTAAGGCTGGGTCGGGTAAATTACTAACCGGCTGGGAGTCCTTCGCGACTTCTGTGCCAGCAGCTTGGCTACTAAGTGAAGCAACTTGGTTCACATCGGTTGAGAGACTAAACGGAAGTTCCTCGGAGAATCTCCCGCCGGCTGGCGCTAAGCCGGCCACACCCGTGGCTTGCTCGCACCCGGACGTTTCGGAAGCCACCCCTCTCTGTGGAGTGGGCCAAGACCCCATGGACATCACCGGGCCAACCTCTTGTTGACCGTTAGGAGCCGGGGCTTTCGACTGGAGTACTTGGGACGCGGAAGGCGCGAAATTGCTAATCGAGGCCTGATGACTTGATTGCTCCAACCCAATTGACCGCGGGGCACCCGGTAGAGCCCTGAGGTTACCCGGGTCCGGAGGGGCTTCGGGCGGCTTGGCGGGAAAACCTGCGAAACTTTCGAGGGTGCGTTCCCCACCGGCTGACGCGCCAGCTTTTTGTGCTGCGGTTTCGTCCTGACCATCCACTTGGGCCGCGCCTGAATCTCCCTCCCGAGAGGGTGTTGAGAGGCTTGCCATCCAGGGATTCTCAGAGGAACCGTGGGCCGCGGGGAGGATTTCCTGAGCTGCTGGCCGGGAAGCGGAATCTCCCCCCCGAAACCACCGGACAAGCACCGCTAGCGAGACAAGAAAGATCACCACCGCAAGGCCGAGCACAAGGCGTCCCTCCGGCGACCCAGTGTAACGCCGTACGGACCACGTCGTCCCCAACAATTGGTCAAGGCGCAATGGCTCCCAGCATGGTCGGCGGTGGGCTTTACCCCGGCCGGAAGGATTGGGCGGCCCGCTCGCCTGTTCCGTACACTGCGAATTGCGCCCGGCTCGACAGTTTGGCTCACGATGGCCCTTGCCGCCCGCGCTTCGTTCGTCGCCCGATGTCATGCTGGCCGAAAGAACGCTTTCGGTCGGCTCGGCCGCGCTGGGAGGAGTTTCTTGAATCGGGTCGGGTTTTGCTGCCTTGGGCGATGGGGACTGGGAGACGGCTTCCGGGAGATCCGTTTCGCCAAATCCGTTGCGTGGCTCAATCCCCTCCATGTGACCTCCTTGTATAAGGAAGCTCTATAGCAGCAACCAGCCTCACTAGCTGAAAAGTTGCAGAACTTTACGGAAACGTCAACACCCTTCCCAACCAAAGGTTAGCGCCTGCCCCTGATGCGGGTTGCTTTGCCCTTATGGAGAGCTTTAAGCGTCGCGAGGTGCTTGCGCTCTGGCAGTCCGCTCGCCGGTCAATCTTAATAATCGTGGCCACTTCTGCATCTTGCTGCGGAAAATAGCGGAAGCGATAGGCACCTCGGCCAAGGGCCGGGCCAGCAGCGCGAAACGTGAGATTATAGCAGAGGCAAGCCGGAACGAAAAATCCACTTGTCAGCGTGTGGGCCCAGTAGGTTAGCAACCTGACAAGATGCCGCAGGAGGCAATCGGGATTTCCTCGGTTTTAGCCGCAACTTTGCTTTTAAGCCTGGTCGGGCACTCCGGCGGGAAAAGCCGCTTGTCAACGCCATTCGGTCAAACCCCCCGTTGGGCACCCGAGCCCGCTGAAAGCACCTCTGTCAGTTCGCGTGGCTCAGTTGCCCTATGGGGCCAGCGTTTTGCCTTGAGATAGTAGCCTTGGCGAAACTTCTGCTACCACAGAGACCTGCGAATAGACCGGAGTTAGTCCACGATGGTCCACCGTGGACAAGCTGCAGACGGGCCGTCGACCTAAAATAGGCGGGTGATTTGTCAACGGCTTAGCGAGAAGAAGATTTTGCCGCCACTACCGTCCGCGAGCGAAGGAAAAAGTCTACCAGCACCGGAAGTCGGACGTAGGCATAAGGCTGGTCGCAAGCCGGTGCATCTTGCGTAGCATCAGCAAACCACACTTCCAAAGTTTCCGGAGCGAAAATGGCATCGTGGAGATTAGAATCAAAGGCTACCGGGCGCTTGATGATTTCCTGCATCGTGTGAACATCGATCTTGCCGAAGTTATCCCGGAGGCGTTGACTTAGGTGCTTCGCATGCTCACCCCCGGAGATAAACACAGTATCTTCAGGCACCGGAGGCAAAAGTGAGTGCTGCTGCCCGGGACGAAGCACCGTCAAGCGTTTACTGTCGGCATGGACCGCTGCAAGGTTTCCGGAGCGGTCGCTTAGCACGTAATAATATTCGCACGTCCGCGGCGTATTCCGAAGTAGCTCCAGGGCCTCTTCCACGTTGCTACAGCTTTCCATGGCGTGGCGTAGCAGGAAGCTCATCGGCATGCCGTCCCAGTCCCCCACTCCACCGCCGCCAATTTCTCCGATTGCCAGGCCCTTTTCGTTCATGGCCGTCACCGTGCCCAAAAAGCCGGCATAGCTTACGCTTAACCACGTATTGAACCCTTGGGGGATAAACACGATGACCACAGCGCATTCCTGAAGGCCGATGTCTGTCATGTAGTCCAGAACTCGGGCATGTAACACCCGACCGTCGCGAGTTGCTTTACCGCGAACAGCTACGCCGCTACAGTGGAAGCGCTCCGGAAACAGATTGGCAAATCGCCCTTCTCGTGGACTAAGTCCTGCCGCTTCACTCATCGCGTCGCATTCCCGGAGGAAGCGCTCGGGAATAAAGGGCTTGGTTCGACGTTCGATCTCCGCCAGCACGTCGAAGAACCATTTCCCCGAGCGAACGGAATCCACAGCGCCGGCGACATAAAGTACACGCTCGGTAAGCCGTTTGATCTCGCTGGCCAAAAGTACCCCGTGGGCTCGGCCCATTTCCTCCGGAGAACCGGCGAGGATAAGTACACGCTTTCCTTGGGTCCGTGCCAAGATTCCCGCACCGCTGGGATCTTGCGCCAAAAGCTCGATCGGCGGATGTTCGGCAACGAGAGGAGTAGGTTCACCGGAAAAGACCGCCGGCGCTGCCGTCAGAATAGTGGCAAAGAGGAAACCCACCAGCCCGCAAGTAAACAAGGCAGGTGACTGTATGCGTTTGCGCATCGAGCACCGCTCCTAAATGCGTGACAGCACGTACACTTTTGACCAGATCTCCACCTAGGAACGCCCCGCTACTTTCGGCTCCGGCCGGCGCTTCGTCGCACTGCGTTAACGCGGGGGTTGATGCATGCGCCAGCTGGCAAGGGGACGAAAAACCGGGAGTCACCGGTCGCGTTGGGAGCTTAGGACACAGCACGGATGTTCCGCTGCGTCCCGCCTCACCCTCCCGAATAATAACCAGTCAACATAGAGCACCGCGATCTGCGAGGCTTACTTGCCTGGTCGGCCAAAGATCTATTTGCCAGTCAGCCGGCTTACCAGGAAATTAAACACTGCCCCAAACATCCGGTGGACTTCGTAGCAAGGTACTTCTTGCGTCTGGCCGGTCGGCGGAGAAAAAACGTCCTCGGCCACCGGCTTGTTGATTTCCCACTGGTGGATGTCAAGCTCGCCGGTCCAGTCGGCAATGGCCAGCGTAATCGACCGGGGCTTTTGGTCCTCCCCCGCTAGGCGGATTTTAACCTCGGCAGACTGCGGGATCGCTCCAGAAAGGCGAAGTTCGTAACCAGATGTCGTCTGCGTCCCCTCTATGCGAATCCCCCGCTTCAGCAGCAGTTCTGGGGCGATCGAGATCGCCGCGGCAATTCCTACCGCCATCTTGACCTGATCCAGATACGCCGGCTCGGCGAAGCGAAGGGGATCTGCCGGACAGCCTCCGGAGCTACTTTCGGTGAGCTTTCCTTCCGCTGCGTTTGCGGCGCCTGATGCTCCATCCTCGTCCACTAATGATCCCACAAATACTCGCCCGGTTGCCGCTTGGATCCACGGGAACTTTTGTTGACCAAAGGCAACACGGCCTACCTCCGGCAATTGTCCCTTGAAGGAAAACTGCCCTCCGCTTCCCCGGGCCAAAAAGAGCGAAAAGCGGATCCGTTCGGCAGAGGTCCTTCTTTGCACCCAACCGGAAAGCTCCACAAGGTGACCTCGGCCCGGCTCAAGCTCGCCGGTTAGAAGAGCAACAACCTGCTGGAGTAAGCGCGCCAAAAGCCCGGTGGCCAGTTTTTCATCGACAGGGGGCTTGCCCGCTTCCGGGGCCTGATCTTTAAGATCTTGGGCGAAAAAGCCGACGGTTATCTCTAGTACTTCGGGAAGTTTACTAAGCGAGCTATAATGCCCCACATCTTCTAGCCAGATAACTTGGTCTTGAAGACCGAGGGCGGCCGCCAGTTCTTCCGTACACGAGCGAGGGATAACCTCATCGTTTTGGGCATTGATAAGGAGGATCCGGCCAGCGCTTGCCTTTTCTCGTAACTTGGGAACAAGAACAATTGGGTCAACACTCTTAACCGTCTGGAGGAACGCCTCGCGTTGGCTGGGGCTCATTTGGCCCAACGCTTGCCGCAAGGCCGCTGTCTCCTTAGCATGTTCCATGATGCGGATTAAATTGCCCCCGGCAAGGACGGCCAGCGTTCGCCATAAACGCGGTTCTTCTGCGGCAGCCCCTAGGGCTACAATCCCGCCGAAACTAACGCCGAAGACAGACACGCGGTCGCCGAGGATTTCCGGCCGGGACGACAAAAGATCCACAGCTCGGCGAATATCCGCCCATGCTTGCCGGATCGCGTCGACAAAAAGCGAGGGATTTTTCAAAACGATGCGAGGACCTTCCGTCCCGCCGCGCTCGCCATAGTAAGGCAAGCGGAACATAAACGCCGCGATGCCTCGAGAGGCAAGGGCAGCGCAGGCAAGTTCCATAAGCTCACGATCCCCACTGAGAATGTGAAGACAAATCACTGCCGGCACCTGACAAGACGGACCCGCATGCCGAGGCATAAAGAGCTCGCCGGGCACGATGTTATTGGTGGCCAATGGCGTTTTGACAGGCGAGGGATAGCGCACAGAGTAAACGAAGTAGTTAGGTTCGTTAGCAATCTGTCGGCACTCGTAGACAAAAGGCTCGCCTTCGGAGACCCGGCTAACCGCGACGAGTTGGGAACTGGAGGCGTTCGCCTGGGCGGAGGTGGCCAAAAGGATAAACAGAGCGATGAGTCTCACTAAGCGACCACTTTTAGCCACGCCAAAAGTCTTTCGGCGACTCATGGTCGGAGATCGTTTTATCACCTCGAAGTTACACTTTCCTTGAAAGATCTACGGGGCCCAAAGCTTTAGGAATTTCTGGGCAAAGGTCTTGGTCAAAATCTTGCGCAAGAACCACCCCAACTTTTTCCAATGACCGACGAGCCTCCTGCGTTGGGGGTCTTGCCAAATTCCTCGGAACACCAGGTTGATTTCCCCGGTCTCTGCCCCAATTAGCCGATTCGGTAAATTTTCTGCGTAAATCCCTGCTCCCGGAACACGGGGGATGCGCTTCTAAAGGTCTTGCCGGGCTAATCCCCAACCTCCAATAGTATTCGAACTTAACTGGCCAAGCTTGTTCGCCAACTGTCCGTCTGACTCATAGCCGCAGACGCGGGTAGTTAAACCGCCGCTGCCGAGTCCCGCTATGCCAATGCATTACTAAGTTTCCATGACCATGCCGAAAAACTTTGCGACCAGTACGCGGTATCACCGGCAGGTGTATCACCGGCCGGTGCTTTGGCAAGAGAGCAGAATTTCTCCTTTGCTAGACAGGCTCGGTCGGAGCCGAGCGCAAGAACTCCCCTTCTGCCCCAAAAAAGCGCCCGAGAGGGCCGCTAGCTCTCGCCGGGGTGTGCGTCCAGCTCTCCGAATTCTTTATGCCTTCCGCCCTAGCATCCGGTCCAGAGCGTCGGAAGTGTGGTAAACAAGCGCCTCTGGCCAATAAGGGTACGGGTTAAAGTACTCGAATGTCAGATAACCACGGTAACCAACGGCTTCCAGCGCGTCAAGGACGGCGGGCCAATTGGTGGTGCCGTCCAAAAGCGGCCTAAAAGCATTGAGGTTAAATTCGTTTGTTCGCTTGGAATATTCCTTGAGGTGCACGTTTTGAATCCGCTTGCCGAGGATCGGGATCCAGTGTTCGGCAAAATGCCATTGAGCGATGTTGCCTGTGTCGAAATGGACTTTTACAAACGGCGAGCCGAAGCTATCCACAAATGCCACCATCTCCTGTGGACTATGGAGAAAGCCGTTGACGAAGATATTTTCCACATTGAGATAAACGCCAGCCTTTTCCGCCGCAGGCAAAAGCTTTTTAATGGCTTCTTTGGCACGCTTTTCGCAAACATCATGGGGTACGGGCGGGTCGTCCTTAATCCACGGTACATAGGTGGAGCCCGCGATGACCAGCAGGTTCGGGGTCCCAAGCAGCCGGGCTACGCGAATCATGTCAAGGGCCAATTCCAACCCCCGTTTTCGCCGGGCGGGATCTTCATGTGTTAACGAATAAGGCCAGAAGAGGAATGAGCAGACGCCACTAATTTCAAGCCCGATATTCCGGGCCATCTCCCCAATTGCTGCGACTTGACTATCGGAGGTCTCCGGTGTCAGATCGCCATCAAGTGCGTAATTGACCTCTACTGCTTCGAAGCCTGCGTTCTTGCAAAGTTCGAAACACTGCCGCAGAGACATTTTCGCCGGATAAGGTAATGCCCAAAGATTAATAGATTTTTTCATGTCATAACGTTTGGCCGGTGCTTGCGGGGTTGGCGTTTGGGCTTGCGGTTGAGCCCCTTCCACCGGAAGTCCTTGAGCGGCCAAAAAGGCCGTGCCAAAAACGCTTGAATAGGCCAGGATTTCGCGTCGACTGATCCCCGAGCCGGGATGGTTTTGGGAGTGCAAGTGGTCGGACTTTTTCATGGTGTGTCTCCTTCGCTTGAGTTGCAAGTTGGATTTGTCAACCTCTGCCCAGGCGTTTCATTCTGCGTCGCGGATGGCCGCTTTTTACACCTGTGTCAACAACGACTCTACGAGTATACACGTTGGCAAGGCCATCACCCCTCCGAGGGCAGTCCCCGAAGATACGACAGGACTCAGCGGCAGCACCTCAAACGGTACGCTGCCCCCTTCTGCTTCGAAGGAGTCAAGAGATCATAGTCGCCCCATGCTTGGCGAAGACACAGCCCGTCGCAACTGCCCCAGCCCCGCGCATACAAGGCTTCGTGTACAGCAAGCGGAAAATAAGCCCAGTTTCCCGACCTTCTGGTAGGTCGGGTTTTCCGGCATTTTATGAAAGGCTGGGGGAGGCGTCAATGAAGCCGTGCCGTCCACCAGCTTTGCTCTTAACATGTATGCTTTTGACGGTCAGCTTTTTCAGAACTCTTTTGGTACACCACCCATTGGTCATTTGTGGGCTCAAGTTTGCCACACGAGCCATGGCAGGCAGTTCCGTCGGCTAGCGCGCCGAGCGTCATGCGCTATCGGGCTCTTGGAGTACAAAACGATGGTGGGTATGGAGTCTGTCCGGCAGGGTGCGGGAATCGGAGATCGGAAAGTTTACTAAACAGGATAACATCGCGGTTTGTTGGATGAGAAAGACAAGGAGGCGAGAAATTAGGGATACCCCACGGTTTTGCAGGCCCTGTATGAGGGGGCACCGCCGGGACTGCCCGCGACGACGTCACGCTTAGCTAATGGTTTCGCCTTCGGGGGCCGATCCTTCGCGCTTGCGCGTGCTTGGCCGAGGTTTAGCGCACCGGCGGCTCCATCTATGCTCGGTCTAGACCCAGCCTCATTCGCAGCTGGTCGAAAAGCTCCTGATACATTTCGCAAGAGGTGTGGACGTGTTCGGCCTCCGTAATAAACCGCATCGATTTTTTTAACAGAATGCCGTGGGAGCCGAGGATTTGTTCGAACGTGCGGACATCATAGCTATAGACAATAAGCAGTTTATGTTCGTCAAATTGAACCTCGGCCGGGATCCGCGGATTAAGGACGGCCACACCGCTACAGCCGTCATTAACCAACAAATCCTCAAATTCCAGAAGAACACTTTTAAGGACCGGCAGGTCAATTTGTTCCCGGTAAAGGTCCTCATGTCCTCCACGGGGCCGGTCGTGACTGGTTTCCAGGACCACATCCACCACAGGTCCTAAGGGATCAAGAAGGTCGAGGAAAACCTCGAAGAGATGCTCTTGGGACACTGAGGCCATTAGCACAGGGATTTCCGTTCCGCGATCGTCCCGGAATAGGTCGCGGCGGTACCCTTCGACAGGAATGACCTCCAGATCGTAAGAGGGCCGAATTGCTCCGGTAAGAGTGAAGTTTCCGTACCTTGCGATGTTTAAATGGGTCTCTAACTCTTCTTCCGACAGCCGCGCAAAACTACTCGAAGGGCTTGGTATGCCCCTGCTGCGGTTTTCCCGATAATCGCGCTGCACCCAACCCATTTTGTCTATGTACCCCGGATCGAGATTGATCGAGCAAGCACGGTTTGAATTTTTGGACGATCCTGAGCTTCTACGCCGCTTGCACCGAACGAGTGGTGTCGCTAGTGTCGGCGCGTGTGATAGTTAGGAGATCTGCCAAATGGCCAGTGCCCTACTCGAAGCCGCGGCGGCCTCAGTGCTGGGGCGGCCATTTGTCGGCTTTCAATGAAAGATTAGGTCACGGATTAAGATCGGGCCGGGGTTGTGTTTGCAAGAGCAAGAAAAGTTGCCTCCGCCCCCACATCATCACGGAAATATTCCGCGCAGATCCCACAGGCGGTCAAAAAGCCCGCCGACTATACTGCTTTCTCAAAAGGTTTATGTTCCCTGTTGACTACCGGCAACAAGGATGGAAATACCGACGGTGCCGGCATGGCCAACCGACAGGAAGCGCGACGCGGAAAGGCATCCAATTAGCCGTGTTTACTGGTGGCCGATATTCTTCGTCTCAAGCGCATCGCCCGCCGACTCACCCGCGCTTGCGCTCCAGTCCGAAGGCTTACCCCGCGAATCGTTAACGACCCAATGAGGTGGCCGAATCTTGGGCACTGCCGAGCTATTTCTTCCCTTTTGAGGAAGCGTAAGTACAAATTCGATTATGCCGGCAGAGTCCGTATTGATTTGCAATTTCCCCTGATTAGCCCGCACCAGTCGCAAGGCAATCGCCAGTTTTAGTTCTTCAACGGGGCTTAGTTTCAACGGTTTAAGCAGACGATCGGCACGCCTTGGCTCATCGGGAATGAGGCGAAGGACCATGCTGGAATCTTCGCCCGGAGCAATTTCGGCGAGGCACCTTTGACCAGTATAAAAATCTCGTGCTAGGGAAAGAAGAATGCTAAACAGTTGAGTTACGCTTTCCGCGTCGCCAATGACCGGAGTAAGCGGATGCGAAACTGAAAGTTCGCGCACAGCGGGGGCGAACCTTCGGGAGTCCTTCCGCAACTGGCTAAGCAAACGATCGAGGTCAATTTCGGTGGCATTTGGCACAGACCTTCCAGCATGGCAGAATGCCCGAAGCCAGTCCACAAGCTCTTCGGCCCGGTCGCATGCTTTCATAACAAGCCGAAGGTGACGGCAAGCCTCGGCTTCCAATTCGCCCACATGCCGCTCGTATACAAGCTCGCTGTAATTTCGAATAATTTCAAGCGATTGCGCCAGTTGCTCGGCGATGGTTTCGAAGAATGTCGTCTCCAACTGCCCGGACGGTAACTCCATACAGGCCTCTTGTGAAAAGCAGTCCGAGGGGGACCCGGCTGCTTCCGAAAAATGGTCACTAGGCTTATCCGGGTGAAGGGCGTGGGTCTTTCGGGACGAGGAAGCCGTCGACATGAGATTGCCTCCGGCGATCGTGCGCGGGGAAGGTGTTTTTGCTACAATGGCCAAAGCTTGCGGAGCTCGTGGCCCTGTAGGGGGATCACGCTTGCTGGCACAAGGGCCAGTGTGTCTCCAAGAAAACGTAAACCGGCGCTTGCAGGCGTCAAGTTGCGTTTTGGCGACACACGCGCGTTCTTGGGCCAAGTCTTCCTCGGGATATGCGGAACAAAATGAGTGTGCGGGTTGTGCGGACCGCACCGATACCAATGCCGAGGGCGCACCCCGGCCCCCCGCTGTCAGCGACCCTCATCTTGCGCCGGCACACGCCCCAAGCAGAGACACAGCCTGCAAGGCTTCCGAATAACCGCCCTTCCCGCTTCGGGTTAGGGTGGGAGGCCGCACGTCCCGGGTTACCCGGCATCGCGTGCAGGATCCTTGTTGTGGCCTTAGGGGGTGCAGTGGCACGGGTGTGGATTAGATGCCGCTTGGCGACCAAAGGTTCGCCTCGTGAAGCAAATCACGAACCCAACCGAGAAGGCAAAAATCTGCTGAGGTGGATCATCCCGTAGGCAGCACCCCAAAATGACGGCCCACTGTCCACCTAGGCCGGCTTAGTCGGCAAAAAGACAGGGGCGAGCCACCCGAGGACGTCGCCTGCCGGGAATTATTCCTCGATCAAGGCAAGCCCCACGTCGATGTACTGACCGCCCGTAGTTTGCCGGCAATGAACGGCGATAAGATTTGGACCTTTCCGCAGTAACCGCAGGGCAGCATCGCTGGCCACAGGCACGTAGGTGTAACCGGTAAGGAAACCCTGGAACTGACCGATGAGCTTCCCGTTGAGGTACACCTCCGCATCTTCATCGTGATGAATAACTAGCACCAGCCTCCCCTTGGCGGGGACTTCGTTTAGTTGGAAGGTTCGCCTAAGCCAGATGTCCGACGTTGTCCACTCGGTTCGGATAACTCCGCCTGGGGTCTTCGGCCGACCGAATCCGCTGACTCCTTCTTGCCAGGCACTGTCGTCAAAATTAGGCATCATCCATTCCGCAGCCGGTTCCTTCAGGGTGAATCGCCACTGTTGCGGCTGGGTCTCGCCGGTAGGCACCAGGACAGTCACCCGCGGGGGCGGTAAATACAGTTTCTGGGCGGCGGCAAAGGCCCGATCAATATCGATCTTGGCCACCGCTCGGTCGTATGTCATCAATCCGTTAACTTCAATTTCCACGTCGGTTGTTTGTGTATAAATCGCCCCGCACAATCCTTGACCAATCAATAATCGCACCCGTTCAAGAAGGTCCACATAAGCTGAAGTAAGCGACTCCTGATCCTTAAACGCGCGATAACCCCAAGCACCTTCTTCTCGCCATAAGTGTCCGGGTATGGGCAGCCCAAGACCACCGAATTCCCCAAGGACGCAAGCCCTGCGTTCCTCCGGCGGGCGCATTCCGGGGCCGGGATACTTGTGCATATCGGAAATATCGCCGCAGCCAGCGTCGTGCCACCCGCTTGCTTCGTTAACAAGCCGGGAAGGATCATACTCCTTAATCCAATTGGCGACCTCACACGTGTCGTGCTGACCCCATCCTTCGTTGAAAGGAATCCACATCACAATCGAAGGGTGGTTCCATAGGCGGTCGATCATCGCACGGAGTTCACGGCGGAAGTTGGCGCGGCCTTCAGCCGACATGTCAAAGTTGCCCGAAGGCATGTCCTGCCAGACCAATAGCCCAAGCTTATCACACCAATAGTACCAGCGTTCGGGTTCATACTTGACGTGTTTTCGAACGGCATTCATGCCGTATTTCTTGGTCATGATGATGTCGTAACGAAGGGCCTCGTCGCAGGGGGCCGTATATAGCCCATCCGGCCACCATCCCTGATCCAGCGGACCAAAGTGGAAGATGGGCTTTCCGTTGAGCATAATCCGATTAAGGCCGTCAACATCCTTGGCCACGGCGATTTTCCGCATACCGAAGTAGCTTCGCACTTCGTCAACAAGCTGATCACCTTTCCACAGCGTGATTTTAAGATCATAAAGCGTGGGCTGATCCGGCCACCACAGCTTAGGCTGCGGGATATTCAGGAACAATACCTGATTTGCCTGGCCGCGAGCCTCGGCTACCTTTTGGCCTTCCAGAAAGGCCTCTACTCGCACAGCAGCTCCCCCGGGAGCCTCCACGCGTACGGCAACGCCGGATTTATCCACGTCCGGTGTAATTCGTACGCTGTGGATAAACTCGGCCGGCACCTGTTCCAGCCACACGGTCTGCCAAATCCCAGTGACAGCTGTGTACCAAATCCCGTGCGGCTTTAAGACCTGTTTGCCCCGAGGTTGCCAGCCAGTGTCCGTCGGGTCCCAGACTGCCACCACCAATTCGTTTTCACCCGGGCGAACAAAATCGGTAATGTCGAAGCTAAATCGGTCATAACCACCGGAATGCTGCCCCACCGTCTGACCGTTTAGCCATACCGTGGCTTGCCAGTCGACTGCCTCGAAGTGCAGCAGAAGCCGACCTCCCGGAGGAAGTTCGGGACAAGCAAACGTTCGGCGGTACCAAAGCCTCTCTGTAGGAGCCACAGGCCGGCCTACACCGCTTAGTGCCGATTCAACGCAAAACGGCACTAAAATCTTGCCGTCCCATTTTTCTGGCCGGCCCTCATCCCGCGGTCGGATGGCGTAGTCCCAAAGACCATTGAGATTCACCCAAGTATTTCGAACTAATGTCGGCCGGGGGTATTCAGGCCACACATTTTCAGGCCGAACCTTCTTGCCCCATTCCGTAAACAAAGGAGCCTGGGCCGGCTTCCACTCCTCCCCAGCTGCCCGTGCAATAACAAATAGGCCAGCTAAGACTGACAAGACATATCGCGCAATCATCGGAATGCTTCCACCTCCGTTCTTGCCGAAGGGATAATGCTATCCACCGATTTTGGATTTAAACCGGCAGTCCGTGGACAATACCTCTCCCCTCTGGGCCGGGCTTATCGGTCCCGAATCGGGCCGCGCCGCCCCGAGGATCTGCCGACCCTGTTGCGTAAATAAAGTCATTGCATGATTGGTCATCGAGCAACAGGTCGATCGTCTACGGCGGCGGGCTTAGGGCTCTCTTGTCGCGGCCATATTTGGCGGGCATGCCTCCGCATGATTCCATAGCCTGAACACCAAGCCGGCTCGGTCTACGGCGAGCCAGCCGGCCAACCATGTCTAGCTAGGCTAAGGTTTACAAAGGGAGAAACCCCTCTTACCGCCGGACATGCGGCTACACTGTTTGGTGTTACCGGGCTTCTTGAGCAGACGCAATTTGCAGATGCGGGGCCTCCACTGTGGCAGGCTGGAAGCCAAGCTTTGCAAGCACGGCGTAAACGATGAATCCCACCACCAACGAATACACCGCCGTCATGTCCCAACCAGGTAAGCCGCCGACCCAAGGATGGTTTTGGATGCCGACGACAAACCCCACAATCCACGCGGCGTATCCGGCCCAATTGATACCTCTCCGTGGACCCGGCCACTTGCAGCCGCTAAGCAGATAGTCGGCGATCATGGCGCCCACTACCGGCCCGAACGATGCACCAATCAATCCGAAGAACGCTGCCAAATTGCCTGCCACACCCAAAGCGGCCAGGGCGATACCGATCGCCGCCCCGCCCAAGGTAAGCGGCACCCGGGTCTTTTCGCTGCCTAGCATCGTCGACAAGCTATTGCCAATGATAAACGAGCAGAAACAAGCCGGGGCGATGGATCCAATAGCGAACAAAATCTTCATGACTTGTCCCAGCCGGGGCTCAAGCACGGGAAGGGCAGCGCTGTAGGTTAGGTTCTCTAGCTGAGGATTCTTGCCTAATGCCCCAGCTACGGTGATGATCCCAAGTCCTCCTGCGAAAACAATGGGCAGCCATATGCCCATAATGCCGCCCCATTTGACATCCTCCGCATTACGGTTGTTCGCGCAAAAGTCAACGCCAGCCGCGCCAGCGGTGGCAAAAAACCCGATGACCAACTGAATAATCAACATAAATCCCGCCACGGGGTCTGTGAACCGGACTTCGAACTGACCAGTATAAGGCGCAGCAAGCCGGGCGGATACCAAAAGCATGATAATTGGGACGATGGGGAAGAAGGTCGCTACCCTTGCCACATACTTAATGCCAAAAGCGCCCACCAAGGCAAAAGCCACCCCCCAAACCACCGTTACCGCTACGAAGATGGGACTAAACGCCCCACCCTGGCCAAAAAGAGATACTGCGTGTTGTTGTAATCCGATCCCTTCGAGGATCAGGATCGCCGCGTAGTAGGTCCCTACGCTAAACCATCCGATTTGCAAAAGCCCCATAAATATTCCGGGCAGGAAATACCCGCCCACGGTGCCGAAGGTGCTTGTTCCCACGATGTAAAGGGGCAATCCAGTCTGCATTCCCAAAAGCCCGGGCACGTAATAAAAGAAGAGGTAGGCAATGGCCCCGGCGGCAACAAGCGCTAGTAAGCACCCTCCCAAACCGAGCATCTTAAGAGCGCCCTCACCGGTAGCCGTGCCCGCCAGCTGGTCGAAGAATGCAATCCACAAGAAAATCGCGGCGTAAGACTGAGCGGTGTTGAGGTACCAAGGGGCACGATTCTCCAGGGGATTAGGTCGAGCATTTGCCAAGTAGGCGGGAAGCCTGTGGTTGATCATCGCTGCGATCCTTCCGTCTCATCCACCCTTTGTTTACTTAAGAGAAGTTCCGCTGCCTTGACTAAAGCCTCACGCCGCCGGATTAGTCGGCGGCACGTTACGGTAACACCGGCTCGGCCCGCGAGGAACGCGTCCGCCGGGTAGCCGACGATCTTTGGCCGAAGAAGCATTAGACATTAAAAGCTCGCTTCGGTGGTTTTGCAACTAAGGGTTCGCAAGATTTCGCCCCTCCGGGAAGGAAGAGCGCTCTTCCGCCGGGGCCAATCGGCAAACCCGAGCTATGCGGACACCAAACGTACTGACAAGGGCAGGGGAATTTTTGCCGCTAGAATATTTTGCCGAATTTTTCTAGATTTCCGAACGCAAACATTTGGCGCTATGCACTGGGCTGGCCTACCGTAACTCGCTCCCGCTTTTCCGCAGGAGCCCACCCGATCTTGTTGCCGCGGGGAAAAAATGAAGTAGCCAGCCACGCATTACCTGCGTAGCTGCGTCACTGGGAAAAGGACTGCGGACTTCTTCCTAGATACTTGTTACATAGGCAAGAGCCGCCGGGCTTTGCTGAGGGAGCTCTTCCGGCATCTGTCTCTTTTTTTGCGCCGGATATAACCCGGCAAGACCGTTTCCCCGCAAGAACGTCCTCTATGAGCATACCCCTTCCGCTTTTTGATGCCCGGGAAAGATCTCGAAATTCTCGGCAGGCGACCTGAAAAAAAGAACGTTGGTTTGGGCCCTGTCCTGGGGTGTCAGGGAGGCAAGGCTTATCCAGACCTATTTACCTCGCCCAAGTGGCCAAACTGAGATAGTGCTCGTCGATACACGTGATAAGGCGCTCATCCTGCCAGTTAGCGAGAGTTTCCCGAATGGAGCTTAAATCAGGCTCGGGGTGGACAGAGGAAACAAACGAGACAATATCCCGAAGTGTCCGCCCTTGATCGCAAAATAGGTACAGTTCGCGTTCCCAACCGGTAAGTCGCCGTTGGAATTGCCGGGCCACGGGGCGGGTGTCCGTCAACACCAGAACGCCATCTCCCCGGTCAAATGCCCGGAAAGTCACCTGGCCTTTTAAATCCTGCCAGTAGCGAGCTGCCTCAATTGCTGGAGCGCCATAGTCGTCCGGGTTGCGTCCGTCGGCAAAGTCGAAATCGAAGTAATACGCCAGCCGCCGCAGGACATCCTCGCAAAATGGGTACACGTACCGCAGTGCCCATAGCGGCCGCTGGTTGACTAAACCGTAGGCTCCCGGATCGGCAAAGTAAGGTGAAAAGCGATCCATGCGCACACGACCAATCGCAAGCGGCGGAGCGAGATGAACAAGCGCGGGAATAAGTTTGGCAAGCCAAGCATATTCCTCCGGCGGTTCACCGGGGAAACCATAAAGAAAATTCCATTCCACCTCGACCGGGTGTTCCGAAAACCACTTGAGGGTTTGCAGGTTTTGAAGCCCTGTCGCCCCCTTATTGGCCAGGCGAAGGATCGGCGTACTGAAGGTTTCGATCCCCAGCTGAGCTGCCCCCAACCCGCTGGCTACAAGCTCTTCCACTTGTACACGTTTGAGATTGCACTTAAGTTCATAAACGAACTTAACGTCCAATTTTTGCTTCCGTAAAAGGGGGAGCAAGCTGTCGAAATACCGATAGTCAAAGATATTGTCCGCAGCACAAAGGCGATTGACGCCATAGCGGTTGACTAAATAAACAACTTCATCGACAACTCGCTCGGGGGATTTGCTCCGGAATGTGAGCCGGCTACCATTTAGACCACAGAACTTGCAGTGATGTTTCTCCCCCCACCAGCAGCCGCGGGAGCTTTCGAAGAAAAGGAAAGGCCGTATTTCGCCCGCCAAAAGGCTCTTTTGTAGCCGACGAAAGTAGTCGTCGAAGTCAGGGTAGGGAAGCTCATCAAGCTGCAGGACAACCGAAAGATCCACATCTTCGCAGCCTGAGTCGGGAACCTGTCGCAAACCATGGTGCTCTCGGGGGCCAGAATTCTGTGTTTTGTCTCCTGTGGGGATCTGCCCGATTACTCCCGGCGGAAGGGTAGTGAGCCTACCCTCGAGCAACTGCTCCACAAACGGGCCAAAGGTAAGATCAGCTTCGCCCAGGAACACATAGTCAATCTCCGGGAAACATTCCCAAAGGGCTACGCCCATTTCGGCCTCGCAAGCGGCCCCACCGAAAACGGTCTGAATGTGCGGATAAGCCGCCTTGAGCAACCGGGCCAGGCAAAGCGACGCAAGTGTTTGCTGAAAACAGACCGAAAAGCCGGCTATCTTCACCGTGGACCAATCGATGGCGGCCAGACAATGGCGGAGGAACCCGGAAACTTCTGCCGCGGCCGAGCGAAGCTCCGCTTCTTCCTCGCTGCCAAACTGGTCAGGTTTGCGTCTACGAAGCTCAGCAAAATAAGCTTCGGGCGGGGGGATGTCCTTGCCGAAGAATTCTTGCGCAAAAAGCCACTCGCCACCGAGCACAAAGGCAAAGCAGTCAGCTAGCCATTGGTACCGCTCGTAGCCCACCCGTTCGGCGAAGTCGAAGTTGAAGTATGCAATTTCGCACGGGATGCCCCGTTGCAAAAGCGCAGCTTTTAGCAAGCTTGGCCCCAGGTTAGGCCAGCGGAGGTTAGCAAAAGGCATGTTGACCAGCACGACCGGGGGCACCGCGATCTCTCCGCTTGCTACTTGCCATTTCGCAAGAGGCCAGCGTTGACTTGTTGCTTGAGTTGCACAGGGCTCATGGTGGTAGCCCCCTCTTGTGGGCCAGAGCTTTGTTGCTAGTTTTTTCGGAATGGGCGGCTCGTGGCCAAGTCACAGAGGGCAGCGAGGGCTCCGGAAAACATTCTCGATGGGCCAGCAAAGCGGGCCGTGGGTCGACTACCCGCATGCGCGCGGTAAAAATTTGCTTGGGCACCGCTGAGGATGCGCAAAAGAGCGACGACCCGCGTGCGCGCGGTAAAAATCGATGGCAACTGATCGCCTGCCTCCTGCGCAATTCTTACACTGGCGGCCAGCGGGTTCTAGTCCCGATCGAGGATGAATAATCCTTAACCCTTAAGGCAATATCTAGGAGAGGCAAAAGTGATCGCGATCCTCCCAGCAAGAGCCGTATCCCCGTTTACGATTCGCCCGGGAGCCGGAGTAATTTTTTGGGTAAGGCTTTTAGGAGTTTTTTTGGTATGGAGCCTGGTCGGTGACCGTTCTTGGGCGCAAACCAAGGCTGAGCCAGGAACCCTGCCCCACAACCAGTTAACCGTGGTTGCCTCGGCGACTTCGGTGCCCCGCTTTACCCGGATAGAGTTTCGCGTCGTTGGGGCACCGCCACCTGCGGCAGACAAAGAGGGAGATACTGGTCAGTTGGTCATGGTGGTCCGCACGCCATCTGGTCGATCGGTCAGGGTGCCGGCGTTCTGGTTCCAGCCGTACGAAAGGCGGAGTTTCCCCGGCCAGGGGGCCCGCTCGGATTGGTTCTACCCATCTGGTGACCCTGTTTGGCTGGTCCGTTTCTGTCCTTGGGAGACTGGCCGGCATGAGGGGTTTGCAGAGCTTCGAGCGGCCGATGGGACCACGCAGGTTTCGCAAACAATCTCCTTTGACTGCACCCCGTCGGACCGTCGCGGCTTTCTTCGAAAGTCACGGAAGGATCCACGGTTTTTCGAAACAAGCGACGGCCGGACCTTCTTCGCTATCGGGCAAAACCTGGCCTTTGTCGGTGGGTCGCAATACTTTAATTTGTGCAAGTTGGAAGAGACCCTTCCCCACATGGCCTCGGAGGGGGTTAATTACCTCCGCGTGTGGACATGCTGCGAAGACTGGGCCTTATGTATCGAAGGACGCAAGAGTGCGTGGACGCGGACTTGGCATTGGAAACTGCCGGTCGAGGAACTCCCCGGCGAAACTTCGTCCACAAAGGCCACGCGGTATGTAGTTATCGCTGGCCCAGCTGGGACTGAACGAATCGCGGATCCATCCTGGCCTGTGGCAGTGCGACCGGAAAGTCCGTACGTCTTGTCAGGTCGGATTCGTCCGGAAAAAGGTGCGGCAGTCGTCGTGGAAGTACCAAGTGCTGGCCGCAAGCACCTGGTCGGCCCTTCCGAGCAAGGCGGTTGGGTAGATTTCCAGATTTCGTTTACCACAGGGCGGAATCAGCTTTGGCTTGGCCCGATTGTCTTCCGTTTGCAAAATGCGGGCAAAGCATATGTGGATGGACTGTCTTTGCGGGAGGTTAACACGGGCGGGAGGCTGGGGCCAGAACTATTGTGGGAGGCCAATGTCAACCGCCCCGCCCGGGGATTCTACAATCCCACCGACTGTGCGATGCTTGATTACGTGGTCGAATTAGCCGAAAGGCACGGCATTTACCTTCAACTTTGCATCCTCACCCGCGATTTGTACATGTGGGCACTAAAGGATCCACAGTCGCCGGCTTATGAGCAGGCCATTCGGGACGCGATGAGATTTTTCCGTTACGCAATTGCCCGGTGGGGAAGTTCGCCTGCTGTGGCCGCTTGGGAATACTGGAATGAAATGGATCCCAATCTGCCCACGGATCGTTTTTACGAGGAGCTGGGGAGATTCTTCGAAGAGAACGATCCCTACAGCCATTTGCGGACCACCAGCACCTGGCATCCCTCACCGCGAGATATGAAGCATCCACGCTTGGATATCGCCGACATGCACTTTTACCTTCGGCCCAGCGAAAAACGACTTCGGGATGAGGTCGAGGCGGTGCTCGACCGCGCGCGGCTACTGCGCCAAAATGCCCCGGGAAAGCCCGCGCTTTTGAGCGAATTTGGACTCGCTACAGAACAATGGGCGCTTTCCGCGCAAATGAAAGCGGATCGTGAGGCGGTTCATTTTCACAACGCACTTTGGGCTTCGGCCTTTACGGGGCTGTCGGGAACGGCGATGTTTTGGTGGTGGGAGGAACTTGACCGGCTTCAAGCTTATCGACACTACGGACCACTCGCTCGATTCCTAGAGGATATTCCCTGGCACAGCGGCGAGCTTCGGGCCTTCGATGACCTCCTGGCAGGTGGGACAGTTCGCCTTCTCGGTCTTCGAACGGATAGCGCCGCCTGGTGTTGGTTAATTAACCGTGACGCTACCTGGGTGGGCGCGATGGTCGACGGCCGGCGCCCAAACAAAATCAGCTCGGCCGAGCTGGTTGTGGACGGGCTTCGACCGGGAACTTACACGGTGCGGTGGTTCGATCCCTGGAAGGGTAGTTGGCTGGAAGCCCTGGCCGAGCGGGTCCAATCCGGCCCGAATGGTGTCCGGGTCCGGATCCCCGAATTTGTTCGCGACCTCGCCTGCCAGATCGCGCCAGTCGAACCGGCTGATTCAAAGCAGTGAACAAACCGGGTGGGAGGCGGTGAGCAGGAGTCGACACGCTCCGCCCAGTTGGTCGGTAATGGTAACTTCGACGAAGCACGCCGAGGTGCAAAGCGGGCCGAGCCGATTTTGGACGACACACTCTCGGCGGAAATTGAACCACTCCTTCCTCCACCCAAGTCAAATGGCATGCTCACGCCACCGAGTTTGCGTTACCCGGCAAGGCTTAGTTCCTCTAAGTTAAGAAGCTTTTCCCACCCCGGTGGGAAACCGTTGAGCAATTGGCACCTGTCGACTGTGATTCTCTCGGAGCTGAGGACGGGCGTCCCCTGCGAGAACTGTTGCCCAAAGAGCTAGGCTGCGCAAGGGCTTAACGTGGTGGGCGCCGTTCAGGAAGCGGTAGCAGGCGAAGCGTCGGGAAAACGCAAGCTTTGGACCTGTCTGTCAGCAGGCATTAGGAGACCTAAAAAGTCCACACTCCGAAACTGACAGGGCACAAGGCTTGGGTGCCGGCTACTGTGAGAAACACGCGGGGCTGAATCCGTCTGGTCAACGCACGAGCGGCCTTAGGGGGCATGTGTTGATCGGTACCCAACACTCTCCCAATCTGTGGAGCCGACAGGTGGTACTGTCTTCCCCGGCCGCACCGCTGGAGGTAGCCCCCAACAAAGCCTTGGTGAATCCCCCCACGAGAGCCCGGTCTCAAAAATCTAATCGTTATTGTAGACAGAGTACCAACCATCCTCACCTTTCATCCTCCCCCCAAAGGCCCGACCGATGGTGCGGTAACCGGGCCTGCGATAGGGAGTCTTTACAGAAAGGGCTTCCTCGCGACAGAGTGCCGGCGCTCTCAGCCCAGCCGAATACCCCATGACCGGCGGGCCCATGCCGCTGCGTGTCCAGCCAAACGGTCAGTTGGCTTCATCAACACCGTCGCCCCCGCATCCGCTTGCAAGTCCCGCCCAGCTATCGACACGAACGCCGGCCCCCCGAGTTACCCCCGCATCGGTTGCAAGCGCCCACTTTGACACGGTGAGAGCACCACGGCCAAACTGTCGACGCCGCCTCCGCTTCGAGCATCGTGCCGCGCTCGACCAGCCCTTCCTTCCCCTTGCTTACGTTCTGATCCCCTACAAATTCCTAGATGCCTTACTTGAGAGACGCTGTTAGAAGGGCTAAATAGCTCCACACGGGAAGGATAGCGCAAGCAGCCGAACTTGATCTCGACAAATAAGAAGGCGCGACCCCCTTTATGAGTTCGATTAGGAAGTCGCGTAGCGTTACACTTCTGATGTGGAGCTATTTAGTGGCATATGCTCGGATCGCAAGACAATTGGACAAAAAGATATCGTTCGGGAAGTGGAGGCAGACGCGGTCACTCTGGCGGAATGGGTGGTCAACAGGTTCATCAACGATGCGGAGAATCTTGCCGTTCCGGAAATTGTCAATGTCCTTCAGTTTGATCAGTGGCGAGCGGAGGACAAGCCGGGCTTCTTCTTAATACTTCGGCCACGCAAGGCAAAGCCGGACAAATTCCACGCCCTTTTTGCCGGAAGCATGTAGGCTCCTTGCGCGCCGGCCCCCCAAGGCCGCGCGGACAGTAAGCGCTACGGCCGGTGGTGGCATGAACTACGGGGTGGCAAGTTCTAGGGTGAAAAGCTCTTCGGGTTTGATCCGCGCGATTTGGCGGGCCAAGTCGTCGAGCTTTTTGTCCACTGGCTGCGCACCATGCGGCCTTCCCGATTGGGGCGCGCTTTGGTTTGCCGTCTTGACGATTAGGTCAACTACCTCCCTGCGAACCGTGACCACCGCCTTGCGTCCGGTGGGAAGGTGAGTCAGCTTGACCGCGGGAATTTCGGCCAACTCCCAAGCGATATTGCGTTTGCCCCAAGTGGCCCCGGTGGCAAGTTGAACACCGTCCAAAAAACAGGCGGCCGGCGGCTTTTCAAAAGGGCCGAGGCAGTAGACTTCGACATCGAAGTACCCCGCAGCGTCGACCGCTTTTCGCGCTGCCTCCCCGAGGCGGAAACCTAGCACCACCCAAGGACCAAGGTGGCCGTGAAATTGGACGAGCACCGGAAGCCACGGGGGATCCTCGGGTTTTGGTTCATAATGCGGTTGCGGCAAAACTGCCATGGAGGCTCTATCCTCTGTAAACATTCCCTGAGCTTGTCTGTCAACTGACCTCGCCAGAGTCCACAAAGACCCGACGACCAAAAGGATAACGAGCCCAATCCGGTGTTTTAAAAACATGAGCAATCCTCCTGCCGGACCAGTTTTCTAGCTGGCAGCTTAATAGCCCCCATACACTATAAATCGCCCTCGCTGGTTTCGCACTCAGCCTTATCACGACGAAGGGTTGTCCGGTGAGTGGCTCCGCAGCACAAGCGCGGCCCTCAACTGGCGAAGTACTTGCACTTTTGAAAATGGCGCTTGTTGACGATGCGATTCGTAAGCCAGCGATCTAAATCGAATTTAGTGGGAACTCCTTATTGGGTCGGGGTGACCGAGGCGGGCAAGATCGCCTTCTAGCCAGCCCGGAAAAGCTCCGCCATATGCCCCGAAACCGGAACCTCGTATGGGAGAAACCGTTGTGCAAACACATCTCCCCTGCCATGGAGCAAGCAATGTTGCTACCCTCGGAATTTGTTATCCTCGGTCAGCCGCTGCGGATTGAGCGTCTCACTACTTACCTTGCAAAGCATTCTTAACGCATAGATGTGTGCGGGGCAACCGGACGGAATCGTCTGCGTAAGAAATGGCCTGTCGGAGATTCACCTGTATCGCCTCGGCGAATTGCCTCTCCATTGTAAAGCATGGGATTGCCATCTTATAAGTCAGTCTGGCAGGTGATGTGGTGAGCTCTAAGTCGGGCAGATTCACAAACGATCATCCCGTTTGGCCTGAGCAATAAACAACCTTTATTGGATCACCACAGTCGAAAGTCCTGCAATCCGAGGACGAAATGAACGTCCCTCGCTCTTGAACGGAAGCTTCGGCCACACTAGTTCGATAGCCCTCATGGCTTTACGAGAAATGACAGAATTCCAGTACGCTTACACAATGGCTCCGATTGTCAGTTTGCAACTTTGGGCGTCTATCGCATAGAAGACCACAATGACATACCATGATGCTAATAAAGCGCAAAAACGTAGCATTGGCATCCAATACACAAACCAAAGTTAGTTACCAGCCAGAAGCCCGTGTCGCTCCAGCGTAAAGTAAATCATATATTCGTGCTTCAGAACCTGTGACAAATTCCTTGGCGCAACGCTCAACTGAGATCCTTATCTCCGGGGAGAATATGACCAATGAGGGTTAGTTCTGGCAAATATGCTGAAGCACCGATTCTTGCTGCAGGCGCCATCGCACTAGGCTGCCTACTAAAGAACTGGGCACGGGAAGACTAGGGCTAGGATCGTAACTTGATGTTGCCAAATAAGAAGGGCTGGGGCCTAAGGTCGGGAACAGATATTTGGAAAAAAGCCAAGACCTTCGGGGTCAATCTACGGAAGGCGCCAACACCCGCCTTTTGCCCGAAGACCGCAAGATCTGTCTCAGGGTCCTCCGTCGCTACCGCCAGGTGCACATGTTCTTCCGCTCCTTTTGCTAGAGCCCAGATGCGGCAACCGGAGGAACTTGATCGGCCATTAACGCCGGCAAACACGGAAGGAACTGGTGGTGGGCCAGCGGGCGCCTTCAGGTCAGTCCCAACGCCATCTTCCGGGTTAAGAAAGCCTAGTGCCAAGAGGAGGAGGCAGACGCCTTGGAGAGTTGGCCAAAAGGTGCCGGATTTTTCCGGTGTAGGTCTCTCGGGTAGAGGGCCGGCGGGTGAAGAAGACGCTCCGCGATTTTGGGCTGGTCCGGTGGCGGTGGACCTGTGCGGTGCTGGCGCTGCTTGTAAATAGCTCCACAACGGAAGTGTCGCGCTTGCGGGGCTGCTGGTAAGAGTCATAGAGAGCGCCCACGCTTTTTACCTCGCGAGAGCAAGTTCAGGTGCTTGCGCTGCCCTTCCCTTGTGGAGCTATTCAAAAGCCAGGAAGGATGGGATCAAAACGCTAGGACGACAAAGTCAAAACTATCGGAAGTTTCCGGTGTTGTTGCAGTTTGGTGCTTTGCTGGGCGCCGGAAAAACAGGGACTTAGTACACGGCTTTTTCCTAAGCAAGATTGACTTTTCTTGCTTGGACTGCACGTTGTCTGCGTCACCGTTTAGGTCAAAGGTATTTAGGGAACGCCGACCTTGTCCCAAGGCCGATTTGCGTGGCGCCGCCATGCGAAGCGCTCATGACAAGTGGTTAAAACCCTCGGCCGAATGAGGGGCCGAAGCTGGGCACGGACATTCGCGGCAGCGGGGCCAACCGACCAGGGTCGACCGGCGCCCGCGCCGCGGGTGGGATAGGCGCCGATGGGAGCATTCCCTGGGGACCACTTGGCGTATGTCGCCAGGATTCCAGCAGAGGCGATGGCCGAGCAGCTTCCAACGGCGGCCCCTGCGGCATCGGGTCAACAACTGGCCGTTGCCGGGCGGGGTCATCTAAAGGGGCTTGAATCAACTGGCGGATCCGTTGCCGTTCAAGGGCGGCCTCCGTTCGCTCCCGCATCCGCTCTAGTCGCTCCGAAGAAGTTACGTCAGCAGGCTGCGGTGCCGAAGGCCCAGGGGCCGGTTCGCCGGGTTCCATCGGCCGCGAAGGGCGATTCGGGGGCGCAGGGGGCGCCGGCCCCGCATCGGGCGGAGTTTCCTCGTCAGGAGGTGGAGAAGGCTCGCTTTCGGCAGGAGTTTCCGGCGTTGGCCGAGGCATGTCCGATTGGGCCCCCGGTTGCGCCTGAGGCTGCGACGCATCGCGCGGCCAAAACGCCTCCTGCGCCCCAGGACCCACGCCGATGGTGTATCCGCGCTCTTGGCACCATTCCTCGGCTGCCCGGCGCAAGCGCGCATTGCCGGAGTTGAGGAATGTTTCGCCCATCTCTATCGTGCCGTGCCGCTCGAAGGCTTCGATAAGGTCGGGGATGACCTCCTCGCGGCCAATGCTAATAAGAGCGTAAACGGCATGTTCGACGCGGCGGAACTCATTGGACCGCAGATCAGCAACGAGGACCTTCCGGGTCTGCTCCCAGTGTTCACGGAGCCAATCCCAGTGGCCACCGGCCACATGGTAGTACACCGCTTCCGCCTCCGTGCGCGGTTGCCACTCCGCTCGTTTGAGGATGTAAAAAATTTTCTGACGTTCTTTCCACTGCGGCATGCGCCGGGCAACGAACGGAGCGGCGCGAAAATCTCCGAGCTTGGCCAAGAAGGCAGCTGCCCTAACCGCTGCATCGGCCTCTTCGGTCAACAAGACTGCCACAGCCTCGGCGGCTGCCGGCCCCAATTTCTCCAAAGTTGACCAATCTCCCTTGGCCAGTGCCCACCATGCTGCTTCCGTTTGCGTTCGGGGAGAATAGCCCACCTTGGCCAAGAGCTCCGCGGCTCGCGCCCGGGTTGGAGCATCCGGCATTCGGAGCCAAGTTAAAAGCGGCTCCACTGCCGAAAGGCCTAGTTGACTGATTTGCTCTTCCTGACGGACGGGATCCCCGCCGGCCATGACCATGTCGACAATGGCCCGTGGAGTGGCAGGTCGGAAGCCCATTCGCGTCAACAATTGAGCTATTTGTGGTCGAAGCGAGGGACTTCGATCCCGCAGCCGGGCCGTCAGCGGTCCTATTCCCGCTTCGCCCAAGGCCTCTAGTCGAGCCCAATCTTCTGCTACCAAAAGCAAGTCCACCCGCTCGTCCATCCGCTCCGGTTCAAAGCCAATCTGGATCAGAAGTTGGGCCGCTTTTTTCCGCACAGACGCATCGGAGGAGGCAAGTTGTTCACGAAGGCGGGGGATAGCTTCCTCCGACAAGGCGCGCAAGGCTTCCACCAACGTCTGTTGCAAAGGCGGTTCAGCGTCCAAAGCATACTTAAGAAGCGGCGCTAAAGCCCGGCGGTCCGCCAGCTTTCCTAAAGATCGGGCAGCCGTCTGGCGGATGTACTCCGGAGTATCCGGGTTTTCCAGAACTTGGAAGATCCCATCGGCAGCTCCAGATTGTCCCAAATCTGCCAGGGCCTCAAGAATCGCCACTTGAACAACGGCAGGCGCTTGCGGCAGGCGAGAAAGGAGTGGCTCAACAACCCGGGGATCACCGATACGGCCCAATGCACGGATCACTACTGTCCCAAGCTCCGGCGAATCCAACTTGGTCATCAAAGGCTCGACTTCCTGCGGATCTCGCAAATCCCCCAGTACTTCCGCAGCGGCCTGTGCCGCGGTGACATCATTATCGTCCAAGCACGGGATCAACACCGGGACACACCGGGGGTCTTTCAACCGACCCAGCCCCCGGACGGCGACCCTCCGAATATCCGCATCTTCGTCCTTGAGCCGGGCGGCCAAGGCGTCAAACGCCCGCGCATCAGCCAGTTAGGCCAAAGCGCTGACGGCATGCCAACGGACCTGTTGACTCCCGTCCGCGCACATTGTGATCAGCGTGTCAACAGCGCGGGGGTCTGCCAGTTTTCCTAATGTCTCCGCCACCTTCCCCCGAACAAAAGGATCTTTGTCACCGGCCAGGGCGAGCAGAGGTTCTAAAGCGACGTCTCCCAGCTTGAGCAAAGCTCCCCAATCCTGCTTTGCCAAATAGAACTCTGCCGCCTGGCGAGCCGCCGGCGGGGCCCAACCGATCTTCTCTAATACCTCGGCAGCTAGTTGACGAACCGCGGCCTCTGGATGCACCAGACGCTTGGTAAGTGGCTCGATTGCCGGCTCACCAATCTGAGCCAAGATTGCCGCTGCCGCTTTTCGTTGTTGAAGATCAGTTCCCCCCAGACATGCCATTAGGGGTGCTACCGCGGCAGGACCAATCCGAACAAGGAGCCAGGCCGCCAATTGCCTTCGCGACTCGTCTTCACTTCGAAGTCGCTCGATCGCCGGCCCGACAGCTAACTCGCCAAGCCGCACCAACCCGGCAGCCGCGTGCCGCCGAAGCTCCGGATTTTCCGAATCAAAGCAAGCCAGAAGGGGTTCCGCAACCCGGACATCCGCAATAGCTCCCAAGGCCACGACGGCGCTTACCCGCACTTCTTGCTGCTTGTCCTGAAGGGCTGCCGTCAAAGCGTCCACAGCTTTTGGATCACCGATTACGCCTAGCGCCTCGGCGGCCGCCTGCCGAACCGTCCAATCCTCATCCTGCCGCAAACTCCGGATAAGCGGCTCTACCGTTGTCGGCTGGCGAAAGCCCGCAAGTGCCTGCGCCGCCGAACGCCTTACGCGCCAAGCGGGGTCTGCGAGCATCTGTGTCAGTGGTTCAACCGCCTGGCTATCGCCGATTTGACCCAGTGCAACGACGGCCAGTTCCCGCACTCGCCAATCGGTGTCGGTCAAACACTCGAGCAACGGCCTTACGGCCGGAGCACCTACGTTAACAAGAAGGTGCACAGCCCGATTTCGTCGCCATAAAAACGGGGAACGAAAGTCCCGAATCCACTGCCTAACCTCAGGCGGGGGTGGGGCCGGCACACCGGCCTCGGTGGACGAAGTTTCTGGCACCGAAGCTTCATAAGGTTGGTTACCGGCAAATCGGGTATCCCCGGACTGTTGGCCCCCGTCCGGTGGCGGTTGGCTAGCAAGGGCCGATACGTGCACAGCCAAAATGGCCCCCATCAGGCCAAACAGCGCGAAGAAAGCGGCGAGCTTTGTCACAAGATTAAGGCCCCGTCTCGTTTGCGCTTCCTTCGAAGGAGGAAGTAGAAATACCGGCTCCATGCCTGAGCCCTCCGTCAAAGGTTGGGTTGTGGAAAAGTGTTTTACGATCGACGGTATTTTTCTCCGTGGACGCAGGCACGGTCGGGATCTTCCCTTCTCTTTAGTCACTGCCGCACCTTCAACAGGTGACTGATGCCGGAGAGAAGGATCCCGAGCGTGCTCACAAGCGCTCTGAGTGCGTCGAAACTGTAAGTTCCCATTGCCCCACAACTACTAAGTACACGCTTCACCCCGAGTAGGAGTGCGCCCCACCCCTGGCTATCCGTAGCGCTCAAAACACGCAGCGAACTCCTAAAGTTGTCCCGCAGGGGATCGAGAAGAAGGGGCCTGTGTCCGGGAAGCCTAACTATCGCCATCGGGGGTCGATGGAGCCGTCTCGGAAGCGGAAGAGGCCGGGGCAGGAGATGGCCTTTGCCCTTTCGGAGAACGCACAGGGCGAGGCGGTAAGCGGCCTTCTTGGTGGGCTTTGCGCGCTTCCTCAATCGCCTTCCGGGCCATGGCCGCTTCCGGCATTTCGATACAATCCCTCAGTGTGTCGGGCAGTGACAAGTAGGGACCTGGACCAAAAGCAGGAAACAGCCGTTGGTACGTAAGGTCAGCAATTTCTGGATCTTGTTGGGCCAGCAGGGCAATAACCTCATAAGCCACTCGGCATTAGCGGCTTAGGCGGCGAATCATCAACGCGGTCTCGATGGCTCCAGCGTGGTCCATGATTTGGGCATATCCTTTGGCAACTTCTCCGATGACCCAGTCACGCGTTGACTCTTCAGAAACGGTTTCCGCCACCTTGCGAGCAGCCCCCAAGGTTTCCATCGCTTCCCCAATGTCGCCTTGTTCATAGAGGGCCACCGCCTCGGCGATCAGGCGTTCGACCCGCACGCGGGGTATTTCCTCAGCGGGGGGAACTTGCGGCGGCCTAACGGTAGGAGCCGGCCCAGGCTGCTCCGCCGCGGCCTGCAAAGTGGTCTCCACGCGTGTCACCCTTTCCGGCGGGCAATTCACCGTAACTTTCACAGGGGCGTAGCCAGCAAGTTCGATCCGCAGTTGATGCCGACCTGGCACCACCGGCACAAGCAAATTGGTCTTTCCCACAGACTCCCCGTCGACAAAAACCTCTGCCCCCGCAGGCTGCGTTCGGACAAATAGATAGGTCCCCACCTCCGAGGAAACCCTCACCTCCGGTGCCTGTGCCAAGGCCAGCACACACTAAAGGACGGACGCGAACATCATGAGACCTCCTTTTACAACCTGACCTGCCACCAATCCTTACCCACGCACCTAGTCCGACAACACTTGCTTGGCGACGTGTGCCCGGGCACATCGGAAGGGCAGGAGGTCGAACCCCCCGTTTAGCACCTTGTAGAAAGCTGCCTGCCGGATCCCGGCCGCAACGGGCGGAAACTCCGGACCGCCCAAGGGGCACCCAAAACGCTTGCCAACGCGGAGACACCGGGATACCAATTGGCCCTGGGACGTACAACGTAGCCAGTGACCGACGGGAAGCACGCAAACAACACGCAAACCAAAACGCGACGCCTTTGGGTTGGGATCTACCTCCCTGCCCTTCTAACAGTTAAGACGGGCGCAGACCGTTGCAGTTGCGCAAAAAACTAGGGACTTCGCTTATGGGTTCATCGAAGGACGTGCCCGCGGCCAAAACCCGGTACGAGTAGGGCCGCGACCACCGACCGCCTTCGCCGCAGGACCTCCGGCCACCGTTGCAGAACATGCGATAACCTGCAAGCAAAAAGAATCTGCGGAAAGAATTGGCATAGAATCCGGTGTTCGCAAACTTCCAGGGTGAGAGGCCCTTGTTCTTCTCACCCCGCTCCCTAACGCCTGGTATTTTTGCCGATGACAACAGGCCATTTTCCTCCCAAGGTCGTCCTGGTTTCGGGAAACGACTACCGAAAAGTTTGGCACACATGTTGCTAAAACGCCCCGTCTGCGATTCGGGAACGTTACATGTCGGTAATGCCTGCGCATGAAGCTTAGCACCACGTGATCGTCCCCAAGCGTGGCGAATGACCATTTCGAGCATTCCCCGGATTGGCCAGGGTAGCTTTCGGAAATAGCCGTTACGCATATGAATGTAAGCAATACTCTTGAATGTAAGCAATACTCTGGCATTTTAGCTCGCGCCGAAAAGAGATAGTTCTCACGCGTGTGGATGCCAGGAACCGGGACAAGGACCTCAAGCGGATTTCGGCCATCGTAGTTTCCAGGGCTCCTCCCTTGCCTACAACTTAAGCTCTTATCGGTGTCGACACACTCACCGAAGTCTTGGCTAATGTTTTTCCCACCAAAAATCGCACAGCTGAGGAGTTCTCAATGAGACGGGTTTGCCTCGGTGTTGAGAAGGAAGAAAAGCTCCACATTGCCATCTTCGGCGATGTACACGGCCATCTGCGGCTTATGCTCCGGCTGTGTCGCGAGTGGCAACTTGCACACAGGACACGACTAGACGCCGTGTTGATTTGCGGCGACCTCGGGTTTTTCCCCGACAGGGCGGCTCTCGATAGGGCCACCATTCGCTTTGCCGAAAAAGACGCGGAAGAGGTAGGCTTTGCCCTCTACTTTGCCCAGCCTCAACCCCTGATGAAAGATCCCGCTGTAGACGAAATCTTGTGCGGACCCACGGACTCTTTGGGAACGGTTTCTTGTCCGATGATTTTTTGCCACGGCAATCACGAGGATTTCCACCGGCTGCGAACTTATGCCGAATCCGGTCCACTTACGCCTGTGGACTACTATGGCCGGGTGCACTATCTCCGAAGTGGCTGCTGCGTGGATATTGCTGACCTGCGGGTGGGAGCACTCGGCGGTGAACCCGAATGGACTGGCTGCGCCCCCGCTCAACTTGTTGATAAATGGGTAAGCCCCGATGGGGCAAAGGCCCTAATGGCTGTTGGGGATTTCCACGTCCTTCTCAGTCATTCACCGCCGCGCTTTTATCCGCGACAGGGTCACATCGGCTCGGAACTTGTTCAAACGGTGATCGACACCTGCCAGCCGGCCTATCACTTTTTCGGCCATGTGCGGTATGTTTGCCAACCGCAGACATTTGGCCGATGTCAAAGCTTCTGGCTACAAAACGTGACCTTTCGGCCCGAAAAAGGCGGCAAACACCCACCGGACAAGCAGTGCATGGGGATCCTTACCTGGCAGTCGCCTACAAAGCACTCCTTCCAGTATGTAGACGAACCCTGGTTTGAGGCCATCCACCACCGCAACTGGTGGCCGCCGTCCCCAATACAACTGTCCGAACCCCAACAACACCTTAATTAACACTTGGGAGTAGCTGGCCTACAGAGCGGTAAAGCAGGTACACCGCCCCTCTTTTTATGCCCAACATGCCAAGCAGCGCCGACCTTGCCCACCCTTGCCACTGACCAGTTTCGGGAGATTCGTGGCCCAAAGTCGCTAGCTCGGACTTACCTTTCTCTCGTTCCTTATTTAATTCGCGCAAGACCGGCTAGCCTGCGATCCACCAGTTTCCCCACGGTAGCTGGAGACCCTTCCGCCTCCCGATCGCAAACTTCTTTTCGATTTTTGAGCTCCTCCGCCAAACTCACTGAAAGCTAGCCCGGGCCACATCTACCGCCGATCTCTTTTCTTCCCTTCGCCGCTAGTGATGGCCAACTCAGCTTTTCAAGTGTTTGTCAACAGCCAGAATCTTGTTCAGCCACCATCCACATACCCCGACCGTGAACGATGTTGACAGCCGGCGGGCAAAAGCAAAGCATGCATAAACAAGCCGAGGGACCAAATGCGATCATCCCTGAAATCAACACATTTGCGTACAACAACAACCGGTCCGGCTTATCGGGTTTAAACAACGACAGGAAGCGTTTTGGTCAACAACGAAAGTGTTTAATATTAGGCCGTGTTTTCGAACACAAGAACGAAAACGGTTAGTTGATTTTTATAAAAAAGTGTGGCTGTACACAAAATTTCATAAGGCCAAACAAGCATCAATAAAGTTAAGCGTAAGATAAGATCCACATAAACAGCATCGTCGTAAGTTGCTATTCTACAATGCGTTGCGCTCATTGGCGCGCTCAGTAAATCGTTCACAAGACGTAAACTGACAGTGAGCGCCTTTATGAACATCTTTGCGCACAAATTCGTGCACAAAAGCCACGATAACCCGACACAAACCCATTCGGAGGGCTGGTTAGAAGCCTAAAAAATTTTTTATTCCTTGAAAACTTTGAACCCGTTAGTACGTATAGAATGAGTAGAAGTAACTCACAAACCAACCGGCTCTTGCCGCAATCCCAGGCGGGCTGTCCGATAGGAGCCACCAATGCCCTTAGCTCTCGCCCAAGCAAGGGCCATGGGGCCTTTTAAGGTCCGAGGAGATTATCGTTACTCTTAAATTGCCTGGAGTGCAAAAGAGGGCAGCGCAACAAATCGGCAGGCGACGACAATCGCACAGGGGTTTTGATCCAAAGTGTAGTGGCAATTTGGAGGGATTGGCTATGTCGCGCGTGTTGAGTGCCCCGTCATCGACAATGAAGAAAAGCACGCCTCCGGGGGTTAGGGCCAACAGCGCCTGCGCCACAGAAAGCTCTCCCCCGGTCCAAGTTAAGGCCGTGATGGAAGAAGGCACCTGGAATCTCTCGGTCCAAATACTTCCTCCTACCGCTGGCTACTTGTTGCAAATTTCATGCAATGGCGAGCCGGCTACCCCGATCGTCCATCAATCGGGGTCGTGCACCATCAAACAATTGCCGGTGATCGTATCGCTCCGCAGCCGAGAAAACCCCCAGCAAGTTCTTTGGGAGTCGGTTTTGCCGCCCTCTGACGAGCAATATCTGGTGCTTGAGCTAACAAGCGACTATCAGGCGGTCTTGAGACCGGAGTCTCTGTGCAAAGGTAACTGCCTGATACTGGCACCTGAAGACTCCACGATCACCCAAGGATGCCCAGGCATCCACGTAATTAGCCGGGAACCCACCGCCATTGACGGCTGGGTCGCGTACCGGGCGGTTGTTCCCGAGTCCCTCGCTCGCGGAATAGCGGCTAGCGCCGGAGTAACCCGCTCGCGTTTTCACCGCACAGCAGGCAACAACCGCCTGAGCATCCGGTCGCCAAGAAGACGAGTAAGATTCAGGATCCAGGGAAAATCTGAGTTTGTGTTGATCGACGGAGAGCGCCTTCAGATCAACTTCAATTCCTCCAACTGGAAGACGTTAACCCTTTTTTGTCTCCCTTTCGGCCGCAAGGGAGTCTCGGAGGAACGCCTTATCGAGGCGCCCACGGCCCGCACTGTCCCGGAAGCAATTGCTGATGTTCTCCAACGCCATGGACCAGGTTACTACTGGTTGGGGCTAAGCGGTATACCGATCGGGAGTGAGAAAGAGGTATCCCCTTCGTTCCGCGTGGTGTACTTACCTTGCATCCATGGCATCGAGTTGGATGTGAATTCTCAATTGGCTTGTGCCGAATGGGACTATCCTCTTTGTTTGGTCATTAATCATGACCCCTGCGTGCGCGTGCGTAGCTCCGATAATTACAAGGTGGTAGCGGAAAAAAACATCACCAAAATTCTTGTGCGGGCAAACCGGCGAGTTCAAAAGGTAGCGATTACTATTGAAGATACTCATTCGACCCTTCTTCCACCTGTCACAATTCATGTCAAGGTGGGGCGATTCTGGTGGGCCCTCGGCACCGAAGAGCGGCCGACTGAGGAATGGAATTTTCGCCCCATAAAGTTGCCAATTGAAAAGCTGATCGCGGGATCGCGTGAGGGCTTGTGGATTCGCTTGCCCGAATACGAACGAACGCGAATTGCCCAGTTGTGTCTAGAAACAAAAGATGGGCAGGTCATCTGTAAAGAGCGTGTCAACCCTCGAGAAGAGGTTTTTTTCCCTTTCCGCAATCTAGAACATTTGAACGACCCCTCGGATCCTTACGACGATTTGATCTATTTGCGTGTGATCTATCGCAAGAAGTGGAGGTTTCCCAATCTGCGGGCGGCCATAGGTTGGGTCGAGGCGCGATACAGGTGTAAAACATGCACAAATGTCTTTCCCAGCCGGGAAGAGGTAGTCGATCACATCCGCGCCGCACACCGTGACGCTTTTTTTCGCGACTCGGTTACCATCCCCAGTCGCTTGTACGTGTGTGTGCAGTGCGGAAAATTCGCCACCGAGTCCCAAAGCGAATTGGACGAACACTTCAAGAATCAATGTCGTCAAAAGCGACAACGGATTGTCACTGATCCTGAGGAAATTTCGACCCTACTGAGGACCCTACCGGGTGCTCGTCGCCAGTGTACCTTGTGTAACAAAGTTGTCAAAGATCCAGATACGCATTTAATGGAGCACATACACACACTCTATGAAGTGATTGGCACCTCCGGGGATACGTGAGCAGCGCGTCTATCAAGCGTTCTTATTCCGTACGCCTGTGCCAGGTTCAATCGGTTGCGGATTATATTCGGATGATGGAGGGGCATCACGATGAGATACTACCAAGTTGCCCAAGAAGTCGTACGACGTTATAGGCAGTATCTTTTGTCGACCTTCGCTTTCCGCGATCCGGAGCTGCGCCAGGCATTTGAGCGGGCATTGGAGACAGAGTCTCTGGCCAAAGGGCCATTTGTGGAGGCCACCCCAAACTTTGTCCGCGGGTGCACTGCTGCGCAACTTCTGAGGGAGCTCCTCGGACCCGAGGCGGATCCAGGGTTTATTTCCGCCCTGGGGGAAGACCGCAGACTTTACCAACACCAAGAGCAGGCCATCCGTGCTGTGTGTGCCGGTCGCAATGTAGTCGTAGCCACTGGGACAGCAAGTGGCAAGACCGAGGCTTTTCTTTTCCCCATCCTCATTGAGCTTTATCGTCAACATTGCCGGGGGAAGCTCGGGCCCGGAGTGCGGGCGTTGATCCTTTATCCGATGAACGCCTTAGCCTATGATCAACGCGAGCGGCTACGGCGATTGGCCCGTCGACTGCTGGAGGCGAAAAGTCCCTTCCGCTTCACCTTTGGCCAGTATGTGGGCGATACTCCCGAAAACGAGAAAGACTCTGGTGGCGAAGAGCTCCAGATACATCGGGAGCAACTCGGTCATACTCTCATTAAGGACGGCCGAGTTGTCCACGGCGAAATGATCTTCCGCGACGAGATGCGCCGCAATCCCCCGCATATTTTGTTGACCAACTACTCAATGCTTGAATATCTGCTTCTGCGTCCAGCCGATAGTCCCTTTTTCGATCGCGACGGCGCCCGCTGGTGGTCGTTCATCGTCCTCGATGAGGCCCACCAATACCGCGGCGCCCGCGGCGGCGAAATGGCCATGCTTTTGCGCCGTCTGAAGCAACGCCTGCGGGAGTCTCACCAGAGCGTGCAATTTCAATGCATCGCCACGAGTGCCTCGCTTGCCGAAGGTCACGCAGCCCGGAAATCCGTCGCCGAATTTGCGGTAAAACTATTTGGAGAATCGTTTCAAGAAGCGGATGTCATCCTGGGAGAAAGCCAGCCCCTTCCCCTACCCCCAGATAAGCAGTTGTTGAGCGAGGATTACCAGCTCCTCGAAGCTATTGTCAACGGCTCGGCGAACGGTAGCTGCCAGGATCTTGCCCGGCTGTGTGCCAGACTGGGGATTGAGCTTCCGGAGGATTCGGCCCCGGAGGTGCGGGTAGGCCGGATCCTTCTCCAAGACCGGCGGATGTGGGAGCTTCGCAACCGACTGGAGGCCGAACCCGTAGATTTCCGCCAGTTGGCAGATTCCCTTTTCCCAGAAATCCCCGAGGAATCCCGGAGTGAGTCGCTCGAACGGCTCATTCACTTAGCCGTACGCTCTCTCGATCCTCAGTCCCATGCCCCGCTTTTGGCAGCGCGATTCCACTTGTTTATCCGTGCGCTGGAGGGGGCATACGTCGCGACTTACCCTCAAAAGCGTCTGACCTTATCGAAAGGGGGAGGCGAAACAGGCGGGGTCTTTTTCGAGGTGGCCGTGTGCACCGAATGTGGGCAACATTACTTCGTGGGAAAACAAGACCCGGAGACCAAGAAATTTATGGAAGCAGTCCGTGACCCCGCCCTTAGTGACTTCGGGTTGACTTACTTGTGCCCTGAGGATGCATTTCGAGTAGACGTCGACGAAAGCCTTGATGCGTCGCTGGAAAAGGGCAAGGCTCCTTCGGTAAAAGCGGAAGATGACGAGAAGCAACTCTGGAAGCCCGCGGTCCTTTGCGGAAAATGCGGCTACCTCCAGGAAGCAGAACAGGGGGACTGCCTGTGTCCTTCGGAAACTGAAATCCGCGTTCGTGCCTTGAAGCTTACCCCCGAGGACTACCTAAATAAACAAAGAAAGCTCCGTGCCTGTCCCGTGTGTGGCGCAGTTGGCACAAGAACCGAACCGATCCGTGAATTTGTCCACGGAAGTGACGGTCCGCACGCAGTGATCGCCACAGCACTCTACCAATTTCTCCCACCGGATCGACGGAAAGTCCTCGCTTTTGCTGATAGTCGACAGGAGGCAGCCTTTTTTGCCTGCTACTTAGACCACTCGTACGAAACGCTCTACGAGCGAAATTTGCTCTACAGAGCTTTGGCAACATTCGTGGACGCGGGAATGACGCAAGTGAGCCTTCAAACCTTGGCAGATCGGGCCATCCAGGAGTTTTCTCAACTCTGGGAGTTTAAACCCTCCGAAGATGACAGTAGCCGCAAGAAAAGGATTTGGCGGGCGATTTATCGCGAGCTGATCACGTCCGACCGTCGCCTTTCTCTAGCCGGTGTCGGACGGGTGCGCTGGAGCGTGGACCTCCCCAAGGCAGTGCAAGAGGTGCTGGAGAAAAGGGCCAAAGATTTTGACCCCATTCCTCCACAGGAGCTTGCTCAGCTTATCCAGCAAATCGTTCTTCTTGTTTGTCAACACCGAGCAATCGAACTTCGTGTCCCACGACAGGTAGCGCTCAGTTGGAACGACCTCGATATCATAGGCAATCAATGTTGGTACAAGATTGGGAGGCCTCATGGCGACCGAAGGGTGCGGAGCTGGGACGGTGACAAATCGCCGATTGTTGACTATCTGATCCGGATCCTCCAGGCTTGTGGTGGCCCGGTCAACGGTTCGGCATATTTGAAGCAGGCTCAAGAAATTGCCCGAAATGTCTGGGAGCTGTTGACGCGCACCCCCGGGGGAACTTATCGACTGCAAGATCTGGTTCTTGTTCGGGCCAACCAGGGAGTGCGAGTAAACCCGGATTGGATCCGAATAGAAGCCGTTCAAATAGGCCAAACCCTTTTCCGCTGCGAGACCTGTGCGCGGATTGCCGGTTTTTCCGTGCAAGCGACTTGTCCTCGAAAGGGCTGTCCCGGACCCTTGCGACCCATTGGTATCGATGAACTGGCAACAAACCACTACTGGCAAATCTACCAGGCCGATCTGCCAGGACGTCTGCGGGTGGAAGAACACACGGCCCAACTGGAAACAACAGTGGCACGCTCTTTCCAGGAAGATTTCCAGCACGGGAGGATTCACGTCCTCAGTTGCTCAACCACCTTTGAGGTGGGCGTGGATTTAGGCGATTTGGATGTCGTATTCCTCCGAAATGTCCCCCCGGAAAGTTTCAATTATGCCCAGCGAGTGGGACGCGCAGGGCGACGAAGCGGCTATCCGGGACTGGCTGTCACCTTCTGTGGACGAAGGTCTCACGACATCTATCACTTCTATCGTCCGCAAGCCATGCTCCGCGGTCGCACGGCAAGCCCGGTGCTATGGCTGGAAAGCCCCCGACTGGTCGCGCGACATATGACTGCTGTCGCACTCTCGGCCTTTTTCCGCAAGAACCCCGATCGCTTCGGCAAGCTCGTCGATTTCTTCAAAGATCTCAAAAGACCATCTGCCGCCAAGGCGTTACTCGATTTCTGTCAGAAGAACCCGCAGGCCCTTCGAGAGCATCTCAAAGCCGTTGTGCCATCTCAGCTTCACAAGGTGTTGGGCTTGACCGACAACCGATGGCCCCATTTGATTGCCGGAAAGGGCTTTACCGTCATGGGACGGCCGGTTCGAAACTTGGTCGATGCGGAGTGGGAACTCGCTGCCGATTGGGTCGCGCTTACGCAATTCCAAAAAGCTGCCACAGATGCCGGAAGGTGGAAGCAAGCCCAGTGGGCGGAAGAGCGCCAGAGGACCATTGCCAACACGGATATCCTTACGTTCCTCTCGCGGAAAGGCGTGATCCCCAAGTATGGTTTTCCCGTGGACGTTGTTGGCCTCGATCTGATCGACTCTCTTAGCACCGATGTCATCCTCGAGCGAGATTTATCTCTTGCGATCGCGGAATTTGCGCCGGGAGCCACGGTCATTGCCAACAAAAAAGAGTGGACCTCTCTGGGACTGAAAGTTGTGCCCGAAAAGACTTGGCCTATCTATCGCTACCAGAAAAACTCAGCGGACGGCTCGTTCCAGCGAGTCCCCAAGGAGGAGCAAACAAGTGGAGGCCCGGGTTCGCCGTCACTTCGCTTGCAATACATAGAGCCTATCTTTGGCTTTGTGGGCAAACAGGAAGGGGAAAGGCCTGTGGTACGGCCGCCCCGACTCTTCGTGACCCGACCCTATTTTGTGGACTTCTATTCAATCGGCACTCGCCCCGGCGAGGTGAGCGGCACCGCCCAGTGCTTGCCCAACGAGCACGACTTTGGGAGCGTTCGCATCAAGGAGGTTTGCCCCGGCAGCTTGGTCATCTTGTGTGAAGGTTTTCGTGGGAATGGGTTCCTTATCTGTCGAGATTGTGGCGCGGGATTCGCCCAAGCGCCCGATCACCAGCACTCGACCCCGCTTGGCTCGAAGTGCGAGGGGATCCCCGAACGGTTTGCGCTCGGTCACGAACTCATTACGGATGTTCTCCATATTCAGTTTACATTGCCGGCGGCACCGGCCAACGGCTCGCCGCGCGGCTTGGCGGAAAGCCTTGCTGCGGCAATCTTGGAGGCCGCCTCCGACATCCTGGAAGTGCCTTCAAACGAACTTGGCGTTACCATCTCTAGCCCCGGCAGCGGTTGGCAGGTGCCGGCCATCGTCCTTTACGACAACGTACCCGGGGGAGCGGGTTTGGTGGCGGCCCTTCAAACATTTTCAAAAATCCGAACCTTGTTGGAAGAAGCTCGCGCCCGACTTGACGGGTCTTGCGGCTGCCATCCAGAGACAAGTTGTTACGGTTGTCTGCGAAGCTACCGAAACCAGTACGCCCATCACCTGCTCAAACGGGGTCCCGCCTACGAGTATCTCTCGGATGTGTTGACGAATTTGAACCCCGCCCCGGAGGCAGCAGGCTCCCCAACTTCGCAACCCACTCAGGCTTCTATCCCTCGGCCGTCCTATCTCTAGAGGTTTACTTCGGTGGGGGAGGCTGGGAACCGAGGGTCCAGGGTGTGGGCAGCTCCAGGAGCTCCTCGTTGGCGCCAGGCCGCGGATCGCTCGGCGGCACCGGTACCGGCGCCGGCACTTGGCCAGAAGTCAACACCTCGCGGCGAAGGAAAAGCATTCGAGGATACACCGGCTGCTTGCCCCGAGGAGTAGGCACGACAATCTCGAATTCGAACGGAACCTGATCGATCACCTTTTGCACCACAACGGGCTGGTCGGACCAGCGAGCATAGTGTGCCCGAGCAATCTCCGCACCTGCCGCACAAATCTCTTCCGGCGTTCTCCAATTAGCCTTGCCACTTACGATTTCGAACCGGTTGTTTTTGAAATACCAAACCTTGCGAGCATCGTCGAAAACGATCGCCTCCGTTACTAACCGGGGATTGGCCTTGCTGTCCACCTCGGAGGCAATAGTGCAAGCGGAAAAAGCTTAAAGATCAGACGTCCGTGTATAAAAGTTCAAAAACGTGTGGACCCAGTGCTGACGGTTGGCGAAGAAGACCTCCACCGTCATACGTCCGGGACTATTCCAGCCGCGATAGCGCTAGCGATAACCGGCAGCATCGAAAAGCCAATATCCCATGTCCCTGCCGCAGAGTGACGATCAGTACACTTGGAACAATTTCAGCGCGCAAATGAGCCGCCTTTCCGTCGGATACGCATGATGATAAATGAGATAGCGACAGACGCTGTACAGAACGATCATCCGCTATTCGTCGCTGCGGCAACCGCCCGTCACCGACTCGACCAAGCTCTAAGGACGAACAATTCGGTGGCGGAACACACAGAAATTCGATGTTCTCCACGACCGGCGGTTGTTCGACCACGTGCCCGCGGCAAAAAGCCTTTGGTTGGCCGAAAGGATACTGCCCCGAGCAGGCCCACCACCTCGGGCAGCTGAGGAGCACCGACGCGACACTCACCACAACGCCTTTCTCCAGAGCCAGGGCCGACACCAGCGGACAAGCCTAAAGCGGACAAGCGTAAAATCGCAGGGCGTTTTCTCCACGAGCCACCCCAGCACCCACGCCAGCCACACTGGCAAGAGCTAGGGCTGTCATGATTGGCTCCCCCAAGGCTTGTGCCACACCCCCTTGGCGAAACACTTAATTGACGCGAAAGATGGTGCTGGAACTGATCTGAAAATGCTCGGTGATCCATCGGGAGCTGCATCCCGCCTGGAGCAAAAGCAGCACCAAGGCCAGTTGCACCTCGCGGTCGCGACGAACGATCTGGAGCCCGATCTGCCCTTCTTCGGGCAAACGACACTTTGTGGGTACTACATTCCGTGGCTCGGCTTCCCAGTCTCTTAGCCTTTTTCCAAGTAGTGCGACCCCCACCCAGGGCCAAGGTTTGTTGTTTGACAATACCGAGTTACGCTACCAGCGCTCTCCTTTCAGCCCGGAGCAATTTAGCGCGCAAATATCATCGCTCTGCTGATGATTGCATTTTGGGTCGTGATTACCGTTTGGGTCCCCGGGGCGTGGAATAAACGTGCTGCTAACCACGGTGCGCGCCACGAAAGGGAATCGAGTTCTTTGATTCCGCATTGCCGCCGGGATCAGTGGCCCGATTGGGCAGGGTGCCTTGCCAAACGGAGCGGAAAGCAGTAATTTTTTGACTGTGGGAGGTTAGCACCGCCGGTTTGCCAGGCCGGCAAGTGCCGCCTCCTGGTAAGGTCGTTTGAGGTTGGTTTCAGCTGGGCGCTATTGAAGAGGAGTCCGATCGGGCACAAGAAGTTTAAAGGAGGTGTGAGTGGTTAAGCTGATATTACGTGAAGGCGAATCGATTCAGGAGGCTTTAAGAAGATTCCGCAAATTAGTTGAGCGAAGTGGCATCAAGAAGGAAATGCGGCGGCGCGAGTACTATGAGAAGCCGAGCGAAATCAAACGCCGGGCTCGGCTGAGGGCGGAGCGGCGGGCGCGTCGCCAGCAACAGTTGGCGTCCATGTAAAGGGATCAACTCACGCTGCCGGGTGTTTGGGAGATTCCCGGCGCTTAATCCGCTGCGTGGCGGGGCTTCGATCGCTAGGCCCGACGGACATAGCCCGTAAGGGCGGCCCTGAACGAATTCTTGGTAGTGACTACGTTAGGTCGTGAGTTTTCTTGCTTCTCTTCGATCCCCGCCCGGAATGGCTCACACCCGTCCGGTTCCCGGGAGATTTGCTTCTGACCTTCCCGAGCCATAAGGCCCTCACATACTACCCCGATCGGTCTATGTTGCCAGTTTTCCCTTCCATCACTTCCCGATAAGTGAATCTGTGTGATCTGAAGCTGCCGGCTCCGACCTGTCCTCGGTATTACCCCTGGAGGTGCCACGCTTTGCAGTCGCGCAAGACCTAGCGCGGTCGGCTCCGAGTGTCATCGGAATTCCTTCTAGCGATTTAAAACCATCATTCCGCCGGGGTTTCCTGACTGATGCAGATGACAGGAGCAATCTCGCTGGGGAGGATCACTTTCCAGTCAGTGAGGAGGGCGATCTTCCAGTCAGTCCGGTGCAGCCCTACGAGTGAAAGAGGTTTGGGGCTTGCGGGTTCCCTTTCAAGATCAAAAACGGCGGAAACTGATCAACCAGCAGTGCGGGCGAAAATGAGCAGGAGCAAAGCGGCGATTCCGATCCCACCAATCAGTGCGGCCACCACGATCGGGATCAGGTAACCCCGACCATTTTCCTCGCCGTAACCCTTTCTTTCCCAATGGGTTGGTACCTGCGTCGCGGGATACCCGGGGGTGGGGGTTACCTCCGAGGAGGTAAGCCTTTGCGCTAAGCCCTGTAAAAACTTTTCCAGATTCGGAAAGACCTCTTCAGCTTGCCGCCATTCCGGCCAACCTGACCGCCACACCAAAGTATCCAAGCCGATTCGGCCCTCCATGAGCCAAGTTCGCATAACTGCAGCAGAAGCCGGGCCGTACCTCCCACCTTGCGGTGGCATGACGTACCATACGGCAGCGGGATCCTGATCCAGCGGTTCGAAGAGGCTTTTCCCGGGCGAAGGGGGCGCAGGGGGCGAAGCTGGCCTGTCGACTACCGAACCTGCTGGCCGCGAGGAAACAGCCGGCCGTTGGATTTCCGGCTGGGGTTTGCCTCCCCCCAACAGGGTGGCGGGAGCCTTCGCCTCACCCAGACGGGAAATCCACGCGGGCTGGTCTGGCGACGGTGTCGACTCGGCAGTTGCGCTTTCTTCCGGTGTCGCCGGAATAGCGGGCATACGCTGCCGCTCCGGCGGGTGAGAAACCACTTCCGCCGGAAACTGTCCCTCCTTCGCCGCCCGACGCTGCCGACGAAGCTCTTTGGAACTGGGGCGGGTGCTCTCTAACGGAATCTGCACTACCACCCCGCAATAGGGACAAATTCCCCTCTTGCCAGCCAAAAAGCTTTTGACATGCAGCTTATGCCCATTTGGGCAGAAAAATCGGATGCCCATCGAGCTTCTTCCCCGCCGAGAATCGGGCAGCGTCTTGCCTTCGCTCGGGCCCGGCGCTGACTATCCGCGGAAGCAAGCGGTAAGTCGTTAAGTAAGCGCAGGCGCCTCCCCTCCCGTTTAGTGTATTCGCGATTCTCGGGACAGAAAATCAATTCGCGCCGAAAACCGTGAGGCAGCGGCGAAAAAGCACTCAGGCCCAAGCGGTAAAGTCCGGTCGGTCAGTATCCGTTCTGGGGAACAATGGCATGAAGGAGGTCCGTGAACCGGAATCTTAAGCTCCGGTTATCCTTGGGCCCTAAAGCTACGACGGCATCAGCGTCCGCCCGGATTGGACGACAGCCAGCATCGGCCTCAGGCGGGCCCCAGCGGCGAAAAGCCCATCGTCAAAGCCGGTTTAGCGCATCCAATTTTCCGAATTACAGTGCCGAAATAGGCCCGCGCTGCTAGGCCCGACGTGCACCTTCGCCAGGGGCAAAGCAAAGGGGAGAGAAAGAGAGCGCTTCCCTTCGGAGTATGAAAATCATTCCGGCCTATCGAATGCCGGGGGGACTGGCGGTAAATCCCCGGTCAAAACCGGCGGATCCAATCGTCCCGCTTTCGAATAATCGAACGGTTCGAACCCCAGTTTTAAGGCCGGGGAGCCTTCCTTCAGTCGGAAGTCGCCCGACTTGGGGTCAACAAAGAGCGGGTCAGCAACCAGCGAGTGTTGATCCTGCCCGCGCTTTTCCTGCCACTGGGAAAGAGTGAGGTTTCCGGGGAAGAGCACTTCTTGGCCGCCCGCATGCCAATAGAGGTTGTAATCCGTGCGGAACTGACCGTCCTGCCAATTGCCGCCCAACAGAGGGCTGTTGTTGTCCCAGTAAACGATGTTTCGCTCAAAGAAGAACGAAATATGCGGCTCGGGACGGCTTCGCTGGACTTGATGTTGCTCGGCGAAAGCGAAAATATTGTTTTGAATTCGGTTTTCTCGCCCATAATGCTGGTGGAAGCCACCGGTGCGGGTACGGTAAACTAGGTTCTTTTCCATCACAATTTGGCTACTGCCCTCGTCCGTGTAAAGTCCCCAGCCGCCGTAGACATCGCACTCAATGTCGTGGAACACATTATGGTGAACGTATGTTCCTGGCTGGATCCCTAACGTGTAAATGCCACCCATGTCGGAGAGGACCCGCTGGCCAATGGTGTGGACGTGGTTGAAGGCGATCTCGTTATGATGGGCTTCGGACCGACCGTAGCCCCACGTCCATCCCACAGAAATACCCGTATAGTAAAAGTCCTGAATGGTGTTGTGTTCGATCCGGTTGTAGGGGGATTGGCCAATCCAAATGCCCACGGCAGGTGGATGGAGCCGACCACCGTGAGCTATCAAGCAGTTGCGGACCGTGTGATGGGAGACTAGCTCTTCTTCGCCTTCCGGCATGGCGTGGACAGCCCCCCAGCTTGCTCGTCCGGCGTGTCCGATTTTGATCCCTCCGCCACCGAGATCGATGAGCTCACAACCGTCAACACGATTATGTTTACAGCCGGCGCCAAACGCCAGGGCATATTCGCCCACATGTCGAACCGCACACCGCTCAATCGCTATATGGCGGGCCCCCCAAGCCATGATGGCCGCTCCCAAACCCACTTCCGCTTGGGGGAAGAACTGACCTTCCGGCGGTAACACCCAATTGGTGTGGGCGAAGGTAAGTCCTCGCAGGTGGATGTGCTCCACCCATCGCCGGCCGGGTACATCGCCTTGGAAGAGGACAAGCTCAGGAAGCCGCGGGGCAATAACCTCGCATTTGTCGGGTGTCTCGCCCGAAAGCGGTACATATGTCAACTTGCCCTGAGGTCGGTCGAGATACCAACTTCCGGGCGACCCTAATGCCTCGGCCACATTAAACACAATGTATCGGTGGCCTGTGCGAAACGCGGCCCAATAGGCGGTGGTCCCTGTGTGACCTGTGAAAGTAACCAACCGTTCGGGCTCGTTGACCTCGGCAACCCGCATTTTGGCAACAGACCATTGTTGGAAGACCATGACCATCACGTCGCCGAGGTTCTTCCAGGTGGATTTGATGTCCTCACCAGCAAAACGGATTCGGTCAAAACCTTTGTCGCCTGTCCTAGGCGAGGAGGGGACTTGCTCGGCAATTCTGTAGTATCCCTTCACGGGAAGCCGAGCCACGTAGCGGCGCTGGTTGTTGACAAAAAGTTGCCAAAAGTCCCATTTGCCTTCCCGCACGTCAGGCAACTCCGCCACCCAAAACCCCCGGGAGTCAACATGCCAGTCACTGATTGGTCGACCGCCGCTTAGGACCGGCTTTTCTCCTGGAAAAGCCTCGATGACGGTGGGTGCCTGCTCTGTACCAGAATCTTCCGGGCGAAAGACAATGGGTGCTTCCAGGAAGTAGGTGCCCCCACGGACCTGGATCACAATCGGCCGACCGCGGCCGGGATCTTGGCGGCGAAGTTCGCGTGCTAGTTCCAAGGCTCGCGGGATCGTAGCAAGTGGGCCGTCCGTGCGAGAAGCATTTGGTTCAGGAAGTTTTCCTGACCAAACGTCCTTGCCTTCTAAGGCGACATAAAAATCAGCCGACGGCGAAGGGTTCTGGCTAAGCGCGCTGGAAAAACTGCCCAATGCCAAGGCAATTGCAAACAGATATGGAAGCAACCCGCTCCGAAGGTTGTTCATTTGTGTCTCCTTTAGCTGGCTAAAAGCGCAAGCTTGTTGCCAAAAGTTTCGGCAGTCATGGACCATTTGGCGGTGTGCAGCGGGATGAATCGCGGCGGGAAATCCAGGGCGGGCTAAACAGGGCCGGGTGACCCACTTTGATAAATAGGGCCGGCAGACCCACTTTGATACATTGGGCTACGCTTGCGGACTACCACCAGCCGCTCCCTCCTGCGGGGGAGTCATAGATCGCCCGATTGCGCACCAAGGTGGCCGCTGGGCCGCTCCATGCTATTGCCAAGTCATGTCTGAGTCAAATTAACCGATGGGCGATTCCTGCCGGTTCTCCCCCTTGGAGATGGGCTTAAAGCACGCTCCTTGCAAATTGGGGTAGGCAGGGGCGGAGGGGCTGGAACCGACATGCGGGGGTGATAATACCCTTTTGCGAGAAGTCACCTGGACCCCCAGGAGATGGGGGCAATGGTGCCTCTAGAGAACCTGGGCAAGGTCCTGCTGGGGTCGGAGAGGCTAGCCAAGACCGCAGGCTGGCAAGCGCTCAGGCAGTTATAGTTTAGGCTCAACCTCCTTCGGTCTACTTTCCTTGCCACATGAGGCCGTAGCTCTGGGGGAAAATCGGTCTTTTAAAGTGACAAAGCAAATCGTACGGTTTAACGTTTGATTGCTTCCGGTGCGATGAATCCGTTACCCCACCGCCAGTCTAGGGAATTCCGAAGACCTCGGAGCGGCGCCTTGCAACCTTATTGTCGATCTTAGTTGTAACTGTACTCTCTGTTACTGAACCGGAAAAGTTACGTGCCTTTTTTGGGGGATCAACATCGCATTTAGAGGGGATGGTGCCGATTGAGTTCGTTGGGCCCATCGGTTTCAGTCTGAGCGTGTTATGCTTACGGTTTAAACTCGTGTGGTTGGGTGCCAATTTCGGAAGGTCGGGTAACTATTCCAATAGGCCGGGCTGGAGTCTGGATAGTGGGGTAGGAACTTAAACGGCCCGCGAATTAATGCTTCAGCCATGGAGGGTAAGCCAGGTGGGGGCACAGCCGGTTATCGCCGCTTCCCAATGGGGCAATGAGCTCCTGCGGTTGGCTCAGGAAGTGCTGGACCGCGAAGCCGCCGCGGTTGCTGCGGTGCGGGAACGCCTCGACCATAACTTCGTAGAGGTAGTGCAAACCCTCTATCGCTGTCGCGGCAGCGTCCTAGTGGCGGGCATGGGTAAAGCGGGGTTGGTGGGCCAAAAGATCGCGGCGACCTTCGCTTCCTTAGGCACAAGGAGCTATTTCCTCCACCCTGCCGAAGCCCTTCATGGCGATCTGGGGCGGGTCCATTCGGACGACGTGCTTCTTGCCCTTTCTTACAGCGGGGAGACGGAAGAAGTTGTCACCTTGTGCCGACTTTTGCGAGCAGAGGGAATAACGGTCGTTGCGATAACCCGCCGGGCAACGAGCGCTCTTGGCCGGCTTGCCAATTGGACCATCGCCCTTGGGCGAATCGATGAGGCCTGTCCGTTTGGGCTGGCCCCCACAAGTAGCACCACCGCGATGTTGGCGGTCGGTGATGCCCTGGCTTTGGCCGTTGCGCGCTTGAGGGACTTTACCCCGCAGGATTTTGCCCGCTTCCATCCGGGGGGCAGCTTGGGACGAAAGCTAGCTTTAGTTGACGATTTAATGCGACCGCTTTCTCAGTGCCGGCTGGCCTACGAAGGGGACACCGTCCGAGAGGTTTTGGTCAAGACTGCCCGGCCGGGGCGACGAACCGGGGCGATTATGGTGCAGGACGGGTCGGGTCGGCTGACGGGGATTTTTACCGACAGCGATCTTGCCCGGCTCTTTGAGCGCCGCGCTGACGAAAAGCTGGATCGGCCAATTGCCGAGGTGATGACCCGCCAGCCGATTACGATTGCTGCAGGCGCCCGGCTGGCAGACGCCGTGTGTGTCCTGGCTGAGAAGAAAATAAGCGAGCTTCCGGTGGTGGACCAGGAGGGCCGACCGGTGGGTCTTGTGGATGTGACCGACCTGGTAGCTCTCTGGCCGGAATATTTCGCCGACGATTGGGCCGGTCCTCTTGAGTGCGGCGAGCGTTCTTTCCGCCGCAAATAGCCGCTGTCCATCTGCGATTTTGTAAACGAAAGATAGACGTTCCAAGCTGGTTGGGTGCCCACTTGCAAGTGGAATAAGAGCAAGCAGAAAGCCCAGCGGGACTACGAATTTGCCGAATGATTCCGCTGCGGTTGTGACTCCCGACCTGCAGGGTAATCCCGGATCAAGGGGAGGTCTTTGTGGTGGAGGTTAGTCAACTTTCTGAGGAGATTCGTCGCCGGTGTGAGAAAGTAGCGATTATCCTCAGCGATGTCGACGGTGTCCTCACTGACGGTTACCTGATCCTAGACAATCACGGACATGAGGCCCAGCGTTTTCATATTCGCGATGGTTTGGGAATTCGCTTGTGGCAACAGGCGGGTTTTCCCTTTGGTATCTTAAGCCATCGAAGTTCCCAAAGCTTACGAATTCGGGCAGCGGAACTGGGGATTCAGTTCATACGGCAGAGTGTGGAGAGCAAGCTTACCGCTGCCCGGGAAATCTTGGCTCAATGCCGGCTCGGATTGGACGAGCTTTGCTACATCGGGGACGACCTCCTTGATCTGCCGCTTTTGCGGCGGGTGGGCTTAGCGGTAGCGGTGGCCGATGCGGTGCCGGAGGTTCGAGCCGTCGCCCATATCGTCACGGAGGCTCCAGGCGGGGCTGGGGCCGTGCGAGAGATAATTGAAGTTATTTTGAAAACAAAAGACCGCTGGGAACCACTTGTGGCTTCCCTTGACCGATAAGGTAGCGCCTCAGGCTCACCTGCAAGAGACTAAGAACCACAACGACTTTTGGCGTTACATCGGGCGCAATGGTCCTTTCCGCGGGAGTAGCCATTGCGGAAGGAGAGATTGGGGCATCGGATGAGTTGACTTCGATTGTGTGCAACGAGGCTTAGCCGAATGAAGCCGGCGCTTTATAAATCCGACCGCGGCCTTGCGGGAACACGTTCGAGTTATCACATTACGTCGAAGGGGCGTTTACAGAAGGGTGATCGCTTTTACTGGCGTACAAGCAACTGCGAACTCTGACAACCATTGCGGTAATATCTAGACAGTGGCTACATGCCAAGACTCAGAAGCTTGCAGGATCCACGGCCTGAGGCTCCCTTCGAGGGAGGCCAAGGGACTTTGGGGGGCCTCCGGGCCGGCTGGATCATGCGGCTTTACCGCGCCCTTGTTGGCTTTTCCTTAGTTCTTGCTTGTTACTGGCTGTACACGCTCATTATCGTCCCCATCATTGAGCCTCCCGGTGTCCAGGTTCGCTCTCAGGGGCTTTCTCCCCAGGAAGTCGTCCAAGCTGAGGAACGCTTCCAGCGGTATCGGCGGCGGTTGTTGCCTTTGTTTCCAGAGGGAACTTGGCATCTTGGTAAGACGAAGATCATTGAGACCGAAGATGTCATTGTGCTTCTGGAAGAGCATGCTCGGATTGACGACTTTCATCTTCGGGTCTGGCCGTGTGCGGGGATCTTGGCAGCTACTGTAGACGAAGAGACGCAGGCGATTCGCTCGGCGCTTGTGATCGAGGCCCCCCAGGGGGCCCTTCTTGAGTTTGACGCTCCTGTCGACCTGCGGCTGGGTCAGATTCGTCAACCCCGGCGAGTGGTAGTGCATGGTCCCGTTCGGTTGCGGCAATACAATCGCGACTTGCCAACCGAGCAACTTCTTACGGTCGAAACTGAGGATGTGGAAGTCAACGCCGAGCGCATTGCGACCGATGGTGAGGTTCGCTTTCGCCTCGGGCCTCACTTTGGGAAAGGGCGAGGCCTCACCGTGCGGTTTGGCTCGGGGACTCCGGGGGGAAAGGAACATCCGGGCGATCGTGCTCCGCGCACTGTTGACGAAATTAGCGTCGCCTCCGTGGAGCGGTTGCATTTGGCTTTCCCGCCGGGGAAGCGAGGGGGCAAAGATTCCGGCGGCAGGCTGCCCGAGACAATTGCTTTTGAGCTTGCGTGCGATGGGCCATTTCGATTCGACCCGGCCAGTTGTCGGGCGACTTTTGAAGGAAACGTGCGAGGGTGGCGATCGGGGCCGGGTGCCCAGGATGAGTTGAGGTGCCAGGAACTTATCCTGTGGCTTGCGGGAGACACCTCGTTTTTAAAACAAAATGGCTTGTTGCGGGGGGAGAAGGGGGATGAAGCGGCGCAACCGGGATCCCCCCTTTCGCTGCCGGCTGAAAGAGCCAATGCCGGCGTGATAGGTGCTAGCGCGGGCGAGCGACCAGCCAGTGCAGGTTTTGCCTCAAAAGATGGTGAGCAGTTAGTTGGGCAGTTGGGGAGCTGGGAGGTAAGACGTGTGCAGATCCGGGGCGGGCCGGCGGTGGTCCGCGCTCCTTCCTGGCAGTTTTCGTTTGAGGGCAACTTCTTGGATTATGAGCTCGCTACCGGTCAGTATTTTCTGGGGGCGGAGGAAAGAACGACAGTTCGCTACGGGGGTGTGCGGATTGTTGCCACCAAGCTCCGCGGTAAGTTGCCTTTTGAGGCCCTCGGTACAGGTTGGAACGAGGTAGAGGCGGAGCTAACCGGCCCTGGCAGTCTTAGTCATACCTTTGCCGATCGCTCAGACCCTCAGATTCTGGCGGAGTGGCAGGGGCAACTATTCATTCGTCCACACGAGGGGTACCAAGTCGTTAGTCTTATTGGTGGGGCGGAGATAAACGCTTCGGCCTTAGGGTCGCTCCGGGCGGAGGAGGTGCACATTTGGCTTTTGCCGCCGGGGCGCGAGGAAGACTCACCGCGATCGGCCCCTGCTGCCGACCCGCTCCAAAGTTTGCCGGTCCCGGAACCAGCCCGCAGAAACGAGAGTACCCCGCCGGAAACTGTCGTTCAAATCGGCGGTCTTCGCCCAGACAGGCTCCTTGCGCAGAAAAACGTGGTCCTTCTCTCACCGCAGGCCCACGCCACGACGCAAGAACTCCGGGTACTTTTCGAGCAGGAGAGTGACCCGCGGCGAGTTTCTGGTGGGATGCCGGCACGTTCGGGGTTCGCCCAGCCATTCGAGGGTTGGCGTGGGGCGGGACAGGGATTGACCCAAACGGAAATCGGCCGGAAGGGCTTCTCAGGGATCTGCCCACCTATGCCCACCGGGTATCTGACAGGCGATTTTGTCCACAGAAAAGCGGCGGGATGGACGGGGATGCTACCGCTGGTCAATGCGTGGGGGGACAAGGCTCCGCTTGGCAAGGTGGTCGTTTTAACCTCGGCCGATGGTTTAAGCTTCGCTAACGGTGCGATTCGGCCGGCTTCCCCGGGAAGCGTAGACAAACTTGGTTGGCCCGGCGGGGCAATGGTTTCCGGCGGCGCGGAAAGGGAGGGACTCTCAGGATCATCCGTCGGTCCAACGTCCGGGGTGGTGCCTGTGGAGATCTCGGCTGGGGCTATTCATCTTCGCGTCCGGGTTGGGCCGAAGGGGCTTGAGTGTGCCGAGGCTTTTTTAGACCAGTCCGTCCAACTGGTGGAGAAGCGGGGGCCGCCCACTGGCGATCCGCGGGATAAGCCGGCACTCCTGACGGGGCAACGGGTGTATGTGGCCGACCCAGCTACGCCTTATTGGTCGGTGCTTGTGGAAGGACAGCCCGGCCACGTTGAAGCCCGCGGTCTTGGGCTGACCGCTCCGCGGATCGCTGTCAACGCGGCAAGCAATCGGGTTTGGGTCGACCAGCCGGGCCGGCTTGAGCTTTGGTTGACGCCGAAAGAAGCGGGTTGGAATTCGCCCTCCGAGTCGTTGCCACTAGTCGTCCAGTGGGGGGGATCATTTGTCTTTGACGGACAGGTAGCCCGGTTTGATGGTTCGGTTCAAGCCCGAGCGCACGAGGCTGATTTGGTGACCGGGGAACTTGAGGTCTGCCTACGTGAACCCGTCGTGTTCGGTAACTTCAGCAGCTCAGTCCGTCCCCAACCTGAGCGTCTGATCTGTGGGGGAGGCACCGTCCTAAGTCGGCGCCGACCGGAGGGCCCTCAGGAAGGCGGCTCCGGTCCCCCGCCCCGCGATTTCCTCGAGGTTTCGGGGCTTCAGCTGGAGTGGGCCAGTGGCGAATTTGCCGCGCGGGGGCCGGGACGCCTTGTGGCTTCCCCGAACCCAGAGGGAAGCCTTGTGGCACCGCAGAACGAGCCAGCCGGGACCTTCGCGCCAAATAGTCCGTCTGATGAGAGGGCGGCGATAACCATCCCCAGCCAACAGGCCGGGATGCCAACGGGGATCCTTTCGGTGAGATTTGCCGATCGGCTGGAGGGTAACCTGTGGCAGCGGCGTGCTCGGATGCTCGGACATGTCCGCGGCATTTACGTGCGGCATTGGCCTTGGGAATGGATTCCTGATCCTGACGAGCCAACGGACCCGCCGGCAGGAAGCGTGAGGTTTTCCTGTGGGGCTATTACCGCAGTGGAGCTTTCACCACCGGGTGCCGGGCGATCGTGGGAGCTTGTGGCTGAGGATAATGTTCGCCTAGAAGGCCAGGGATTTGTCGCTCGAGCACCTCGAGCCTGTTTTGTTCAGGGGAAGGAGCTCCTCGTCCTAGAGGGCGGTCCACGGACGCCCGCCGAACTTTACCGCCAAGAGCGCCCGGGCGAACCGGCCGCGGGGCATTCTGCTACCCGAATCCTTTACTGGCTCGGCAGCAAGAGACTAGTGGCGGAGGGACTTCAGACCCTGCAGGTTCCTTGAGGACGGCCCGCGGCGCCTGCCCCGGCATTTCTTTTCGGCAACTATTGCGAAAGCAAAACAATCGCGAGAATAATTTGGCCTACTGCCCGGGCACAACTTTGTCTTCTAGCGAAGAGGGGAATGACGAAAGGGACGGGATCCAGGTGCCAACTCCGTGCGGGCGTATTCCGGGGTCCAGCGAGATTTCTATGCTGATGCTAGTGCGCTAACGTCTGCGGGGGCTTACGAATTAGGCTAGAACTTTCCGCAGATAATAGGTGATTACCTGGGGCGTACTTGTCGACGGGGCGTCCATATCTGCAAAGGCTAGAGCAAGTGGCTGGGGACACTTCAGCCCAGGCGGCTACCGGCTGGTCCCATGGCTTTCGTTGTGCTAAACGGCCCGAAGAGTCGCAGTGATTGTATGGTCAGTCAACAAAAAAGACGGTGGCGGCAAGTGACCCTAAAGGGTGTCAACGGGTTTTTCAGATGGGAATGAAAGAGCTTACTTTTGCGAGGTTTCATGATTGAGGTTTTATTAATTTAACAACGCCGAGCGATTTGAGAGGTACAGAGGATAAGGGATAAGCTCATGAAAGTCCTACTCAGTGAGGAACAGGTCCGAGCAGGCGTGCAAGAGCTTGCCCGGCGGATTGAGGACTATTATCGCGACAAGCCGCTTACCATGGTCGGGGTGCTTATTGGGAGTATTGTTCTCCTTGCAGACCTCATTCGCCAGATTTCCATCCCCCTGCGGGTAGAGCTTGTGCAGGCGCGTCGCTACTGGGGGCAGGCCCGGCGGCCTGGTCCCCTGGCGGTGGATCTGGAGGTGTTGGCGGCGGCTGTGCGGGGACGCCACGTACTACTTGTGGATGATATTTTTGACACAGGACAAACTATCGCCGAACTTATCCCCATGCTTGACGAGCTAGGTCCGGCCAGTGTGCGTACCGCCGTCCTCCTGCGTAAACAGGGACGCTCCCAGGTGGATTTTCAGCCCGATTTTGTCGCTTTTGACATCCCGGACGTCTTCGTGGTTGGCTACGGACTGGACTATAACGACATGTATCGCAACCTACCGTACGTGGCAGCTCTTGAGCCGGAAGAATTAGCCGGCTAATTTATGGCGGCCCAAAAAATCTTGGCAGCCGAGGATTAGTCATCGGAATATCTGCGGGTATGTGCAGGACCTGCTAAATAGCTTCACATCGGAAATGTAGCGCTGGTCGATTCGCGGGTAGAAGTCAGAGAGAGGGTCGAGCGCTTTTATTCGGCAAGATCAAGTTTAGATGCTTGCGCGATCCCTCCCGTGTGGAGTTATTTAGCTTGCATTCGCGCGATGAAGTCTTCACCCGCTGCCCACCGAGATTACCCGAATGGGTCTTTTGCGAGTGAGCACCTTTCGCCGAATGTTTCACCCACGGAATGTTTGCTTAGACAGCCACAAGGCGTGCCCCGCATACTCTGATGAACAAACAACGCTACGACTGGTCGGCTTTTAAGGCCAAGCTGAGACTTCGTTTATGAATGGGGCTTTGCATTTTGAAGGTGCGGCTGCGCAACTCTTTTCGGTGAGTGCCTTCCTGGGACCAATTTAGCTTGCTTGCTCTTTTAGGGATTGTGGCTCGTCCTTCATTCGCCGGGCAAGTTGCACGATCTCCTTAGCTCCATGCCAGCCTACGTAAAAAACGAGGGTCCCGTACCATACAAGTGATCCAAAGATCACGGCGGACCAGAAGCCAAACCACAACCACTGACTTAGGTCAACGAAACTTCCGTAAAGCATGCTTTAAGCGGCTCCTTTATTCCCCGTTTTCGTAAACGGCTATCCAGCCCTAACCTTCGTATGGCAGTGTCAGCAGAGAGTACTCCGGAAGCTCTCTCGGTTTAGGTCAGTCGTTGGTTGCCTTGTTACCGGGCAAGAGTCAACTTAAGCCGTATTTCGATCATTTATTTTCCCCACCGGTAGGTTTTTCCCGTGGTTGACCTCTCCAGAGCCTGCCGGCCAGGGAGCCGCCGATCATTCCAAGGGCTGCCAGGGCAAAGGCGGAAAACCCGGCCACCTCCGGTGAAATGCGCCATGGCGAGTCTGGCGGCGTCAGAGCGTTGACGAAGACAAAACCGACCGGGCCAATAGCACCCATGAGGATAGCTGCCACCGCCCCTGTGGCATTAGCTGCCGGAAAATAAAGCGCCGCCACAAGGAGTGTAAACAAGCTGGCTAGATAAATCGTCCCGGTGACTGCCAAATAATCCCAGGCCGTTCCGGGAAGCTCATACCACAGGCCCCAGAAGATGAGAAAAACCCCGATGAGCACCACTAAGATGCGAATGAGCAGAAGCCGGGCCGCCGGAGTAAGCGGTCGCTTTAAACAGGGCATTACCAGGTCGTTGTAGATCACGGTTGCCCAGGTGAGGAGATAACCACTATCGGTGGACATCTCGGCCGCTAGCATCCCGGCAATCACAATCCCTAGAGCGCCGGCCGGCAAAATCAGACCCAGATAGTGCGGCATGGCAGTCAGATCGTCAACACCGGCGGGCAAGCCTCCTTGACGATAGAAGTACGCGCAGGCAGCTGCACCCCAGAGTCCAGGTAAAGCGAATCTGCCCACAAAATAGAAAGCTGTGCGGCGGTAGATGGCACAGGCTTTATGCTCATCGCGGGCGGCCAGGACCCGTGCTACAGTCGTTTGCCAGGTAGTGATGGCCGCCAGGGCTACCAAAGCCTGCCACATGACCCACAGGGCCCCAGGGGCGCCCGGACCAAAAGGATGAAGCGGAAAGCCGATGTGGATTTTCTTGATCGGGGGAGACGATTGCTCGGAATGATGGGCCTCCGGCTTTCTAGTTGACGAAATACTGCCGCTTGCTTCCGCGCCTGCCGGTTGAGGGGGCTCGGCCGGTGAGACGACAAAAACAAACTGCTTTTGGTTGGCCTGAAGAAGGGTCATCGCCAGCCGCTGCCATCCGGCCTCCTGGAGGACGATGAGGCTTGTTAGGACAATCCCGCCGCCCATGACAAGGAACTGGAGATAGTCAGTGACAAGCACAGAGATCATGCCCCCCAAGGTTGTATAAAGGAGGACGAGCATCAAAAGTCCCGTCATAACCCATTCGAGGTACGGAGCCGGCAAACCCGCCACGTGGACTAAAAATTCACCACCAAGACGGAGGAAGATGCCCATATTGAGCACCCCGCCCAGTACGACCACAAAGCCGGCCAGCCAGCGGACAAGCTTGCCAAAGCGTCTTTCGAAAAGCTCGGGGATGGTCATCACCTTGGCAGCCCGCAGGGGCCGGATGATAAAACCAGTCATCCCCACAAGAAACATCCAAAAGGCCATCAGCACGCCGGGGGTAGCGCCAGCAAAACCATATTGAAATCCAAGCTGAGCCGTGTACATCACCGTCACAACGCCCAATTCCGTGGCAGCAAGTGAGGCTACACCTAAGTGGACATCCATCTCCCGGCGAGCAAGGGCGAAGTCCTCCACCGCGCGGACATAACGTCGCACCCAAACCCCGGCAGTCACACAGCCTGCCAGATACACAACGATGATAAGGATGTCGACAAAGCTAAGTGCCATGATTGGTGCGCGTCTTTTTCACTGGGGGCAAAGTCGCACCGGCCGGTCACTTGCCAGCCCGTGGATCTCCTCGGAGAAGCCAAAGGCGAAAAATTTCGCGGCCAGCTTGTCGTATCATTACGTTCCGGCATCGCCCGGGCGGGTCTAAGCAAGCTTTTTAAACCACGTCCACATGACGGCCACAAGGGAAAGCACTGAGACAATCCCGAGCACAGCGGCCCAGATGTAGGCGCCATATAGGAGCGCCCCCACACCGAACAAGGCTCCGTATACGGTGATACATCCAAGGAACATGCACAAAATGCCGGCTGGCACATCCCACCGCGTCTCTTTGGCTAGCTCAGGCTCGCCATGTTCGGCCGCGTAAGCTAACACCTTCCGCCACCCAGGACCACCGGGTCGAATCTTTCGGCAAAAAGCTACAAGAGTTTCCATGTCGGTAGGCTTGGTCACAAGTGTGACAATAATCCAAGCAACCGTGGTGATTGCCACCCCCATTACCATGCGAATCGCGTCCTCGCTAAGTCCCGCTGTGACGTTGAGGGGAATTCCGCAGGTGTTGCCGATCCATGTAATACCGGCGCACAGCCCAGCCTGGATCCCTTGGATCAACGAAGGTGGGGCTATGAACTGGAAATAGCAGGCCACCAAGAACGAAACGATCATCGCCGTAAGTTCACTGAGGGCGTTAATTCGCCACCAGAACCACCGCAGGATGAAAAGAAGTCCCGTTCCGGCGCCCACTTGAAGCATTATCTGGAAAGCCTGAAGGGCATTACTTAAAAAGAGGGCCAGAATCGCCATCAAGATCATAATCATCAGTGTGGTCACTCGGCCGACAGTCACAAGTTCCGCCTCCGAAGCAGACGGACGAAGGAACCGTTTATAAAAATCATGGACCACATAGGAGGCTCCCCAATTGAGGTGCGTCGAGATTGTTGACATATATGCGGCCACAAGGGAGACAAGCACAATTCCCATCACGCCCGGCGGTAAAAAAGTAAGCATCGCGGGGTAGGCGAGGTCATTCTTGACCACTTCTGGCGGAACATGCGGAAACGCCTTGGCCAGGGAGTTAAGATCGGGAAAGACAATCAGAGAACACAGGGCAACAATAATCCACGGCCACGGTCTCACGGCGTAGTGCGCGATGTTGAAAAAGAGCGTTGCTCCCGTGGCATGAGCCTCATTTTTAGCCGCTAGCATTCTTTGAGCGATGTAGCCGCCACCACCCGGCTCCGATCCGGGATACCACACGCTCCACCACTGGATTGTCAACGGGATCAAAAACACGGACAGAAAAAGATCGGTATCCGTCACCGAAGGACAAAAGGCGAGCTTTTGCCGAACGGCTTCGTGGTTAAATAAACCGACGAGGCCTCCCACTTCCGGACGCTGCACGGCCACCACTGCAGCGATAATTGCTCCAGTCATCGCAAGAATAAAAAGCAAAAAGTCCGTCAAAATGACCCCAGTTAGTCCACCAAGCGCGGAGTAAATCACCGTGACCACGCAAGCCAAGAAGATCGTCTCAAGCGGTGTAAGCCCCAGCATAACCCCGCCGATCTTAATGGCAGCCAGGGTGACCGAGGCCATCACTAGCACGTTGAAAAATACACCGAGGTAAAGGGCGCGAAAGCCGCGCAGAAACGCCGCCGTTGGGCCGCTGTAGCGTAACTCGTAAAACTCAACATCGGTCATCACCCCTGAGCGACGCCACAGTCGTGCGTAAATGAAAACAGTCAACATTCCCGTTAGAAGAAATGCCCACCATTGCCAATTACCTGCCACCCCATGTTGTCGAGTGATGTCTGTCACCAAGTTGGGCGTGTCCGAGGAGAAAGTAGTCGCGACCATCGAAAAGCCAAGAAGCCACCAGGGCATGCGGCGGCCGGAGAGGAAGTATTCCGTGGTGCTCCGGCTAGCCTGACCTGTGACCGCAAGGCCCACAATTAGGGTGATGACAAAATAGGCAACCAGAATCACCCAGTCGATCCAGGACAATTTGGTCAGACCGCCCACCCGGCTAATCCATTCGATCAAGGCGTCAAGCATAAACTTACCTCCGGCACAGTTGCCAAAGTAAAAAGTAAGGTCCTTGCTCGGATTGTTCGCTTCCGCGCTACTTCACGTATCAATGGGTGAAACACTCGTCAACGACTTGTGCTGGTCCCATCCTGTCGGCACAGAAGCTTATTCGGCACGGAAAGCTGACGACTGGCCAGACTATCTAAGTTCGAAAAAATCAATATCTTAATCCCCAGAAAGGTTCCAACAATGCTAAAGGTGGCGGCTTCGGCAGGGTTGAACGGGGAAAAGCCGCAATCCGGCCACGGTTGCTGTGGTTTTCGAAGCTTGGTGGCCTGTTGAGATTACCTTGGGCTTGCGCGGAGGAGAATTTGGGGCTCCCGAGCAACTCGGGGGGTTGCTTAAGGCCCAGTTGCGTTTTATAGTGGCGTACTCTGGCTCAAAAAATCGGGCTGGCGGGCGGGGCAACTCGTTAACCCAGGCGCTACAGAGGATCATCGGTCTTTAAGGCCGGTGGCTGGGCCCCAACTCGCTTAGGCGTGGGTGCCAGGACTTGGGTTTACCCGCAGCGGTTGAAAAGCCAAGATCCGCGCAGGAGCACGCACGGGCGCTTTCTAACTTTTGTTAGTTGACTTTACCCCTTGCGCAGCTTAGCCAGGACTTGTTAGTTGGCATTTCTGTTGAACTTTGTGCCGTGGGGTTGTCCGGCCGAAACCCGGCCCAAGACCCATAGGCTAGTTGGAGGCGGCCTCTGGCCGGAGATTTTCCCGCAACCCCGGGGGAACTATCCCGCAAAGTGGGCATGAGCGTAAATCAGACGGGGCAGGGGCCGCGGGGGCTTGGTTTGGTGGGGTGCGTGGCTTTTCGGACACGGAGACTTGCTTTCGCAGGGAAGCTCTCACAGCCTAAGAGGGGTATTGCTTTGACCAAAGGGGACGGCAACTAGAGAGGATTCACTCATGGTAGCACCTGTGGTTCAATGGGTCAGTGGGCGGGTTTTCGATTTGGTCCAACGGAACAATCTCGTCTACAACACATGCTGGGAAGACCCTCGGCTTGATCGCATCGCCTTGCAGCTAGGGCCGACCGATACTGTGCTTGTGATCACCTCGGCCGGCTGTAATGCGCTGGACTATGTCCTCACCGGGCCGCGCCATATCTACGCTGTGGACATGAATCCCCGTCAGAATGCCCTCCTGGAGATGAAAATTGCCGGCATTCGCAACCTCGATTTCGAGACGTTTTTCCAAATGTTCGGCAATGGTTACCTGCCGGGGGTTCGGAAGATTTACAAGGAACGCCTCCGAAACGATTTATCGCCCTGGGCACGGAAGTGGTGGGATCGGCACATTGACTTTTTTGCTCGGCCTCGGCTTAGTTTTTACTTCCGGGGAACCGCCGGGGCGTTTGCTCGGATGATGAATGCCTATGTTGACCGTGTGCTCCGGGTGCGGCCCTGGGTCAACGCCTTGCTTGAGGCAAAGACCCTTGAAGAACAGCGGGAAATTTATTACGGGCAACTCCGCCCCAGGGTGTGGACACGCGCAGTCCGGGGACTAATGCGGCGCGATGCGATCTTGTCGCTCCTCGGGGTACCACGGTCCCAGCGGGAACAGGTAGAGGAGATCTACCCTGGAGGGATTGCCGAATACATCGAACACTGTCTAGATGCGGTCTTCGGGGAGCTACCTCTGTGGGAGAATTACTTTTGGCGGGTATACATGACGGGGCGTTATGCGCCAAGCTGTTGTCCGGAATATCTTAAGCCTGACAATTTCGCCGCCCTCAAGGCCGGGTTGGTTGACCGCATTTCAATCCATACGGACACGGTCGAGGGATTTCTTGCGAAAAATGATGTTGAAATAAGCCGATTCGTGCTCCTGGACCACATGGATTGGTTGTGGGATAAACACTTCCCCATTTTGGAAAGTGAATGGCAGTGGATTGTCCGTCGGGCCCGGGAAGGAACGCGGCTCATTTGGCGAAGCGGCGCCCTAAGAACTGACTTTGTCGATCGCGCCCAGGTGGAGATCGCAGGCAAGAAGTATCGGGTTGGCGAGCTTCTCCGTTATCACCGGGAATGGGCCGCGGAGCTTCATAAGCGCTGCCGTGTGCATACCTACGCTAGTTTCCATATTGCGGACTTGTTGCTATAGTTGGCCCGTTCTGCAAGGGTGTTGTTGCAAGATGGGCTTGTGATAAGGAGTACGTAAAAGCCCGCCAGGCAGCGACGCTGGCGCTATCGGGCACCTAAAGACTCAAGTGCCGCATTTAGTTCTCGCAGCCTTCGAAGGGTGGTGGCTTGCCAAATATCCAGGAAGGCCACGGCTTTTGGTGAAGGACCGCGGTCACCTGTAAACAAAGTCCGCTCAATGTGTTGACATCTTGATCCTTACGGCACCCAAGAGCTTTTCCTGAATCCTCCCATGGGACTCCTAAGTGACCTAAGAGTCATTTACCACATGGTGTTTAAGCCGATTCGTGGTCGCGATCACCACGAGCGATTGGAGAGTTTCTATCGCGGACAGGCTCGGGATTACGACGCCTTTCGACAGCGGCTGCTTAAGGGCCGGGATGAGTTATGGTCGAAGCTTCCTCGGCCGGAAGGGGGCATCTGGGTGGACATGGGCGGGGGCACAGCCGCCAACTTGGAATACCTTGGACCGGATATTGGTCGGTTGAAAAAGATCTACGTCGTCGATTTGGCCGCTTCGCTCCTAGAAGTAGCTGCCGAGCGTGTCAGGCGCCACGGCTGGCAAAATGTTGAGCTTGTTCATGGGGATGCTACGCGATTTTCACCCCCGGAGGGTCTTGCCGACGTAGTGACCTTCTCCTACTCCTTGACGATGATCCCCGACTGGTTTGCGGCTATTGAGAACGCTCGGCGAATTCTGCGACCCGGCGGCACGGTCGGGGTGGTGGATTTTTATGTATCCCGTAAATATCCACCCTCCGGGCTGGTAAGGCATCGCTGGCGGACGCGCTGGTTTTGGCCGTGTTGGTTTGCCACGGACAATGTGTTTCTCTCGCCCGATCATTTGCCGTACCTCCTGTGGCGCTTCACGCCAGAGTACTTGGCGGAACGCCGGACGCGCATTCCCTGGGTACCCTTTGGCCGGGTCCCCTACTACGTCTTCGTAGGCCGCAAGCCACAGACAGACTCGCCACTCTCAGGCACCCCCGCCAGTGTGTGATAAGTCAGGCTTCGTTCCCTGAAGCATCTTACTCGGTGCGAAGTATCCCACCGCCTGCATTTCCTGCCGCATGATAGACAGGCTCCGGCAACCCCACCCACGCTAACCAAACGTGTTACCGGCGCAAGTTGGGCGGTTGAATCGAAATCGCAATCCAAGGGGTGTGGCCGGTGCGAGCCCGGCGCGCGGGATACAATCTTGAAGCTGACGGCGATTTGGCCGGTATTGGCCCCGGGTTTAACTTTGCCCTTAAGCTCCTGGGCTGGGACTCGGGACCGTTGTAGCCTTTTGGAATCCCTATTTGCACGAGGAGCACCTGCGAAGGCGACTTCTCGGCCTGGCCGGCCAGTAAACTGCCGCGTTTGGGATTGGTTTAGCCCCTGAGCGCTAGCGCTATATGTCACTTGATCCCACTTTGCCACAAGAGGATTGGGCGAAAGAGGCAGCCCGTGCGAAGAGTCTTCAGCGGGACCGGCCACCGCTTATCATCCCGGGTTATGAGCCGGAACGGCTTCTAGGGACGGGCGCCTACGGGGAAGTTTGGGTTTTTGTGCAAAAAAGCACCGGGAGGCGGGTGGCGGTCAAGTTTTATGCCCATCGGGGAGGGTTAGACTGGGCCCTTTTGGCCCGGGAGGTAGAGAAGCTTGCCTTTCTTTTCAATGACCGGCATGTCGTGCAACTACTGGCTGTGGGCTGGGACGCCGATCCTCCGTACTACGTGATGGAGTATATGCCCCATGGCTCACTAGCCGACCGGTTGGCTGAGGGGCCACTTCCGCCGGCCGAGGTGGTGCGACTTCTCCGGGATATCGCCCAGGGGCTTGTGCATGCGCATAACAAAGGGGTTCTCCACTGCGATCTTAAGCCAGCCAACGTGTTACTTGATCACGATGGCCGGGCACGCATTGCGGATTTTGGTCAGTCCCGTCTGTCCCATGAACAAAGCCCGGCGTTAGGGACGTTGTTCTACATGGCCCCTGAACAGGCCGATTTGGCCGGCGTGCCCGACGCCCGTTGGGATGTCTACGCCCTGGGTGCCCTTGCTTATTGCATGTTGACTGGTGAACCACCTCGGCGACTGCCACAGCTTATCCCCCGACTTGAGCAGGCTCGGACGCTGGAAGAACGGCTCGCCATCTACCGGCGGGCAATGCACGCTGCGCCTCGTCCCACGGCGCACCGCCGCATCAGGGGGGTGGATCGATACCTGGCTGCGATTATTGACCGATGCTTGGAGGTTGACCCCGAGAAGCGATTCCCTAATGTTCAGGCGGTCGTGGCGGCGCTTGACGCTCGGGAGGTAGCGCTGGCACGACGCCCATTAATTGCCCTGGGGGTTCTCGCCCCGCTTCTTCTTTTTGGGGTAGTCGGAGTCCTGGCCGCTGTCGGTGGTCGTCGCCTGCTTGAGGGTTCGCGGAAGGCTCTCATCGAGGCCGCACTGAGGAACAATGCCTTTGCCGCCGAATTTGTCGCTCGTACAGCTTCCAACGAACTGGAGCGGCGCTTCGAAGCGGTAGAAAGCGTAGCCAACTCGCCCGAGTTTCGAGCGTGGCTTGACTGTTTCCGCCGCTCGGAGGAATTGCAGAACATTTTGGAAGAACTTGATCGGTCCCCGGCCTCGAGCCGAGCAAGCGAACCGTCCGGCCTGTCGGCCCGCGGCGAGGGCGATCGGCAGGCGGACTTGCGGCAGAAATTCCGGCACCATCCGGCACGAAAGGCTTTGCAGGCCGAGTTTGAGGCTTTGATCCCGGATCGTTTTCATCCCTTTAAATCCCCATCGCCTGGAGAGGTGGCAAGCTGGTTCTTTTGCGATTGGCGGGGCTTTTCGGTGGTGCGTGTCCCAGAGTCGGAAACGGTTGGCCACAATTACGCTTGGCGAAGTTTCTTCCACGGAGGACCAGCGGATCTTCCGCGCGGCACTCGGCCGCCAACGGGGGAACACCTCCGCCGAACTCAGCTATCGGCCGTCTTTCAATCGGAGGCTCACGATCAGTGGATCGTGGCCGTGGCCACTCCGGTCTTTGAAGATCCCCGTAAACAGCAAGGGTTCCTGGGGGTGGTGGCGCTAACGGTGCGGGTGGGGCGTTTTGTGGAGGTCGAAAGCGGCCAAGCGCGATTCTCGGCCTTTCAGATGGCTGTCCTTGTTGACGAAAGGCCGGGGGATCACCAGGGAGTAATCGTCCAGCATCCGCTTTTTCAGAAGCTGGAGAACTTGGCCGAGATTGATTTCGGGCGCTATCGACTTCCGCTTGAACTTTTGCCTAACACGATTGAAAAAGGGATCGGCTTTCGCGATCCCTTAGGGGAGCTTGCCGAGCGTACCGGACATCCATTGCCGGCGAAATGGTGGCTTGCCCAGGCGGCGCCGGTCCAGGTGCGAGGCGAGCCGGTCGGATGGTGGGTGGTGGTTCAGGAAGCATACGACAATTTTGAAGGCACAATCGGCTGGACGCTCAGCCAGCTTCAGCGCGGGCTTATTGTTTATGCCGGCGCAGCCCTTGCGGCGGTGCTCCTTATTTTCGGCGGAGTATGGCTCCTGGTGCTGTGGCTGCTTCGTGGAAACGGTGCTTGGTCGCGAAGGAGGGGCGAAGGGTTCTCCGGGGCGCCATCGACCGCTTCGGCTTCCGAGGCCGACCTGCCCACTCAAACTTTTGCCCAGCCTAGCGCGGGATAGGTTGGGCTTCCACGAGCTAGCTTTAGCTTCCGGGTGAGAGAAGTATAGTCTGCCGGCGAAAGGGAAATATGAAGATCGGGCCATGGATGTCGCCATCGAGTTGTTGACGCGGGCAGTTGGCACCCGCGTTGGAAGCGCGGACAGTACGTTCTTGCTTCCAGCGATCGGGATCGGGCCTAAATACCGTGGTGCCGCCCACGGCAAACTGTGGCCGGTTTTTCCGGCGAGGTGCGACCGCAGGACTTAAGCGCGTTGACGAATCGAAAGGCCCTGTTCCGAGTCCTTGCTAAGCCGTTGACAAACCTGCGCACAAAACGTTTTGCGGAGGAGCCCTCGGCAATCGGCTAGATTTTGTTGGGTGGCTAGTGGGGGTTCAGTTTGAGAAGACTAGTGGCACGCTAACTAAGCAAGTTCATCTGGCGGACACCCAAGCAATCTTTAACACTTAAGCAAGCTTTGGTAGTAAAGTTCCGCAAGGAAGGAAGTTTTCTCCCGTTGGTGGAGTGGTGAAATGGGTTTTGCCCGACAATTTAGCCGGGTTATTTCCGCGATTTTGATTGTCGCTGGGGCGTCCACGATTGGGCTCTGGCTGCTCTTTGACAGCGGCTTACTTTTGGCAATACCGAGTCGTGCCCAGGCCGAGGAGGGCTCGGCCCAAATAAGCGAGGCGATGGCAAAAGCGAATTGGCAAAAGCTCCTTGGCCAATGGCGGGAAATCCTGGGCCGAATGCAGAAGCACTACTGGGACTATCGTTTAGTTCCGCCTGCCGATGCTCGAAGGATCGAAAAAGATTGGGAGCTTCTTCGGCAACAGGCCCGGCAGCTTGAGCCTCAGTTGATCGAGGCAGCCTATGCCCTCTTTCGGTTTGGCCCGCGCAAGTATGTCGACGAAGGGGCCTTCCTTCTGGCTGTGGCGGGATCTTATTACGACCAGGACAATTTCGAGGAAGCATATCGGCTCGGGTGTCGACTAATTGAAGCCGGGCATCCAAATCCGGCGGTCTATGCCCTCACCGGTGTCGCAGCTTTCACTTTGCACGAATACGACCGGGCAAATGAGTATCTTCAGATCGCGGATAAGCGCGGGGTCTTATCCGAGGGGGGCAAGAGGGTTCTTGAGGATCTTGCCTACTACCGGCAGGCTTGGGAGCGCGAAAAAAGCTTACGGCAAAAGGAGGCGGCGGCCGGCAATCTCCCGCGGGTGCTTCTTGTCACTACAAAAGGCGAACTCGAACTGGAACTGTTTGAAGATCAGGCACCGAACACAGTGGCCAATTTTATCTCGCTTGTGGAAAAGAAGTTTTATGACGGAGTACCTTTTCATCGGGTGATTCCCCATTTTGCCGCGCAGACGGGTGATCCCACTGGGACCGGTCTAGGAGGGCCGGGTTATCGGATTGCCTGCGAGTGCTACCGGCCGGATTACCGCATTCACTTTCGTGGCAGTGTGAGCATGGCCCATGCTGGTCGAGATACAGGGGGCTCCCAGTTTTTCATCTGCTTTATGCCGCAAAAACACCTCGACGGAAAACATACTGTCTTCGGACGGGTTGTTCGCGGGATGGAAGTTCTTTCGCGAATCGCCCGGCGGGACCCCGAGGACCCGGCCCCAGCCGAGCCAGACCGCATCGAACAGGCTAAAGTCCTGCGCAAGCGAGATCATCCGTACAGGCCTGTGACCTTGCCGCTTGCGGAAGGCCCCCGCCGCTAACGGCTGGAGAAAGGACCCATGCGGGAACAGTTTTAATAACCCTCTTCTTAAAAGGGAATATAAGCGCGGGGTTAACCGCCCGGATACAATCGGAAGGTGTGGCCCCAAGGGGGAATGGGAAGGAATCGCCGTAATTTCTCGCGACCGCAAGGAAGTCGGTGGTGTGTTGTTGTCGAGCCTGCTAGCTGACGGTGGGGACGGTCTTTGTGGGAAGGGAAAGTTTACAACAATGGGCGGAGCAAATGGTCTGAGTGATTTCCGCAGTGACACGGTGACTAGGCCGACACCTGGCATGCGCCGGGCAATGGCGGAGGCGGAAGTAGGCGATGATGTCTTTGGCGAAGACCCAACTGTCAACCGCCTCGAAGAGCGGATCGCCGAGCTTCTGGGCAAGGAGGCGGGTCTTTTGGTGCCATCTGGAAGCATGTCGAATCTCGTCGCCGTGCGGACGCTGTGCCGGCCTGGTGACGAAATGATCTGCGAGGCGGAAAGCCATATTTTCAACAACGAGCAATCGGCCTACGCTCAAATCTGTGGTGTGGCGGCTCGCCCTGTACAGGGTTTGCGGGGTATTCTTCGACTGGAGCAACTTTTCGAATGTATCCGCCCGCCGGGGATCCATCATGCCCGAACTCGACTTCTGACGTTGGAGAATACCCACAACCGCGGTGGAGGTACTATCCAACCATTCGACGAGCTAACACGAATCTGCCGATGGGCACATCAGTCCGGATTGGTCACGCATTTGGATGGGGCGCGGCTGTTTAACGCCGTGGTGGCGACTGGTATCCCTGCTTCTGACTGGGCGCGGCATTTTGACACCGTGAACATCTGCTTCAGCAAGGGTTTGGGGGCGCCGGTTGGTTCAGCGCTTGTCGCCACGAAGGAGCTTATCGCCGAGGCCCGCCGACATCGAAAAGCTCTGGGTGGAGGCATGCGACAAGCGGGCATCCTGGCAGCCGCGGCCCTCTATGCGCTGGAGCACCATATTGATCGCCTGGCAGAGGATCATGCTTTGGCCAAGCGGTTGGCCGCCGGCATTGCCGAGATCCCGGGCCTAACACTTGATCCGGAAGTTGTGGAGACCAATATGGTCTTTTTCCGAGTTGACCCGGCCTGGGGTTCGGCCAGCTTGCTCTGTGAGCGGCTGAAAGCGGAATTTGGCGTTTTGATGCTGCCCTCAGGGCCTCAACGCATCCGAGCCGTCACGCATTTGGACGTGGGCCCCCAGGACGTGGAGCGCGCCCTGGCGGCTCTCTCCCAACTAATGGGGGCAAAGGTGTACCCAGTTGGGGCGGCCAGGGTGTAAGTCGGCCGTATAACTCCCCCTACAAAGGGAGGGATTGGCCCAAGAGCTTCTGTGGGGGCCATTGCCAGCCGGTGAGGCTGGCCTCCTGTGGGTTAGATACCGGCAGAACCGGCGAAAAGAGGCCGGGGAGGCACCAGACGGCGGCCACCGAAGTAAAAGTTCAGAAAATCGCGGCAAGCTCGATTCGTTAAGCGAAATCTTAACCGAGAATCTCCGCGAAGTTCTTCCCATTACCCCCGGCGCCCTGCGACTATTTGCGGCCGGGGTTTTTCAGTCTGTCCCCGCTCACGGAGTCCCGCCTTTCGGACAGAAACGACCGGGTTCACTTGGGTCGCCGGATAAGGTCAGGCCCCGGCCCGCACACCTTTTCGTAGCCTGCACTAGTGCGGCGATACTGGGTAAAGCCGTGCCGTTCCAGGTTCTTAGGACTAAGCAAGCTCTTAACGCCCCGCATCGGTTTAAAAGGTGCAAAGGCGCGTCGGCAGGTGGTGCCGCACTGAGGACATGCGCACTGCGTGGGTGAGTCCACTGATTGGAGAAGCTCAAAACCCTCCCGACAGTAGTCACAACCCTCCGACTCTGGCAAATACCGATAAAGCGGCATAGGCCTTTGACCCCCCGAGCTACTTTCCAAGACCAGGCGCTTCGTCCCGCGGCCTGGAGATTGAAGACCGCGGCTTTCCCGGAGTATCGGTCGCCTTGAGCTACCGGCCGAACGAAACAAGCCGCGAGCAAAGGATTCAGGTCCCTTTCGAAATCAATTTTAGGTTGCCTCAAACCGATCGAGATTTTCGCAAGGTCTCAGGGACAGGCGGGCCGGTTGCGGTCGTACGGGACCCGGGAAAAGAGGCGGTTGCGTCCTGAATTTAGGAAGACGGAGGCTCCTCGAGGAGGGGGCCTGCCCCGGTTTTATGGAGATTGATTGGAGACGCATCCCCCACGGGGTAGGAGGGATGGCCCCCGAACGCTTCTACCCGCGGGCGGGGAGGGAGCTAGTTTGGTAGTTTCCTTGCTTTCCCTTGGCATATTCGGAAATAATGTCAAGGGACGTAGTGTTCCCCGCGACGGTGCGGGGTATGGTCGCAAATAGAGGAGGAGGTCAAGGTTGGTTACAACCCACCCCGTCTCTCTCCGTTGGCGCGAACTGTTCCGGCCGGGCAATATCACTGAGGAAACCTTCCAAAAAGCCGAAAAGCTCTTAGAGACACTTAGGCCGGAAGATCCCCTTCGTCACCGACTGTATCAGGAATTGCAGGAGATCAAGCGGCTACACGTTCAGAAAAAGTCGGCCCGAAAGCAAAAGTAGCTTTGCCACCGGCTACTGATCGGCCGCGGACTTCGCGGTAGAATTCCGGGGTCATAGTGGGCCCAGGCGCTCAACTTGTCGGGTTTTGGCACCTTTCCGGGCTCGCGCGGTACCCCGCAGCCCTTCCGAAGTCAGTTACCGCCTTTTTCGGTGGTGAACCCGGTGGATCTCGGACAGGGGGTCATTTTCCTTTCTGAGTTCTTGCAGTCCCTCATCGACTAGTTCTTCCCCAGGAGGGAAATACTTAGGGTAATTCCTGGAGGCTAGCCAACTTCTCAAGAAGGGCTACTTGTCGGCGAAGTTGAGCGACCGCCTCACTGGGCTCATGCATGAGCGTCTCTGGCCCACCCGGCGGGCTTTTTCGCTCCAGATCCCGAAGCAGCCTTTGGCACCAGGCTAAGAGATTGACCCGCTCGTGGGTACCAATGCCGGCTGCCTCTAGCTTTCTTGAAAGCGCAAAAAGTTCTTGGATGTCGCTCGGCGACAAAAGCGCTTTCTCACCAAGCTCCGCGGCAAGTTGACGTAGCTCTGCCGGACTAATCCGAGTCAGCTCGTACCGCGAAAGAACCCGTTTGAGTGCCCTGCTATTTCCGTCCACTTTTAACTCGTCAAGCGCATCCGTGCGGCCGGGCGCGGTAATCCCTTCCGAGCTGGGACCATTTTTCTGGCTAGAAGACAGCTGCTGAATAACCCCCCGAGCGAACAGACTGAGCACAGAGCCGGTAAGCGTCGAAAGCATGCGACAAGGCCCTCCGTAGCGAATTGGGGAAACGGCAAGGGATAAAGATTTCCCGGTTACTGCCCCGCCGGTGGGCCAACTGGGGTTGCAATCCTCGTGCCAAAGTCCTAAGGGCGGCATTCCGCGGGGATCAGGCGGCGATTGCGGGGGAGCGGGAAACAAGCGTCGGCAAAAATTGCAGCTAACTTAAGCGGGAATTGCCAGCCGCCACGTTAATGACGCGGGATTCAAATCGCGGGTGCGGTGATTACGGGGAAAGTGTATCACGGGGGAAGTGTATCAGCTCGTTACTGCCGCGGCGGGAAAAACGTTTTGCCCACCCTGAGTTTCGTTCCCGGCACCTGGAGGAGCAGGAAAATGGGCAAGCTTTCTGGCGGGTAAATACTCACAAAACGGTCGAGCAATTTCCCGAAAAATCTTGACCGGAACCATCACCGTGCCCCACCGGGGCGAAAGCTCCCGGGCCCAGCGTCCGTACTCTCGAAGCGGCGTCGCTAAGAAGGCGTATCGTTCGCTTTCGAAGAAGAACTCAAACTCGGGGGCAGTAGGGGACCGGTCTCCGACCACTTTATAAGCAAAGACCAGTAACCCGCGAAATCCGGCCCCGAAGAATTGTTCCCACTGCTCTAAACTTCGTAAATCGTCCACAAATGACCAGTTCTTCCAATACTGCGGGTGAAGCCGGCCTGTGGGGAAGCGTCGCCCCTTCACATCCACAAGCCACCCTCCGTGACTCCCGGTGGCCACGATAAAGTCCAAATTTTTAAGCGTTTCCCCCGCGGCGATACGGGCCCTTCGGGCTTCGTCCACAGCAACATAAGGGACGGCCAAAGCCCGCAGATACGCTTCGAAAGCCCGCTCGTAAGGGTTTCGCCGATCGGCCATCGATGGTCTTGCGCCGCCGAGACTGCTGGAAGCCAAAAATGAAGCCGAGGCCCAGGGGCCTACTGCCCGGCAAGAAGCACAACCATGTGCCGACAGTAAACTAATCTCCTGTCGAGATTTCTCGGAGTTGATGCAACTCTCGTGAAGCTGCCCTATTTTCCGCGGTTGTCGCCCCCAAGAAAAGCCTTGTATGGCGTCCTTCGCCAGTTTAGGCGCGGCGCATTGACTATTGGCCCCCCCGACCTATGGCACAAAATTCTGTCGCAGCGTTCTGGGAGGCTGGCCGGGCCGGCAAAAGACACCCACCCCGGCGACTGCTTAGCAGTGAAGTTGTAAACGGAGTTCTCGCGGGTGTCCCTCCTTGCCCGACAAAAAGCCGATATCCTTCTCCCAAACTGCGCCTATTTGGCCCGGCTCCGCCACATGTCGGCTGCCGATTCGGCCCAGTAGGTCTTAACCAAAAGCGGGTCAAAGCCGGTATCCTTTCGGTACCGAAAAGGGTCCAACCACGCAGCTCCGCCCTTGCCCGAGCGCCTTTCGGCGTCAAATGATTTTCCAATGTATGTCGGCTCCCCACCCCACCCACGCGAGCACCCGTTTAATCCAATCCCCGCGAGCCCATCACGAAAATTGCCGGGAGCCGCCAACCCGCGCAACATGTTTTCAAGCCCCGACCTTCCGCTTCATTGTTTGGATCGGCCGGACCGCGCGACTGCCCGCGGCTTGCCCCGGGTGCCTAACTCCCTCCGAAGCACTTCTAATCTCCACATACATAATGGATTTTATAACACATGCCTAGTTCGTTTGATTGCGTAGAGTAAGATGACCGCGTAGGATATATGGACCTGGGAAAAAGGCAAAATCATGCGTGTGAGAGAAAACCCGCCGGCAACCGGCGGGACGCGCTGTTTGGGCGCTTGCGCGTTTCGAGAGGGGGGTTGTTCCGCGGTTTGTGGGTGCTGCGCCGGTTCCGGGACAACCCGGGTGAGTCTGTGCCGTTTATGCCAATGATCACAGCGATTCGGTTTTTGGGCTGCCCGTCGGTGTGCCGAATTGGGTAAAGTACAGGGCTCAGGAACAACTTCGCAAGTCCGCCAGCGGATGTCGCTCACTTGGTCTGAGTCGGAGCAGGTCAGCTTAGTGGCTAGGATTGGACCGGAACTTGACGGCTGGTTAAAGTTTGCCAAAAACCTTTGCGGTCGGATTCATCGGGTTGCGCTTGCGAGAATCTAGGTAGACTTTGCGTCCTAGGGCGCTTTTAAAGGGGCGGGAGGGGGCTGGTCCTTATAGCGACAGTGTGCGGTCGCCGCGCTTCTTGGGAGGCGTTTACGAGGAGAGCATTCCTGGGAGCTTCCTGCCAGTGTTACCGTATCGGTTGCCTGGGATGTTTTTTATCCCCCCGGATTTGGTGGAGCTTCTCCGCCACCGGGCAACTTATCAGCCGGATGAAATTGCATTCACTTTTCTGGTCGACGGAGAGGATCAGCAAGTCCATATCACCAACCAGGAGCTGGACAGGCAAGCACGAGCTATCGGTGGGTGGCTTCAATCACTAGGTTTGGAAGGTGAGCGCGCCCTGCTTCTTTATCCGCCTGGTCTGGAGTTCATCGCTGCTTTCTTTGGCTGCCTTTACGCGGGGGTGGTAGCCGTACCGGTTTATCCGCCGCGAAAGAACCGCTCGCTTCAGCGAATTCAAGCCATTGCTGAGGACGCCCAGGCGAAGGTCGCTTTGACAACCGATGCCGTCATTCGTCGGGTGGAGCCCCTGATTGACGAGACGCCTCATTTGAAGGAACTTCGCTGGCTTGCCACCTGCCATGTTCCTCGGCACATGGAGGACCGTTGGCAAAAACCCCCGATTACCCGCGAGACGTTGGCTTTTCTTCAATACACCTCCGGATCAACCGGGGCACCGAAGGGGGTAATGCTCAATCATGGGAATTTGCTTCATAACTCCGCTCTGATCGCCTACGTGTTCGAGCACACCCGGTCAGGCCTCGGGGTGTTTTGGCTTCCCAGCTATCATGACATGGGGCTTATCGGCGGAATTCTTCAGCCCCTTTTCGTCGGCCGGCCCAACATCTTGATGTCGCCGATGGCTTTTTTGCAAAAGCCCTTGCGGTGGTTATGGGCGATCTCCCGATTTCGGGCCACCACAAGTGGCGGCCCAAATTTTGCCTACGAGCTTTGTGTGGACAAAATTCCGCCGGCCCAGCGGGCGCAGCTGGACTTGTCTAGCTGGCAGGTGGCTTTTAACGGCGCGGAGCCGGTCCGAGCCGAGACGATCGAGCGATTTACCGAGGCCTTCGAACCATACGGATTTCGCCGGGAGGCCTTTTTCCCGTGTTACGGGTTAGCCGAGGCAACGCTTATTGTGACAGGGGGTTACGCCAAGGAGCCGCCGGTGATTCGCTGGTTCGAAGCCGAGGCGCTCGAACATGGCCGAGTGATACCGGCTGCCCCGCATTCACCGGGTGCCCGGCCGTTGGTGGGCTGTGGACAAAGCCTCCCTGACCAGCGGGTGCTTATTGTCGATCCCCATACGTGCCGGCGCCTTCCCGAGGGTTTCGTTGGGGAAATTTGGGTTCAAGGTCCCAGTGTGGCCATGGGCTATTGGAATCGCCCGGAGGCGTCGGCGGCCACCTTCGGCGGTTATTTGGAAGGAACCGGCGAAGGGCCATTCCTGCGGACCGGCGACCTGGGGTTCTTATGGGGAGGTGAACTTTTTGTTACCGGGCGGATTAAGGATGTCATCATCCTCCGAGGGAGGAACATTTATCCTCAAGACATTGAATTGACGGTCCAGCATGCCCACCCATGGCTTCGGCCAGACGCGGGGGCTGCCTTCACGGTGGAGCAAAATGGGCGGGAGCGCTTGGTCGTGGTCCACGAGGTGGAGCGCCGGGTGCGGGGGCACCTGGAACCGGTTGTCCAAGCCATCCGCCGGGCTGTGGCCGAGGAACACGACCTGGCTGTTGACGCAATTGTCCTGATCAAAGCTGGCACGATTCCCAAGACTTCAAGCAACAAAATCCAGCGGCATGCCTGCCGCCAAGGCTATTTGGAGAAAACCCTCGCCGCCTTGGCATGGTGGGAGCGCTCGGACGTGGAACTGCCAGTGCTTGGGGACGAGGTCCGCGAGCCGGAATTGGCCGAGGTGGCTGCCGGTGCCGTAGCCGCTTCTTCGATCGGGCCTTCTACGCCTGGAGGTCCCTGGCACGGCTTTTCCGACGAAGCGTCAGCACTGGAGCCAACCGGGACCAAGGAGGTCTTTCGAACTCGGGAGTCTACCGAGCGATCGGACGGCGACCTGCGGGGACCATCGTCGCGGGGCGGGGATGGGTCTACGAGCAGCAAGGGACTTGCGGAAGGACTTTCAACCAGGAAACAAGGGAGTCGTGCCGAGGGGGCTCAGGCTGGCGGCCATACTCCCGAAGAGCGCTCAGACGGGCAGGCCAGGACCGGGATGGGCTCCCCGGAATTGAAAACAAATTGGACGGGCAACGGTAGACCTTTGGAAGACCTTGTCCTTGAGTATGCCCGGAGGGTTGTCCGGCACCGGGCGGATGAAATCACTTTGGAGACCTCGATAAGCGAATTGGGGCTGGACTCGCTTCAGAGGATGGAGCTGATCTCGGCTCTCGAAGGGGAGCTGGGCGGGAAGTTGGCCCCGGAGAGGCTGGCCGAGCTGGAAACTTTCGGGGATGTAGTGCAGGCGTTGCGGGAACAGGTGGGCGATAGGTGGCGGGTGGCAAAGTCTCCCTTGCCCCCGGCCACTGTACAAATGTCAGCCGAATTAGTTCCCGAATATGATCGCCTCCGCGACCGGCTAAAAGTTATCCGCTCGGCCGGCCTTGAGCACTGGCAAATGCCGGTGGTGGACGGCGGAGTGGGTCGGGTGACTTGGCAGGGAAAGCCCGCGACCAGTTTCTTGAGTGCAGATTACCTGGGTCTGTCCCAGCACCCGCTTGTGCAGGAGGCAATTGCTCAGGCTGCTAACCGCTGGGGCAGCTCTGCGGGGGCCGGATTGCGTTCCGGTGGCCGGCGGCCGATCCATAGCGAACTTGAATCCGCTCTTGTCAGATTCTTAGGTGCGGAAGCTGCGCTTTGTACGGCAAGCGAGGTTGTCGTCCATCAGGCGATTTTTTCGGAGATTCTCTCCCGGCAAGATTGGGTTCTTCACGAGGCGAGCTATCCCCGCTCATTTTTGATCCCCGCCCTTGCAGCCGGGGCCACGCTGGAAGAGTTCTCGGCGGCCGATCTTCAAGAATTGGAAAGGCGGCTAGCCCTGGAGCGAGGTAAGTACCGGCGGGCTTTTTTGTGCGTCCAGGCGGTTTCTCCGATTGAGGGAACAGTGGCCCCGTTGCGCGAATTGGTGGAACTGAGAAACCGGTTCGGTCTTATTCTTGTGGTAGAAGAAACTCATAGCCTTGGTGTACTGGGGCCAAAGGGGGCGGGCATCGTCGACCAATTCGAGGTTGACCGCCAAAGTGTGGATATCTCTATCGGTGGGCTTGGAGCTGCCCTCGGAGCTGCCGGTGGGTTTGTAGCGGGTCGACAAGCGTTGGTGGATTTAGCTCGGTACTCGGCCGCCGTAATCGCCCAGGAATTTGCCTTATCTCCTGTAAATGCCGCGGCAGCTCGAGCCGCTCTTGGGGTTTTAGAAAGCGAGCCCCAGCGTGTCGCTGCTCTTGCCAACCGATCGCGAGTCTTTCGGCAGGCCCTTGCCGAAAGAGGTTGCCAGGTCCTGGGAGACTCAGGCGTTCCGATTGTTCCCCTTGCCGTGGGGAGTTCCGTCCGGGCAATCCAACTTGTCCAAAAGCTGGCCGATCGGCAGGTGCTGGCATTGGCGATTGGTGCCCCGATGGTCAAAGAGGGTCATGCCCGGATCCGCTTCCTTTGCACCTTAGCCCACGAAGAAGCTGATCTCCTTCGCATCGCTGAAGTGGTTGAAGAAGTCATGAACGCCGCCCCGGCTCCCTTTGCCCGGGGAAAGTCCGGGGATTAGTACGCGCTTAGCTCCTCTGGTTAGTAAGACCACAAGCTGCGTGTGCACGATCTTGGCCAGCAGGGAAACTGCGGCCAAAACGCGGGGATCGCTGCGTTTGGGATCTAGGCCCCGGCGTAACGATTTGCCTTTGGTGGCCCAATCTGACCCGGGCGACTTCACCTCTACTTCATGCTCAGGAGCGAGGACCGCCGTGGTCTTTGGCCAATCCACAGGTCGGAAACTTCTTCGGCCAAGGCAAGGAGAAAAGACAAACTGGCGTAACGCGAAACGTGACCTGGCGGTCAGAATTCTGGCTGTGCCTTTGGGGCTAGTTGAAAGTCGACGAAGCGAAAGCCGGATATGCCGGAGCGCATTCTCTCCTGACCGGAGGTCTGCCGTACCGAGTAACTGTTTACGAGGCTGTCGGCATCAGGTCTTATTTGAGGATTCCACCGTGCTCCAGGGGGAGTCCTCAGTCGATCTAGTCAAGTTTAGGAAAAGTACTCGTGTAAGGAGCGACCTTGGCGCTTACCGCAAGGTGTCATTTGTCCCCGGCAGCTGGTCGCCAAAACCGCCCCTGGAAACTGTCCCGACGGATTAGCTCTTTATCGATCTCACGAATCACCTCCGACTTTTGGAGCGACCAAGCCGGGGCAAGGAGGAACTCCGCCGGGGCATCCCCGACAAGCCGTTCCACCACACTCCCAGGGGAAAGATGCTCAAGGAAGGTGGCCACGCTGTGGACGTATTGGGTGCGATCCATGGGCTGAAACTGCCCCTGTCGCCACAAGCTTTCTAAGTCAGTGTCCTTGAGGACATGCAGATTGTGGATTTTGACCGCGTCAACGCCTAGCTCATTTAGCTTATCCGCCGTGTGAACGATCGCCTCCAACTCCTCCCCGGGAATTCCTAAGATGACGTGGGCCACTACGAATAGTCCGCGGGCCTTGGCCCTCCTGATGGCCTGAGCATTATCCGCGGCCGTATGATGACGTCTCAGCCAGCCCAGAGAGCTGTCGTGGAACGTCTGCACGCCAATTTCCAGCTGGACCCAAGTGATTTGGGCTAAATCCACTAGGGCGTCGAGGACCGCCTCTGGCAAAGCGTCCGGTCGGGTACCGATGGCAACTCCCACCACACGTGGATGGGAAGCCGCAGCACGCCAAAGGTCGACCAGTCGACCCAGCTCCCCGTGCGTATTTGTGCCCGGTTGGAAATAGGCAATAAACTGATCAATCCTGCGCTTGGCTGCAACGCGGGCGATTCCCTGTTCGATTTGCTCGTGTACGGATAAGGCGCCAAGTCCCAATCGTCTGCTCGGCGCGGTCGCCACAAGATCGCAAAAGATGCACCCCTTGTCGCTGATTGTTCCGTCAACATTAGGACAACTGCAGCCGGCATCCAAGGAAAGCTTCCACACCCGCCCGCCGAATTTTTGCCGCAAGAAGAAGCTAAGAGCGTAGTACCTCAGCCCAGCCAGCCGCCAAGCTGGAAGGTCCTCGCTAGCACTGATCCGCGGGCTCTCCAAAGGTCCAAAACTTGACGACATCGATTTATCTCAGCTAGACTGGCATTCAGTGGGGGCCGCGGGATTTTCAAAGAAGATGACCGCGCGTGGATTGTTTCATTCGCAGATGCCGAAATCGCCCAGGTCCGTGCTTGGGGAACCGTTTCGGGCCGCTGGCCTTAAGGCAGCACTTAAAACGTATTCATCCTTTGAATAGTACGGCCCTCGGTTGACCGGGGTGAAATCATAAGCAACGTGTTGACTATGGGACCAGGGGCTGTGGGCCTAGGTAGTCGGGAAAGTGAAACGCCATCTCCCGGACCTTGTCAAACCCGAATCGCTTATGGGGAGTCGGCAATGTACGGACAGCTTAACCCGGTAGGCGGGGGGGATCCTATCCCCTTGCTGAAGACGACACTTCTTATCGGGCGGCGCGAGACCTGTGATGTGGTGCTGCGATTTCCAAATGTTTCGGCACACCATTGCGAGCTTTTCCTTAAAGATGGTTATTGGTATGTGCGCGACCTGGATAGCCGGAATGGAACCCGGGTCAACGGCACGCGCGTGACCCAAAAGCGTTTGGACCCAGGCGACATTTTGGCGGTCGCCAGCCACAAGTATCGGATCGACTACTCGCCTCAGGAATTGGGTGCCGTTTCACCACCTCCCCCGGATCCAGTCGAGGCGGATATCCTCGGCAAATCGCTCTTAGAGCGGGCCGGCCTTGACCGAGGATTGGAGGATCGAGTCCGGTGCACCCGCCCGCGAAAATTTGGTCCACTGCCCTCAGGCCAGGAGGATGAAGAAGGATCGCAAGAGTCGCGCTCGATCCTGCCTGAAGACGACGAAGACGTTCAAATCGGTTAGAAATTGTTCGCCTCGGGATTTCTGGGGGAGTTGGACTTCACCTCCCGAGTTGGCCGAAGAAAAACGAGGTCCCCCAGGGCGGCGGGGTATACCTTGCCTACTGCGGAAGCAGCCGAATGATTTGAAGGGAGCTGGCGATCCAGTATGGTCACTTTCTGCCCTCGCTTAGTTAAGCGGCTGTTGAAAGGGAATCCGGGGGAGTATCGCGGTTTCCACTTTGTGCGTCTCCTGCCCGCAAGTTAGCTACTTTGCGTGGAACGTCAAGCTGGCGTCGCGGTTGGGGAAGGATACCCTAAGCCAGGCGAACTCTCCGCAGTTACGGGTTCCCCGGTGCCGGCACACGCTTGCAAGGTGCGTGGAACGTGGGCGCGCCCGAGGGATTGGGCCTGGTTTTCTTGCCCCTCCTGCCAGAGAATAGCATCCCGTGCGGAGGCCCACCTCTCGACAGCAGATTGCAAACCCGGCTTGAGATAGGAAATGAGTAGGGAAAAGCTGGCAAAATCAACGGTCATTTTTGCCCTTTTTTTGCTCCTCAGCGAGTCAGCGTCTGCGCAGATGTTTGGCACACGCCGACTGGGTACCAATCCCTTGGGACGGACGCGGTCGCTGATGGAAGAGCTCGAGAGTCGAGGCTTCCTCACCCTTCAGGGGGGAACACCAACCGGTGGCCCGCGGCCCAATCCTCTCGCCAGACCCACCAGGTGGAGCGGGTCAAGGTCCGCCGGCTGGACCAGTCCCTCGACGGGGCCGACTTTTCGGCTTGAGCGGGCAGTTCCTGCCCCGACTTACACTCCCGGAGGCTTCTCCGGGGACAGAGTATCAATCGGTCAGATGTATCCCCCCCGGCTTCAGGTTGGTTTCAACCCCCCGGAAACTTCGACGAACCCTCAGTCGGCGGTGATTGGCCAGCAGCTTCGTCAGCTGCTCCACTTGGCTCAAGGAGAGACGGTGGAAGTTGAGCTTCAGGGCGAGAAGGCCATACTACGGGGTGTGGTCGCGTCCGACCGGGCGAAAAACTTGGCAAAACTATTGGTCCTCTTTGAACCCGGGGTGTCCGCTGTTGACGATTCGGGCTTACTTGTCCGTTTGCCTGATTCAACCGGCCTTCCGAGCAATAATCCCGCTGGGCCGACCGCTCCTCAGTCCCCTGAATCGCCCTAATTAAGGTGGTTTCAGCTGCGACTGCCGCGCCGGGCAGGGGTCCATTGGCGGGGAAACTAGGGATTCTTGCCGCATGAGAAGGGGCGCTGCTTTCTGCAAAACTTGAAAATGGAGTGCTCTCCGCGTCCGTGTCCTCCCTTGTGCCCCGGATTACGTAACCTGCCCCAGAATCGCTTTTTTCCAGGCGGAACTCCTTTCTTCCGTCTTGCCCGAATGGGCTTCCTTTGTCCTGGCGGGACGACCGGAGCCCCCACTCTGGCGGCCAGGGCGGCTTAGTGCCGCCACCAAGCCCGGGTGGTGAATCTTGCCCCTCTGGCGGCATATCGACAGACCTCACCCGTTCGGCCGGTGAATATCGCTCGGGTGGCCCTTCGACGCCTGAGGCCTCGCACGTCTCTGGAGCTCCTAATCCTCGCGGGAGCCCTGCGCCAAGCAACTTGGCTGCCACGTCGGGTGGTATTTCAATCGTCGTCGATTCGACTCGGCTTCGGGAATTTGAGGGCGGGCTCGGACCCTCCGGGGAATTTTGGCGATACGACTTTGTTCCAGCTTCAGGTATCCGGTCCCCTTGGGGTGTGGTTAGCTTCGCGCCGCTGCTCGGGGGGTGGTGTGTCCCGGCGGTGTTTTCTGCGCTATCTTTTCGGGCCGATCCCTTTTCGTCGTCGCTCGGGCCCGGAAGGGTCTTCCGCACTGGGCGGGAAACAATGACCTGCCCGGTTTGTGCATCCTCGAACCGGGCAATGATCATCAATCGTCGACGCGGCGAACCGAGCTCATCCACGGGAATCCACACGCTATACGAATGGCCCAGTTTGGACCGGCTGTAATGTTGCCTTAGATGCTCCGGCAGAAAGACGTATCGGCACAGGGGTTTAGTCTGAGGTTCTGCCGCATTCTCGTCCTCGAAAACGTACACAGTTAGGGTTCCGTCAACAACGATCGGTTTATCGTCCGGATGTTCGAAAAACATAATCCTCCCGCCGAATCCGCGAAGTGGCTTCTGGCCGGGTTCGGAAAGAACCGTATCCGTCCACACATCGACCATGTGCATGGGAGTTCGCGGTTTTGGCGGAATCAAGTCTTGCCATTTTCGTGGGTCAAGCGGGAGAGGTTTAGCACCCACTAACGCGCAGCCGGTGTGTGCTAGGAGGAGAAAGCCAAGCAAAAGGATGGCTAGGGATTCGTGTTTTACGCCGCGCGGATTCGCGTGCGGGCCTGTTTCGGCCGGGGAAACAGCAGGCGACGGAAGGTCCCGACTGCGATCGCAGGACTTTATTGGCGGCACATTGTTTGGAAGTGTCAACTCTGAAGGCAGCCGGGCTTTGCCTAGCTGCTGGTGGGTAGAAGTGGTTCTGAAAAGATAAGTAGTGTTCATCGCATCAATTAAGCTGAGGCTCAACCGGGCCATGAGCAGGCTTCCCTTCCTGGGCCGGTGGCTCCAGCGATGGTTGCTGCTCCGATTGAGACTTCGCGGCCGGGGTTGGCGGCGGAGCAAGGTGCGGAGTGGGCTGCGGCAGGCAGCGGGCTTCTGCTGGGATCCGCCGCGGTGTCAGTGTGGGAAAGATCACAGGCGTTTCCGTTAAATGCCCGGCCAGTCCATCCTCTGCGGGAAGTCCCACTTCCCCATGGATTTGCAGCACGTCGGAAAGAACAAAATGAATTCGCGCTGCTTCTTCCTGTTTAATCCGCTCGGCCTCAGCGGGATTGCGCACCACCCGGGGAGTGAGGATGATCAGTAGCTCGGATCGCCGTTCGCGGGCATTGTCCATCCGAAACAGTCGCCCCACCAGGGGAATGTCTGCAAGATAAGGAATCCGTCGCGAGCCAGCGGTATTGTACTTAGTGATTAGGCCGCCGATGACTATCGTTTCCCCGTCAGCAGCACTGACTGTCGTCTGGGCCGTGGTAACGTTGACAGATGGAGAGCGGATCACCTCACCACCACTAATTGAGACGGGAATTCCTTCCGATTCCGGCCCCAATTCCGATTTTTCTGCATCGACCTGCATCACCACCATTCCATCCGGGCTGATTCGCGGCGTGACTGAGAGAATTAAACCGACCGGTTCGAGTTCCACAGCATTAAACTGCGTGCCGGCGTAGAACCGGGTTCCTACGATCCGGGGTACGCGTTTACCAACCTGGATAAAAGCTGGCTGGTTATCAAGCGTCATAATTTGCGGGCGGGATAGCACCCGCAGTTGCCGACGATCCTGCAAAGCTCGGAGCAAAATGCTGAGGTTCTCGCTGCTTGCCGAGAAGACAAATCCCCCATACCCCAACTCGCTGTTGCTGCGCCCAAGAGAAAAATGCGTCAGTCCCTGTGTACCAATTTTTTCGGACGTTGAGAGCGACAAGGCACTCCCGGCGTTGCCCAGGGGTTGATTGTTGAAGTTAAAACCCGGGTTAAGTGTCGTAGAGATCACGCTTCGGTCAAAAAGCACCGAGTCCTGCAGCCCGAACTCGGCCCCGAATTCATCAACACTTGCTAGTTCCACCTCCACAATGAGTGCCTGAATGAGGACCTGCGGAGGAAGTTCGTCTAGCTTCTCCACAAGCTCCATTATGTCGGGAAAAAAGCGAGGTGTAGCGCTAATGATCAGGGCGTTGCTCACCGGCTCGGGGACCACTACTACCTCCGATTCGATTTGCAGGAAAGGGCTAAGGACACCCGGGGCTGCCAATTGGAGTTGCCGCTCCGTGCGGAGAAAATCGTTGATTGATCGGGCCACATCGGCAGCCGGCGCATTCTTTAGCCGATAGACCGTGTTAATCCGTTGACGAACTTCCTCTTCGTCCAGCCGCAAGAGAAGGGCCTCCACAATAGCTAAATCGCCACGCGAACCGGTGGCAATGATGCTATTAGTTCGCACGTCCACAGAAAAGCGAAGGGGCACAAGGGTGGTTTCCCCCTCCGCTCCCGCAAGCTGTGCCCCAGTGGGTTGCGGGGGAAACAGCGTCCGCAGCAAGTTAGCCAGCGCGGTAGCATCAGCGTTGAAGACTCGAAACACCTTGATTTGGGCGACCGCACTGGGCGTATCCAGCTGCTCGATTAGGGCAGCGATAAGCTCCATGCTTTCGGCGGGCGCCGTAATGACCAGGGTATTGGTTTGCGAATTAGGCACAATCTGCACGTCAGTAAGAAGCCCGGAGCGGACCACCTCTTGCTTTTCCCGATCAATGCCGACAAGTTCGAGGATCGCAGACTTCCGCTGGAGTCCGCCCACCGCGGCCGAGATCGCCGACTGGAGAGTGTTGGCAATGTCACTTGCCAGGGTAAATCGAAGTTTGAAAATCCGCGTCTGCAAGACGGCCTGGCTTTCCCCCTCCAGTTGGTTGACAAGAAGTTCCACCTCCCGCATGTCACTGGGCGAAGCGCGGACGATGAGCGAGTTAGTGGCCGTGTCGGCAATCACCTGAACATCGGGCGACAAACCACCCCTGTTGACAAAAGCGCTGGCAATTGTTGTGCGAGCCACATTCGCGTTGGCACGCTTAAGCGGAAAAATTTTCAGCTCCGCGTGTGGACTAACTGGCTGGTCGAGCTTCTCGATAAGCCTCTTGGTTGCTTCAAGGGCCTCGCCCCAACCGATAAGGAGTAACGCATTCGGCTTGACAAGTGGCGTAATGCTTACTCGGCCCTGGCGATTGCCTAAAAGCTCCGCCTGCACTTGGGAGATAAGCCGGCTCAAGGACAAACAGTTGACATGGCGGAGCCTGTAAATTTCGATCTGCGGCTCGGCTAAAGCGCTTAGGCGTTCAAGTTCGGCGATGATTCGGCTTAATTCTTCCACATCGCGTTGCCGGCCCCGAAGGATCAGGACATCCAAGTCAGGTAAGCTTTCGACCTCCACATCGCCTCGCACAGCCGGTATCAGTTGGCCCTCTTCCCGGGTCGGCTGCCCGGGGGCAGTGACCGGCTGCGGGCTAGGTGCCGGGGGGCCAACTTGCTCTTGGTAGGAGGTGGGGACAACGCCGCCCTCTAAATCTTGATGGCCTTGCCGTGAAGCCTCCTCCAGTGCAAGCAGGCTTGCACCGGCTGGTCCCAAAAGCGGGGCTACCTGATCCACTAAACCCAGTCGGCCCTGAGACGGGCCGGCCATTCCCGCACTGTTATCTCCTGGCGAAGTTGCCCCGGCCGGAACGGTGGTTTTCCCCTCCGAAGCCTGCCCGGCGCGAAAGGCATCGAGGGCCTCTTTAAGCTTAAGCGGGTCGATTCGCCCAACCGGAAGCACACGGACGACCGTCTGACCATCCATCGGCCGATCTAGGGCCCGCACAAGGCTCGCCAATTGACGGGCCAAGTTCCGCGGCCCTTGTATCCACACGCCCTTGTTCGCGTGGTCAAAGCCTAGTTCCGCTCGCCGGCCGCGGGCATCCTCAAAACAAAGTTCCGCTCGCCCCGGGTGCGGAGTTGCTACCTGCCCCAGCCGCGCCCCAAGCAAGAGCCCAAGTTGTTCGCGGATTTGGTTTACTGGAAGGTGCGAGACCTCGACGAAAAGGCTTTCTGATTCTTCTGCCGGGGGGAATGCGGGCCTAAGTCCCGCTGAGCGCGGCCGAGGAATGACGGCAGTGACATACTCATCCGGCAGCTGAGATGGCCCTGGGGAATCCGCGGGTACCCTAGCGTCGGGCATGCCGGAACCCGCCGCCACGCCCATTCCCGCGCCCGTAGAGGGGGGCGGTTGAGGGAAGCCGGTATGACCGGGCATGCCTGAACCAGGTTCGGGCCAAATTCTTTGATCCGACGAGCGCCCCGAAGACTCAGGCACTACCCCCAGTAGACTTACAAGTTTACTAATCTCAGGTATACGGCTGGCCGGGGCTACCACGAAAATCCGCCCGGTGGTTGGATCTCCAGCGATGCGAATCCCTTGCTCCTGGGCAAATGCTTGTCGAACCTGATCAACTACGGCTGGAACCTTGTCGGGCGGGCAGATATAGGCTTGAACCTCGGCTTTACTGGCAAGTGGCGCTGCCCTGGGTTGGTCGAGCCGACTTATGAGCTCGGCAATTACCGGAATCAACTCCTCCGGCGCGGCGACGAGGAACTGATTGCCTTCGTGATCGACGACAAGTTGGGCACCACCAAAGCCCGATATGATCTCCCGCAGCGGGCCCGCAAGTTCAGTGGCCTCTCGATGGCGCAGCGGGAAGCTGTGGAATTGCTGCCGTCCGGAAGGCAAATTGCCTAAGGTAGGAGATGGTTGGGCGAGGACTGCCGAGCCTGGCTCCGGGCTAGCCAGAAGCAATGGGCCTAGGAGAAGCGCCGTCCCGACTAAATTGACTCGGCAAGGACGTGGGTGAGGAAGCTTTCCAAATTTTCCCGAAGCGATCATGCGTCCTTCCCGCTACTTGCCGCCGAGTTTCGGAGAAAAGTTGGCATTACCCCTATCTCTTAACGGGCACGAGCCAGTGTTTCGGCTCGGGTTAGCCGCCAAACGAAAGCAAGGCCCCAAACGCGCAAAGGGCCTAGTTACCCGGGGGCGGTGGAACCCCCCCAGCCAAAGATCCTGAGGATTCCCACATTCGCTGGTTTGTCTACCGAACTCCGCAAAGCACTTGCCGGGCGTCCCCTAAATCCTTTCGGGGTGTGCCTTGTCAGGGGAGCTTTCCCTTGCTCTGACGCGATTTAGTGGCCGGTTGTTGGAAAGATGAGCCCTCATTCGCCCGGGGCGATCAAACCGCATCGAAAGCTTGGGTCCCGGTCGAAATTCTTTGGAGAGCGCCCACCTTCCGGGCCAGTCCCAGAGACCAGACCCAATTCCCACCCAATTTGAGCCGAAGCCGGTTGAGTAGCTAATGTCGAAAAGTCCTGGCACGACTCCTTACCCGTGGGACTCCGCCCCCAGTTAGCAGGATGCTATAGGCCGGTTAAGTCGGGGGGCAAGATCAGTTCCGGCTGGCATACCGGGGGAAGCCCGAGGTAGGGTTGCCTTGGGTATCGGAGCGATCCGCGAGGTTTCGCAAGGTCCTAAAAGGGATTTGCGGGAAATGTCAGAACTTCCCATTTTTGCGGGTTTCAACTGGCAAACGGGCGTAATCAGTTTGGCCCGGAAGGAATCGGAGCCTCGCGTTGGACCTGTGGCAGTAAGTCCGAGGCACTGTCACCAGAAGTTCTCATCTGGAGTGCGTGGCACGAGGCGGAACAGATGCTGCTTGGCATGGAGAAAAGCTGCGAAAAGTTTGGCCGAAATGACGCATGTGGCAGCCGGAACACTTACGCAAACAAAGGTAAATCGTCTTTGATTTCCTTGCAGATGCCGAAATAAGGCGTATACAATGTCAGTGGCGGCATAGCAGAGGCAGAGCGGGTCGGTTCGGTTGGGGGTCTTTTCGGCAGGATGTGGTCGATGGCCGGATTCTGGTGGCCAATTTTAGCGCTGCTTGGTGGATTGGGCTGCGCCGGCGGGTGGATGGCCCTCCGCTATCTTCACCATTTATGGTGGATGCGTCGACTCAGGCGGGCCTGTCGACAATTTCACCTGCAGCGTGAGCGCTTGGAAGCGCGGTTTATTAAGTTGGCTCAAGGTCGCGCGCAGCCAGGTGCCCCCCGCTGGGCGGATTGTCGATTCGAAGACGGTGTGACTTACGCCCGCAATCGCCTCACCGGTGAGATTTCGGCTTTTGTCGGCGTTTCGATCGAGCTTGAACCCCCTAGCCAGTTTGCTCCGATTGACCGTGAGGAACTCCTCCGATCCGGCACTGCCGTTTTCCGGTACGATGGTCGCCAGTGGGATACCGATGGCCGACTGATCTACGACCTTTCCCCCCAGGAAGCAATTTACTTCTATAAGAGCGATCTTAAACCCCTCGTTCGGGAGGTAGCCCGGAGGGGATAATCTTTCTGTCGGCACCTTTATCGGCTTGGGTTGGAGAGGACCGGACCGGGGAGTGGCGCCTGCCGTGCCATCTAATTCCGCAGCGAGCAACCTAGGGCCTTTTTCATGCGCAGAGGCCCCCCGACTCGTCAAGATTGCCACTGGCTCTGGTTATGAAACGGAGTTGAGGCGATCCAATTCGGCAGGTGGACGACAGACCGTCAGAGACCCATGGTCAGCTTAGCAGGATCTTCCTAACTATAAGAGGAGGCGGGCGCCAGCGGTGGATGTCGACTTTCGCACCTGGTACGATCAGCTGATCAAGCCCCCTTGGACACCACCGCCGTGGATGATCGGCCTGATCTGGTCAATCCTTTATCCGCTCATTGCAATTTCGTTCGGATATGTTTTTCTGCAGGTGATTCGAGGGAAGATTCCCGCCTGGGTAGCGATCCCCTTTCTCATCAACTTGGTGGCAAATCTCTTGTTTATGCCTATCTTCTCAGGATGGAAGAACCTCTGGTTAGCTTCGGTGGATGTCGTTGTTGTTTGGCTATCTATTCCCTGGGCAATGTGGACGATTTGGCCCTATGCCCAGTGGGTCGCGTTGTTTCAGGTTCCTTATTTGTGTTGGGTCACCATCGCCACAACGCTAATGCTCTACATCTTGTTCGCCAATCCTTAGAGGGGCCCGTCACTTTTTCTCGCGGTGCCAATCCTTTTGTGACAAGACGCGCCAAATCGCCCCGTGTGGTTTTCGCCCGCGCAGCCCTTGGCGTCCACATTCGTGGACCAAGTTAGTTTACAGGACTTGGCGATGACTAAATAGCTCCACACGGTAGGGATGGTGCAAGTATCTCAACTTGATCTTGCCAAATAAAAAGGCTCGGCTTTCTCTACGACTTACGCCAGCAAACTGCCAAGCGCTACACTTCCGTTGTGGAGCTATTTAAAAACAAATTTCGGGCGGGTTAACCGGCGCAGTTTAGACACCTAGTCCTGCTCAAACTGGGACCGGGTAGAAAAGCATCAAAAAGAAGATGAAGCCGCAGACGCTAATGCTTCAAGATCTTGTGCCGAGTCCTTGTGTTTGGTCATTCAAAGTACGTTTTGGCCCAGTGGGCGATGCAGGACTTGAACCTGCGACCCCCAGCTTGTCGAGCTGGTGCTCTAGCCACCTGAGCTAATCGCCCAAAGCTCTCGTTGCTTCCAGGCGAGCACTCCGGCTCGGAACCGTTGCGGCTGTCCATCAAGCCGCTTCCTTGCCAGTCCCCCAGGGGCGGCCCCCCTTGCGGCGAGCCAAAATCCCAACTTCTTGCAAAAGCCTACACCCGGGCGGTGCTTCCGGGATGGGGGCCTCGCCTCTTGCCGCGCAACTCAAGGATCGGTGGGGCTGCGGCCTGCGTCCCTGCCGCCCTCTCGCCCGCACCGGCTCGCAACCCAAAGCCAGGTTCCGGGTCCGAAAACTATTTTGGACTACGGAAGCTGAGCCGGCAAGCCCTGCTCCGATTTAGGGCGCAAAGGCCATTCGTATCGGAGGGGCCAGTCCGCCCCTAACCGCCGGCCGTCACAAGGAGATTCAAACACCTGGCTTACGGCAACCGAATGGTGCCCGAGAGCTTGCACGAGGTATTGGTTCTTGAGTCCCGGCCGTGGGGCGGAAACGGAATACCCACTGAAACTCTAGCTTTAGCCGCCGGATTCGAGCCTAAATGCTGTGAGAGCCAGCCAATTAGATTTTTTGCGAAATTCCCGGAGAAAAAGTTCGAGTCCGTTGTGCCTGCTCGACTCAGGAATATAAGGGCGAAAACTCGCATCCATGTAATGTGGGGAAATCGCCCCAATAAGCCCGGACACGGCACCTGCTGCCCATGTCAAAACGCGGCTTTTCGGGCTCTGCCGGGCAACAAGCTGGCAAGCAAGGCCACGGACCTTTAGATTGTTACGACAGCTACCCAGCCTCGGAAAATATCCCGAATGTCCAACTTCTGCTACCGGCCGCCTTGCCTCGCCCGCCACCCTCTCGCCGGTCCACGTCGATTACAGTCTTAAGTAGCGCTTTCAAACACTGGCCGAACGGGCGTCTTCTTCACGCGGTCGTGCTTGCCGACAAACTCCAGTATCGCCCGCGGTGCATTATCCCCTAACCGAGGCTTTACCAACTTAAGGATCCGCGTATAGCCACCGGGGCGGTCTTTATACCGGGGAGCCAGCTTGTTAAAGATAACCCGGACTGCTTTCTTATTGTGGAGCAACTTTAGGACGTGTCGCCGGGCGGCTACCACCGGCGCCATAGTGCGATTCCACTCATACCAGGCCGCGCTCTTGCGCCATTGTTCCCATGCTGTACTTCGCCTGGGAGCAGTTGGCTCCATCGCCCGGGCCTTTTCTAACTGTGGCAAGACCCGCTTGGCAATTGTGATACACCGCTCGATAAGCGGGCGGACTTCCTTCGCCTTGGCCAAAGTGGTGATGATCCGACCCGGCTCGGCCGGCTTGCACGGATCGTCCTCGCGGTAATCGGCCTCCGTTAAGATAAGCGCGACGGCCAAACTCCGCAAAAGCGCCCGCTGATGTTTAGGGTTTCGGCCCAGTTTGCGTCCACGTTTACGATGTCGCATTGCCTTAAGCCTTTCGTATAAAAAGCCGACTCGTACTTGAAAGAGCCGGCGCCAATGTGCTCAAACCGCTGCTAATTGTCTCTCTGGTGAATCGTCAACGGAGCCTGTTGATTTATGGTCTGAATGAGCCAGAGAGCTTCACTTAGTTTTGGGAACTTCCCGCCAATGTCGCCAAATTCATCCCAAGCGACAGGCCTAGCGGACCGAGCTTTTCCTTAACCTCCGCCAAGGCGCCTTCGCCAAAGTTGGCCATGTTCAGCAGCTCGGATTCGGATCGCGCTACCAGATCACGAACCGTCCGGATGTTGTGGGCTTCAAGCGAACCTAAGACGCGAGGCGAGAAGTTAAGCTCGCTGACCGCCAAATTAAGCTTTGCCTCAAGCCCCGGGGGAAGGCTGCTACTAGGCCGGGTAGGCGGTTCTGCGTGAACCCGCGGACCAAGTTCCATATACTGCACAAACGGGTTGAGATGCTTGCGAAGAATCTTGGCCGCCTCTACAAGGGCCATCTCCGGCGACACAGCCCCGTTGGTCCAAATCTCAAGAATCAGCTTGTCATAATTACTCTTCTGCCCCACCCGAGTTTCTTCCACTTCATAGCGAACCCGCACCACCGGGCTAAACAAAGCGTCAATAGGGATTACCCCTATTTCCTGCACATGAGGCATGCGTTCGGAAGCGGGCCAATAGCCCCGACCGTTTTCCACAGTCATTTCCATTTGGAAGGGAACATCGTCGGTCAAGGTGGCGATGACATGATCCTTGTTGATTACCTCCACCATGCCGTCGGTTTGAATGTCGGCGCCCGTGACGACACCGCGGGTGTTTCTGTCGATCCGGATGATGCGAGGCTCCGAACTATAATTACGCACCACGAGCGACTTGACGTTAAGAATGATGTCGGTCACATCCTCGACAACACCAGGCAGGGAAGTAAATTCGTGCAAAGCGCCGTTGATTTTGACCTGAGTGACCGCACTTCCCTCCAAGCTGGAAAGAAGCACCCGACGAAGGCTATTGCCGATGGTGATTCCGAAACCCCGTTCAAACGGCTGCACAATGAACTTGCCGTACGTCGGCGACAGAGTCTCTCGCTCGCAGACAATCTGGCTGGGCAATTCGAAGCCACGCCACCTGATACGCATGTTAATCCTCTCCCGCTGTCTCGGCCAAAACAAATTGACTCCCGGCTTGTACTACCCTCGCCCTATTTGGAGCAAAACTCGATGATAAGCTGCGGGTCCACTTTAATGGCCACATCCTCAAGAGTGGGCAACCGCAAGACGTGGCCCTCCGGCGGAGGACCTTCTACCCGGCTTAGATAATCCGGAACGGGTGCCCTGTTGATTTCCATCGCCGCTTTGACAACCTCCAAAGACCGCGGCCGATCCTTTACGGAAATCACATCGCCTACGTCCACCTGGTAGCTGGGAATATCCACCCGCCGGCCGTTGACCAAAATGTGCCCATGCCGAACCAATTGCCGCGCATGGCGCCGCGAAAGCGCAAAACCGAGTCGATAAACCACGTTGTCCAATCGTCGTTCCAACAGGGACATCAACACTTCGCCAGTGTTACCTTTGGACCGTTCTGCCCGCTGGAAATACCGGCGGAACTGCCGCTCCAAGATCCCGTAAAAGTGCTTTACTTTTTGCTTTTCTCGCAGCCGTATCCCGTATTCCGTCAACTTTCCGCGGCGAAAACCATGCATACCGGGCACGGACTGCCGGCGCTCCAAGGCACACTTATTCGTGGCACACCGTGTGCCCTTGAGCATTAACTTCATGCCTTCGCGACGGCACAACCGACAAACAGGTCCTGTATACCTCCCCATGGAACTAGTCTCTTAAGCTTTCTGCTCAAGCGAATATGTACAACGCTGTAAACGCCGGAATAAATTTTGCCCAGGAGTTATCGACACTGGATGGCCGGCTGAGTGGCTGCGCTAAGCATCCGAAAGTTTTCCCAAGCCCGGCAGCCCCCGCCCTTATACGCGACGACGCTTTTTCGGGCGGCACCCGTTGTGCGGAAGCGGAGTGACGTCTTCGATCGATTTAATAATCAGACCGGCAGTCTGCAGAGCAGTGATAGCACTTTCCCGCCCACTGCCTGGCCCTTTGACCTTAACGTCGACTTCTTTGACGCCCATTTTCAGAGCCTTTTGGGCAGCCTGTTGGCCTGCCAACTGACCTGCATAAGGAGTGCTCTTGCGGCTACCTTTAAATCCGCAGGTGCCGGCACTGGCGTAGCAAAGTACATCACCCTTCTGGTCCGTGATGGTGACGATTGTGTTGTTGAAAGTGGCCTTGATGTGGGCGATGCCGGAAGTTACGTGTCGCCGGATCTTCCGACGCTTGCCACCGCTATATTTCGCCACGGCTTACCACCTCGCAAAATTGCATTCGGCAACCGATTTCTCGTCAACACTCAAATAGGCTGAACAACTAGCCCGAAAAACCCCGAGATCGTTTTGAGGGCGTTGGGGACTCCCAGTCGCAGAAAGCACTGAGGAAACAAAGACGGTTACCTGCCAAAACCGTTCCCGGTCGTGGTGCCAAGCCAAGCCCGACCAACGGCCAAAAAGCCCCGGGCATCTTACCGCAAGTCCTTGACGCCCTTCTTTCCGGCAACCGTCTTTTTAGGACCTTTCCGTGTTCGGGCGTTGGTACGGGTCCGCTGCCCCCGGACGGGCAAGTTCTTACGATGCCTGATGCCCCGGTAGCAGTTTATGTCTTTCAGCCGCTGGATATCTTGGGCGACCTGCCGGCGAAGTGCACCCTCGACGACATAATCTTTATCCAGGATGGCGGCCAATCGGCCTAACTCATCCTCCCGGAGGTCCTTCGCCTTCACCCGGGGATCGATGCCAGCTTTATGACAGAGCTCACGCGCCACCGCCGGCCCCACCCCATAGAGGTAGGTCAGGGCATAGACGGTTTGCTTATCTCCTGGGATGTCAACGCCTAATAAACGCGGCATAGCGACTTCCTACTTAGTCCTCGTGTCTTTACGCAATTAACCAGCCAGCGCTTGTTATCTGGTTCAGGTGGTTTCCAAGCCAGGTTCCCGATCGCCATAGAGGTGAAAGCTACCCGCCAGCCAGGCACCGCTTCGAAGACCCCTCCCGAAACAAGAATTTTATGACTCCCCGTGGCCGGCCGGAAATTCACCTCCGAGCACAATCAAACTGAACGCGCCAAGGCACGCCGATCAGCACCAAACTTAGTGCCAAATGGAACCAAAGCCTCTTCAAACCGGGGCGCGCCAGCTGAATAATCCTAACCTTGTCGCTGCTTATGCTTAGGATTTTGGCAGATGATGTAGATCCGCCCTTTTCGGCGGACAACTTTGCAATGAGCGCAGATCCTTTTGACGCTTGCCCTAACTTTCATGGATGTGGACCCTTAAACTCTAACCGCCCACACCGTCTGTCCCGGGGGGCTCCCAGGCGCGCAATTTCTTTCTCAAACTACTTCCAGCTTCTGCGATCATTCCTCCAGCTCTTCTGGCACCCCCAGCACCCGAGCACGGACCATACTGCTCCTACGCACTTTTTACGCAAAGCTGCCACAAATTGGGCAACCTTTTTTCGGTCGCGGCAAGCGCGCCCTGCCAGGGTGGCTGGAAATGCCTCGACATTCAGCTCGCCGCGGAATCCTCTCCCGGCGCTAAAATCGGACCCCTTTGGGCCGTGGACTCTGCCCCTTCCGCCGGCACAAAATCGAGTTCTCCCTGTGGCCCGGCAGTTAAAACCACCGGCCCATCCTTGGTAACGGCAATCGTATGCTCGAAATGCGCGCTTGGTAACCCGTCGGCAGTCACCTGCGTCCAATGGTCCGGCATCAGGCGGACGCGCTTCGTTCCCATATTGACCATTGGCTCGACGGCGATCACCAACCCCGGCTGGATGCGGAAGTCCCCCCGGCGGCGAAAACTTTCGCTCACGAAATTGGGGACTTGCGGCTCCTCATGCATCTGACGGCCAATTCCATGGCCAACAAAAGCCTCGACCACGGAAAACCCGTGGTCCCGGACATACGCCTCCATTTCGGCGGCCACCTCGCTCCAGTAGGACTTTTGGCCAAGAAGCCCGATCGCAAGCAAAAGTGCACCACGAGTTACTACCACGAGCTGTCGGACGCGATCGGGCACCGGCTCGATGATAAAAGTGGCCGCTGCATCGCCGCACCAACCCCCGCTTCGGCAACCGGTGTCAATGCTAACGATGTCGCCCGGCTGGAGCCGTCGCGGTCCGGGAATCCCGTGCACCACCTCCTCGTTGACCGAAATGCAAGTTACCGCCGGATAGGGGACCTTCCCGGGGACCCCTTTAAAAAGCGGCTGAACCCCTTTGGCGGCAAAGAATTCTTCTACGGCCCGATCAATCTCGGCGGTGGTAACGCCCGGCCTTACCATACTTTTGGCCAAGGCCAGCGCCTGCCAAACGACAAGCCCGGCCTTGCGCATTGCCGCGATTTCCTTGGGGGTTCGGAGCGTTACCACACCCCGCCAACTCCAGCATGGGGCAAGCCAAGCTAACCAGCGGGAGGGGCAAATCTCAGGGCGGTCCGCCGGCCCGGGGCTCTCCTAGCGGTTCTTTGCCGCCACTGCCTCCAAAACGCCGATAATCCGCTCAAATACTTCGTCCACCGTCCCTACGCCGTCCACCGAGCGCAACAGCCCCGTCTTACCGTAATAATCCAAAAGCGGCTTAGTTTGGTTGCGGTAAGCCACCAACCGTTGACGAATAACTTCCGGCGAGTCGTCGGCTCGCCCCCGGCCAGCCAACCGCCGAAACAGCTCTTCCTCAGGCACCTGCAATTCCAGAACCACATCCAGTGGTGTGCCCCGGGCGGCAAGCATTTGGTCCAAAGCTTCCGCCTGAGGAATGGTCCGGGGGAAACCATCAAGCAAAAAGCCCCGCGAACAATCTGGTTGACTTAGTCTTTCCTCAACGATTGCCAAAATGATGTCATCCGGGACCAATTGGCCCCGAGACATATACTCGTCGGCCTTGCGACCGATCTCCGTCTGCGCATCCCGCGCCGCCCGAAGCATATCGCCTGTGGACAAATGGACTACGTTATAACGCTGGATAATCAGGGCTGCTTGAGTACCTTTCCCTGCTCCGGGCGGACCAATGAATACTAATCGCATACGGCTGACTCCTCGGTGCAATGACCCGCCCAGCTTTACCGCTCGAGCAGGCCTTTGTAGTTGTGCATCACCAAGTAGCTGTCGATCCGCTGCACCAGGTCGAACGCCACACTGACGGCAATCAGCAAACTAGTCCCGCCGTAAAAACTCGCGATCACCCAGTCGACCCGCATCCAGGTGGCAATGATTGTGGGAATGACCGCAATCACCGCTAAAAAGCCAGCCCCGACATAGGTTATGCGGATCATTACCTTTTCCAAGTACTCCGCCGTACGCCGCCCGGGACGGAGCCCCATGATGAACGTGCCATAATTCTTCAGGTTTTCCGCCATGTCTTTGGGATTAAAAACAATGGCCGTCCAGAAGTAGCAGAAGAAGTAAATCAGCAGGATGTAACACACGTTGTACACGTATGATTCGCCGCGGCGGAAGGCGAGGTCCAGTTGAAAGGCCCAACTTGCACCCGTTTGATGGGCAAGCCATTGGAAAAACACCGAGGGAAACAGGAGCAAGCTGCTTGCAAAGACAATCGGCATCACACCCCCTTGGTTGATTTTCAAGGGCAGATATTGGCGAGTGCCTCCATACACCCGGCGGCCCCGCACATGTCTGGCGCTCTGAGTGGGGATGCGCCGCTGCGCTCGCTCCATATACACCACTCCAGCTACCACGCCAACAAACAGGGCCACCAGCACCAAGAGCTTGTCTACTCCGATCGTTCCGCCGGCGCTACCGAGCTCTAACCCCTCAGTGACGACTGGCTGAAGGAGAGACCATAGGGCACTTGGCAAGCGAGCCAAGATGCCCGCCATAATCAACAAGCTTATGCCATTCCCGATACCGTATTCGTCAATCTGCTCACCCAGCCACATCAAGAAAGTTGTGCCGGCAGTCATCGTCATCACTGCCGTCAGCTGCCAAGCCAACGATAGCTGGCCTGTTTCCGGGTTGATAAATTGCTCGCGAATGAATTCGCTACGAACAAGAACCGCCAAATAAAACCAACTTTGGAAAATACACAGGCCGACGGTGGCATATCGGGTATATTCATTAATTTTTTTCCTGCCCGCCTCGCCCTCTTCCTTCTGCAGGCGTTCCAGTGAGGGAATCACCGTCGCCAAAAGCTGGAAGATAATCGAAGCGGAAATATAAGGCATGATTCCCAAACCGAAGATGGTGGCCTCGTGAAGATTACTTGCGCTAAAAATGGCCACCTGCTCCAGCAGTGCTCCAAATCCACCTTGTTGCGTTTGAAACGCCCGCCGCATTGCTTCGGCGTCAACAACCGGCAGAGGGATTTGCCAGCCCACCCGATAAATGGCCAGGAGCAACAAGGTGAGCAGGAGCTTCCGCCGCAGCTCGGGAATCGTAAAAATGACGCGGAGTTTTTCCATCATCGCCGGTGGTCCTTAATCCGAGCGAATGCCGAAAGCCCCGGCTTGGCTTCGGCTGGGCCTAATAGATTTGGCCAATATCCCTTCCCGGGGAGCATCCCGCTGTGGACTACAACTTGCCAATTCACGCCCCAACCAATCGGCTGCAAGCTGTTTATCTCACCAAGCAGTAAAGTGAGCACTGTTTAGGCCTTCGCAGCTCCCACCGTGCGAGAAGCCTTGGTCTTTTTCGACTTGTTCTTGGGGACGGGCTTCTTGCCGGGGAGGAGAATCACCTGACCGCCGGCCTTGGTGATTTTTTCTTTGGCGCTTGCGCTAAAGCGATGGGCCGCCACCTTCAGTGGTTTTGTCAACTCGCCGTCACCAAGTACCTTGAGGATGTCGTGATTCTCTTTGACAATACCCCGCTCCCGCAGCACCGTGGGGTTAACTTCCTCGCCCGGCTCGAAGTACTTTTCCAGCACTCCCACGTTGACGTTGGCCACCACGTCCGCGAAGCGGTTATGGAAACCGCGTTTTGGAATGCGGCGGATGAGCGGCATCTGGCCACCTTCGAAGCCCATCCGCAGTGACCAACCACTTCGAGAGGCCTGGCCTTTGTGGCCCCGGCCGGCTGTCCGACCATGTCCGGAGCCGACACCGCGACCGACACGCTTCGGTTTGCGATGCCGCGTTACTCCCCGATGAACATCACTCAGATTCATGAGAGCGGAACTCCTCGTAGTCGCTCAGTGTCCGCCTTGTTACGGCACTGCTGCAAGGCCAGAATGGTCGCCTTGACCAAATTGAGCGGGTTATGAGAGCGGAAGCTTTTGGTCAGGATGTCCGTGATGCCGGCAGCTTCGCACACAGCTCGGACCGCCATGCCCGCGATAATGCCCGTGCCAGGGCGGGCAGGGATTAATACCACCTTCGATGATTCGTATTCGCCCCAAACTTCGTGGGGAATTGTTCCCCCTTCCAGCTGAATCTTGACCATGTTGCGTTGGGCCGCCTTAATGGCTTTTTCCACTGCCGGCGGGACCTCGTTGGCTTTCCCGTAGCCCCATCCCACTCGACCTTGTCGGTCACCGACGACCACAAGCGCAGTAAAGCTGAAGCGCCGCCCACCTTTGATGACGGCGGCACAACGGCGGATTTGGATTACCTTTTCAACTAGTTGACCAGCTACTGCTTGATCCGTGGACATAATGAGCTGTCACCTCGCCTTCAGCTTGGGTTCCCAAAAAGCCCCTTAGGCTGAGCCGATCTGGAAGCCCCGCAGCATGCAGTCGGCACAATGAAAGCCCTGCTGGCTTATGCCCGCAGGCAGCGGCCCTTCTTATGACCAACGGGGCCCCGTCCATTGAGCTAGCATTCTTGGGCGGCAAAGTACGATCCGACGGACCGCGGTGGAAATCCCTAGAACTCTCACCACTGAAGTCGCAGTTCCCCTTCCCGGCAGCAACGGGACCGAGATCAATACGCGGTTATTTTCCGCCGGACTTCTTCTTGCCCGCCTGAGCAGTTGCCGCGGCGGCCTTTTGGACTTTTTCAGCCTTTGGCTTCTTTTCTGCCGGGGGCTTTTCCACAACTTCCTCAGGAGCCTTCTTCGGACCAAGGTCAAGCCCGGCGTCGCGAGCCGCGTCGGCCAGGGCGGCCACTCGGCCATGATACTTGTAACGTCCCCGGTCAAAGACGACCTGCTTAATCCCCGCGGCCAGAGCCCGTTCCGCGATGGCCTTGCCTACGAGCTTGGCTGCCTCGACATCTCCCCCGTGCTTGCGATCGCCGAGGATTTCCTTCTCCAAAGTACTTGCTGCAGCGAGGGTCCGGCCAGTGGTGTCGTCGATGACCTGAGCATAAATATGCTTGTGACTCCGAAAGACACTTAGTCGGGGCCGGCTAGAGACCCTCTTGATCTTATTGCGAACACGAAAACAACGGCGCTGCCGCTGACGGTTAAGTTCTTTTTGTTTGTTGGCCACTTTTGTCCACCCAGTTGCCGATTGTTCTCACATCCCGGAGCCGTTTCCACCTACCGTCCCGCACAAATCCTTGGTCCAACGCAGGGGAGTACGGCCTCCTCCAGCAACCACACATCCTATGGACTAATATCCGGGGATGGACCGGCGGAAGCCATATCCGTCCGCTTGAAAAAACCAGTGCGAAGCTTGCAAGTACCCGAATTTGGCCGCGCTCAACTTTTTAATTGTGGACTCAGCAAGCACAAATCAGGGTGCCGAAAGTTATCATCCGTGGTTTGGTGAGCCGCCAACAAAATTCCAACCGAAGTACCCGGTAACGCCCCGGGACTACTTCTTGCCGACGCCTTTGCGCTCTTTGATGCGGACGACTTCGCCTACATACCGCAAGCCCTTGCCCAGATAAGGATCGGCTTTGCGGATAGCGCGAATCTCCGCCGCAAACTCGCCTACACGTTGTTTATCAATTCCCCAAATGCGGATATGCTGCTGGTCCGGGCAAGTAACCTTCAGGTCCGGCGGTATGGGGATGTGCACCTCGTGAGCAAATCCCACGCGGAGGTGTAGTTCCTTGCCCACGATTGCCGCGATGTAACCCACCCCGGTGATTTCCAACTGCTTTTCGTAACCTTGGGTGACACCGATCACCATGTTTTGAATCAGGGCACGCGTCAGGCCATGGTAGGCCTTTGTCCACCTGGTCTCCACGGCGGGTTTGACCCGGATGACGCGGGCCTGAGGGTCAAATTCCACCGCTACTTCCGGACGATGTTGATAAGAGAGCTTCCCCAAAGGTCCCTGGACCTCCACCGTCCGGTCGGTGATGGTGACCTGAACGTTTGCCGGAACTGGAATAGGCTTTTTACCGATTCGCGACATTGCCGTTTTATCCTTTTGGCCCAGCTTTTGCTCGACCCTCCCGGGCTTGCCGCGGAGGCTTCCAGCCGAAATTGGGGGGTTGCGCTGCGCCTTAAGCGAAGATTCTTATTAGCCAATACTTTCGCGACGTCCGCCGAAATATCACGGGGCGCCGCTTCGATGTGAGCCGGGTGGCCGTAGCAGGATCGTTCTTACCACACTTTGCAGATGATCTCGCCTCCTAGCTTGCGCTGGCGAGCTTCTCGATCACTCATCAGCCCGCGGCTTGTGCTCAGGATGTAAATCCCCAGGCCATTCAGAACTGGCTTCAGTTTTTGATATCCACAATAGATCCGTCGACCGGGGGTACTCACCCGCTCGATGTGCCGGATTACCCGCTCGCCATTGGGACCGTACTTGAGGTAAATCCGCAGGTTCTTACCCGGTCCGGCGTCGATTTCCTCAAAGTCCCAAATGTATCCTTCCCGTTTGAGCACTTCGGCTACGCCCCGCTTAAATTTGGAACTGGGAAGATCGACATAAGGATGCTCCACGCGGACCGCGTTGCGGATTCGGGTCAGCATGTCGGCGATAGGGTCTGTCATCATAACCGCTCAGGTCCCTTTACCAACTCGCCTTACGTACACCAGGAATCAGTCCCCAATCAGCCAGCTTCCGCAGGCAGATTCGGCACACACCAAACTTGCGGTAGAACCCCCGTGGTCTGCCGCAGAGCCGACACCGATTCCGTCGCCGAACGGCGAACTTCGGCTCCCGCATCGCTTTGACAATTTTCGCCTTAGTGGCCATTGTCGAAAGACCTTTGACTAACCGTGAAGCCTAGCCTGCCCGGAAAGGCATCCCCAGAAGCTGAAGCAAAAGCCTCGCCTCCTCGTCACTTTCGGTAGTAGTGACGATAGTGATATTCATTCCCTGCGGCCGCGAGTAACGGTCCGGATTAAGTTCCGGAAAGACAAACTGCTCGGAAAGCCCCAAGTTGTAGTTTCCGTGACCGTCGAAGGCCTTCGGATTAAGCCCGCGGAAGTCGCGAACTCGCGGCAAGGCCAGGGAAATCAACCGATCGAGGAATTCGTACATCCGGCGACGCCGCAAAGTCACCATGCAGCCGATGGCCATTCCCCGACGCACCCTAAAGCCGGCCACCGATTTTCGTGCCCGCGTGACCACCGGCTTCTGCCCGGTAATGAGGCTGAGGGCATCCACAGCCTCCTCCAGGTACTTCTTATCCTGAAGGGCTTTACCCACGCCCATGTTGACAACAATCTTCTCCAGCCGCGGCAGCGATAGGGGATTCTTCCGCCCCAATCGCTTCGCCAGCTCGGGCACAATCTCCCGTTGATAACGTTCCTGTAACCGAGGGATCATGACGCCTTCGCCTCAATCTGAGCGTAACGCTTTCGTGGTGGGGCGATGCGGCCGATTTCAGCACCACACTTCTTACAAACGCGGACCTTGCTCCCATCCTCCAGATACTTGGCTCCCGTGCGGGTAGCCCGACCACAAGATGTACACACCAAAAGCACATTCGACCAGTGGATGGGCATCTCGATTTCGATTCGCCCGCCCTGGGGGTGTTTCCGGCTACGGCGCAAATGCTTAATGGCTTTGTTGATGCCCTCGACCACCAGTTTTTGGTTCTTGCGGTCGACGCGGAGGACGCGCCCCCGTTTGCCGCGGTCTTCGCCGGCGATTACCTCAACGATGTCATCGCGGCGGATATGCATTGCCATTGCTCAAGTCTCCGTGAACTCTCAGGCCCCAGTCCCTTCCCTCAGACCACCTCGCTCGCTAAGCTGACAATTTTCATGAAGTTTCGTTCACGTAGTTCCCGCGCTACAGCCCCGAAGATTCGTGTCCCTTTGGGATTGCGCTCCTGGTCGATAATGACAGCTGCGTTGCTATCAAATCGCACATAGCTTCCGTCCTCCCGGCGGGTTGGCTGTTTGGTGCGGACCACTACCGCTCGCACTACCGCCCCCTTTTTGAAGTCGCTGCCGGGAATCACGCTCTTGACGCTACAGACGATGATATCCCCGACGCGAGCATACCGCCGCCGAGAACCACCCAAGACCTTAATACACATCAACTCACGAACACCGGTATTGTCAGCAACTTGAAGGCGCGTCTGCGTCTGAATCATGGCCTAACCACCCGCCCGTTCCGTAAAAAAGCCGCTTATTTCCACCAAGAAAATCGATGGGCTTTGTTGGAATTTGGGGGTCCGTGTTTCCCGGAGCTCCAGTGCCGGCTCCACGAAACCAACCGCCTGCCAGGCGAAGATCTGCGGAATACTTATTCAAAAACGCTCCGGCCTGATCGGAGCCCCAAGCAATCGCCAGAACCTAAGCTCCGGGTGGAGCTGGTCCGGCAGAAGCGGGAGACGATCCTTGCGCTTGTTGACCTGCCTGGGGCAACACGTCCATGTCCGATGTTTCCGTCTGGAGCGCTTCTCTTGCCGCTACATCCAGTCGAGTAATTACCCGGACCAGCCGCCACCGTTTTAAACGCGACAACGGCCGAGATTCGATAATCTCCACCGTATCGCCAACGTGAGACTCGTTGTTTTCGTCGTGGACGTAACAAACGGTTTGCTTACGGATGTACTTCCCGTACCGCGGGTGCTTCGCCAATCGGGGCACCTCCACCCGCCGGGTCTTGTTCATCCGATCGCTTGTGACAATTCCAATTAAGCGTTTCCTCGGCATCCCTCTAATTCCTCCGGCAGGGACCGCTCAGCCGGCCCAAATAATCCACACCCCACACGTTCGCCAGCCTGAGGCTATTTCGTGCTCTGTGCTCCTGCTGCCTGCTGCTGCCGTTTTCGCTCGTTTTGAATGGTCAAAATCCTGGCGATGAGCCGCCGATGCTTGCGAAGCTCGCTGGGCGCATCTAATCGCTCCGTCTGAGCCTGAACGCGCAAGCGAAAGAGTGCTTCCCGCGTTTCCTTCAGCACCTGAGCTAGCTGCTCGTCGCTCATTTGTCGAAGTTCGCTTACCTTCATTGCTGCCTGTACCCTCAGGCGAAAGCTGCTTTAGAACTGGCCCCTGTTGGCAAATTTGTATTTAAGATTTGGAAGGTAGTGGCTTTGCCCCAGCCAGGTACACAGTCCCGACTGAACGGCACGCCGATCACATGGGCTGCCGCCGAATAAAGCGGACCTTCACCGGCAGCTTGTGGGCCAAGCGGCTAAAGCAGAGCTTGGCTGCCTCTTCGGTCACACCGCCAATCTCAAAGAGGACTGTTCCCGGCTTGACAACTGCCGCCCAATACTCCGGCTCCCCTTTACCCTTACCCATCCGGGTTTCTAAGGGCTTTGCCGTAATGGGTTTGTGGGGGAAGATGCGGATGTACAGTCTCCCTTCGTTTCGCAGATATTGCTGGGCGGCGATACGGCCGGCCTCGATCGTCTGAGCGCTAATCCATCCACCCTGGACCGCCTGCAGACCGTAATCGCCAAAGACGACTCGGTTGCCCTGTGTGGCCTTACCTCTTATACGTCCTCTTTGGGCCTTTCGGAACTTTACCCGCTTGGGCATCATCGCCATGGGCTTGGTCCTCTCCGAACATGCCGCGATTAATCCACACTTTTACCCCAATCCGGCCCTGAGGAATAAGCGCCTCGGCAAAGCCGTAGTCGATGTTGGCCATGAGCGTCGACAGTGGCATGGTGCCGGCGATTTCCTTTTCCGACCGGCACATTTCGGCGCCGCCCAACCGGCCGGATACTTGGATCTTGATCCCCTTTGCCCCGGCCTTCATTGTCTCCTCGATGGCCCGTTTCATCGTCCGCCGGAAGCTTGCCCGCCGGGAAAGCTGATCGGCTATATCCTCGGCTACAAGCTGGGCCACCAACTCCGGCTGCCGAACTTCGACAACATCCAACCGAATCCGCCGCCCAGTCAGCTCCTCGAGCTCCCGTTGCAATTCCTCTTTCTTTTCGCCTTTGCGGCCGATGAGGATCCCCGGGCGGGCCGAGTGGACAATCACCCGGACCTCATCCCGAGTGCGCTCAATCTCGATCTTGGCCACCATGGGATACATGGGGCGGCCCTCGGCGTCTTTTCGATTCTTAATGAAGTCGCGAATCTTCTGATCTTCCACCAGAAGATCGGCGTACTCCCTTTTGCTTGCGGCGTACCACCGGCTCGCCCAAGGTAAGGTAACACCCACCCGAAAACCGATCGGGTTAACCTTTTGACCCATGGCCGCTTTAGCTCCCTTTTGCCAACACCACTGTAATGTGGGACATCCGCCGCAAATAGATCGAGGCCGCTCCCCGCGCCCGGGGCCGAAGCCGCTTGAGGGACGGGCCTTGATCAACACGAACTTCCCTCAAGACTAACCGCTCCGCGTGGCGTTCGTCCTGATCTTCCGCATTGGCCACCGCACTCTTAATGACCTTTTCCAAGAAGCGAGCACCCCGCTGCGGCTGGAAGCGGAGGATCGTCAAGGCCTCCTCAGCGGTCTTGCCACGGACCATGTCCGCTAGGAGCCGGACCTTTCGAGGGCTGATCCGGGCAAAACGATGTTTGGCCACGTACCGGGGTTCGGTGTCGTTAACTGACTTGGCCATCTGTTACACCTTTGAAGTCACACTCAAAGCGACGCCAAAAACCCCCTTCCTCAACACGAAAGAGGCCCTGGGCCATCGACCGGGACGTCCGCAAACACTATTTCCGCTTGGCCTCTTTCTTGCCTGCACCACCGTGGCCGCGGAAGGTTCGCGTCGGGGCAAACTCCCCTAGGCGATGGCCTACCATTTCTTCGGTCACAAAGACCTTCACGTGGGTCTTGCCATTATGGACCAAGAAGGTATGGCCCACGAACTCCGGGATAATAGTGCAGGCACGAGCCCAAGTCTTAATGGGCCGACGCTCATTGCTTTCGTTTAATTGCTGCACCTTTCGGTACAGTTTGGCGTCAACGTAAGGACCTTTTTTAAGTGAGCGTCCCATAGGGTGCCTCTTTACCGCTTAATCTTTGCCTCCCCGTACCGCCGCGACACTCGCCGCCGCAAGATGAACTTGTCGGAAGGTTTGCGCGGCTTGCGTGTTTTGCCACCTTTTGCCGACTTCCCAGTGGGGCTGCACGGATGCCGGCCGCCCTTAGTCCGCCCCTCGCCACCGCCGTGCGGGTGATCGATGGGGTTCATCGCCGTACCCCGGACATGCGGCCGCCGACCCAACCAGCGGCTTCGTCCAGCCTTGCCCAGGCTAATGGCGTCGTGATCGAGGTTGCCTACAACGCCGATGGTGGCCCGGCAAGCGGCGGGAACGCGGCGAATTTCCCCGCTAGGGAGCTGAATCTGCGCCCAGCCCGCATCGCGAGCCATCAGCACAGCCCGTGCGCCGGCCGCTCGACATAACGCCGCCCCTTTGCCAGGTTGCATCTCGATCGCATGGATTTCCAAGCCAAGGGGGATTTCCGAAAGCGGTAGACAATTGCCCACCTTCGGTGGGGCGCCGGGACCACTCATTACCTCATCGCCCACCTTCAGGCCATCGGGGGCAAGAATGAATCGCTTCTCTCCATCGGCGTAATGAAGCAGCGCAATGCGAGCACTTCGATTGGGATCATACTGTATTGACGCCACCCGGGCAGGGATGCCGTCTTTCCGACGCCAAAAATCAATGACGCGGTATTTCCGTTTATGCCCACCTCCCCGATGCCGGGCTGTGATCTTGCCCTGGTTGTTACGCCCACTGCCCCGGACCATCGGGCGCAATAGCGACTTGGGGGGTTCTGCCCCCGGCGTTAACTCGGCAAAGTCGCTGACGCTGGCGTGACGCCGTCCGGGGGACGTTGGCTTGTATACACGGATACCCATGATCTATCTCCACGGTCGATTGCCGATATTTGCCTCAGCGCCGGAGAAGCCGCCTTTTCATCCACAGGCCCAAACCCGCGGCAAGAAGGTATTTGAGGGCCCAATACCATCCAGGTATAGCTTTAGAAGAAGTCGATCCGATAATCCGGATGCAGGGTTACGATTGCCTTCTTCCAAGACCGGGTATAGCCCCGCTTGAACCGGAAGCGTCGCGGTTTCCCACGGCGATTCTGTGTGTTCACCCGCACTACCTTGACATTGAAAAGCTCCTCCACGGCCTCGCGGATCATCTTCTTGTTGGCAAGCGGATGAACCTCGAACGTGTACTGGTTAAACCGTTCCGCCCGTTGGAGGCTCTTTTCGGTCACAAGCGGGCGAATGATGATCTGATATGCACTTAGCTGTAAGTTAGTTTGGGTGATATCACGTCCCATGATTGATTGACCACTTCACTAGGGACAACAACCCGGGGCTTAACCCGCAGATAATCAGGTCAAATGTTCGCGGCTACCCGTTGGGATAGAAGTTGCCTCTCCTCGTCCCTTCCCCACCGATGGCAGACTTCCAAGGGTTGGCACCGGCAACTTTAGGAGGAAGTTGCGGCGGCTAACTGGCCAGCGGCCTTTCGGCCCGCCTTCTTTTCCTGTTCCTCTTTGATTTTCTTCCTAAACGCATCTAGTGCGGCCGTTGTCATCAACAGCCGCTTGGGACGGAGAACTTCCAGTGCGTTTAGGTCGCTAACGGGCATCACCCAAGCGTCGGCTAGATTGCGGACGCTCTTGTACACGTTGACATCATACTGCTCGACCACCACGAGCGTTTTAAGCCCATCCAGCTCCAGGGCTTTCAAAGTGGCCGCCATTTCCCGGGTCTTCGGCTCGGCAAATGTCAGCTCGTTAATTAGCTTGACTTCGCCATCGCGAAAGCGGGCGGCCAACGCCATGCGCGTCGCCAGCCTCAATGCTTGTTTGGGCAAGCGGTAGTACCAGTCCCGCGGCCGAAGTGCGTGAGCGTGCCCACCGCCAACCCGCGTCGGCGATCGCCTCGAGCCAGCACGCGCCCGGCCCGTCCCTTTTTGCCGATAAAGCTTCCGTGTGGAACCGGCGACCTCGCCCCGGCTTTTGGTCTTCACGGTGCCGAGGCGCTTGTTCGCCTGGTACATTACCACGGCATCGTGTAAAAGCTGCTTGGAAATTCGAGGCGCAAGCTCTGCGAGGTCTAGTTCATAACTACCAACCTGCTGGCCTGCGCGATCAAATACTGGCAAAACCAACATGCTCTTTTCCCGTTTATCAGCACGGACCTGGCTTTCCGTCATAAAGCAGCACCTCGGGGACTACCGTTGACAGGCACGCTCCGAGGGGGTCGCCACCCACAATTAACCCCACGAAGACCCGAAGCACTGTACAGCCAACCACCACCAATGAGTGCCGCTAAGCTCCGCTGTCAGTTGGTTGATGCGGCGGCCATCTGGCCGTCTTCTTTACGGATCGGTGGTAAGAGCGGCTTCAGCGGTTTTGCAGGCAGCTTATTCGTCGATCGAATAATCAAAAATCCTCCGTTTGGCCCCGGGACTGCTCCTTTGACCAAAAGCAGATTGTTGACTTCGTCCACTTGCACCACTCGGAGGTTGCGCACCGTACAACGGGCAGCCCCATAATGACCGGCCATCCGCTTCCCCTTAAAGACGTGGTGCGGGTCGGAGTTCATCCCGATCGACCCTGGATGCCGGTGAACTTTCTTCACACCGTGGCTGGCTCGCTGACCGCGGAAATTGTGTCGCTTCATTACGCCGGCAAAGCCGCGGCCCTTGCTAATGCCGGTGACATCGACGGCCCCAACCTCCTCGAAAATGGACACGTCGATCACTTGCCCGACTTGATAACCGGCAACCGGGGTACGAATCTCGCGAATGAAACGCTTGGGCTCACAATTGGCCTTTGGCGGAGGGGTTACACCTGCGAGGAGGAGCGCCTTCTGGCGTTTGCTGTCAAGATGGGCAACGTGGCCGCGTTCGGCCCGGGTGGCAAGACGACGAGGTTTATCGAGGAAGCCTAGTTGGATGGCCTCATAGCCGTCGCGCTCCAAGGTCTTCACCTGAAGCACGTGGCAAGGACCGGCTTGAATAACAGTGACCGGGATGACCTTTCCCGAAGGATCATAAATCTGCGTCATCCCGACCTTTCGGCCAAGGATTCCAACAGTCGCCATAGCTTGTTACCTCATCCCCATCTTGCCGCTGGGACCACCGGCTACATTCCGGCGTTACCCATCCGGCTTCCCTTCATGCCGCAGTCCGCTCCGTTTACAACCAGACCGAACCGCTAAGGCAAACGCGTGCAATAGACACCCCGCTTTTAAAATTTCCCTCCAACCTCTGGGCTTGGAGGTAGCTCAAAAGTCTGAATGGAGCCTAACCCCGTTGCCCCGGTTAATTCCGCCCCAAACTACACTTCCCACTTGCTAACCCGTGGTTGCTTTAATCTTCACCTCAACCCCCGCTGGCAAGCTTAGTTTGTTTAGCTCCTCAATGGTCTTTGAAGTTGCTTCCCGGATTTCAATCAGCCGCTTGTGAGTGCGAATCTCGAACTGTTGCCTTGCTTTCTTATCGATAAAGGGGCTCGACAGTACTGTATAGCGCTCGATCCGCGTCGGCAGAGGGATCGGCCCAAAAACTTTTGCCCCGGTCCGTTTGGCGGTCTCCACAATTTCCCTCGCGTGCTCATCCAGAACCGCGTGGTCGTAGGCCTCCATCCGAATACGGATGACTTCGCTGGTTTTTCCTGCCACCGACGCTTTCTCCAGACCTCAAACGGAATTTAAAAGACCGGGTCAATCTTTCTCAAGTTGCTGTTATTTATGAACTAAGGTTACAGCAAATTGGCAAAACCCCAAAAAGGCCGATTTAAAAAGGGTATCGGTTAATACGTTTTCCGTCAACGGCCTTCGGGTGCCAAGTTTCCCGCCGCCCCCGGACCCCGATTAAGCTCACCTCTTGCCCGGCGCCCAACCGAAAGCCCACTCGCTGAAAGTTAAACCGCACTCCGTCGGTGCGTAGCTAAGTGCGAGGGCCTAACTTACTCCATTCGGCGCCGCGACGATCCCGAAGAAAATCCCCCAAACCTTCCGGGGGATCTCGAAGCAGCGAGGCAGGTACCGGGCAGGTTTGTGGCCGGCCATTCGCGGCGGGGATCAGCCATTTTAAAGCCGACGCCCTATTACCTGAAAGACCCCCAGAGCAAAAAGGGCGCAAAATATTCCCGGTATCTTCCACCAGTGCCTGATTTATCCCGGGGCCACCAAAAGTGGAAGTTTCCACTGGATAGAGGTGCGCCCGTAGTTCGCCAGAGCTTGCAGCCAGGGGTGCTTACACGCGGGTTTTTCCTGCCGCGGGCCCCTCCCTGAACCGCGGCGAAACATTGTTATACGTCTAGCGGCTTTCACGCTGGTTGCTATTGCTTGGCGATACCCTCCCAAAAGCGACCCGCTTCAGCCGAGAGCACCAAACTCCGGGGAGAACCTCCCCCGCAGGCCCAAGTTTAGGTTCATTCCCTGCTCTCTCGGGCGGGAGAATCTGTCGCTAAACGATCGTGGCCATTACTTCGGCCGGTACCGGAGCATAAGAGTGCGGCTCCATCGAGCAACTTGCGCGGCCTTGCGAAAGGGTCCGCATCGCGCTTGAATAGCCAAACATATTGGCCATGGGCACAAGCGCTTCGATTACCCGCATGGGCCCCCTCTGGAAAGTCTTTTCGATACTGGCCCGGCGGCGCTGAAGGTCTGCCACGAAATCCCCGATGTATTCCTCTGGGGTGACAACCTCCAATCGCATAATCGGCTCCATGACAATCGTGCCCCCTTCCCGCAAGGCCCGTTCGAAGGCATCGGCCGCCGCCATCTGGAAGGCAAGTTCGTTAGAGTCGGTTTCGTGGACCTTGCCACCCAAGACGGTTAGCTTCACCTGCGTCAAGGGGAAGCCGTAGAGTCCCGTGCCCTGGACTTTTTCCTGAAGCACTTGCAGAGCTGCCTTGAGGAAGGGTGCCGGGAGCTCTTCGCCGCATTCGGCTGTCACCAGGAACGGTTGTCCCTTTTGTTCCCAGCGCTCAATCCGCACACGCAGTTCGGCAAATAGGTTTTGGCCGGCTAGGTTTCGATGGCACACCCCGACCACTTCGGCCGGCTTCTCCACCGTCTCGCGATAGCTGACCCGCGGAGGATACACCCGCACGTTGAGCCGAAATTCTCGTTCAAGCCGATGGCGGATGACCTCTAAGTGGAGTTCCCCCATCCCGGAGATGATTGTCTGGCCGGTTTCTTCAACTTCCCGGGCATCGAAAGTGGGATCTTGGCGTTTCATTAACTCGAGCACTTCCGCCAGCTTCTTTCTTTCGGCAGAGCTTTCCGGCTCGATAGCCATCGATATGACCGTCTCGGGAAAACTAATCGGCTCAAGGAGAATGGGATGACGCGGATCGCACAACGTATCGCCTGTGACGGAGTAACGCAGGCCAACAATGCCTATGATATCGCCGGCGAAAGCTTCCGAAATTTGTTCGCGCCTGTCAGCCTGCACGCGCCAAAGTTGTGGCACATTCTCCTTTTTGTTTTTTCCCGGATTCAGCACGCGAGAGTTAGACTTTAGATGCCCAGAGTAAATTCGGACATAATGTAGCTCAGCATGCCGATCCACTTGGATTTTAAAAACAAGCCCGGCAAATGGCTCTTTAGGATCGGGCTTTCGGTAAATCTTTTTGCCGGGCTTTTCCGGGTCTTCGCCCTCCACCGGCGGAAGGTCGAGGGGACTTGGCAGATACCATGCCACCGCATCAAGAACTGGCTGCACACCAATCCCTTGAAGTGCCGAGCCGCAAAAAACAGGAACAATTCGGTAAGCTAGAGTCCCCCGACGGATTGCCCGACGAAGTAGATCTTCGTCCACTGGCTGATCGGCCAGAAGTCTCTCCGTCAACTCGTCGTCATAAAGTGACAAGTCATCAAGAAGCCGGCTTCGCCATTCCTCGGCACGCTCGCGTTCTTCTTCCGGGATGGGCGAGGCGATGATTTCCGATCCCTCGCTTTCCTTGGTAAACGTCAGCATTTGCATCGACAGCAAATCAATAATAGCCCGGAAGGGATTCTTAAAATGCGCCGGACCGGCTCCCACCGGCAGGGTCAATGCCACCGGGTGGGTTCCCAGCCGCTCGCGAATTTCCTCTAAGGTGCGGAAAAAGTCCGCGCCTTCGCGGTCCATCTTGTTGATAAAGGCAAGCCGGGGAACACGATAGCGATCGGCCTGGTGCCAAACGGTCTCGCTTTGGGCCTCGACCCCTTCCCGTGCACTAAAGACCACCACTGCCCCGTCGAGAACCCGGAGGCAGCGCTCAACTTCCGCCGTAAAGTCAACGTGTCCCGGGGTGTCGATAAGGTTAATGACTACATCTTTCCAGTTAAACGTCACCGTGGCAGCATTGATCGTGATGCCCCGTTCTTGTTCCTCCGGATCATAGTCGGTGACAGTGGTCCCCTCGTCCACAGAGCCTACGCGGTGGACAAAGTGCGCGTAGAAAAGCATCCGCTCGGTAAGCGTTGTCTTACCGGCATCAATGTGGGCAACGATGCCGATGTTGCGAATGCGGCCTATATCCGCTGGCATAAGCGTCTATCCCACAAAGTTCCAGCCAAGGCGGAAGATAGCAGCCCAGGGCTTCAACCAGTCAGCGAAAAAACACAAGTGGTCTCGATCCTTACCGAAATCGGCGCAAAAGTTTGCCGCGCCGAAACACCGAAAAAAGTCCCATGGCGCGGCAGAACAGCTAGGCAAAAAGTTACCAGGCGAAGTGGGCAAAAGCCTTGTTGGCCTCGGCCATCCGGTGGACGTTTTCCCGCCGTGTGATGGCCGCACCTTCGCGGTTGTACGCGGCGATTAGTTCGGCCGCCAGCTTTTCGTACATTGGCCGGCCTTTTTTCTCTCGGCAAGCCTGGATGATCCAACGGATTGCTAGCGACTGCTGACGCTTCTTGTTGACCTGCATTGGCACTTGGTAAGAAGCACCACCCACTCGGCGAGAACGAACCTCCAGGTTAGGTTTCACGTTCTCCACCGCCTGGGTAAAGATCTCCATCGGGTCCTTATCCGGCACCCGCTTCTTGATCTCCTCCATCGCCTGATAGAAGATCCTTTGGGCGACGGTCTTCTTGCCGTTGCGCATGATACAATTGATGAATTTGCTCACAAGAAGCGAGCCGTAGACAGGGTCAGGCTTGAGCGTCGCTTCGCTTGCCGTCTTCTTTTTTGCCATCGCCTTTTACCTCGGTCGCCGGGGTAGTGTCGTTTAACAACCGGTACAGTAAAACTTCCCCGAAAGAACCTAACCTCGCAACTATGCCCGGGAAAGCAGGCCGCAAAATCTCGCTACCAACCGGCCCACGCAATCGACTTATGATCGCCAAGACTACCCAACAAACTCCCACCCTATGGAGCGCTCACCAACGGGGGCGCCTTTACTTCTTCTTGGCGCCGTAACGACTGCGGGACTGCTTTCGGCCTTCAACACCCAAGCAGTCCAAGGCGCCACGGATTACCTGATAGCGCACCCCCGGCAGGTCCCGCACACGACCACCGCGGACCAGGACAATTGAGTGTTCCTGAAGGTTGTGACCTTCGCCCGGGATGTAAACAGTGGCCTCCTTCCCGTTGGACAAACGGACGCGGGCGATCTTCCGAAGAGCCGAGTTCGGCTTCTTCGGCGTCATCGTTTTCACCTGAAGGCACACACCCCGCTTCTGCGGACAACCGTCCAGAAGCGGTGACTTACTTTTCTTGCGGACTTTCCGCCGAGGACTCCGAACTAACTGATTAAAAGTTGGCATAGTCTTTTTCTCACAAATCTATCCTATTGCTGGTCACAATAGTGATGTTCCATCTCCCACCTCGACCCCAACGGGTAACGAACATCTGAAAGCGCGGCCGTGTGCCCTCCACGCCCGAGGTCGCTTTCGCGGGTTATTCGGCCGACCCGGCTACCCCATTCCAGGCCGATGCCATCGGGGAAGCCGACCCGCCACCCGTGCCCTCGGGGCGCCTAACACCCTTTTAAAAAGCTACTGGGCATGGGCTAAAACGTCAATCGGCGGTTTGGCCGGATAAGCACGCGGCCGTAACAAACTGTAGCCCCGCCGAGCCTCGGGGCTCTCCCAGCCAACAACGGGGCCTCCAATCAGACCACGTACTCAGACCGCCGCCCAAAGAAAGCAATTGTCTTTGCGAATCACAGGCTGGGCGGAGGCGGTGCCTGACTGGCTCCGACACCGGTGGTTTGGACTTCCGCCCCGGAGCGAGCTCCCGCGGTAACCCCCGCCGCCTCTCCTCGCCGCGGCAGATCGGCATCCAAAAGCGGGAAGGAAGGCTCCGCTTCGGCGCCCCGGCGGGCACCCAGCTCCATAAGAGCCTCCGGGGAGATGCGGACTTCGGCCCGCTGGTATTTTTGGAAGCCGGTTCCGGCGGGGATCAGACGACCAAGGATGACGTTCTCCTTTAGCCCCACCAACCGGTCGACCTTGCCAAACAGGGCGGCCTCGGTGAGGACTTTAGTCGTCTCCTGGAAGCTGGCCGCCGAGATGAAGCTATCGCTCTGTACCGCCGCCTTGGCAATGCCCAAAAGCTGCGTGCTGGCCGTTGCGGGCGTAGGTCGGGTCACCTGGGCGGGCACACCGCCCGTCATTTCCACCCGGGCATTCTCCTGCTCGAAGACCTCCCGGGGCACAATTTCGCCAGGACGGAACTTCGTGTCACCCGGGTCGACGATTTTTACGCACTTCATCAACTCTTCGTTGCGACGGCGGAATTCGAACTTATCAATGAGAGTGCCTTCCAGCAGGCCTGTATCCCCACCGTCTTCCACCCGGACCTTCCGCAGCATCTGAGCAATGATGATTTCAATATGCTTATCGTTAATATCAACTTTCTGACTGCGGTAAACGTTCTGGATCTCCTGAAGCAAGTATTGCTGGAGCGCTTCTTCGCCGGAGATCCGCAGCACGTCTTGCGGGTTGAGCGGACCATCTACCAGCGGATCCCCTGCACGCACATGGTCACCCGTGTGGACCCGGAGATGTTTACCCGGTGAGACCAGGTGTTCTCGCTCAATGCCGGTCTCGCTCCGGATAATGATCGTGCGCTTGCCGCGGCGCTTTTCACTGAGGATTTCCACCCGACCGTCAATCTCGGCAATCACGGCCGGATCCTTGGGCTTTCGGGCCTCAAAGAGGTCAGTCACCCGAGGCAACCCACCAGTGATATCTTGCGTCCGGGTGATTTCCCGCGGCGTTTTTGCCAATAACGTACCTGGGGTGACCTCCTCCCCCTCTTCAACTTCCAGAGAGGTTTTTTCACGCAGGTAGTAAAAGTCCAAAATCCTGCCGTTGGCATCCTCAATAAGGATAGCCGGCTGGTAACGGCCTTTGTGTTCCTTGATCGATCGCCGCACACCACCGTCGGGCAATCGCTCAATAAGCAAGGTTTCCCCTTCGATAATTTCGTCGAACCGAACGCGACCACCTACCTGGGCCAAAACGGGCGTGCTATGCGCGTCCCACTCGGCCAGGACATCGCCCGGCTTCACCTCCACGTTCTCCTCGACCTTGAGGATTGCACCCCGCGGGACGGCGTAACGGTCAAGTTCGCGGCCCCGAGCGTCGACAATCAGAATCGAATCGTTCTGGCCCAACACCACCAGCTGACCCTTCGAGTTCCGCACGTGCCGCACGTAGGTGAACTTAACAATGCCCGCCATTTTGGCCCGAACTTCCCTTTCTTCCACCGTGCGGGCAGCAGCCCCACCGATGTGGAATGTTCGCATGGTGAGCTGAGTCCCAGGCTCGCCGATGCTTTGAGCGGCGATAATGCCGACGGCCAAACCTTCTTCAGCGAGCTGACCTGTGGACAGGTCCATGCCATAGCACAGAGCGCACACCCCAAGCGGAGCCTCGCAAGTCATCGGGCTACGGACCTGGATTTTGGTCATCCCCAGCTCTTCGATCTTGCGGGCGGCCTCGCTGGTGATCAGCTCGTTTTCCCGGACGATTACTTCGTCCGTAATTGGGTTGACTATCGTGCGGCGACTCACCCGGCCGCGGATAGCGTCGGCCAAGCTGACCTCGACCTTATCGCCGCGATACACCGCCCCTTTAGAAATACCTTGGGTGGTGCCGCAGTCATACATCGTCACCACCACGTTTTGGGCCACGTCGACCAGTTTCCGAGTCAGATAACCGGAGTCAGCGGTCTTCAAAGCGGTGTCGGCCAAGCCTTTACGAGCCCCGTGGGTCGAGCTGAAGTACTCAAGAACGCTCAGCCCCTCGCGGAAGTTGGCTTTGATGGGCGTTTCGATAATCTCCCCGGAGGGCTTGGCCATTAGTCCACGCATGCCGGCCAGTTGCCTAATCTGCTCCGGACCACCCCGAGCGCCAGAGTGGGCCATGAGGAAGATCGGGTTAACGTAGCCCGGCCGGCGGAAGTCGGTCTCTAAGGCGCGCATCATCTCCTGAGTGATGGTGTCGCGGGCGCGGGTCCAGATGTCAAGCACCTGGTTGTAACGCTCCATTTCGGTCATTGTCCCGCGCATCGCTCGGCGGTTGATCCAGCTAACTTCCTTTTCCGCCGCTTCGATAATCCGCCACTTGTCTTTGGGTGTAATCAAGTCATCAACGGCGAAGCTTAGCCCGCTGCGGGTGGCCCAGCGGAAGCCCATCACGTTCATATCGTCCAAGAACTTGATGGTGGCCTTTCGGCCGAGGATTTCGTAGCAATCCGAAATGACCGTGGCCAAGTCGCCCGACTTTAGTGCCTGATTATAGAAAGGCATCCCTTTTGGCAGGCTGCGGTTAAAGAGCACACGCCCGACCGTGGTCTCAATCACCGAGCCCGGGGGAATGTCCGGGCGATTCTTCACGGTCATTCCGTCCGGCAGGCGGACTTTGATCTTGGCGTGGGTGGCCACTTTGCCCGTGGCATGCGCAAATTCCACTTCGTCGAAGGAGGCAAAGCACATCCCGTCACCCTTGGCCTTGGGCACTTCCATCGTCAGGTAGTAACAACCCATGACGATGTCCTGGGTGGCACTGATGATCGGTCCGCCGTGGGCCGGGCTAAAAATGTTGTGCACAGAAAGCAGCAGCGTGTACGCTTCCACCTGCGCCTCGATCGAAAGCGGCAGGTGAACAGCCATTTGGTCGCCGTCGAAGTCTGCGTTATACGCCTTGCAAACAAGGGGATGGAGCTGGATCGCGTTGCTGTCGACCAGAACCGGTTCGAACGCTTGAATCCCCATCCGGTGCAAGGTCGGCGCACGGTTAAGGAGCACTGGGTGGTTTCGTGTGACTTCCTCGAGGATATCCCACACTTCCTCGTCCCGACGCTCGAGCATCTTCTTGGCGCTTTTGATTGTGTCGGCATGCCCAAGCTCGCGCAACCGCCGAACAATGAAAGGTTGGTAAAGCTCGAGGGCAATTCGCTTAGGAAGCCCACACTGATAAAGCTTAAGCGTCGGACCCACGACGATGACGCTCCGCGCCGAATAGTCAACGCGCTTTCCGAGCAAGTTCTCCCGGAATCGCCCCTGCTTACCCTTGATCATGTCGGTGAGGGACTTAAGCGGCCGATTGCTCGAGCCAACCACCGGCCGTTTACACCGCCCGTTGTCGAAGAGGGCATCAACCGCCTGCTGAAGCATCCGCTTTTCGTTGCGGATGATGACTTCCGGCGCATTTAGATCCACAAGCTTCTTGAGGCGGTTATTACGGTTAATGATCCGCCGATAAAGATCGTTGAGGTCACTTGTGGCGAAATTCCCGGAATCAAGCGCCACAAGGGGCCGGAGGTCAGGGGGAATAACCGGAATGACATCAAGCACCATCCACTCCGGCCGGTTGTCGCTGTCGCGGATACCTTCAACCAACCGTAAACGCTCGATAAGTTCCTTCCGCCGCTGCTTGGAAGTCGTGGTGGCCAGCTCCGCACGCAGTTCCTGGGACAACGAAACAAGGTCCAAGCCCAGGAGAAGCTTGCGGATTGCCTCCGCGCCCATGTCGGCCTTGAAGGCGCCTTCACCGTATTCGCGCCGGGCGTCACGGTATTCTTGTTCGGTGAGCGTTTGCTGTTTTTCTAGCGGGGTGACACCCGGGTCGATGACCACATAATCTTGGTAGTAAATGATCTTTTCCAGATCGGCGCTTTTCATGTCCAGGAGGATGGCCAGCCGGTTCGGCACAGCACGGAAGAACCAAATGTGGACGACCGGCGCAGCCAGTTCGATATGCCCCATTCGGGTACGACGCACGCGGCTGTGGGTAATCTTCACGCCGCAGCGGTCGCACACCATCCCCTTATACTTCATGCCCCGATACTTACCGCAGGCGCACTCGTAGTCTTTCTCCGGACCAAAAATTCGTTCGCAAAACAGCCCGTCTCGCTCCGGCCGATATGTCCGGTAGTTGATCGTCTCCGGCTTCTTTACTTCGCCGAAGGACCAACTGCGGATATCGTGCGGCCGAGCCAGGCTGATCTTGACCGCAACGTAATCGTTAACCCTTTCGTAAGTGGTGTCGCCGAAGCTCACCGTCGGTCCTCCTTCTACTGGACCACTTCGAGACCGGAACGCACGCGCCGCGGAACGGCAGACAACAAAGTTCGGGGTCGAAGCTTAACCGTCAACGCTTCTTTGCCGCTGAAGCGACTGGCTCCCTGCATCCTCGATCGCTAAAAGTCGCGCACCCCACGCCCGCAGGAACCTTCCTCTAGTTCCCTAATAGCGTCGCTGTTAACGAATCCGGATCGACACGCCACAAGCGCCCCCTCTGGCAAATTCCTCCCACCAACCAAGAGTTCTTTCAGCTTCCTTGAACCTCCCTACCCCCGCAACGTCTCAATTCAGATGTTAAGGTCCTCACCCAGTAGACCTGCCTGAGGAGGGCCGGATCACAATCGACCGCCGGTGATCAGATCCGCCCTTTCTCTAAAACCATGTTCAGCGCAAGACCACGGATCTCGTGCAACAACACATTGAAGCTTGCCGGGGTACCGGCCTCCAACGTGTTTTGACCTTTGACCATGGCCTCGTAAATCTTGGTGCGGCCTTCGACATCGTCGCTCTTAACTGTTAGCAATTCCTGAAGCGTGTAGGCCGCCCCGTAGGCCTCCATTGCCCAGACCTCCATCTCGCCGAAGCGCTGCCCACCGAAGCGGGCCTTCCCACCCAATGGCTGCTGAGTAATGAGCGAATACGGGCCCGTTGCCCGAGCGTGGATCTTGTCGTCTACAAGGTGGTGCAGCTTCATCATATAGATGTAGCCGACCGTCACCTCCTGCTCAAAAGGCTCACCAGTCCGGCCGTCATAGAGGATGGTCTTCCCATGACGCGGCAAACCAGCCTCTTCCAAGCAGCGGGTGATGTCCTCTTCCGATGCACCGTTAAAGACCGGGGTAATCGCCCGGAACCCTAAGGTGGCAGCCGCCCATCCAAGGTGGGTTTCCAAGATCTGACCCACATTCATCCGGCTGGGGACTCCCAGGGGATTCAAAATGATCTGAACCGGCCGGCCATCCGGTAGGAAGGGCATGTCCTCCTTGGGCAAGATTCGAGCAATCACTCCCTTATTTCCGTGCCGACCAGCCATCTTGTCGCCCACGGAAATTTGCCGCTTCGTCGCGATGTACACTTTGACCATCTGCAGCACACCGCTGCGGAGCTCGTCGCCCCGCTTCAACGAGTTAATGCGGTGATTCGCTTCGTCGATCGCCTCCTCCAACTCCGGCCAGTACTTGGCAGCCACTGATTCCACTGCCGGACGGTTTTTCTGCCCACGAACTCCCAACTGGTCGGCCAACGACTTTCCGGACTTGTACTCCTTGAGGAATCGCTGAGCCAACTCGGACAAGTACTGATAATCGCGTCCCTCGGTCAGCGGCGCTCCGTCGTCGTCGGTCAATTGCCGCTTCAGGACGGATTCCACCTCGGAGATCATCCGGATAAAGACCTGGGCAATCTGGCGGTGGCCCTCAGCCTCTGCCTCTTTCAGTTGCTCTTCAAACTTTTTGCGCTCTTGCTCGCTTAAGGCACTCCGGCGCGAAAACTTCTGAGTAGCAATGACGATCCCTTCAACACCGGGCGGGACCTCCAGCGAGGCGTTCTTCACATCTTCGCCGGCACGACCGAAGATCGCCTGAAGGAGTTTTTCCTCCGGCGTCAACTCCGTTTTGGACTTCGGCGCTACCTTGCCCACCAAGATATCGCCATGGCGAACATAGGTCCCGACACGGACTACCCCGTTTTCGTCCAAATTGCGGAGCAACTTTTCGCCCACGTTGGGGATATCGCGGGTAAACTCTTCCCGGCCCAGCTTGGTTTCCCGGACCTCGGCGTCAAAGCTGTCGATATGGATTGACGTATAGGTGTCGTTATGTACAAGCTCTTCGCTGATGATGATCGCGTCCTCGAAGTTAAATCCCTCCCATGCCATGAAGGCGACGAGGATATTCCGCCCGAGCGCAAGCTCCCCATTGTGCGTTGCCGCCCCGTCGGCTATCACATCGCCCGCTGCCACCTGTTGCCCGGGCTGGACAATAGGCTTTTGGTTCAGGCAGGTTCGCTCATTCAGCCCTACAAACTTTCGCAAATGATAAACATCGTGGTACCCGTCGCCCTCGATTTCGATTCGCAAGGCGTCAACATAAGTGACGGTTCCCCCGCGCTTAGCACGAACAACCATGCTCGAGTTACGGGCGGCAATCGGCTCCAGCCCTGTAGCTACCAGGGGAGGCTCCGTGACCAAAAGCGGCACCGCCTGCCGCTGCATGTTGGAACCCATCAACGCCCGGTTGGCGTCATCGTGCTCTAAGAAAGGAATGAGGGCTGCCGACACACCCACCAACTGTGCCGGCGACACGTCGATGTACTGCACCTCTTTTACCGGGACGACTTTGAAGTCGCCTTTGTAGCGAGCCGTGACAGTTTCGCCCACAAGCCGACCGTTTTCGATCGGCGCATCGGCCGGCGCCACGCACACTTCATGCTCTTGGTCTGCCCGTAACCAATGAATCTCGTCCGTGAGCACGCCGTTTTTCACCACGCGATACGGCGTAATTAGGAAGCCGTATTCATCCACTTTTGCAAAAATACCCAGACTGGAGATAAGACCGATGTTTTGACCTTCCGGGGTCTCAATCGGGCAAACTCGGCCATAGTGGGAAATGTGGACGTCGCGGACGTCGAACCCGGCACGCTTGCGGTTTAGTCCCCCAGGTCCCAAGGCGCTCAGCCGGCGCTCATGCGTCAGCATAGACAAGGGGTTCGTCTGGTCGACCACCTGGGAAAGCTCACCCCGGCCGAAGAAGTACTCAATCGCAGCGGAGACGCTCTTGCTGTTAATCAGCGTCCGCGGCGTCATCTCCTCGGCGTCTTTGAGGTTCATTCGCTCCTGGACCGCGCGACGCAGCTTTAAAAACCCCTTGCGGAGCTCTTCGCAAGCAAGCTCCCCGATCGTTCTGACACGGCGGTTGCCCAGGTGGTCAATGTCATCAAGCTGGGCGTAAGGATCCCCCTCATGCAGGCGAACCAAATACTTTATGGCTCCAATCAGGTCCTCCGCTCGGAGGATCATTTCCTCTTCGGACACTTCAAGCCCCAATTTACGGTTGATGCGGAACCGTCCCACCCGGCCCAACCGATACCGATTCGGATCGAGGAATTTTTCATAGAAGAGTTGCTTGGCCTTTTCCAGCTGAGGTGGATTGCCGGGCCGCAGGCGTTGGTAGATCCGCAACAGCGCTTCTTCGTGACTGCCGGTGGGATCCTCCACCACGCTGTTGACGATTACCATATTCTTTGGGGCCGGCATCACCTCCACACTGGTTAAGCCAGAGGTGCAGATAAGCTCTGCCTGATCCGTGCTGATTTTCTGACCGCATTCAACAATGACTTCGCCGGCTCGCTCGCTTTCCTTTGGATAAACAATATCCCCAACGGCGATTTTGCCTTGTAACTTGGCAGCAGATTCCCTCCCTGTGATCTTTTCCACGGTTGTTTTGTAAAACGCCCGCAAGATGGCCGCATCGTCGCCAAACCGCGGGTCCATTGCCCGCAGGAAGGTCATTGCGGAAAACTTGCCGCTTTGATCGATGCGTATGCTGAGCGTTTCCTTCCGGCTGATAAAGATTTCAATCCAGCTTCCCCGCTCGGGGATGATCCGGCAGACCAGGATTCGCCGCTCGCCCTGCTCGGTGTCCTCAACGTAGTCGATACCGGGGCTCCGGTGGAGCTGACTGACTACCACACGCTCGGCGCCGTTGATAATAAATTCGCCGCCGCCGAGCATGATCGGTATGTCGCCCAAATAGACCGACTCTTCTACAGGTTTATCCTTAACTAATCGCAAGTAAACATGGAGCGGGCGGCTATATGTTAAGCGGAGTTCGCGGCATTCATCCGGCCGATAACGCGGCTTACCCAACTCGTACCACAGGTATTCCAACCGAAGCGTCTTGTCATAACTTTCGATTGGGAATACTTCCCGCAATAGCGCTTCCAGCCCCTGATTCTTTCGCTGCTGCGGGGGCACATCGGGCTGGAGAAACTCTTCGTAACTTCGCGTCTGGATTTCCGTCAGATCGGGGACCTCAAAGTCTAACTGCGTCCGACCGAAATAGCGGATCTCTTTCGTCACCAGACGCCGTTGTGCAGGTGCCGCCATGAAAATCTGACCTCCCTCAAAAAGCGTTCGTTCCCCGCATTGAGCAGGCGGTAACGGGTCCCTCTATCTGCCCGTTCATCTGAGACTTACTTCCGCTTTTGAACCCTCGGAAGCTAGTCCCCGCAGTTCACCGTGCCTCGCAATGCACAGACCCCACCCTGCCTCCACGCGAAGATGTCCACAACACTCGAAAGACTAAGTCAACAACCCTCATCAGAAAGGATCTTGTGCTTTAAGTGAGGCTAACTCCCCCAAGCTTCTAGAAAGTCGAAGTCCTGGAGCTCCGCGGCATGTGGTAGGCTCGTGCCACCCCTCACCAATTGACCCTCGCCCAGTTGTCAAAGCCGAAGGAATAACCGCGAGCACAAAAACCTGGCGAGCATATCCTGGACCTTCTGTTAATGGGTCTTCCGGGAGCGCGACTCGCGCTGTCGACAACACCGATAGCAAAGGGGAATTCCGCGACCAGACCAACCGCCCCAGTACATAGTGAGGGCATTTCTCGGGCGCGAAGCGCAAAGTCCGCCCGGCCTCCGCATTCGGGGTTTGACAGAAAGGCCACATTTAATTTCCGAAAGGCTGCCCGGACTCAAGACGGCGCTTACCCTCCCAAAATGCCCGTGTTGGCCGCGGCCGATCGCCAGCGCAAGATCCCCAACCGCCGAAGCTGCTTCCTGCGGAAGACCCTACTTAATGGTGACCTTCGCACCAGCGGCTTCGAGCTTCTTCTTCAAAGCCTCAGCGTCCTCCTTAGAGACCTTCTCTTTGATCTTGGCCGGGCAAGATTCGACAAGATCCTTCGCTTCTTTCAGACCCAAGCCGGTGGCTGCCCTAAGCTCCTTAATGACGTTGAGCTTGGCGTTCGCCTCAAAGCTTTCCAGGATCACATCGAACTCGGTCTTTTCCGGCTTCGCCTCAGCGGCAGCCGGTGCCGCAGCCTGAGCAGCGACCATTACCGCCCCGCCTGCTGCCGGCTCAATGCCGTACTTCTCCCGAAGGTAATCACTTAATTCCTTGGCTTCGATCAAAGTCAACTTAGCAATGCGATCCCCAAGCTCGATAGTTGAGGGCGAATATGCCCGGGTTGCCGTCGCTTCTGCCATAGTCAACGCATCCTTCTTTCGTCAGCAAACCTCTCAGACCAACCTGCAACCGTTTACGTTTTATTTGGCCGTCCCGCTGAAATGATTTCCTTCAACTTTCACAACACAGATCGGCCGGCCAAAACTTGTCCGGACTTAACCAACTCCTAGTCACCTTGCCGAGGAACGAAACTTCCACATTACCGATTACCATCGCTCGGCGGCATCAGCCGGCGGACTGTGCCGGCGCCTCGGATGGCTTTGAAAGCTTTTCGATCTGACTGGCCAATCGACCAGCGGGCGCCGTCAACTGAGCGGCCAGCTGACCACCGACACCTATGATCTGGCCCACGAGCATCGACAACTGCTCTTGACGGGTCGGCCATTTGCTGACTTCTTCCAATTCTTCTGGCGCCAAAGTGCGGCCGGCGACCAGCCCGCGTCGGATCTGAAACGGCTTGAATGCGTCATCCTTGGCCATACGGACGATCTCTTTGGCCAAGGTGACAATATCGTCACCCCCCCAGCAAATGGCGCAGGGACCGCTGATCCCGTCGAACAACGGCGCAAGCGGCGTGCCGGCCGTCGCTCGACAAGCCAGCGAATTCTTCACCACCAAAAGATTAATCCCTTTCTGGCGTAGCTGGGCCCGCAACTTGACCGTCGCATTGGCCTTCATGCCAATGACGTTGACCAAAACGGCCTCTGAAACGCCAGCAAGCCGTTTACGGTAACTTTCGGTTATCAACGCCTTAACGTACTTGCTCATTGCCTGTCAGTCGCTTTGGCTAACAAGGCTGGTTTCCGCCGGCTAATGCCTCCCATGACCTGCCAGGCTTCGCCCCACCAATCAGCACAAATGTTCTCTTGCTCGCGTCGACAGCCTGGCACCTGATCTCAAACCCCAAACCGCAGTATCCGGTTGTTTTCCGCCCTTGTGGTTCCCCCAGTACCCCAAAAAAGCATTAATTCCCAAGCGACTTCAAATCGCCACCCTAATTCCCGGCGACATTGTTGCCGAAATAGTCACCGACCGGATAAACTGCCCCTTAACGCTGGAGGGCCTTAGGCTGTTGACGTAGTCGATAAACGCCTGAATATTTTCCACAAGCTTTCCGGCATCGAAGCTTAACTTGCCCACCACCGCGTGAACATTTCCCGTGGAGTCATTGCGGAACTCCACCTTGCCCGCTTTGTATTCCCGGACTACCCGGCCAACATCCATCGTGACCGTGCCGGTTCGCGGAGAAGGCATCAAACCACGGGGTCCCAAAATTTTGCCCAACGGCCCTACAACCCCCATCATATCCGGCGTGGCGATGCAGACGTCAAAATCCAAAAATCCATTTTTGATCTTCTCCGCCAAGTCCGCGCCGCCCACAATATCCGCTCCGGCCGCCCTCGCCTCATCCACTTTGTCCCCTTTGGCAAAAACCGCCACGCGAAGTGTCCTACCGATGCCGTGCGGCAGAACGACCGATCCACGCACTGTCTGATCCGCTTGCCGCGGGTCGATTCCTAGGCGGATGGCTACCTCTACGCTCTGGTCGAACTTGGTGTTGTTAAATGTCTTGAGCAGTGCCACTGCTTCGGGAAGAGGCAGCGGCCGCTTCCCGGGAACTTTCGCCAAAAGTGCCTGCATCCGCTTGGATCGCTTGGCCATGTGTACGCCTCGTTACCGCACGTTACAAAGTCTAGGATTTTCGCCCACGAACGGCTCGCTGTCACCCTCCCTGTTTCCCTCCAGCAAGGTGCGCTTACGCCAACGTCACTGCCCCTCTCCGCACACGCAAGACACTTTCACCTCCAGGTTTTGCTGGCACAACTTGGCCACGCCGTCTCACCCAGGCATTAAACGGAAAAACCACAGAGACGAGAGTAACGCACCGATGGGCTGACCCCTAATCGACCACTTCGATGCCCATACTGCGCGCCGCACCCTCCACAACGCGAATCGCTCCCGCCAGATCTTTCACGTTCATGTCGACCATCTTTCGCTTGGCGATGGCCTCGATCTGGGCACGGGTCAGCCGGGCCACCTTTTCCCGCGGCGGATTCCCCGAGCCCTTAACAATCTGTGCTTCCTTTTTCAAAAGTTCCGAAACAAGCGGTTGCTTAACCTCGATTTCAAACGTCTTATCTTTGTAAACGCGGACAACAATGGGGACCTTTAAACCCTGGTCCTTCCTCGTCCTATCGTTGACCTGTTGGACAAACTGTCCCAAATTAATTCCGAACTTTCCCAACGAAGTTCCCACCGGCGGTCCGGGAGTCGCTTGCCCGCCGGTGATATGAAGCTTGACAACTCCCACTAGTTCCTTGGCCATTGATCGGGCACCAAAACGATAAAGTTAGTAAGCTAACTCACTTAGGCTTTCGATTCCCAGCTAAATTCCCTCGCAAAAAAGGGACCGCGGTAGCGGCTCGACAATCCACGGGTAAAAGCCATGTGGCATATACGAAAAAGGAACAAAAATTGTAACGCTGCGGGCAATTCTTGGGAATAATCTCGGCGGGAAAAAAGCTGTAACCGGCCGCCCTTTACACCAACTCCACCTGCCAGTACTGGAGCTCGACTGGGGTACTCCTCCCGAAAATATTGATCATCACCGTCACGCGGCCACTGGCTTCGTCAATAGCAGAAACTTCCCCCTGGAAGTTCTCAAAGGTTCCCTCGTTAATCTTCACCTTGTCGCCAGTCTTAAAGTTAATTTTCAGCCGCGGCGCTTCTCCCTCTTTTTGCTCCTGCTTAGCCAGGATCCTTGCCACCTCGTGAGGATGGACCGGACAGGGCTTGCCCGCCGCCCCGGCGAAATCGCCCACACCTGGCGTCTCCCGTACGAGAAACCAGGTATCGTCGTTAAGTTCCATCTGAATAAGCAAATATCCCGGGTACAGCTTCCGCTTGGTTACCCGCTTCTTGCCCGCCTTGAATTCGGTGACAGTCTCCGTCGGGATAATGATCTCGCCGAAGTACCGATCCAATCCCGCGATCTTTATCCGACGCTTTAGCCCTTCGCAAACCGCCTCCTCTCGCTGGGTCTGAACTTTAACGATGTACCAGTCCATTTTGTCGGATTTCTTTTCCGGCTGCGGCACCTCTCCCTTGCCGGCGGAAGATGCCACGGTTTGGCTTTCGGAGGCCCCCTGGAGCGGTTGCTCCCCTGCCAAATTCTCTTGATTGATCGCTTCAACCCGGCTCATCGCACCCACCTCCGAGCCGCCTTACAACCTTCCGCCCGATCAAAGGAAAGCTCCGGAAAAATCGCTTCTTTACCTTTGTTTTTAAGTTTCCCTCCGCCGGCAATCTTCGGGAACATCGTCCCTCAAGAATTCGCGACGGAGATGCCCTTGTCCAACTCAAGGTGGGCCAATGACTCTAGCTGACCCCTCCCGTCAAAGCGTCCGCCTTTCCCGCCGAAAGCAAGCTCATAGGATGTTGAGCCAATGAAAAACCAACCGCCAGAAAAAGTCAAAAGTGTAAAGAACAAACGCCAACCCGAAAATTGTCACTAATACGACGATTGAGCTGCGGATAACTTCGGTCCTTGTCGGCCAGGAGACCTTGTGCAATTCCGCCTCCACGGCGATCAAAAAGTCAGCAAACCGGGGCATGTTAACGACCCGGTATGCCACCCAAAGCGAAATTAGCGTTAGGGTCAAAGGCAAGCCATACCGAACAAATTCACGGATCCATCCTTCGGTGGATGGATTTCGCCCAAGGCCGGCCAAACCGAAGTACAACAGCCACCCGTTAATCCAGTCGATCCAATTCCCCGGGAAACCCCGAAGCCCAAACCGAAGGTACTCAAAAAGGGAGTAAACCCCCGCCAGGAGCACGATGCCAATCCCGGCCGCGGTGAGCTGCCGGACAATCCGTCCCTGGTTGGGCTTGTAAAGGGTCGTCCGAAAAAGTTCTCTAAAGAATTCCTTCACGGAGCTAACCGATCAAAATCATCAGGTCTCTCACGGTGCTATTTCCTACCGGCCAGCACTGACAACCCGTTTGCACTCCGGTTGTGTGCCACAAGGGTAACCCTACCAACAAGCTGGCCGACATCCCCCTGGCCGGTGCGGACATCCGAAAGAGCACACGACAAAGCCGCTCCCACCCAAGATCCCACAGGCGAATGGCGATCAAAGACGGGTCTTCGCCCTGAGGGCAAGTAGCAACCTTTAGGAAGCGCAACGTCTAGGTGGGAAGGCCGCGGCGCGGAGCTCTTTAGGATTCCGACGAAGACAACCAAAGCGTGCCCTCAACAAGAAGCAGGGGCGGAGAGACTCGAACTCCCAACCGCTGGTTTTGGAGACCAGTGCTCTACCATTTGAGCTACGCCCCTGTGGACTTCCCTGCCATCAAACCGGCAGTCAGCCCGTCCGAATCCATTGGCCATCGGCAATTGAAATTATATCGTCAATAAGCTGAACCCGCTCAGTGTCAACCCTTTTATCGATTTCACTCGGCCTAACTTTTCAACGACCGACCAAAGCGGGTCCCCGACTATTCCAAAATCTTCGTCACAACCCCGGAACCGACGGTCCGGCCACCCTCCCGAATGGCAAACCGCAAATTCTCATCCATGGCCACCGGGGCGATAAGCTGCACTTCCAACCGGACGTTATCACCCGGCATGCACATCTCGGCTCCCCCGAGGAGCTTCACTTCCCCAGTGACGTCAGTCGTGCGGAAGTAGAACTGCGGCCGATAACCACTGAAGAATGGCGTGTGCCGCCCACCTTCCTCTTTGGATAGAACGTAGACCTCAGCCTCGAACCGGGTGTGTGGGGTGATGGAACCGGGCTTTGCCAAAACTTGACCACGCTCTACTTCATCCTTCTTAATCCCGCGGAGCAAGCACCCCACATTGTCGCCCGGGAGCCCTTCGTCAAGCGTCTTGTTGAACATCTCGATGCTAGTCACCACGGTCTTCCGGGGCTCGCGGCTAAAGCCCACGATCTCCACTTCATCGCCGGGCCGAATAACGCCCCGCTCAATTCGCCCGGTGGCTACGGTACCGCGACCTTCAATGCTGAAAACGTCCTCGACCGCCATCAGGAACGGCTTGTCCCGCTCGCGAACAGGCTCAGGGATGTAAGTGTCAAGCTTCTCTAGAAGCTCTTCGATGCAGCGGGTAGCTTCCGGATCCGTGGGGTTTTCCGCAGCCTTCAACGCTGATCCACGAATAATCGGAATTTCGTCACCGGGATAGCCGTACTTGTTCAGGAGCTCCCGCAGTTCAAGTTCCACCAGCTCCAATAGCTCCTCGTCGTCGACCAGATCGACCTTGTTGAGGAAGACCACGATTGCGGGAACGTTCACCTGCCGAGCCAGCAGGACGTGCTCTCGCGTTTGCGGCATGGGTCCATCCGCCGCCGACACCACCAGGATTGCCCCATCCATCTGGGCGGCGCCAGTGATCATGTTCTTGATGTAGTCGGCGTGACCCGGGCAGTCGATGTGGGCATAATGCCGGTTGGTCGTCTCGTACTCCACGTGGGCCACGTGAATCGTCACGGTCTTTGTCGCGTCGCGGACGGTTCCGCCCTTGGCGATTTCCGCATAGCTCTTAAACCTTGCCAAGCCCTTTCTCGATTGGACAGCCAAAATTGCCTCGGTCAGCTTGGTCTTCCCGTGGTCAATATGGCCGATCGTTCCGACGTTAACGTGCGGTTTGGTTCGCTGAAAAGCCTCCTTGGCCATTTTTCGCTCTTTCTCCCGTCAATCGCTAACAGTTACCAATTTACCTTACGGTGAACGGACAATTCACACCTTCAACCCGCCTCCAACTAACCGAACTGAGGCCCTGCCGCCACCCGAGCTCCAATCCTCGCGAAGGCGAACTCGGCGAAATGGGAGAATATAACACCAACGGCTAAACCCGAGCAAGCCGGGCGGATTCGCCGAAACAATCAAGGCGGTTCCAAGTATTGCTAGCCCCTGGGGATGGCCGGCTCCCGCCACCAAGAGGGAAAATTGCTTCTTCTACCACCTCCACGCAGCCGGTCAAGAGCTGCTGATGGGGATTGAACCCATGACCTCGTCCTTACCAAGGACGCGCTCTACCACTGAGCTACAGCAGCATCACGGTCCATAAAAACCACCCCCCAGCTACACGACTGGGGGGTGTTATCCTCCCAAGATTGTGAAGACCCGTCACGCTTTGCACCAACCGCGGAGCCACTAAGAGCGGGTGAAGGGAGTCGAACCCTCGTCGTCAGCTTGGAAGGCTGCTGCTCTACCGTTGAGCTACACCCGCGTCGCGGCAAATCCCATTATATAGATTAGGTCCTTGCCGGACCAACGTCAGTGCCAGCGGCCGAAAGACCACCTAACCTACTGTCGACTGCCCGCTTCCCCCAAAATTGGGGATAAAAATCGACGTCAGTGGGGGGTGCAGGATTCGAACCTGCGAAGGCCGAAGCCATCAGATTTACAGTCTGACCCCTTTGACCACTCGGGAAACCCCCCAACCTAATCTTTCGGGAAATCTCGCTCGCCTCCGGTGCACCCCGTCCTCAATTAACCGCAAGCTGCCTAACCCAGAGATATCTTCCGGGTCCATTTCGAGCCGAGGCCTTACCAAACTTTTTAACACGTCGGTCTTAGCCTGGCAAGCCCCAGCCGAGACTCAGCCCTCACTCTTTGACCCCCTTCACCTCCAGTCCGATGAGCGGTACAACCCCCCCTTGATGCAAGTGACCCCGCACGGTGTCGGCAATCGCTGTTATTCCCGTGCCCCGAGAAAAGGCCAATCCCAGCAGCCCCAACCGCCGCCGGCTAGGGAGCACCGCGGCATCGCCGGGTGTCTTTTCCACCGGCCAGCTCACCGCCCATGCCTTTCGAAGCCCAAAGAACCGCGCTCACCGGCCGGCTCGCCCAACGGTTGTGCCACGCCCGGTTGGCAAGAGGCTTTCTTGACCCACGCGATGGTGTGGGGACTAACCTGAAGGCACCGGACACCCTACCACTAGTTCCCCTATCCCCAGGCCTGACTCGTACTGTTTTTGATCGATCTGTTTTTGATCGATTTCTGTCAAAGCCCAAAACTCCCGCTTTCGGCCGACAACCTTCCCACACCCCCGCCCAAAGGATTTTGAAGACAGTGTTTTTAGGCGGGCCAAACTTGCCTGCTGAAGGATGCCTGTTGGAAGCTACCTAACGATTTCCCGCCCCTGCTCCACCAGGGCCTCGCCCCGGTGGGCAACGTCGGCAAAAACCACTTTGAATTCCCGCCAGGTCTGTCGTAGTGTTCCGAGTGCCGGCCAGGGTGCCCCTTGATCTGGGAGGCTTGCCGCGTGCGGCAGTCGCCGCTTTTCAAGGGGCCTCATTGAGCATCATGCTGGCGTGCTGATAATCTCTACGGAACCCAGCTTATCTCGTCTCTCCGTTGACACTACTGGTAGAGTAAGGGATGGGGCATTTTTATAAACAAACCAGATT
>JANXBW010000040.1 GCA_025060325.1 Thermoguttaceae bacterium
GCGATCCTTCGCGGTTTACTGCGGGAGGATTCGGCCGCGGCCACCGAGGAGGCCAAACGCTCGTTTATCCTGCGGGTCAAGGACGTGGTGAGCACCGTTGCCGAAAAAATCACGGCCCTTGGCGATCAACTCAAGCAAGTGGCCTTACGCTCCTCCGAGGATCTTCTCACGCAGGTGGTGGGGGCGGCCACCCAGCTAGAATCGCTTTCAAGCAATCTGCTAGCTTGCTCCCAAGTTTTTGGCGAAGGAGCCAAAGAGGAAGATTCTTCGCTGGGAATGACGGTGGGCTTGTCGACGGATTAGCTTTCTCCCTAGCAAATAACCCTAAAAGGCCAAGCGTAGCGCCAGACGGCTTCCTGATAAAACACATAGAGAGGACCGAGCTTTTTTATTCGGCAAGATCAAGTTCAGCCGCTTGCGCTATCCTTGCCGTGGACGGTATCTAGACCGAAGGGGATTTTGCCTCAGAGAGCCTGGCTTTAAAAACAGGATGGAGACCCCCGGAAACTTTCCCTCCCTAGATCTCGCCTAGAGTTGCCAGCTTCATCGCTCGGCAATTGACCCCTTAAGGCCCCCTCATCCGGTTGCTCTTCGGGACATTACTCCGGCATGACTTTGAGCCGATAGTCGACAAGATCAGTCTTCAAAAGGTAAGAGGCTTTGTCTTGGCCAGCGTTATGGATACCGGTTGGGATCAACAGGGCCAAAGACATCCGTTACCACCCAATCGGCCTGCCGTTTTTCCCGCAAGCGTTGACGTTCTAGCTGGATGGCCAGCACCACCGTGCGGGTCCGCCCTTCGTGATTGTACGTCACCGCGTAAAGGTGATGCACTTGGTACTTGCCGTGGCGCTGCTGAGCTACCGGGCTACTATAGTATCTAACCCGGCAATTGCCGTTTAGATGAAGGAGGGTGCGCACCGGAAACCGGTTGACAAATCCTTCGAAGTCTTCCCGGGTTAAACTATCTTTGGCGATTGAGTCCCAAATCAATTGATCGCTGGCCTGGGGTTCGGGGCTGTGCTCGCGCCAGATTTCCTCCTCGATCGGCAAGCGGGCGGTAGGATCGCGCGTCAACTGGAAGGCCAAGTGCGGCTTATTTTGTTGAAGAAGGGCAACGAAACGTTCCGCAGCGGCTTTTGACTCGCTCACCAAAAAGCCCCGGAGCGACAAAAGATGCACGGGCCCTCCCACCCCACCGAAAACAGCTAAGACAAGTGCGAATCTGATGGCCCCCATTCCCATGGCCGGTGGGTCAAACTTGTAAAGATGCCGCCAAGCCAAAACCGCCAAGACCACCGTGGCCAGTGGAAAAACAAGCAGGGCCAGATCGAAGAACGCAAGAAGCGACAGCAAACCGACTATGGCGCAGAGGACGGCAAGCCCTGAGACAGGCCGGCTGGGGACGATTTCGGTTTCCGGCTCTTGCCAGGCGTCTTGCCTTACCTGGGGCACGCTCATCGCGAGGCAGGTCCTCCTGGGGATATTTCCTGTTGCACCGGGCAGTTGTGGTTACAAAAAGTGCTACGAAGCTTAGTTGTCGACGCGAGGGGCGCTGGCCAAAGCTAGCAAAATGCGATGCCCGCCTTTCTTGCCTAACCAGAGCGGAACCGTCGAGGGGCCGCTGCCTCCGGCACTAACAAATCCCGTGGTCCTTGAGCGTTTTGCTTCAAATACTCCTCATACGTCCTGCGACGCTGGGCGTATTTGTTGATGAATTCGTACTTGGGATCAAATTCGTTCACCTGGCCTTCGCCGATAGAGCGGGAAAGTGACCCCTTCGACAAAAACTTACAGAAAGCAAGAAGCATTCGGTCCGGAGCTGTGCCGAAGACGAGTCGCGATTGCGGGTCAAATCCGCCGAACATAAACCGCTCGGCCAGCGGCGCGGTATGAAGTGTCAACGTCACAAAGGACATCAGCAACCACCCCGTGAGTACCGAGGCGGTTATTCCAGCTGCTTGATCCATCACCATTTTGAACCGGACTTTGACCTTCGACAAGGTAAGCGTGGCTAAATTGAGAAGTGTGTACGTCACACAAAAAAGTGCCCAGAGGGCGAGGAAATCCCAAAAGTAAGTGGCCCCGGCATACATGTTCTCCAGGATACCGGCCACTGGCTCCCAAAAATTGATTGCCACCAAAGTCGCCAAAAGCACGTTCACGAATCGAAGCAGGTTATTCCAAAAGCCATCGCGATAAGTAAATGCGACCACAAAAACCACAATAAGTAAAAGAAGAATGGGGAGCAAAATGGCCATACCGGACCTCTTTGTTGCCTCTTCTACACAGGCCCTATCGTGAAAAACCGCAGGCAAAGGATGCTGGGTTTTTCTCCATCGATTACCCAGCCACTTTTGCATTTGGGGGATTTTTTGACGGCAGTCTACCCTGGCTGAGGTGAGGTGCGTGCTTCGCCCGGTTCGCGGAGGACGCGGGCAAGCTCGGCCACCGATGTGACCCCATTGGCCACAAGCAAGGCTCCCTCCTCCTTGAGCGATCGCCAGCCGGCTTTCCGCGCCGCCTGACGGATTAGCTCCAACTTCGGCACATTTGTCAACACACCGCGCAAGGTCTCGTCGACAAACATCACTTCAAAGATAGCTGTTCGACCGTAATACCCGGTTCCGTAGCAATGTTCACAAGGTTCTTCAACCTGCTGAGGGGGCCGGAAGAGTACTTCCACCCTTCCAGGCGGAATCCCCAACTGTTGCAGTACCTGGGCGGGGGGAATATAAGCTTCTTTGCAGTGTTCGCACAATTTACGAATGAGCCGCTGACAAACAATTGCCGACAGAACTCTGCCCAATTCCGCCGGCGGTACTCCTAAGTTAATGACGTTCAAATACGCTTCGGCAGCCTCGTTTGCTCGGATAGCTCCCAATAGCATCCGGTCGTTCTCAACCTCTTCGCACATCTTGCGGACAGTTTCGGCGTCCACAAGATCGCGGATGATCACCACCCCCGGCTCAAGCAGAAAGACATCGCGGAGGATGCTGGCAGGGGTTTGACCTTGCCCGGAGTTATAAGTTTTGACCTGAACATTTTCTACAGATTCGTACCGGTTAAGTTCGTCTTCCACCGAGATAAAGTCCCGGGTGAACCGGTCCATTGCCTGCAGAACGGTGGTGCAGGTGGTGCGAAGACCGTGGCCGGGCGGAGCCGACAGAAGCACGAATCCCTTGGGCCGATGCAATAGCTCGCGAAGTTGCTCCACGACCTTGGGGCGCATTCCCAGTTCTTCCAAACTCTGGAAGCGGGTCCGCTGCCCTTCCAATTTGATCAACACGCGCTCCCCGGTTCGCGTACCTTGGCTTTGCATCTCGCCTTGATAGGAGGCATTTTCGCATTTGAAAGCGAACTTCCCTTGTTGCCGCCTCGTGCGGTCCTCCGGATTTGCCCCGCAGAGGAGCTTCAGTGCTTCTAACAGGGCATCACCTACCTCGCGATCAACCGGGTCCCCTTGGATCCACACGCCGTCAACTAGGTGACGCCGGGAGACCCCCTGCTGGGTGTAATCCAACAGAATCGACTCTGCCCGACGTTTAACAGCATCGTACAACAGGCGCCGCAGGTCGTTATAACCAGGGGCTTGCCGGGCAGCTAAAAGCCGTGCGTTATCATCTCGGGGCGTGGGGCCACCACGGCCGGCTAAGGTAACAGGCACGCCTGCATCACGAGGATCGACAGGCTCTGCCTCGATCTTGACTCCGGCCGGTTTACCCAGCTGGGCCACAAGCCGCCGGAAGTGAGCCTTTGTCAGCACTCGCTCGCTCGGATCGACTCGCTTGTTGCGAAAACCAATGTAAGCACCTAGCGGCACGGCCCACGCCAGAAGCAAAAGCGGAAGCCCGACAAAGAAAATCGGGATCACCAGCGCAAGAAGGAGCGCCCCGATAAAGCTAAACACCACAACCGGGTTCCAGACTTTGTAATCAAAATCGTTTTCCAAAATGTCCCGGTTGACCCAGTCGGTGGTGGCAACCCACAGCAAAAAGATGACAACCAGTGTTATCAGCTTCCAGAGACTAAAGTAAAAACCCGGGCCGCTCCATCCCTCGGACAACCCCTGAGGCACGGCTGTCGGCTCCTGAAGGGCATAGGTAGGAGCGGCCAAAAGTGTCAACAGGACAACCAGCGAAGCGAGAAAGAACAACAGCAGTCGGCCCATTAGACCATCCCGGATTCTTTGACCTGAATACCTTTCAGCGCCATCTTCAAAGCTTCGGGATTGGGAGCCCATTCGAAGGCTGTCTGCCGGTCAATAAGCTGCTTTTCCACCAGGTCTTTGAGGCTCATTGTGAAATCTTGCATGCCTTCGGGAGCTCCCAGTCGGATTGCGTCCGCTAGTTTTTCATCCTGTCGCTCCAAAATCAACTTTTTCACCATCGGGGTGAAGATCATGATTTCGCACGTGGGAACCCGCTGTACACCAGGCTTAATCGACGGAAGGAGCTTCTGAGCGATGATCGCCTTCATGTTGAAGACAATCGCGCTTCGGACCGCCTGGTGCATGCCCTCCGGGAAAAGGTCAAGGATTCGCCCAATGGTGCTGGGAGCGGTATTGGCGTGAATGGTTCCAAAGACAAGGTGGCCAGTCTCGGCTGCCTGAATCGCGGTCTCGAAGGTTTCCCGGTCGCGCATTTCCCCCACGAGGATGACGTCCGGGTCCTCCCGCACCGCGTGCTTCATGCCCACCATGAAATCCTTCACATCCTGACCAATTTCCCGCTGATTAATGATGCACTTGTCTTCCGTAAAAACAAACTCGATAGGGTCTTCCAGCGTGAGGATGTGCTTGCGATACCGGTGGTTAATGTAGTCCAGCATCGCGGCGATGGTGGTGCTTTTACCCGAGCCGGTAATTCCCGCCAGCAGGATCATCCCCTGGTGGTAAGTGCAAAGTTTTTCCAACACCGGGGGCAAATGCAGCTGTTCGAAGCTGGGGATGACATTGTTGACCCGCCGGGCGACAAGACCTACATGTCCCATTTGCTGAAAAACGTTGACGCGGAATCGCCACATCTTGCCGTCGACATCGACGGTGTAAGCGAAGTCGGCACCCCCGTTTTCATCAAAAAGCCGGCGGGCCCGCTCATTCATCATGGGGAAGACCAGCCGAACCATCTCCTCGTCGTCAATCGGATCGCGATTGAGCGGCCGAAGATCGCCCGCCACGCGGATGTAAGGCGGGAGTCCCACTTTCAGATGGAGGTCGCTTCCCTGATGACGCACTAATGCACGGAAAAGCTTGTCGATCTCCAGCTCTTTTCGCTTCCCGCGAAACCTTTCGATGTCGGCTTCCAAAGGTAGTACCATCTTTGAAACCCCCTGGAGTTAAATCCAGCCGGTTCCAGTGCCGAATACTTCCCAGTCCCGGCGAGTGCCGGAGGAAGAAAGAAGCGGAAAACTGTATGTCTCGGCCGGCAAAAGCATCCGATTAGACCGAGTGCCTGGATTTTGTCTAGCTATACCGGCACCTTTTTTTACTGTAAATGACGCCTCGACGACGGTCAACTCAGCCGGGGTTGTCGGGAAGGCGATTTTCCGGCCGCGGAAAGGACGCTCGAGGCTGTCCGGCAGGCCTTGGCTCGAAAGTGTTGCGGGCGATGAAGGCCAAAGACCGCTCCCTTTCCACCGGGGATGGCTGTTGGAGAGGTAACTAAAGCAAAGGTATTCGTGAGGAGCGCAACCAAAGCGTAGTGTTTCAGCCAGCGAAGCTCATCCGAGTCGATATCGGTCGCAAACATCCTTGGTTAGGCCGCACTTGAGACGTCAAATTCCGCTTGGTCTTACTTGGGGAGAGTGCGGCTGAGATCCAGGAGGACTATGCCTCCTTATACGGTAGCGCGGGTGGGGACCTTTGGTGGTGCCAAGGGTCAGGCTCGTGAGCCTGGAACGTAGATGGGGCCAATCCGGCAGCATCATTTGGGGAAGGCGCTTCACCGTGAAGGACAATAAAGTCGGTGGACCAAGTCCGGGTAGTTTGCAGTCCAATCCTCGAGCAATTCACCCAGGACTTCCGGGATCGCGGGGGCGGGCGTTTTGGCGGAGCGACCCTGTTTTCAGGTTTGAGGAACCCGTCGAAGGTAGATGCCCGCTTTTCCGATGGTGGAGCAAACGGTAGATTAATTGAATCGCGTTAGTGCAAAAGGGATTTCGCGTAGTACTCCCCCCTATCGGGTAGCAGGGTTTGGAAATAGGAGAGCCCCTCTTCGGGGCTAATTGACTGCAAGCCCAATAAAGTTTACTTGCGAGTTGGTTGGGTAAGAAGCGCGATGGTATTGACAAAGGAACAAAAAAAGCAGCTGGTGGAGCAATTTCGGCTCGGCGAAACGGACACGGGGTCGCCGGAGGTCCAGATTGCAATTTTGACGGCTAGGATCAATCGCCTTACGGAACACCTCCAGGAGCATCGAAAGGACTTTGCCAGTCGCCGTGGCTTATTGATGCTGGTAAGCAAGCGGCGACGAATGCTCGACTACTTGAAGCGGACAGCACCGCAGCGTTATCTCGCAATCATTCAGCGGCTGGGTATCCGGAAATAGCCCCGTTTGGGTCGCCTTTGCTGGACTTTTGGGCCCTCAATTTGGGTGCAGCTCGCAAGGATGCCAAGTGGGAGACCTTTCAGGCAGGAGCGTGAAGCGCTCTTCTGGGAGGGGTTCTCCCGAAAGGTGCTTGGGAGGCGCAGGTCAGAGAGCATGCGCCCGCTTTCTGAGCGACCGGTTGCGGGCCGGAAACAAAGGTCTACCCGATTGATATATCTCGGAAGAGCAGGGTGGGGCGGGCAATCTGCGCGGCGTTGGGGTTTTTGTTTGGAAGTGGCGCATTCGTCGAGGGATTGAGGTCGTTTTGGGAGGGCAAAGTAGCGCTTTTTTGATAAAGGTGATGATATCTTGCCATTCTTCGGGGGTTGGTTAGGCTTTGACTGCTTGTCACGGCCTGGTCACGCCAAGCAATATCATTAATCTGCTCGTAATGCTGGAGTTCCTGCCTTGAAGGTTCGAGTTGAGCGGCAAATTGGGGATAGCATCTTTTGGTTCGAGACCGGCGAGTTGGCCAAGCAAGCGGCCGGGGCATGTTTAGTGGGCTTTCGCGAGACAGTTGTCCTTGCCGCGGTGACAACAGCGCCGGCAAAAGTGGGCGTGGATTTCTTACCATTGACGTGCGATTACAGGGAGAGACTGGCGGCGGCAGGTAAGTTTCCAGGCGGGTTTTTTAAGCGCGAAGGTCGGCCCACAGTCAAGGAAATCTTAACATCGCGTTTGATGGATAGGCCAATCCGGCCGTTGTTTCCTGACTATTTCTATGATGAAGTGCAGATTCAGGCCCTTGTCCTGGCTAGTGACAGGCAGACGGACGGCGATGTCTTGGCAATGAATGCAGCGGCAGCCGCCTTAGCCGTCTCTCCGATTCCCTTCCTTGGGCCCGTAGCCTCTATTCGCTTAGGGCTTGTCGATGGGCAGTTCGTGCCGTTTCCCACGCACGAGCAGCTGGAGAGTGTAAGTGAGCTGGATCTTGTGGTCTCCGGGACGCGGGATGCGATCGTGATGATCGAGGGTTTTGCCCACGAACTCCCGGAGGACTTGGTCGCTCAAGCGATTGAGACGGCCCACGAATACATTCGGACCTTATGCGATTTGCAGCACGAGCTGGTGGACCGGGTGGGGCCTCGGAAAAATCCCGCGCCAGAACCGCCGGGAAGCGATTGGTTCGATCGGCTCCGGGACCGGTATTACGAGGCGATGCGGGAGGCCAAGCAGACGCCCGGCAAGCAGGCTCGGGCCGAGGCCGTCAGCGCCCTTAAGGACCGGGTCATTGCCGAATGTTTTGCCGAGCCCTCTCCCGAAATGGTCTCGGAGATCGAGAAGTTCGAGCGGGCATGGACTCAACTGGAAAAGCGGGTGGTCCGAGACCTGATTCTTGAGGGGCATCGACCCGATGGCCGGGGATTGAAAGACCTTCGGGAGATTGTTTGCAAAGTCGATGTCCTTCCGCGTGTCCACGGATCGGCCCTCTTCCAGCGGGGCGAGACTCAGGCGCTGGTGACCGTCACCTTGGGCACAAGCAAGGATGAACAAAAGGTCGACGGTCTTACCGAGGAGGATATCTTCAAGAAGTTCATGTTGGACTATTACTTCCCGCCGTTTTGCACGGGGGAGTGCCGGCCAATCCGTGGTCCTGGTCGCCGGGAAATTGGCCATGGCGCTTTAGCCGAGCGCAGCTTGAAAGCAGTCCTTCCCGATCCGGAGGAATTCCCGTACACGATTCGAGTTATCTCCGACATTTTGGAGTCAAACGGCTCCAGTTCGATGGCCAGCGTTTGCGGAGCGACGCTTGGGCTGATGGCGGCGGGTGTTCCCATCACAAGCCCGGTTGCAGGGGTCTCGATTGGTCTTGTCAAAGAGCCGGACCGCTGGGTGTTGATGACAGACATTATTGGCGACGAAGATCACTTTGGCGACATGGACTTTAAAGTTGCCGGCACTCCTAACGGGGTAACCGGCATGCAGCTGGATTTGAAAATCCGCGGCATTGATCACGAGATCATTCGCGCCACTTTGGCACAAGCTCGCGAGGCGCGAATGGAAATCCTGAAAAAGATGTTAACGGCGATAGGCCGGCCGCGGCCTGAGGTTTCCGAATTTGCTCCGCGCATTTTGCGAACGAAAATTGACCCGGAGAAGATCGGCCTTCTCATTGGGCCGGGGGGCAAAACGGTTCGGCAAATCCAGGAGGCGACCGATACCCTCATTGAAATCCAAGATGACGGCACGGTTACGATCGCCGGCGGCACAGAGGAGGCTGCCCGAGAGGCTTTGCGGCAGGTCCAGGGACTAACGGCTACCGTGGAGGTGGGAAAAATTTACGAGGGCCGGGTGACTGCTATAAAGGACTTTGGGGCGTTTATCGAGATCCTTCCCGGCCGGGATGGTCTATGCCACATAAGCGAGCTGGCTGAGGGCTATGTTTCCAATGTCAGTGATGTGTGCAAAGTCGGCGATAAAGTCCAGGTGAAGGTCATCGCTATCGACGATCAGGATCGCATTAAGCTCAGCCGCCGCATCGCACTAAGGGAACTAAGCGCCCAGCAAAGGAAACAGCAGCAATCGTCGACGGGGTCCGGTCGGGAAGAGCGTGGACGGAAGAGTTAGCCGCGGGCACCAGTTCGGAGGCGGTCGAGTCTAAGGGTGCGGTTTCAGCCTGCGGCTTCGTTTACCTCTGGTTTTCGAAAGCCAACGGGTGACGGTATTGTCGCCTCCGGCGCCAATTGATTTTGGTGTGCGCTTACCGGAGGGAAAACTCCGCCGGAGGCCCGGCCCGTGAGGCTCACTTTCCGCAAGGCTCATGTTCACACCCGTTTAAGAGCCGTTTTTCGAAATGGCGCGCTTTGACCATGACCGATTCCTCCGAGCACCGGATGTCGAGCGTCGATTTGGAACGGCTCAATCAAGAGCTTATCGATCGCTATACCGAAATAGCGCGCCTAGCGGGCGGCTTGGCTCACGAAATTAAGAATCCGCTCTCTACGATCCGCCTGAACATGGACCTTTTGGCGGAAGAGTTTGCTAATCCGGAAACTCCCAAGGAACGGCGTGCGTTGGCAAAAGTCCGCGTGGTGCAGCGCGAGTGTCAACGCCTTCAAGAGCTGCTGGATAGTTTCCTCGATTTTGCCAAGGTCCGCCGCTACCAATTTAAGCCGACCGATCTGAATCAGGTAGTCCGACAAGTGTTGGACCTTTATCGGGCTAAGCTGCAGCAGGCTGGGATCGAAGTCATCGACTATCTGACGAGTGATTTGCCGCTTGTCCTCCTGGATCGCGAGGCCTTCGAATCTGCTTTGTCCAACTTGATCATCAACGCAGAGCAAGCCATGCCCAACGGCGGACAGCTTGTGGTGCGGACGTATTGCACGCCGGAGGGGGTGGCTTTGGACTTAATCGACACCGGCTGCGGTATGGACGAAAACACACTGGCCCACATTTTCGATGCTTTTTTCTCCACCAAAAAAGGCGGAACGGGCTTGGGCTTGCCGACGGCTAAAAAGATCATCGAGGGGCATGGAGGGACCATTGAGGTGCAAAGCGAAGTAGGCACGGGGACGCAATTTACTATCCGCCTTCCTGCCCCGCGATGTATCCCGGCCAACCACAGCTTGGAGCGACCGGAACTGCCGCCAAGCTAAGTTGGATGTCTTGGGACCCGAAGGGGCGAGTCGATTCTCGAGGGCGTCAGTCTTGTGCAACTGGACTGGTTGCTCGGATCTTGGGTTGTGGACCAGTCGTGTTCGTGCGCAGACGACCTGGCCGGAGCTTTGGTTCCGGCTCATGTGGTGCAGGGCGTGGGTTTTGTTTCGGTAGAGTGTTAGTGATCTCCGTGGTTGGTGCCGGTGCTGTCCGAAGGGCGATCGAGGGAGATTTACCTTCTTAGAAAACGCACCCCCAGGGAAGTGCATTCGATTGGCAATGACAAAGCTGTTAGTGGTCCATGACTGTGTCGCCGAAAGAGTCGAGCAAGACCGAATCGCGTAAGACTCCGCCCGTGGATGTTCTTGTTATTGACAATGACGAAAGCCATGCGGCAGCAGTGGCGGAGGTCCTCGAACGGGCGGGGTTTTCCTGCCATGTGGCCACTTCCGGCAAGGAAGGGGCACGCATGATCGAAACGGGCAATTACGATGTCATCATCACCGACTTGGTGATGAGCGACATGGACGGACTTCAGGTGCTGGCTCATGCCAAGCAGAATTTGCCCGATTCGGAAGTGATTTTGATCACCGGTCATGGCACGATTCAGTCTGCGGTGGCCGCTATGCAGCAGGGGGCGTTTAACTATTTGCTTAAGCCCCTGGATATGGCCCAGCTGCGGGCGGTTACCGAAAAGGCCGCCGAAAATGTTCGCCTCCGACGAGCCAACATCGAGTTACATCGCCGGCTCGACGAGCGGTTTGGTTTTGAGGGGGTCATCGGCAACAGCCCCCAAATGCGAGAAGTCATTGAGCGACTTAAGCGAATTGCGCCTACCAATGCGACGGTCCTCATCTTGGGCGAAACGGGCACCGGCAAAGAATTGGTCGCTCAAGCTATCCATCAAAATAGTCCACGCCGGAATAAGCCTTTCGTGGCGCTAAACTGTGCCGCTTTGAGTGAAAACATTTTGGAAAGCGAGCTCTTCGGCCACGTTAAGGGCGCGTTTACTGATGCCACGAGCGACCGGGTCGGCAAATTCGAATATGCCAACGGTGGCACGCTGTTCTTGGACGAAGTGGGGGATATGCCCCTTACTACGCAGATCAAACTCCTGCGCGTGCTGGAAACCGGCGAGATTACCCGGGTGGGCTCCAACGAGCCGATAAAAGTCAACGTGCGAATCATTTCGGCCACCAATCAAGATTTGGAAAAGGCAATCGAAGCCGGACTTTTCCGCCGAGACTTATATCATCGCTTAAAGGTTGTTACGATTCGTTTGCCAAGTCTCCGTGAGCGCCGGGAGGATATCCCTGTTCTTGTTGACCATTTCATTAAACTCTTGTCCAAACGGCACGGGAAGCAGATCCGGGGGATTTCCCCCGCGGTCCGGAAGAAATTCATGGCCTACGATTGGCCCGGAAATGTCCGCCAGCTTCGTAATGTCATCGAAAGCATGATCGTCGTTGACTATGATGGAATTCTCGACGTTGACGATCTACCGGAGGAGCTACTGGAAAGGGGTAACGGGGCACTGGCTGTACCTGGCAAGAGTACGGCGGCGGGGTTGGAAGTGGCCTCTCAAGGAAAACCAGCCGCCGAGGCCACAGCAACACCCGTATCGAAACTTGAGGTGCCCTCCGGCTCTGGCGTGACGATTGACCATCTCGTGGGCAAATCTCTTGACGAAATCGAGCGTTTCTTCATCGCCGAGACGCTCAAATTGACCGGCGGAAATCGGGAAGAGGCTGCCCGCATTTTAGGAATCGGCGAACGGACGCTTTATCGAAAGATCAAGCAATATCAGCTATAAGGTAAGGCGGAAGGTCCCGCTGGGTGTTGTCGCTAAGAGCGATGTCGGCGCAGTCGTTGACGCCCTAAGCACCGTGGCCCGTCTAGAAGTTGGCCAGCCCGGTACCCCATTCGTGCTGGTTGCTAACGCGTTGATGACCCCGGGGATTTATGAGGGCTTGTCCGTCCTAAGAGGAGTGATACCGCGTGGCGCAAGCACACCCGGCGCGCCATTGAGGATTCTTGCGGCAAAGAGCGTTTCCGTCGGTCAACAAGCGGGCATTGGAGAGGGTTCTGGGGGTCTAGGCGCGGGATCTCACCAAGCCTGCCCAGTTTGGGACCGCTTAAGAATTTGGCGAGCTGCAAGTGCTTCTCCGAGCGTGATCAGACCCGGAGGGTTTTCGCTGTGGCAGTTTTTCGTTGGCTGTGGAAAAAGGGGATAATTGGCAACTTTTTGACGGGCTTCTTTTTGCTCCTACCTCTTTTCGTAACGGTAGCCCTTCTTATCTGGATAGGTAATTTTGTGTACAGCTGGATAGGGCCGGAGAGCACGCTAGGGGGGTTAATCCGCCGGCTGGGCCTGCGGTTTGTCGCCGAGCCGGTGGCGATTCTGGTCGGTTGGAGCATTGTTGTCGCTGCCATTTGGTTTGTTGGCGCGGTGGCGACGACGTTTGGTAAAGAGCGACTGCGGGAGTGGGCCAGCCTCCTGGCGGAGCGAGTGCCCGTCGTTGGCACGATTTACAATTCTGCGGCCCAGACGGTCCAACTGTTGAGGCGTGATCGGCCTGGCGAGTTCCAGAATGCAGCTGTTGTTTTCTGCCGATTCTCTGAGGCAAACGGAGCAGGCTTTCTGGGTTTACAGGTTGTCAACAGGACTTTCCGCTTTGACGGCCGAGAGTATTATCTGATTTACGTTCCCACCTCGCCTTTGCCCATGAGTGGCGCTCTTCTACTTGTGCCAGTGGAAAATGTCAGTAGCGTGAATATGAGTGTCGACGCCGTCATGCAACTTTATTTGTCCATCGGGGTCTTGGGGGAGGCTGTGATTCCGGCAGCGTATCAGGTGGAATGGGGTACCCAAGCCTCCTCGGCTTGAGGGTGTTGGGTAGCTGGTCGCGTGACCGCTCTCCGGCCGAGGAGGGCTTCCTTTTGCAATTGTTTGTAGCGCGGCCGGGGGGGTAAGGGGAGGATAGGACCAAGCGGGCTTTCATGAGGCGTCAGTGTCCCGATCCGGCAAAATCCCAGGTAGTTACCCTGAGGTTTGTTGACCAGGACGTGTGCCCCTCGTTTTCATTTCGGTTAGTTTTCTGACTTTTCCACTTGCGTCGAACGCGGCAAGAACCGTCGGTACCGAAGGCGGGGATAGACCATGCCTGATCCAAGAGAACATGCACGGCAGCGCAATTGGCTTGAAACCATTCTCCGATACATCCCGGGCTTCCGGGGATATTTGGAGAAAGAATATCGGCGGGAGAGCGACCGGCTGGTTCGTCTTTGGCTTGTTGACCGCCTTCGCCAATGCCGGCGGGTGGTGGACCGTTTGGCCCGGGAACTTTTCGATGCTCGGTCGCTGCTTGTGCTGCCCCAGCTTGATCGTATCCGCAACCGGCTGGACACTTTAATGGGTCGCATTGAAGGGGCAGTCGCGGGTTATAGCGGGTTTTTCGACTACGTCCGGGTCAGCCAGGAGCTGCTGGACCGGGTCTACGAGCACGACTTTAGCCTCATGGAGGAAGTTGAGAACTTCGCCCAGAAGGTGGAGTCATGGCAGCCGGACACCCTCGGGCCAGAACAGATCTCCGAGGCACTGGATCAGTTGGAAATCCTGGATCGACGTTGGGAAAAGCGGACACATATTTTGGAAGGGATTGATTAGTTGACATCCTCTTTGGGGCAAGAAGGCTATTGGGTGCCGAAATTAGTGAGGCACGGGAGGTGCGTCAACCTGTAGCCGCCGCCCATGTGGCGGCAGGAATTGGAGGAGGCTAGTCGTGGGAGTTCGTCTGGAAGTCATTCAGTTTTTTGACGAAACAGGGCGGTCGCTTGTCCAGCGAATTCCGCCTCAGGGATCGGCGGATATCAAGTACGGTGCCCAACTGATCGTTCAGCAAAATCAGGAGGCTATTTTCTTCCGTGACGGTAAGGCCATGGACCGGTTTGGTCCAGGGCGATACACGTTGACCACGCAAAATCTGCCCCTTGTTACCCGGTTGCTTACGATCCCTTGGGAGCGTTCACCTTTCCAGTGTGTTGTTTACTTCATTGGCAAACAGACGTTCATTGATCAGAAATGGGGCACAAAGCAACCGATCGCTTTTCGGGATTCGGAATTTGGCATTGTTCGCCTCCGCAGCTTTGGCAAGTATTCGTTCCGCGTGTCCGATGCACCCCTCTTAGTCAACACTTTAGTGGGCACGCAGGGAAAGTACACTACGGAGGAAGTGACGGCCTTCTTACGGGATCTGATTGTCGCTCGGCTTGCGGACGTATTAGGCTCACTTCGGGCAAGCGTGCTTGATCTTCCGGGGCAGTACGATCTGATAGCTTCCGCTACGCGAGGTAGGGTCAGTGAAGAGTTTGCAAAGTACGGCTTGGAGCTGGTGGACCTGTTTATCAACGCCATTACGCCTCCGGAAGAAGTGCAGCGTGCCATTGATGCACGTGGCGCCATGGCCGCAGTGGGTGACCTAACTTCCTTTACCCGGTACCAGGTGGCGCAGGCCATTCCTAAGATGGCGGAGTCGCAAGGGGCGGCCGAAGGGGCAATGGCCATGGGGATGGGGGCCGGCTTCGGCATGATGATGCCGGGGATGATCCAACAGGCGATGGCTCGGCAACAAAGCGAAGGAGGTACGGCTTCGGGTGGTGGTGGGGCTGGTTCTGGCGGCGCGAGTCCTGGTCCGAGCGGGCCGCTTACGCCCCCGCTGCAGCCTGCTGCCGGTGGGGGTACCCCTCCCGGGGCTGGGAGTGGCGGTGCTTCTTCTGGGGGAAGCCCGGTGCCGGGGGCCCTGCCGATATCCCTTTCCGAGGGGGAAGAAACCCCTCGCGGGAGTCCCTTGGAATTGGTCAAGTCGGTTGCCCAGGCCGCCGGTTATGTGGTCACGGAGAAAGACGACCGGCTTGAAGTGGTGGTTCCGTTGGGGCCCTTGCGGAAACATGTGGTTAACGTACAAGTTCGCCAACGGGAGAAGGTTGGGGATCAGTTGCTGTCCTTCTGGTCAGTTTGTGGACCGTTGCAAACAAAGCATGCTTTGACGTTCTTGCGTTACAACGCCCATCTGGTTTACGGGGCGTTCGCGATTCGCGAACTTGCCGGCCAGCCCATGGTGGTCCTCCAGGCCAACCTGTTAGCTGGCTCGGTAAATGCCGCGGAAATTGGCCGGGTGCTTGCTGCTTTGGCTTGGCAGGCTGACACCGTCGAGCAGCAACTTGGAAGCGAGGATGTTTTCTAGCGTGTTGGTGGTATCCAAATAAAAATGGCTTCACTTCCTGGAAGTGTAGGAGCGGCTGGGGCGGGATCGGCTGCGGTTCTTGATTGGGTCAGTGGGCTGTGCAGGCTCTGCAAAAGAACAACGCGCGGCAGGGTCACCAAGGAGTGACGTTGACGTAAAAATCCGGCCGGCAAATTGGACGACAGAAGTCCGCTGAGATTGCGTAGGGAAGATTCCTAATTTGGTTCACGTTTCGAGGGAGAGAATCATGGGTAAGCATCTAGACCGATGTTTTCGGCGCGACCTTTCCCGGAGGCGGGGCTGCTGCACGGTGGATGGCGCGTCTTCGCTACGACAGGGGCTTGTGCTTTTCGGTTCCTTTCTGGGCCTATTGGGTGTGATGGTCGCCATGGGGCTGCCCTCAGCCGAGGGTCAGCCGCAGCCAGCACCGCCCGCTGTGAAGGCGCCGATCGAAAAATATCCCCGGGTCAATTTGTCAATTTGGTACGAGGTCGATACTTCATGGCCTAGGCGCCCTGAAGGAATGCCTTGGGGTGATTGCCCGGCTGTCGACGTAGATCGCATGGATCGAGTGTGGATCTACACTCGAGCAAAACCGCCAGTTCAAGTTTTTAGCGCGGAAGGCGAGTTTCTCTTTGCCTGGGGAGCGGACGTATTTGGTGAGCTCCTAGACAAGATGACTGCGCACGGTCTTAGGATCGATCACGAAGGCAATGTTTGGCTTGTGGACTTGGGGAATCACATTGTGTTGAAAATGTCAATGGAGGGCAAGATCCTGCAGATGCTGGGTACGCCCGGGGAAGCTGGGTGTGACGAGCGGCACTTTTGTTTGCCGACCGATGTGGCGATATCCCCGGCAGGCGATATTTTTGTTGCGGACGGTTATGGCAACGCCAGGGTAGCGCATTTCGATCGTTTAGGACGGCTTGTCAACCAGTGGGGGGAGCTAGGTGTCAAGCCAGGACAATTCAGTTTGGTGCATGCTATTGCTTTGGATTCGAAGGGCCGGGTGTATGTGGCTGACAGGAATAACGCCCGGATCCAGGTCTTTGACCAAAAGGGACGCTTCCTCGCTGAGTGGCGGAATCTTATTGTGCCCTGGGGCTTGTGGATGACCAAAGATGACGAACTTTGGGTTTGTGGATGTTCCCCCATGGTGTGGCGGGAAACCGACGAGGTGTTAAGCTGTCCGCCAAAGGACCAGCTTGTGGCCAGGTTTGACACATCCGGCCGAATGCTTCAGTTGTGGACTATTCCAAAGGGGGAAGATGGTAAAGAGAAACCTGGCGAGGTGAATTGGCTGCACACCATCGCCCTGGATTCGAAGGGTAATTTGTACCTCGGGGACATTGTCGGCAAACGTGTGCAAAAATTCATCCGCCACCAAGAGGTACCTTAGGTACCTTAGACAATGCCTTTTAGTTACGCAGGGTTGGGGACTAGGTTGTCGATAGAGTCCCCGGCCGAGAGTTCCGCCACGGCGTTTGGGTAAAAATATCTCACGTTTTTTGCGCCTCACGTTGCCGAAAGTTTGTTGACGCGTTAGCAAATTCGCGTGGCTTCCGATGGTCTTCCTCCAGCCATGGATGCTTTTAGCGTCTATCTTTCTTGCTGTGCCGATTCTTCTCCATTTTTGGCGTCGTAGGCCGGTTCGGATAATATTTCCGGCTATCCAGTTCCTCCAACAACGGCAGCATGCCACACGACGCAGCCTCCGGCTTCGCGAAATCCTCCTTCTTATCGCCCGAATGCTTGCCGTCCTCTGTCTGGTGATTGGGTTTGCCAGGCCTGTGTGGGGACCGCAGACAGCTCAAACCGCGGTTGGTGATTCGGCTGTGGTGCTTGTTCTTGATACGTCGGTGCGAATGGACTACTTGGTGGAGGGGCGGACGCGGCTGGACGATGCCAAGGAGGCTGCCCGACAGCTTCTCGCGCGTTTATCCCCCTCACGGCAGGTGGCAGTTGTGGATTGCCGGGGCGGCCCGGTAGGTTTTGAGGCCGATCGTGCAAGCGCCTTGGCCAAACTCGGTGCCTTGCGGACCGCGCCGGGCAGTATGCCAGTGGGAGCAGCGGTCCTTCGCGCTTGTCAGTTGACACAAGCGGCGTCCGTTCGCGGCAAGGATATCGTGGTGTTTACAGATTTGGCAGCGGCTGGTTGGCCGTCGGAAATTGTGGTGGCCATCGAGCGGCAGCTTTCGACGCAAGGTGCCCCACGCCTTTGGGTTGTCGACGTGGGGATACCACATCCACACAATTGGTGGCTGGGGGACCTGGAGGTTGTTCCCGAGGTGGCTGCCCCGGGACAACCTGTGCGACTGAGGACGGTGGTAGGGGGGACCGGCCAAAAATCGGTGGCTATTGAGCTATATGTTGATGAACCTGAGAAGTCGGCAACTACCGAGGTAAAAGCGCCCGAGCTGGCTCCGCGGGTCTCGCCCGGCGAAGCTCGATCGGAGGGCACGCCGCGAATTGTCAACACCATTGATATTCCTCCCGAGGGATCCGCGGCAGTGGATTTGGGTTTTACCGTCAAGGAACAGGGTGCTTACCAAGGCGTTGTTAAACTGGCCGGGCTAGACGGCCTGTACTGGGACAATGAGCGTTACTTTACGGTAGTGGTGCGGCCACCGCAGCGGGTGCTGATTGTGGCTCCGGCTCCTGTTATCGAAAATTCCGTCTATATCCGCAATATGTTAGCGCCGGAGAGTTTGGTCAGCGTTGGTCATGTGCGATTTGACTGCCATTTGACCGATCAATCGCGGCTCGGTGATGAACTTGCCCATGGATGGGTGGGGATAGCACTTCTTGATCCCCAACCGATTGAGGACGAAACTGCCAAGAAGCTCCTCGGCTTTGTTGAGAAAGGTGGGGGACTAGTTGTCCTCTTGGGTAGCCAAGCTGGCGATCCTGTGCGTTGGCAAAGCGAGGCACTAAAGAGGTTCCTGCCCGCCGTTCCGCTTCGGCAGGCAAGAGTGCCGGAAGGTACCTACGCCCGGCCGGAAAGTTATCAACATCCGATTTTTCGCCCCCTGGCTCGATATGCGGATAAGCTGCCTTGGGAACTTGCGCCCGTTTTTCGCTATTGGCAAGTCTCTTTGCCAACAACCGATTCCCAGGTGCTGATGACGTTTGCTGACGGTGGGGCAGCGCTTCTTGAGCGGAAAGTGGGGAGAGGTCGGGTCTTGCTTCTGACCACTCCCGTGTCCGATCCGCCCCGAAGCGGTGCCTGGAACCTGTTTACGGCTGGAGAGTGCTGGCCCATTTTGGCGATGATCCAGCAGATATTTGTTTATGCCACGGCGGCCGAACGGGAGACAGTTAGCTTCTGGAGTAGTCCGCGGCTTGCTCTTGATGTTGATGGAGCAGGTTCAGCACTTCCTCGGCTCTTGCAGCGAGCCGGGGTTCGGCCACATGGGCCAGTTGTTTTGGAACAACGCGGCGAGATTGTGGAGATTCCTGCCATCGACCTTGCCGGAAATTACATGGTGGAAATCCCGGGACATCAGTCCCAAAGCATGCCGGCTTTTAGCGTCAACGTGCCGGCAAGCCAGACAGATTTAACCAGGGTGGATGAAGGACTCCTCAGCAAGTTGCAAAAGGCAGGGGTGTGGGTAGGGCATTCGGTCGAGGCCCTTCCGGCTTTTGCCGGGGGCGAGCAAACGGGTGTGGAACTTTCCGGGTACTTCTTATTGGCCGCGTTGCTTTTTTTCCTAGGGGAACTTTTGCTGAGCAACCTGTTTTACCGGCAGCCAAAGATGGTGCCGGTGTTGACTCAACCGCAAAGGGCCGCGGAGCCCCTTGCAGGTGCAGGGAGCGCCCGATAGGAGTTTGGAAGCGGCAATTCCGGACTGGTCAGCGCAAATCTTGGTGCTGTGGCTAGTCGCGCCGTTGGTAATCTTTGTACACGGATGTTTACTTTTGCCCATTGACCGGGGGATCCGACAGGTCCCAAGCTGTCAGCCACAGGCAAGATTCGGCCTTCAACCCAAACTCCGCCTGGAGTCGGTTGGCCAGATCGGGCATATGGGCGGCACCATAGAAGATGGCCAGTTTTCGCTTTCCGTCATTCAGTTCCCGCCGCAGGACCACAAGCGCCACCTTGTTGCGTTCGCTAAGGATAGTGGATCCCTGAGGGCCTTCCACGGCGCGGATAGCAAGCTCCAAGTCACCGAACTGCTCGGCGGCCCACCGTCGCAGGGCAAGCTGACGCTGAATGCCGCGGAGCTGTAGGGCCTTCCACAGCTCATCGAATCCTGGCCCGGCGGGCTGGCCCTGCTCGAGGGCCTGGGCAATGGCCCGGACCACGATTTGCCAACTGCTTTCCCCGCGATCCCGCATGGTTCGGTGAAATTCTTCGGGTGTCATGTCAGCGTGTACAAAATTGGCCGCCTTGTAGTTGACCCCATCCAACTGAAATTGCAGCCCGAGCATCCCCGTTACGATCCGCTGAACTATCCCCCACCAGCTGGCGTCCCAGGGCGCTTCTCCGGGTGCAAAACGAGCCTCTGGCGGGGCAACAAGCTCGTATAGCACGGCCTCATACTGGCGAAAGTGATTGTTGAGGAAACGGAAATATCCGGGGTCGGCCAAGTGCACCACGCCAATGAGGTCCACTTCCACATGGCGCTGAGTAGTCGGGACCCGGCTCTGCGTAGATGCGGCTTGGCGGCCCTGCGTTGGAATCCCCGCGAATCGGACAATGGCGGTCTCCAGGGCCACAGGTTTGCCGGACGGATCTCGGCGCAAACGGAGAAAGTCTTTGCCGCTCCACGTTCTCACCTGCGGATGTGTAAATTCGCATCGCTCCGCTACCCGGTCTTCCCCAGCGAAGAGAAGAGGGCCAAAAAAGCTAAGGGTCATAAATCCCGCCGCCCAGGTGGTCAGTAAAGTGCGTCCTAAGCCCATCGAACTACCTCTGGTTCTCCATTTTGCCTGGCAAGAGGTTACAACAACCGCTTTAAGACTGTGACAGTAAAGCCGAACGCGTCAAACCGTCCCTTCCGGCTCACCCGCTCCATAACTACCCCGCAAGCCGGACCAAAGTGCCCAGGTCTTCGGCCCTTAGGGGGTTCTTCGGAGGGCGTCGGCAACCAAGGCAGGTTCATTAGTTTCGACTCACAAAGAAGTGTACCCGGAGACACCGCTCTACAACCTGGGAATTCCTCCGAATTCTTGGAGGAAACGGTGGGGGGCCGAAAGCCGGGCTAAGACGTTCACTCCGAAATCACCCGCCAAACTTCGGGGATCGGTTCATGGCTTAGGGCAATCCCTCTAACTCGCCGCTGAAAGAAGTTGCCGGTTTTCTTACACGAATGAGCTTTTGCATTAGCACTGGAAGCAAAGGGCTAACTCGATTCAGCAGGGGCGGAGTCCGGGGAAATCGTAGTACGAAGTCCGCGAAAGTTTCACACTGCTGCCAGAGAGTTGCCGGAACACCACGGGGCCGCGCCCATCTGATGCGAGCTATCAACTCGCCGGAAACATGTTCGGCCGCCAAAAGGCCTCGGATAATGGAACTGCCCAAGGTCGATGGTACCCCCGTCCTACAAGTGAAAGCAACTTCGAGTTCCCTCAAACTACGGGGCGGAAGATGCTATTGCGTCAAATCTACTTTAGTTGCCCATTACGAATGCGGCGGTGTGTCAGGATAAGTCACTTGATCACTGAGGAAGGGGCCAGGCTTGCCTGACCGAAACGAACAATCGTCGCCACCAGCGGCCGTAACTTGCGACATTGCATCACCTTAGGTTGAGGACCATTTTTCTGTCGGCTTTTGTCCGCGATTGGCACGGAAAATGAAAAGAGGTTCCTGACCGGCAAGCACTCCGGGCCTCTTATCCTCATGGAGGGGGATCTGCCCACCCCGTGGGTAAAAGCGTTTTGCTTTAGGACTTTTGTTTCCGTTTGGGGACCAACTGGCTTGTGGCCCCTTATCGCCATCCCCGCGGGTTCGAGGCGTCACCGGCCGCACGGTTTGCCCAGCATGCGGGTGAGTGGGCTACGGATAAGCTTCGGACGGCAGGCCTTTGGCGCAGTCGCGCAGCTTGAGTGATGGTGCCGCAATGAGCTCTCGGTGCAGAAAGCAATTTGTCCGGGGCGATCTTGTGGGGGTGTGGGGCAACGATCAATTCATGGGTAAACTACCGAAACCTGAAAGCCCGCCAAAGTGTTTGCTCGGTCGGGGGGAAGGTGGGAACGCTCCTTGCACAGACGTGAATCGGGGGAAGGGCTTCGAACAACCGCGATGCCGGGCTTAGAGATAATCTGCCAGGGTCGGCAACTGGAACAGCCCGTTTTGAAGGTGGTCCGACGTTTGCATCAGCCGCTGGCAGCCTTTGCTTGACGCTATCAGACGGGGTAATCATGATAAAGTGGTCAAGCTGTAGCAAAAAGATGAGAAAAATAATCTCCTCAAGCTGGGGAATTTCGCTAACAAAAGTCGGCATGCGGAAGGTTTGACTTTTTGGCATGACCCCGCGCTGATTTTTGTGAAGGGATCTTGCTGGTGAACGAACTGCCTACAAACGGTCACCCGACTGCCAACTTGAGGCCGGACAGTTTCGCCTGTCGTGTGGACGACGGGTTTGTTAGCTGGCTGGCCGCAAGTGGTGGTTCGCTGGCTTTGACGACTTATCAGGCCGGCAAGGTGGCGCTTGTGGGCTGGGATGGTCAGCAGGTTACCCTTTTGCTTCGCCACTTCGATAAGCCCCTCGGCCTGGCTTTGGAAGGCAATCGGCTGGCCTTGGCCTGCCGGAATGATGTGGTGGTCTTCGCCAATGCCCCCGCTTTGGCCTCCGACTATTTGGAGAATCAACCGGGCCGATATGACGCTTTATTTCTGCCGCGGATAAGCTTCCACACAGGGGAGTTAAGCAGCCACGATGTGGCATTTGTTGACGGTTCGATCGTTGTCGTCAACACAAAGTTTAGTTGCTTGGCCCGGCTAAGCTGGGAGTACACATTTGAGCCGATCTGGCAACCGCCTTTTATTTCGGACATTGTTCCGGAGGATCGGTGCCATTTAAATGGCCTTGCCCTTGTTGACGGCAAACCAGGTTTTGTCACGGCTCATGCGGCGACCGATCAGGCGGAAGGGTGGCGCAGTCAGAGGCTTGGCGGAGGCGTGGTGGTTGACATTAGGGCAAACCGGGTTTGCCTCAGTGGGCTGTGTATGCCGCATTCGCCGCGGTGGGATGGGGCGCGGCTTTGGTTTCTGAATTCGGGCACCGGGGAGCTAATGGTCTGGTCGCCGGGGGGGACGTGTCACGTGGTTTGCCGGTTGCCCGGGTACGTGCGAGGACTGTGTTTGGTAGGTCGATATGCTCTGGTGGGCCTGTCAAAAATTCGGGAAAAGTACCTTTTTGGCGGGCTGCCGATCGAGTCTGCCTATAGTCATCTGATGTGCGGCGTGGCAGTTGTAGACATATGTTCGGGGCAGTGGGTGGGAACGTTTGAATTTACTGGCGGCTGTACGGAGCTTTACGACGTTCAATTTTTGCCGGGCATGCGGCGGCCAATGATTGTCAACCTGGAGAAGCCCGCTTGCCGGGAGGCTTTTACCACGCCGGAATGTTCCTTCTGGATCCGTCGGACTGGTGCCGGATCGGGGGCGGGACCGGGACAGATTATCTCGGCCGCCTGCGGCATGGCCGGGCAGATGTCTGTAGAAGCTTTGGGGCGCTAAGCTGTGGATAATTCGTCAGCGAATGCTTTTGGGCATGTTGATTCCGCAAAGCGGAGCATGTCTCGAGGGATAGCAACTATGACTTGGTTCGGGCTTCAGAAGCTGCTTGCAGCTGGTAGGAAGGTGGGGAAGAAGTTGGCTCATCGACGCTCGGATCGGGGGGAGGCGCGTCGGTGGCGAAAGTCCATGGGGCCCCGACGGCTCTCTGTCGACCCACTGGAGCAGCGTCAGCTTCTGAGCTTAGCTCCGGCCGACTGGGACCAGATATTGGTCAACGAGCGGTTCGCCGAGAATCAGCAAATGGTCGCTGGCCGCGCAGTAGGCGTGGACGCCGACGGCGACTTTGTCGTTGTTTGGAGCCGGATCGATCCGGTTCTTGACTCCGCGGGCAATCCGGTCATTGACCCGCGAACCGGCCAGCCAATGACGGATTCGAATATTTACGCTCGGTATTTTACCGATGAGGTCCAACGGATCTTTTTGCCGAGCGAAGTTTTGATCGACAACACGCTTGGTTTGGCACGGATTGACTTTGTCGTCAACGGTCGGGAAATTCAGAAGCTTGTCTTCTCAGCCACCTACGAGCCGTACACTTCGCGGGCTTTACAAGAGACAATCAGCGGCACTGTAATTTTGGCGTACGACGTCAACCGTAACGGCATTATCGAGGAGCCTGCCGAGGTCACTACCTTCGCCTATAACGAGACCACTTCGCCGGCGGTGAACGCTCAGGCTCTTCAGACCCAGCTCCGGGTGTTGGGTGGCGACTTAAGCGATGTGGTGGTTCGGGCGATTGGTCCGCGAGAATTCCAGATCGAATTTGGCGCGGCATCCGTCGGCCCGGGTGGCATCCCGCGGAATGTCCCGGCGATTCAGGTGCTTTATAGTTTCACGGACCTCAACCCCTTGATGCCGGGGACTCAGCCGCCGGGCGTGGCTACCAGCTTTGCCACTGGATTTTACCCGTTTGCTGAGGTGGTGACCGTCCGGGAACCAGTGGTCATTAGCAACATCGCTATTTCGCCGACTAATCCGGTGGATACCGCCCGGGCCATTGAGCAGGCCTTCTGGACGACCTCTCAAAGCTTCTCCTATGGGCCAATCGAATTGGGTCAACCTCCGGTTCCTCGCGAAGGACCGACCAGTCTGGTGCCCACGCTACGAACTTCGGTGCCGGAGGTGAAGGTCACTCCGGTGTTGGGCGTGCCTGGTTATCCAGATGGAACCGTTTTCGACATTACCTTCACCGGCAGCGCCGGGAAGAAGGACCATCCTACGATTCTTGTCTCCCGGATTGTTGATGAGACCGGTAATGCCTTCAACGGTGGCGGCGTGCCTTTGGCCAGCTTGGCCCAAGTCCGCACGCTTAAGGAACCAAGCCCCGAGTTCCGCGTGAACCCGGAAGAGCCCGACGATCCGTTTACGCTCTTGCCGGACAAGTTCAATCAGACTAACCCCGTCGTCGCAATGGACGCGGACGGCGACTTTGTCATCGTCTGGCAAAGCGAGGTTCCCTCGTGGGCGCATCCCACCACCGTATCGGACATCTATGCCCGGCGATTCCGGCCGGTGGGTTGGCGCGATCCGTCGACGATCGATTTTCTTGTCGACATGGATGCCAATGGCACACCGGAATTTCCGGTGCAAGGGGTAATGGCCCTGGTATCGCCTGAGGCTCGGGTGGTAGAGACGATCACCATCACGCCGTCGGGGGCGGGCACACTGCAGGGGAATTTCCGCCTGCGAGTTGCCGGCCGAACCACTCGCGATATTTCCTTTAACTCTGCCAATTTGTCGGCCTCGGCCGAGCAAATTCGCACCGCGTTGACGGCTGCAGGGTTCCAAGATGTATCGGTCCGGGTGGTAAGCTCTTCGGCTCCATTCCGCTTTGAGGTCACCTTCCGGGCCACCTTCTCCGGGCCAAATGGTCGGGAGGATGTGCGCTTCCAATTCTTGCCGCCAAGTAGCGGAACCGACTTGGGAACGTTGGCGGGGTTAAGCGCTACGATCGATCCTCGTTTGGATTTGTTTACCTTCCGGGTCAACCAGGATATCAACGGCGCCCAGGCCCAGCCGGGTGTGGCCATGGACGCCTTTGGAAACTTTGTCGTAGTCTGGGGATCCGGCGCTCAGGATATTAGCTTCTTCAATACGATTCGTGCGCGGCGGTACGACCGCTTTGGGACCCCGCTAGGTAACGAGTGGGTGGTCAACACCGAAGATACCAACGAACATTTCCAACCGGTGGTCGGCATGTCCCGCGATGGATGGTTTGTCGTCGCGTGGACAATGACACCAAACCGGTCCGCATTTAGTGTATGGGCAGAAATATACGACAACACTGGTGCGGTGCGCACAAGTCAATTCGCAATCGCCGGCGGGGCCAATCCCAATGTGGGCTTTGGGCTAGGGAACGAGTTCGTCATCACATACAACGTGAACGAGCCGGAGTTGGCAGGGGCGGGGGATGGCCCCGGTGTGCGAGCTATTCAATATCGGCTCTTCGATGCCCAGGGCAACTATTCACTCCAGACCGTTCGTAGTACCTTCCGGATCAACACGGCGGACTTCGATCCAGCTTCCGCCCGGTATTGGCCCTTTAATCAGTACGGCGGTCAACCGCTGCTTGATGCCGACGGTGATCTAGTTGTCCTCTTCGACGGCTTTGGGCCGGATGTCTCTGAGTTAGAAATTGACCGGGCTATCGAGCAACAACTGGTTTTGGCTCTGGTGGGTGGAGCTCGGCCGGAGGAAGTGGCGCAGCTACGAGCCCAGTTAGAGGCCACCGCAAAGTGGTTGCGAGGCGAGGGTGGCGGGGCCCTATATAGCCGATTCGATGCCGATCCCACTCTGGGCACGATGAACATCTTGGCCCGCGACGCCATTCTCAACGCTCTAAGAGATGGTCACAACAGCCGAGTGTTCATCGCCTTCGATCAGTCTGTTGACCAAGGGTCATTCGAACTGGCCGTGACGATCAACGGAGTGACGCAGGCCACCTCCGGGATTCAGTATCAAAGGGCCAATTTGGCGGCCTCTCGGGCCAACATTGAAAACGCGCTTCGCGGGTTGGCAATCACTGGCTCGGCCTGGCCCAGCCCGCACGGGCAGAGCGTGAGCGTGCGGCTTGTGTCCGGTTTCGAGGTGCTACAGCGGGCAGGCACGCCGTGGGAACTAACCGGTATTCCGACCACCGATATAGTCTTCGAGATTGTCTTCCAGGGCTCGGTCCACGACACTCCGGTGTCCGTCGGCATCCAGAACTGGCAAGGGCAAACACAAGCGACGAATGAATTGCAATTACTAAGCTTTTTTGTCACGGGCCCCGGTTGGTTTACCCTCACTGACGGCCGAGCCACCACGGCAAACATCTTCTTTGATCCGAGTAACCCCCAGGCAGTGGCCGCCGCCATGCAAGGCCAGTTGCGGGCTCTGGTAACGGGCTTGGATGCCCAAGGAAACCCCATCCGACCATATTCTGGGGTGAATGTCACCTATCGCCCGGGTAGCACGAATCCCTTTGAGTTTGAGCTCAACTTCGTCGGCGCCAGCGCCGGTGTCAATCATCCCCAAATCACCCAGGGGCTACTCCAAGGGCCTCCGTTCCCTGATCCACCACTACCGGGCGTTGTTGCCGGTAGTACGATCACCCAGGGCGGTTCGCAGACGGCGCCGCCGCCTCGGTTGCGGCTCTTCCAGATTGGCGATCCCGGCACCATTCAGGAAGCGACCTCGGGTGGCATGGAGCCCGATGGCGACTTCATCGCCGCTTTCATCCAGCGGGAGGCCCTGACCAACGGGTTAACTGTGAATTCGAACATCTATTATCGGCGGATGGACGAGTCGACTGACACTGCCGGTCCACGTGTCACCGACTTGATTGATCCTCGAGGCTACAGTGTCCCTGCCGGAGGAGTGATCGAGGGACCTGTTTACCATCTGGTCGTCACCTTCGATGAGGAAGTATTTGCGGGAAATCCGGCCCAATTCCGCGACAGCGTCCTTAACCCCGAAAACTTCGTCCTCTATCGTGGCGATGTGGAGATCCCCGGCGGGGTGATCAAAGTGGAATTTGGTCTTAATAAGGCGGCGGAATTGGCCGGCCGACCCGATGGGGTTGACCACGATGGCGATGGCGTCCCCGATGGAGTGTACACGCTAAGCTCGTTACCCAGCAACAAGTGGGAAGCAGTCCTCACCTTAGACGCCAACGGAGTGATCGGAGCCGGCGCACCCGGGCTAGAAGCCGGCGATTATCGCCTGGTGGTGCGGACGCCACAGCCGGCGCGAAACATTAGCGGCATTCGTGACTTGGCCGGTAATGCGCTTGCCTTTAGCGGCTACACACCGGCAGGCCAGGATCTGTCGCTCAGCTTTACTGTCGCTTTGGTGACACCGGACGTGCGCGTGGATGCGAGCGTCGGAGCGGAAAGTGGCCGGACGTTCGCAGAGGCCGCTTCGGCGGTGGCCCGTGACGCCGATGGCGATTATGTCGTCGTGTGGACGGTGTTTGATCCGGTGGTCGGTGCCGATCGCCTCTATTTCCGCCTGTTTGATGCCGACGGATCGCCGGCCGATTTGCCCTACGTTGACGCTTCGGGAAATCCGATTCGCGATGCCGCCGGCAACATCCTGGTAGCGCGCGATGCCTTCCCCGTTTTGCCTGTGACCCCGGCCACCAGCCATCCGGCGTTCCTCACGGATAACCAGCGTTTTGGCACGGTGGCGATGGATGCCGACGGCGACTTTATCATCACCTGGACCAATATCCGCGGTGGGGATGCGGACATTTACGCCCGGCGGTTTAACTCGATGGGTGGTGTGCTGGGGGTTAACTCCGCCACCGGTGCGTTGGTCTTCGATCCACAGGCGCCGCTTGCCTTCCGCGTCAACGAACTGACGCAAGGCGAGCAGACCTGGTCCCATGTGGCGATGAATGCCCAGGGCGACTACGTCATCACGTGGACGAGCTTTGTGGGCCGCGGCACCAGCGGCGATTACGATGTCTTCGTCCGCCGCTATGACCAGTTCGGACAAGCCCTGGGACCGGAGTTCCGCGTCAACGTCACCACCGCCGGCGATCAGCGATTGTCGAAAGTGGCCATGGATGTCCGCGGCGGCTTTGTCGTGGTTTGGCAAAGCGACCAAGGCGGGGTGGGCACCGACATTTTTGCTCGGGCCTTCTGGCCGGATGGATCACCGCAGGTCCTCCTGGACGGGACAGCCTACGTTTACGGCGAAGTGCTTGTCAATCAGGTGACGGCCGGCAACCAGATTTATCCACATGTAGCAATGAACTTGGCCGGCGATCGGGTGGCCTTTGTCTGGGCAGGCCCCGATGGCAACCAGAATGGTGTTTTTGCCCGCATCTTCAACCGCAACACCAACCCGGCGGTGGTGGGATCGCTTACGGCGGCGGTTGATCAATTCCGAGTCAACGTCACCGTGGCCGGCGAGCAGACTTATCCATCGATTGCGATGGCCACGGCGGGCAACTTTGTGGTGGCTTGGAGCGGCCGCGGCGAGCAGCCGGGGCAGGTCGACGTATCCGGTCAAGGGGTCTTCACCCGGGCCTATGACCGCGACGGCAATCCCGTCACTGGCGAGACACGCATCAACAACACCGTGGCGGGCAATCAGTGGATGCCTTCCGTGGCATCGGACTACAACGGCAACTTTGTTGTCGTGTGGACCGGCGAAAATAGCCCGAGCACACGGGTGTATCATGCCCGTAGCTTGCGGAACTTCCAGGATGTGGCCGGCCCCATTGTCACCGGCGTTCGCACTCAGGGAGGACAGCGAATCCTTTCCGGCGGTGTGGTACCGGGACCCGTCTCTTCGCTTGTGTTTGAATTTAGCGAAAACCTCTCGACACGCTTGGCCGACAGTGACGGGGACGGCGTGCTGGATACGGCCGGCCCGGATAGTGTGCTCAACATCGACAACTGGACGCTCATCCGCGAGGGGTCGCCCGTTGTCGGCGGCATCCGGTCGGTAAGCTTCGGACGCAACCCCTTAACACGGAAGTACGAGGTAACGGTCACCTTCGATGCCAACGGCACTGCGCCGGGTGTAGCGCCGCTGCCGGATGGAAATTATTCGGTTCTGGTGCAGGATACCATCAACGATTGGTACTTCGCGCCTCTGGTGACAACGCCGTTCTTCAGTGGTCGGCGGTTGGACGGCGATTTCGACGGGGTGCCGGGTACAAATGTGGCTGCCGGGTCGGGCGCCCATGGCTACCTCTTTAACTTTGGTGTGACTACCGCCCTTGCTCAGTTTGGCGGCGAATTCCGGATTAATGAGTCCACTGGCTTTATCCAACGGTTTGTCCCGCAGTATGGGACCGGTCTCGGGTATGAAAAGAGCACCCAGTCGGTCGCTGTGGACGCCGACGGGGACTATGTGGTTGTATGGGTGAGCTACGGCCAGGACAATCCGGCCGAGCCGCTCGGGGCCGGTGTGTACATGCGGATTTTCGACCGGAATAACAATCCGCTCACACCGGAAATCCTTGTCAACGAAACGGTTGAGGGCGATCAGCGGAATCCGTCCGTGGCGATCGACGCCGACGGCGACATTGTGGTGGTGTGGGAAAGCCGGGGCGACAATGTCGACGGCAGCTTGGGGATTTGGGCCCGGCGGTTCGACTCCCGCGGTCGGGCGCTCGGCGGTCAATTCTTGGTCAACACTAACACGCAGCAGGATCAATTCAATCCGGCCGTTGCCGTCGACGAATTTGGCAACTTCGTGGTGGTGTGGGTGTCGGTTGGTCAGCCGACAAGTTACTTCAACGATATTCGCGGACAGCTCTTTAACCACCGTGGCGAGCGGATCGGCGGCGAATTCCGCGTCAACGTGGCCAATATCCCAGGCGTGGCCGGGGTGGAACTCAACCCCACGGTAGCCCGCAGTGCCAATGGCAACTTCGTGGTTATTTGGGAGCAGGTGGCAGGAATCGTCAACGGCGTGGTGGTAGACACCACCCTCGTCGGGCGACTATTTGGTCCCACAGGTACCCCGTTGACCGCAGAATTCCGCGTGGACACCGGTGCCGGCGCTGGCGGAGCGGAGACTTTCCGCACCGCTCGCAATGCCCGCGCGGTGATGGACGAAGCGGGCGGTTTCTTGGTTGTTTGGGAGGCTTATTCCGGTGCGCCGGTGACGCACTACGACGTATTCTGGCGGCGATTTGATGCTGCCGGCAATGCGGTGGCCGCCGGCCAAGCCAATATGGTTCAGTTCGACTTGGCTCAGGTCAACCCGGCCGTTGCTGTGGATGCCGACGGCGACTTTGTCGTCGTCTGGAACGGC
>JANXBW010000041.1 GCA_025060325.1 Thermoguttaceae bacterium
GGCAATCCGGTCGAAGGTGCCCTGGTTACGTTGGTGCCTCCCGAGCCATCGCGGCGTGGTGCTGTGGGGCGAACTGATGCCTCGGGGCGATTTACTCTGACGACCTTTGAACCGGGCGACGGAGCTCTTCCGGGAAGTTACAACGTGGCGATTTCCAAAGTTGTCTTGGAGGGGGAAGCTCCTCCGGAGACCCCTACAGAAACTGGAGGTGTGGAACCGGACAAGCGGGTCTCCAAGGACTTATTGCCGCCCAAATACAAAGTGGCTGCCACTTCCGGGTTGAAGGCAGAGATTCAAGGGCCCGGTCCTGTGGAACTGCGGTTTGAGCTGACCGACTGAGGGGTTGTGCGACTTCGGGAGCTTAACCCGGCAAGCATCGGGTTAGGTGTGCTGGGAGAGGGAAGTTTCCGGAGGACCCACGGGGCACTAGGGAGTAGTCCCTTTTGGGTCCAGAGGAAGTTTTCGATCAATCAACACTGGCTTGCTGCCTCCGGATGGGTTTTCGGGCTTCTAGATGTTGACGATAAAGTCGTAATTCCTCAACCAAACTTGGCTCAGCTTCCTCAGCGATTTGAATAGCACGCTCGACTACACGAATCGCTTCGCCCCATTCCCCAAGTTCGGCGTGGGCTGCGATCAAGCTCCTTAGACATAGCAGGTCGTTCTCGCCCGTCTTTCGGCAGGCGCTAGCTGCGAGTTCCTTCGCGCGCACACCGTCTCTAAACCGCTCATCGGGGCACGTCGCGAGGAACATCGCTACCGATGCCAAGACACGCGGGTCGTCCGGAGCCTGCTTTAGGGCCTGGTTGAATTGCTCCATTGCTTCAAGATACTTTTGCTCCTGCGCATGCGTCTCCGCCAGTCCTAATCGAGCTTCCACCGTTTGGGGGGCGAGCCGTAAAGCTTGCTCGTAAGCCTTTCTCGCCTCTGCTAGCTGCCCCAATTCAAGGTACACATTTCCCAGGTCTGAGTATCCAGGGGCGTATTGCGGGGCCAAATCGATGGCCGCTTTGAGGTGGGTTAGAGCCTCGTGTAGCTGGCCCGTTCCGGCTAGCGCGCGACCTAAATTGAGGCGGACCATATAGTTATCAGGTTGGAGCTCGGCAGCATACCGAAAGTGTGTGATGGCCTCGTGTCTTCTCCCCTGGTTTTGGCGAACAATGCCCAAATTCGCATGGGCGAACCAGCACTTAGGATCGAGGGCCAACGCTTTCTCAAGATGCGGGATAGCCTCTTCCCAACGGCCTTTCTCTATCAGGATAACACCGATGCTCACGTGACCTTCCAGATAATCAGGCTGCTTTTGTACCGCTCTTTGGAATCGTACAAGCGCTTCATCAAGCCTCCCGGCCTCAAAGAGTCTAATGCCTTCCATGCCCAACTCCAGATACTCGATGGCAGGAACCCGGATGCTTTCAAATTCTTGGTAGGGCCGGTTGACGAATTCCGGCAAGTTCACAGCCCGGTTGGCTGCAGTCGAATTGGGAATCAGAATAGGCGGGCTGTCTTGACCGTTCTCGTCGATGTGCGTTAAGAACATTTGGGTGTAGGGGGTGTTGACCTTAGAGGAAAACACCATCCACCGACCGTTGGGCGAAAAGCTATGCCAAGAGTTCATAAGTCTGGTGTTGCAGCGCATTCGGCGGGCTTTCCCACCTTCGACCGGAACAATCCATAATTCGCTGTCCGGACGAAGAAGTTGACCGTTTCGACATTTGACGAAAACGATCCATTTGCCGTCGGGCGAGACCTTTGGAAACGTATTGCTCATGCCATTGTGGGAGGCACCCTCGATGGGCTCCGCGACCCCACCTTGTCCGTCGCGAAATGGAATCCGATAAAGGCTGTATTGAATCTGCGGCTCGTTCGGATCATTCGCAAAGGCGGCCGGTCGATAACCAGGAGGGTAAGGATCCTTGGCTTCCGCCCGCGCGAAAATGATTGTCTTGCCATCCGGCGTCCAAACTGGGTCGCAATGGACATATTTTGGATCATCGGCGCCCGGAAGAGGTTTGATCTGGCGGGTGACGCGGTCGTAATAGCCGAGAATCCCCCGCGTCGGGTAAAACACCTGGAGAAAACGATAATCCCGAAAATTCTGCACATAAACAGATTCGTTCAACGTGGTCACCACATAGCGACCATCCGGCGATACCTGGGACAAGAAGCCGATCGTCTTCTGCCCCGGAATCTTCCCGGGAAATGAATTCCAACTAATGATATCCTTCTCCTCGATCACGGTTTCTTTATCAACCGCCACAATTGCATACGCACCTTTATCACCAGCAGGTCCATCCACATCCATTCCCAAATATTTTCCGTCCCGAGAAAAGGAATGACAGTTGGCGCAGGTCAACAAGCCAGTTAACAGAAGGCGGCTTTTGGGCTGCGAAATATCTCGTAATCGCCACGCAATTAGCGGTAAGAAGGCTTCGCTAAGAGGCTTGATCTCGCCGCGCTTGGTATCTGACGGAGCAAGGGGCACATCGCGGTAAAAGATGGGGGCGCCGACGGGATCCCGAGATGTCTTGAATGTCACCTCGCCACGTGACAACGCCTGCCTCGGTTGCCGCGCAGAAAACCCGATGATACGCAATCGGGCCGGTCGCTCGACCGAAGCCTTCTTAGCGATCTCCCAAACCTCGGTGTTGACTGTCCATGCTTTTGCCGTGCGCTGGTACTCCGTTCCCGTGTAGATTTCATTAGTCTCAGTGATGCAACGCGGATCAATCTCGCCACTCGGGGGCGGATCGCCTGGTACGAACGCACCAACCCAACCTTGTCCACCCTGAAAGTTGAATTCCACAAGCCAAGTATCCACCCCTGGGGTAAAGTCATGCCATAGAATGGTGGGCGGCACTATCTCAGGGGGAAAAATCGATTCGTCCAGTGGATAATCGATGGTTACATCGGCCGGCGTCGACTCCTCGGCGCTTTTCCTGAGATCAAGAGCGATCGTTACCCACGCCGGCTCATAAGCGAGTTTAGGAACCCCTAGCTCTTCGCCAACAATGATCTCTCTCGGACCACCGCGAGAAAAGAACGAAACAAACTGAGCGTTTGAATCGTGGGAAGAACCGCGCTCGCCTAGGCTTCTCGGCCGATATTCGTCTTCCTCCGTTCCAATTGCTTCAACCGGAGAGTCATGGCGGGAAATGCATCCGATAGAGAAAACAGTTGTAACACACGAAATGATAAAAACTAGCAAGAGCTCGCGCGAAAGCATTGCGATACAATCCGTAAACAGCAAGGCACCAAAAATTTAAAAAATACACTTCCGAGAAAGTTTTTAGATTCTGACAGAGCTTACCATGTTGATTCTACCGCCGGTTCTAGGCGGGGGACAAGGGTTTAAGCTATCGGTGAGGGAGGTTTGGCAGAAGAGTCTAGCCCCGGCTCCAACTCATGGGGACTTTCGCCCCCACCGGCTCATGACATCACGTGTTCGAATGACAATAAAGAGGGACCGCAACCGGCAAGGAATCTTGCCTTGCTAAGCGCATGCGACCGACAAAGCTGATCCTGACTTTGAGGTTTTCCGAAATTCTTTATCTCCGCGCCCCTAACCTTGGAGCCTGACCAAGCAAACGTTGGCTCCCTAGTCAGCACTCCCGCGGACTTAACGGCGGCTTGCCTCGTCTCTGACACTGCATCTTGCCGGTCACAAATCCCGTGACCAGGATCGGAAATCCTCTACTTCCCAGCGGTACAGCGTGGCTATTTGTGTCGACAAGCCGCGGGAACGCTTTAGCACTCACAGTGCGGTTATCCTCTTGCTCAAACAAAAGCTTGCAGATGTATTATCGGCCCCGGCCATCCAAGGTCCAAACTATTCACGCGGTGGATTGATAATCAATAGCTCCGCACGGAAAGAGTGGTGCAAACAACCCAACTCGATATTGCCAAATAAGAACGCTTGGACCGAAGGTCGGGGCAGCAGTATGCCGAGAGAGCTCGGAGGAGCTCGGAAGCAAACCCATGGAAGGGTAAACAACCATTCCCCTGTCGCCCAAACAGACCAGGGGCCGCGTTGGGATCCTCATGCGTCATCATCGATGCGCAAGTACCCCCGCACTTGACGTAAAACGCGTTTCTGTTTTTTTGCCGCAAGCGCTAGGTGCAACGAGCCTTGCTCCTGTTTTTACTGGAGAACTGCTGCAACTTCCGGTCTATCTACCGAAGGCGCTCTCACACTAATGATGCCAGGTCACGACGCTGCAGGCCGTTGATCGTCTCCTAGATCGTCAACACAATTTCTAAGCAGTGGACTAGGTAAGGGGAACCATTTCAAATAAACCTACTAAGCGTCATCTGACGAAGGCCGAGTAAACAGAACCCACCTTGCCGCGCAATTAAGCCGGTCGCGTGGCTGAGTAATGGAGGAGACAACGTGACCATTAAGCTCCGGAGGTGTTCAAGCTTGGAGCTGTGGGCTACTCAGCGAGATGCTGCAGGTAGGGAAAAGGGGTTAGCGCCGGTGCGTGCACGCTGTGGCCCCATCTTTATTGAACCTGCTTTGTGTAGCGTCGGCTGCGACTGGTGCTGGCCGCCGGTGAGCCAGGCAAAGAGAAAAAACTCAGCCCCTTCCGAGGCTTTTGGCCCAGCCTCGTTCCGATGAGACCGTGGTGTTTGAGGACGAGGTCTGATGAGACCGTTTTGTTTTGCGGCGAAGGGGAACTAAGTCGCTCCCGGAAAATTGGAACCCCCTGGATGCGGCGGGTAGCAGGCTGTTCTGGCAACCCCGGGTCAGGATCAGAAGTCTCACCTGGCCGGCTCGTGGCAGCGGTGGACTGGCCAGGCGATCAACTCCCCGGTGGGTCCCCGCCGAGATGCCCAGTTGTTCATCGCCCAGGTGGAGACGTGGCGGCGCGGGTTGGGGCATTGCCGGCTGATCCATGGCGTCTGCGACAGCCCTCGGTTCCACAAGCGCCGGGCGGGGCAGACCTAGCTGGCCAGGGTCGGGGGCAGGTCCGGCTGCAACACTTGCCCACTTACTCCGCGGAGACCAATCCCATGGAGCGGGTCTGCATCAGGAACGCACCCGCACTCACAATTCCCAAAGTCTGGGGCTACTTTCCCCTGGCCACGAAAATAGGTAGAAGACCACCAAATCAACGCACTTCATCCTCTCCGAGTGCTACCAATCGTACACAAACCTGTTTATTCGTATTTAGACGTGGTTTGCCCGCCGCCCGCACTTTCGCCAGCAAAGCGCGTTCCTCTACGAGCTCTATTATCATGCCGCCTGGCGCTATACTTTCGGTGCCGAGGGATTTAAGTGATTCTCTACATGTGACTGCTACCCGAACTACTGTGCACGCGTATACAAAAAGGCTCGAGGGTCAACGCTTTTGGCTACGCCCTAGATACCCAAAATTAGTTGAACAAGTGTTCCCCTCGTAGGTGCGCCCAAAGGCTCCATCTGTGATGAGAATGCGCGGCACTTGCGACGCTACGTCCTTCCAAAGCCCCGGGGCCGAAGCTTTTGCGCGACCCCTTTCAAACGGTCTATAGCGGTACGCACGTTCATCTGCAAGCTGCACGAGTAAGTCAATAGGCGCAAGCTTACACAAGCGGCCGGAGAGCCAAGCCCCGCCCCCTGGGAGCTGACGCTCCGCTTGGTAAATTTCACGCAAGCATGCCGACCAACCCTCGGAGGGCCGGCAGCCCACCTCGGCCAAAACACTTCCACCGCTTGGGACTGCCGTGACGTATCCGCCTAAAGCTTTTGGGTAGTCTTCAGGACGACTCCCAAGTCCAGCTCTGACTACGTTATGTCGCAAAATGAGAAAGAATGGCCATCAAATGCGGCCACTGCGAAAGGCCAGCTTGTCCCGGCTCCGAGCGACCTGTCTTGTATATGTCTCGTGAGGCATTAGCGGCTGCGAAAGCTTGCCCCGTACCAAGACGGCCGGGAAACCACAACGGGCCACACGGTTAGGCCCGCCAGGGGCGGGGGCGTTTAAGCTCGGCGGCTAATACTTCGTTAAGGATGCGCACGTCTTCGGCAATTTCGAAGTCGAACATCCCGGCCAGAATGAAATCTGCCCCTCCGCGGATGGCATAACGGAAGGCACTGCTGGGCGGGATGGCCCCCGCCGCCATTACTTTGAAGGCAATCCACGGCTTTTCTACACGCTGCATTAGTTCGATCGTCTCCTTAGGGTGACTACACCAGTAGCCGGGGATCTCTTTGTACGGGGCGGTAATATCCTCTGGCTTTGGCCCTGTGGGGTAGCTGTGGTGATGCAGGGTTTTGATGTAAAAGTCCGCAGGCACCTTTAGTCGCTCGCACTCCTCGATCACCCGGAGGTCATGAGCACCCACCCCGCAGAGAACACCCTTGGCCTTGGCTGCTTCCACAGCCTGAGCGATAAGGTCTGGCTGGCCGCGTGCGACAAGATCATCAGCTCGCACCCCCCAAACGTAAACAGCCTCGGCCCCTTCGTCTACAAGCATCTGGACCTGATCCTTAAATTCGGCCAAGCCTGGCTCCATAACCGCAGTTGGGCAGATGATCCACTGGATTTTGCCGCCCAGCTTGTGACGGTACTCCCGCAGCATATCCATGACGCCAAGAGCCGTGTGGATAACAAGCGTGTTGATGCCATGGGCCTCGGCCAAGGCTAATGTCTCAAAAATTTTTTCCCGGGTGTTGTAATGCCGGGTAAGTGCGTACACGTACATCAGATCCCGGCTATGGGTGTAATGGGTAAGGAGGTTGCCACCTAGAAGAAGTCGACTGACCTCCAGATGGCCGATCCGCCCCCTGGGCACCCGGGGTTTTGACTCTGGGGCTTGAGCATAGGCGATTGGCGTAACCGCGGAAGCTCCTGCACTGGTCACGGCAGCAAGCGCCGCCGTGCCACAAAGCGTCTTTTCCACAAAAATGCGGCGATTTAGCCGGGCGGTCATCGCAGTTCCTCCTTCCCCATATCAAGTGGTGAGCTATTATCTACCAATCACTACACAAACTGGGCCCTTACATGCGCGCAAAAATTCGATAGGAGGTCTTGCCGGCTCGCCCCTATCACTTCTTGGACACCTCGGCTTAGCCCTTGAACATGCGACTGGGTGAATTTCCTTCCCAGAAGCTATTAAACAGGCGGGCCATTAAAGTTACAAATAGATGTTCACCGATCGGCAAGGCATGGGGAGCTTTTAGCCTCCTAAGGCCTGCGATGGGCAGATCGGGCTTGTCAACGTCGAAAAGTCTCGTGGGCTAGAACCTGGTCTAGGCGAAGGGTCAATTTATCGGGGAGCTGTGGCGGAATCAACCTTAGGTAACCCGGGACTAACAGCAGTGCCAGACTGGCCTGGCAGTTTGTCTGGCAACGCGGCTCAAGTCCACAACCGTCTTCCAATCAGAAATGTCTCATACGAACCCTGAGGACAAGTTTGTTGACAAAAGCAACGCAGACCCTTTAGCAAGTCGCCCCACAGCGACAGTTGTCAACTTTGCGAGTTTGCTTTCAATTTAAGGAATGCCTGCCGAATGAAAGGTTTAACTTCCTCCAACTGGTTAGTAGAAGTTACCCGAAACCGAAGATCGCCCAAACCGTGATGACCTATTTGCGATACGTCCCGAGCATATGGCGGTAGCGAGGAAGTTTCCTTGGCTTTAAGTGCCACGAGAATCGCGAGAAAATGCCTACGAAAACAAACCGAACAGAAGCAACGCCCCCCGACGTAAAATCCAACATAAGGCTTTCGCGGTTTAACTATAACTTCGCCCGGCAAGAGCCCAAGGCAGAAACTCTCAAGATCCTTATACAGTGCAACCACCGTTTCGCTTCGGCCGGCGAGGTGCTCTTCAATTGAGCTGACTTTCTCTTGGCCAGGAGTTCTTGCCACGGGCCTGCTTTTTTGCGGTGTCGACAGATCATGGGCAAGCGGCGGAAAAGATTCCGCCAAGCGCATCAGACTTTCCCGAACTTGTTGAGGGGACATGGGGGCATCGAGGCGCCGGCGGAGGATCCGCAAGAAGGCGGCCGATGGATTGCGCATCGCCTCAAGGAGTGCCTTTCTGACCCTGTTATCGTTAAATTTGCGATTACCGAGCTCATCGAGAATACCCGCTGCTACCTGGTCGCGGGAAATCCGCCAAAGCTGACGGGCCAATTCTTCGGCGGAATCGCCGGCCTCGTCAGAAGCAAGGTCTAACCGAAAGAGCAGCTTTTCCGTGGCCGGGCATTTTTGCATACTGGCATACACCTGCCAGACCACCCCATTTGTCAACACGCACCACTGGATGCCTTCGTTGGCAGCGTAGCTAATGACCTGAGCAACTGCCCGCATGTCATCCAGCGATTCAGACAAGGATTTGGCTTCGACAAGAATGGTCGGTTTGCCGTTGACCTTTAGGGCATAGTCGACGCGCTTGCCGGCGGTTACCCCGTACTCGAGCTGCACCTCCTCCGGCTCCCGCACGTTCCATCCCAGGGCTTCAAGAACTGGATCGATCAGAATCGTCCGCGTGCTATACTCCGTAATGGCATGTTCTCGAAGGAGAGGCAGCTTCTGCCGGAGAGAACTGAGCACACTCGCAAGCCGACGGATGGCTTCGGTTTCCATGGTTTGGCTCTACCCTCGCCTTTTGTTGCGAGAGACTCAAACGGCCTGGCAACCTCGTCCAACAATTGCTCTTGTTTTACCTTACACTAAGGTCATGATACACGCAACGGAGGACACAACGGCGATGGAGTGTTCCCCCTGCGACAATCCCGCCCGGGCGCGCATTTGGCGGAAATTTGCGGGCTTTCCGCAGGCTAACAAGTAGAGAGGACGCGGCTCTAGCGAGTAAACCTTTTGATACACGTCTTCGGCTCCCACGTGGCAGCCGCCCCGGGCGCGAGTACGAATGGGACGCCTCTTGGACGTTAACGGGCCTGCCTCCGGACAGAGATCGCGCGGGCCCGGCAAGAAAAGAGGTTTCCTTTGAGAAAAAGCGGCTTAACCACCCAAGGAATACCGCTCGGCACTCACCCCAAGGGGAGCTCCCGCGGATGTCTGCGGGGAATTACCCCGCGCCAAAAAAGGCATCGGCCTCGCGTCTATTGAAGAAAACTCAAAGGGTGGGAAAGCGTTCCGCACCTGTCCACGAAGTCAGCCGGGGCTTATCCAGCTGGCGATGCCCACCGATTGGAATCTTTTTCTAAGGGACGAGCTTTATTTGAGCTTAAACGGCCGATAGTCAGTTGACAAAAGCCTACCTGCTTCGTTCACTGATCCTAACTACCTTTTATTGTCCGGACCGAGCTTCCTAGGCCAAGGCCAGGACGGGTTGAAGTGATAAGAAGCAAGCCCCCCGGCTTTGGCCCCACCTAAAGTCACCAGGTACTATCACGGAGGATAAGGTCTCCCTTGCCGAAAGTAAACAGGCTGAGTCAGGTTAGTAGCACCTTAAACCCGCGCTGCCCTGGTATCAAAGGAAAGAGGATTGGCGGAGCTTATAACTAGCGAATAAGAGCCGGCAAATTCGCCCACCAGCACCAGGGTGTTGCCACTTGAGGTTTCGACTAGTTGGCACACATTCAAAAGCTGAAATGTCGGGTTGATAGTATTAGTCCCCGCCGACCCCACCACCCACGGCGAATTCCCGTCCTTCCCAAGTAATTTTACGAATTGAATTTCAAGGGCCTGTTGTCATCATCCAAAAGATTGGTCCACGCGTCGTACTTGAACCAAGGCAGGCCAAGCTCGGAACTCATCGGCGCATTCTGAATAAGTTTGGTTTACCGGTTAGGCCCCTGAAAATCGCCTGAACATAAGGACCAGTCGGATAAAGCTCAGGAGGTCCGGCCCATTCCCTAGCTTTAGTCCGGTTGTTGTTAGCGCAACTCCGGCCCAAAGAACCACTCGAATTCCATTGCCTGCGTGGACAATCGGGCAAAGCCAACCGAGGACCAGCAACGGAAAGCCAGCCGTGCCGCGTCGGAAGTTCGCCATGATTATGTCCCGCACAACGGCGGTCTTGTGAGCGCTTCTTCCTAGCTAGCTAAGCGGGGCTAACTACCCCATCCCATGTGTCAATTACCCGGGGCCTGGAGACGAGGCAATAAATTAAGACCATAGCTTGCTAGCCGAGCTTTGAATACGAGCACTTTTCAAACCCGCGCAAGTAAACCACGCTATTTCCTGTCCGCGGCGGCCAAGGGAGTTACAGGATCTCCCTCCCGGACCAAGTGGCGAAACTAGTCAAGAATAAGGTGGCGCGGTAAAGAATTGATCATCAAAGCGTTGCTCAGAACTCCGTCCCGCAGGCGGATCGCAGCCTAAATGCCGAAAGTTTACGATTTTTCATTAACGGACCGTGGCCAAAGTCTATAAACTCACTCATCCGACCGCATTACCAGTGCGTAACTGGCCGGGAGAACTGCCTAAAACGCTTGGGACCTTAGGGCATGACTAAAGGCTCCGTGTCCGGGATTTATGACAACAGCCTTTCGGAAAAAATTGGCCGGTGGACAAATTTCAGAGGTCAGCTGGCAAGCAATTGCTGACGAATTAGGGGCTTCCTTACGCCAAGATCAAGTCCGCGGTGTTTGCCCAGCTCGGTGCAAATAGTTCGCTTGGCTTAGCGTCCGGAGTTGGTCGAGACGGCGGGGACTATTTGAAAGGTAACAGTCTCGTTCCAGTCTTCGGTTTCCGGAAAAGCCCCGGAAAAAGGCAGGTCGAATTCCCCCGCCGCCTGGAGAGAAAAGCTACTTGGCAGTAAACGCGTTGAAGCCATCAGGTGCTCAAAAACAGTTATCGCCCTTTGCATCGCCAGTCGGCCATTTTCGGGGCTAGCCTGTCCCGACACCCGCGACTGGTCGTGCGAATGCCCAATCACCGTGATGCGAATCAAACCGACAAAGGGTTCCAGCCGTCTTCCGACCGCGGTTACCAGCGGCTCCGCCTCTGGCCGAAGTTGGGCCTGGCCGTTTTCGAAAAGCTTCTCCCGCAGTCCGATCTCTAAAGACCCATTTCGCACAACCGCCACAATACGCGGATCGCCACCGAGCTGCTCACAGTTTAGCCGCAGGTGGGAAGACCCGAGGGTTAACCCTCGGGACTGACGCGAAAGAGTGCGACGGACCCGCTCGACAGCTTTAATATACGGCTCAGGTTGCGAGCACTTACACACTAGTTGTTGCCAAACGATAAGTGCCTCCTGCCACTTTCCCTGCTGGGCTTTGATCTTGGCCAAAAGATCAAGTGCGCTTTCCGGCCAGGAAGCTGGGTCAAAACACCGGCGAAGAAGCGTTTCGGCTTGGCCACACCGGCCCAACCGGGCACGATAGTGTGCTTCCCTCATCGCCTCCTTGGCATCTAGCCCGGAGACAACCTCCTGCCTCACCCGGGTTTGAGCGACTCCCTCCGGATCAACCTGCGGACGAAGCCGGAGACCAAAAAGGCGACGGTAAAGCCCAGTCCACATCATTTTTCCTCCCGCGTAATCGACACAACGACAAGGGCCCGGGCCGACAGTCCCATCACGGCCTTGGGAATTTTCGACAAATAGTAAACGTGCCAAGCAACAAAGATCAAATCGACCGCAATCGGCCCAAGAGGCGTAGCTAAACCTTAAGCCCGGCTAATACCCGCTTGCTTGCCTGCATCGATGTCTACACAAGTTCCGTCTGTTACCCACGGATAGGCTTACGTCTACAAAGAGGCCGGCGATCTTATTAATGAACGAGCGGAAAATCCACATTCGCCGACATGCGAAGCGCAATCCCAGCCACGCCCGTTTTGTCAAATGATGTGCGCTCGGAAGGGGTTATCGGCCTTGTCCTCGTCTGGCAATAGCTCGAAGATATCCCGCACCAACTTCCTAACGGTGGCCAAGTCATTGTGTTCAGCGGCCGCCTTTGCCGCGGCAAAAAGCGACCGTGCCCGGGCCGGCTCAGAAGCCGAATTCAACCGCGGAGCCACCCGATCCTCTAGCAGCGCAAGCCAGAAGCCTGGTTCCTCGCTTAACCGGTCTAGCATTTCTCCTCGATAGGCCTCCAGCTTGGCCCGAAGAAGGACTGGGTCCTTCGCCTGGATCGCTTGACGCATCTCTTGTTCTAGCTGCCTCGTTGAGGCATCGTGCTCGCTTGGCCCAAGCTTAGCCAGCAATTTCTCGGATTCTTGGATGACCGACTCGGCTTCCTGGACCAATTTCGGCCAATCGGCAATCTCTTCCAATTCATCAATTGTTGACTTAAGATCCAGTAGCCGAGTCGCGGCGGCATAGGCAGCCGAAGGATCAGACCCTGCCCTGGCGACGGCTTGCTCGGCCAGCGCGACCAGATTTTCCCTTTGTAAACGAGCCAGCACATCCAGGCATGCATCCGGATAGCCCGCGGCCTTAAGCGTGTCAACAAGGCGCGCCAGCCGATTCTTTTCCTGCTCAAGTTCGGCCTTAAGGGTTGCCAGACTTGGTAGCTCCGGTGGATCACCTTTTCGAAAGATCGCTTAAGGAGGGGAACAAACGCCCGGGCCGTCACCAGTCGGGAGGCATCGATTTCGACAACAATCTGCACCTCCGTTCCCCAGGGAACATCCTGCTCGACATCCTGTGCACGAATTTCTATCCGGCCAATCAAACGGTTACGATGCGCTTGCGTTCTGTTTTCCCCTTCCACGAGGGGAATGGCTACCAGCTTGCCGCTTTCGCCACGGCGGAGGGTGACAGTTGTTCGGCGAATATCTTCCTTTCGGGTGGGCAAAGGTGTGCCTTTCGGACAGAGGATAGCAACCGACCCATCGGCCAGGGCAAGACCTACCGAGTGCGTCAGGGGTGGCTGAGAAGCCACCGCGGCGATTGTGTACGGGATCACGTTAGGGGTCAAAGAATGAATGACACCATGGGGATCGTAAAGTTCGATGCGGAATTCGTTCCGCTTGCCGCGCTCAGCCCAAAGGACCGCCACAAAAGCATTTTCCTTGGTCACAGGAACCTTCCCACTTCGCCAGCCGATGTCGGATGTTACGTTGCTAAACTCGACCGACCAACCTTCCAACGACTGCCCCGCGGGCGCAGCGATGCGACCTTTCACGATCGGCATGTCATCCGGACCAATGGGTTTGTAGTCCACCTCTAGGCGAAATCCACCTGGAGACTTTTTCGACACGGGGACGGAAGGAGCCGCATTGAGGATTTGTGTGCCCGCAAACAGGGCCGCCCCAAAGGCCACCACCGTCAGGGGATTAATCCGATACTCCAGCCGAATACCCAACCCCTCCTTTGGATCGGCAAGCAATTCGCGGAGCACAGGCATCTTGCTTGGACCACCCACCAAAACCACCGCATCCAAGTCTTGTGGTCGGAGGTGGCTTTGCTCGATACCCTGTCGACAAATAGTCACACTCCGCAGAAGATAGGGCATAGCAATCTCGGTGACGGCCTGCCGGGAGACTGTACACGAAAAGTCAATCTCTAGCTTGCGGTCCAGTTGAGGGATGTGGACCCAAATTTCTTCCCGAGAAGAAAGGGCGATTTTTGCTTCTTCGGCGGCATACTTCATTTTAGCAAAGGCGGCCCGCCAGCGAGGATTGTCCATGGTAAAATCGGGAAGTTTATGCTCCCGTAAGAGCTGAGGCACGAAGATTTTGAGGACAATGTCTAGATCGATCAACTTCCCACCGAGGTGTTTGTCACCTGCGTAGCCGGCTGGACCCTTTGTTTTAGGCGACGGTCCAGGGTGATCTCCAGTTCTGAGGCCAGCTCTTCCACCTGATCGATGGCCTCTCGGACCAATTTGTTCTCTGGGCAAACTTGGCGGGCTAGGCACAGGTCTGCGTACGCGGCCTGGACCGCCTCGGTGACGATTCTTTTTCGGCTGGCCAATTCCTGTCCCAACTCTTTGGTGTGCCGCTTGCACAAGGGCAATTTGAGATCATCCAACAGAAAAACGGTGCCCTCAGAATCTACGGATAGCCCACAGATGGCACACCTGTCACCGATGCCAGCTTCGTGCAGAGCCATGGCCAGTGCCGCCATGCTAGGATTTCTCTTAATCGCCTCCAGCAATGAAGGCGGACGCGAACTCGCCTCTAAAACTTCCCTGAGACGCGTACTTGCCTTTGCACGCAGAGCTGCGGCCAAGCACCGAGCGATGACTCGGGCTGGATGATTAGTAGGGAGATCTTTCACTCGTGTCCAATCGACGCGGGCAAACAGGTTAATCAAGATCTCCGCCGCTTGCCCACCCTTTCCTTGGCGGTAAAGTTCGCGAGCCCGCTCTACCTCCGTGAAGGTGGGCGGGGGCAATTCCCGATAACCAGGGCTGGCCCAGCATTCCCCCGACCGCCAATTCTGTTCTACAGTTTTGATATTCAGCTCGATCTTCTGCCGTGTCTGGGCTCCTTTGGCAAGCGGCCGGATTTCCCGTAGGACCCTCAACGAGGTCTCCCAGTCCTCATAACTATTGCCATAGGCTACCTGACACTTAAGCGCCAAGCACACCTCATCCGAGCACTGGCTCAGAAGGGGATCATTCGCGCCAAGAAGTCGCTCAAGCAGTCTTAGGATCTTTCCGCATTCGTTAACAACCAAGCGGGCGCATTTAACACCCTCGGAAGGCGACTTACTGGCTCGTTCCTCATATGTCGCACACAACTCGTGGATGAGTGTCTGTTCCTTCCGCAGGACGCTATGCAAGGCTTGCTGCACGACCGCCTTGTCAAATCCACTATCATCCAGTAAAGAGCGAAGTTTCGATACACTCTCCCAATGCGCACGGCGAGCCAGATGAGCTGCCACGTTGGCAGTGATAAGCACGATCGCTAAGGGCAGCGTCTGGCAAAGCTGGGTGACGGTCTCGGTTTCCGGCCGGAGTTGCCGCTCTCCCAGTTGGGTAAGACGCGTCAGAAGATAGTTTTTTAGGGCGGCAGCTAAAGCTTTTTCCTCAATAAGGCGCACCCATCGCAAGAACGCCTCCTGCCAAAGCTCACCGAGCTCATCTTTCACTAAGCCGCTTACTTGCTGAAGTTCGCCGGCAAGAAGCTTAAGTTCCCATTCGCACGCCATGCACAGGTACAGGACCCCCAGGTTGTGCACGGCTGCAAGGGTCCGTGGCCCGACCTGCCCCTTGCGGGGCTTCTCCCATTCTGTCCACAGCAGAAAGGCCTTTCGAATCTCACCCTCGAGGATAAGCTCTGTGGCTTTGTCCTTCATTTCTCCGTCCAAATTTTGCGGCCAGAACCAAAAGACTTCGTCGACAAGACGGAGAAACGGGTCCTCGAGGCGATGACAAGCCCGATCGATGGCTTGGTTGTCCGCGGTAAGATCAAGCGGCCAGCGTTTCCGCGAGGCGTTTGCCGCCTCAAAAGCGCGCAGCTGAGCTGCCCGACAAATCTCTCGCGTCGTCGCTGTGCTGGGAAGCCTCAGAATGCGGAAGCCATTGCGGCGAAAAATCTCATGGTCCGCTTCGTCGACAAGAGCTTGCCAGGGCATAGGTCGCTCCGCGCAGAACTTCGTCGCAATCTAGGCCAGCTTTCGGTGGAAAACACTCCTTCCCCCCCTAAATAGCTCCAAACGGGACAGATAGCGCAAGCACCTGAACTTGATTTTGGCAAATAAAAAAGGTGCGGCCCCCTTTGTGAATTCCACCAGCAAGCCGCCTAGCGCTATACTTCCGTTGTGGAGCTATTTAGCCGCCTCGCTAAAGCCGAATGGCCGGCGCAACTTTTGCGCGAAAAATGGGTACCTCGAGAGCTAAAATCGCAATCGGCAACGGGTTTACTAGTGTTTTCTCTGGGCCCCGGGCGGATCGTGCGATAGGTCAGGTCGGGAGGATCACAAGATTTTGGAAGACGAGGCAAGCACCTGGCGGACCTCCGGCGAGCCGAGGTGCGCCAAGCTTAGAAAAGCAACTCAGGCGGCGTGGTGCCGACGGGATCGGCCAGGCATCAATAACCGAACCCGCAAAAATTGTGTCGCCTAAACCCCCGGTGGTTTACAGCCATGGGAATGTTCGCTGAGAGAAAAAGTGAAAGCGGAGCGAGAACGGATTTGACGCCACACCAGTTCAAACCTTCCGCGTGAAGCCCAGAAACGGGCGACCAAAAATCAGGGGCCGGTAAGACAATTTCTTTAACGCACACCTTCTTACAGTTTCTTCAATGCGCAATTCCTTGCAGGGTTTGCCGCGGGGCAGCAGAGACAGATACTGACTGAAGCAACCACCGGCTAAGGCTTCCTGTCTACGGATCAGTGCAGCCCTGCTCTCGAAGGAGCTCGCGGGCCTCTTCCTCCAGTTGGGCAATTTTGCCCACCCGGCGGGCATGCCGGCCCCCTTCAAACGGCGTGCTTAGCCATATTTCCACCATTCGGTCCACCAATTGCTCGCCCAGCATGTCGGCCGACAGGCAGAGCACATTAGTATCGTTGTGCCGGCGGGACATCTCGGCTGTTAGATCGTCGTGACACGGGGCGGCTCGCACTCCCGGGATTTTGTTGGCAGCAATACACATCCCTAATCCCGTGCCACAGATGAGAATCGCACGGTCCACCTCCCGGCGCTGGATCATTCGGCCCACTTTTTCCGCGATATCTGGATAATCGACGGGATCCGGGGAGAACGTACCGACGTCGATGACTTCATGGCCAAGCCGCCGCAGAGCCGTAAGGACCTTCTCCCTCAGCGGAAAACCACGATGATCATTGCCGAACGCTACCCGCATCGATCCAACTTCCTCGTCGCTTCCGCACGAACCGATAAAGTCCAACACGAACTGACGAAGTCCAACTAGAAGATAATCATCGAGTGAGCTGCCAAACCCAATTCTAGGCACTCCGAGGCGTTCGTTCGGGCCTGCAACGGTTGGGGTAACCGCAGCTACCGGCAAAAACCCGCCTAAAAGACCTTTGGCACCTTGGAGCGAACGTTTTGCTCATGGGACGTCGGGGTTTGGCAACAAAACCTTAAAGCTTCATAGGAAGGGCAATTCCTCTAGGCGGCGCTTAACCGCTAGCTCGATCTCCCGAGCGCAGGCCTGATAGTCTTCGGGCGAGCCGCCGATCGGATCCTCAATGTCTTTTCCCTCAGGATGAAGAAGGTGAACTCGGCTTGCAGCCTGGGGCCAACGGTGGATGATTTCCTCCCGATGGCCGTGGGTCATTACGAAAATCGCATCAGCGCAGCGGACAAGGGACTCCGACAGTGGCTGACTTTGATGCTGATGCAAGTCGATTCCCATCACGGCCACCGCGCTGAGAGCTTCCGGACTAGCCGTCAAACCGCTCGCCGCGGCTATCCCCGCGGAGCTCACAATGATGCCGTGCTCTTCTAAGGCATCCGGCGGGCAGCCAAGTTTTTCGCCCAAGATTTTCCGAGCGAAGGCCTCGGCCATCGGACTGCGGCAAGTGTTGCCGGTACACACAAAAAGGAGCATAGGGGCGGAAAGCCGACGGAGGTTCTGCTCGGTCAACACTCCCGGCCGAAGGATCTCAAAACCGCTTTGCCCCACCCGGACAACTGAGGATGGCTGAGCGTATCGGGTAGGACCCCCATCCACCGCCAAAGCCACCCGGTCTCCAAGTTGGTCAAGAGACTCCTCGGCAGTGACCGGAGCCGGCTTGCCCGACAAGTTGGCGCTAGTGAGGACGAGGGGTTCGGCAAGGCTCCGGAGGACCTCCAGCACAAATTCATGCGCTGGTACGCGGAAACCGGCAGTCCCTTCAGCTCCCACCCATGCCTGCACCTGAGCCGGTAGCCGCCAAAAAGCTGAATCCCGATGCGAAACATCGTAGACCAGGGTAACAGGCCCTGGCAGACTCCGCCGGGCAAGTCGCTCCCCCAACGGAGACCAATTTGGAACATAAGCGGCCAACTGATCGACACCGGCTACTGCCAGGGCAAACGGCTTTCCTTCCGGCCGGCCTTTGGCTTCCACCAATCGGGTGACGGCAGAGACATCCATCGCCCGGGCTGCCACACCGTAAACCGTCTCCGTAGGGAGGATCACTAGCTCACCGTGTGCGAGGACATCTACCGTTTGGGAAACCGCCTCGCGGTAGTCCGAAAGTTTTCGCAGATCAATCGTGACCGGCATTCGCTTCTCTTCCGTCAAGCGGTAGTTTTCAGGGAATTGTGCTTGCTCAGGCGCTTTGGACCATTTTAGCGAAGGAGAAACGTCAATTTGCCGCCTTTACCCCCCCAAGGGACAATTCATCGAGGGGGACGCCGCTCTCGTCCGGTCCACCTGCGGCACTTTGGGGTCGCAAAAGCAAGCCCCCAGCAATCCCAGTTGCCCAGCCTCCCAGTTACGGGAAATTCAAACCTCGATCCAAGAAGGATCTTCAACAAGACCAATTCCGTCATTTGACCTAGCCCACCTGACGTACCGAGAAAACCAAGCTACTTCCCGGCGCTTACGCCCTGGGGCTGTCAGGGCTTCCACCTGGGGACGGACCCTCAGGTGGCCCATCCTTCTTGATATGGGGCAAGTCCTCCAAGCTCTCCAGACCGAATAGCTCCTCGAAAAGCCGCGTGGTGCGGAAAAGAAGCGGACGACTCCGCCCTGGCTCCGGGGCCGCTTGAACAAGTCCTTTCTGGACTAATTGGGTCAGCAGATGCCCCGATGGTCGGCCGCGAAGGCGACTTACTTCCTCCGCGGTAATCGGTTGCCGATAAGCGACGACAGCGAGGACCTCGAGAGCGGCCTGGGAAAGACGCGATTCCCTGGTGCGGCGGCGCAACCGGGCGACATACGGCCGGTACTGGTCCAGGAGCCGAAGGACGTAACCGTCGGGGGTTTTAAATACCCGGTAGGGCCGCCCCTCCTTCTCGTACCGGGCGTTCAGCCTGGCAACTACCGCCTCAAGTTCAGCGACAGAAGTAAGCCCGGCAAGCTGGATCAATCGCTCCGCAGCCAAGGCAGGGGCGGACGGGTCACCAACAAAAAGTAGGGCTTCCACTATTTTTTCGGGAGGTGGCTCCCCGACCGGCGGGGAATACCCCGGAGCAATCCCTCCCGCCACCTCTTCACCTTCCAGGCCCGTTGACTCTATCGCAGCTGTCTCGCGAAGAAGCGTCTCAGCGTATAGTCGGGCCAACTCTTCTGCACTGGAGGTGGCGTCGCCCAAGGATTCAGGCGGAAGATCGGGATGGTTTTTGTCCTCTAGACCGCCGTTTGCCAAAGTATTCATAAGAATTGGGGGTCAACCGACACCGCTCCGCCTTTTCGCCGGGAAAGAATCGCTGGGGCCAAACCTCCGGCCATCTCCCGGGTGGAAATCGTTCGATGTGAGAAAAACCTTCAATGGTTGCCAGAACCACCGTTTACAGCCGGCGAGGCACGCCACCTACTTCCACCGTTTGGTTACTTCGGACTTCATAAACTGCAAGGCATCGCGGGCAAGTTGCTTTTCCGACTCGTACATTCGGCGCCAGATTTTTGTGGCCGGCACCAGCTTCTCTAGCGCCAGGCCGAAGGCCTCGCACACCAGAAAGCCATCGTAACCGATTTCGTGCAGGGCGTCGAAGTTTTCCTGCCAGCGAACATTCCCCTGCCCCGGTGTGCTGCGGTCATTCTCTGAAATATGGACGTGGATAAGGTACTCGCGGAGCGTGCGAATAGCCTGGGGGATATTCTTTTCTTCAATGTGGGAATGGAACGTATCGTACATTGCCCGGCAATACGGGTGGTTCACATCTCGGCAAAAGCGGGCCAGGTCGGCAGCGCAGTTGATAAAGTAACATTCGAAGCGGTTAAGATACTCTACCGCCAGGCGAACGTTAAATTTCTGAGCATGCTCGGCCACCTCCTGCATGGCCTCGACACCCCACTTCCATTCATCTTCGGTGGGCCCTCGGCCGGTGAAGACTCCGATGGCCGAGTGGAACGGACCTGCCATTACTTGGCATCCGGCGGCGGCGCAGCATTCGACATTGCGCTTGTTGGCCTCAATCCCCCGCCGACGAATCGCCGGATCGGGACTGATGGGGTTTTCATCCGGCCCGCGAACCGCCGTCCCCGTTCGGGCAAGTCCTAGTTCGTCCATGCGCTTGCCCCATTTCACGTAGTTGTCAATGTTGTCCAAATCGAAGACGGGGATTTCTACGGCATCAAAGCCAATCTCCCGAAGGTCCTCAAGCAGCGGGAGCATTTGATCAGTCAACGTATCCGTCCACAAAAGAAGATTTAGTCCAAACCGCATTGTTGAGTCTCCCGAAGGATTAGCCGTTCTAAGTTCGGGTAAGTGCCCTTGCGACTCTGCCGGCCGAAATAGCTCCACAAACCGCCGCGTGCCTAGCCACCGGGGCTCCTAAGCAAGTTGATAAACCCAAGACAGTGCGAGTGGGCTATAAATAGCTGGGGAGTTCATCCCCCAGAACACCCGCCGGCGCAGATATCACGCTCTCTAAAAGCCCCTCCCGATGGCGCCGGACTAACTTTCTTGCCGCCGGCAAAAGCCCACCAAAGCGATCCGACACAGTCGGTAGCCCCACCCGCCGCAACACTTGGTTGATCCGGTTGACTAGCGCCCGGTCGTCCAAATAGTCCCACAGGACTTGTGCGGCAAGGAATCGCCGAATGAAGGGTGCCAGCCGGTCGGTGGCTCGGCCGACAATGGCTCCCACCATCGCCTCGATTTCCTCTGGAGCCACCGAGGCAATCACTCGGTAGTACCGGCTCACCAGTCCGGCATCATCCTGGGCAATAGCCGCATCAAGCAAAAGCTCTGTCAACAAATGACCAAGGAACGCGGGCCGAATGGACTGACCGTCTTGAAGGAGGGCACCAATTCGGCCGGTCAACTCCGCCGAAAGGTTAACGAAGACGGCACTGGAATGAAAACAGGCATCATCTCGCAGGTGCTGGAGGATTCCCCGGGCCAGCTCGGCACCAGGTTCTCCCCCCATACACCACCGCCCCACCCTGGCCGGGCGAATTCGCAAGGTCCGATCAGCAACAACGGCCCAATCGGGAACGGCTGTGCCGATCAAAAAGTAAGGTCGATCAAGCCAGCGGTACCCGTGGGCCAGGAAGTTCATCGACACCCCTTTGTCTTTAAACAGTCAAGACGTCCCGGAACTCGCCCGCAACGCTGGCCGGGGTAACCCCAACCAGCAACCACCTGGTCGAAAATCCCCACTAGCCACTGCGCGGCCGGAGTTCCCGCACTGCTTTTCGTAGTAAGCTGCAGCAACGAGCCACGTCCTCTCGGCCGCCAGGGGGATCCCCTCGAAGAAACGGGCCCATTCGGCAAGCCTTGGTCTACCGGCCCAATTTAGGGGCTTACGCATTAGCCGGCAAGATTACTCCGGGGGGATATCGACCCACCGCTTCTCCCGAGCGCTTTGCAGCACGGCATCGCAGACGCGCTGGGTCCGCAAAGCGCAGCGCATATCGGGCTGGAATTTCGGGCCACCTTCGAGGCTTGCTAGGAAGTCGGCAAACATGTTGATAAACGTATGCTCATACCCAATCGTGCACCCTGGCACCCACCAGTTCTTCATGTACGGGTGCTCGAAGGCGGTCACGTGGATCCGTTGCCAACCGGTTAAGTGGTCCTCAATCTTTTGACCAGTCTTCGGGTCGGCATAACGGAAGAACTGCAGGATGTGCGGATCTTCCAGGTCGAAGAACACTGCACCCAGTTCGCCGTTGACTTCGAAGGTGTTGTAATTCTTTCGGCCACGGGCATAGCGTGTACTTTCGAAGGTGCCGATCGACCCGTTGGCAAAAATGGCCAGGAACATGCACGCGTCGTCGATCTCCACTTTCTCCGTCTTACCCGTCTCGGCGTGGACGCGTTCTTTGATGAATGTTTCGGTGTGGGCGACAACGCGGACGATGGGGCCGTTGAGCCATTCCGCCGTGTCGATCGAATGGGATAATAGATCGCCGGTCACACCACTGCCGGCCACCTTGGCATCCAGTCGCCACAATGCTAACCCACCTTGGGGCACTTTGGCGGAAATGGTGTAGTCCTGGTTGTACGTGGCACGATAGTGGAAGGGCCGGCCAATGCGACCTTCATCGATGATTTGTTTAGCCAGCGAAATAGCCGGCACACGCCGATAGTTGAAACACACCATGTTGGGCACGCCGGCCTTTTCGACGGCGGCGACCATTGCCTCGCCCTCTTTGGCATTCATTGCCAGGGGTTTTTCGCACACAACGATTTTGCCGGCCTCGGCCGCCGCAATCACGCAATCATGATGCATATGGTTGGGCACGCAGACGTCGATGAGGTCGATATCGTCGCGCTCAACAACCTTTCGCCAATCGGTCTCGATCGACTCGTAGCCCCACATCTTGGCGAACTTTTCGAGCTGGGCACGGTCCTGCTCGCGCCCATAAACAGCCTTCAGGACCGGTTTATGTTCCCTTTCGAAGAAATGATTGACCTGAAGCCAGGCATTAGAGTGGGCCCGCCCCATGAATCCGCAGCCAAGCATCCCGATCCGCAATTCTTTGGCCATCTGTCCGGTCTCCTTAAGTCAACATTGCCTCCCGAAGTTCCACTTTGACCCAGCGTCCCCAAACAGAGGGAAAAACTTTCCAACGTTTCTCCCGGCCGCGAGGCCGCGTCCTTAGCCGCCCGAAAAACAACCGCACTCTCCGATTGGACATCATTCCCGCCAACCATGGCGGTCACGCACTTCGATCATCACCCGCAAGATATCGGTCCACGTCTGTGGATTAAGCATCACTGAATTGGGGAACATGCAGCCATCCCAGCAGATGTGCCGCATCCGCTTAGTGACCTCTCCGGAAGAATCGCGGAGCCAAAAGCCAGCATGACGAGGAATGTCCAGCTTGCCGTTGGGATCAGTAGCCAGGCAGTGCCGGCCGGTCTTGTCGTGCGTTCCCGAACCGTGAACTGTCGCGTCGTTCTGAGCCACGTGAAAATCGATCGTCCACGGTCGGAGGGCATCCGTCAGCTGCCGATAAGCCGCGTCGAAAACATCCCGCTGCGACCAATCGAAGTTCTCCGGCAAGATACGGTCTTCCGGAGCATTGTAGCCGAGGAGATATAGCAACGTGTGGGCCATGTCGGCCTGGAAACCCAGCGTCTGTGGACGATCGACCATTTCCAGAAGCTGGATGGCTTTCTTCCAGCTATGAAGGCCGCCCCAGCAGATTTCGCCCTCGGCGGCCAACCTCTCGCCGTGGTCTTCGGCGATAACGCAGGCCTCACGGAAAGTGGCGGCAATTTTCTTTTGATTCCCTTCCGGATCGCTCAGCCAACCCTCAACATTACAGGCGGTGTCGATTCGCACACAGCCGTAGGGTCTTACCCCTAGTTCACGAAGCCGCATCGCCACGCGACATCCTTTGCGGACCTGGTCCAGGAAGCGTTTACGCTCGGCCTCTGTGCCCATGGCGGAACCACCGCCGGTTGGAGGCCAAATCGGCGCCACAACCGTGCCGATCATCAGGTTGCGACGCTGAGCCTTTTCCGCCAGGCGCTTGATTTCGTCATCACTCTTAACGGTGGCGTCGATGTCAATATGGGGCAGGTAGAGGAAAAGATCAAAGCCGTCGAACTTGATACCGTCGACTTCGGCGGCCGCTGTCAGATCGAGCATGGTGTCAAGGTCAATAGGCGGCTCGCCACCGTCCCCTTTGCCAACTACCCCCGGCCAAGCCGCATTATGAAGCTTGGGAAAATTGTTGACGTGTACACTGCTCATCGGTCGCACCCCAGTTTGTCGTAAGATTCTGGTGTGTGTTTACGGAATGACCCATCGATCAACCGCCCAGGTTTCGCCCCCGCGGCAGGCAATCGCGTCCCTTTGGGCCCAAACTCATATACTCCCAGAATGTGGATGATATTCAGGCCGCCGTGGCAAGCCACTGGGGAAAGGAGACGGCCCAGGTTTGCCTCTTGCCCAAAGCCAGATGGGCCCGCCGCAAACTGGTCGCTCTGGTGGCCGAGCTTTCAAGCCGGCCACGCTAACCTTGCAAGCTTTGGCCAATGTGTCGCTTTCCGGCCACTGGGAACAAACGCATTTGGCCGAGCGGAAAACTAGCCCCCGCCCCGGCGCCTGAGAGCAACTTGATGCGCCTCGGCTTGGCCCTCCGGGCGCACACGAGCCTGGTTGGTTACCCGCGTTTTTCTGGGGCAGTGACGGCTAAAGCCAAATCGGCACTACGGCCGCCAACGACCACCCAAACGCTTGTGGTCGCCAATTTCAGGCATCTTCGGGTGCACATCCGGGCCGAAGTAGCGAAGGCTTACCAGAGGTTCGTTGCCTGTGTTTTCAATTTCCACCCCCTGGGCCGCTGCTTCCGCAGTGATAAATACCTCGTCCCAAGGCTCCTCGCCAAACCGGATCATCACCGGGGTCTGAAGGGGCAGACCGTTGATCTTGCCCGACCCTTGCACGGTAATCCAGCCGCTTGCCCCCGGATCCCGCAGCGTCAACTTGACACCAGGCATTACGGTTAGCTCTTTTGCCGACACGACTTGTTGACCATCCATGTGGCCATAGCAAACCCACCGGTCGATCCACCCGTCGCCGGAGGTCGACTCGTCGATAATCGGTTCTACATAGGAATGGAGCTTAAAGTACGGGTCGACGTTCTTTTCCCAGTCAAGCTGGTCAACAATCCAGGCCAGATCGTTGCGTTTATCCGGCGGGACGTCCTTCACGCACAGTTCCCAAGGTACGGGTCGGCCTTCTACGAGCGACTGGAACATGCCGAAAACGTCGCTTCCCCACTGCGGCTCGTAGGTGCACATCGAGCCAGGGGCATGGAGGACGCCAGCGGGGACCATCCACCCAGTGCCCGGCTTAAGACGATACGCCTTGGAATAGTCCAAAATCCCGTTGTCGCCCTTGTTCCAGTTTTCCAGGCAGCGGATGATGTCCTCCTTTTCCGTGCCCGGTTCCAAGGCGAAGAAGGTGTAGTCGAAGTGGTTTTCCGCGGCATTAAGCTGCGGCGGGAAGTAGTAACATTCCGGCTTGCCCTCTTGCCCGGTGAGCCGGGCATGCTCGTGTTTTTGATGCATATGGAGCGGAATGGGGCCCATGTTATCAAAGAATTTGGCATACACGGGCCAGCGGTGATACTTGTTCCAAATGGCTTCGCCGATGATTCGGCCTTTGCCTTCTTCCACAACATCGCGGAAGAGGAAGCGTTGACCCTCGAAGACACACCAACTGAGGCCTTCGTCCCAGCTTCGACCTTCATTGGCCGCTTCTGTCGTGCTTGCAAACCACCGTTCGTCGATCCCGCCCCGATGCATCCCCAAGGCATACCAGTCGGTAGGAGCCAGCTTAATTCGCTTGCCGGGCTGCAAGAAGCTTCGCGGCACCCAGGTCGGGGTCAGCCGCAGGACCCCGCGACCGGCCTCCATCGCTAGCTCCAAAATCTTCCCCACGTTGTCCTTACTAATGATGGGTGATGCCATGTCCAGACCTCTCCTTTCCTCAACGTACGGACCAGCTGCGTGTGACGAACCGAACACCTCCCTAAAAGACCAGTGCCCTCCGGCCGGTACTGCCCTAAAAGATAGCCATTGGGAAGGCCAATGCAACAGGGGCGCTTGACCAAAAAGTGTGTCGAGGGTGGAAGAAGGCACTTCGAAGTTTGCCAGAGGCATACCCCGCCGGCGAGGTTCAAAGGAGCATTCGCGCACAGAATGCCGTTTATCGCCCAGCCTACCAAAGGCTGTTGGCCTCGGCGCCACTTGACAACCCAACAGGCGCGGTACAGTTTTGGCATCCTACCGACTTGCCGAATCTGACAAAGCTTATAGGTTCGGAAAAGTCTCCCCCTTCCGCGCCGGAAGGGATTTTGCGACCTTCAAGAGCTTCCCAAAAGCAACCCCGCCGAGCAACTTCGGAAATAGAAGATGTTAGCGAAGAAAAAGGGAACTGCAGGCTTAGCCTAGGAGTGCCGGGGCTAGAGAATGAAGACCTTAGCGGCCGCAATGGAAAGTTGCGGTACCGCGCGTTGGCCGAAACTACATGGCGCGAGAATGTGGACGAGCTTCCACCGAAGCCCAGAAACGGCTACTCGCAGGGCTTAAAGTTAACCGCAGGACACCGCGGGTCTTACGACAGGAAACAAAAAAATCGGCCGGCCCTTATCTTTAAGTCCCGAAAAGCTCCTTCCCGCAGCCCGGGATTAACGGGGAACGGGCACAAGTCACCCGCCTGGGAGACCGGAATTGCTTGCTTAAGCAAGATGTGAGGCTTTGATACAAATTTTTGGCCCCAGCCGGCAGCGTATCTCTGACCAGTAGAAGAGGCCGTACACTAACCGTAGGAGACCCCTCTTCCAGCCTTATTTTCCAGCCTTAGGCCGAGGGAGATTGCCCAGCCGTATCCGTGGGCCTATCTTGTCCGTTGGGGCGATCGCAAGGCGCCGCGGCCACTTGTCCGAGCGAATTGCCGTTCTGCGCCTTACCCCTGGCACCGTTATCCTGGACCTTGGCTGCCAAGAAGCGCCGACGCAGCTGGCCGCAGCCGGCCTCAATGCTCACTCCCTTCCGGAAGCGAATCCGGGCGTTGACACCCGCTTCCCGCAGCTTGTCGACAAACCGCTGAACTCGGGCGGGCGAAGGCGAGCGATAAGGGAGCTCCGGCACGGGGTTGTAAGCAATCACGTTGACGAAAGCCGTGCGGTTTTTCACCAGTTCGGCTAGTGCCACCGCATGTTCCAACCGATCGTTCACGCCCGCAATGAGCACATACTCCAAAGTTACCCGCCGACCCGTCTTGGCAAAGTACCGGTCGGCAGCGTTCATGATCGCCTTGATGCCCGTGTGCTGATTGGACGGAACAAGCCGACTTCGCAATTCGTCTGTGGGAGCATGAAGAGAAATGGCCAGATGGTAAGGCTTCCCCGTTTCGGCTAATCGGTCAATGGCAGGGGGAATGCCCACCGTGGAAATCGTCACTCGTCGACCACTGATCCCCAAACCGCTAGGGCTGGTAGCCACCTCCAAGGCCGCCAGCAAATTCTTCAGATTGGCCAGCGGCTCGCCCATCCCCATGACCACAATGTGCGTCAACCGCTCCTTAGGGGGCAACAGTCGCCTTAGATGCAATAGTTGCTCCAGAATCTCGTAAGCGGCTAAGTTGCGCTTGAAGCCCCCCAAACCGCTTGCGCAAAAAGCGCAGCCCATCGCACAACCCACTTGTGTACTAATACAGGCCGTGCGATGGCCCCGGTCATCCCGCAATAGCACGCACTCCACCGTTTCCCCGTCCATAAGCCGCAGGAGCAGCTTCTCCGTGCCGTCCTCCGCCTGCTGGCGTTCCAGCACGCGAGTCGTCCACAGGCGGAATGCCCGATGCAGATCCCGCCGCAGCGACTTGGGGATGTCGCTCATCTGCTCGAAGCTTTCCACCGGCTGCTGGTAGATCCAATGCAGTACCTGACGCAGGCGATACCGCGGCTCACCCCGCGCCTGAAGCCACTGGTCAAGCTCATCCGGCGTCATGGTCAGCATCGGCCGGGGGTATTGCCGCTCGGAAGCACCATCGGTCCGCGGGGGTTGTTCTGCCTGCGCTGGCGGCCCAACATCTGCATCGTTCGTCCTGTCCGGAAATGCTTCGGCACGGGCGGGTTGATCTTCAGCGTGTTGGTCTTGATCGATAGGTGGGACGGTCGTGTGGCAAGACTTTCCCCCGAATTCCGTGTCAAGCGACATGGAAGGACCCCTCTTACACTCCGCTAAATTGAGGATGCCCGAACACTCCCCCTTCGCCATTCTAATCGCTTGCTCCAAAGTGTGCGACAGGGACTAAATTTTCGCTTTGAAGCTCGCGGGCCTCCCCCAGAAAAGGCCGAACTATGGCCAGGGCCACAATAATAAGCCCTTCGATTTACCGCGCCTTTATCCCCTTGCCCAAACACTTGCCAACTCGGGTGCGCTCGGCAAGGCGTTTGGCCGATTTTCGCCGCCCCCGGGACACTTCCGCGACTGGAATTCGCTCCCGCTCCGTCGCGATGGCCTTGCCGGCACCCAGCCCCTGACGCCCCTACCCGGAGCTTACCGCTGCTTTTCACGGGATGCTTGCGCCTGCCCGAAGATTTTGCGTCACAGTCCGGCCCGGACTTGTGCAAAGGTGCCTTTCGATCAGCCGGCGGACCTCTCCCGCGGCTAGGGCTTTGGCAAATTCCTCCAGGTCGGCGTATATCGCGTGACTTAGGAATCGGACCACCCAATTTCGCCGCATGGGACTAATGGAGATCACCACCGCCCCGTACCGAAACGCCTCCCACATTTCGATGGCCGTGCCCATCGATGCCTCCGGCAAATAAGCCACAAGCACATCCACATGCCGGCACAAAAAGTTATGCCCCCAGAAGACTTGCTGGCCGGTGGCCCGGTCATAGTCCAGCGAGCGACGGTGGGCAGCCAGCGGATCGAAGACCTCTGCCTCCGGAAAATGCGTTGTCAAAAGCCGGGCGATCTCCTGGCGATAATCCTGACTGTAAAGCACTTTCTCCACAAACGAGCCTTGCATCACCCCGGCAAGAAAAAACCGCCATCGTCTCCCGCTACTACAGACGCCGAACTGCATTCGCCTGAGCCACTCCCTCGTTGACACAAAAGGACCGATTCTCTTGCTAACTCCTACGGGGCAACACCAACCCGCCCATACGGATTCGGACGGAACACCTCGACCAAACCCCGACCAAGGAGCCTG
>JANXBW010000042.1 GCA_025060325.1 Thermoguttaceae bacterium
TGGTGGTGCTGCCTTCCATAGCTCGGCCCCTGAGGTTGAGGGTCTTTTTGCAAACATTTCTGTCCCGACCTTGGGCCGAGCCTTTTTACTTGGCAAGATCAAGTTCAAGTGCCTGCGCTATCCGTCCGGTGTCGAGCTATTTCGCGTAACTGCTACTACAAGTTTACCAGTGGTTGGGCGGCAAAGGTTTCGCTGTGGGCGCGAGTTTCCCGGCGGAGGGGACGCTTTTACGAGTTCTACACGGAAGCTGCTTGGTCATAAGTTTCCCCAGGGAGCCGTTTGGGGTTTTACTCTTTTGCTTCTTTGCTAGAGATTTGGTTCGGCGTGGGAGGTTTTGCTGCTGCGCGACTTCTTTTGTTGACTTTCCTGCTCACGTTACCACCGATTGGACGATCGGGGTATAAGCGCCACATCAACAGTGTGCCCGTTTCGTTGACAAATATGTTTACCCCAGGTGGGGGGTTAGGCCGAATGCCACTAGGTGCGCGAAGTGACCCTTTTCTGCGATAGCGGGACGGGGGCGATTTTGTAGAGGCGTGTTCGCAGATGAGGTTCCGGAATTAACCGAGGGTAGGAAGGGCCAGCTATTGAGTCAACAAACCTGGCCACAGGAATTCCCAGTGTTGAAAGGCGTAAGCAAGTTCGGCAGGTTACTTCCCCGCGAGTAGCTGTCGGACTGTTGGCTCAAACTCGCGATCCTGGAAAGTAAATCCCGCTTGCTCAAGTTTTCGGGGAATGGCCCGGATGCTGCAAAGGAGAAGCTCGTGCGCCATCTCTCCGAGCATCATTCTTAGCGCAAAGGCAGGTACCCAAAAAACTGCCGGCCGCCGGAGCACCCGGGCGAGTGCTTTTGTCAACTGGCGGTTAGTCACAGGTTCTGGCGCGGTGATGTTGACAGGTCCGGAGATATCCTCCCGAGTCAAAAGGAAGGAAACCACCCGAAGGACATCGGAGAGGCTAACCCAACTGACATACTGGGTGCCTGGGCCAAGGACTCCCCCCAACCCCCAGCGAAAGACGGGAATAAGCCGCGGGAGGATGCCACCTTCTACGCTGAGCACAGCGCCGAAGCGAAGGATTACGGTCCGGATCTGGGCCTCCCCGGCCGGGGCAGTCGCTTCTTCCCAATCCCGAGCAACCGTGGCTAGAAACCCGCTGCCGGCCGGTGCAGTTTCGTCAACAAGCTGGTCTCCGCGGTTGCCGTAATAGCCGACGGCCGAGGCGGAAAGGAAAACACGCGGTTTACGGTTAAGATGGGCAAGTGTCTTGGAAAGGAGCTTTGTGCCCTGGACACGGCTACGATAAATTCGGTCCTTTTGCTGTGGCGTCCACCGTCTGGCGGCAATGTTTTCGCCCGCAAGGTGGATAACCGCGTCAAATCCTTCTAGGGGAAGGGGGTCCAAGTATTCGGCGAGCGGATCCCAGTAGACTGCGGGTCGATCGGCACTAGGCCCGCCGCGAACTAAGCGTGTGATCTGATGCCCTTGTGCGACAAGGTGGGCAACAACGGCCCTACCGATCAGCCCGCTTGAACCGCTGATTAAAATCCGCATCGGCTTAACCTACTCGCTTTTTCCGCGGTTAACCCCGCCCTGTCAACGCGCAAAATCTGAAGCAAGACCCAGCACCAGGTTCCGCGGCCGTGCCCTCATTTCTATGGCGGCCTGCTACCGCCCTTAAAGCGCGACAGTGGCGCCGTGACCCATTCGTGCTTTTCTGCGGAATTTTCGTTCACTTACCGCTTATAAAGGTATAGTCGCCGGAAGCGGCGACTTTCGAATCACCGGCAACCTGCCGACCTATTCGTCTTGAGTTTTGGCACGCCCCGCCTCGCGGCCGTTTCGAGCCGGTCTTCTTGGTGCCACAATCCAAGCGCTGGTCAGGCAGGATTATTCTTCTGAAACTCAATCATGAATTCTTTTAATGCCTGCACCCCTTCGATGGGCATGGCATTGTAGATGGATGCTCGGCAGCCGCCCACAGAGCGGTGGCCCTCCAAGTGCATAAAGCCCGCCTTGTCGGCTTCGGAAACGAACTTCTTCTCAAGGCTTTCGTTGGGCAGGCGGAAGGTTACGTTCATCAACGAGCGGTGCTCGGGATGGGCATGCCCCCGGTAATAGCCATTGGAGTGGTCGATGACTTCGTAAAGAATGGCGGCCTTTCGCTGATTGTGTTCGTGGACTTTTTGCAGGTCACCAAATTGCCGGAGTAGCCAATCGGTTACCAGTTTGACCATGTAAACAGCAAAACAGGGTGGTGTATTCAGGAGGGATTTGGCCTCCGCATGTTTACGGTAGTTGAGCATCGAAGGCAAATCCTCCGGGCATCGGCGGACCAGGTCGTCCCGAATAATGACGATAGTCACGCCGGCCGGCCCTGCATTCTTTTGGGCGCCTGCGTAAAGAAGGGCATATCGCTCAATCGGAATAGGCCGGGAGAGAAAATCGCTGGAGGCATCGCATACGAGAGGGAGGTCACCGACTTCCGGCTCGACCCGAAATTGGACCCCCTCGATCGTTTCATTGGAGGTGAAGTGGACATAAGCGGCATCAGGGCTGGGGCGATATTCCTCCGGCCGAGGAACGCGCCGATAGCCTTCCGCCTTGCCGTCCCATATGGCCCGGACCGGTCCTTGCGTTTGAGCTTCTTTGAGGGCCATCGCCCCCCAGGAACCAGTGACAATAAACTCGGCGGTCTTTCCGGTTTGACGGAGGAAATTAAGGGGGATCATTCCGAACTGAAGTCTAGCACCCCCTTGCAAAAACAACACGAAGTAGTTGTTAGGAATCTTGAGAAGCTTTCGGATGTTATCTTCGGCCGCTTGGATAATGGACTCAAAAATCTTGGAACGATGGCTAATCTCCAAGACGGAGGCACCAACCCCGGGAAGCGCTAGGAGGTCCCGCTGGGCCTCCTCGAGGGCTTCGAGGGGCAAGACTGCCGGACCCGGGGAGAAATTCCATACCCGTTTCTGCGAAGCGACGTGATGGGTCATCGGATACCTCTCGCGTTCTCCTTTGTCTAAGCTTTCGCTTGGTCGATTTCTGGGAGGGGGGTGGCGGTCTCTTCGGCGGTTTGAGCTGGGCGCGAAGCCCGTTGGGCTGCGGTCCTCATTCGGCTCCCGTCTCAGCCGGGGTCACTGGTGATCCGAGGCCCCACCTTGTCTAAAAGGCCAAGCCGATTAAGACTAGCCGAAACTCCCGCCGGGCCGCAGCACCCCCGTTAGAGGGGGAAAGTTTTTGGAAGTTGCGGCGCTTGGCCCAGGGATACCGCTTGTCGCTTCCTAATTTTGGAAAAACTTCTGGCCTGGCCAACGACCCGCGGACTTCCGCCGTGGGCTTTCGCCGCAAGCGGGGCCGAATACGATCCTTTAGTACCCTCGCGAGGGAACAACCGCCCGATACTTGGAAGTGCCCATGGGCCGGGCAATTGTCCTTCCGCGCTTGACCCCTTTGGTGCAAGGGATTCAATCGGCTAGCCGGGGCCGACAGGAAGTAACTCGGCCGAATCGGCGTAAAAATGGGCAAATATAGCCCATTTCGGCGAAATTCTAAACCCCGGCAGAAAAGAGACTGCCGGACGGGACTGGTTCCTCGTGGGCCGCGGTCTTTATCGGGGAGAAGGGATTTCGGGCTTCGGGCCACTCAGTCCGAAAAAGGGACATTTACGGAATTCGAGGGCACTGGCCAAATTTTTGGGGAAAAGGCCCTCGGCGAAGGTCCCTCAAGTATGCGCCAAGCAAGAATTTGGAAGTCCGCCACGCCGGATCTGAGGGTCGGTTGATCGGAGAGCCTTGGACCGGCTCGGATCCAGTAGGGGGCCGACCAGACCGGAGAATCCGGATTATGCCACTCGGCCTGAGGCGTCTTCGATAAGCCGTTTGAGCAAACCTCGGTTTGGCGCCGTGTCCTTGTCGAGTAACAGATAAAGTGTCGACGTTTATGAAGGTACTCATCCTCGGCTTAGGGAATCCGCTTTTGACGGACGATCAGGTGGGCCTGCTTGTCAGTCGGGAAGTTGCCCGACGGCTGCAAAGTGATCCCGCTTGGAGCCGCCCTATTCATGAACAGTCCTTGGATCGGGGCGTTTTATCCTTCGAGCGGTCGGTGGGCCGAGCTCTGGTTTTGGTGGAAGTGGATGAAGAGTGCTGCGGGGGCTTGCGACTGATGGAGCGAATGGTGGGCTACGATTTCGTAGTCCTAATTGACGCGATTTATCCGGCCACGCTTCCCGGCAAGGTTCATCGCCTTGGCATTCACGATCTTCCCACCCAGCGGACAGCAGGTACGCATGATGCCCAGTTGGCCACCGCCCTCCAGGTTGGGAAATTGGCCGGTTATTCCCTGCCAAATGATCAGGATATCGTCGTTGTCGGGATTGAGGCACAGGAAGTACTTACCTTTGGGGAGGAGTGTACACCGGCAGTGGCCGAAGCGGTACCCCAAGCCGCGGATCTTGTAGTTGACATTCTTGGCCAGGTGCTCGCCAGTTTGGGAGGTGCTTCTTAGGGTGGCAAACCGCCGATCCAGGGGAAGGACAGTGAAACCGCCCTTAAACAGCGATGTCATTTGCCTTGGGAAGTTTGTGCTGCCGCTTGAGCTTCCTGAGGGGCCGGCAGTCCGAGAAGGGTAAACACGTTGGTATAAAGAGGCAGGTGACGGTAGTACACCTCGAGCATGTAGATTGATAAACAAGTGACATAGAGTCGGCCACCGTTTTCCGCCCATTTGTCCGGTTTAGGTTTGAGCGGATCCCAGCTGCCGGCTTCGGGGCCTGACTTAACCTGATGGGCTGGCACGGCTTGGCGCATGCGTTCATTCCACGTTCGCCATGCTTCTCCCTCCATATGGTGGCACACCTGGGTGGCATAGTACCAGTAGTAAACATCGGGTGTATCATAGTTGATGAGATTCTCCGGCTGGGTAAGAAACTTAACGCCTTCCAGCAACCGCGAGTCATTTCGCCGCCAGCCAAGGTACTGTCGACACAAGAGTCCCTCGGCGGTCATCGCAAGGGTGGGTTCATCGCGGCGTTGATAGCTATAGCGCGATCCCCCGGCGTGGGAAACGGAGTCGAGAAACCGCTCCACTTTGCGAAAGACATCGGGTGGAACATGGAGGCCGGCCATTCGGGCACTTTGAAGGGCCATCACAATCCATCCGGTTACAGAAAGGTCGCTATCCGCCTGGGGACTGTAGCGCCAGCCTCCTTCAGGACTTTGACTGCGAAGAAGGTAGTCGATGAGTCGCTCGGCCGGCTCGCGGTAGCGCTCGTCACGAGTCATGCCAAAAAGTTCACAGAGCGCGATGCCGCATAAGCCGTTGGTGTAAAATCGGTGGTTGAATGGTCCTTCCTGAAAGAAATTACCGTCAGCGTCCTGTTGATCAAGGAGCCATTTCCAGCCACGTTCCACATTGGCGCGGAAAGGTCCCTGTTTGGTGGTATTGCCGGCTCCTTGAAAAGCGATAAGGGCCATCGCGGTGGCAGCGACTTTGTTTTCCCAATCTTCACGGACGCCGTCGCTGTAGGGGCCGCATAGGCTCCAGGAACCGTCCTTTAGTTGTTGACGAGCTAGCCATTGCAGTCCCCGCCGCACTGCTTCCTCAGTGGTGGCAGTGCCACCGTAGGCCGCAAGTAGTGCCTTTTTCATGCCCTCCTCGCGGCCGGAAAGGGCAAGGCCAATCTGCGGCGCTACTACATCGGAGGTGGTGTATTCGCCAATGGGGGAAGTGATCGGTACATCTGGCGGAGCGGCAAAAGGATTTTCAACAAGCGGGAGATTTTCGGGCGTGAGGATTGGGTCTTGCTGCAGCTCGTTGCCGGTGGCGAGCTGAAATGTTTCCGTTTCCAATTGCTCGCCGAATTTTTCCGCCCAAATTGATTCCAGCTCGACCCCCCGCCGTCGCATGGGCGGCAGGAAAAGGATGGCCAGCATGACGAGCACAAACGTGTGGACAATTGCGCTAACAAGCCAGGGAGGGGCGCCTAGCAGCAGCCGGTCGATCCAGGTTTCCTCAAGTTGGGATTCGGGTGATTCGGCTTCCGGCGAAGAACCACCGGTCGGGGGGCCGGCTTGTTTCGTCGCGGCAGTTCCCTGGCGAGGCCCCTTGGCCGCCGGCGTTTTGCCGGCCGGCTGCAGGGCGCCCGAGGCTTTGGGATTTTGTCGGCGCCAATCGCCACTTGATGAAGACATATCCCCGGGCGAACCTCCCGTTTGCCACTACGGGTGTATCGCTGCCCCGCCGGTACTCCATTCGCTACGAAGCTGCTTAAGACGTTCCTCTAGCTCCCGATGAATCGGCTGCGATTGAAGCACAATAAGATGTTCCGAATGGCGATCAAGATACATTTTGGCGGGGCCCCCGGCATCCGACCAGGTATCGCTGGCTATTTGGGCGGAAATGGTCTCCATCAACACCTCGCCGCCGGGACCGCTTCCGGCTTGATCTTTTTCTAGGAGCCGAAGCAACTCGCCGACGGGGTAGAATTCCACCTCCAACGCAGAGCTGATCGCTTTGAGCGTGGAGACCTCGAAAACTGTCGGCTCGATAACTCGATACCCCAGCCCGAGAGGCAGGAGGAGCTGCTCCAGAGTTTGCCCAAGCGGCTGATCCTGAACGCACAACGTGGCATTCGGCTCCGGCCAAAGGCCATTTTCGCTGAGCAACCGCCAGTTCACTAAGAGTGTGACTTGTGTTTGTCGCTCCAGCTCGCGAAGGATCCGCGACAAAGGCACCGGTTGGAAAAAGTTGACTGTTACGCGTTTGGCCAGGAGCGGAGCGGCCGTCGAGAGCTTGGTTTTCAATCCCGCGGCGCCTTTCTTTTGCCGTGCAACCCGCAGCTTGTCCAAAAACTTGGCCACCGCCCGGTGCACAAGTTCTGTTTGTTCGACTTGTAAAGACGAACCCTGAGGGCTAACGGTCCCCCGGCCGCCGTTTTGCTTCCAACTGTCGGGCCACACAAATTCACTTACGAGCCGGGCAAGCTCCTCCGGCTCAGCGGCGGCTGAGCCGCTCTGACCGGCGGAAACGGATGTCGGCGTGCTGGTAGCGGGCAAGAGCTCGCGGACATCATGTGTTTTCACAACCAACTCGCTCCGCGTGCGGGGAGAAATGGTAAACACGACATGCCCGGCATCTACGGCGGCGAAAAGTCCACATTGCTCAGCCAGCGCGGTAAATGCCTTCTCAAAATTGCCAGGGCGGATTTCCGCATTCACCGGCACAGTGGGCGAAACGCCCAACGTATTGAGCGCTTCCAGGTCAAATGTCACTGGTACATTGGCCAAGCGGGATAAAGACCGCGCTACATCCGCCAAGGGCAGGTTGTTGGCTCGGACTTCCTCCACTGGGCTTGACAAGCGAAGGGCAACTAAGTCGACAAGGTTTTGAGTCCCGGTGGGGGCATTGCCGGCCGGTTTTTCGGGGCTTTCCGGACTGGGTGAGGGTGCTGGCTTTGGCTGGCCCGATGGGTTATTTGCCTGGGATGCCGGAGTTGCCCCACTAGCTTGGTCTTTTGCCTCGCTGGATGCGACAGCCGATGGTGCCGAGGAACTCGCCGCGGCAACCAAAACATCTGTGCTTCGCGGAGCACCGTCTCCGATGGCGGCCAGTTGTTCAATAACTTTAGGGTCAACATGTGCCGAGATGAAGCGAACTGAACCGTCAGCCATGCCCACCAGCATGCCGGCGGGTTGGCCGCTCCCGAAGCCATCTGGACCGTTGACATAAGGGGGCTGGGTCAACGGACGGACTGTTGCCGCCCCCCCAGCGGCCCATGGACCAAGTCCACTGCACACGCCGAAGATCGCCGCTGTGTTCGAGGCTCCGTCGGGAATGTCCTCTAACCTAAGCGTTCGGTCATATCCGAAGACCCCCGCCCGCGGATTTGTGGCGGGAAGCTTCGGTGCGTCCGGGCCCACTCCGCCAACCCCCACGTAATGTGTTACCGGGAAGCCGTCAACCATCCGGCGCGGCCCTAGCGAGGGATTAATCACCGCGGGCAACTCCCGTTGAGTTACCGGCCGGTTAACCGCGCTATTCCAGGAATAGCCGAGGTTGAGTTCTTTATGCCAGTCGGCGAATCCCAGCTGGGGCAATAGCAGGGCGATCCAGCTAAGCCGAGTTTCCGGCGGCAGAAGTGTCGCGCCCCCAGCGCCGGGGGGAAAACCGCCAGTGGCTCCGCGAAATTGTATGAGCGCCTTTTGAATCGCCTCATGCCGCGAGATGTCGACTTTTAAGCCGGCCATTAACCACCGGGCTTGGGCCGCCTGGTACCAGTCGTCAAAAGACGTGTGTTGAGGCTCCAGTAAAGAGGAAGTAAGACCGAGCCGCAGCCAGACGAAATCCTCAACGACCTCCCATTTCAGCCCCACCAACAAAGTTAGCAAAGCAGGCCATAAGGCTGCCTGAGCTCCTCCGGCCTGCTGGTGGAGAGGAAGCCCCAATTCCGGCGGAAGTCCCTCGTTGACCAATTGGCGATTGAGATCTTCCGTGAAGGTTCGCAAACTGGCCAGTGCTTCGCTTAGTTGGCTGGCGGCTGTGGGCGAGGGACACAGAAGTCCGAGTTGGAGGAGCGGTTGAGGTTTGTCGCGATAAAACCCCACCAATCCCACTGGCATGTGACAGATAACCCGCCAAGCGGGGGCGACCTCCGGCCAGACATCCCCCAACCACACCGGGGCATTCCAGCCGGTCTTCCGCAGATCAGCCAGGTCCACCGATCCCACGGCCACTGCGTCGGCCGGGACCTGCTTCCACAGCTTTGCCATGATGGGGCTAACAGGTTCCGCGGGGATTGATCCACGCTGGGCCAGATCCTCAAGCAGGGGTTTATCCCCGGCGACGGCTGTCTGGGTGTCAACAGCGGCAAAAAGCGGGGGCCATGTCAACTGCGGATCTGTCCGGAAGATGACGTGCCCTAGCGAAAATCCGGCGGTTGTCCCCCGGAGGGAAAGTCCCTGCGTCGAGTGGCCGGGCAGCAATTTCACGGCCATCAGCCGCGGTGGGCCAGCGCTCCAGTCGCCTTGAACCCACAGGAGTTCGGCTAAGGCTTCCGGCCGAAGGCGGAGCGATTCAAGCCCACGGGAGATTTTGCTTTGCCATTCCGCTCCCCCGAGAAGGGCAAGTAAAGCAAACAGCTCGTGCGCCGGGACCGCACGAAAGTCGCCGTAGACAAACGCCCGCGTTTGAGGGGCGACCCAATCCCACCACCAAGGTCGCGGGGGCAGAGGCGGTGAGGTCCCCGGTGGCTTCTCGGTTTCGGCGGCTTTGTCTCCTTGCTCCGGAGCGGCCGGAGGAACTTCGGCAACTGGCCGCCGAGGTGCCAAGGCCAACCACAGGAGAGCGCCCAAGGCTCCCACGAGTAGGACGGTGCCTAGGATGGTCAGGGCCGGATAAAGCCACGAACGCCGGGCAACGGCCGCCTCCTCGGTTGAAGCCGAGGTTTGCTCGCTGGGTGGTCCGGCCTCGGCGCCGGGGGACATCTTCCCCACCGGGCGAATCGCCAGCGGAGGCCGGTCCTCGAAGGGGGTGGCGGCGGCCTGGGTGGCTGGAGCTAGGATCTTCGGGGGTTGGGCCTGGGCCTTATCGGCTGGGGATGGCTCGGCCGCTCGAGGAGTTGCTTTCTCCGGGCGGTCTCCCGCCGGGACTCCTCCGGGGCCGGGGCGCTCGTGACTAACCGAACTCCGCACTTCGCCACGGGGTTGGGGGGGAGATTCCGCCGGAGCGGCCCGGGCTTGGTTTTCGGGCTGCGGGGAAGTGGTTCGCTGAAGTTCAGATCCCCGGGGGCGTAACGCTTCCTCCGCCGGTTTAGAGACTGCGGCGGTATCCAGACTTGGGGCCGGGTGCTCCGCAGGGGCCGTTGGCTTCGTGGCAGGGGTGCCGGGAGTTTCGCCCGGCTGGTCCCGACCGGCAGGGGACCACCCCGGAGGCGGCTCGACTTTCACCAAGCATCCACATTTTGGGCAGATAAGAAGCTGACCGATCGCTGCTTCGCTTCGCACCTGAAGCAGCACACTGCAAGTGGTGCAGCGAATAGTAAACAGGATGTGGTTAGTCACACTCGCCTCGTTGACTTCGGTGCCACAGCCGACCGCCCCTTCCCGGGCACGATTCATCCGCGGCTATTTGGAAACCTTCCAGCTTTTAATGAGTTTTTCCACCGAGGCCCGGTCGAAATTGGCAGGCAGCGGATAGTCCTGATTAGCAAGAAGCTCGTCCACAGTCGGCGTTCGCGAGGGCACGCCGCCTTCCGGCACATCCAGCCCGGCAATCCACACGATGGCGTTGAGAACCAGGGTCCGGAAGCTGTCGTTGGCCCAATTCCAATGCCAATGCCCGCCGGTAAAACCAAAACCTCGACCGCCGCCCGGCCGTTCGTACACCCAACCCAAATGTTCCGGCATGCCTTTGCGAGCACGGACCACCGGGTTACCACTGTGAGGTCCATCGGGCCGCTGCCGAGTTTCTTCCGGCGGGATAGCGGTTAAGACCGGCGTAACTCCCTCCATGTTCTCCCGAAACCGCATGTGATAATACCATTCGTCATCGATTTCGAAGGGCTTCACCCCTCGTGTCACCGGATGATTGGGGAACGACTCAAACTTCGCCCGCCAATGCGGGTTGACTGACCACCAGGTTTCGAAGTAGCCGCCGATCCAGTTGAGGAAGTAGTTCCCCGGTTCGCCTTTGGGTACTTCCACGGCGTAATGGAGCATGGCAATGCCGACACCCCGCTTGGCCAGGGCATCAACCTTAGCCAAATGGGGCAAGACAGGGTGACCGCCGCCACCGTCGGAGAAAACTACCAACGCATCGGCGTTATCGAGAGCGGTCGGATCCGTCGGCCAACCGTTGCGATAAACAACCGCATGAACGGGTAAACCACTTTCGTTGAGACATTTGGCTAAGAGGAGACAGCCTGCATTATGTTCATGCGAAGCAAAACCATGGCTTGGTCGACCGGCAATGAACACAATCTTCTTCAAATCGCCCAAGGGGAGGCGTTTTAGCCGAATATTCCGGAACTGAACTTTCATCGGCGGCCCGACGTGCAGCTGGAACGCAAGCAATCCGCTTCGCCGCCGCATGGCCTTATCTTCGTCCGTGCACTCGCTCATCACCTGGCCGTTGATTTTGTGGATGAATCGATAACCCTGGGCGATTATTTCGTATTGGTTCCAGTCTTCGGACCGGATGACTTTCTGGAGCTCCGCCGGGTCGGCGAACTGTTCCACCACGCGTGGCTTGTGGTCGTCACCGATGACGGTCTTCTGTCCGCGGTCAGCCAAGATGCCGCGGTACCGCTCCCCATAAAGGATTCCGGAAAAACGGGTGCCGGCTTCAATATCTGCCTGATAACCGCCGACCACCCATTTGCCCCATTTCTCCGGGTCTTCAAAACTGCGATACTGCACCCCGCTGTTGCCGCCGACAATTCGGTACTCGAAGCGCAGGATAAAATCATCCACTTCCCCCTGGCGCCAGATAAGGAAGGTGTTTTGTTTGAGCCGGGTTTCCGGCGTTGTTTCGCCCGTTATGGCACCGTCCTCCACTCGCCACAAGGCGGGGTCGCCGTCCCAGCCGTCAAGATTCTGCCCGTTGAAAATCGGAACGAATCCTTCCTCGTCAGTCTGCTGAGCTAGTCCACACGTGGCCGTTGACCCAACCAAGTAGCAACTCAGTGCAAAGAAAATCGTCGCAGCAGCCACTAGCCGCAATCTCATGGCAAAACTCCTTCAAGCTGTTTGGACCGCTAGGAGGTCGGGTTCCAAAAGTGGGTTTAGCTGCCCACCCCTTTAGTACCGCAGTCCGCAACAAGGGGTGACCACGTCAAAACCCCCCGACGCGCAAGTGCCCCACCGGCGCCCCGACTCCGACCGGGAGACGGTTTCGACGTCCACAAGCAGTGCTAAAGGGTCGTAGAGGCGGTTTTGGCGCCCGGCCTCCCAAGGACTCCTTTCAATCAATGCTAGGACGCAAAGGCCGCTAAGGGAGGGTTGTTCTGCCAAAATAGCACCTCCCATGGGGGTTTTCAAATTGGCGCGAGGTTTCACCCGGAGACCGTCTCGTTGGGCAGACGGGAATCCTTAAATCGATCGCGCCCGGTGACTGTGGCCGGGTGCTATAAGAGCTTGGCTTCCTGCGTCCCAGCTTAACTCGCCCCGGCGGAATGCGCGCTTGCGCCGATAGTACGATGGAGGGGTTCCCGTCCTTTCGCTTCGCCCCTTGGGTGACTGGTTTCGCCGTCCTACCTTTTTCGAGTTTTTTACGGCCGAGCGACTTAAGCGTACGAAAACGGTGCGCGTTGGCCTTCACATCGGGCAGGGTGGGCTGGGAGGAGGCCATAGCCAGGCAAGGACCAAAACCACCGCCATTCGACAGGATGATGATGATTCTTAAGTTCGTCACTTAAGTTATGTACTTTCAATGGATGGAACACAAAGGGAATTTGGAAGGCCGACTGACGCAATGGCAACTTCGGAGGGATCTTCGGAGGGCAGTAAAAGCTGGGAATGCCTATAAAACCCGGCGAGGACCGCTTCAGTCCGCATTCCGCCTTCGGTTTTTTTCAGTTTGGTGAGCCAAGGAGTGCTCTATCCTTAGTTTACCGATTGTGATTACCCGTAATGGTTGAATGATGATGATTTGTGGCCGGGCGCGGCTTGGTCGATCGATAAATATTGCGCAGAATTACTGGGTTTAATCCCCTGTCCCCCATGAATTCCCCCTGGGGGGACTAGTTAACGAACCTACCATAGTGTGATTGCTGGCATTGATTGGGTCTTGAGGGACGCCGGGCTAAACCAGGGGGGCCTGGCCCCTTTTTGCCGAGGCCGAATTGCTTAGAGCCAATTCCGGCACCCGCGCAAAACGCAACGGCTCGGCGAGGAGAATGCGGCCGGATCCGCAACCCTTACCCGGATAATCCGTCGAAGCTGGCCACCCCGACAGGTTGCCCAGATACCTGGACTTTTTTCCCGAGAAGGTGCTTCCGGTATGGCCAACGCAATGCTTCGGGAGTTGTCAGCGGAATCGCTTTACGAAAAGTGCATGGCCCTGGCTCGAAATCTTTGGTGGAGTTGGCAGCCGGAGGTCATCAATCTCTTCCGCGACCTTGACCCCATCCGCTGGCGGCAACTGGACCATAATCCCATAGCGCTTCTCAAAGAGTTTACTCCGGAGAGGCTTGAACTACGTGCCAGTGAACTGGTGCTCCACAGCCGAATCAACTATGCCTACCGTCGGTTGAAGGAGTACTTGTCGGAAACACCCCTGTGGGGTTTTAAGCATTGCGGGGTGTTAGGGTCGCGGCCAGTGGCCTATTTTTCGCTGGAGTTTGGTGTACACGAGTCGGTGCCTATTTATTCTGGCGGTCTCGGCGTTCTTTCGGGTGACCATGTGAAAAGTGCCGGCGACCTCGGCGTGCCTATGGTGGCGGTGGGACTTTTCTACCGCCAGGGGTACTTCAAGCAGTACCTGGATCAAAACGGCTGGCAGATGGAGGAATATATCGACATTAAAGTGGAGAATCTGCCGCTTGAACCTGCTCTGGATGCCGCCGGTAATCCCCTGATTGTGGCCATCGAGACTCGCACCGGCAGGATCCTCGCCAAGGTGTGGCGAATGCGGGTCGGCCGAGTCAACGTCTATCTCCTCGACAGCGACGTTGAAGGCAATAGCCCGGAGGACAGGCAACTGACAAGCCGTCTTTATGGTGGCGATCATCGTACACGTATCCGGCAGGAACTCATCGCCGGAGTCGGCGGGGTCCGCGCCTTACGCGCTATGGGCATTACGCCCGGGGTCTACCATCTTAACGAGGGGCATAGTGCTTTTGCGCCCTTGGAAGTGATTCGTCAATACATGAAGGACAATGGTTACGGCTTCTACGACGCGTTCCGGGTGGTGGCCCAGCAGACAGTGTTTACGACGCATACCCCGGTACCGGCCGGCCACGACCGCTTCGATCCCGGGCTTGTGGAGGAACACTTGGGACCGCTCCGGGAGGAGCTGGGACTATCGTTTGATCAGCTTATTGGCTTGGGCCGGGTCGAGCCTCAGAACCACTCGGAACCCTTCTGCATGACGGTTCTAGCCCTCAAACTCTCCCGGCGGGCAAATGCGGTCAGTGCCCTTCATGGGCAGACCACACGCCGAATGTGGGCGCACCTTTGGCCATGGCGGGCAGAAGAGGAGATCCCCATCGGTCATATCACAAACGGCGTCCACATCCCCAGCTGGCTTGCCTGGCAGATGCAGCTTCTGTACGACAAGCACTTCCCGCCGGATTGGCGAAGCCGAATGGGCGAGCCAGAGGTCTGGCAGATGATCCACCAGGTGGATCCGGGCGAATTGTGGGAAACGCACTACGCCCTTAAAACGCAGCTGATTGCCTTTGTGCGGCGGCGTCTCAGTCGACAACTCCGCCGGCTGAAAGCCAGCGAGGACGAAATTGAAGAAGCGCGGGTGGCCTTGGATCCGGCGGTGCTCACAATCGGTTTCGGCCGCCGCTTTGCTACCTATAAACGCCCCACGCTTATCCTGCGGGATCTGGACCGGCTAGCTGCTTTGGTCAACGATCCGGAGCGGCCGATCCAGATTATCTTTTCCGGCAAGGCCCACCCGGCCGATTATGAGGGCAAGCTTGAGGTTCAAAAGATCGCTAATCTCCGTCACGATCCGCGATTCCGCAATAAGATCGTTTTCATCGAAGACTACGACATCAATGTCTGTCGCCATATGATTCAAGGCGTGGACGTGTGGCTCAATAACCCGCGGCGACCGGAGGAAGCTTCCGGCACAAGTGGTCAGAAGGCCCTTCTCAACGGAGCGTTAAACTTGTCCATTCTTGACGGCTGGTGGGCTGAGGCCTACGACGGCAGTAACGGATTTGCCATCGGCCGAGGGGCCTCGCACGCCGATCCGGCCATTACCGATGCCCGCGACGCCCAAGCCCTTTACGAGGTGCTGGAAAAGGAGGTCATCCCTCTTTACTATGAGCGGGATCCAGATGGTCTACCGCACGGCTGGATCAAGCGGATGAAAAATTCAATCAGCTCTTTGGCCTGGCGATTTAGTGCCCACCGGATGGTGGCCAACTATGTCCTTCATGCTTACCTGCCGGCTGCCGGGGGCTTAAGCTGCGACATGGGTATGCGCTGAGGGTCTGACCCCGGCAAGTAAGAGCTTGCTCCTAAGCGTTACATTGTTCACAAAAATCTTTGGTTGATTTTGGTACTTTTTCCGCTTAAACCCCATGGAAGGTCCCAATGAGGATATTTTTGTTTACAAGCACGTTGTCCGGCCGGAGGAGATCGACCCCTTAGGCCATGCCAGTAACGTTGCCTACGTGCAGTGGATGCAGGATGCGGCCGTGGCCCATTCCACAGCCCTTGGCTGGCCGGGAAGCCGTTACATGGAGCTGGGCGCCGGTTGGGTAGTGCGATCGCACCAGATTGAATACCTTCACCCGGCGCGGCTGGGCGACACGGTAGTCATCCGTACATGGGTTGCCTCGATGGAGCGCACACGGTCGCTAAGGCGTTACGAAATGTTTCGCCAGTCCGATGGGCGGCTCTTAGCGCGGGCCGAAACGCTGTGGGCCTTCATCGATTTTGCCACTGGTAATGTTCGCCGAATTCCCCCGGAAATAGCTCAGGCTTTTCCCCTCCGACGCTCGGAGAATTCGCGGGAGCCTAGTACGTAGTAAACAGACGCTTCCGCAACCGCTTTTCATGCGGGAGGGCCCGGCGCTTGTGTGATTACGCGGCAGCTAGGCACTCTTGAATCCTTCTTTCAGCACAGCTTGCCAATGGTCCCTTGATAAGCTTTTCAAAGTATCTTTACGCTTACGCCCCGCACGTTTTTTCCTGGGCGGCATGGAGTCGCTCTCCTCGTTGAAAGCTTTTTTAACGCTTAGCGGTCGTCACTAGCTGTCAGGCCGTTTATGGCCATTCGGTTCTTAAGATGGCCTAGCCTTCAAAAAGGGTTGCTCTCCGTCCCGCCAGATGTTCGCAGCTTGGCACTCCGCGATGGCCCGGCACTTATTGGCCCACGGTTCTTAATCGCCACATATAGCCGCAGTTTGGCAAGGTGGGGCCAGAAGCGGTGGCGCCCCTATTTCGAATTTGGAAATTAGTCGCCAAGCCGGTATACTCAAATGGCCTCTGGGCACCGGCCCGTTTCGCCTGCCTAGTAAGGGTACTCCGCTTGGGTTGACATGAACCGCCCACAAGCTGCGATTTGACAACTGCTTACCCCGCCTGTCCAGTGCCCGGAAGACCGTCATTGTAACCCAGTGGACTTGGGGTTTTTGCTGCTGGGAGAAAGTTTATGATTAGTAGCAGGACCAACATCACAAGCAGGGCCGTTATGCTTTGGCTTGCTGCGGCGATTGCGGCGATCGGTGTTTTTCCTTGCTTGTTTGCCGAAGGGGCGGAACTTGTCCTTGCCGAAGGTGGTCAATCACCCTATGTCATTGTCATCGCCGAGGGGGCCTCTTCATCAACAAAGCATGCCGCCGAGGAACTTCAGCACTTCTTGGCGGAGATGACCGGTGCCCGCTTGCCGATCGTCACCGACGCAACTCCGGCTCGGGAGGAGGAAATCATCCTCGGCAATAGTCAACGACTGGCTGCGCTTGGGCTACCGGTGGATTGGGTCCGCCTTGGGGACGAGGGATATCTGCTCCGCACCGTGGGCAAAAAACTTGTCATTGCCGGGGGGAATTTGCGGGGCAACTTGTACGGTGTTTATGGCCTGCTTGAAGACCACCTTGGTTGCCGGTGGTTTGCCCCGGGGGTAAGTCGCATCCCGAAGTACGATCGGCTTGTTCTTCCGGCATTGGATGAAGTGAAAATCCCCGTGCTAGAATACCGCGAGGTGTTTACATTTGACTGTTTTGACGGCGATTGGTCTGCCCGGAACCGCGTCAACTCAAGTGCTGCCCGGCTTGAAGAAAAGCACGGTGGCAAGGTCCGCTTTGGCCAAGGCTTTTTCGTCCACACCTTCGAACGATTGGTGCCGCCCGCTAAATACTTCGATCAGCATCCGGAGTACTTTTCGTTGGTGAAAGGGAAGCGACTTAAAGAATACTCCCAACTTTGCTGCACAAACGAGGATGTTATTCGCATCTGCACCGAAGCAATCCTCAAGGCGATTGCCTCCGACCCAGAGGCCTTCGTATGGTCGGTGTCGCAGAACGATTGGTACAACTACTGCGAATGCGACAACTGCCAAGCGCTGGCCCAGCAGGAAGAGTCGCAAATGGGCCCGGTTCTTTATCTGGTTAATCGTGTGGCCGAGGAGGTGGAAAAACACTATCCCGACAAGGCCATTGAAACGCTTGCTTACCAGTGGACGCGAAAACCGCCGAAGACACTTCGTCCACGGCGCAACGTGATCATTCGGCTATGTTCCATCGAATGTTGTTTCTCCCATCCTCTTGCCACCTGCGATAGCCGTGCCAATCAGGCCTTTCGCAAGGATATCGAAGGTTGGGCACAGGTGGCACCGCGGCTGTGGGTGTGGGACTATGTGACAGACTTTGCCAACTATTTGCTCCCCTTCCCCAATCAACGTGTTCGCCGGGCAAACATCCGCTTTTTCATCGAGCACAATGTCCGCGGCATTTTCGAGCAGGACACCTACGACACTCCCCATAGCGAGCTAGCAGCCCTCGGTGGTTATCTGACCGCCAAGTTTTTGTGGAATCCGGACTATGACGAAGAGCAAGCCCTTTCCGAATTCCTGGAGGGCTATTACGGTCCGGCAGCACGTCCCATCCGGCAATATATCGACATGATCCACGACCATGTGGAGAAAAACAACATCCACGTGAACATCTGGGCCGGTCCCAGTAGCCCTCATTTAACGGACGACATGCTCCTGGCCGCTGATAGCTTGTGGGAAGAGGCGGAAAAACTGACCGCTTCGCTTCCCGAGGTCCATCGCCGTGTGGCAATTAGTCGGATGAGTGTCGACTATGCCATCGTGGAGCGAGCCCGTCTGGCTGCTCAGGCCGGCAAATTGGCCGATTCGCCCCTTAAAGAAGTCGCCCTGAGGCGCTTCGAGCCGTTTATGAAGACGCTTGCCGAAAGTGGCCTTACGCGCCTGCGGGAAGGTCGCCCACTTGATCTGCCTACTTACCGGGGCGAGTTGGCGCGGATTTTTGGGCTTGAGCGGTAAGAAGGGTCGCTTGTCCCACTTATCCGGCGATCCTAAGCGAGCATGGGTGTGGTCCCTTGTTGGGCCGGGTTTTTGTCAACTAGAGAGCCTTTGGCCAATGGCAAGGAACTGGAAGCAAATCCTCCAGCGGGGTGTCGTCATTCCGGCAAGCCCCTTAGCACTTGATGAGAACCGCCGTTTCGATCCCCGGGGGCAGCGGGCTCTGTGGCACTACTATTCCGACGCCGGCGCCGGGGGAGTTGCCGTTGGTGTCCACACCACCCAGTTTGCTATTCGCGATCCTAAGGTTGGCCTTTTTCGTCCACTGCTTGAGCTTGCCCGGGAGGTGTTCGACCAATTAGATGCTACCCGCACGGAGCCGCTTGTTCGTGTGGCTGGTGTGTGTGGACGAACCGAACAAGCCGTAGCGGAGGCAGCCCTTGCTCGCGATCTTGGTTTCCATGCTGGACTTTTAAGTTTGGCCGCTATGCGCGATGCCTCCTTAACCCAGCTTGTGGATCACTGTCGCAAGGTGGGGGAGGTAATTCCCTTGTTTGGGTTTTACCTTCAGCCAGCCGTGGGTGGCGTCGTCCTTCCTTACCTGTTTTGGCGGCAGTTGGCCGAGCTTGAAACCCTCGTTGCTATCAAAATTGCCCCCTTCAATCGTTACCAAACGCTGGATGTGGTTCGGGCGATGGTCGACGCGGGCCGCGATGATGTCGCCCTCTATACCGGCAATGATGACAATATCGTTGTGGATTTGTTGACGACCTATCGTTTTCGGCGAAATGGTAGCCCGGTTGTGCGTCGCATAGTGGGTGGCCTTTTGGGCCATTGGGCGGTGTGGACGAAAAAGGCCGTGGAAATCCTTGCGCGCTGTCACCAGGTTGTGGCATCAGGTGGCGGGATTCCACCGGAAATGCTTACTCTGGCGGTCGAAGTCACCGACATGAACGCCGCCCTGTTTGACGTGGCGCACCATTTCCGCGGCTGTATCGCCGGGGTGCAGGAAGTTCTTCGTCGACAAAGGCTCCTTCGCAGCAACTACTGCCTGGATCCGGAAGAGACGCTCAGCCCTGGCCAAGCCGAGGAACTTGATCGCGTCACGGCGGCTTACCCTCATCTTGTGGATGATGACTTTGTGGCCGCTCATCGTGACCGCTGGCTAAGTTGACTTTCGCCAGACGGTCGCCGGATGTTCATCAAAAAGCCGTCTGGGGCTATTACCGGCAGCTCCCAGAGGCCGCTTTGCTTGCCATTGCCCTCACCTGGCCGGCAAGGGGCAAAGGGCGTGGGGCCAGTAATTGCCCGCCCAAGGGGACAGGGGGTCTTGACAAGTCTTTTTTCCCAGCCCATAAAGGGACATTGGCTTATGCGTAGCTCACGGTTACGTCGATCGGTCGCCGAAGTCGGCATCTCTGGGGCAGGTTGTGCGCGGGCCGGAAAGGGGCCGCGCGCCGGGACAGCGACGGCTTTCGGAGTGCCTAAGATCAAGTTAACGGGCAGTAAACGTTCGGGAGGGCAGCCCGATGGAGGAGCCGGGTCAGACAGACGCAACTCTTTTCCTCCAGCGGTTTCTCCTTACCTTTCGCTTCTTAAGCCAAGGGGCGATTGCGGAGAATTGGGGGCCTACCCTCCGGGGCGGCTTCGGCTTGGCGCTTCGCCGCACGTGTTGTCCTTTCGGTCGCGAGGACTGCCAGGGCTGCTCCTTGGGCCTTCGCTGCGCCTATGCTTATCTTTTCGAAACGCCAATCTTTGCCGACACGGCCATTATGCGTAAGTATCGGGAGGCCCCTCATCCTTTTGTTTTCGAACCGCCCCCGCCCGGCACCAAGCACGTGAAGGCGGGCGACACAGCCGTGGTCGGCCTTGTCCTAGTAGGCAAGGCTGTGGACATGTTGCCTTACATTTACGTGGCGCTTGACGAATTAGGCCGGCACGGCTTGGGGCGGGATCGTGTGCCCTTCCAGCTTGAGCGGATTACCACCGAGCAAGGCCACCCGGTGTGGGACCGCTCCCAAAGCCGCCGCTTTTCCATTCCGGACTATATCCGCCTAAACCTTGACCCCGGACCAGATCGCCAAGCGGTATTTACCCTGGAGTTTCAGTCGCCTACGCGGGTTGTGGTCCAAGGCAAGTTGACTAAGTCGCCGGAATTAATCGACATTGTTAAGACTCTTGTCCGCCGGGTTTTCTTGCTTCGCTACTTCCACTGCGGGGGGTGTATCGAGCCGTTATCCACGGCTTTCTTGGAGGCCGCGGCATCCGCCCGGCTCATCCGCAGCGAGCTTTCCTGGCAAGATTGGGAGCGTTTTAGCGGTCGCCAGAAGCGTCGCATCCCTATCGGCGGTCTGGTGGGCCGAGTTGTCTTCCAAGGTGACCTTGGCCGGTTGCGGCCCCTGTTGGCCGCCGGCGAATTCGTCCACGTTGGCAAAAACACCACCTTTGGGCTGGGCAAGTTCCGCATCTACGAAGGAGAAGGATCTTGAACGCCTTCGAGGTCACTTTGGCCGGACTTGTACACGATGTGGGCGTGCTGGCCGCCCGCATCTTTCGTCCTCCGGAAGGACTGGCCGAAGCCACCTCGGCCACCTTCACCCAGATTACCGGCATGCCGCCACAGGCCGCCCCTCCCGAGGTGCTTTATAGCCTCGATTTTGTCCTCCGCATGCCCTATTTGCCGGAGGCTTTCCGCAAAGATCGCGTGGCTTCTCTGGTGGCCCGGTACCGCGCGCCGCAGGAGCCGGACGAATCCCTCCTGGCCCAAGCTCACGGGTTATTTGGCGCGGCAAGCGGGGGCCCTTCCCCACTTGGCCAGCGCCGCTCTCCTTCCCGCCTGGTGGCAATTGCCAGCCGCATCAAGACGCCGGCCCAAAAGACCCCCACCCCTGCGTGGTTCCCTTTAACCGAACTGGCGCCAGCGAAGGCTTTTCCCGTAGCCGACTCGGCCCTGGCAGCTAACCAGGCATCGGCCACCGAGGAGTACCACCACCTTTGGCAAAAACTTTGCCAGGCATGGGCCGAAAATCGCTGCCCCGATCCAGCCGGTTTCCTTACCCGGGCTGTTAGCGTGTTGGAGCGATTCACCTGGTGTGTGCCGGCGGTGGACTCCCCAGAGTGCGACGTTGCCCTTTTTGATCACCTTCGCGCGGTGGCAGCGGCGGCCGCTTGCCTTGCCTATAGCCCGGACGGTCAGGAAAAGCCGTTTCTCCTTTTGGTCGCCGAGCTTGCCGGCATTCAGAAGTACCTTTTCGATCTTCGTCAGGGCACGGGAGGTTTGGCCCGGCGGCTCCGCGCGCGGTCGTTTAAAGTGGCCGCTTATGTGGAAAGTTTGGCCGCGGCCTTGCTCCGCCGGCTGAGCTTGTCGCTTACTCAGCGCCTCCTTTTTGCCGGGGGCAAAGTGGTCCTCTTGCTTCCCAACACCCCCGAGGTCCAGGCTACCGTTGACGACCTCCGCACGACAGTGGCCCGCTGGATCTTCGATCAGTCCCAGGGCGAGGTAACACTGGCTCTTACCGCGATGCCCATCTCGGCAGCGGATTTGGCCGACTTTTCAGCCACGTACACGAAACTCTCCCATGCCCTTCGATCTGCCCGTGCTCGTGCCGGGGAAAATGTCCTCACTGCCAGCACCAGTTGGGTGGAATCGGCCTTCCTTCTGCCGGCAATCGAAGTGGCCGAGACCGAAACCCGCTGCGATTCCTGTCGGCGCCGCAAAGCTTTGGTCGAAGAGGAGCCCGCCCTGGCCCTGTGCGATCATTGTCGGCGCGAGGCCACCCTCGGAGCTCTTTTGCCCCGCTCCCGGTATCTGGTCTATTATGTCAACGGTCAGGGAACCGAGCCGGCACCGATCGGCAGCTTCCGCCTCGCCGAGGACATCGCCTACGAAGGGGACGAGGTCACCTACGCTGTGGACTTAGACGGCCAGGGGCAGGGCCCGGATCATCTGCCGCTGTCGGCCGGTTTTCGCAGCCGCTACGTACCCCGCGACAAATCGGGCCGAGTCCTGGAATTTGCCGAGCTTGCCTCCCGAAGCCGTGGCCGCCCGCTCCTTGCCGTGTTGAAAATGGACGCCGACAACCTTGGCTACATCTTTAGCCAGGGGATTGTCGACTGCGCCGCTGGTCAGTCGGCCCCGGCGGCAGGCACGCCTGGTCATGCCCTTCTTGCCCGAGTGGCCGGTTTGTCCCGCATGCTGGAAATTTTCTTCTCCGGCTATTTGGAAGGCCTCCTCCGCGACCGCTATCCCGAAGTCTACCTTGTTTATTCAGGCGGAGACGACTTGGTAGCTATCGGTCCTTGGGACCGCATCTTCGATCTGGCCGTCGATATTCGCGAGGAATTCCGCCGCTTCACTGGGGGAAATCCTGCTTGGTCTTTGTCGGCCGGTGTGGCCGTCATCAATCCCCATCTGCCCGTCCTCATTGCCATTGCCGAAGCCGAAGAGCTGCTTGAGTTCTCCAAATCCGCCCCCGGAGAAGGCGTTGTTCCCCTCATCCGAAAAGAACCTGGCCTCAACCAATCGCCGGGTAATAAGTCCACGGGTGAAGCCCGGAAGAATCGCCTCACCGCTTTCGAGACCTCAGTCCCCTGGGAGGAATTCCCAAATTTACTGAAGCAAGCAAAGCAACTGGCCCAGTGGATCGAAAACGATGTGCTGTCCACCTCGCAAGTGTATCGCCTTTTGTGGTATGCCGAGCTGGCCCGCAAGTTCTACGCCGAAGGAGACACGCAGTACCTCCAATACGTGCCCTATTTAGCTCGCGATCTCCGCCGAACCTGGGGCGGCCCCACACCCGATCATGAACAGGCCAAACAGTGGGCGAGCCAATTCTTACTCCCCGGCGATCGGGAAATCCTCAAAGCGCGGTTTGTCTGTTGCTACGCCCTTTACGCCACACGGTCTTCGGAGTAAGGAAGCCTTCCCATGAAGAAAGGCACGATCAAAACCTTCAATGCTGAGCGGGGCTTCGGGTTTATTCGCCCGGCCGATGGTTCCGCCGAAATCTTCTTCCACATCAGTGTGGTAAAGGACATGGGCTATCCGGTGGAAGAAGGTTCTCCTGTGGAGTATGAAGACGGTCCCGGCCGAAAACCCGGCGAGCGACAAGCCACTCGCGTCATCGTCACTGGCGAGCCATCCGCCAATCCCGCCCCGGTACCTCGCGGTGACATCGCACTGCCCCCAGACTGCGTGTTTAAAAAGTCTTTCTATGACGAAAGCGGCCATCTCCGTCAGGAACTATTCTATCACGCTGCCGAAAAGGTCGCGGATATCTTCCGCCGCGCCCAGTTAAAGGCCACGCAGCTTCGTCAACTGTACAACGGCTTTCTTAGTTTCGCTCGCCGGCTGGCCGATCGGTCCATCTCTTTCGAGGATGCCAAGGAGCGCTTCGGCACCTTCTATTGCGAACGCATTGTCCGCCAGCACATGCGGGAAATCCTTCCGGCTGTTGTCAAAGCGTTCTTTGACGAGCACCGTGAGCTGGCTCTTTCGAGTGATCGAGAGATGCTCGGCCTCTTTCGCTACTTGACAAATATCTACTGCTATTTCGGCGAACAGGAAAAGGGTCAACAACGCTAGGCATTATCGGTCGGTAAGAGGAGGAACCCCATGCCCATCAAACTGCGCGACATCCTTGAAGTTCGCGGAAAACTGAAAGTGTTGACTTCCGGACTGCGGATCGGCGGCTCAAAGGAAGCAATCGGCCTGGGCGAAACCGACAATCCCGTCATCCGCCATCCCATCACCGGCTTACCCTATGTGCCGGGTTCTTCCATCAAGGGCAAGCTCCGCTCCATGCTGGAATCCAAGTATTGTCCTGGCACCCAGCAAGACGGCTTGCCTTGTAAGTGCGGAAACTGTGTCGTTTGTCAGCTCTTTGGCTGTGGTGACTCCAAAAACATCAAGTCCCCATCACGCCTTGTTTTTCGCGATTGTCCGCCCACTGATGAAACCCGCAACACCTGGGAGCAGGCGGGCGTCTCCACCGAAATCAAAACCGAGGTACTCATCGACCGAAACAAAGGCCTTTCTTACGGTCGAATTGGCCCCCGTACCATGGAACGCATCCCCGCCGGCTCCGAGTTCCACTTCGCCTTCTCCCTTCGCTATTTCGAAGGCGACGATGTCCCCGGCTATCTCCGCTTGCTGGCCGAAGGGTTCGAACTAGTGGAAAAGCACTACCTAGGCGGAAGTGGCTCTCGGGGATATGGCCACGTGGCCTTCGTGGCCGAAGATGGCAAGCCGATGGCCGAACATCTTCGCCAGTTGGCCGCCAATTGGCCCGGCGGAAAGTAAACACCCGGTCTGCCTGCCGCTTTTCCCTTTCCTTTGCGGGGAGAAGCCGCCGGGACCATCCCCGGTCCCCACCGGGCGCCGGGGTTGGTGTTGAGCGTCTTTCGGCTGGAAAGAAGGCTCCTTTGGTCAACACTTCCAGTGGGGAGACACTCCAGTGCACCCCTATCAGGACTTCCGGATCCGCCTGGAGCTCCTGGCCTTGTTGGGCACCCGAATGTATTCCGATACCCTCTTTGGCCACCTTTGCTGGCAAGTGGCCTTGAGGGAAGGCGACCAGGGTGTTGCCGAGTTCCTGGAGCCTTTCCGCCGCGGAGAGCCCCCTTTTATCCTTTCCGAGGCCTTCCCCGCCGGGCTTTTGCCCCGACCTTTGTTGCCCCGGCCACCTGCCAAGCTCGATCGCCCCGAGGATTACGCCGCTTTTAAACGCTGGCAGAAGGCACCGTTTCTCCTCTGGCAGGATTTCCTTCGCCTATGCCAAGACCCTGCCGCTACGGTCAATCCTTTGCCAGATCCTTGGCGGACCGCCAAAATCCCCCATGCCGCGATCGACCGTCGAGTCGACACCACCGGCGGGGACGAATTTGCCGGCCGGTTTTACGTCACCGAGGTCTCCTATTTGGAACGCTCTTATCCCACGGACGATTGTCGCGCCGACCGTCGCCAATACGTAGATCTTTATTGCCGAACGATACCCGATCGGCTTCAGCAACTGGTCGACTTGCTTGAGGCAATCGGCAAGACAGGTTTTGGACGTGATAAGTCCCTAGGTTTGGGAAGATTCCGTATCGAACAAATCCAGCCATGGCCGCACTTTCAGGCTTTGGCCTCAAGCGGGGCCAACGCCTGTGTAACGCTGTCAACCCTGGTGCCCGCCGCCGGCGATCCCACCGACGGTCAGTGGCAGCTGCGGGTGAAGCACGGCTTTCTAGGCGAGCAAGCCTCGGCCAACCCGTTTAAGCGACCTATCGTGCAACTGGAGCCGGGCGCCGTCTTCCGCCTCGCCACTCCGGCCGTGCCTCCATTTCTAGGCCGCATTGTTCCAGGCGTGGCCCCCGGAATGCCTCAGGCCGTGCAATGCGGCCTTGCCCTTACTGTGCCATGTCGCTGGAGCGATTCCTAATGAGCGTCCTTTACGTCTTGACCGATGGTGCCAGCATCCGCAAACGCAGTGACTCCTTAGCTATCTTCGACCCCGACGGTAACCTCCTCCAGGAGGTCGAGCTGCGGCAAGTAAACGCGCTGGTAGCTTTCAGCTCCGTCCAGGTGACCACCCCCGCTTTGGTCGAGCTTTTGGAGGCCGGCGTCGACGTCGCTTTCCTCTCTCATGGCGGAAAGCTCCTAGCCAAACTGACCTCTCCCACCTCCGGCAATATCCTCCTGCGGCGCAAGCAGTTCCAGGCCTTTTGCGATCCCGGAGTCTGTCTCCGCTGGGCCCGCGCCGCCATTCATGCAAAGCTGGCCAACCAAATCGCCTTCCTGCGTTATCTGGCCGCCAAACAGGAAGACCCTTCCCCGGAGCTTTCTCCCCTGGCCGATCAAATCGCCTCCTGGATTACCCCCACTTTGGAGGCCGCCACCCGCGACGTCCTCCGCGGCATCGAGGGTCTCTGCGCTCGCTTCTATTGGCAAGGATTTGGCCAGGCCCTCCGCGTGGATGGGCTAGTTTTCACCGGACGACGTTACCACCCAGCTACCGACCCCGTTAACGCTACCCTCTCTTTCGCTTACACACTCTTGACAAACACTATCCACCACTTGCTGGATGCCACCGGGCTGGATCCGTTTCTCGGCTTCTTCCACGCGGACGAATCTGGCCGACCAAGTCTGGCTTTGGACCTGCTTGAGCCATTTCGACCGGCCGTCGTCGACCGCTTCGTCCTGCGTCTTTTCAACCAAAAGGTCCTCAAGCCCGATGACTTCCAAACCCTCGCTGACGGTTCGGTGCGACTCCAGCCTCAGCCGCGACGGCGTTTTCTCGAGCAATGGGAGGCCACCCTCGATCGGGCCCAGATCCGCCAGGCCCTCGCCCAGCAGATCGAGGATCTTCGCCATGCCCTGACGAACTCCCAGGACCCGCCCCCCTTCTATCGCTGGAGCAACGAGTGATGGAAAGCTGGGTAGCTACTTACGACATCAGCGACGATCGGCGGCGGGAGCGGGTAGCCCGGGTGCTGGATGATTTTGGTGTGCGGGTGCAGGAGTCGGTGTTTGAG
>JANXBW010000043.1 GCA_025060325.1 Thermoguttaceae bacterium
GCCTGAGCTACCAGAAAGAGGAGCAGCGCCATCAGTGTGGCACACATGCCCATTCCCAGCTTCCCCAATGCTTTTTGCTTAAAGCGCCGGCATCGGTATTCGACAAGGGCCGTTTGGGCAGAGTGAGACGCAAGTTCGCGGATGGATCCCACTTCCTCCCGGGACATCGGGGCAGGTGCGTGCGTCCTCTCCGCGGGAGGGGCTGCGTCCTCCGCAACTGAGGCTGGCAAATCGCGGCGGAAGCGGAAGTTGCTGCTGGTTTCGGCCGGGGCGGCTGCGGCTTCGGCCGGTTCGCTCCGCTCGCTTGGAGTCTCGGCCGGCGCCGCGCCACGTCCTTCGGCCCGGAGCCGTTCGAGAAGTCGGGCCAGGTACCGCTGGATCTCGTTTTCGCCGTGGCACTCGTCTGGATTTTGCTCCTCAGCGGCGCGCGGTCCACTGATGGACGAACTGCAGGATTTTTCGTCCGAATCAGGCTCGGTCTTATCAGGTGAGGTTCGCGCGGAGTCCACACGACCAACCGTGTCCTCGCTCGCTTCTGCCAGTCTCAAAGGATTCCGGCCGCTGGGAAGCGGAGAATTCTCAATGGTTTGGGCGTCCTCCCTTGAGGCGGGCCGCCACCCCGGGGACTCCTCCGGGGCTGGGAAATCGACCCTTTCCTTTGGTGGGGAGGTCGGCAGCGGACCGGCACTACCGCTGGCTGAGAAGCCCTCAAGAACTCCCTCCGGTTTACCCCTTTGCTCGGGCACAGAGGGCTCGGTACCAACTTCTAGTGCCGGCCGACGAGGTCGGCCTCGCCTCCGACGAACCCGGGCTTTCTCTAACCGGCGAAGGGCAAGGCGCAAATCGCTTAGCTCGTCGAGGAGCTTTTGCCAATCTGCAGGCACGCGGTCACTGCGGCCCCTCGGGGTACTTACCTTTAATTCCCCGTTGGACGAGACGTTTGAGCATTCCGGTTCTTCCGTTTGGGGCGCACTCTCTCGGGCTAAAGGCGGCCGGGAATCCACCGTCAACTCGGGTAGGGGTTGCGCCGGTCCGGCCGTCCGCAACTCCGCCACACGAGCCGTGGAATTGCCGTTTTCAAACCTTGGGGACGGAGATGGCTCCGCAGTTGTCCAAATTCCCAGCGGAGTGACAACCGCCTCATCGGCCACGAACACTCCGGCGCCGCAAGAGGGACTCTCAGGGAACACCACAACTCCAGGGCAGGACGGCACCAAGTCCGCCGTGGGGGCGTCGGGGGCGCTCCACCAGCAGAAGTCCCAAAATGGCGCGGCGCCTTTAGCCTCAGCAACTCCGCTACTTCCGCTTTTGAGGGTCGGGAGCGCCCCTCGTTTGTGTCTATCATCCTGAGGTCCTGCTTCGTCCCAGCCAACTGAGCGGGTCGGATCTTTTTCTCCTAAGTCCCCCATCGGCGGGGGCAAGCGAACGGACGTAAAAGTCATTTCGACCGGCCCAAAAGAAAGGCGATCCCCCTCCGAAACAGCCGTCCAAGTAAAGGGGGCGCCGTTTCGCTGCACTCTGCCGGAGAGGTTCCATGCAAATAGCCCGCGGACCGTGGTCACCAAAAAACACTCGACCGGCAGGATATCCGGATGATCAAGCCTGAGGGTGCAGCGTGGATCGGTTCCTATCCAACATCGCGGGACCGAAACGGCGACGGTGCGCGGGCATCCCGTTGGAGTGGGACGCACTAGGTTAAGGGTGCAGCGTGCAACCCAACCACTCGGGCCGAGATTTTCCGTAGGCAAACGAAAGTTCATTAAGCGGTTACTCCGATAAATTGCTTCGCCCGACCTGCGGAAGTTCACTGCGGCACTGCCCCCCAGCCCTACGACCGCAGCCCAGATGTGCGCCGGCCTCCCACTAAAGGGCTCGGTTGGCCGTTTTTCGGGAATTCATAAGTTAGGTTACCGCCGAAATAGGGGTTTATTCGGCAATTTGGCGTTTCCCCGGGTGCGCATTCTCCTAGTGTGACTTAGCCTTCAGTAGTCCGCCTGTCAAAGAAGTTGATGTGCCGACGGAGAGCGCAGCCCGCGGGAGCTCCGTGGGTGGTGGTCGCCGCGGGAAGTGGTGGCGACGTAACGGGCTTTACCGGGTCGGAGTGATGGGCGGCCAAGGAGGCCGCAGCTGGCTAAAAAGGGCGCCGGACCGGGCTTTCCCCCGGAAGCAAAACGATGGGGTTAAGGCGCCGAATCGCTGGCAAATTCTTTGGCCGTTTAGCGTCTTATATAACAAGCCGGTAAGCGCTTGGATCGAGAGGCGCTCGTAATCCAATTTCAGGGCGGGCGCGGGAACTCAAAGTCCAGCCGCGGAGTCAAAAAATGCTGACGGCCTCGTGCTAAGCATGCTAGTGAAAGTTGGGAAAAAGTTCGGAATTTTCCGACCTAGTGCACCTGGTTTTCGTACTATAGTTGGGATGTGAGGTTGGTCGCATTTGGTACTGATCATCCGTACTTGTAAATGGGCGAGCTGTAGCGAGCGAAGGCAGAGGAGGATGGGCAAATCGGCGTGGGCGTCTGCGAGAGTTGGCGGACCATCGGCGCCCGCCGGCGTGCTTTGCTGTTAGCAACGTGCCAGGCGAGAGTCTGGTGAAGCTCGCGGGTTACCCAAAAATCGCGGACATTTTTGTGAAAGGCGTCCCCAAGTTAAACGTGCGAGTTTTTCCCCGACCATGAAGAGCCGAAAGCAAGCTATCCTGAACATGCGCGAAGTGCTTCTTAAGCGTCGCGAGGCGCTCCGAAGGGCTTTGGCGGGTGATCTCAGCCTTCTTCGGGAGCTCGACTCGCGCGCTGGGGGGGACGTTGTCGACTTTGCGCTGGATTCGGTCCAGGATGAGATTACTTCCCAGCTCATCGAGGTGGAGAGCCGGGAGCTCGCTCGCATTGAAAAAGCGTTGGAGAAAATGCAGGCGGGCACTTATGGCATCTGTGAGGAATGTGGCTGCGATATTCCTTTGGCTCGCCTATATGCTCTTCCGTACGCCACTCTGTGCATTCGCTGTCAGCGGGAGCTTGAGCGGCAAGGCTCGGCCGAGCGACGCGAAGTGGACTGGAGTAGGCTGGGAGAGATGGAGTCCCAGGACGCCGAGGTGACGTTAAATGACATCGAACTGGACGTGCCGTGAAATCCCCCAGCGTGCTGTCCTACCCGCTGTTAGGCCAACCAATCCATTTCTTAGACCCAGGTTAGTCATCTGGAAGTCCCGCCTCAGCTAGTCTTAAGTCGCGGCCCCAATAACCCCTTTTTGGGGGTGACAAGCCGGCCCGACCTTTAAAAGGCGGGCTTTTTGCGTTTTTCTAGGCTTCTCTTTACCCACCCAGTGAGCATTAGCGCTGGCCTTGTCGAAATTCTTTCCTACCCGTAAGCCGGCAGTCCGCAAGCTCTGACGAAGTTAGCTCCCCGGCGCGATTACCTTAAAAGCGGATTTTTCACTGTTTTAGTGTTATCTTTTGATAGCAGATGGCCTGCCTTCGCTGGACAGGTGGTGGCGGGTGGGCAGTTTCTTAAGATGCCCCGGTTGGGGAAAGTGCCTCCGGAAGCGGAGCGAAAGTCCTCCGGGTATTCACTCTCTTGTAGTATGGCGGATATGTCTCCATGGCAGGGAGGCTGCCGTGCTTGAGCGGGCAATTGGTAGGCCAAGTCAACTTGGACGTGCCAGGTGTCTGGGCATGCCCGCGGAGTTTGGCCGCGACAGAACGCCAATTTGACGGCGAAAGATTGTCCCAACGTTGCGAGAAGTCGGCTCAGGTTCGAAAGCAGCTTTCCGACCGGGTAAACGTATGCCAGTAGCATCTTGTGATAGGGCGGAGCCAAGACAGTTGACAAAGCCCCTGGTTGTGGATGCAGTAACATTTTGGTCGCGATTTCAAAGTCCGCGTCGACGATGGGGCGCGTTAGGTCGAGGGCTTATCATTGCCTTTGTGGTAGGGGTGGTGGCTGTTCTAGCGGCAGGTGGCAGGGGATCTGCCGCGGAAGATCCTAAGTCAACGGAGGTGTTGCTGTCAAGTGGCCTTCCCGCTTGGGTGCCGGCATCACCGCAAGATCGGGAGCGGATTCGGGGAGAACTGGCACTCACTGCACAATTCCTTCAGGCCTACTCTCAGGCGGTCAGATCGGCCGCCGCCCTTGTCGCTCCCAGTGTTGTCCACATTGATGCAGCGGGGGGAGAGGCCAGCGAGGGTGCGGCTGACCCACGGCGGCGGCAGGAGGAATCAGGAGCGGGCGTCATTATCCGCATCGGCGATAAGCTTTATGTGTTGACTAACCGCCATGTCGTCGCCAAGGCCTCGGCAGCGTCGATTAAGATCCGCCTAGTGGACGGCCGGGTGCTTCGTCCACAAGCTGTCTGGAGTGACCGGGATACCGACATTGCGCTTCTTGCCATCCCGGCTGCCGACCTCGAGCCGGCCGAGCTTGGCGACAGTGATCAAGTCAATATCGGCGATTTTGTCCTCGCTGTGGGAAGCCCATTCGGGCTGCGCCACACGGTCACCTTCGGGATTATCAGCGCGGTGCGGCGACGGGGGCTCCAGTTGGGGCATGCTGGGCTACGTGTTCAAAATTTCTTGCAAACAGATGCAGCGATTAACCCGGGCAATAGCGGCGGCCCACTTGTCAACCTGAAGGGTCAAGTTATTGGCATCAACACGGCCATTGCCAGCAACTCGGGCGGCAACGAGGGAATTGGTTTTGCCATCCCGATCAACTTGGCTATGCGGGTGGCGCAGGAATTGGCGCAGCGGGGCCGAGTGGCGTGGGGATATTTGGGCGTAAATTTGGAGGAGCAATTTGACGCGGAAAAGGCCGGCCAGCTCGGGCTGGAGCGCCCCATGGGTGCCCTGGTGACTCAGGTGGTGCCGGGAAGTCCCGCCGCGGGGGCCGGGCTTCAAGCCGGGGATGTGATCCTTAGATTTGCTGACTCTTGGGTGGAAGATGGCGACCATTTGATTTACTTGGTAAGCCTTGCCCCCCAAGACAAGCCTTTGCCCATCTTGGTCTGGCGCGGCGGGAAGACCGTCGAGTTATCGGTCCAGGTCGGGCAGAGGATTTCGGAATGAGTTTTCCTTTACGCCGATTTGGATCTCCTCCTTTAGCTTCATCCTGAGAAATCGGCTAAGCCCCGGGAAGCTGGCTGTTGCGAGAGGATTGTCAGCCCACACGAGCTGCAACAAGGGGATCATTTCTTATCATGGTGAGGCAAGAATGGTCGTGGCCTAGACACCGCTTCTCTCTGCCTTTCGTGTTGCTCAGTTTCCTTAAGGTGTGGCCAGGTTTTGATAGGTTCCCTTCAATCCCAATTTCTTGTTTGGGAAGTCTTTTGGCCGTAGTATTTGGCAAATATTTCGCTCACTTGGCCGCGGGACCTAGGGGCTACGTCTGGCCTGGTTACCAAAGCGGGCGGGGGAGCAATTTTGCTTGAGCACTATCGGAGCAGGTCCCCAAGCGTGGATCTGGAGTTAATTCTTCGGGAGATTGAAGCTTGTTAAGCAAAGAAGAGCGATATGATCAGGCGATTGCCTTGCAGCAGGCCGGCAGAATCGACGAAGCAATCGCGGAACTGGAAAACTTGGCAAAGGACCATCCGGATTACGCCCTAGCCTATGCGGCGCTGTCGGTCTTTTACAGCCGGCAAGGCCGGCACGAGGAGGCAATTGAAGCGGCTCAGCGTGTCTGCGAGTTGGAGCCGGACGACCCGTTTAGCTTCGTGGCCCTTAGCCTCATAGCGCAAAAAGCTGGAGAGCTCCCGCTGGCTGAGTCGGCTTTGATGGAAGCCCGCCGGGCACAGTTTGAGGCATGGCGACGGGCACGGCTGGAAAGTCAAGAAAAAGGCGGCGGCTGATCGCTGCCTTGCTCCTCCGTCCCTACAGGGTTCCATTCAGGGCCGCGAAGAGACAGGGTTGGCCAGCGCGGTGCGATGCTCTTGTGTTCGGGCTGCGGCGTGTGGCTGGGCACCGATTTGGCTGGGAACAAGGCTATTAAAGAGTTTTGACCGCCTGCGGCAGTCGAAGCCCCATCTGGGCAAGCATCACCTTCCGGCAACCGAGAGACGGGCCACCGCGTATCCGTGAGAGTGCCGTAAATTGCGAGGCTCCGGGAGCGCCGCTTCTGAAAGGCGGTGGCGGGAGGGCTTTGTCCCAGTTTTGGTACCAAAATAAAAGTTTAGGGCGGCAGGTAAGGTTTGGTTCTCTAACCCCCGGCCCGCAGCATCTCCAAGGTAAAGAGCGAGCTCGTCGAAATAAGAAACCCGCGTCTGGAGCACCTACTCCGGACGCGGGGAAAATTTCTCATGCACCAGCGGCGAACTCACCCCCGCCCCTACCACGCTGGCATCCGCTCCTTCGGGCGTACGTCGAGCTGAGGGGCTTAACCCACCCTACCCAATGCGGTTTGCCAACTGATCAAGCGGCTTTGGGTCGGCTTCGTCGCGGGGCGGCTGCTCTCCAACGTTTTAGGAAGCCTCGGCGCAAGCCCAAAATCGCTTCTCCGGCGCCCTCTCAGAGTGAAAGGGCAACGCGGTTGGAACGACTCTTCTCAGTTAGCCCCCCGACTTTCAGTCTAGCCAGCGATTTAGGTTCCCTGCTGGGGAGCAGCTGTGCCCGGAGGGCCAGGCGGGGCGGCCTGCATGAAAGCCGGCCGAATCCGCTTTTGCACGTCGATCTCAAGCACGCCGAAAGTGGCTTCGTGCCGCTGGATCGTTAGCTGAAGGGCATGAAGCAACCGCTTGGCCGTGTAGAAATTGGTCACAATCCGCTGGGTGATTGGGATCGGCTCATTGGGGATGCCGAATGGATGCGGGTTAAGACCGAAGTCGATAATCAGCTCCTCAGGCGTGCCGGTGACCCGGCAGAAATTGGCGTAACATGCGATGGCTTTGGAGTCATCCACTTGGATCCTGGGAGGCGGAGGGGTCTGAGGCCGCTGCTGCCCACCGGCCGCTTCTCCCCCACGAGCCAGCTCTTCCTGGTGACCTTCGGGACGATCGAAATGTTCTGCCACGTCTCGAACCTCCTCTTGAATGTCGGCAATTCGTTAGACCCTGACTAATATCCGCGGAAGTTGGTGCGGAAGATCACAGTGATGACGCCGCTCAAATCTCACAAGTTGGCCGATTAATTTGACCCCCAGCTTTCCGCTAGGCGTAAACTCCTTAGTGCAAGGCTTCTATAAAATCGGCCCCACCGCTGGTCATTTCTCCCGCTTGTCCTTACCCCAATATAGAGCGCAACTTACTGCTTTGTCGGGGCTTATTTGCCAAATTTCTAACCGGAGCCCACTCTCAATCAAAGACCCCCCGCCGGAGTGCCTTCTTCTGGCGCGTGAGCAAATCAGAGGCCAAGAAACAACCGTAGTATCGGGCCAAAAGTTCGCTTTCTCTTGCGCAAACTTCTACTTAGAACTGGCTTAAAAGAAAAGTAGATTTATCGCCAAAGTCAAGATGTCGAAAACAGTCAGTTATTTTCAGAGAGCCATCAGGCTCTCCTTAGCCGGCCGCCGGGAGGGGCTCTGCGGAAAGTACCGTGAAAATCCTGGTCCCTTGAGACAAGGAGGATTTTCGGTTACTCGCGAGTTTTCAAGTGACCTTGTTTGCTTGAGGCGGCTGTAGAGCGATCCGCTTGCGGATATTGACACGTCCTTTTCCGCAAGACACCCCCGAGCGCTCCATGAAAGGGCCGAAGCCCAGATTTTCCCGGGCCGGTTGGGGGGCCTCCATCACAAGGGTCGATCCTCCCCGCTTGGGCTTTCGTCAATCAGTACTCCGCCGCCTACGGGGATGCTTCCCCGTTTTGATGGGTGGCCGAGGGATAAATCGCCGGCCATTCCAGAATAAATGTCGCACCTTGTCCCGGGGCACTTTCCACCAAAATGCGGCCGTCATGTTCCTGGATGATTTTTTGGCTCACCGGTAATCCAAGCCCAGTGCCCCGGCTGCCCTTAGAGGAGACAAACGGGCTGAAAAGTGTCCGCATCTCCTCGCGAGAAATCCCTGGGCCGTTGTCTTCAACAATCACAGCCACTTTTCCTTCGGCCTGGCGAAGCTCCGTGCGGACCCGCACCAAACCGTCGGCCCCACGTTCGGCCGCAGCGTCTATGGCGTTGGTGACCACATTGAGAACGGCTCGGTGGATGCCTTCCGGGTCGAACACAAGCTGGGGAAGACTAGGCTGAGGCGTCCACACTAGCCGCACCCCCATTTCCTCCGCCCGACTTTGCATCAGTTCGACGACTTCGTCAACGACCTGGTTAAGATCGGCCGGCACTAGCTCAGGTTCGCGCTCTTTGCTAAAGGTGAGCATGTCCATGACCAGGGCGGAGATCCGATTCTGATTCTTTTCGACGATCTTCCACCCTTTGTGGATGAGCTCTTCGTTATGCTCGGCCAAACCCATTTCGATGAGATAACTGCCGCCCCGGATGCCTTGAAGGATGTTTTTAATGTGGTGAGAGATGGTCGCCACCGTTTGCCCGATCGCCGCCAGCCGCTCTGCTTGCACCAGAGCGGAATAGTACCGGGTATCCTCCACAGCCAAGGCAGCCTGATGGGCAAGGGCTACCATCAGCTTAAGGTGATCCTCGGTGAAGCTGGGGGCACCAGCCCGCTCAATTGCCCGATGGGGCGGTGTAAAACGGTCGATATAGATCACCCCGACGGTTCCGTACCGCCCTTGCATCGGCACACAGATAGCCTCGCGGACACCCGCCTGGACGATGCTTGCTGCCGGATCCCATCGCTCATCTTGCTGGGCGTCTGTTGTCAACACTCCTTCGTTATGGGTGAGGACATAATCAAGAATAGTCCGACTAATGATCATTTGATCATCTTTGGCCTCGCCATAGCGGAGTCGCCGAGCCTTCGGCTCAAGTTGGCGAGTTTCCGGATCAATGAGCAGGATACATCCCCGGTCGGCCTCGACACACTCGAAGATAAGATCAAGTATCCGCTGAAGGAGCTGATTAATGTCTGTAGTCAAACTGGCGGCCAAGGCGGCACGGTACATTACCTGAAGATTCCGGTGAGCCCGCAAAAGAGCGCTTGGATCAGGGGACTCGGCCGGCCAGCGAAAGATTTGACTTCCTTCTTCCGGGCGGATAGAGCGGACAATTCGGCTTTTGCGCTCGCTTTCCTCGCCCGTACTAATGCTGACGTTTTCTGGGGCGAAAGTCAGCGTTTCCTCGATCGGTTGGGTGAAAAGGAGAAGCGATCGGCCTAGTTGAATCTGATCGCCATTGGCCAGTTTATGCTGAGTGATCTGCCGGCCGTTGACGAATGTGCCGTTAGAGCTGCCCAGGTCCACCAACCAGTACTCGTCCCCGGTTCGACGGATTTCCGCATGTCGGCGGGAAACTTCGCTGTCACGGAGACGAATCGTATTGGTGGGATCACGTCCGAGGGTGATACGGTCGCCGGTCAATTCGAACCGGCTTCCCTGGTCTTCACCTCGGATAACAAAGAGGGAAGGCACGGCCCTACCGTCCTCGCCAACATAAACGTCAGTGGCCTAGCTACCAAATTGATGACTGACGCCGGTAGGCAAAACCTTACTAATCCGCTACCAGTTCTGTGATTTCATTGATTTTACCGACCAGTTGGCGGTAGTGGTAGGGTTTGCCGAGGTGGGCGATCGATCCGTCCTCTTTTTCACCAGCAAGACTGAGTCGACCTAAGACTAGAATTTTTGCCCCAGATCGCAAGGCGGAATTGACAAACGACTGCCGCGCGCTGGCGGCGCTGGGATGTTGTCCTGCCTCTTCGTCCACGACGATGACATCTGGCCGAAATCGCTCAAGAATTTGGGCGCTTTCTCCCAATGTGCCAGCCACTACGGCGCGGAATCCGTGCCTTTCTAGCACGAGGCGAAGCACCTCGGAAGTGTCCTCCGAGGGGTCGACGATAAGAACCTTCAATTCTCCGAACAAAGTTCAGCCCTCCGTGGCGGATACCTGTTCAGGCCGGGCGGGAAGTCGGCCCTTCCCCCCGCGGGTAATCGGACCTCGGCCAAACGGGGAGAGACAATACGGGCCGAAGATACTTCCCCCCGCGGGTAATCGGACCTCGGTAACTTTCCTGCGTGATCGCACCCAGCCTTGGGTGACCCACGCAGAGATCTGGACCGAGGTTCGTAACCGAGGGAAGCGCCCCTTGCTGGACCCACCGCTGTGACGGATCCAAAGTGGTAGCGAGTTACATTGCCCGCCGTCTAGGCCGAATGTGTGCTCACTTGGTTCCTTGAGACGGGGCGTTTTTCAACAGAAAAATCCGGCGAGCTGCGGTAGGGGGACTTCCGGTGGATCGCAGAAGTCGGAGGAAGTTTGGGAAAAATGGGTGTACTTCGGGAGTGATTAAGGCACCGATGATCTGGGACCTATCTCGCCCATTTTGCCGGGACAATCCACGGGACCAACCCGCCTAAGATCGGTGCATTTTCACGAGAGAAGGCGGTGGCCTCCGTGAGGAGAAGAGTGGGGCTCGTACCGCGATGGGGCGATACTTCACTAAGAATTGCGCCTTGGTTAACAATGAGGCCTGGGCAGTTTTGGGAGTAGAAGAATGTCTAGCCGTTGGGTGACATGCTGGCGTACGGTTTACTGGCTTTCGCAGAATGTTTCACGCCCGAACAAGTAGCGGCGTGGCGCACCAGGACCTATATAGCTCCACAGGGGAAGGATAGCGCAAGGAGCTAAACTTGACCTTGCTGAATAAAAAGGCTCGACTGTGTCTATGAGTGCGACCACGGAGCCGCCTAGCGCTACACCTGCGTTGTGGAGCTATTTAGCTCCTGCTAACTAACGGCTAGTGCTCCTGAGTTTGCCAATTTGTGAGTTTCGCCCGCCCTGGGAGGCTTTCGAACTTCAATCAATAGGTCGTCTCAATACCCCTGCACGCCGCGCTAGGCCAATCATTGCAGTTGGGCTCTGCCATTTCCCGCGCAAAGAGACTCTCTCCCCCGGGCGTCTCAGTGCGCAGTGCCGCGGGAGATTATCTAAGCCGGTTAGGCGGCAAGTGTTGCCGATGCCCTCCCGTCCCTTTAGCTCCAACTCCCATGAGGGCCCACCGTGCGACGGCACAAGCGAAGCACGCCTCGGGAGCGTGGGGAGGATTCTGGTGGTCTTAAGGACCGGTTGTTGGCCGGTTTTCGCCATGGGTCGTTGCACGGTTTTTGACAGTCGAGAGAATATCATCCACGCCGAAGCCTTCCGGGACTTTGAAGGGGTTTGCCTCCTGATGCGAGAGGGGGGCAGTTTGCGCGGGCGAGCGGCCGGGGTGCTTCGATTACCGGGGGCCCGCGAATTCGGCAAGACGATATTTGGTCTTGGAGAGTGGATTTAAGCTTGTGAAGGAGTTGACATGTGATTCCGGCTTTATTTGGCTCGATCGTTCTTGTCTTTGGTTTGTCGACGGGGGAACTTTCGCCGCAGGAGACGCCCATTGCCCGGGCTGGGAAAGCCGCATGTCGTATCATCGTGCATGCTGATGTCGCGCCGGCTGAGGCAGAACTTGCAGCCGAGCTTGCCAAGTGGCTAGCCCAGATCGTGGGCGATTCGTTCCCGGTGGAGCGGGGTGCAGTTGGTCCGGGGATCATCCTGGGTTTGTGGACGAAATGGGCCGGCTTGGCCCCTCGGGAGCTTGCTCCGCCGGCTGGGCCAGAGGCTTATCGGCTCTTTTCCGACGGACAGCGGGTGTGGATCCTCGCCAACGAACCGCTCGGGCTGAAGCATGGCGTTTATGGGTTTCTCCACCAGCTTGGCTGCCGATGGTTTTTCCCCGATCCAGTGTGGACGGTGATTCCCCGGCAAGCAGATCTTGTTGTCAAGGTGGACGTCAGCACGGCACCGGCATTTGCGTATCGACGAATTTGGTATGGTTGGGGGCCTCGCACCAAAAAGTTAGCCGAGGACTACGACGCCTGGTTGCGACACAATCGGCAGCTAGGCTTCTTTATTGTTGACTGCGGGCACGCATACGAGCGATACATCCCGGAAAGCGAATTTAAAGACCATCCCGAGTGGTTTTCCCTGGTGAAGGGCAAGCGGCAACCGCTTCAGCTCTGTGTGAGCAACAAGGAGGTCCAGGAGCGGGTCATCGCTGGGGTGCTAGAGCTATTCCGGCGCAATCCAGAGCGAATCATGGCATCGGTCGAGCCAAACGACGGTCCCGGGTACTGCGAATGCGAGAATTGTCGGGCCATCGGTTCGCCTAGCGATCAAGTGTTTTTCCTAGCCAATACGGTGGGGAAGGCACTTCGGCAGGCCTATCCGGATAAATGGGTAGGGCTTTATGCTTACGCCGGGCATAGCGATCCGCCGCGGTTCCCCCTAGAGCCGAATGTTTACGTCAAGGTAACAACGGGGTTTCGCTACACGAAGCTTTCTTTCGAAGAGCAGGTAGCCCGTTTCCGCCAGCTGGGTTCCCGCGTCGGTGTTTACGATTACTTCAGCGTTTATCCGTGGGATTGGGACCTACCGGGGGTGGCCAAGGCTGGTCGCCCCAGGGAGCTTGCCGCGGCCATAAAGCATTATGCACAGCTGGGGCTTTTCACCTACGATGCGGAGTCCTCATGCAATTGGGGGCCTAATGGGCCGGGATACTGGCTGGCTGCCCAACTCATGTGGGATCCGTCTATAGAGGCAGGGTGTTTGCTCGACGAATTTTGCCAAAAGGCCTTCGGGCCAGCCGCTTCGCCCATGCGGCGGCTTTACGAGCGATGGTGGCGAGGCGAACGCTTTAGTGGACGAAACCTGAAGCTCGCGCTACTGGATCTTCGCGAGGCCTATGAACTTGTCGATGACTCGGCTATTCGTGCTCGGCTAGACCGGATGGCTATGTACCTCCACTGGTTGCGACTATGGTGGGAGTACGACCGGTCCTCAAGGTCCAACCAGTGGGGACGGTTGGTGACAGCTTCTGGGGAAGATATCTTGGCAAAGGCAAAAGCGGTTTTGTCGTACACTCGGCGCATCATGGACACCGGTGTTGTGCACAGCTATCCGGCGCTTTATTCAGAATGGTTGCGTCGCCGATTTGGGGCTTTAGCTAAGCTGCCCGAGTTCGATTGGGCAATTGTAAACGAGTGGATTAGGGATGAAACAATTCCTTCTCCGGAGGAAGTTTGGCGAGACTTTCAGGAAGACCTTCGGGCAGTTGAGCCAATTCGGGCTGCGGAGATCAAAGGGGTTACATTTGTGGGCCCAGTGGTGCCGGTGGTTGAAAGGGCTCCCCAGCTTGTGGAAATGTGGGGCAAGTTGCCAGAGACGCAAATGGCGGTGGAATCGGGGCTATTTTTCTTCCGCGGAAAGGCGGAGGAAGATCTCGTGCTTGGCTATCGTCCACATGATTCCGGCCATACGGTGGATTGTCAGTGGCAACTTTTCCGGGCCAATTGGCCGGAGAAGTTGGTCCCGGTGCTATCAGGCCACATTCAGGCCGAGCGGGGACAAAGTGCGGAGGCAGCGCTTCGGCTCCCGGAAGATGGAGTTTTTGCTTTCGATCCGGGGACAGGGTACTGGAAGGCGGCGGTGATTGGTTTTGATCGGCGGCCGCTGTCGCTTTGGGCAGGGCGCCCGTTTGGCGAAGTCACGGGCCGTTGGCCGGCACTTTGTTTATGGTTACCACATCTGGGGCAGCGTCTGTATTTCTATGTACCGCGTTCCTGCCGCCATTTTGTTTTGGGTGTTGTTTCAGGCGGGGATCCGTACACACATGTGAAGATCACCAATGCCGCCGGCGAAGTTCTTGTGGATGAGAAGATTTTGGCGGGCGATCAGTTGACGGTCTTTTTGCCGGGAAAGGTGGAGGATGTTCAGTCGGCGTCTGGAAGCGGTGTGGGAGCCAACGAGGCGGCGCCCGCCCAGCAGCGGCGTGCTCAGGTTGGGGGACAGATTCTAGCACTTGAGCTAACCAGTCTTCGCTGCCAGCTTGAGCTTTACGACATTCCGCCTTTTGTCGCGAGGCACCCTGCGGAGCTTTTGGTCCCGGCAGACGCTTTGGAGGATTAAGCCGGGCGATTCTGTCACGATGCTAAGATCGCTGCCGAAACTCGGCTTTGGTGTGGCAGGGAAAGTTCCGTGCGACCGGTCGGCAGGGTCGACCGTCGACTTGCTTTTCCTGGCGGGCGAAAGTAGCGTCGGCAATCCCTTCCAGAGCCGGCGTCCCCCTGACCCTGGAAAGCAACACGGAAAGCAACCCATGGGTGCAGGTCCGCAGAAAGATAGGGCGTATTGTCGGGCCGTGTGTGCTTTGAAACGATCCGCTCGGGGACGTGCGGTTGCCGCATTTGGTCAACAAGTTTTAAATGTGGTTAATCCCGGAGGAACTTGAGCGGCATGGAGCTGGGGCTTACCGATAAGGTGGCTTTGGTGACAGGAGGAAGTCGAGGCCTTGGCCGAGCGATTTGCTTGGCACTGGCTCGTGAAGGTGCCCATGTTGTTATCAACTATCGGCATACGGCCAATTTAGCCGAGGAATTAGCCCAGGAAATTCGTGTGCGTTATCATCGGGAGGCATATCCTTTTCGGGCTAACGTGGCCAGCGAGCCTGACGTGCAGGCGATGTTTGCCGCCGCTATCCATCGCTTTGGCAAAATCGACATTCTGATTAACAACGCAGGGGTTTATCCCACCGCTGCCTTTAAGGATTTGAGTTGGGAGGTGTGGAATACTACGGTCCAGGTCAATTTGACGGGCACTTTTCTTTGCTCGCGCCAAATGGTTCGTCACCTTTTGGCTAGCAAGCGGCAGGGGCGAATTGTCAACATAGCGGCAGCCTCGGCTTTGGCCGGCTCGGCTGGTTGGCACTCCCCCTATGATGCTAGCAAGGGCGGGGTCATCTCGTTGACAATTTCGCTGGCTCGGGAGCTTGCTCCGCTTGGAATTGCCGTCAACGCGGTTGCCCCCGGACCGATGGAGACGGAAATGACCTCCGGCACAAGCTCCCAAGAATGGGCGGAGTGGCTCGGACGGATTCCCTTGGGGCGACTGGTTCGCCCGGATGAGGTCGCCGATGTGGTAGTCTTTCTTGCCTCCGACCGGGCGGCGTGCATGACTGGTGCCGTTATCGACGCAAGTGGGGGCCTCCTTGGCCGGTAGTTGGAAGGCCATTTCTTTCCAGAAGCTCTACGTGTTGTAACAAGAGCTTGGCGGCCCGACGGCCTTCGGAGGCAGATTATCTGGGAGGGGAGGCCGAGATGAGTTACCCGTACAAGTTCACCGCCGGCGGATTTCTTGACGATAGCCTTTGGCGGCAATCACAATAGCTGCCAAGGATGAGAACTTTCCGGGCCAGTAGGTATGATGATCATTCACCTCGCGGAGCTTGGGCGATGGCTCAGTGGTATTACCAGGTTCTCGGCGACATTCTGGGACCGGTTGACGAGGAGGAACTGCGCCAGAAGCTTCAGAGTGGCCAACTCCCGCCCGGCACTTTAGTGGCCCCGGCCAAGAACGGCCCCTGGGAGGAGGCTCGCGAGGTATTTCACCTAAGCGCTGGGGCGGATCCAGGAGAGGAACTATCGGCAGCCGCTTTGGGAGGGCAGCCCGAGGGGGCTACCGCCACCCTGCCGGCGATCGAGGCCCCTCAGGCCGCGCGGGAAGTCGCCGGCAAGTCGCCTCTGGCTTTGCGACCGTGTAGTGACTGCGGCTGGATGGTTTCCCGCGAGGCATCCGTTTGTCCGCGCTGCGGCAGGATTTTTCATGAGGCTTCTTCGCTTCTGACATATCACGGGGAACACCCCGTGTCGGTCATGATCTTTTTTACTCTTTTGGCGGTGTTTTTCCTAATTGGAAGCCCGATCCTTGTCTACTTTTGCGTTGCCGCGGTAGCCGAGGCATTCCAGCCGGAAGGTTCAGTAACGGTTCCCCTGGTTGTGACCGCTTTGTACATCATCTCGATGGTCGTCTGTGCCCTGCTCGGCGGGGCAGTGGGCAAACCGCGGATGGCCTATATCACGGGCTTGCTTTTGGGACTATTCTTTGGGCCGCTTGGCGTTTTCGTTGCGTATGCCATCGATAAACGGCCGGAATGCCCCCATTGCAGTACACGGCTGAATGGGCTGGCCCGGCAGTGCCCGATGTGCCACGCTCGCTTGCTATGGCGGGTGGTACCCACTTGGGTGTAAGGCAATCTCGCCAAGTTTTTGGCCGGTTATTTAAAGGCCGGGCTCCACCTTCCTTCCGGACCTAAAAACGGTTTGGTGATCGGGAGATTCTTTCCGAGTGGCTGGCTCCAGACCTGGCCTGGCGTCGTTTGGTGGGCGCACCGATAGCTCTCTGGCCTACTCACGCTCCCGAGTCGCTCCCCGTGGCATGGCCTGCGGTATATAAGGCCCCGGCTTTGCCCAACGACCGCCCCGCCTTCCGATTATCAGTCCCCCTATTTCCCGAGTGGCTCTTGATTCGCTTAACCGAGGGGAAAAAGTGTTTCCGGACTAGGAATAGGTGGTGGTCCGAAGGTATACTCAATCTGCGCTTGGGAGCTAAGGATTTCGGCTTTCAAAACCCGGCCGTTTCGCACACTACGTAGGTCCCGCCAGCAATTTGCGCCAATCTGAAGGAGTCCCGCCTATGATGCCGCACGATACTCCCCCCAAAGCACTGCGACGCGATTTCCTAAAGGCTTCCGGTGCTGCGATCTCGGCGGCAGGACTTGTGCAGGCAACTTCGGCCGCCGCTCAAGAGTCCGCCACTCCGCTTCCCACAATCCAGTTAGGCCCACACCGCATCAGTCGGCTCGTGGCCGGCTGGAACCCCATCGGTGGGCACTCCCACACCACATGGACCATGGCACAGTTCATGCGGGAGTACTTCACGCTGGACCGGGTGGTGAGTTTTCTCCAAAAGTGCGAGTCGGAAGGAATTACTGCCTGGCAATTCGATCACACCGAAATCGGTGTGGGGGCTATTCGTCGGCTGCGGGAACTGGGCACCAACATGAAGTTTATCTGCCTCCATGCCGAGCGGGCGGTCGACGCTCCTATTAAAAAGGTGATCGAAGACACAGGGTGCATCGCTATCGTCCATCACGGGGGCGTAACCGATGCCTTGTTCCGGGCTGGCCAGAGCCAGAAGGTCCATGACTTTGTCAAGAAGGTCCACGATCACGGCGTATTGGCAGGTGTGTCCGCGCACAATCCGGACAACATCAAGCGGATCGCCGACGAAGGGTGGGAAGTCGACTTGTTCATGTGTTGCTTCTACTATGTGACTCGTCCGCGAGAGGAACAGCAGGAAAAACTCGGCAAGGTAGCTGTTTATGAACCATATTACGAATCCGATCCGGACGATATGACGGCCGTCATTCGGCAGGTTTCCCAGCCGTGCTTAGGATTTAAGATTCTGGCGGCTGGCCGACTGGCATGGACGCAGAAGCAAGTGGAAACCTGCTTCCGCCGGGCTTTCGAGCGGATCAAGCCAACGGATGGCGTCATCGTGGGGATGTTCCCGGTATACTTCGACGAAGTAGCGGCCAACGCTAAGTACACAAGGCAGTACGGCCAGGTGGCATAACGCCCCGCCGGGAAGCCGTCCGGAGTAAAGTCTCCCCACGAAATGGCGGCTTTTGAGCGGATGCTGCAGCCTGTGCCTTTCGGTTGGCTGTTTACGAAATTTCCTTGGGGACTCCCGAAATAGTAAGGAATGTTAGTTTTCTTTTAGAGAAATCTGCCGGCCCGGCAGGATGTCCTTAGGGCGGAGGGAGCGCTTCCTGGAAGCGCGAAGGACGATCGATTTCCCGGGGCATAGTGTGGGCTGGTCCCGCCATCGCTTAAATCTTTGGGGTAAATAAACAGGAGGCGGACGGTTTTTGCCTGATTGGGTCTTGCTTTAGACCTTTGGTTTCTGTTGACAATACACATGGTTAAAGCCTCGGTGGAGTAGGTAAATCCAAAAAGTATCAATAAAGGCGATCATAGCTTGTGCGAGGCCGGAGATGGGTCCTTGGCAATTATTTGGCTTACGCTTGAAAGTCCTTCCCCCTGTTGTCCTTGTTGTTGCGTGCGCTTTGGCGCTAAGCATCCATGTGTTGGGAGCCGGACAAGCAACCCAAAGCACTTCGCCGGGTGGATCTCAGTCGTCCGCGCCAATTTATTTTCCGCCGGAGGGGGCTGTAGTCCGGGCCGGTAAGATCATAATTATCGGACGCGACTCGGATATGCCCGTTTGGATCTCTAATAAACCGACGATCTGGCAATACCGTCATTTAGGACTAGCAGCTTTGGAGGTGGCTTTAACGCCCGGCAAATATGTGATCGGAGTGGGCGACTTCCGGCGGGAAATTAACGTAGTGGACGCACCTCCCACCTCGGCGTCCGGCGTGGCTTCCTCGGCGAATCCGGCTGAAAATGCCCCGGTCGAGCCGGTCCAATGGCATCCGATGAGCCCCACGAGCGAAAGTTGCGAGGCATGTCATCGGGGGACAAATAAGGCGGGTGGCTGGCCCTCAGTGTCAACTCCGGATGCTTGCTTCCCTTGTCACACCTCAGTGCAGCTTGAGGCCATTCATGCTCATCCGATGGAGCATCTTCACCATTGCCAGGATTGCCATCACATGCACGCAGCACCGAAGGAGCATTTACTCATTAAGCCACCCAAAGAGTTGTGCCGCGCTTGTCACGAATCTTAGCCGGCGATCGCAAGAGGCTTTTCCGCAAGGCACGGTCGAAGTGTAAACAACGTTTTGTCCGAATTTGAAAGGGGGATGCCGGGGCCAGTGAACCGGCTTCTGCTAGGCCTCTTAGCTAGGGCGAAAAGTCGCAAGCCGCTCCGGTAGCTTCAGGCGGCCTCAGTTTGAAGGGCCGGTTCGCCCACCTGAGTAGGAGTGAGTGCTGCTCCGGCCGGCACGGAGGAGGCAAGGCTCCAATCTTCCTTTGTGATGTCCTCAAACCGGACGGATACTTGTCGAGACACGCCCGCTTCCTGCATGGTTACCCCATAAATGGTTTGGGCACAGGTCATCGTCTTCTTGGAGTGGGTAATGAGGATAAACTGCGAACAGCCGGGGAAATCTTGTAGGAGTTTTATGAACCGGTCGATATTAGCCTCATCCAGTGCCGCGTCCACTTCGTCAAGTACACAGAAAGGGCTTGGGCGGCTGCGGAAGATCGCCAGAAGGAGAGCTACCGACGCTAGGGTCTTTTCCCCACCACTGAGAAGGGAAATGCTTCGTGGCTCTTTCCCCGGCGGTCGCGCGACAATTTCCACGCCTGCCTCTAGCGGATCCACGCCTTCCTCAAGCAAGATGTCCGCATGGCCGCCCCCGAAAAGTGTGCGGAAAAGGTCGGCAAAATGAACGCGAACTTCTTCGATTGTTTTTAAAAACACTTCTCGACTAGCGGCGTTGATGCGGTCCAGGATGCGATGGAAGGTATCCTTTGCCCGGACTAAGTCTTGATATTGGCTGGCCAGCTCTTGGTAACGTGCTTCCACCTGGTCGAGCTCGGACAGAGCCTCCAAGTTGACGCTGCCAAGGCTTTTGATCTTTCGGCGGAGCTCCTCGATTTGTTGTCCGATTGCGTCCCGATCAATGTGAGTTCCTTGAGGCTGCAACCGGGCAATTTGGGCGAGATCTTGCCCATAATCTTCCCGGAAGCGTGCCTCAAGATGCCCTAGCTCGGCTGTCAGTTGCCCTATCGCAAGCTGGAGCTGATGCCGTTCCTCTTCCATCGCCTGGCTCCGGCTGCGAAGGTGGGCAATAGTTTGTCGACACGCCTCCTGCTCCCCTTCCAGCCAGGCCAAGTTGACTTTTTGAGCGTTCAACCGCCGGGCGAAAACCTCTGCCAAGTAGGCTGCCTGAGTCAGCTCGGCTTCCAGTCGAAGAATTTCCAACTCGCGGCGCTGCCGGAACTCGGCACGGTTGGCCAGCTCGTGTACAAGTCGGTTCTGGCTCTCCCCGGCTGCCTCCACCAGCCGCTGCAATCGACCTAGTTCGCCTGCCTGCCGGGTGAGTCGATCGGACAGGCTTTTCAATTCTTCCCTTAGCTCCGCCACGCGGCTGTCGGCCTGGATCCGCCGGGTGTGGTAGTCCTCCTGAGCGCGGCGAACTTCCTCCATTTGCCGCTCCAGGTCTCTTAGCTTCTCCTGGAAAACGTGTGATTCCGCGGTGAGAGCCTCGAGAAGCTGCTGGGCTTCCTGGTGCTGACGTACTAGGTCTTGTTTTTCTTCCCGTGTCCGATCTAGTTGACAAGCAAGTTGTTGTTTTTTCTCTGCGATTTCCCGCAGAGATTGTTCGATGGCTGCTACTTTCCCCAAAAGATGGGTTCGCTCGGAGCGGAGATGCTCGATGGCATCGGCGAGGACTCTCGTCTCGGCCGACAGATTCCCGAGTTCCTCACTAAGGAGGCCAATTCGGAACCGGAGCTGGCTAGCACCTTCCTGAAGCGTCTTTAGTTCGGTCCGCCGAGAAAGGATGCCCGGAACCCAGCGGGGCGGCCCAAGGACCAAAGTGCCATCACCTCCCACCCATTCGCCTGCCAACGTGATGAAACTGACCCCACTTCCCAGGTTTTGTCGCAGAAGGATCGCCCGTTCTAACCGATCAATCACCCATGTGCCGGATAGCAATCGCCGGACGATAGGGGCAACCTCGGGGACGGTTTCGACGAGTGTGTCTAGTCGCCCGATCACCCCGGGATGGCCGTCCAACGAAAGCGTCCGAACCGGCGGCCAATCGGGGGTGTTGTCCACCCAAAGGATCTCCGCCGGTCCTTCAAGCCGCTCACGTGCCTCAAGCAGGTAGGTGATTAATTCCTCCGCCGGCTGGGCCACGAGAAAGTGGCTCTTACCCGCGAGGGCAATTTCCACCAGCCGTGCAAGCTCGCTGGCCGCCGAAATTCCGTCCGCAAGAAGGCCAAAGACGTGCCGCAGCGGGCCTTCCGGAGCCGCCTGCTTTTCCCGCAGGAGATACTGCACCCCAGGGCTAACCCCCTCGAATCGAGCCAGCAGCTCCTCAAGAAGAGCAATCCGTTCAGTGCTGGCAGCCAGCTGTTTTTCGGATTGGGAAAGTTCCTCCCGCTTGCGAGCCGCTTCTGCCTCCCGATCGCTCAGTTGAGTCCGTTTCTCGGCCAGTTGCTGATCGAGGGTGGCGACCTCCTTTCCAAGCGCCTGCCGTTGGGCCTGGGTCTGGCGGTCTTCGGCTTCCAGGGTTTCCAACGCCCGCAGAATATAAGCTTCCTGATCACCGAGCTCGGCGATCCGAGCTGCCAGGCCCTCCAACCTGGTGCGGATAACGGCGGCCTCACGATCTAACTGTGACTGCTTTTGTGACAGGTTGGCAGATTCCTCCCGCAGCCGCTCGTAGCATTGCTGGAATTGTTCCAGCTGTGTTCCAAGTTCCGACAAATAGCGCTCACCTTCCGCCAATTGTGCGGCGAGTTTGTCCCGGAAGGACAAAGATGACTCGTGCTCTCGGCGGCTTTGGTCGAGTTGTCCCTGAAGAGCCGTTAGATCCGCTACTGTCTGGCGAAAACCTTGACGAAGTTGTTCCAGTTGCTGGTCGATCTCTGTCAGTTGCCTTCGTTCCGCCTCAAGCCGATCCCATAACGCTTGGACCTGAGCCCGAGCCGCTGCCGCCCGGGCTTCCTCTTCCCGAATTTGCCGCTCCGCTTGGCGAATGCGGTCGTGCCAGTGAGCCGCCGATTGCTCTGCCTGATGCATTTCTTCGCGGAGCTCGGCCGCCGCTTGCGCCAGCTCTGCCTCTTTAGCACGAAGGGATTCAAGTTGGGCCGACCAGGCATGCCAATCAGCGACGGCAAGTTGCGTTCGATGTGCTTGCAGTTGGCTTTCGAGCTCGCGGTAGCGGCGCGCTCGGCCCGCTTGGATCCGCAGGGTTCGCAGCCGGGATTCGACCTCTTCCACGATGTCTCGCAGTCTTAGTAGGTTTTGCTCTACCCGCTCCAAACGGCGCAGGGCCTCGGCCCGCTTGGCCTTAAACCGGCTGATGCCGGCCGCCTCCTCGAAAATGATTCGCCGGTCCCGATCGGACGCCTGAAGCAGGCTGTCAACCTTTCCCTGTTCGATGACACAATAAGCACTGGTTCCCAAGCCGGTGCCCCCCAAAAGATCGCGGATGTCCCTCAGCCGGCAGGGTTGGTAGTTCAGCAGGTACTCCCCCTCGCCGTCCCGATAGAAACGGCGAGTAATGGCCACCTCGCTGGCCTCGATAGGGAGGATGCCGGAAGAGTTGTCGAGGACGAGCGTGATCTCCGCGGCATTCATAGGGCGGCGGGTACTCGAGCCGTTGAAAATGACATCCGCCATCTCCTGCCCGCGGAGGCTTTTGACGCTCTGCTCGCCAAGAACCCACTTGATCGCATCGACGACGTTGGACTTGCCAGAGCCATTTGGGCCGACAATCGCCGTGATCCCGCGAGGAAACTCAAAGCGGGTGCGATCCGCGAAACTCTTGAATCCAAATAATTCGAGCGCTTTTAGCATTCCCTTAGTGAACCGGAAACAGCACTATCACGCGTTGGTTACTAATTCTTCCAAAGCCGAGAGGGAATGACGTGGAAACAACTCTCCCAAGTTTTCGGAGGGAAATCGCCCGAGTCCGGGGCTTATGCTTTCCGGCATGTTTTCTGAACTGGTCCTCCGCAGACATTTGTGAATGGGAGTCGTTTTTGCGGGTGCGCCCATTGTGCCTCTTGACCCCTACCGGCCGCTTGAGAGACGTCGCGATACCCCGACACCCGGCCCGTGAGATGACGCCTAGGCTGGGCTCAAAGCGCCGTAGAGCATTTCTTGAAAATCAGGCCCATGTTTTGTTTGAAGGTAAACTGCTTGGTTTTACTGCGGAATCATTAGCTTATCTCTGAATCAGTTGGCTTTCGGCTAGCTATGGTGTGCGAATCACCTGGCCATTGTAACGGCGGCGGAAATGCTCGGCCCACTGCGAATCGATTTCATGGCACGTCCCTTAAGGCCAGCTCCGACGTTTGGATGAAGGCTTGACTTTGCTTTACCCCTGCCGACAGTACCCCACCTTTGACTTGCCCGTAGGCCCAACCGTTGGACCAAGGTTTGGCGGACGCAAAGCGGTGAGGCCCGGGGAACCACAGTAGAACTACCGAAATAGTGCCGATTTCTGAGCTCCTCTGTGGTTAACCGTTACGCCGGACGCCGAGGAGCTTCCCATCGGTATAGGGCGCCATCTCGCCCCCTTACCAAACTGGGGGCCAAGGCTTGGAAAGTGCCCTGCAACGCGAAGCCCCCGTGCCATCGCAGGGTCTTCGGGTGGGCGGTAAACAGCTGGACGCGTCGCCGGGAACTGAGGGGTCGATATGACCGCTCGCCCGGTTGCCAATCCGAGCGCCGGCTAGATGGGAATGCTTGCTCTCAAGGAATAGTGCCGACCAGCATTTGACACTGCTTGCTCTTCAGGAAGATTTGTCACCATCATCGGTGTCTGTAGCCCATCGGAGTGCTGGTGGCGTGGGGGAGGGGGCGTTTCCCGGAGCCCCGGGCCAGGTGAAAATTCTCTTGCCAACCATGTGCTGCTAGCAGCGTCTGTTGACGTCGCCGAATCCGGCGGGTCCCAATTTTCCGGGAGCGACGAAGCTTGACTTCGTCCTAAATCACGACGCTCTCATCCGACTTCGTCCTCAAACACCACCGTCTCATGGGAAGAAAACGAAGCCAAAAGGCCACGAACGTGGACTAACTTCTCCCTCTTTTGCCGAATCACTTCGGGCCAGGGCGGGTTGCGGTCGGCCCCACACAAACCCGGGTTGGGAGACCGGGCCACAGCGTCTACGCACTAACTCCAATCCCTTCCCCCACGGCAGCATCCCGGTCAGCTGCCCACACTTCCGGCGCAAACACCCGCGGGGCGGGTTGGTCACGGTGTCTTCTCCATCACCCGGCCATCCGGCCGGACCACTCCCGCAGGCAGGGCAGATTCTGTTTACTGGGTTGCCGTCAGATTATGCTCGGTATGTTTATTTGAAACGGTTCTCCAAAGCTGGTCGTTTGCCTAGCATTCGTGTTGACGATCTTGGAAATGATCCCGCGCCCGCCGGCTCGCGCTTGTAGGGAAACTGCGGGAAGAAAATCGACGAGTAGCCCGGAAGTTGCGACGGTCCTTTAGTAAAAGCCAAGGCTCCTTACACCTGGCGCTCCCGGCAAGAAAAAGCCGTTTACGTCAACTGCCACGGAACTTGGGGTTGGAGGCTGCGGGCCGAGGATTCAAACGCGCCTTGCATTGTTCGAGCGAAAGCCGGCCGATTCGTATGCTTTGCATGACTTGGCTCCCACGGTCTTAGCGGTTTGTTGTGAAATATTTATGCGCCGACCTTACGGCCAAGCTTTTTATTTGGCAAGCTCGACTTGCGTTGCTTGCGCTATCCTTCCTGGGAGAGCTGTTTAACTCCCCGCAGAAATTTGTCAACCATAACTGGAGAAATTGCTCGCAGGGAATTAGCAGAGACATATTGACAATGGGACGATCCCCGATTAGGGGTAGGAAGGTACTCATCGGAAGAGGGATAAAGACGTGGGAGGCGGGGTCGGAGCGGGTGAAGGAGTGGGTGGAGGCACGGGGCGACTGGTCGCGAATGACTCGTTGGTTCGGACCTTTTCGGCCGGTGTGTATGGAGGACACTGCTCGAGCTTCCGGGTAGTGGGTGTGGAGATATAACCCCGGAAAAGGCAGATTGGAGGGGACTTGCCTTTGTTCGGTCTCGTGGGAGCCATCTTTGCCGGCAGTGTTGGAAGGCACACCGGAGTTGGAGAGTGTATTGGTCAACAAGCTTGGGTGTGGGTTTTAGGTTAATTGAGGAGTGTGTCGTAACAATTGGAAGGTGGTGGCTGCCGAACCCTCTGGCGGCTTTGCCGAGGAGTTTCTGCCACGCAAACGAAAAGCACACGGCCGATTGGGGCGACCAGAGAAAAGTTCTGCGACCAAGGGGCGCAAGTGGCTTGGGAGGCGAGGGCTCGGGAGGCGGCGGAGCGTCTCCGCACTAAGCATAACGGCTTTGCGTAAGGCCGGGACCCGCGCAAGCCGCCCACAGGGCCTACCATTAGGCCACCAGAGCGAACTTCCAAGAAGTATTGTCCGGTACGGAGGTAACGGTCCATCCGGGCGATGCGGGAAGTGAGGATATCTTCTTATTCTCCGCTCTGGTTACGCCGAGCGTGTTTGTTAAGAAGAGTTGTTTACTGCCGACACCGCACCAGGCGTGCCTGTTGATGACCCAGGACATCGGGGTGGACTTCCCACTTCGCTGGTCGTTCCCACCAGTGCGAGAAAACTGCTGGGCAGGGCACGGGAGGCCACACGCTTCTTCGGTAGAACAAGTAACAAGGCTAGTTGTGGCTGAGGACCCTGCCGGAAGATTCGAACACACATTGTGTTATTCAGCCCAAGGAATGATGGTTCGTTTAGCTTCTAGCGCTTGGCTCCTGAGGTTTGGCGGTTGTTGCGAAACATTTGTGCCCCCACCTTAGGGCCAAGCCTTTTTATTTGGCAAGCTCGAATGGGGTTGCTTGTGTTATTCTTCCGGCATGGGGTTATTTATTGTCCATCCGTCTCACTGGCATGCGGATTTGGGGGCGGTTTCTTTAGGAGTATACGCGATGCCCTTGTCAGTTGATGAATTTCGTCGGCGGGTGATTGAAGCAGGTCTTCTTACGGCTGAGGAGCTGCGGGGTTTTGAGGCGTCGGTGCCGGAGGGGCGTCGGCCGGCGGATGGGGCGGAGTATGCGCGGGCGTTGGGTGCACGTATCCACGGAGACAAACTGCGTATACGATGGGGCGGAGTATGCGCGGGCGTTGGTGGAGGCAGGGAGGCTTACCAGGTTTCAGGCTTCTTGGGTTTATCAAGGGAAGTAGCGGCATTTGGTGTTGGGGCAATATGAGATTTTGGATCGGTTGGGAGCCGGGGGATGGGGCAGGTGTTTCGTGCGCAGCATCGGGAGATGGACCGGGTGGTGGCGCTGAAGATTTTGCCGCCGGAGCGGATGCGGTCGGCGCAGTTGGTGGAGC
>JANXBW010000044.1 GCA_025060325.1 Thermoguttaceae bacterium
TCCCCATGAGGCGAAAGCCTTGCTGCTTAAGGTTATCTCGTGTACGAAAGAGCCGCGAGTCGAGAGCCATATCGAACATACGCAAGAATCGTATATTCCACGGGTTCTCGTTAGTAACCTCGTTGACGAGTACAGGTACCCGACGATAGATGGCCTTGGTCAACTCGGCGTCCTGGACCGTGCGGAAAATGGGACAGGTGCGGGTATTGGGATTAAGCAGAGCAAGGTCCTCGGGTGACAAAGTAAACTGCCGCCGGGGGTCACGGATCTCATCCGGGGAGGTCAGAAAGAAGGCGAAGGTGGCGCTAGAGGGTGACCGCTTCTCGGGCGAGGCCATAGGGCCGGCCTCAGCGGCGGTAGGAACCTCCGAACGAAGCGTAAGAAGACAGAACTTGTAGCTTCGGTGGATGGCAGGGAAAAGTGCCCGTCGGTTCTCGAAGTCAAATAAGCTAGCAAGCTGGCCCCTCCTGGACAATGCATTAAAGAAATGCTGATTCGTTGCATCTGTAGCAATGCCGCTCGGAACCACCGTCCCGGCGTAGGCGCACTGGCTGAGTAAGTGCACAAATAGCTCGCAAAATACCGAGTACGTATTAATATCACCGCGCGCTGTGAGGGGAAACCGTTTACTTTCGCGCAAGAACTTGCTCAGGCAATCGGCATCATGCAACGCCTGCAGGTATAAGGCGCAGAGGTTTGGATTGCGATGCTTAATCTCTTCGATCCGCCCGTCCCGCTCCGATTTGTTGGCCGCCGAGGCTACCCACGAATCCCGCTGGGCAAAAAACTCTTCGCGCTGGATTTTGATCCGCTCCCACGGGGGATTACAGAGGACGACGTCAAACCCTCCACGCTTGGTCGCGTTTGGCGCCCTAGTCCCGGCTTCCTTATGGGCTTGCGATAAGGGAGATGTAGTACTCGGAGTTAAGCCATCAGCGGGCGGCTTTGGCGCGATAAACACCTCGGGGAATTCCAAGGGCCAGTGGAAAAAGCGGAGTCGGTGGGCCAGGGCCTTTGCCTCGGCCAGGGCCTGAGGTGGTACGGGCTGCCCCTCAAGCCACCGGCTTAGTGTATCGGTGGTGATCAGCGCTTCAGATGGGATTCTCCGCGACCTCTCCTGGAAGAAAGCTGCCGTCCACAGGTCGCAAGCAGTTCGGAGGGTCTCTGCTTCCTGCTCGAGTCGCTCGTAAATATCTTTCTTCCGGCGAATATTCTCCGGCGAGTCATCTGGGATCGCCTCTAGTTGACGAGCAGTTTGGGTCAGAGCGGCAAGCTTGTCGGCCGGGGAAAAATTGAATCGCATTTGGCCGTGGATAAGGTCCTCCCGCTCGGCGCGATTGGCCCGCTTGAGGGTTCGGGCCAACTCTTTGTCATCGCCGGTGACCGGCTCGAAGGCCTCATCGGGAATCCCCCGGCGGAGCACTTCCAGGTCGAAAACGCCCACAAGCGAATCACCACACTTGATGCGATGATCTAAAAAGGTAAGCGGTTTGCCGGGGCTATGCGATTCAATCCACAAGGCCACGCGGCAGAGCTCGACGGCCAGGGGGTTTTTGTCGACACCATAGACGGAGTGGGTGACAACATCGCGGATGGCTTCGCGAAGGGCTTCCGGAGCAGGTTCGTCTTCGCCGGTGCGGATGCGGGCAAGCTCCTTGCCCAGATAGCGGGCCGCCGCCAGAAGAAAATGGCCGGAACCACATGCCGGATCGATAATCCGAAGGGACAAGATGGCCTTCTCGAGCTTTTCCGTGTCATGCCTGGCCGGCTGTGCCTGGCGCGCGGCTTTTTTGGCTGCGGGGGCCACCTGGGCAAGCCGCTCCTTGACCACCGGTTCCAGGGCACTTTTGATAAGCTCCTGGACAAGCTCCGGCGGCGTGTAATAGGAGCCTGTTGACTTTCGCTCCGAGCCTGCCAAAAAGCGGAAGATCGGTCCGCCCGGCTCGTGGATGATTTCCGGATGGTTATCCAGCAGGCTTTCGTAAACCGAACCCAATTCTTCCACATCTAGTGCTGCATAGTTGACGCGTCGCCAGGTTCGGCCTTGGGGATCATAGTAATAGGACAGGTAGTAAAAGGCCTCCAGGAGCTCACGGTTGGAGATAACCAGGTTGTCGATGTCGATTGGCTCGAAGAGATGACCATCAAGGACGGTAAGACCAAGGAGCCTTGCAAGCGACTGGCCGGAGTTGCTTTGCTGCCCATCATCCTGAAGCAACCGCCACAGCACCCGCAGGGAAAGACAAAGGTCTTCGTGATCGGTGTAAGCCTCCAGGCGGTCAACCAGGCGACGCAGACGACTGATGCTATAGTGGCGGCGATAAAGCTCGGTGCCGGTCAGAACACCGCGCTCTTCGGCCACGAGCAGAAAGAGGAACCGGTAAACTAACCGCAGCAGATCGGTGTAAAGCCGACTGGCCAGGGCACCATCGTCCGAAGAAGCCCGATTCTTGCCCGAGGCTTTCCGGTCGGCATTATTCCGCCACCCGGTAGGCTCCCCCTGGCTTGTGGCCTCCTGCCGGAAGTAGGCGCGGAGAAAGGCGGTGCCGAGGAGCTGAAGGCACTTTTCCACCCCGTCGCGGAGGTGGTCGCGAGCACGGTTGCCTTGCTCGATCGCCTCCTGGTGGTAGCGTTCCAGCCAGCACTGAGGGCCATCGGCAATGCCTTGAGGCAACCGCGTGCGATGGAGCAAGCGATAAAGGAGGACAAATTCGCTAAAACGGGCGTCGCCTTCGGCTTCGAAGATGGCGGCCAAGTCAAACTCCACATACGCCTGCCGGCGCAGAAGTGTGGACTTGCGGAGCAGGCGGAGCACCCGGCCGTTCGTGACAATCCCCCAAAGATACTCGGAGCGATTGAGGAATTCCTGCATCAGCGCATGAGGGGAGAGTCGGGGGCGGGAGTGGGGATCGACTCTGCCAAGCTCTTGGCGAGCGCCCACGATGTGGATCGGCGGGGCATCCTCGTTTTTCCCGGCCCGATGGGAGATGCTGTAGCATTGATCGCCTAGCTGGTAAGCCTTTTGGTTATCCTCTAGGTCGTAACCTAACAGCTCAAGGAAGGGAATGACCCAGCGTTTGCGGGTGAGCGCGGTGTCCGATTCGTTTTCCGCCAGGCGAATGAGACGCCGGGTAAAGATGCCCCACAGGTCGCAGGCATCGCGATAAATGTCGGCTACTTCGTCGATAACGGACCGGCCGCCTTTGATGAGAAAGTCGCGCGGACTTTGGCCCGGGAGCGAGCCGGTTTCCAATCGCTCAAGGATATCTGGTCCAAAAAGGCCACCTTCTAGATCGATGGCTTGCTGGGAGCTGCGGGCTGATAAAATGACTGGGCGTTCGGCAACGGCCGTGCTCATCGGGGAACCTCCGGCTGAAGGACCAAGAGGCCAAGTAGGTCAGGCGGCCAGTGCGCCTTGACACTCAGTCCGCGAATGGGCTGATCAACACTCTGGCGGATCTGCCGATGGGCCTCGGTTAATTCCTGCACCCGCTTTTCCAACTGGGTCCCTAGGCCCGGGCACGGTTGCTCTGTGGTTAAGAACCTGGTTATTTCCTCCAGCGCCGCCCGAACAAGTTCCTGCTTTTCGGCCAGCGGGATGTTGGAAGATGGTTCGGCCTGAAGCAAGGGAAGTGCCCTGTCGCAATAAAGCCAGGAATCTGTAAACGCGTTCCAACCGAGGACAAGGACTTCTTCGGCCAGGAGGACCTCCGGCTTCTTGTCGGAGAGGGCGGAAGAGGCACGCTTCTCGTAGCTCAGCTCGTAACGGGGGCGAAGCAGCAGAAGGACAGTCAGGGTGTTGACGGCGCGAGTGCGAATGGCACCGCAGCGGGTGGCCAGGGCACCGTCGGCTTCCGAAAGGGCCTGCTCGAAAAGATAGCGGGCCACGGTGGCAACAAACGGATGATTGCGGCCGAGGTATTCTGCGCCCTCTGGGGTAGGGCTGGAAAAAGTGATCCGCCACCGTCTTCGGGCCGGGGCGGGTAAGGCCTCGCGAATTGCCCGGGGCAACTGCTCGACAATCGCCTTGTCCAGCGGGATTTCCCACACGTCGGTTTCCCTGCGGGCCTTGGTGACAGGAAGCTTAAGTTTTTGGCAGGCTGTTAGGATAAAGTTACGAACCGCCGCTGGATCGCCCAGCACCTGATCGGTGGCTTCAAGCTGCTTGTGGACCTCTTCCGGGCGAAGCGCATGCTGGGCAAAACGGGTGCGACTTTGTTTCTCGCGGGCCACAGCGCTATCCCATTGCGAATGGATTTGCGTCACATAGTCGGGCCGGACCGGCAACAAAAGTTGCTGATCGGCCCGCTCTTCCCCGTAAAACAGGGCGTGGACAAGAGCATCGACGATGTACTGGTCCTCGCCCGGCACGGGGACATAGGTCCCCAGGACCTCGCGGATCTCCCGGGCTTTGTTGAGGAGGATTTTGAGCACGGCACTGTCAACGGGGTTATTTTCCCCGTAGTAGCGGACAACGCGGACCTCGGAACGAGGCTGGCCATAGCGGTCCACACGGCCTTCGCGCTGTTCCAGCCGATTAGGGTTCCAGGGTAAATCGTAGTGGACGCAGGCGTTGAAGCTTTCCTGGAGGTTAATTCCCTCGCTAAGACAATCGGTGGCAACTAAGACCCACGGGCCGGTGTGGTCTGCCAGCTCCTCGACTTTTCGCCGGCGTTCTTCTTCCCCGGTCCGGCCGGTAAGACAAAGCACGCGAAGGTCAGAGACGGAGGGGACAAGGGCGGCTTGGAGTTTTTCGGCCACGTACTCGGCCGTGTCGACATAAAGGCACCATACCACCGGCTGAAAACCAGCCCGAAGGAGATCTTCGACAATTTTGATGCAGCCGGTGAGTTTGCGGTCATCGGCTTCGGAGATCCCCTCGGCCAGCTTTTCCAGGTGGCGTAGTTTTTGGCGCTGAGGCTCGTGAACTTCCGCCCAGGCACGTTCCACAAGGGAGGTGGGAATCTCGTCGTTGGGGCGGAGATTATCCGGCTCGTAAACGCCGGATAGCGCATCGGACTCGTCCTCGGCCTCGGGGAAGAACTCCCCTTTGCGGCGCTTTTCCAAGGCCACCTTGCCCGCCCGAGGACTAGACATCACGCAGCGCAGGAGTGCCAGGGCACTCCACCAGCGCATTCGCCGCTGGTGTTCGACGAGCTTTTGGCCCGTTTCCACAATGCCGCGGGAGAATTCGTAAACCTGATTAAAAAGTTCACGATAGGCGGGGGAGAGTGTGTACCTGGCATCGCTGGCCACCCGCTTGGGGAAGGATTGCAGTTCCTTCCAGAAATTCTGAATGTCCTTTCGCGTCCGCTGGACGAAGTGTCGGGCAAGCCGCGCCCGTTGAGTGTTGTCAAGCTGGCTGAATTGCCACCGTTCAAACTCCGGATCAAGGAGCCCCAGCAACTTTTGGAAGGACTCAGGGATGCCGCTGTGGGGCGTGGCGGTAAGGAGGATTAGGTGCCGGTTACGGTCGGCTGCTAGTTCGCGAACAAGTTCATACCGGAGGTGCTGTTCGCGTCCACGAGCGGGCACAGCGCCGTGGGCTTCGTCTACGACGATAAGTTCGGGGGCGCGGAGCAGGAAGGCATGCTTATTGCGTTCGTGCTTGACGAAGTCAATGCTAATAACCTGAACGGGATAGTGCTCGTAGATGGTTCGGTCGGGGGGCTTCCGCCGATCAAGCTGGCCCACTGTGGCCGAGTTGATCACGACGGCCTCGAGGTGAAACTTCTCCACAAGCTCCTTGTGCCACTGATCGCAGAGATAGGGCGGGCAAAGAACGGCAAGGCGCCGGATCTCGCCGCGTTCCCAAAGCTCCCGGACCACCAGGGCTGCCTCGATTGTCTTGCCGACCCCAACGTCGTCGGCGATGAGCAATCTGACCGGGTCAAGCCGCAGGGCCATCATAAGGGGAACCAATTGATAGGGCCGGGGACGCACGGAAATCCGCCCTAGGGAGCGAAGCGGGGCGGCTCCCTCCCGGAGAAGCAGCCGGGCGGATTGCCACAAAAGGTGCAAGCTTTGGGCGTCGGCGACCTTGTCGGGCGAGGGCAGGGGGAAGACCGAGGGCACGATTTGCTCCCAGGGGAATTCACACCCCAGCCAATTGGAAAGCTGCTTGTGAACCGCCACCACATCGTCGCTTGTGCCAGTAAGCGGGCGAAGGAGGGCGATATCGGGGTCCTCGCTGGGGAGCATGACCCAATCACGGTTGCGGAAGCGAACGATTGATCCGGGCCGAACCATGGGTCAATCCGCTGGAAGATTAGGCTCTCGTTTCCGGAAGTTGCCCACGGGCGAACACGCACGCGCTTAACCGCCTAGGAAGCCTTGCGGGCTGCGGGAAAGTCTGGGAGAACCGGCAAGAGCGAGCCGTCCAAGCGGCGGCCAGAAGAGGAGCTTCAGAGGATTCCATCGCATGGCTGGGGTAAATAGCCTGCCCACTTCCGCCCTTCCAAAAGAAGCAATAATCGGAAACACCCAGCCTTTCAGATGACGAAGATCGCAACATAGGCTGCCCCTCCTTAATGGTGGCATCGTATCCCGAAGGTGCCGGCTGGATAGCTGCCCTCGAAACGGACAGGCCGGGGGAGCAAATCGCGAGGTCGCTACGGGGCGCGGTGCCTCCCCAAATAGTCGATCCGTAGCCCTCGGAACCGCATTTTAGCAAGGGTGAAAGATGGGGAAAATGGGCCGGGCGAGGGCATTGGTTCAACTTAGTGGCTGCAGCCACCTGAGTCCCGCTCCCGTTGGGGGCCCTCAGTCGCAGGTCTGACTCCGGAGGCGTAAACAGATGAGCCGGCACGTCGAGGGGGCCGCGGTTTTATCCGCGCGGGAAGTGGCATTCCGCGCCGCGAGCGGGAGACATGTTTCCGTGCCCGTTCTAACCGCGCGGGAAGTGCGATTCGGCGGCCGGTGGGATCACGCTTGTTGACAGCTGCCCTGCCTCTCGAAAAGCGTGTACCGCAGCACAAGCCCGACGAGGATGATGGCTCCGCCGGCCAGTGTCCACCAGGCGGGTACCTCCCCCCAAGCAAGATAGACCCAGAGGGGCATCACCACCGGCTCAATCAGCCCAATGAGGACCGCCTCCTGACTGGGTACGCGAGTAAGGGCGTAAAAAATAACAAGGTAAGGAATGCCCATCTGAAAGGCTCCGAACGCGGCCGACACCACCACCTGAAGCATGTTGGGGTAAATTCCCCACAAGACAACCACCGGCAGCAGACAAACCACCACAAGCAGGTGGTTAAGGGCGACAAGCCAGGCGGCATCCAGATGACAAAGCCGTCGCATGTACACAAGCACAAGCGCATAGGCTAGTCCGGAGGCCACACCGAGCAAGGTTCCCCATTGGCTGCCCTTGCTCCAGTCCCATCCGCCCGCAAACTCGCAGAGCAAAATTAAGCCTACCCCAAGCACGGCAAAGGCCAGGGCGAAAAGGTCGGCCCGCACGGGACGCTCACCGAAAAGGAGGCCAGCGAAAATAAACACCCACGCTGGCGCTGTGTACTGAAGCCAAATGGCATTGGCCGCCGTGCCCAAGACCATCGCTGATAGGTAGCAAATGTTCATCGTCAGGAAGGCCACGCCTAACGGCACAAGTTCCCGGTGCCACTGGGGGCGGCGAATCAGGGGAATAAGCACCGCTGAGGCAAAGACAGCTCGCCAAAAAGCAAGCAAGATGCCGCGGGTATTTTCCGGCCAAACCGCAAAGACTGGAGCGGCTTTGACAAACAGTCCGCTTGTACTCCACATAAGGGCTGCTAGCACCACCAGCAGCCGGCCTTGCCAGCGAGGATGCCGCAAAAGACTGCTTCCGATCACCACCGTGGGACCTCCAAGGAGAAAAAGGGGCCCTTGCTCGATTGTGGCAAAACACGCGGTTGTCGATCTTCCCCGGCCTAAGGGGAGTGGTCAATGTGGTGGACAAGTGTCCGCTATTGCGAGGGGAAGGGAAGTTCCAGGCGTGGCAGCTTGGCCCAACCATCGGATTGCCACATTTCCGGCTTTCTTTCCGGTGAGGCACCATCAGGGAGGAAAAGAACGCATGCGGCCGCCCCGGGCAACCGATTGATAAGGGGAAGACCTTTTTCCGGTCCGAGAACTCGAATGGCCGAGGCCATGGCATCGGCCGTTGTGCCCCTCGGAGCCACCACCGTCACGGACATGTTGCCGGTCATCGCCTGGCCTGTCCGCGGGTCAACAATGTGGGAATAACGTATCCCGTTAATGATTACATACCGCTGCGTATCACCGCTTGTGGCGATGGCGCAGCGGCTAAGAAGCACGACTTGAGGCGGGGGATCTTCCGGGCGGAGCGGCTCGATGGCCACGCGCCAGCCCGGCAATTGCGGGGGAGGATCACCAAGGGAGATGTCCCCGCCTATGTCAACAAGTGCCCGGGTGATCCCCATTTGGCGAAGAAGGGCGAGGGCCTCATCGCCTGCATAGCCTTTGGCAATACCGCCGAGGTCAAGCTGGATTCCCGGCTCCAAGAGGGCGACCGCTTGGTGCTCAGGGAAAAGCTTAAGTTTTTGGTAGCCTACCCGGGACAAAGCGTCGCTGAGGCGTCGGGGATCGGGGAGTTCCCTTTGTCGACGTGCCCGGCGCCACAGCCGGACTACCGGGCCAACGGTGATATCAAACGCCCCGCCGGTTAGTTCGGCAAAGTATTGCGCTTGCGAAAGAACTTCCCAAAGCTCGGCGCTGACCGGCACTGGCTCGCGGGTAGGTGCCCGCCGACATAGTGCCGAAAGCTCACTTTGCGGATCGTAATCGCTAAAGATCGCATTAAGCGCTTGAAGCCGATCGAAAACCATCTGGGCTGCCGCTTCCGCTAAGCGTCGATCAGTAGCATAGAGGATGAGCTTGACGGGAGCGGCCATTGCCTCGCCGGTGAATTCGAATCGTTCCAGCGAGGTGGCCTCTTGGGCTGGCAGCCCAGCACCCGACAAAGCACTGATCGTTAGGGTAAGAAGGAGATTTACCAGGCCGCGGGCTGGGACGCGGTATTTGTCGCCCCGATGCCAATATTTGCGTAAACAATATCGGACGTGCTCAACCATAAAAATCCCTTATTTTGCCTAGTACGATTACTTTCTCGGCTACGTGCAAGATTGGCCGCTGCCAATTTTCCCCACCGAGTGCCACGGGTAATTTCACTACAAGCTTGGGAACCTATTTGCCGTGGAAAATCTCCCGAGACAGGGACCCTTTCTCACCCGGAGGGGCTTCTTTTGGCAAGTATCGCCGCGATGTCAAGACGCTGGAGTTAAATAGCCGTGCGGCGGGAGCCTCCTAGGCTAACGAAAATCCCTCGGCGCAGGCTTGCTTAATCGGGCAACTTGTGCGGCTTGGGCTTGATCCTCGGTCACGGCGTTCCTCGGGCGGTGCAATCCGATTTGCAAACGGGCACCACGCGCCTAGGCAAAAGTTGCCGCTCCCCCGGGGGATCGCCATAACCCCCTAAGGCCATCTGGATCCAGCGGCGAGGGGGTATGCTCCCAAAAACCGCACCTATCTCGCCCGCGAGAGGGGGATTTTCGACAATCGCCCTAAGCCTCCCAAATTTGCAGGTTCGGCCATTAAGGCTTAGAATAGCACATTTAGCGCGACAGTAGCACCTTCTCCGGCGGTTGTGATGTGGCGAGTTGTGCCGGAAGTCTTCCGCTGAACAAAAAACTTTTGGCGCGGCAGCCGACGATAGTCGGAAAACAACTCGCCAGGCGCGTGTTGGCTCCGAAGCTTTTGTGACGGTTAGGGAAAGGAGGTTAATAGTGCAAGAGATGGCAACTGGCTCAAAAGGCGGAATCGAGAGGCTTCGTTGGCAAACTCTGTTCTGGCCGGTGATCTGCGGTTTGGCGGTGGTCGGTTTGACCTTGGCGCTAAATGGGGCATTGGTAGCTCAGGAGGAACTGCCGCCCGGATTTGATCCTAATGAGCTTTTAGCGGAGGATGTGCTGAAGGTCTTTAAGCCCGGCCCGGAAACCCGAATCCCCGAAGCGGAGGCAAAGACCGAGGCGGAGATGAAACCGTACACGGAGATCATTCCGGGCACGGATATCAAAATCGAGATGGTGCCGATCCGTGGGGGCAAATTTGTGATGGGAAGCCCAGAGGATGAGCCAGGTCGCCGCGATGATGAAGGACCCCAGATCGAGGTCGAGATCGAACCTTTCTGGATGAGCAAGTACGAAATCACTTGGGAGCAGTATGACGCTTGGGCGCTAAAACTCGATGCCCAATACCGCAAGATGCGGCGGGAACGGGAGAATCGTCCACAAAGCGTCTGGGAAAAGATGATCGACGCCATTGCTCGGCCCACAGCTGCCTACACCGATATGACGTTCGGAATGGGCCGAGAGGGATACCCGGCCATTTGCATGACCCAATATTCGGCGCGGATGTACTGCAAATGGTTGACCATCAACACTGGCCGTTACTATCGCCTCCCCACCGAAGCGGAATGGGAGTACGCATGTCGGGCCGGCACGAAGACCGCTTATTACTTTGGAGACGACCCGGAACAGTTGGGCGAGTATGCCTGGTACTTTGACAACGCCAATGACAAGTACCAAAAGGTGGGACGAAAGAAGCCCAATCCGTGGGGGCTTTATGATATGCACGGCAATGTCGCCGAATGGGTCATGGATCAATACGTGCCGGACTTTTATAAACGCTTTGCGGGAAAGGTGGTGAAGAATCCCTGCGAATTTCCTAAGGAAGAATATCCGATTGTCGTCCGGGGTGGGTCTTGGGATGACGATCCGGAGGATTGTCGAAGCGCCGCTCGCCGGGCATCGCATCCGGATTGGAAGATGCAGGATCCGCAGATCCCGCAAAGCATTTGGTATCTGACGGATGCACCGTTTGTGGGTTTCCGGATTGTTAGGCCCCTGCGATGGCCAACCCGGGAGGAGGCCAAGCTCTTTGAGCCCGATCCGCAAATCTTAAAGGACTACATCAAGGCGCAGGGCGGCAAGAGATAAGACGAACGGCCAAGCTTACCCGCCATTTGTTTAAGTCTCCAGCAACTGGCTTGCCTCGGCAAAGCGAGCAGTGGGGGTCTGTCCCGCAAGTTCCCTCAGGACTGGTAGTTTGGCGCTTTTGGGCCGGTTAACCGCCCCGCTTGAATGGGCAGTATCCCGGTGGTAATTTGCGCCGGGTTAGAAAAGACCTTGGTAGGGAATGCGGGGCCCCAGGGGATTGGTCGACGCCCGCCTAGAAGTGAACATGCGCTTACCTTGCAGTTAAGGGGAACGGTCGACGTGTTTTCATAGTGCGGCAATCCCGTGATTCGTAGCTGAACATGCGAACACGTGTCACGGAAGTGCGGAAGCTTCCGGGCGCCAGTTTTTCGGGAATGGGTTTTTGCGCGTTAGAAGCCGGCAAGTACGAAGGAGTGACACCATGAGTCGGACGAAGGCGAATCGGCGGGAATTCTTGCAGCAGTCTGGAACGGTTTTGGCCGGTGCGTCGCTTGTTTACCAAGCCAGCGTGGCTCGAATGGCGCATGCGGCTGGGAGTGATGTTTTGAAAGTGGCTCTCATTGGCTGCGGTGGTCGTGGGCACGGGGCAGCCCAGGACTGCCTTAATGCCGCGGAGAACACGGTGATTGTGGCTGTGGCCGATGCATTCGCAGATCGCGCGCGAGGCGTGGCTCGAGCACTCCGGGAAAACGAGAAGTTCAAGGGCCGGGTTGATCTTCCGGACGAGCGGGTGTTCGTCGGTCTTGACTCTTATAAGGCGGCCACGGACTGTGGTGTGGACATTGTCCTTTTGTGCGCGCCGCCGGGTTTTCGCCCCTGGCATTACCGCTATGCAATTGAACGCGGCAAGCATGTGTTCATGGAAAAGCCGTGCTGTACCGATGCACCGGGTTACCGAGTGCTTGTAGAAACAAATAAACTTGCAGACCAAAAGAAGCTTAAGGTCGTTGTGGGGCTCCAGCGTCGGCATGATCCGCGGTATCGCGAGACCATTGCCCGGATCCATGACGGGGCCATTGGTAAGCTGATGTACACGCGGGTCTATTGGAATGGCAGCGGCGTGTGGATCCGCGATCGCCAGCCGGGTCAGACGGAAATGCAGTACCAAGTTCACAACTGGTACTACTTTGTTTGGCTTTCCGGGGACCATATTTGCGAGCAACACATCCACAACTTGGACATTGGCAACTGGGTGCATGGAGGTCATCCGGTGGAGGCCAACGGCATGGGTGGCCGGCAGGTGCGGACCGGTGCCCGCCATAACAACAATGTGGGCCATATTTACGACCATCATTTTGTGGAATTTACTTTTGCCGACGGGACCAAGATGTTTAGCCAGTGCCGGCACATCCCCAATTGCTGGAACAACGTCTCCGAGCACGCGCATGGCACCGAAGGCTATTCCAACTGCAATGGTTTGATCGAGGGTGCGCGGCGATGGCGGTATCAAGGGCCGTCGGTTAATCCATATGTGGAAGAGCACAAGAACCTCATTCGGGCCATCTTGAAGGATGAGCCGCTCAACGACGGTCATCACGCTGCTGATGCAAGCATGACGGCGGTGCTAGGGCGAATGGCGACTTATTCCGGTCAAGTAGTGACTTGGGATGAGGCGGTGGCCAAAGGCCCGGCCGAGGTTCCTCCGCCCGAAAAATGGACGTGGGATGCCGAGCCGCCGATCAAGCCCGACGCAAGCGGGTCCTACGAGCACCTGGTGGCGATGCCTGGTGTTTATAAGCCGTATTAATCCGAAAAGTTGATATCGCGACACCCAATATGACAGCGCGCTTTTAGCGGCTTAGGTGACCCGGCTGACAGTCTCCGCTGAGATTCCGTTAGTCCCGACACGCACCTCGATAGCGAGGTTTTCGAAAACCCTGTACGCGTAGGCTCGGGCAAGCCCGTTTGCTGCGCGAATATAAAAAGCCGCCGTGGGGAAATCCCTGCGGCGGCCTTTTCATTGGCCTAAGCTAGCAGGTCAAAATAAAGCAGGCCGGATTTACGGATTGCCTAGAAGGCTTCCGGCCGCAACATAGCTTTCGGCGCGCACGAAGCACCGACGCGGAGTGCCGTTCACTGCGGCTTGCCGCGGGTATTGATCTTGCCGGAAGACTTCCTCCGGGCTGAGGGCCAACCCAGGGGAGAACAAACGCGTTCCCCACCCCTCGGTCTTTCAGCTTTGTTAACTGCAGCCAGCGCGGGTGTTTACGCAAGCTCGTTGATTAGTTGCACTCGGGCCAGACGGCAGAATCGCTGCAAGTCCTTCGTGATATCGCCGAGTACTGTCTGACGGTGGAGTCCGGCCGACCAGTTTCGCCATAGTCGCTCCACGTCGCCGTCGACTCGAACGGCAATCTTTGTCCGACAGCCGCGCTCCACATCCGGAGCGTCAACAATTTCGCCAGTGAAGTAAAGCATGGTATTGGTGTCGACAAGCAGGGCCTGGGTCGCCCGCTCGCCTTTGGGCATAAAGACTTGCGGCACCACCCCTTCCTGCCGTTCCATGACGCAGCGGATCTTGAATGGCAACTCGGGACCTGCTGGGCCGAGCATCCGCACCGTTCCCATGCAGTGGGCCAAGATGATCGTGTTGGTGGATTGATCCACCGTGGGGTCGCTAATGAATCCCGGTCGGCCCACCAAGCCCTGGAAAATGATATGCGTTAGGGCGCAGCGAAGGTCCGACTCGCAGATGCCGCCCCAGCCCATGCTGTTTAGGCGGGAGAATCCTAGACACGGATAAGCCGGCAGCTTGATCGTCCGATCCCACATGGTGCCGTAGCAATCCACCGTGAGCACTGTGGCATCTTCCTCGTCAAGCAGCCGCTCGAAAGCCAAAGCCAGTTTGCAGGAGCGGACGATCTCCTCACGGCTTGGTTCGACGACTTGCTTTGCGGCCGACATCCATCGCTCGGCTTCAGCCTCGGCTTCTTGGTCGGAAATCTTTTCGTAAATAGCGACCACCGGTTCAAGACCGATGTGTTTGATTTCCGTGCCGAATTTTGTCCGAACATCTTCGTGGAATTTGCCGGTCGGCCGCAAAGTAACGTTGACGATCTTGGCCTCGCGAAGATGGTGCAGTGCTCTGATCGGCCGAACGGCGGCAATAATATCTCGCTTATCGGCACTGAGAATGGCGTCGAAAAGCGGCGGTTCCGGTTGGCGGAGCATGGCTCCCAGCCCGGACCATTCGTGCCCAGAGTAAGGTACCGCAAAGAACATCACCGGCTTGCCGGTTTGCGCAAGGGCCGAGATAACTGGCGCGACATGCATGCTAAGGTGAATCGCTAAAATCCCATCGGCTTGGCTTAGTTTCTCCGAAAGCGACTGAACTTGATCGGCGGAGGAGACCAGTTCATCCACAAAAAAGTCGACATCGGCAAACTCCGCTGCTTGTTCTTGGAAGAACCGGTCGTAGGAGGCCTTCTCCGCCTGCAGATCGAGCCGTGGGTTGGGCCAGTGACCTCCCGGAGTGCCCAGGTACAGCCGGGCGATTTTGACCTTCGACCGACGACAACCGGGACTGATGAGCTTTGGGCTTGGAGGAATTAGGTCGGCGTATCCCAGGCGGCCAAAGCCGACACCGCACAACCCAGCTCCCACCACTGAAAGTTCCAGGAAATTACGGCGGTTAAACGCAGCGGACATGGGTCTCCTCCTATGGGATCTAGGACCACTAACTCGTTCTGCCGCAGGTTTGACGCGTTCGCGATTCGCAAGCTCCCACAAACTTAACAAAGGCCTCCCACGGGGCCCCAAATGGCTCTCACTTCCCCTTACTCGTAGAGCCGCCCCCTCGCGGCTCACCCATTTGGCTCCGATCGAAGTCAACCGATCAGTTGGCCGACAATCAGTCGCCGAAACCCTTGACGTTTGCCACACTTCGATTTTTCACGGCTAAATGCGGCAAATTGGATTCTCCCGGCTGGGCAGTCGATTGTCAACCAGAAAGATGACCAATTTCTGGTATCCCCATTTTTGTGGGGTACAGCTCCCCGGCTATTGAGGTCCTCAGAGGCTAAGGTCATCCGCCGCCAACCGAGAAGACTGCAGTCAGAAAAACTCCTCGGCAGGGGAGTGCCCCCAAAATTTGCAGTTGGCCATTAGGACTCTGCAGGCGCCTCATTCAGGCCCCGCACAAAACAAGTCGTGCTCTGCCCGGCGCCTGTGGAACTTCGCCCCGCATGAAGACACCGAGCAAACACTGAGAAAGTTCGAAGAAAAGCCCATAAAGAAGCGGCCCCGATGGTCTTCTGAGGACTGGGGGCAAGACCCGCAAAGATTAGCTTAATTCGGGCCCGGAGGAATCGATCCTCACAATGCTGGCTCGAAGTTTTCAGACGCCAGTTCTGGTTAGGGCGAGATACCCCTTGCCGCAGGTTGCGCCTCCAAGCCCTGACCAGCCCCGTTTAGTTACGGATTCTTGCCGGGCAGGGACCAGGCGATGACCAGCCAGCCGGAATTTGCTTGCCAAGTTATCGGCCGAAGCTCCACCTTTTTTTCCTTCCCTTGAATTTGTCGCTCCCATTGCAGGGTAGGCGCTTCCCACTGGGGAGGGAATACTTTGGCAAACCGCCTTTCTAGCAGCGTTCGCAACACTTGCTCCCGGGCGGAAAGCCGGCGCTCTCCTGTTTCAAACCCAGGCGGATAAATCGCGATATCCCCCTCGCGAATGGCTACTGGCCCGGCGGCTCCCACTTCTAGCCTATAAATGGCCGTCACGTCCATCCCCGGATACGATCGATCTCCCTTTTGGTAGGTCTGGCCACGGAGCGTTATTCGGAACTTACCGTCCCTAAAATCAACCTCGATCGGTGCTTCGTTCGCCAAGCGGACCGTCCAAGGCTCGGCCGGGTCCTCCACCTCCATCCAAGCGGGCACTCGCTTGAAGGTCGCTTCAGCCCACCGCTTCAGATCAAGTTCGCGGACAATCATCGCCGCAACGGAATCCGCCAGTCCGTAATTAACGGCCGATTCGTGTACGGCCAGCTGCAAATCTGATTCCTGGCCAATGTCTGGGGGAAGTGTCTCGGCCGTGAGCCCTAGCCGGCCGGCGAGCCATCCTTCCACAGCCAAGAACTTGCTTGTACTTTGCCACACAAGATGGGCTGGCATTAATCCTCGGTCGTCAAGTGGGTCGAGAAAACGTCGGGTCAAATCCTGCCGCCACTGAGCCAACCGCTGGTCAAATTCACGATCGAATCTCTCATTCATCCGCTCTTCAGCGTGCCGAGCGGCAATCCACTCGGCCAGTGGCTTCTGCGTGATAGCTCGCCGCCAGGCGATACTTTCCACTAACCTTCCGCCCCGGACAGCCCACAAAGCGTCAAGCTCGGACGTGGTGCTTGCCTCCGCATAAGCGGGACTCGACTCTAATCGGCGGCCGCCCAACCCAACAACTTTCTCAGCGACGATCTGAGTACGTCCCCGCGTAAGAACCCGGACCGGACCGTTGTACCCGGTCGCTTTAGTGCGGATCTCTCCCTCAATTCCAATAACCAGCAGGCCTGCCTTCTCATTCGGCACAAGCCGTGCGTACAACCGTCCCACCGTGTGCCCGGTTCCGAAAAGCTCCGTTCCCAGAATCACATCGTAAACAGGGCCGGTGTCGTCCACTGGGCGCTCGATAAGCTCTTGGACAAGTTCCTCGGAAGCAATCGCCCGAAGATTCGCCGCCCGGAAGAAGTTCGCAAGCTCCGGACAGACGACCTGGTCAAGCCCGAGCACTTCCAACCATGCCCAGTATTGCGTGGCCTCTTTGCGCCGCTGCGAAGAAGCCTCTTCAGCATACCGGCGCAGGGCTTCGGCCAGTCGATCCACTACCCCTGCCACCCGATCGGGAAGTTGCGGATCCTTAAGCCCCTCATCGCGAAGCAGATACCGCCGCGTCGACTCCCGGAGGTCGGCAAAAGCCCGAATCTCAAGTCCAGGATGGCCCGCCCCTAACCGCCGATAAAGCTCTTCCAATGCTTCCTTCGGCCACGGCCCAGGCTCGCCGGCAAGTTTTTCAAGCGTTGGCAGATCCAAATAATCCCGCCACCCTTGGGCCGAAGATCCAGCGATCCTCAGCCGGGATTTGAGCCGGCTGAACGCCTGCAGCCAATCCTGACGCGCTCGCTGGCGTGCGCTTTCGAGTTGCGAGTGAAGGTTGCCCTCCTTAAGAAGCAACTCCTTACGTGCAAGAACTTGGGCAGCCAGATCGCCGAGGGCGGAGAGCTGGATAGGTTTTCCGATAGGCTCAGTGAGGTCGGCTTCTAGTGCACTTTTAATGGCCTCAATTTCCCGCGCTCGCTTAGTCGCTAAATTCTCGGCTGGTGGGGCAACGGCGCAGGGGGCACAAGCCGCCGGGCAAGAACGGCTTCCGGTAGTGTTCGAGGACAGTTGCCGGAGCTCAGAACCATTGGCCAGGGCTGAAACAAAACTGAGGATTAGCAGGACGTAATACACCCGGGCGAGCGCCCCGCGACGGGAACCGGGCACCTGGTGGGACCTTCCCCACCGGCCGGCCAACTGAGCGATCCGACTTATTGAAAACACCCTTAAGCAGTTTTGAACAAGCTGTGGCGCTAAGGTCGCCTCTCCCCGGCCTGATTCCCAGGTTGCCGACGGCTCTCCCGCATTGCCCGTGACAAGAAGGCACTGATCAACCATCCAAGCTAGCCTTTTTCACTAACGGATCTCTGTAGTCTCCCCGGTTTTTCGCCGTCCGTACCTGCAGGCCTTCTTGGCGCTTCGCACAAGGCAATTCTTCAAAGGTCGCGATGCCATCCTGGTCGCGCCGTAAAGGCCGACTTGCTCCATATTACCTAGACTATTCAAATTGCTCAAACGGACTACTTAAACTGCACCTCTTTATTTTCCTTGTCCGGTTGAAAAGTCTCCGCACTTCTGCTCACTTTCTCGCTCGCGCAATTCCACCTATGGCTCCCAAACCTCCCAAGACCAGTTGAATTCCCAATATCCCCGGGCTTGACTATATGGGCAAATTCCCTGTGCTGTGCAGACCTCATTTTTTGACAAATGCGCTAGCTTGTCGCGGTCCTAGATTTCGTTGGGCTTGAAGGCGGAGCGTTGAGAATGCCGAGCCGAGAAGTGCAGAGCTGCCCCAAAACCGGAATCTGGCTAACTGGAGGTGGTTTACTTCTAAGCCTGGGTCTGTGGCCTGTCTTGCTTTCCGCGGCAAACGCGGAGGGCGAGATGCCGCTCCTGGTGTTTCAGGATTACCAGGCTGCTTATGGGGCGGCAGAGGCGAGAGGAACCCGGCTTGTGGTGTTATTCAGGGAGAATGACTGGGCGGAGGCCGACAATCCGGCCATACCCGACGGCGACGGACCCGAGGAAGAAGACCAGCGTTTTGACCCGGTTGTAAAGTTGGGGGAGATTCTTTCTCGGCTCGGCGTCCCCATAGAACCGCCCCCGGTCCTATGTGTCATTCCTGTCGCTGAGCAGGTGAGGATTGGCGGCAAGAGAATCAACCTGATCGAACACCAGGCTTTCTCCGGGTTGCGTCGTCAGCCAGGGCTTGCCGTCGCCGACTTTACTGGGGGGAAGGAGGGCGAAATAACCCGAATCGTTCGCGCAAAGGAGAACCCGGACGCCTTACGGCGATTGTTCCAAGAACTCGCAAGAAGTGGGGGCAGTTCAATTTCGGCGGGGAGCCGGGCGGTTCCAGCGGTACCCAAAAACAAAGGGACTTTCGAGGAGACTCGGGAAACCGTTCTAGGAACTGTCGTCACACCCCCGCGGTTTCGCTCTTACGAACTACCGATTTGCAACCGGGTTCCGCTCCCAGTTCCGATTCACTGGCACCAGTCGTACGCGGCAGCCTACGCACAAGCTGACCGGGAGGAGCGACCGCTTTTGTTGTACTTTCGGGGCAACGACACCTGCCAGGCCAGCCGGAAATTCGACAGCGTGCTTGGTGATCCAGAGGTCGAGGGGTTTCTCCGTTATTATGTGTGCGCTCGCCTGTCGCTCGATGCCTCAACCGAGGAAGACAAGGCCGAGAAGCCGCTGCTAAGCCAGCCCGCTTTCAAAGAGATGTTGGGACTTCCCGGCTTGGCCATTGTGGACTTGGTTCACAAGAATCACCCTTTCTATGGCCAGGTTGTAAGCACCTTTCCCTTTCTTCATGGTCGGCCGTACACAAAGGAGCAACTTCTCATTATTTTGACACTCCCCCCAGGGACCCTCACCCAAAGGACGCTCATTTACGCTGTGCGAAGCCATCCGGAGCGCCCACGAAGTGCCGACGGCACATTTGATCCGCTCCTGGCTGCGGAAGCAGAGTCGCACGCCAGTTATCAAGCCCGAGTCGGCGTTCAAGGCCACCATTTTTGGGAGACGAGATTTCACCGCATCTTGAGCCGACTCCCTCTCGGGCTGGTTCCTCAAGAAGTTTGTGCAGAAAGTTGGCCGGGTCAAAACTTGCTTGAATCGGCCATTGAGTGCGTGCGATCTTGGCGCCTGTCGGAAGGTCATTGGAGCGCAGTGGCACGATACCATCCCTATTTCGGATATGACATGAAGCGCGGGAGCAATGGCGTGTGGTACGCTACGGGGATTTTCGCCAAGGGCGGTTTATTCCGTTAGCTAGGTCTCGAGTGGGGGCGGTTGTTAAACTCTTCGGATTTGTTGCGCCATCGTCATCGCCTCCTTTTGGTCCTACAAACTCCCTCCGTGGTCCGGCGGATACAGCCGGGAGGCCCCGTGACCCCCAGTTGTATCGCTCGCGTCCCCCTTCGATGATGGATACACCCTAAGCCGGGATGGGCGACTTAGGCTTTCTGGCCAAACTGATTTTGTACACAGGGTTGTGCCATTGGACCGGGACGCGCGGTTGGAAAGTTTAGCCTGGTACGGGAGATGGGACATGTCGCGAAAAACCCCAGTTGACCGGCGGACGTTACTTTCTGCGACCGGAGGTGCGGCAGCCGCGATGTTCGTACCTCGTCATGTATTGGGTGGGCGTGGAGTGACCTCGCCCAACGAAAAGCTCGGCGTGGCCGTCGTCGGTGTCCACGGGATGGGAAGGGTAGATATTGGCGAGGTGGCCAAGACGGAAAATGTAGTGGCCATCTGCGACGTGGACCTGCAAGCAGCGGAACGGCTTAAACCCATATATCCGCAGGCAAAGATTTACAAGGATTTCCGCGTCATGCTGGCGGAACAAAAGGGCTTAGATGCGGTGATGGTTGCCACGCCGGACCACAGTCATGCCGTCATTACTGTGGCTGCTCTCAAAGCCGGAAAACATGTCTTTTGTCAAAAGCCGTTGACGCATAGTGTGTACGAGGCTCTCCGGGTCCGGGAGGTTGCCGCCAAGACTGGGTTGGCCACTCAGATGGGCAATCAGGGGCAGGCAAGTGAAGGAGCGCGGCTAATCTGCGAATATATCTGGAGTGGTGCGATCGGGAAAGTTCGCGAAATTCACTCCTGGTCCAATCGCCGGCCGGATATTTCGCCCCGACAAATACCTCGGCCGAAAGAAACGCCTCCGGTTCCTCCCCATTTGGACTGGGACCTCTGGCTTGGGCCAGCACCTGAGCGCCCGTACCATCCCTGTTACCACCCGTTTGCGTGGCGCGGCTGGTGGGACTTTGGGACCGGGGTTTTAGGGGACATCGGTTGTCACAATCTGTCTGCAGCCTTTAAAGCGCTTAAGCTTGGTTGGCCGGAAAGCGTCGAGGCCTGTTCTACCTTGTGGAATGCCCCACCGGAAATTCGAGAGGAAACCGCCCCGCTTGCGTCGATTGTGACTTACCGCTTCCCGGCTGAGGGCGACCGACCGGAAATCATATTGCGATGGTACGATGGGGGGATGATGCCTCCGTTACCCAAGGAAGTGGGCGATCGCAACATCTTTGAGGGTGACGGAACGCTTATTGTGGGCGATGAAGGAATGCTGCTTGGGGCACAACTGCTGCCAGAGTCGCGGGCAAAGGAGGTCGGCCGACCGCCGCAAATGCTCCCGCGCTCACCTGGGCACTATCGGGAGTGGGTGGAGGCCTGCAAAGGTGGGCCGCCGCCTGGTAGCAATTTTGTTGACCATGCCGCTCATCTCACCGCCGTCGTGCTGATGGGCAATATCGCTATTCGTACACAAAAGAAACTCTATTGGGATCCACAGAGTCTGCGGTTTACTAATTCCGATGAGGCAAACAAACTCCTTGATCCACCGTACCGAGAAGGGTGGAGCTTGTAAGCGGCGGCCCTGGTAACGGGATTGAACCTCCACAACAACTGCTAAGAAGAATTCAACCTTCCGGCTTAAACCTGCCTGTCCCGCCTGTTTGTGAAAAGCGCACGGCAGCCGCGGGTCGATGGCGCAAGAAGCACACGTTTCGTTAACAAGATGCCCGTTATGAGAAGACTTTCCCCACGGGAAAATCGGCCTGGCGGATTGGCACTAGCGACGCGCACGGCCGCTCGGTGGCGGGCTGAGGCCCATTTCACGCATCAACAGTTTGATGTCCTCCCACGTCTCTCGCTTGGCCTCCGGGTTGCGCAGCAAGTATGCCGGGTGATAGGTGCAGACCACCTTCACGCATCCTAGGGTGAACACTTGCCCTCGTAATTTGGTCATCGACTGTTTACTACCCAAAATCCGCTGGGCGGCAACCGAGCCCAAGCAGCAGATAAACCGAGGGCGGACCAGAGTTAGCTGCTCCTCCAAATACTCACGGCAGTTGGCCACCTCCGTCGGTGTGGGTGTCCGGTTCTCCGGAGGCCGACATTTAATGACATTACAGATGTAAACATCTTCCCGCCGAAGTCCCATTCCTTTAGTGATGATATCCGTCAACAGCTGGCCTGCCCGGCCCACAAACGGTAGGCCCTGTTTATCTTCTTCGGCCCCGGGAGCTTCGCCGACAAAAACCAGCTTCGATTCCGGACTACCGTCGGCAAAGACGGTCTGCGTGCGGTTGCGAACAAGCTCCGGGCAGCGTTTGCACTGCGAGACGCGGCGGGAAAGCTCGGCCAGTCGCTGTCGCTTTTCCTCTGCGGAAAGAATGTTGGCGCCATCCTCTTGTGCCCACACTGGAAGCGTCAGGGTAGAGAAGTTCATCACCGGCTGAGGCTCAGCGCGGCTTGGGGTTGAACCTTCTGGGAGAGCTGGTCCCCCAGCGGTCGGCGTTGACGACCCTGCAGAAACGAATTGCTCGCCCGACGAAAGCGGTGTGCCCATCTTGCCCTGCTCGGTAAAGGCCGAAGGTCCGGGCCCTAATGCGCTAGAGGTTTCCCGCCCCCCGCGGACAATTTGCTCCGTGCGAACCGGCTCGGCCGTTGACGAAACAGAGGGGCCTTCGGGAGCGGAGATGGGTTTGCTTTCACCCACCGGTTTTGGTGGTACGCCGGCGGGCGAGGGAGCAAAAAAGTTCGCAGGCACGTGAGTCACGCCGGCCAAGCGAAGGTCAAAGAAGATCTGCCGCAGAAGTTTGCGGATTTCAAATTGTTCCTGCATTAAAGTCTGTTTTTAGCGCTCGTTGAATAACGGATTGATTCTTCTTACACAACCAGGGGATTTTTGGCCGATGGAACTGAGAATAGTCAGAAGGGCCGGGAGCCGGACTACCTTCAAATGATACTTTGGCGACATCCACTCAGCCTTCCTGCATTGGAGGCTAGGTCCCATTTTCGGCACCCTCGCGAATACTTATTTTGCCAAATACCCGTTCGGACCGGCGAGAGGTTGGCCGAATCTTGGGAAAGACCTCGGTCTAAAGGTGCTGGTCCCAACCCATCACTTCTTCCAGACCTTTCCTTCGAATAAGGGGTAGCGATGCGAAAAGCTCGGCCGCTCTACGACTGTCGGTTCTTCCCTTTCGCCTATCATCCCGGCGATAGCGCCCCGCCCAATTAAAGAGGGACTCAGCCGCCGTTCAGGCACACTCGCTCTTCGTAGGCCTGGATTGTTACCGTGCGGGTAGCGTGCCCTTGTCGGGGAAAAGGTTTTTCAACTGCAAAGAAAAGACCACTTACGGGCCCTGAGAGTCCCGGCATCTCTAGGCGCGCCGCACACCAGGCAGCTCGGCCAGTTTCAACGCCGAAATTGGAGGCACCAAAAGGGAGTTCCACTTGCGGACTGATATCCGGCCGCACCAATGTACGTGTAAGGCCCCAGGATGTTGGCCCGATGGCCGGGGGAAGTCATCCAGCCGGCCACTGCCTTTTGACTGGTCTCATAGCCCATAGCAATGTTTTCGGCGACCGGATCCAGGGTGTGCTGAAGGATTCCAGTAGCGGCCATCCACCGACAATGTTTGCGCGCCGAACGCTGAAGTTGCGGACAAACCTTTAAGGGTGGCAATCCAAACCGCGCCCGTTCTCGATTAACGTAGTAGACCAAGTTCGCCTCCGCCGGTAATAGCTCTTCCGATTGCCCCGGCGGCTTGACTGCTTGGTTTGACTGTGCCTGAGAAGGCCGGAGTTCTCCCCCTACGGCGGCGGCGTCCTGATTCTGAGTGGGACGCTCTAGCGAACCCGGCTGCACCTGGGCCGCATTTGCCGAACTAGTGGGGCGATCGTTTGCCGCGGCATAGTTCTTCCATCCGAGTTTG
>JANXBW010000045.1 GCA_025060325.1 Thermoguttaceae bacterium
GACGAAAAAGGGATCGAGACCAATACTTGAGCCACCCGAGGAACTTTTCGCTAACACCTCCGATTCACTGCCCTGACGAAAAAGGGATCGAGACCAGGTCCGCTACCAGCTGCCGACCCGGACAGCACTACTCCGATTCACTGCCCTGACGAAAAAGGGATCGAGACCGAGCCAGGCGGCTCGCGAGGTGCCCCCCGGTGGTGGAAGGAACTCCGATTCACTGCCCTGACGAAAAAGGGATCGAGACCCGTGCTCCTCCCAGCAGTAGCCCTGGTCGTTTTGGAATGACTCCGATTCACTGCCCTGACGTAATTGTGATCGAGACGCTAGCGTGTCGGTGTCGAACAGCTCCTTATCTCGCTCTAGTTCCTCCGATTCACTGCCCTGACGAAAAAGGGATCGAGACGGAGATAGGTGCCGGGGTCGGCATAGGTTGCAAAAACCCTTGACTTCCGCCCTTACCCGTCCCCCGTCGCCGGTCCCGGCACGAGTATTGAATACCCCTGCCTAAAACGAAATCGCCGGGGTAAGTTGGGTCCGGACCTGAGGAGCACAGGGTCCGGCGAAGAAGCGTTTAGTGGTCCCGGGCCAGTTGGGTTCGTGTTTGTTTTCTCCTCGTTTGCTTTCAGATGTGCGGACGCCGCTTCTTGTCTTCTCCCGGTGCCTGATAGGCTGCCCGTGCAAAGGTTGTTGGCAAGCTTGGGCTATTGCGTTCGTTCGGGAGGTAGCGTGTGCTTTCTGCCGGCGAGGGAGATTTCGTCAACAGCGGCGCTTCGCTTAGTCAGAGTGCGGATCAAGCCGCTGCCGGATGAGGAGCAGGTTTGCGAGGGAACGTTCCAATCTGCTAAGGCCTAGCTCCTTGCGGTTGGGCTGCGGGACAGATGGGGCGGTGGCGGGATTTATAAATAAAGTGTGGCGCCGGGCGCTGCCGCCGGACGGCTGGCTTGCCGATCTTTGGCTCTGTTTACCGTCCTGCCTTTGATTGCCTTTTGGGGCGATAGCGTTGGGTTAGGTGCACTTGTCGAGCTTAGTTTGGCCTTTCTGGCGACTTCTCGGGGATTTTCCGGCCGGCGGGGAAGTGCAAGAATCGGCCGCCCATAGTGTCCCGATCGCTTGCGGCGATGGTTCCGCGGATTTCGACTGGGAACGGAGTGCTCAACAGAGGGGGAAAGTGTTGACGTAGGCGCCTCCGGCGAGGGACTCCGCGCGGTAGGTGCCTAGCCATATGCGCTCGTTGGGGCTGGTTGAGGCGGGGGCCGGGGGCGTCTTATGGGCTTTGTCGGGGGGCGGCGGATGAGGCTTCGTGGGCAGCTAAGTTGCCATTAGAATGTGGGCGTAAGTTCTCTGGTAAGCCAAGAGAAGCGGTTTGACGGTGGTTTTTTCTGGGGAAGCACCCATGCCGTTTGCCCAGTTTGATCCGAGCCGGCTGCGATTGCTTCCGCTGGCGGAAAGGCAGCATGATGTTGACCGGTCCTGCTTTATTTGGGCGGAGCAAACGCCTGGGGGGTTTTCTCATCCGGACCTGGTGCAGCTGGGGCGAGCGGTGGTTGAGGCTCGTCGGACGGGGGCCAGTGTGATCTTTTTCTGTGGTGCCCATGTGCTGCGGCAAGGGTGTAGTCCGCTGCTGATAGACCTAATGGAGCGGGGGATGTTGACGCATCTTGCGCTAAACGGGGCGGGGGCGATCCATGATTTTGAGTTGGCCCTTATCGGCAAGACGTGCGAGAGTGTGGCTCGATATGTCTCGCTTGGTCAATTTGGTTTGTGGCAAGAGACGGGGTGGATAAACGAGGCGGTCTCAGCTGGGGTTCGGGATGGACTTGGATTTGGGGAGGCCGTGGGGCGGATGATAGAGGAGCGGCAGTTCCCGTTTCGGGCGACCAGCGTGTTGGCGGCCGGCTATCGGCTGCGGGTGCCAGTGACAGTCCATGTGGCTATTGGGCAGGATATTATCCACGAACATCCGAATTTCGATGCGGCGGCCACTGGGGTGGCGACCTATCGGGACTTTTTGATCTTTACGCAGTCGGTCAGCCAGTTGGAGGGAGGTGTGTTTTGCAACATTGGGACAGCGGTAGCTGGGCCCGAAGTGTATCTTAAGGCATTGGCAATGGCGCGGAACGTTGCGCACCAAGAGGGGCGGCAAATTCGGCACTTCATCACGGCGGTATTTGACCTGGCGGACCTGGGGGAAGATTTGTCGCGGGAAGCGGCCAAGGACGATCCGCGGTATTACTTCCGGCCATTTAAGACGATTCTGGTGCGGACGGTGGCTGACGGAGGGCGGAGTTTTTATATTCGCGGTCAACATCGGGAGACGGTTCCGGCACTATATCACGAGATCCTGCGAGCGGCGGGTTGGCGATGAATCGACTGAGGTATTTTGCCCCGGAGCGCTTAGAGGAGTTGCTGGAGAAATTTCCGCGCGCTCGTGTGGCGGTGGTGGGGGATTTTTTTCTGGACAAATACTTTGAGGTGGACCCTGGTCTAGAAGAGCGGAGCTTGGAAACCGGCAAACCAGCGCATCAGGTAGTCCGGGTGCGTCATAGTCCCGGGGCGGCAGGGACGGTAGTGTGCAATCTTGTGGCGCTGGATGCTGGGCAGGTCATTCCCGTGGGTTTTGTGGGCGACGATGGGGAAGGGTACGAACTGCGGCAGGACCTAGAGCGGCTTGGTTGCCCGCTGGAGTACCTTCCGGTGACGGAAGAGTTGCGAACGCCGACTTATCTTAAGCCGCGGGATATCACCGATCCGACGTTGGCTGGGGAACATTCGCGGTACGATTTGAAAAACCGCCGAGGTATTCCTGCGGAGTTAGAAGCGAAGATCATCTCTTTTGTGGACAAATTGGTGGCATCCGGGATAAATGCGGTGATCGTGGCGGACCAGGTGGAGGAAAGCTTCCACGGGGTGATCACACCGCGGCTGCGGGAGGTGTTGTCGGATCTTGCGCGGAAGTACCCTGCGACGGTGTTTTGGGCCGATAGCCGGCGGTACATTCGGCAGTTTCGGCATGTGATCATTAAGCCGAACTATCGGGAGGCATTTGGCCTGGATCAGCCGCCGGATTTTTCCGCAGGCATGGCCAGGGAATGGGCGGAAAAAGTTGACCAGATGCGTCAACAAGCGGGGGCGCCGGTGGTGGTAACTTGTGGTGAGAAGGGGATGTTGGTGACGGATCCGGAGCGGACGTGGATTCCGGCGGTGCGGCTTTCTGGGCCGGTGGATCCCACTGGTGCGGGCGACAGCGCGACGGCGGGGGCGGTGCTTGCGCTAGCCTCGGGGGCAAGCCTTCCGGAGGCTGCTTTGGTGGGAACGCTCGTCGCGTCGATCACGGTGGAACAACTGGGGACCACGGGGACAGCCAGTCGTCGAGAACTTCTCCCGCGGCTTGAGGTTTGGCGGAGCCAGCAGCAAATGGACTGATCGTGCCACCAAAGCGTAGGCCAGATGGGGCAAGGTCTAAGGGGGAGAGTCGCTTTGCGACGATCTTTTCCGACAGAAATGTCTAGTCGGGCAGTCTTATAGCAAGCATGCCGATTGTGCGTCCTCGGGCAATGCCGGAGGAACGTTTAGCCGGCCGTGGGCGGCCCAAAATTAGCAGGCGGGAATCACCACGTAAGCTAGGTTAAATCAGAGATTGTCCGGAACGGTTGGAAGGGCCTTAGGGCGGTAGGTATTGTGGCCCGCCAAGGTGGGGCTGCCTTTCGCCAGACGGGAAGCTAGCTGGCCAGAGGAGCTTATCCTGCTAAGGAAGTTGTGGATTGGCTACCACGGTGCAGGAGGATAGGGCCTGCCCTTGGTGGAGAGCGACTTGGCGCGCAAGATCGGCCGGCGTTAACAGAGACTGGCAATCCGAGGGGGGCATCCCAGCGATGGACGCACGTCGATCGAAGTTGACGAACTTGGAACAAGTGCTTCGTGGTTGTCAAATTCCCGCTTTGCCGCAAAGTGCCCTGAAGATTTTGGAGCTGTCCAAAGATCCATCGGCTGGTCCCCCGGAATATGCGCTGGCGATTGAGGCCGACCCGGGGCTGGCGGCGCAGGTGCTGCGATTTGTCAACTCGTCGTTTTTTGGGTTTTCTCGGGAGATATCGAACCTCCGCTTAGCGGTGACGCTCGTGGGGGTTCGCACGATTAAGAATTTTGTGCTATGGGGCGCGGTGTTTACGCTTCTTCCCAGTCCCCGGTGTGGGCCGTTTGATCTGCAACTGCTGCGACAGGACTCGTTCCGGCGGGCTTTATTTGCGCGGACGGTGGCGCGGCACCTCCGTTTCCCTGAGGCCGAGGAGGTTTTTCTGGCAGCGCTATTGCAAGATATGGCTTTGCCGATTTTGGCCAAGCAGTTGACGCTTCGGTACATGGTGCTTTTCGAACAACGGCAGACGGAGGGGGTGCCGCTATCGCGGCTGGAAGAGAGCACCTTTGGGTGGACGCATGCTCAGGCAGGTGGGATGCTGGCCCGGCGATGGAACCTGCCGGAAAATTGTGCGGCGCTCATCGAAATGCATAACCAGTTTGATCAGCTGTCAACATGCCCGGAAGGGGAACCGGGGGGATACGCGGTGGCATTGTCGGCCGTCCTGCCTAGTTTTGCCGACGAAATATGGGCGGAGCGGGAACAATTTCTGGAGGCTTACGCGTTGGGTCAGGAGCTGGGGCTTCCGCCGGCGGAAGAACTGCTTCAGGGAGTTGATGAACAATTCCGCGAACTTGCGCCTGTGCTGAGGATCGCGGTGCCGCCACAGACGTTGATCCGATGCCTAAATGTGGCGGGGGCGCCGCGGGCGCAGTGAGCTTGGAATTGGTGGACAAGCTGGTCGGCCCCTGGCCAGGGACCCTGATCCGGTAAGACCTTCCCGGGCGGAGATGTGGGGCTCAATCGGCGAGTAATTTCGCCAAGTAATGAGCCCCAAGAAGCGCGAGCTTCCGCAGCAGATCTTCGTATCCCATTTACATAACTTGTCAGGTGTGCCCGCCTCGAAGCTAGGGAAGGCCCTTTGCCCGGCGATACGGAAAGTTGCCAGACCGTTTTTCCCGAAGCGTTAAGGGGAAGGCACAGGCTTCTTGTCCGATTGTTGGCCGAGGGTGGCTAGGTTTTGCTTTTCTCGGCGCCCCGGGGATATCATATGTGATCTTTGCCGCCCGCGGCAGTTTTGCCTTTCTGCAGTGAACAACCTTGGTCGATTGGGGGGCAGGGGAGGAAGGCGAAGGTATTCTGCCCCGCGGATCCGCTCGGTGCTTTTAGGGTCGACGAAGCGGACTTTGAATGCTCTTTCGTAATGGAAGGGGTGCTGGCTGCGCTGGTCTGGGAGCCGGCTGAGTGTCGAACCTAAACCGTATTAAGTCATCTGGGGAAGAGTGCGCGGATGATTGCCGAAATTATTGTCACTGGTGACGAGATCATTAGTGGGCGAATTCTAGACACGAATTCGCAGTGGCTGAGCATCCAGCTTGAGGATCTGGGGGTACGAGTGCTTTATCACACGGCCGTCGGGGACGAGGTGGATGCCTTGGTGAGCGTCTTTCGGATTGCCATCGAGCGGGCCGATTTGATCGTAACTACCGGTGGTCTTGGGCCCACCAAGGATGATCTCACGCGAGAGGGCTTGGCCCAAGCTACGGGCCGGCCGCTCCGGGAAGATCCGAGCACGATTGAGCATCTAAAAGCCCTTTTTGCGCGGCGAAACCGGCCGTTTACAGAAGCTCATCGTAAACAGGCGCTATTCCCGGAAGGTAGCCGGCCCATTCCCAATCCGCGGGGCACTGCGCCCGGAATTGCTATGGAAGTGCCGCGATCGGGGCGTGGGCCGGCCCACGTGTTCTGTTTGCCTGGGGTCCCGGCGGAAATGCGGGAAATGTGGGCGAGATCAGTCGGAGGAATGGTTCGGGCGATTTTGGGCAGGGGGAAGGTTATTGTTCACCGTACGATTAACACCTTTGGTCGGCCGGAAAGCGAAGTAGAAGCTCTCTTGGCCGACCTGCCATGGGGTGGTCCTAACCCTCGGGCGGGGATTAACGCAAGCGAGGGAACGATCATTCTGCGTTTGGCAGCCGACGGCAATTCCGAGGAGGAATGCCAAGCCCTGTTGGAGCCCCTGGTGCGAAAGATTTACGAGAGGCTGGGAGAGCTGGTGTTCGGGGAGAATGAGGAAGGGCTCCAGCATGCGGTGGTGAAGCTCCTTCGTCAACAAAACAGGCGGCTTGCGATCGCTGAGTGGGGCACAAGCGGGCTGGTGGGTTCCTGGTTGGGGGAGGTGCCCGACCCAGCCCCTTATTTTGCCGGGGGATGGGTCATTAGTGGGGTGGAGTCGCTAGCCTCGCTGCTTGCCGTTCCGCCGGATTTGGCCTCGCAGCAAGATCTGCGGCAAAGTCGGGTGGTTGAAGCGTTGGCGATTCGCTGTCGGGAGGCGTTCCAAACCGATCTGGCTTTGGCGGTTGGGCCATTTCCGCAGGATACACCGCATCCAGATGCCCCGGGACAGTTGGTGCTTGCGCTAGCAACTAGCGAGGGAACACAAACGCGGGGGATGGGCGTCAGTGGTCATCCGGCAATTATCAAACCGCTTTGTGCCAAACATGCCCTGAATTTTGTTCGGCTCCACTTGGTTAAATCGGGCCAAGGTAGGGCATAGTCAGCGGTGAGGCCGGGGAAAGGTCGGGGCGGCGGGCGGTCAAAATCGAGGAACTGCACAAAGTCGGTTGACCGTGTCGGAAAAGGCCCGGGATAATCAGGGGGCTTTGGAGCGTTGGTTTGGCGCAGGATGCTCTTGCCGTTTTTTGGGAGACCAAAGCGAGTTTCGGGCACCTTGCCGCTCTTTCTAAGATGTTCTTTTGGGTTGACCGTGACCGGTAGAGCACTACGGGTCGATCACTAGTTTGATAGACAAAATTGGCACTCCTGCATTGGTTCGGCGTGCGTGAGGCCGGTGGGATGACTGCGACTGCGGCAATCAGTGACTTGAAGGCATATTGCGAGGAGGTGGCGCGGCGGGCTAAGGCAGCCGCTGCCAAGATGGGTTCGGTTCTGGGGCGGCAGAAGAATGATTGGCTCCGTTTGGGGGCGAAGCTCCTCCGGGAAAGACAGGACGAGCTTTTGGCGGCCAATGATCGGGACGTCGCAAATGCGCCAGAATTTGGATTGACCGATGCCCAAGTGGATCGGCTGCGGTTAAACCCCAGCCGGATCGAGGCAATTGCCCGGGGTATGGAGGAGGTGGCGCAGCTGCCGGACCCGGTGGGGCAGGTCATTTGGAGCTCGGTCCGCCCGAATGGTCTTCATGTGCAAAAGGTGCGGGTGCCCCTTGGGGTGATCTTTTTTATCTATGAGTCGCGGCCAAATGTGACGGCCGATGCCGCGGCGCTGTGCGTCAAAAGCGGAAATGCCGTCATCCTGCGGGGTGGAAAGGAGGCGGCCCATTCCAGCCAGAAGATTGTGGACCTTTTGTGGGAGGCGGCTGATCGAACGGGTATTCCCCGGGACGCGATTCAGCTCATTGCCACGCCGGATCGTCAGGCGGTGGGATACCTCCTGCAAATGCCCCAGTACATCGATGTGGTCATTCCGCGGGGTGGTGAGGGATTGATCCGCCGGGTGACCGAGGAGGCAAAAATGCCGGTGATTAAGCACTTTACCGGCAACTGCCATGTTTACTTAGATGCCTCCGCCGATCCGGATTTAGCCGTCAAGATTACCGTCAACGCTAAGTGTCAACGGATGGGTGTGTGCAACGCCGCGGAGTCGCTTCTTGTGCATCGGGCGGTGGCCGAGTCGCTCTTGCCGCGGGTCTGTGCCGCCTTGGCCGAGCGGGGAATCGAAATCCGCGGTTGTCCGGAAACGCTTCGGCTTTTCCCCCAGGGAAAGCCGGCTTGCGAGGAAGATTATTACACAGAGTATTTGGGCCCGATTATTTCGGTGAAGGTGGTCGAGTCGCTCGATGAGGCGATTTGCCATATTAATCACTACGGCTCACATCACACCGATGCAATTATTACGCGAGATCTGCAGGCCGCTCGGCGCTTTGTCGCCGAGGTAGATAGCTCGGCCGTCATGGTCAACGCAAGTACGCGGTTTAATGACGGGTACGAATTCGGCTTGGGAGCGGAAATAGGCATTAGCACCGATAAATTCCACGCCCGCGGGCCGTGTGGGCTGGAAGAGTTGACAAGCTACAAATGGGTTGTTTTTGGCGACGGCCAAGTCAGGGAGTAGGCACGGAAATTGGCAACTAGTGCCGCTGCCTGACGGGAAGGGGGCTAAGGGATAGTCCGCAGGGGATCTGGGTGGAAGCGTGTTCGACTTGTGCCTTTTCGGGGTAGCTTATCAACAACTTGAAATTGAAGGTGGCTGGAAGGCGTCGCTGGGCCTGACAGGGGCCGAAGCGGCAAGCGGTAACAAATCCTTTAGCTCATCAAAGCCCGAGAGCTTTTCGTAAACGTTGGAATCTGACCTTGGGACAAGGATGTCGAGCATGAGCGAGGAAGTGCTCAGTCAGGCGGAATTGGAAAAGCTCCTCAGCTCCAGCCGACGGGACAGCGGCAGGTGGCAGGGAAGCAGTTCCGAAGGTGGTCGGCGGCTTGCGCAAAAGATTCTTCCGTACGACTTCAAACGGCCGGAGCGGGTGGGCAAGGAGCAGATGCGGGTGCTGCAGACGCTCCATGAGGGTTTTGCGCGAAACTTTGCCGCCGCTTTGTCCACAATGATTCGGACAATTGTCGAAGTGAAATTGACAAGCGTTGACCAACTGACTTATGGAGAATTCATTTTCAGCTTGGAAAATCCGACTTGTTTCAATTTGCTACGGGCTCACCCGTTGGAAGGAACGGTCGTGCTTGATCTGAGTCCGACGATAACTTTTCCGCTTATCGATCGGCTTCTTGGAGGAGGGCGTGAGGCCCCGGTGACCGCGTGGCGGCCGCTTACGGAAATTGAGCTCCTCCTGGTGCGGCGGATAACTAATTTGTTTATTAAAGAATTGGAGAAGGCCTGGAGCGACATTATTCCGCTCAAGCTTGAAATCGAGCGAGTAGAAAATAATCCACAACTTGTCCAGATTGTGCCGCCCAACGAGGTTGTTGTGGTCATTAGCTTTGAGCTTGCCCTCGGTGACATTCGGGGAATGATCAACTTGTGTATTCCCTATAATGCCCTTGAGCGAATCAGTAATCGCTTGACCTCGAACACGTGGGTAGCCTACAGTCGCCGGGAGCCAACGCCGGAGACGATCGCCCAAATTGGTCGCAACCTCCGGGGGGCCACCGTGGTGCTTAAGGTCCAACTTGCGCGGACCCGAATCACAACCAGCGAGTTGCTTAGCCTGCGCGTGGGTGACTTGATAACAACTTCGAAGGACGTCCGTCAGCCACTCCTTGTTTTTGTGGAGGATGTGCCGAAATTTCGTGCACGGCCGGGAATCTTTAAAGGCCACAAGGCCATCCGGATTGAGGAGGTGATCCCCAATTCGGGGGATGTGATCGCCGACTAGCTGGAAGGGGAAAGTTCGCTAGCCGCGGCCGAGAGCCCCCGGTCCGCTAGCGAAAACCCTTAGGACTTGCCTCGGTGCTCGATGGAGTGAGTCAATCCCTGCCGGGAGATTTGAGCCTTCCCTAGCTTTGACGCGACTTCGGTTGCCTATCTGCCTTGCCGGCCAAGCTGTCCTGCCGATATCCGATGCCCGTCGCCCGGACAATTCTTGAGGGGATTGTTTTTCAGTCGGGAGAAGTTGCGGTTTGTGTCTGGTCACCGCGATTCTTCCTGGAAGCGGCATGCATTTTGGCCGCGCCTCGTATTTGCAGGCAACTGGCAGAAGATTTGCAGGGCGTGGAAGGGGGCAAAGTGGAAGGAGTGGGTTCGCTCAAGAATCGCCGGGCGGCTTGTGATTTACCATCGGGTCGCTTTACGGTAAACTCCCCGGTGTGGTAAGAAGCCGACCGGACCTCAGAGGGGATCATTTTCGTTTTGCTTGTTGGCAAACGGACGGGCCGCTTGAACGCCACATTTTTGTGAACGTTAAGTTCCTTTTTGTTTATGCGAGCACAATTTATGTCTGTTAAAGGGAGTGGCTCCCTGGTCAACGCGAAAACTTGACGGGTTCATTAGATTTCCGGACTACAGTCGAAGCTGGGCAGGCGACAATGGGACGGCTTATTGCCATCGCCGATATTCACGGATATTCGGAAGCGCTTACTAGTTTGTTGAGGCTCATTAGGCCCACTGCCGACGATATTGTTGTCACGTTAGGAGATTATTGTGATCGTGGACCGGATACGAAAGGAGTGCTGGAGTGTTTAATCGAACTTCGGGCTCGCTGTCAGCTTGTCCCCCTTCTGGGCAACCACGATCAAATGCTGCTTGAGATCGCAACCGGTTTGGACGAGCTCCTGGAAGAGTGGCTTGACTTTGGCGGCCGAGAGACACTCCGGTCCTACGGGGTGAATCATCCTAAACTCTTGCCGGAAAAGCATCTCGAGTTTCTGGCCCAATGTCCGCTTTATTTCGAAACGGATGGCTATTTTTTCGTCCACGCTAATTATCTCCCCGAGGTGCCGTTGCAGCTCCAGCCTGTGGAAGTGTTGTGCTGGGAGTCGCTAAAGACACGTGTGCCGCCGCCACATGTGTCCGGGAAAATCGCCGTGGTCGGTCATACGGCACAGCCGACGCGGGAGGTGCTCGATTTGGGCCATCTTATCTGTTTGGACACCTGTTGCTATGGTGGCGGGTGGCTTACCGCGATGGAAGTGCCGTCGCGCCGTCTTTGGCAGGTGGACCAACAAGGCCGGTTGCGCGGGGGGTAATAGCCGCTGGGGATGGGCGTGTTGTCACGATCAGTCAAAGTTTCTCCGGATGCTGGTTTGGCCGGGAGATCTCGTCGATTGCGCCGCTTGGAAGCTCGACCCGACTGCCTTTTCACTTACGATCCTAGCAGAATATGATCATAAGCAGGGGGAGTATTCCGGCGCTAGGAAAGGAGTCTGACCATGGCCGAGAAGATTACCGTCGCCCAAGCGCGGCAAGAAACTGCCATCGGTCGAGAGGTTGTGCTTGAAGGCTGGGTACGGACTCGCCGCGATTCCAAAGGCGGATTTAGTTTCATTGAGCTGAACGATGGTTCATGCCTGGGGAATATCCAAATTATTGCCGATCAATCGCTGCCTAATTATCAATCGGAAATCCGCCACTTGGGGGCCGGCTGTAGCATCCGGGTAGAGGGTGTGGTGCGGGCTTCCCCGGGAGCCAAACAGGCTACGGAAGTGGAGGCACGCCGGATAGTTGTTTACGGCTGGGCGGATCCGGAGACTTATCCCCTTCAAAAGAAGCAGCATTCTTTCGAGTTCTTGCGGACAATTGCGCACCTTCGGCCACGGACCAATACCTTTGGGGCAATTGCCCGGGTGCGAAACTGTGTTTCGATGGCCATCCACGAATTCTTCCAGGGCGAGGGCTTCCTATACGTCCACACGCCGATCATCACGGCCAGCGACTGCGAAGGGGCTGGCGCCATGTTCCAGGTGACGACGCTCAACCTGGGTGCCGTCCCTTTGAAAAACGGAACGGTGGATTATTCCGTTGACTTCTTCGAGAGGCCAACGTATTTGACGGTCAGTGGTCAGCTAGAGGCCGAGGCCTTGGCATGCGGATTGGGGAAGGTGTACACATTCGGGCCGACTTTTCGGGCGGAAAACTCGAACACTACGCGGCATCTGGCAGAGTTTTGGATGGTCGAGCCGGAGGCGGCGTTCTTCCAGCTAGAAGACAACATGGATTTGGCGGAGAGATTTCTTAAACATGTCTTTCGCCGCGTGCTGGAGCGATGCCCGGAAGACATGGAGTTTTTCCGGCAGCGGATTGATCCACATTGCATTGAAAACCTGACGAACGTGATCGAGCAGCCGTTTGTGCGGATATCTTACACGGAGGCTATCGAAATTCTGACGGCGGCCCCTAAACCGTTTGAATTTCCGCCGGCGTGGGGAAAAGATTTGCAGTCGGAGCACGAGCGTTACTTGACCGAAGAGTACTTCCGCAAGCCGGTTATTGTGTATGACTATCCCCGGACAATTAAGCCGTTTTACATGCGGCTTAATGACGACGGCCGGACGGTTCGGGCGATGGACGTGCTGGTGCCCGGAGTGGGCGAAATAATCGGCGGCAGCCAGCGCGAGGAGCGACTGGACGTCCTGAGAGAGCGAATGGCGGAGCTGGGGCTCAAACCGGAAAGTTATTGGTGGTACCTGGATTTACGGCGGTTCGGCACCGTGCCGCACTCCGGATTTGGGCTTGGGTTGGAACGCACTTTGCAGTTTATCACGGGGATGGGGAATATTCGGGATGTTATTCCGTTCCCTCGGACCCCGGGTAATGCGGAATTTTAGCGGCGGGCTGTCAGGGGCGCACTGGCCTGGAGACCGGGCTCCGGCATGCGGCTAAGGCATTTTGGTAGGAGGCGGAAAAACCTTTAAGCGGCATTGGGAACTTGTGAGGGTGAGGACCGCGGGAGGAGGGGGCTGTGGGGAGGGGATGGGAGGGGGATGCGTTCGCCCGCTGACAACGGACCAGCTGAGGTTATGCCCGCATGTTGCAAAATGCAACATGCGGGGCATGGCTTAAATGGCCGACGAGTCGAGCCGGTCACGGGCGAAGAGAGTGGCGGGCTTTCCGGGAATAGTGCTGTATCCACGTTTGGGGGGGTGAAGTTCGGCCTTAAGACCTCTTCTTCAGCTGAGGGAAATTTATTTGAAGCTAGGCGAGGTTCGGGCTATGACAAGGCGGCTAACTTGCCAACGCCGTAAGCGTTCGGGCGGCTACACGATGGTGGAACTTCTGACTGCCACCACGTTGGCCATCATTATGATGCTTGGGGTCGTTACGATCTTGGGGGCGGTGGGCCGGACAATGAATGACACTCGGGCTGCTTTGGAGATGGCCGACCGCCTTCGGGCCACCCGCAATATCCTCCAAAAGGACTTGGAAGGCATCACAGTGACGATGTTGCCCCCCCGCCGGCCGGAGTTTCACGAAGGTTATTTCGAACTCATTGAAGGACCAATTGGCCCGCTTGTTCAGCCGCAGCAGTTTGCCATCAATTCGGAAACTGGTCAGCCGGATACGACGGTAATCGATTTTGACGATATCCTCATGTTTACAACTCGGCGGCTTGAAGGCCCATTTGTGGGCAGATTCGGCACAACGAGCATTGAGTCTCCTGTGGCGGAAATTGCCTGGTTTGTGCGTGGCAACGTGCTCTATCGCCGGGTGCTTTTGGTTGCCCCGTGGACAGCCGCCCTCAGCTTAGATAATGACACTACGCCGGACTTGAATCAGCTGGGCCCGCAAAGTGTGTACGACTTTTGCGATGTTTCGGTGCGGCGAGATTGGAGCTCGGGCGCATGGCGGCCTAACACGCTGGGGGATTTGACCAATCGCGAAAACCGTTTCGCTCACCAAGTTGTAGCAGCTCATCCCTTCCCGTACGAGGCCAGCGTGTGGGGCCTTTTGGGGTTGCCCACGTTAGAAGAAACATCTCACAGTGCGTGGATGAATCTGGCGGGCTGGTCGCGCCTTAACTTGTTGCCCCTGCCGCATGCGGCCCTTGTTCGGACCCAATCCTCTTTCCAGACAGACCTGTGGCTGGCTCCATATGATTGGGTGACCAGGGGAGGTTTGACTTTACCGATCGACCCGGTAAGGGGAATCCTTGCCGACTTTCAGGGGCCGAGGGCGGGTGAAGATGTTGTGCTGACTAACGTTATCGGCTTTGATGTCAAGGTTTGGGACCCCGATGCGCCGATCCAGCTTGGGCCGGACCAAGAGGCAGTTTATCCCGGCGAACCAGGATTTGGTTCAAACCCGGTGGTGGGAACAGGGGCCTTTGTTGACTTAGGATGGGGCGGCAATACTGCTTTTGGCAGGCCCGGCCATCCGAAGTCGGGGCTGGGAGCTGTGTATCCTAACGGCACCCCTCGGGTCATCCCCACTCATGTTTACGACACGTGGAGCTATGCCTACGAAACCGACGGCCAGCAACAGTATGCTCCCTCGCCAGACGCCGGGACAAACGGCTTTGATGATAACGGCGATGGAGTGGTGGATGACCCGGGAGAAATGGATACACTGCCGCCCTATGGGCAGCCGCTCCGGGCTATTCAGATTCGTATCCGCGTTTTCGAACCAGATACAAGGCAGATCCGGCAGGTCACAATTGTCCACAGCTTTTTGCCCGGCTTAAACGTCCCGTAAGCACGGCGGGGTTAACGATGCCGGGGAGGGGCGTTTTCCCGGCGGACTGGGGTCGGGATACCGCTACCCAGACCTAAACGGTAAGAATCTCCGGCGGACACCTTGCTTGGCGCTTGTAAGTTGCAAAACTTCAAAGTTTCGCGCAGTCGTCCGTCCAGCTAGAAAAATGGTCTATACCCGGTGGCTACGCGCTAAGGCGCAAGGGGGAACTTGAGCGGCTTAGACAACGCACATGGGCCGGGGCTTATCGTGTGCTCAATTCCCGGTCGATAATAAACAGACCATTGATCGAATCGCCTACCAGGCGGAGTCGTTGCACGATAAGCGCCGCCTGAGCTTCCTCTTCGACCTGTTCATCCACAAACCAATGCAGGAAAACGCGAGTAGCCGGATCTTTCTCGGCGCCGGAAAGATCGATCAGATTCCAGATTCGCTGCGTCACCTTTCGTTCATGTTCAAGTACGTTTTCGAATAGTGCTAGGGGCGACTGCCATCGATTAGGCGGCGCCTCCACCGACTTTAATTCCACCCGGGCTCCACGATCTAGGATGAAGCGATAGAACTTCATCGCATGGCCCAGCTCTTCCTCACTTTGTTTGCGGAGCCAATGACCCATTCCGGGGAAGCCCTCGGCCTCGCAATGAGCCGACATGGCCAGGTAAAGGTAGGACGAATAGTATTCGGCATTCAGCTGGTCATTAAGCGCGGCAACAAGCTTTTCCGACAGCATGCTAAGCCTCCTCTTTGCTGACGACTGGGTGAGTTCTGGCTGGCAAGTCCCCCTCCACGACCAAGGTAACATGCTTAGGGAGTGGGGCTTCGCAACTAACTTTTGCACACCGAGGTAGCTAACTCCGAAGTTGGTCCCCGGAGCGCAGGTTAAGGGAAAGTTAGAAACTTAAGACGTGGCCAAAGATTTTTGTCATTTGCACCTGCAAATTATTTGCGTCTGCAAAAGAAAGTCAACCGCAAATTTGGATCCACAAGGTCTCTTTCTCGGAAGCTACCAGAAAGTGGCCCCGGATGCCAGTGGCCGCGCGGGAAACCTTTGGTTGTTTAGTTGAGCGGGTGGGCAATGGGTAGGAAATCGAAGAAAAGATGAGCTTCAAGTTCCACGGACGCCGCCGAACCACTCGATATGGCGCCGCGGACAGAAAACATAACCTTTCTGTTGACAATAGGGTTCAAGCCAAGTTTGCTTCTCTCTAAGCTCAGTTAGGTTCACTCCTTGTGGCATGAGGAGGATCCGGGAAGGCTCCGCTTCGGGGAAGTTGGCCAAATACTCTTCGACCTCCGCAAGATCTTCCGGCCGATCGATCACGAACTTGAGCTGGTACGGGTATTCCCGGATCAGGCGGCGAACCACCTCCGGCACGAAGCGCCGCTTTTCGTGCAGGCTAGCCCAAGTGCTCGCTTCCTCGGAGGAGGGGGTCGAATTCGACAACTTCGGGCTGACCGACATAAGATGGCAGCTTACCGGCCGATAAATCGTGCCGTTGGTTTCCACAGTTATGTGGTACCCCCTGGCAGCTAACGCCTGACTGAGGGGCTCAATGGCCGGGAAGAGCATTGGCTCACCCCCGGTGAGAACCACGTGGGCCACCTTGAATCGGTCCACCTCCTGGAGGATAGCCCCGATCGACAAGGGGTTTCCTTCGGCGCGCAAAGAAGCGTAAGGCGTGTCGCAGAATCGGCATCGAAGGTTACACCCAGCCACTCGGACAAAAGCACTTTTCGTTCCGGTGAGTAAACCTTCCCCTTGAAGAGAGCAAAAGATCTCCGCGATCGGCAGGGTTATCACCCTAGCCTCCTCGGAGTTACCCGAAGGCAATTTCCCAATTTGAGGGGTGGTCAGCTCAACTGCAGACATACCGAGTGGGGTCAGGTACTCCGGTTTGGGAGAACGCCCGCCGACGGATTTGGCACGAATCGCATCGGCCGCATGCTAGTCCCGCTGGTGTGGGGTCGTAGCAGGACATTGTGAGACTCAAATCCACGCCCAAGCTTATGGCAAGCCGGATGATTTCGGCTTTCGTCAAGAATAGCAGGGGGGCATGGACGCGAAACTGGGTATTACCCTCCACGCCCGCCTTGGTTGCCAGGTTCGCCAGCTTTTCAAACGTTTGTAAAAATTCCGGTCGGCAGTCCGGGTAGCCGCTGTAGTCTAACACGTTGGCTCCAATAAAAATGTCCGCCGCCCCAAGGCTTTCTGCCAAGGCTAGGGCCAAGCTTAGCAAAATTGTATTTCGAGCCGGCACATAGGTTGCTGGAATTCCCTGGCTGATCTCGGCTTCCGACCGGTCTTTGGGGACATCTTCGCTACCGAGCAGGGCACTTTTTCCGATCGCCCGCAGGTCTACCGCCACCACATAGTGGGCTTCGAGCTTCAAGTAACTAGCGATTTTGGCCGCAGCTTCAAGTTCAAGCCGGTGCCGCTGGCCGTAATCTACGGTAAGACCCGCGACGGCAAATCCCCGGGAACGAGCCACTGCAGCGCAGGTGGCCGAATCTATCCCCCCGGACAAAAGCACAACTGCTTTAGGGGCCATCATTTGCACCTGGGTCTCGCCTCCGCTCGGAAACGCCTTATAGCTCCCAAACCAATCAGTTGTCGCCCATTATGGCGAGTCCTCGACGAGTTATTGGCCTGGCGGCCTCGTGGACCCTAGCGATCCCTCGACTGGCGAGCTACGGAATGCTAGGGGAATCCCACGGCGGCTGGCAAGCATAGCTCGGAGGTTGACGTCCCTTCGCCTTGACTGGAGAATCCGAAGCAAACGCCGTTGTGTTGCACGGGTGCCTTCCGGAAGTTAGGGTCGGCCTCTTGGCTGCCAAACCCTGACCAGACAACCTGCCTTGAGGACTTGTCTTGACCAAAGAAGATGTGAGATCGGAGGGCCGGCTAATGTCGGTAAGAACTGCGCTACCCAACCTGGTGCCTTTCGTGTCCGCGTGGGCCATTATCCTGGCCAGTCCGGCGGAAGCCCAGGTGTGCCAAATTCGGGTGCTAACCGATGCAAGCCCGGACTTTAGCGACATTCCGAGCTTCATTCGAAGTGCAACCGGTGCCTATGCGAGCATCGAGGAGAAATGCTGGGCCCTTTTCTACTGGGTGCACATTGCCAGGAGGCAAACCTCGCCGATGATCATGCACGGGCTGGAGGTCACCGATCCGATCCGGCAGTTTAACGACCTGGGATACACCATGTGTAGTACCGTGGCGGGCATCAACTGTGCCCTTTGGCACCACATGGGACTTCCAGTTCGCTTTTGGGACGTCACACTGCACACTGTCTCTGAATGCTTTTACGATGGTCGTTGGCATATGTACGACAATTCCATGTCGGCTATTTATACCCTGTGCGATGGGAAAACAATCGCGGGCGTTGAAGATTTGGGCAAAGAGCTTGGTTGTACCGCTTCCGGCGGGCGAGTGGAGCCTGGCCATGTTGTCAAATACCATTGCTTGACCGCCACCAGTGCCAACGGATTTCTTACGGGGGCCGACTGTGCTCGCGATCTGGACCAGGAGGCAAGGTGTTTCCACACAGCCGGGTTGAAATTGCGAACTTATTACAACAACTGGGAGTGGGGCCACCGGTACGTGATCAATCTGCGCGAAGGGGAAAGTTACACCCGCTATTATCGGAGCCTAGGCAACGGCCCGGAATTTTATGTTCCCAACCACGGCAAGGACCCTGAGTCGGTCAACCCGCGGTATCGGCTTCGGGGCAATGGAGTGTGGATGTTTCGGCCCAAATTATCGCCGGAAAGCTTCCCCCGAGTTGTTTATGAAAGCAAGAATGTGCTTGTGGGAGAGGACGGCACAATTCGGCCTGCGAGCGCCGGGCGGGAAGCTGAAGCCGTTTTCAAAATCAACGCTGGCAACATCGCTACGTCGCAGGTGATTCGGGCGGAGGGCAGACGCGGTTCCCCCAACGATCGAGTTGAAATCTGGATAAGTGTGACAGCCGGGCTAAGCTGGCAGTGTGTTTATAAAGCCGATGAGGCAGGGACCTTTCCTATCGAAGTCAAGCTGATCGAACCTGTTAATGGGGCTTATGAGATCTTGGTTAAGTTTGCGCTCTTTGCCGCGGCCGACTCCGCTAGCGTCGGTGTGGGTAAAGTGGAAATTGAAACCCGTACCATGCTAAATAGTAAGACTCAGCCCCACCTCCGTCTTGGGCTTAACACGGTCCATGTGGACGCGGGCGAACCGGTGGAGCCGATCGTTCTTTGGCCGGATCTGCAAGGAGAGGCCTATCGGCAGTTTGTGGTCGAAGAAGTCAACATCGCCACGGAGAGGGAACATCCGGGCTGGCGAGGGGTGATGTTTGCTCGCGAGCCGAACAAAGAGGCGTACACCGTTTACAAGATCCGCGCTCCTCGGCCGATCAAACGAATCGTTTACGGTGGCAGGTTTTATAACCGGGCACCCGGGGCGCAAATTCAGTTGCTTCACTCTTTTGATGGTGGTCGCAGTTGGCAACTTGCTTGGACCTTAACGGAGACCGAGCAGCCTTGGGATGACATTCATTATGTAACCGTTGACGATATTCCTCCGGATACGCGGGAGGTGCTTTTTAAATACCTGCTTCGGGCCCGACAGGCCGGATCGATGGCCTGTAGCATGTACAGTGTGCGGATGGAGGTTCAGCACGAGGTGGCCGATCCGGTCTTTCGCCCGTTTGATGTGACCTTTACATGGGAAGAAATCCAGCCAGACCGCAGTCGTGTACGCCGCAGCCATACCCAGCGAATCGATCGGGTGCCTTTTGTTTACACAATTGACGTAGGTGGGACCGATCACCCTGTGGTCGAAAGCCTGGAAATCGCCTCGTGTGGCCAGAAAGAAAATGTCCGCTACGGATATAGCGACGATCGGCCGGGCTTGGGCAAGCAAGTCATCGACTTTTGGCAGGAGCTAGGCACGAACCTTTTGCAGGGCAAGCCGTACACGCTCTCCCATGAACCCAATGGCGCTTGGGGAGGTGATGATCCGGCACGCCGGAAATTGACCGATGGTGTGGTCGGCTCCAATTATGCCGGTGGCACCGCCATGCAGTATGCCGCCGGTTTTGACGAAAAGATGGGCACTGTGGACATCACGGTCGATCTGGGAGTACCGCAGAAAATTGCCGCTTTGGGAATTCACCTCACAGCCGGCTGGCCTTGGTGGGATGCCTTGCAAGGAGAGGTCCGCGACGAAGTCGACGCGTTCCTTTCCCCGGACGGGAAGGAATTTGTGTACTGTGGCACATTTAATCTCAACCTTTTCCGCCGCGACATCCCTATTAATCATATGCTCCCCGATGACGAGAAAGCTCAAGCCTGGAACTATGTGCTACCCTTGCCAGAAAGAAAGGAGGCCCAGCTTGTTCGCTTTCGGCTAAGACCGAAGCGCATAGTCGGTGTCACGGAGGTCCAGGCGTGGGATCATCTGGAGCGCCGACCGTTTAAGTTAAAGATCTTGCTGCCGGAAAAGCGGTAAGCGGTGCCTTGGCGGGGGCTGTCTCGGGCCAATTGGAGCAGGTTGAGTTAAGAAAGTCCCTCACCTGAAGGCAACTCGGTAAGTAAGTCAACATTCGATTTAGTCATGACTGTAGATCTCCGCGGTCGGATCGTGCGGAAAGCGTCTAGTTCAGTGCCTGCCTAGAAGCGTCCCAGCTTGTAGACGACCGGACTAGTCAACAGATGCGCTAAGTGCCGCAAGCGCCTGCTGGTTGAGGACGGGGCACCGCTTTCTTTTGGAGGCTGAGTGCAAAGCAGAGCCGAGGCGAACTCGGACATAGTCTGCGACCCGAGAGCGGCTAGCCGGTGCTAGCGGCAAGGTTTACCAACTTCGTTCCACCAGGTGACGGATCTGAGGCATCACCCGGGTGACGGTTTCCAAGCCCATGTTGATGCACCAATCGATTTGGGCCACTGTAGGACGGCGATTGCGATAAGGCAGGGCAATCGAAAAGCGGATTTCTCCGTCTTCCGGATCGCGTTCAAATCGGCCAAGCAGAATCCGGAAATTCTCCGCCATCAACCGCTCGCACACTTTGTTCACTTGCTCCTGCGTGTGGCCCTCGTTTTCATGCACTTTGAAGTTGGCTTGGAGAAAGCCCTGGCCAATTGGGCCCGTGTCTTCCCGGGCGGTATCCAGATCGAAGAAAAAAATACACAGGGTCTTGCGCTTTTGGTCATCAGTAAAAACAATTAAACACCGAGAGGGTGGGATCACGGCCCCAGTGATGATCATCGTGTCACTAACGCGCAAGAACCGCCAGGACCTCTTGGCAAGTGTCTGCGCCACGATGTCCGTCGGTTGGGGAAAAAGCAAGCGAATAACGTTCATTGGTTTACCCCCTTCCCGAGCACTATTCGTTTGTCCGTTGTTTTACTAGCTCGCTTGGTAGCAGGCGGTGCTACCATCCGAGAATTCGCCGACGCCAGGAGGACCAGAAGCTGGTTCCGGCCACTCCGTTCTCCGCGGCCAGGTAGCGCGCTACGGGTATAACACGCTTGCAAGCGAGCATGAGTCCGTGAACAAGGTGTATTAAGCAGACCTCGTCGGCCGGAGTGTGAATTTCCGCGGCAAGGACTAGTTCGCCGCTTTGGGAAAACCCAATTTTGCAGCCGTCTAGCGTCCGATTTAAAGCAAGCAAAAAAAGCCAGTCGGTTCGAGGCAGATAGAGGTCGGTAAAAGTGTAAGCAGCGTACAGTGAACCAAGCTGTCGCACGAAAACGTCGGATCCACCGAGCCTCAGATGTGCGTTGTTGCCAACACTCTCCTTGACCTCCCAGTTAGCGATCTCGGCTGCCACCAGCCATTCAAGCGTGCCGTCGGACCCTCCGGTCTGGTAGGCCTGGTGGGTTCTGCAAACAATTTCGTGGAAGCCGGCCCCCGTTACTCCCTTGCTGGCAACGGCCGCCAATTCCCGCCCTAAGGTGACGGTTGCCCGGAGCACGATTGGGCTGGCCTGTTCAGGAGGAAGGTCGATGGCCAGCGCTAGCTCCTCAAGGTCAATTAGGCAGACCTTCCACAGGTCCATCTCCAGGCTAAGGCGAAGCAAGTCCCAAAGGCGCGCCGCCCGTGGGACCGGCTTACCCACGGACACAAGGATCGACACCCAGTGGGCCGATCCGTTGCCAAGCAAGCGAATGAGGGCAGGATGCTGGGTTTCACCATCTGAAACGATATAGGCCCCCGAGCTTGCCGGTATCGGCCGAAAGCCTGCCTCCCGAAGGAGCTTTCCAAGTTGACAAACTTGACGCATCCCCCGTCTCCTCAAGCTGCTGGTCCTGTGGACATCGCCCCGCTGGCACATACCGGGGCAACCAGCTCGAGCTGGGCGAACGGGCTTGGTTGCCAGAATTTGTTTACAAATTAGGGCGTGATCTGCTGACACGAAACCGTTCGGCCGCATCGCGCACAAATTCTCCGCACCGAGTGGGTGTACGGTCGGTGGGTTAGGCCAAAACAGTTTTCGCGTGGCAGGGATAAGGTAAACCCGCCTAAGCCCTTTGTGGGGAGCCAAACTGGGGCAATCCAGTGCGACTCTCGCTTATTAAGACGGATGACGCCACTGGGTGTTTGCGCTGAATTCCGGAAAATGATTCGGCGTGGCCAAAGGGTTCGAAGACCTGGTTCGACGAGGCTGGGCATATCACTCGGTTAGAGCAAGAACATGGCTTGGGAAGACAAGGTTAGCAGCTTTTAAACTGAGAGGGGAAGATAAGATAGCAATCCCCGTCATTTCCCCGGATTTTCATGTAGCGGGCCAAGCGCAAGACAGAGCCTGGGCGAGGCCCAGGTTTTCTTTCTCGCCAACTTTTCAGCTAGCCATCCTCCGTAGGTTGGCTCACCGGCTTTGGCTAATCTAGGTATTCTGCAGGGCGTCGTTGGCCAGAGGCCAGGAGTCATTGGAGAGAGTGTACTGACGGTTACGGAGGAGCTATGGGGGAGGTGGCTCTCCCTGGGGTTGCCTTCCGAGGAAGGGTAGGCGCCGCCA
>JANXBW010000046.1 GCA_025060325.1 Thermoguttaceae bacterium
ATCGAGGTCTTTGGCAACTCGTACGAAAATGATGCTGCCAAACTGTACGGCCATTCATCTATTCCAGGTACCTTGACGGCCACCTCGACCTATGCCGTCCTTTCCGGGTCGGGCTACTATCTGCGAGCTGGCTCAGTCCGACAGGTGGAAGTCTACGGGTCGGCCCGCGATTCCGCCCGGATTTACGACGGTCCCGGCAATGATCGCTTCGAGGCCCAAGATCATGTGATGAGAATTGTCTACGGCGAAAACCCCAACCATTTTGTCCGCGCCATTGGGTTTTCCCTTCTTAATGCATACGCAACGCCCAGCACCGGGGGAAGGGACGTGGCCATCTGGCAAGGCGAACCTGGCCAGCGGGAGACCTTCTACGCTCGGCCGACCGAGGCCACCTTCTTCGGTCCCGGATACCGTTTCTGGGCCGTCAACTTCGAGGTGGTCGAGGCCACCGCACAGTCTGCCGACGGGGATATCGCCTATTTGCTCGATTCCAACGGGACTGATACCTTCTACTACTATCCCACCCCTCCCAACAGTGTGGATGTCACTCGGCTGGTGGGAACGACGCGATCCGGCTGGGCGTTTGAGAATCGTGCTGTGGGCTTTGCCCAAACCTATGCCTACAGCACTGCCGGTGGCACAGACACCGCTTATATGTACGATAGCGCTGCCGCTGCGGACACATTTACCGCAACGCCCTCTTACGCGGTGATGAGTGGTCCGGGGCATTATGCGCGGGCTTGGGGCTTCGAGCGTGTTTTTGCTTATGCCGGGGCGGACGGCTTTAACAACACCGCCCGCTTGTACACAAGCAGTAATGGCGATGTCTTCGAAGCTTGGCCAACGTCCGCACGTTTACAATTTGGCGGGAATCCTCTGCATGTGGTGACGGTCATCGCCTTCCGGTACACATCGGCCTTTAGCCAAGGGGGTACCCACACCGCTTATTTTTACGGATTTCCCGGCGTTAACGACACGCTCACGGCCTGGTTGGGCACCCGCACCGTGGTACGGGAAGTTCCCTCGGTCTACTATCGGTCGGTCGGTTTTCGCCAGGTGTATGGCTACGGCGATTGGGCGGAGGCCGATCAGGCCATCGTCAATGACTCGCCGGGTGATGACCAACTTCGGGCCGACGGCGCCACCGCACCGAACAAGGCGTGGGTGCAGTCGGTTGACCTTGTCCTTGAGCTGCAGGACTTCTCGCTGGTCCGGGCGGTTTCTTCAGCCGGGGGTACCGATACCCGGGCCGTGTACAATCGGCCATTGCTCCAATATGTACTCGAGGACATTGGTCCCTGGATTGACGTCTAACCTCTGGCGGACATGCCCCGAGTTGCCGTGCCCTTGGTGCACAGGCGCGGGCCAACTCAATTTGGGCAAGTTTGACCGCTTTTCCGGCCCTAAAGTGAGTTATGCACCTCGGTGGAGAAGCGGGCAAAAGATCCTTGGGAAAAGCTCACCAAGAAAAGCCCCCTCGGCCGGAAAAGCCAAAAACCGCCGTCGAATATCAAGCCTTAATTCCGGTGCCCTCAAGTGCGAGAGGGGGGAGTCGAACCCCCACGGGTTGCCCCACTGGATCCTAAGTCCAGCGCGTCTGCCTATTCCGCCACTCTCGCCAAGCAAAATCCTAATTAGGTGGTCAATGTACCGTGCGTGTGAGCAACGTACCTGTTCGTAACCGATTCCGCGAGGCTTTCAGCCCCGGCGGTTGGCCCCAACGGCCTGCCCCCTTCCGGGTCTACAAAACCGGGTTCTCAATGCAATCAATGTCAGACATTCAACATCGGAGACGCAAGTCTTCCCCGAAAGAAGTCCAGTTGATTCGCCTACTGGTGTGAAGCACCTTTTCAGCCGTGCGTCTTCAAACTGCTGCAATTTGCGCAAGTCCGGCAATTATTTTAACGCACCGCTCCCGGCGTTGAGGGGCCCAACTTCACCGCTTTTTTCCGTTTGCCCGTTTCCACCCCCCAAAGAATCCTAGAACCTCGCCGGCTGATCCATCATCCGGTGCTGCTGACCGACGCTCGCGCCTGCCGGCGGCCGTTTCGCAGAAAAAATCACCTTTTTCATGATATTTGTGTTAATTGAGAGCCTTTCCCGCCAGCTAATGCCATCGCCCAGCAACTTCTAGTTACCGTGGCCAAATCCCTCAGTCTTTTTCTGCGACCACCTGCGCCAGCTGAATCAGGTTTTAGAGCCTTGCCCTTTAAAGGAGCACGGAGGCGTAGACCCGGGTTCAAGTTCGCCGGCGCTTCTTTGCGGACTTTTGTGAAGCTTCCCAATCACCTTGGGGGCCAATTCTCTGCAAGAATCTTTCTCATTCTTCGGGCCAGCCGAACTGCCCCACCAGAGGGACAAAGCGGCAATGAATAACGTGCTCGTACCTTAGCCCGTCGTTTTTCTTTTCGGCCCGGATCAACACCTGCTCGGTTCGGCATCCCACGGGAATGACCAGGATCCCGCCGTCGGCCAGTTGCTCAAGCAGCGGCTTGGGGATCTTCGGAGCAGCGGCAGTGACAATAATCCGCTGGTAGGGGGCGGCATGCGGCCAGCCGAGCGTACCGTCCCCCACTAGATAAAGCACGTTCCATATACCCAAGTCGGAAAGACGCTTAGCCGCCCGGATGGCAAGCGCCGGAAAGCGCTCGATTGTTACGACCTCTTTTGACAACAGGGCAAGGAGAGCCGCTTGATAGCCGCTTCCGGTGCCTATTTCTAACACGCGGTCTGCCGGTTGGGGTTCTGCCAGCTCCGTCATGAGCGCTACCATGGACGGCTGGCTGATGGTTTGGCCAAAACCGATGGCAAGTGGTTTATCTTCGTAGGCCTCGTAAGCACAGGCTGCCGGCACGAAAAGTTCTCGAGGCACCTGTCGCATTGCCCAAAGAACGCGCGGGGAGGCTATTCCTCGGGCGGCCAACCTGTTAACAAGTTTTTCGCGAAGCGCCTCCGGCCGCTTAGGGTCCACAACCTACCTCCGAGGCCAATTGATCTACTACAACATACACTCGTAATTTTTTTCTTCCACACTCTAAGTGCAGACGCCCTTTCTCGGCCCACTCCATCCGTCGCAAGCACCCGTTTTCATGATAGCTCTCACCCAGGACCTAATGCTGTCAACAATATATAGCCTTGCCAGCGGGCACGGTTATGCGCTGCTACCCCGGCAACAACGACCACCCCTTTCTCTTGTTTATGCCTTAGCAGATTCCCTCGCGAGAACTTGGTCGCCAGTCGACCAGCTGCAGGGCGACCGTTCGTTGGCCCTGGTACTCGTCAATCGTCGGATAAAAAGCAATGTCGATCGGCCCGGTATGAGCGGAAAGAGCCTCCAGCCAATGAATCTTCCGAAAAGCAATCGCCCGCATGCGGGTGGGGCCCTGGCTAAGCAGCATCCGAACATGCTGCCCTGCGGAGCCGCACGCCTCGGGCGGATAAACCAGCCTCACATTTCCTGCGCACAGAAGTGGACGAGCATTGCCATGGCCGAAAGGTCCGAGCTTTTCCAGTTGGTTAACAAGCTCCGGAACAAGCGACCCCAGAGGGACTTCTGCCTCGATTAAAAGCACATTTTGCTTGGCGGCGTCGATGCTTGCTTGGGCCGCTAGTTCAACAAAGGCCTCACGGAAGGGAGCTATGTTCTCGTCGACTAAGGTAAACCCGCCGGCTCCCTCGTGCCCACCGTAAGTCTCAAAGAGGTGTCGACACCGATCCAAGGCGGCAAAAACGTCAAAGCCCCGGACGCCGCGTACTGAACCGATTGCCCTGCGTTGACGAAGACTATCACGGGCAATCAAAGCTACAGGGCGACTGAGCTGGTCCGCCAGTCGGCCGGCAACAATCCCGATAACGCCTGGGTGCCATCGCTCACTGGCTAAGACCAGAGCCGGCTGATTTTGCCACCCTTCTTCATGAAAGAGACGCCAGCACTCGCGAGTAATCTCTTCTTCCATTGCCTGGCGTTGACGATTAAGGTCGTTAAGTTCCTCCGCCAATTGGCGGGCTCGGTCCGGGGAGTCAGTCAACAGCAACTCCGCGGCCAAGTGAGCGTGGCTAAGCCGGCCTGCAGCATTAAGCCGCGGCGCAATTTGGTAGGCAACCTTCTCGGAGTCACGAGGCTGAATGGGTGGCAAACCGGCGACCTCAAGGAGCATTCGCAAGCCGAGGAGAGGTATCTTTGCCAAAGCATGCAGACCACAGTGGACGAGCACTCTATTCTCTTCTAGCAGCGGGATGACATCGGCAATAGTTCCGACCGCGGCAAGCCCGGTGGCGTGGATGAGAAAGTTCCGTGTTTCCTCGGGCAAACGCTCCGACTGGTAAGCAAGGCGGGAAAGCTGCCACGCTAACTTAAAAGCCACCCCTGCTCCGCTTAGGATAAGACCGTTAACTGCGGCCGGGCTGAGCTGCGGGTGGACGATCACATGCGCTTCCGGTAATTCCGCCGGCAGGCAATGATGATCGGTGACGATTACCTCCATCCCGTGGCGCCGGGCTAAGTTGATCTCCTGGTGCCCCGAAATGCCGCAGTCAACAGTCACCAAAACCTGCGTTCCGTTCTCAGCCAGCGCTTGGACAGCTGCCGCATTCAATCCATAGCCTTCCTCGATGCGGCAGGGGATATAAAAGTCAACATCCCCGCCAAGCAAGCGGATGGCCCGGCACAGAAGGGCTAAACCCGTAATGCCATCGACGTCGTAATCGCCGAAGACTGTGATCTTCTTCCCACTGCGAATAGCCCGGAGGATGCGAGCTGCTGCGTCGTGACAGCCGGGCAACTCGGAGGGATCAGTCAGATAAGCTAGCTTTGGCTCAAGAAATCGGTCAGCCTCTTCGCGGGACCGGATTCCCCGTACAGCCAAAAGCCGGGCCACAATCGGGTGAAACCCGGCGGCTTGCAATCGGCCAACAGCAACTTCGTTTGGATGCAAAAAGCGCCAAACTTTCTCCATTTGCTAATCAATGGCTGGAGGCCCGAGTGCTTCAACTACCTCAAAGAGAGCTCGGGACGATTCCCAGCCTGCGCCACCTAGGGGACGCGCCGGCCAGTACGATTTACCACTCGGGGGGCCTGGTGGATGTCCCGGCCTATTTCTTCTTCTCAACGTGCCAAGTGTGGCGCCGGCATCGAGGACAGAACTTTCGCAGGCGAAGCTTTTCTCCGCCTGGCTTTCGCCTCAGTGCATAGTTGTAGTCGTTTGTTTCTTCGCAAACCAAAAAGACGGTCTCAGCTTTCTTTTTCTTACCTTTGCCTTTTTTCGCCATGCACTTCTCTCCGCTAAACCCCCAATTCCGCAGTTTGCTGATTAAATCGGTAATTTTTCCGAAGGACCTAGCATACAGTGCGATTATAAGTGCTTGTCGGAAATGTAAAAGGGGTTTTCGCTCAGGCGATCCGTCCGCCCACCCCGGGCCAACTCCGGAAGATGTTTCCACGGGCGCCCCAGTGCACTTTTTGTGCCGCAAGTCAAGTGGATCGTGTGTCCCGAGTCCTCTCGACAGGTTGAATCGCATGTCGGGTCGGCCCACGCCGTTTAGGCCCCACCTGCCTGTTCCAGCTAGCCGCTATCATCGCCGGTCGGGGCCGACCGTGGGCGCGGCAACAATATTAACTTCCTTGATGCAGTCCGCCTGATGCGGGATGTCCACCGGATCCTTGGCATCTTCCGCTCGTTTGTTTACATCCACGACAATGTTGCCTGCGACAAGAATCCGGCGACACTGCCCGCTTGCCACCACAGCTGAGCCATCCAAACCGCTGAACTGATTACCGCCGATCACCACATCGGTTGTTCCTTCGAAGCGAAGCCCTGTGGCGAAGTTTTGATCACCAGGCCGGCGAGTGGTGCCTCCGACAAAGCTGTCGCAGAAACTATTACCGGTAATGACAATTCGTCCACTTTCATTAGCAGCGTAAACGGAGTCCTTGCCATTAAGAACAAATGTGTTAGCCGAGACTGCACAACCCCACGCATCAAGCAGGCGAATACCACCGCCGAAATTGTGGGCGATGACATTTGCACTCAAGGTGATTCCGTAACAATCCCGACCCAAGACGATCGCAGCTCCTTGACATTCTTCGATCATATTTCCGGAGACTACCGAGCCGTAAGTGTTTTCGATAACAATGCCATCGCCTAAGTGGTCGTCGATATTGTTCCCCGTCATGCATAGATTGAAGCTGTCCAGGCACCGAAGGGCAAACTGGTTTTCCTCTAACTGATTGTTGGCCACCACTATGTCGTGTCCGCCGTCGATGGCAATTCCGGCCCCCCGATTATACGAGATGGCACAGCCAATAATCCGAGGGTTCTCGTAACAGTTGGCTAAATGGATGCCATGACCGCCGTGATGGTCGATGGTGACCCCGTGGATGAAAAGTTCGTTGACGTTTTGGGCGAGAATGCCCGGACCGCTTGATGGATTTGAACTCTTAGCTTCCGGCGGCGAGGGCTCCCCCTGGAGCCGAAGGCCGGTTATTTCAACGCGCCAAAGTTCAGCCTTCGGATTTTCCCTTAGGTCGGCCGGGCGAATAATGAGCGTCGGCTCACCGGGTGGGCAGAGGTTGACAAGTATCGTTGCGGGCCCCGCACCTTCCAAACGGCTTGCGGACCGCGCAAGAATAAGCGGCCGCTCAAGCTTGTAAATACCAGGCGGAAGACGTACCACGCCGCCGCTAGCAGGTATGGCATCTAACGCGGCTTGAAGCGACGGATATAAAGCCGCATCGATCACACCCGCCGCCTGGGGACTTTCCCCTTTTTTCTCGGCCTGGCCGGTAACGCTCGCCGACCAGGAAGATAAGACAAGGAGCGACAACGCCACGACCATCGTGGCTAAAAGCCACCGAGCTTTGCGGCAGAAATGGGTCCCTCGGGGTGCCATGACTGTCAACCCTCGTTTAGCCGATGAATGTGGGTTAGACTCGCGGCAGTTAACCCGCCTGATTGGCCGGAAGGTCCACTGCGCCTCGAGGTGGTTGAGCAAGCGGGCCTTTGACCCGAAATGCGTGCTCAATTCGAAACCCGCGCCTCCTCATCCGGGCGATGGTGGCTCCAAATTGAGCGGTTCGGCGAGATGATAGATCTCATCAAGTAGTTCGCGGGTGGCGGCGGCCAGAAATCGTCCACTAGCCAGGGAAAACGGTCGTCGGCCCAGATCGCCCACCGCGCCGCCAGCTTCTTGCACCAGAAGCACACCGGCGGCCAAATCCCAACTGTGACACGACAGGCCCCAAGCGGCATCCAGCCAGCCCGCTGCCGTAAACGCCAAGTTGAGTGCCGTGCAGCCTGTCCGCCGAATCGACTGACAACGGTTAAGCGCCGCCACAAACAGCCGGAAGTCCGGCGAATCAAGCGCCACCCGGGACGGCAGGGCTATGGCCACCAGTGACTCGGCAAATGTAGTGCACCCACTTGTGCTAAGAAGACGATTACCGAGCCAAGCGCCCCCGCCTCGCAACGCGTGGAAGCAATCGCCGGTCAGCGGGTTGAAAATGCACCCGGCGATCAACACTCCCCGAAACTCCACACCTACTGAAACCGCAAATAATGGGAAGCTGTGGAAGAAGTTCGTCGTACCATCAAGCGGGTCGATGTACCAACGGTAATCGGCCGAGATGTTCGCCGGCGGCACAACGGGTGACGAGCCAGGAGCATTTGAAGGCGATCCTCCCGGACCAGCCTCGCTGGGGAGTTCTTCCGCGATGATCTGATGTTCCGGAAACTTGGACCTAATCACCCCGATAATGGCCTCCTGGGCCGTCACGTCAGCTTCGGTCACTAAGTCAGCCGGAGCCTTTTCTTTGGCCGTGACCCTCCCAAGGAAGGAGCGGAGAACCTCGCCGCCGGCTTGTGATGCCTCGACGGCCACGCGCAAAATCTCGCGGAGGTCTTCCTGGGGCGGAAGGCAAACCTTAGTGGACGAAGTGCTCATACCAACGGCGATTTTTTCGGAAGGCAACATACGCAACTTTCGCGGGTAAAAATCAACCAACTGGCCAAACAAAGAGCTGATCTAACGGCGGCGGGGGAGTTTCGGCAGCTCACTTAAGCCCAGCATTCAACTGGTACCGGCGGGCAAGCAGCCCAAAAGTGACGGCATGCCGAGTGACTGGGCTGCTCCTTCTCGGCCGCTCATGGGCGGCCATTTGGCGGGCGGTGAGCGTTTGTTTTCCGCCTGCAAGGGCAAAGCGCGGCCATTACCCACCCGGCACCACTCCGTAATTTCCGGAACTACCGCGTTTTGTCTGTCTAGCTAATCTGCTCGGTTAGTGCGATCGGTGCTCTAAGGATTCGTCTCCGGCAACCGGCGGTAAAGCCGATCGATTTGGGAGCTTAGCCGGGGAGTCGCAATGCGTAATTGCTGATCCGGAATAACCCTGGAACGCTTCCAGAACTGTCCCGCAGCGCCGCCAAAGGCCACTACAGCGTCAACCAAACCCTTAAAATGGAACGCGTATTACGCCAAGGTCAATTCTATCGGCTGGTAAGCGGATATCCCACCTCTGCGAGGAGCTTTGGCAGGGTGTTCCTTGTGACCCTCTTTAGGTGCGGATAAAATACCTCGCTACGGCGTTGACAGGCCGGTGGTCGGGGTTAGAGCCTACGGGTTTGCTGTCGTGGTGGCGGAGCAAGCAATCCCGGATATTGGCTTATGACCCGACTGGTTTTGTTAAACTTCGGGATCGGTCTCAGGTATTTCGACACACAGGTATGGCCCATTTTTGGGAGAAGCTGGCAGTTTGGTGACCTGTGGTGCTTGCGGAGGAGCTCCTAGGGTCGAAATTCGGTGTTTTCGGAACTAATTCATTGGCCGATTGGGGGGCTGGGCTGGACGAGGCGAGCTCTATAGGCTGGGACGGTTGTTAGATTTCGCCTTTGCGTTCTCGAAACACGTGGTATTGTGTGGAAGTCCGGTGCCGAGTGTTGTTGGCTTTTTTGTCGATTGCAGCGGCGGCCAATCGGGTTTTCATCCGTAACGGGAGGCGGCGCTCGAAGCTTGGTCGGCTCTATTCGGATACTTTCCAACCAAAGCTTACCCAACACGGGAATTGTTGCCGGGGTGAATAGGATCGGTTAGCGATGAGTGGTTCTGAGAGCTCGGGCAACACGCGAAAGCCTCATTTAGACCGCGGCGGACGTTGGGGTTTTTCAACTCTGGCTGTACACGCTGGCGAGGCCCATCTAAAGCCAGAATTTGCCATTACTGATCCGATTTTCTGCACGGCTACTTACACGTTTGCGGACAGTCAGGCAGTCCTCGAGTATCTGCAGAACCGCCATACGCGCGAGGAGTACGGTCGGTACGGCAATCCCTCCGAGAAGGTGGTGGAGCAGAAGCTGGCGGAACTGGAGGGCGGGGAAACGGCGGTGCTATTTTCGTCGGGGATGGCTGCCGTGGCAGCCTATGTGTTGTCTAAAGTTCGTGCCGGCGATGAGATTGTGCTTGTTGACGAATGTTATCATCGTACTCGTCAGTTTTGCTGCGAATACTTGGGCCGGCTGGGTGTGGTGACGCGCCAAGTACCAGCCGGGAACTACGAGGCAATGGAGGCTGCCATCACTCCCCGCACCCGCTTGCTGATCAGCGAATCGCCCACTAATCCCCACCTAAGCGTCATTGATCTTGAACGGTTTGCAGCGCTTGGCCGCAAGTATGGGGTGGAGACCATGATCGATTCTACCATTGCTACCCCATACAATGTGCGGCCGCTTGAATATGGTGTGGATGTTGTGCTTCATTCCTGCACAAAGTATCTGGGCGGGCACAATGATCTTTTGGCGGGAGTGTTGATCGGATCGGCGGAAAAGCTGGAGCCTTGCCGGAAAATTCGTGGGGTGATTGGCCTGGTAGCTTCGCCCCATACCGTTTACTTGCTTGAGCGGGGCCTTAAGACCCTGCAGTTACGCATGGAACGGCACAATCAAAATGGGTTGGCTTTGGCGCAATTCTTGGAAGCGCATCCCCGGGTGGAAAAAGTTTACTATCCTGGCTTGCCTAGCCATCGGGATTATGCCGTTGCCAAGCGCACCATGCGCGGTTTTGGTGGACTGGTGACGTTTTTGGTCAAAAATGCGGATTGGCGAGAAACAGCGCGAATTGTGGACAGGGTGCGGATTCCGCGGATTGGTCCGAGCTTCGGGGGTGTTGAGTCACTCATTGAGCAGCCCATGCTCATGAGCTACCATGACTATGACCGCGAACAGCGGACGGCTGTGGGTATTCCGGACAATATGATCCGTGTGGCTTGCGGAATTGAAGATACGGCAGACCTGATTGAAGATTTTAGGCAGGCCTTGGAGGCGTGAGCGAAGTCAACAACACGTGTGCAAGTCTCGGTTACGATTATCTCGAAGTTCGGCTTGCTTGAGGCAGAATAAGGTAGCTTAGGGAGTCAATCGGCGGGTACATTCGGCTCCGTTATTGATTGACAAGCTTTTGTGGGAAACCGAAGGGGGAACGCGTTAGGAGCAAGAGACGATGGACATTCTGGAACTTATCGCGGAGCTAAAGGAAAAGAACGATTCGAAAATTGTGCTCCTTGTTGCCGATGGACTTGGCGGACTGCCCGACCCAGCGACTGGGAAAACGGAATTAGAAACGGCGGCCACCCCCAACCTCGACAGGCTAGCTAAGCGTGGTGTCTGTGGACTAATGACGCCGATTGCCCCGGGGATTACGCCGGGAAGTGGACCGGGGCATCTGGCAATGTTCGGTTACGATCCTCTGAAGTATGTCATCGGGCGGGGAGTCCTTGAGGCAACGGGTGTGGGGTTTGAGGTCGGGCCGAAAGATGTTGCCGTCCGATGCAACTTTTGCACACTTGATGCCGAGGGCCGAATTATCGACCGACGAGCCGGCCGCATTTCCACCGAAGAAAGCGCCCCCCTTGCCATTAGTCTCCGTCAGATCCAGATCCCGGGCGTGGAAATTTTCGTCGAGCCGGTCCGTGAGCACCGGTTTGTGGTCATTTTCCGGGGCGATGGTTTAGGGGCCAATGTCTCCGATACTGATCCGCAGCGGACTGGTGTGCCGCCCCTGGATCCCGTGCCCAATGATTACGAAAGTCAACGGACGGCCGACGTGGCAAAGCGATTCCTGGCTCAGGCCCGAGAGATTTTGGCCGGTCACCCCAAGGCCAATGGTTTGACAATGCGGGGGTTTTCCGCCCGGCCTAACTTGCCAAGCTACGAATATGTTTACGGACTGCGAGCGGCTGCGATTGCTGTTTATCCGATGTACAAAGGCTTGGCTCGCCTGGTGGGAATGACGATCATCGGCAATCCCAGCAATCTAGGGGAGGAAATTGATCTTCTGGAAAGCGTTTGGAACGATTACGACTTTTTCTTCGTGCACTTCAAGTACACAGACAGCCGGGGAGAGGACGGGAATTTCGCCGCGAAGGTGCAAATGATCGAAGAGTTCGACCGGATTATCCCCCGGGTTGAGGCCCTTCGGCCAACGGTGCTTATCGTCACTGGCGATCATAGCACCCCGGCAGCCCTTCGCAGCCACAGCTGGCATCCCGTGCCGGTACTTTTGGTAGCCGATTCCTGCCGCCCGGATGCGTGTCAGTCATTCGGCGAGACGGAGTGTTTGCGCGGCGGTTTGGGCCAGTTCCCGGCGGTGTATCTCATGTCCCTAGCGATGGCCCACGCAGGACGCCTAGGCAAATACGGAGCCTAGTTCCGTTTCGGCAATTGGCGGCCTGATAGCCTTTATTGGGTCGCGTGGCTTTGGGGAGTGTGGGGAGGCTCGTGCAGAATCTCGTGTTGATGTTACCCCGCGCTTAAGTGGTGGAGTTGGGGCATTTGAGCGTTGCTTTGTCCACTAGTGCGTGGCCATTGCTTCCAGCTGGGATCTTACGGGCACGGTGGAGAAGTAGTTTTGCCAACCATGGCCACGGCCGGCCCACCCTTGCATGGGGATTATGTCTACTTTTTCGGCATCTTCCGGTCGAAGACAAATCGGCCCCACGAAACCGAGTGCCTGTGGCCCCCGCAGACCGTAAAGCAAAGGATAAAGTCTCAGGAGAGTGTCACCGGGATGGACCGTGAGAGCTACTTTGTGTGCACGGGCAATGGCAAGCTCAAATGCGCCCCCGGGGGCTAGGGCATGGGCGTCCACAGCCGGGGCTACAAGCAAGGCTGCGATTTGTGGGCTTGGCTGGGAAATGGTGTTCTCCAGTTGACGTTCGGCTACTTGTCCGCCGCCCAATAGGTGAAGCGCTCCCAAGGCGGCCCGAGCGCTTAAACTGTATGTGACAAGGAGTACCCGGACATCCGAGCGCAAGGTTCGGAGCCAGTCGGCCAGAATAAAGGCTTCGGCATCAGCGCGGCAAGCTTTGATCCAAATGTCACTTCGCTGGCCGAACGTGACGCGGTCTGCAGGCCAAGACCACAGCGCGAAAACGATGGGCGGTGCACCCTGCACCTCGGAAAGCAGCTTGTACAGTGCCCACCCTTCGCAGTGGCCGGATGCAAAATCGGACCGATTACCGGGTAGGTAAATTACAACACGCTTTGTGGCTAAAATCGCGTCGACCAGCCCTTCAAGCTTGGCCTCATCGAGTGCCCCTTCCTCGTCTGCCCGGAGGACAGTAACCGTCTGATAAACGCCAGGCTTGACCGCTGAAAGTGAAATCTCCCGGGTTGACATAACCCAATAAGTCGAGTTCTCCGCAGCAACGCCCCAAGTGGCTGCGGTCCAAGCGGATGCGGCAATGACCAGCTTGGAAAGGTGCGTGAAGAACCACCGGGAGAGGCCAGTGAAGCGCCAGCCCGCTTGGCGCACGGTCTTCTCTGTCACGGTGTCTCCTCCTTTGTAGTATTCTCCTAGCCCAGCTCGTTGAGAGAGCGTTGCTAAATGTCATTTGCGTTTTCGGCAGCCAAGAATATCGGGCTTCAGCCAGCTGAATGGCGAATCGCTTGCAACCATCTTGTCAACGATTAGGAAATATCCAACCTGATCATTTGGGAGCGATATGCCGGGAAAACCGGATCGGTTGAAAAGCTGGCCAAGAGTCGCTTTACGAGAGCAGGTTGGCCGGGAGCTTGGAAGAGGCCGACTAGATTCTGCGCGTTTGATTGAGGGACGAGCGGGCCGCGGCATCCTTCTCTGTGAGGTGGAAGCTTGGCGATACGATCGCTTCCGCCGGTAAATTCGATACGTTCATCACGCACGCACCTTTTGTACCCGTAGAATGTCGCCAAAAAGCGGCATGATGCATTTGCTCATCGCTGGGCACGGGCTAGAGTTTGTTAACGGAGGGGGTGACGCGACCGCCGCCTTTGTGAGATTAAAAGAGCGATTGGGAAATCGAAGGATGCTAACTGGGGCATCCTGTATTGCAAGGATTTCGGTTAGAGGCAGGAGGTCTTTGTGATGAAAAGGTTTGCCGCTTTGGTTCTCTTGGCAGGTGCGGTATTACTTGCCACTATGACGGGGTGCCGATTGGACATTTTCCGAAGAGGAGCGCTTTTCCGCCAGCCGGCGACGGTGATCGCCCCGCAGCCTGATCCGTGTGCGCCAGCCGCCACCGTTGATCCGTGCAACCCGAGCGTTGTTGTGCCATCGCCCACGCCCAGCGTGGCTCCGAGCACGACGGGCTTCGCCCCTGCGGTGCCTTGACGTTTTAGCGGTCACAGGGAGAGAATGCCCGTTCAATTAAACCTTGCTGAGGCATCGGCATTGACTCCCCCTGACGGCAGGGTTCAGTAAACAAAAAAGGTGGCCGACCGGGTTACTTCCAGGCCGGCCACCATTTTTTCCTCTGCGTAAGCTTTAACCCTCGCCTTGCCCGGAACCCCGGGTGAAACCGAAGTGGCTCCTACCTCCGAATTGAGTAGGAGGTTCCGCCACAAGTTGCAGGTCGGCTAACTCGCACGATTTCCCACGGGTTCCGGCTGTCCGTCCGGTATCCCACCCCTGGGCCCAACACCAACCGGTCTACCCCAAGCGTGAGGCTCGCCCAGTTTCGGGTCCTAGCCCGCGGGGGCCTCACCACCCTCGATCCGGAAATCGAAGGTGTTGTCGCCGGGCTTGACCTCAACCTCAAATCCGGAGGTCGCTGGATCCGCATATTTCGCAGGCAAAATGTTCCGCGAAGGGGCTGGGGTCGTGCCCGGGGCTGCTTCCTGATACTCGCCTGAAGGAGCCGCCGCGGCTGTTCCGCCCTCCGCCGAGGCATACTTTGCGACGGTTACCCGGTAACGGCCCGGCAGCGCGCTTGTCTCATATCGGCCTGAGGCATCCGTCCTTCCCACCGCGGGCTGCCCTTGACCCACGGGATGGAACGTCACGGCGGCGTCGGCAAGCGGTTTTCCATCCTGAGTCACAGTGCCGGTGACCCGATAGGTTGTCGGACCTGCCTGGCCACCGCATCCGGCCAGCAACAGGGCCGAAATCGTCAACGCAACAAAGATTACTCCGCAACTCTGTCTCATTTGAGACCCTCCCGATTGTCAAGGGCTGGCTAGCTTTAGGCCTTAGTTTCTTCGAATGATCCTTAAAAGCGGAACAAACTTCCCGCGGACCGTACGGCCCCGTCACCCTCTGCGGTTGTTTCCCTTAAGCCGCTTGCATAGCAAATGAATAGCTCAGGCACTTACGGGGGAGACACGCCCTCGCCGCCTGACTTCGATCCCAACGCTCCCCAGACGCCGTACATCGATGGGCCAGTCGGACCTTGCTGGGCGCTAAGATTGCCACAGTCGATGTTATCGCTAATGAACCGCACTGACCCGTCGGCGAAGCACACGTTCACGCCGCCTGGATGCCGGCTGGCCGGCGGAATAATGAGGTGGTGCGAGTCACCGTACTGGCCACCATCGGCACATGCTGGCGCGTTGGGCGGCAGAACCGTGTTAAAGGAGACGTACATCGGCTGCCCGTCGGTCCAACGAGTGCCAAATCTTGCTTGAATTTGCGACCCTGCGACAAAGTACTTCCCGTCGGTCACCGTACGGCAAAGGGCCGGATTCTGGATGATCCCCGCTACGCGTTGATGCACGGCGAGCACGTGTTCGACCGTCCTAGCACCGATAGTGATCGGGTCCATCGCCCGATAGGGGGTATTTTGTTGACACAGGCGCTCGCTGAAGGCCACCGTGTTGCTTGTCCCGTCAGTCACGTCGTGTATGCCAACCGACGGCCTGTGGTATCGGGCGGGGAAGATCCCGCGGACATGATAACCGGAAATACCAGAGAACTGGCCGTTTTGGATACCCTCAACCTGATCTCCCGCGCTAAATGCGTAGCTGTTGTAAGGGCCAGGGCCGGGGTATCCATTGTCCGAGGGACATCGCAGCACAGCAGGGGCAAAGTCCCAAGGTGCCCAGCTGACCCAAGGACCAGGCCCTTCCGGAGGGATGCCGGCGGCTGGATCACCGGCGCGGATTCGCTCCCACATAGGAGTCTGTTCCAAATAAGGCAAGAGAGACACGAATCCTGCTCGGCGGCCCGAATTGCCTTGGGGATTGCCCGGGGTTGTCCCACCAGAACGATGGACGAATTCCTTCCACACGTCGTGATAGTTGTGAAGTGCAAGCCCCAATTGTTTCAAGTTGTTCGTGCATTGCGCCCGACGGGCTGCCTCCCGGGCGGCCTGGACCGCCGGAAGGAGCAAGGCGATCAGGATTCCGATAATCGCAATAACCACAAGGAGTTCAACTAAGGTAAACCCTCCACGAGATCGTACGAGCTTAGGTACTCTCATGAGTAAGACCTCCTTCCACCAAACAGACTAAGTGCGTAGGACCGCCCTGCACAAAACGGACTAAGACGATCGTACCGCCAAGAGACGGCGCACCCCCACCACACGTTAGCCTTATCTGACCTACTCCCCCTGGCCGACCAGCAATTTCCCGTTACTTTTTTGTTGTAATGACCGCTCGCCACATGTCAAGAAGAAATTCGGAACTGTCGCGAGAATATTTTTCCCGGCAAAAGCCCTAAGTAACTTATTCAGACTGGTAATGGCTGACCAAATTAGCCCGATCATTTCAGCCTCACTCAAGTTGGTCTTGCTGCTACGGGGCGTCGCCCGGTAGTATCACGCTGATTTCGCGAGCCTTTGGCTTCCGAGTTCGTGCCTTCAACAAATCTCTCCCTCTTATTGTGGGTGGCCGGGCGGATTTTCCCCTTGAGAGGGGGTTAGTCGGTCCGAGTAGCAAACTCTCTTGCGAAAGCTGGCGGTTGGGACTTGGCGCCGCACGGATCAGGAGAGGTAGCGCTGCATCCCCACAGAGGGGGAAACGCCTGGCGCCCCCTTAGGAGTTGGCGCAGTCGCATTAGCAGGTTCAGCCCATGGAGGTAACCCTCGGATTCTTAGCGCAATTGGTTGGCGGCCAGGTTTTGGGCGATTCTGAAACGCCGATTACTGGAGCTGCCCCGCTGCCGGCCGCTTGTCCTGGGGTGATCACTCTAGTGGACCGGCCGGAGCGATTGCCGCAGGCCGTTCGCTCTGGAGCGAGAGCTGTTTTACTGCCGGAGAACGTGGAGCCGAACGGCTTGCCCGCCATCCGGGTCAGGGACGTGCACCGAGCGTTTGAAAAAATCGTGAGTTTTTTCCGTCCCCCGCGCTCTAGGCAGAAGGTAGGGATCAGCCCCCTTGCATGGATTCACCCATCAGCGAAATTAGCCGAGGACGTCGATGTATACCCATTTGCGACGATCGCCGAGGATGTGGAAGTTGGGCCCGGCTGCGTTATCCATAGTGGCGTCCACATCCTGGCCGGGTGCAAAATTGCAGAGAACGTCACTATCTTTCCAAATGCAGTCCTGTATGAGGATACCATCGTCGGACCGCGTTGCATCATTCATGCCGGCGCGATCATCGGAGCGTATGGTTTCGGGTACTTACCAGAAAACGGACACCATCGCTTGGCCCCGCAGTTGGGGAATGTGATACTTGAGGCCGATGTCGAGGTTGGAGCAGGGGCAACTATCGACCGCGGGACTTATGGGCCGACGGTGATCGGGGAGGGAACCAAGATCGACAATCTTGTCTTAGTTGCTCACAATTGCAGGATTGGCCGGCACAACCTTATTTGTGGACAGGTTGGGATCGCGGGCAGTGTCACCACGGGCGATTACGTAGTCATGGCCGGCCGTGTGGGCATTCGAGACCATGTCCGGATTGGGAAAGGGGCTGTGCTGGGAGCCATGGCCGGGATAATGAACGACGTCCCCGACGGTGCTCGCGTGGTGGGAATTCCGGCCACTCCGGAGCGGGAACAAAAAGTCAAACAGGCCGTTCTTAGCAAATTGCCGGAAATGCGACTGGAGCTTAAACGTCTCCAAGCGAAAATCGCGGAGCTCGAAGCCCGCCTTTCTCAGGTGGTATCGGGCAGGTCTGAAAGCGCAAGTTCCCGGGATTAATTGCCTTTCGCCTGTGGAAGCGAATCCCCCCTTCACTTCGCTCCGTCTCCTTGTCCGGACGTGACTGGCCTAACATAAGCTGCCCGCGATTCGGGCTGCGAGTTTTTGAGGCGAAATCGTTTCCGTTGGCAGCTTGGATTTGTTCATCGCTTGTAATTGAGGTGCCACGACGTGGGCTTTCGGTGACGCCTCCCCGCCTGTGAGACATCAGTTTTTAGAGAAAAGCTTGCGCGAATCGGCCCAAAGATGAAGGCAGCTGCGGATGCTAGCTCACGGAGCCTTTCCCCCCGGCGCGGGCCAATCGGCCTTTTGGCCGGGTGGGGAGATTTGCCGGTGGTGGTGGCATCGGCTTTAAGTCGGGCTGGCTGGAATGTTTTTTGCGTAGGTGTACGGGACCACGTAAATCCGGCCATTGCTCAGCATTGCACCGGCTTTTGCGTCCTGGGTTTGGGCCGGGTGGGTGGCGCAGTTCGGTACTTTCGTCGTCACGGCGTAACCGACGCCACGATGGTTGGGAAGATCTTCAAGACGCTCATCCTTCGACCTGGTCTGGTTCTTCGCGAACTGCCGGATTGGTTGACCATTCGGAGTTTTGCACCCCATTTTCTCTTTCGCTTGCGGGATTGCCGCGATGATTCCCTCCTAGGCCGGCTGGTTCAAGTTTTCGGTCGAAAGGGAATCGCCTTTCGTCCGGCTACGGACTATGTTCCCGACCTTCTAATTTCGCCAGGTGTTCTCACCACGCGAAAGCCGACCCGGGCCGAGTGGGCGGACATTCGCTTCGGCTGGCGAATGGCGAAGGGCATCGGCCGCCTGGACATTGGCCAGACCGTATGCGTGAAAAACTTAACCGTCCTGGCTGTTGAGGCGATTGAGGGGACCGATGAATGCATCCGGCGGGCCGGGGTTTTGACTGGGAGAACAGGTTTTGCCGTGGTCAAGGTGGCCAAGCCACAACAAGATATGCGATTCGACGTGCCGACAGTCGGCCCTCTCACTATCCGTACGATGGTTGAAGCGGGGGCAAAGGTCCTTGCCGTCGAGGCAGGCAAGACGATCCTTCTACACCCTGACGAATTCTTATCCCTCGCCAACGAGCACCGAATTGCGGTGGTAGCACTTCCCCACATCCCCCCCGAGCCGGAAGGCGACTGCCAGCCCTCGGCCGAGGACGCTTGATCATGCTATCGGGGCAGTCCTTAAGTTCCCAGTAGCAGACAAGCCCTGAGGTTGTCTTCAGCAAACCCTCTTTTCCGTTCAACCCCCCCTTAAGGCCCGGCGGACTGCTGCGGGCCAACTCGGAGCCAGTAAATCTCCAGAGACGAGCTCGCCCGAATCCTGTGCGACAGGGAGCTTTAGCAACGTCGAACTTGCTTTCTTTCCGGCTGAAATTAGCCGCGGTACCACGGTGCCGATTTTAAGGCTTCTTGCTTTTCAGCAATTCGGAACACCCGACGAGCATTGCCGTTCATGATCGGCTCAACAAGTTCTAGGGCATCGTCCAGTTCCAAATAGCCCTCTTCAACAAGTTCGCTTAGGGCCAGCGCAATGCCGTGGCGGGCAATAAGCGCATGACCCAGGACTGGCTCAACAGGCCGATAATCGCCGCCGAAGGTGAAAATCTTGTTTGCCGGTGCTGTGACTAGATATTTCTTAAGAAAATCTTTTGCCGCCACTGGGTTTATTATCCACGCCCAGCACATGTCGATGTAAGCATTTGTATAGTGCTTCGCCACACTGAGAATATCCTCATAATACGGGTAACAAATATGCATGAAGACAAACGTAGTCTCGGGAGCCTTGCGGCATAGCTCACAACATGCGGCCGGGTTAAGACCAACGCGCCCAAGGGGCATGTAGTTTTCCCCGGCATAGTAACCGGTGTGCAGCTTTATGGGGAGCCCTTCGTTCGTTGCCCGGCGGACGGCATACCAAAACAGGTGATCTTCAAGCGTCTTTTGTTCATCAGGCGTTAACTTGTCCCCGTTGAGACGCTTTCGGAAGATAGGCTCGGCTGTTTCAGCGGGCACCTCCTCGTAGTCGATATTTCGCGCATAAGCATTCTGAGACTTGACCGCTGTGGCGTATTTGCCGTAGCGCTCGAACCACCAGTCGATCACCCGGTGCCAGTCTGCCAGCCCTTGTACATTAATTCCCGTTGGTTCTCCGAAACCGCGGAGGTTGGGACCAACGAACATCCCTACCAGCGATATATCCTGCATCAAGAGCAAGGGATCGCTTGATTCGCGAAACCGGCCGCTGTCCACCTGGCAGGAGTGAATTTTGCCCAGTTCGCAAAGAATGCGCCGATAAAAGCCGGGACGACGGTTCTCCTGAAAAGCTGAGGCAACTTTCTCTACCGTCTCCGCTGATAAGTCGTCAACTCCATAAAGTTCCCGAAGGGCAATTCTCACTGCCAGCCCATAGCCGGTGTTTTTAACTGCCGGCCACCATGGTGCAAGGAGCTGCCATTTTTCGCGGGGAGATAGTCCTTCGGAGAAAAATCGGCGGTAATCCTCGCGAGGCATACCGGCAGCAACCAGGTCGGAGTTGAGGTAATGCTGAAGAAGTACCGCCCAGTTTTC
>JANXBW010000047.1 GCA_025060325.1 Thermoguttaceae bacterium
TTACCGTGCTGAGCTCTTTGGACCCAAGCGGGCATTGTAAATAATGAAGGCAACTTCTTACCCTCTGTCCCCAATTGCCGCGGAGCCGTAATCCCGCAGGAGTTGGGAAGCGCCAGGCGGTTTCCAGCACAAGAGTCCTCACGCAGATCCCCCGCGAAAAAACCGGGAAGCGGCATGGGGCTGTGCGCGCAAAACGTGGTAAGTCAGGGTGCAAAACAAGGGGATCGCTGCCGGCTCTTAGGGAAAACGGTCGGCTTAGGGCCGAATCTGTGACCCTGACCCCTTGCCAAGGTGAGAGATGCGCCAAACTGGGGATCAAGGCTCTCACGATGATAGGGGACAAAAAGCTAAAATTAACAGTAAGGGTATTAGTTTCGGTTTTGCCCGCTTATTTGACAGAGAAGCCGAGGACGGGTTTTTGTTGTCGACCTTTTAGCCAACCGTATCGGGGATAGCACGGCAAAGTGTCATAGGCTGGGAGTGGTTGTTTGATATGGAAAAGTCGCTTGATCGCAAACTGCTGCGGCTGCGAGAGGATCCGTCCCGGCCGGACTTCATCCTGGCCGATGCTAAAGATGCAGACATGGCCTACGGTTTGGCCGCACCGGGAAAGAGTCCGGAACATCATGCCCATGAAGCACGATTCCGGTCCTTGGCCGAGTATCGCCAGTGTATGCGGGAGATCGTGGCCCAGGGTCTTGTTGACATTATGTTGATGAGTGCAAGCAGTAATGAGATACTCACCATTCGTGAACGCATTTTCGACGACAGCCCGGTGACACCAGCCGTCCGGGCAAATGACACTACCGATATCTGGCTAGCGACAGGCACCGGCCGATACGCTCAGCAGCCGTCACTCCCCTTCCGTACGGCAACGATCGATCACATTATGTGTGGCAAGGCGGAGTGCCGCCCGGAGGAACGCCATCTTGGTGCGGATCTCGGGCTCTATTCGGTTACTTTTAACAACGATGCCGAGCTCGATCGGCAAACACTGGAGGCATATAAGGAGTTTCGTCTTGAGGCGGAGCGAAAGGGATTCCGCCATTTTCTGGAAGTTTTCGATCCCAATGCCCCAGGAGAGCATGCACCACAGGATGTCGCCCGATTTATAAACGACCACATTGTTCGGACACTTGCCGGTGTGACAAGCGGTGCGCGGCCACTTTTTCTTAAGATACCTTACCACGGACCAGCCGCCATCGAGGCTTTAGTCCACTATGATCCGACGCTTCTTGTGGGAATCTTGGGCGGCTCGGCAGGGACCACCTACGATGCGTTTTATATGCTATGGGAAGCTAAGAAATTCGGTGCCCGAGCTGCCCTTTATGGACGAAAGATTAACAACGCAGAACATCAACTAACCTTTGTTTACTATTTGCGGCTCATTGCGGATGACAAAATCGCCCCTGATGAGGCGGTCCGGGCTTACCACAGCGACCTAAAAAAGTTGGGCATCCGTCCCCATCGGTCACTGGAGGACGACCTAAAGCTTACGCAAACGGGAACGGCTTATTCGGCGGCAGGGGCGGCACGCTCTTCACCAACACGGCCGACCTCGCAAGCGGAAGTTTCCCCGCGAAAACTTGGCTGGGAAGATCAGCCCGACTTTTCCAAGATGACACCGGCCGAGAAAGCTCGCTGGAATATCGAGCGGTGGAAGCGGATCATCGGCTAAGGCGTCTTTCCTTCCCCCGAGCTACCCTCCGGCTGGTCGCCACCTGGCTGAAAAGACAAGGCAGGTAGATTCTCCATGCGAAACCATGATCCGTGGCCGGCGGGTCTGCCGCTTAGCCCTAGCTTATGTCTCGCCGCGGTGATTAACACTGGTCGATACAGCCGCAAGAACCGACAAAGTTTTCCTCGGCAGTCCCCTTGGCTACTTGTGGGAGCCGGAAAAGTTTTCCGGACCGGCGCCAACTGCGCAGTCTCGTCGGTTGACAATCTCCCTGTGGGCGGTCCGTTTTCCGCAAGCGAAACAGCTTCGCCTAAAAACGTCTCCGGTTTAACTTGTGTACGCCTCCTTTAGACGTATGAAATCTTTCCGAAAAATATTCAATCTTGCTTGCCAAGGAGCCAAGCGGCGGCAAAGTTTTGATTAAGTAGTAAGCGGTTCCCCCTGTCAAAATTCCGCCTTATCGGGGCGGGCACACGTATCCTCGGGCAAGGAAGCTTTTCTTTGTTGGTCCGGTCAGGAAGGATCGGCCAGGGGGAGCATCAGTCCCTCAGAACTTCTGGGCCGAAGCCGGGCAAGCCATGCCCCGAGTGGACACAGCGATCCTCGCTGCAACGATATTCCTCACCTGCCTGATGGTGAACCTCTACCGGTATCCGGTAGCGGTTCCGGCCAATTTTCCAAAGGCAGGTTCGTCATCACCCGACGCATCCACACGCGAGCCTACCGAGCCCAAAGCCGGCGGCGATAAACTGGCTACCCCGGCGAGCACCAGGTCGTTCACATTTGGCCCACCGCCCGGGCTTGACAAATCAGCTACCACTCAACCAGGCGAAGCTCGCCCAGGGGCCCCCGCTCAAGCGGCAAGACCACGCACGGTGGAGACCGAACAACCAAGTTCGGCCAGCCGCGGGGAAAAATCCCCTCCCAGCGATGCTCTCAAACTTACCGGTCGGCAAACCCAAGGCTCCAGCTTTCCGAGCCAGACAACTTCTGTAAACGAAAACCGCGCGGAAAGACCAACCAATAGGTCCGGCCCATCGCACAGTTCGTCCAACCCGCCCTCGCGGACTTCCTCCTTGGGCTCGACAAGTACCACCACATCGGCTAGGCCAAATTTTCCGCGCACTTCTAACGCTGGCAGTTTGTCAACTATCACGAAGGGGAAGCCCCCTGAAATTGAAGCAACCCCTTCGGATCAGGACGACTTAGCCAAAATCGACACCGTTAAAGAGAACCAGGCTGCAGCCAAACCAACTGTGCCACGGGCACAGGAGGTCCCGCTTGCGCGATGCGACAGTAGCTCTGGGTTCTGTGTGGTCTCATTTGGAACCGAGCGGGCAGAAAGCCAACTTGCCTCCCGGAGTGAGCCGGCGGGGAGGAGCGAGGATTCCCTACCAAGTGGCCAGCGCACTGCAGACGCTTCGTTGAAAGGAGCCGACGGGGCGCTTCACTCTACGCACCAGACCATTTCTCTGACAGCACAAAATGCCGAAGGCCGCTCCTCCGATGCGTTTTGGGGCAGCTTCGGCAAACCGCGAACACGCATGCTCAGCTCTTCAACCGGTCTGGCAACAACACAAGTGGAATCAATACCACTTATTCCCGTTGACCAAATTGGCTTTCAAGAAGCAAAAAGCCAAACAGAGCGTCTTGGTGCTTTAGGTGAGGTCAGCAAGGGATCGGGCTTCCGGTCAAGCGTAACCGGCACCATTCCGCCGGCTAGTGGAACGGCACCCACTTTTTCCTGGGAAAAGCCGGTGTCGGCGTCGAGGTCTTTGGGGAATAGCTCCAGCGGGACGGAGCCCCTTCGTCACCTGCGGCGGTTGCCGTCAACAGAAGGGGCCCCCTCTCCGCCGAGCTTCTCCTGGAATGATCCCAGCCGGCTGCCGTTTTATCCTAGCACCGGGTACGAGTAAGCTCGTTGACGTTAGTAAGAGTCGGCCGCTTCTGCCTCGATTGGATCCTTTCGCTACCGGCTGGCCGAGCTTATCAGCTTACCAAAGTCGCGAAGCAAGCCGTACTTTTTCGTCCACGGTGTGTACATAAACCCTTGAACGCCCTTTGTTGACCGGGCTAGCTCGAGCCAACCTTTGACATCCTCTAGGTCGTCCGCATCATAGTAGCATGCCACAAGAGTTCTGAATCCTTCGCCCTCGAAGAAGCGAAGGCTTTCCGGTCGCGGGCGCCCACCCCAAACTGCAATCACAATGTCTTTGGGAATGTATTTCCACGAGCCAGTGAAATCCCCCTCCACGAGGTAATAGTCGGCATGAGCATTGTGGTTGGGATCGAACATATCGGACCACATGTAGACTTGTAAACCGGGTATATGCTTGCGGAGAATTTCCACATGCCGGGTGATACACTGACCCAGAAGTTGGGCCATGTCCTTCCCTCGGCAAGCAGCGCACGAGCCACCCATACGGATTTCGTCCATGTTGAGCAAAACGCGACGCGGCCGAACGTATTTGGCGAGCAACTGTGCCTCGTGGTCAACAATCTCGTAAATCTCCGGCTCGGCCATGCACACGGTAACCTGACCCCTGTTGATACTCATCCCATGATAATAGGTCACGCGCAAACGCTGGCCCGGTCGGATGCGGCCTCCCGGCAGGATCTTGAGCGTCGGCGCCGGCCGATCAAGCCAATTAAAATTGAGTTGACTATCGCGAAGAGGAGCGTAATCGCGCCCTTCCCCGTAGGTGATCTTGCCGTCCTCACTGCGGACAATCACCGGTGTCCCGGGCCGGTTGAGGACGTTCATCGGGCCGATTTCCTCAAGCGACCAATCATCTAGCCAGAATCGTCCACTTCGCCCACCCCAAACCCCGGCATACAGGCGAACCGTCTCGTAATGGAGACTATTGAAGACCATCACAACCTTTTGCCAATCCGAAGTTGGTGCGATACTAAACTCCTGCGGGGAAAGGTTCCGACCGTCGGCCAGCACGGTCATTCGGAAGCATCCCTCCGGCTGGAGATTCTCGGTCTTCACCCACAAGCTGACACGGTATTGCCGGCGGGGTCGAACCTTAATTTCCTGCATCACGCGCCCATGACCGTGCGGATTAGCTTGGAAGTTTTCCATCCGGAGGGAGGCCTTGCCACTGCGGAACACCACAGTGTCGACGAAGCTGACCACCCCAGGCTGATCGTGAAAGCGATAGCCCTGCAGCTGGTTTCCCCGATATTCCTCAAATCCCCCGTTGACGAGCTTTGCCTCAGAGTCCGGCACATACCGGGCTTCCGACCCGGAGACTTCAAACAGAGCGTCTTCCACCAAAAATCCTTCGGCCAAATGCCGATTGTGGACAAGAAAACCACCGCCGTAGCCGATGGAAAATACCGCCGGAATGAATTCCAGATTAAGGTCCTTGCACGTGGCCTGGAGCTCGGCTAGACGTTCAAAGTAAACGGGCTGCTTTTTGCATAGAGAATCCATCCCTAGCGAAAACACAGCGCCATTGAGTCCACCTTGGGCTGCGTCTTTCAAGACCGCTTGAATCTCCGCCACGTCCGTCGGCCGGGTTAGATTCCAGCCGAAGATCCACACAAACCGGTCAGGATATGTCTGGTCGGCCGCTTGGAGACCACTACCGGCCAACACTCCGGCCCCTAACCACCCAACTAGGCAAGCCAACATTAACAAGCGGAAAGATTTAGTCAACTTTTGTCCGAGCGAAGAACAAATGAGACGGTCGTACCCCATGGCCGACACTCCTTACCAAGGACCAAGACTTTAACATCCACCACAGCAAAGACCAGCCCGGTGCTTCCGCAGCCAACGTGCGTCCCTTCCGTTCGCTAGGCGGCGCACAGTGAAAGGGTCAACACGTTCCGACGGCGGGGGTTAGCAGATAACCGCAGGATGTCAGCTCCCTTTTTTCGGGGAAGGCAGGGCAGCGGGTTATGACGGCCGTGACACGACGGTTTAAAACGACAACATCCGCCGATACTCGGCCATGCGACGCTCAAGATCGTTTCGCTCGATCTTTCGCAACCGATCGAGGCTAAAGTCTTCCACCGTGAAACTTGCCACGAGGATCCCGTACGCCATCGCCTCCTTTAAAGTAACCGGGTCGAAGTTGTTTTTCTCAGCCAAAAACCCCATCATGCCGCCAGCAAAACTGTCGCCAGCGCCAGTGGGATCGACCACGTTTTCGGTGGGGTAGGCGGGTAGCACATAAGTTTCGTGTCGACTGAAGAACATCGCCCCATGTTCGCCCTTTTTAATGACCACGAATTGTGGCCCCATTTGCAGTGCCCGCCGGCCAGCGCGAATTAGATTCGTTTCGCCGGTCAAAAGCTGTGCCTCACTTTCATTCAACACCAATCCGCCGATTCGCCGCAAAAGTTCTTCCAATTGTGGACGCTCGGTGCGGATCCAGTGGTCCATGGTATCGGCAACCACCAACGACGCCCCCACGCATTGGTCCAGCACGCGGAGCTGCATCCGTGTGGACCCATTGGCCAAGAATACAAACGGTGCTCGCCGGCAAGCCTCCGGTAAAACCGGATCAAACTCAGCCATCACGTTAAGCTGAACGTCAATTGTCTCACGACGATTCATGTCGTCAAAATATCGCCCATGCCAACGAAAAGTTTTGCCACCGGGCATGCGGGTAAGGCCGGTCAGATCGATTCGCCGCGATTCCAAGAGCTTCGTGTACTCTTCAGGCCAGTCCTCACCAACCACCCCCACAAGGCGCACGGGAGTAAAGTAGCTGGCTGCCCAAGCGAAGTAAACAGCCGACCCACCCAGCACTTCTTCTCGCTTGCCTAACGGCGTTTCGATCGTATCAAGCGCAACCGACCCGACAACAACAAGCGGCATGAGTCGCTCCTTTTCCCGCTTGAAGAGATTCGCCCTTTGTTTTCGGCCTTCCTATGCATGTGTTGACGCAAGTAACCCGGTCCGCCGGGGGCTACTCCTCCAGCAAAATCTCCCGGCCAGCCCTGCGGCGAACCCCAGCCGACCCTCCCTCCCCGGACGCCCCCGATTAGCTCCGCGGCCTTGCGAAGGACATGCCGGCCCGGCCCCACTCCGATGCCTTAAGGAACGTCACTAAAAAGAATAACCAATTTTTTGCCACGTGCCAACCGGCGGGTGTAGTCAAATCCACTTGCCACCCCCGGCCAGGATATTCTTCGGCCGGCGCTTGACTTTCGGTCCCAACCTAAAAGGCCATCCAAGCTTGACTCTGAAGACATAGCGCTCTACCTTCTAACTCCGCAGGTGACGAAGTTCTCGGGAGATCCGGGCCGTTTTCCCGCGAATTCCCGTAAGCTGAGGCTCTCAATGTCCACAACTTGGGTTGGCGCCTCGTTTAACTTTGGGAGCACGTCTAATCCGTCGGGATGGCTAGCCGCACAGGCCAACCTTTTAAAAAACGATCGACATGTTCGCTCAACGAGCGGAGATGGCGACCGACTTCGGCAACAAGAGAGGAAGGAAAGCAACGGCCGCCAAAAGTCCGCTCCTAGCGGCTTTTCTTGCCGCTTTTGCCGCCTATTCCGTGCATGCTTGGGAGCCGCTCGATCCTTCCGACTGGCCGATGCTTGCTCACGATCCTCCCCGAAGCGGCTCGACACCGGCCGAAATCGGGCCGCCTTTCGTCCGCAAATGGTACCGGCTCTTTTCGGACGAGGGCTTAATGGCCGGGGTGCAACCGATGGTCGCTGGTGGAAATGTCTACATCGGCACCATGCGGGGGAGACTGCATGCGATCGACGAACACACAGGGGAAACCTTGGGTCTACCAAGATGGTGAGGCGATCCTGCATAGCTGTGCTGTGGCTAAAGGGAAGGTATTCTTCGGGGCAGCCGACCGGTACGTGTACGCTGTCTCCCGCCGCCACGGCAACCTGGTGTAGAAAACTCCGACCGGGGCAGCCATTTGGAATGCCCCAGTCGTCCACGATGGGCTTGTAATTATCGGCAGTCGCGATGGCCATGCTTATGCCCTCGAAGCCGGCTCAGGCAAGCTCCGCTGGACAGCCGCGACCGGCGGGCCGATTCTCTCAAGCCCTGCACTTGATATAGACCGGCGCCACGTTTATGTAGCCAGCGAAGACATGCACGTTTACGCCATCCACCAGGCGGCCGGAAAACTTGTTTGGCGAAGCCAGAAGTTGCCCGGCGCTACCTTTCGTGGGTATCACCCGGTGATCGCTCCCGACGGTGCCGTCATGGTTACCGTCGCTTTAGTGATGTCCCTTGACAACATCCAGCCGATCCTTTTTGACATGGTCAAGGAAATTTTCGGCGACATGGCGAGCTGGCGACAGCCTCCGGAAGTCAACGCAAAGCTGCGGGAAATGAACTTTAGGCAGCTGGCCCAGCCGGAAACTTACAAACGGCAATGAGAGTATATTCGTAAACGTTTGAATGAACCCGCCCCACTCCCAAAGCCGACAACTGCCGAGCTGGAAAAGCTCCGGGCAATGCCTTGGGACTGGGATACACCTTGATCGCCGCGGCTTCGGCATGTGCTGGAAGAGCTGGGCGCTCCCATCCCTGGCACTTTGACAGCCCCCGCCTCAAGCGCCGAGGCGACCGTCGCCACAATCCCGGATAGCGAACTTGACGCGATTATTTTGAAGCCTGAACTTTCTCTTCATCCACAACGGCTCCTCGTCGACGCACGGCAAAGTCCGGTCGTGGCCGAGCTGGCCTGCAAGCTCGAGGAAGCCGTAACCGAGCTTATCGGCGCGCAGTGGCGCCCGTTTGTCTTCCCGGCGGGTAAGCATCGGGGTGAAGGTTACCGGTTCTTTGGCGATCCAACGGAGACTCTGCTCACCCTGGCCCAGGCCTGCCCTTATTTGTCCCCAGCCTTGCAAGAGCAAGTTCGTCAACATGTCAGCAAGCTAAGCGAGCCGGGCGGACCGCTGGCCGGACCAACGGGGAGCGCCACGTTGGACCCCAGGAAGGGAGAGGTCCGCTCCCCCTATGATGTGCCGGACGAAAAGCTTTGGGGGATCAACAACGATATTATCCGCACGCCTCTTGCTCGGCTTTATCCGATTTGGCTCTGGGCGTACGTCACCGGCGACTTCGGCCACCCGCGGCGCCATTGGCAGGCGATCCGCGAGCTTGTGGACCAACAGCCCAACCCCTGGAATGAAGATTGCCGAAATGGCTACGTGGCAGGACTGATCGCTGACTGTCGGCTGGCGAAGCATGTGCAGGACGAGGAAGCTTTCGCGCGGGGACTTGCGCCCACGCGACGAGCTATTCGCGAGCGGTTGATTTTCGAGCTAGCCCACCCAGCGCGCGGTGTGTTGACAGAAGTTCCGACCGGCCGGCACATTTTCTCGCGGCGGCGCTACCTCACGCCTGAAGTCGCGCTCCTTTGTGCCCGATATGCTCCCGACAGCCAGCGCAAACTAATGGAGCGCTATGTGGACTACCATCGGTCCACGTGGTGGCTAGCTTGGAATGTGGAATTAGCCTGGCGCAACGAAAGTCCATATGCCCTACCCACGATGTCGCAAGAAATTTTCGCGGCCAAAGCGATGATCATCCGCGAGCCGGCCCAAAAGCTTCGCAAGTGGCTTGACATCCCTTGGTGTAAAGCTGACCTCCTTTACATCCAAAAGCTAGGGTGGTGTATCAAGCGCTACCTCCAAAGCGATTAACTCTCCGGTGGTCCGACAAGCCCCCAAGACAGGCGAATTTATCCACAGGCTGCATTTCTCGCCAAAGGGGCAAGTACGCTAACAAGAACCAATTTCGCTTTCCCGCAAAAGCATTGCGTCGAAGGCCAAAAGCAGGTTCCTCCTGGGTTGCCACCACACCCTTTTAATGCAACGGCTCGCACAGGCCCGGTTGCCCTGTGGCACCGTAAACGATCGAGGTTCTTGTGCGCACTCATTCGCACTGGGCGACAAAGAAAAGATGGAATTCAGGGGCTCGCCACGTGCAGTAACTTCCCACCAGCCGACGGTGGTTCTAAACGCGTTCGTGAGGTCAGACCGTCGGCTTGCCGCAGGCCGCCAGTTTTAAGAATCACTCTGAGGACTTTAGCAAAGCCCCGGGCTGCAGAGCTATTTGGGCCCACAACCACCCCCGACTGGAGCAGCCACCTATTAGCAGACATCCTCAGAGTCAACAGCCCCTTGCGTTTACCTGGGATAACGAACTTGGAAATCCGCCGCCGGCAGGCACGAGCGAACTCTTATTCGTCAACGCGCCCCGTTTTTTCCAACTTGGCCCAGGTGTCTTTGAGGGTCACTGTGCGGTTAAAAACCAGCCGCTCCCGGGTGCTATCAGGATCGACACAGAAATAGCCCAAACGTTCAAACTGGAATTTATCGCCCACCTGAGCCTCGGCCAAAGCCGGCTCTAGATAGCACGGGTAAAGCACTTCAAGCGAATTCGGGTTCAAATTAACCGTAAAATCTTGGCCTTCGGGTACGGCGTCTGGATCCTCGGTTACAAACAGGTGATCATAGAGGCGAACCTCCGCCGGCACGGCATGCCGGGCCGAAACCCAGTGCAAAGTCGCCTTGACCTTTCGGCCATCGGGTGCGTCGCCGCCACGGGTTGCCGGATCATATGTACAGTATATTTCCGTCACCTGCCCAGTGGTTGGATCGACCTTAAAGTCCGTGCACCGAACGAAATATGCGTAACGAAGCCGAACCTCTCGGCCCGGGGCAAGGCGGTAGTATTTCTTCGGCGGATCGATCCGGAAGTCATCCGCTTCGATGTAAAGCTCCCGTGAAAACGGCACAAGCCGTTTCCCCGCCGCAGGATCCTCCGGATTATTGATCGCCTCCAAAAGCTCCTCTTTATCTTCCGGATAGTTGGTGATGATCAACCGGATCGGCCGGAGAACCGCCATCCGCCTTTCTGCACGCTTGTTGAGATCCTCGCGGAGACAGTGCTCCAGGAGATTGATGTCCACCGTGCTGTTGACTTTCGAGACGCCGATAATTTCGCAAAATTGGCGAATGGCCTCCGGCGTGTACCCCCGTCGTCGCAGGCCTCTTAACGTGGGCATCCGGGGATCGTCCCAACCTCGCACATGCCCCTGCTGCACAAGCTGGAGCAAGCGGCGCTTACTTAGCACCGTATACGTCAGGTTGAGCCGAGCAAACTCAATCTGACGCGGATGATGAACCCCTAACGCCGCTAAAAACCAATCATATAAGGGCCGGTGATTTTCAAATTCAAGTGTACAAATCGAGTGCGTAATCCCCTCGATCGAATCCGACTGTCCATGAGCCCAGTCGTACGTGGGATAAATGCACCACTTGGTACCGGTACGTGGATGCGGGGCGTAAATGATCCGATACATCACCGGGTCGCGCATGTTGAGATTGGGGTGGGCCATATCGATCTTGGCCCGCAAGGTCCGCGAACCTTCGGGAAATTCGCCATTTCGCATCCGCTGGAAAAGATCGAGATTTTCCTCCACCGAGCGATTGCGGTAGGGGCTCTCGCGGCCTGGCTCGGTTAGTGTGCCGCGATATTCCCGCAGTTGGTCAGGCGTCAAATCGCACACATAAGCCAGACCCTTTTTAATCAGTTCAATCGCCCATTGGTACAGCTGTTCAAAGTAGTCAGAGGCATAGTATTCCCGGTCGCCCCAGTCAAAGCCAAGCCAGCGAACGTCCTCTTTGATCGCGTCGATATATTCTTGGGACTCTTTTGTGGGGTTAGTGTCATCAAAACGCAAATTGCATAAGCCGCCGTATTCCTCAGCAATGCCGAAGTTTAGGCAAATTGATTTTGCATGGCCAATATGCAGGTACCCATTAGGCTCCGGCGGAAAACGCGTGTGGACACGTCCTCCGTAGCGACCCGTGCGGAGATCTTCATCGATAATAGCCCTGATGAAATCGACCGACCGACGTGTCTCAGGCTGTGCCATGGCTTGCTTTTAAGTCTCCACTTATCTGTTGACAGACACGCCTTCCTTGCAGTTGTTTATCTTGCTCCTTCGGCTTTGCCGCGACGAAGCAACTACCCAACCCGCTTCCGGCGGAAATCCCCAGAAAGTCTAGATTATTCTAGCCCGTTGGTTCGACCTTACCGACCCTGGCCGCCAATTCCCCTGCAGCTTCAGCTTGCTCAGCAAGAGACAGGGCGCGACCAATTCGCGCAAGCACCTCCTCCCGACCCAAGATAGACAAACCATCGAACATCCCAAAGCCTATGGCCTTGCCAGTCACGGCTACTCGCAACGCATGGATGATGTCAGAGACCTTTATTCCCTTTTCCTCCACAAACCGCTGAAGAAGTGCTTCCAGTGCTGCCGGGCTAAAGTCTTCCTGCTTACCAAGTAAAATCGCAAACTCCCGCAACAATTCCCGCCCTTTCGGTGCCTCCACCAGCCTTTTGCGAAAAGCTTCCGGCTCGTAGCGGACCGCCTCATGGCGCACGAAAAACTCCTCATACTGCAAGATGTCGCCCGCAACTTTGATTCGCTCCCCAGCGGCCGTAACAACCGCCCGCAATCGCTGCCACTCCTCATCGCGCGGCGGCCTACCGACCCAACCCACTTGTTGACAAAAAGGCAAAACGAGGTTTAGTTTTTCTTCCGCGCTCAACCGCGCCATGTGCCGCTCCTGGATCGCCCGGAGCCGCTTGGCATCAAAACTGGCCGGAGCACGGTTGACCCGATCCAGCGAAAAGTAGCGAAGGAGGTCTTCTCGGGTGAAAAACTCGGTACTGTCGTCAAGTGCCCAACCTAGCAGGGCCAGATAGTTCAAAATCGCCTCCGGCAGATAGCCAAGCCTTTCGTAAAATTCGATCATCACCGGATTGAACCGTTCCGGATCCGGTGTTAACCCTAGCCGGGCGGCGATTTCCTGACCATGCTTCAAAAGATCGCCGAAATCTTTGTTTTTGACATACTGGGCCAGCTTCCGCTTGCTCAACTTGTTTTTACTTCCTGGCTCGGCCACAAAAGGAAGGTGGGCATACTGGGGGCGAGGATAACCGAGGGCCTCCACAATGAACACTTGCCGCGGCGTGTTAGACAAATGTTCCTCGGCCCGGATAACGTGCGTAATCCCCATCTCGTAATCGTCGACAACACTGGCCAGGTGGTAAAGGCAGGTTCCATCGGCTCGCTGGATCACATGGTCCTGTTCCATCGACCAGGGAAACTCAACCCGGCCACGAACCAGATCCTCAATTACCAGTGTGCCTTCCCGCGGCATCTTAAGGCGAACCACAGCCCGCCGGCCCTCAGCCTCAAACCGAGCACGGTCGGCATCGGTTTCCGCCATCCACCGCCGGCTGTACACGAAAGGACGTTTCTCCGCCAAAGCTGCTTGTCGCTCAGCCTCTATTTCCTCCGGCCGGGCGTAATCATAGTAGGCTGCCCCCCTGGCAATAAGCTCGCGCACCGCCGCTTGGTAAAGCGGTTGCCGCTGGGATTGGAAGTAAGGTTCGTGGGGACCCCCGACCTCCGGACCTTCGTCCCAGTCGAGTCCTAGCCACCGAAGCCCCCGGAGAATCGGTTCGATTGCCTCGGCCACATTGCGATCTTGGTCCGTGTCGTCAATTCGCAGAATGAACTGGCCACCGTGCTGTCGCGCAAATAGCCAACAGAAAAGAGCCGTTCGCACCCCCCCAATGTGGAGATAGCCGGTAGGACTAGGAGCAAATCGCGTTCTGACCATACATTCAAGAATTACTAATCATGTGATCTTTAGGAAGTAAGGTGCCCTAAATAGCTCCATCCGGGAACGATAGCGCAGGGACCTGAGCTTGCTCTCGCTAAATAAAAGGCTCGCCGATCTCTACGACTCCTGGCAGCAGGCCCGCTAGCGCTCCAGTTCCGTAATGGAGCTAATTAGATGCGGGGTTGCCAGTTTCGACTTTTCTGAACTCTTACCCTCCCGGGGTCTAAAGGCGAACTTTACCGAAAATCATTCGGGCCTCAAAGCTCGAAGCGATGGGCCTGTTTAACGCAAATCTTCAAAAACCGGTTAATTTTAGCGGACTCCTGTCAACCACTCCCATCGGCAGCCCCACCGTGCCGCAGATGCCGCTTTGGTCCCGCTTGCGCTAAGGGACTACCTTCTTTTTCCCTGGGATTTTGCGGGGGCGAGGCGGCGGGGCATCAGGCGAGTCACGGCAACCAGGGTCATCGCCTCGCTGCTGCGATGGTTTCGCTCGTATTCACACCGATGACACCGATAGTGACTCAGCCAGGCAGCCGCCGCTAGTGGCTCAGCCGGACAAAGGTCCGCTCTACGATCCACCGTTTGAACAGGACCTCAAAGCGGTCCACTCCCAGTGGTCGAAGGATGGTCTGCAGCAGCCACTCAAATGCCTGCCGCACTCGCTCTCCCAGTCCCTCACGCTGGTAGGCAGCCTCCCCAAAGACCTACCTCCACCCTCGGAGACATCGCCACTAAATAGCTCCACATGGGAAGGATATCGCAAGCACCTTAACTTGATCTTGCCAAATAGAAGGGCTCCGCCCTCCCTATGAGTTCTACCCAGTAGGCCGCCTCCGGCTACACTTCCGTTGTGGAGCTATTTAGTTGCCGGAGACTAACCCTGCCGGCCGGTGAGGAAGGAGCGTGCACGAGGAACTTGACCGGTAATCACCGCTCCCGGATGCTGCAGCAACTGCTGGCCGGCGTTTATCAATGGATCCGCTGGCCCGAAGCGGACAAGCCTCGCCGTCCTGCGATTGGTGATCGGCACGCTTTTCCGGCGGTCTAGTCCACGGCCCGCGATCATTTCTCCACGAGCTTTCTGAAAGTTGCTAAATTGGGACCCTTTTCCCCGGAGCTTCTCCCATAACGAACCCCGCATCGGGGCTTGCCTTCCAGCTCGGAGACGTTTTGGGTACGGTCCAGTTCCTTGATCTTCGCACGGTCGTTATGTTGGAGAGTACCAGCATCGCGGCTTTTGGACCTTCGGGCCAACACGTTGGAGTGGGGAGACGGTCATGTTTTTGGAAGGGGTCAAGTCCCGACCGGTGACATTACTCGGGGAGCACCTTCCTGACCGACTGCGGCTCTACTTGGGCCAGGGCGGTACCCCAGTGGAGATCGTCGTGGGCGAAACTTCCGCCCAGCCGACGCGTCAACAACTCTCCCAATGGTGGAAGAAGCGCCACGGCGGCCGGCCGGCACCAGTCCTCCTAGTCGTGCTTCATAACAGTCGGGCATGGGTTTGCGGTCCGACGGGTTTGGAACCACCCGTTTACGAAAATGTGGACATCGGGCAACTGGACCGCATTTGTCGTGCCGCCTTAGCCGCCCCGGATGAGCATACGGCCGTCCGCTTTCTGAATTCCATCCTTCCCCAGGTGGAAACCCCACTGGCCGGCCTAGTCAACAAGGGGCTTCTTTCCGATCATATCCTCCGCGATACCCTGCCGAAGGAATCCTGGTGGTCCCAGGCCTGTCAGGCGGCGCGTCGGGCTATTGGCAAAAGCGAGAAGGCCCTCCTCCAAGCCCTTGGGTTTGATTTTAAAGCTCACGATCGCCTAACTTTCCTCCTGGAGGCCAAGGACAAGCAGCTTGCCGTGGCGGTCCTCCTTCAGCCAAGCGAGGCCCCCGATCAAAACCTCGCCCGCTTCAACAACTTCTCCCCCGTGTCCTATGCCATCAACGTCGCCGACCGCCACAATCTGCGGTACGTCATCTTGGTTCAGAATCGGATGTTGCGGCTTTACCCGGCCAATATTGGCGTCGGTGTGGGCCAGCGTGGACGAACGGAAACCTACGTGGAAATCCACCTCGATCTGCTACGCGACGACCAGGCCGGCTACCTCTGGGCCCTCTTTTCTGCCGAGGCCCTTCTGCCCGGAGGTTATTTGGAAAAACTGCTCGAGGATTCGCAACGCTTCGCGGGCAATCTGGCGGAAAAATTCCGCGAACGCATTTACAACGAAGTAGTCCCCCGGCTGGCACGGGCAGTGGCCCTGGCTCGGCACGGGAGCAAACAACCCACTCGGCCGGAGCTGGCCGAAACTTACGAAGTTGCCCTCACCCTCCTCTTTCGCCTCCTTTTTATCGCTTATGCCGAGGACAAAGACCTCCTGCCCTACGAGTGGAACGAATCCTACCGCAAACGCTCGCTTAAGGGTCTGGCCGCCGAGCTTGCCAAAAAGGTCAGTCAACACGGCGGTTTAGGCTCCGTTGACCGCATCGGTTGGTCGGCCCATAGTGATGCCCTGTGGGAGCAGGTGCGTCGACTCTGTGTAGCGGTGGAAAAGGGTCATCCCGACTGGGGTGTACCGATCTACGATGGCCGACTTTTTTCCAGCGATCCCCAGGTCTCGCCCTCCGGAGCGATCATCGCCCACCTGACGCTCACCGACGATGTGCTCGGACCGGTGTTGTGCCATTTGCTCCTTGTCGGTTCGGAACAGGGCATTGGTCCTGTTGACTTTCGCTCCCTGAGTGTCCGGGAGTTCGGCACCATTTACGAGGGGCTTTTGGAAAGCGAACTTTCCTACGCCCAGCAGGAGCTTGTTGTCGATAGCCGCACCGGGCTCTATCGACCCCTGACGGACAAGGAGCGCAAGGAAGGGCACCCTCCGGACATCCTCAAAGGCCACATCTACCTCCACAACCGTTCCGGTGCCCGCAAGAGCACCGGCACCTATTACACCAAGTCGTTTGTTGTTGAGCACCTGCTCGACGAGGCCCTGGAACCGGCCCTTAAGGAACACCTCGACCGGCTTTCCCAGCTTGACGATCAGGCAGCCGGCGAGGCCCTCTTCGACTTCCGTGTGGCCGACATCGCCATGGGCAGCGGCCACTTTCTCGTGGCGGCCATCGATCGCATCGAGCGGGCCTTCTCCCAGTATCTTTCCCACCGTCCGCTCCCTTACGTCCAGCAGGAGCTTGCCAAGCTCCGCACCGCCGCCCTCAACGAGCTGGAAAAGGTCGGCCTTGCCGAGGCCCTCGGACCTCGCATCGAGGACAATCAACTCCTTCGGCGGCTCATTGCCCGCCGATGCATTTACGGTGTCGACCTCAACGGGCTGGCCGTCGATTTGGCCCGGCTTTCGCTTTGGATCCACACCTTCGTCCCGGGACTCCCCTTGTCCTTCCTGGAACACAATCTTGTGGTCGGTAATTCGTTAACAGGCATTGGCACGCTGGAGGAAATCCGGGAAGCCCTCGGCACGCAGCCGCTTTTTGTCGATCCCCAAACCATCTTGGGGGATGCCGCCCAACCTCTGGAGCGGTTAGCCCGGCTGGCCGACCTCACCCCTCAGGAACTTACCCAGGCCCGCAAGGCCCACGAGGAGGCCCTCGAGCGGATTCGCCCCGCCCAGGCCCTGTGCGATCTCATTGCCGCCGGCCGACTGGAGCCCGCGCTTCTCGCCCGGGCGCGGGAGATCGCTCAACGCTGGCAGCAAGAAAAGAAGCGTTTATTCGGCTCCGCGGAGCACCGCCAAGCGCAAGAGGTCCTGCGGGAACTTCACCCGCTTCATTTCCCGGTGGCCTTTCCCGAAGTTTTCCTCCGAAGCCGCAGCGGATTCGACGTCATCCTGGGAAATCCCCCGTGGGAAAAAACTCACGTCGAGGACCAGGGGTTTTGGGCACGGTATGAACCGGGCCTACGGGGCCTGAGTCAGCGTGAACAGGAAAGGTTAAAAGAGGAGCTTCGTAAGAGCCGGCCAGACCTTGTGGCCCAGCTCAAGGCCGAGCTGGCCGAGGCCGAAGCCCTCCGCAAGGCCCTGGTAGCCGGTCCCTATCCCGGAATGGGAACAGGCGACCCCGACCTCTACAAGGCCTTCTGCTGGCGTTTTTGGCAGTTGACTCACGCTGACGGCGGGCGGATCGGTGTAGTGCTACCCCGATCAGCCTGGGCTGCCAAGGGCGGTGAACATTTCCGCAGAACTATTTTTGCTCATGCATCCCTCGTTTCCATTACATACCTCGTGAACAAGGACGGGTGGGTTTTCCAAGATGTTGCACCCAAATACACGATTGCACTCAGCGCCATCCACCGTGCTAAGACAAGCGCTGAGTGGCAAACGAAATCAGTGGGTAAGGCGCGAGTTACCCTTCGGGGCCCCTTCAACGCCCCGGAGCGCTTCCAGGAAGATCGGGGGCAGCCGCCCGCACTGTTCACCGCCGACCAAGTGCTCGGCTGGACAGAGACGGCGGCCTTGCCGCTACTGCCTACCGAGATGTCGCTGGAAATCTTCGTCCTCATGCGGCGGCATCCACCCTTGGGCCTGGACGACCCAAACTCATGGCGGGCAAGACCACACCGCGAACTGGATGCTACCAACGACAAGCATTTGATGGATGTTAAGTCGAAGGAGTGCCCTAAGGGTTTCTGGCCCGTGTACAAGGGTGAATCGTTCGACCTGTGGCACCCGGACCGCGGGCCTGACCACTACTACGCCTGGGCCGATCCGAAGATTGTCTGCGAGCACCTTCATGAGAAACGTCTGCGGGCGGCGAAAAACCGGAACTCTCCATTCGCCGAATTTCCGTCCCAATGGGTTAAAGACCGGCGAACCCTACCCTGTTACCAACCACGGATCGCCTTCCGCGATGTGACCCGCGCCACGGATTGTCGTACAATCCGCGCGGCGTTGATTCCCGGCGCGGTCTTCGTCAACAACAAGGCCCCTTATTTCCTTTGGCCTCGCGGAGATGCGTTTGATGTCACGTATCTCCTTGGCATTCTTGGATCGCTGATTTTGGACTGGTACGCCCGCCGCGTCGTCGAGACAAACCTGAATTTCCACATACTAGCGCCCTTTCCAATCCCACGGCCCAACCGGGGTGATCCTTTATGGCAGCGAGTGATCCAACTGGCCGGGCGATTGGCCGCCGTTGATAAACGCCTTGCCGACTGGGCCAAAGCCGTGGGTGTCGACTGTGGCCCCATCGACCCGCAGACCTGGTTCGATATGCTTTGCGAGCTGGACGCTGTGGTGGCCCACCTCTATGGCCTGGAGGAAAAACACCTGCGCCATATCTTCGAGACATTCCACGAGGGCTGGGAACCCGGCGAAAAGGCCGATCATCCCACCCTCGGCGTTTACTCCGCTCGGCTGGAAAGAACCATCGAACACTTTCGCCGCTGGCGAAAGTCGCCCTGACAGACACCCGGCCACTTGCCGCACCAAACATCCACAATCTGAGGTAAGGGGCGCTTCGCA
>JANXBW010000048.1 GCA_025060325.1 Thermoguttaceae bacterium
GATGTTCCCGGCGCGGACCAGTTGCCCAGCAAACCGCTTCACTCCGCGGCGCTTCGAGATTGAATCACGGCCGTTCCGGCTTGAACCCTGACCTTTCTTATGTGCCATAGATGCTTCCTCTCCTGTTACCGAGCGAACTCACGCAAGGATAATGATTACTGATTTCGTCAAAATAATCTTAAATTCGCAAATCCACTCGATTGTTCGTTGCGCCGATGCCGCAAACCCCCACGTGGCGGGAATTTCAAGACGGCAGGCGACGGGGTGAGCCCTCCCCTACCGGTCATCCTCCCAAGAAGCTCCGAATTCAGTTCTGCCGCAAGATTCATTGCCGTTGGGACCTTTCTGCATTATATCCTCCCTAGAGGCCAGTTGGGATAACCCGAAATTTCATCCGCGGAGGCTTCGAACCGGCACAACCAGAAAAAAGCCTCGACGACAAGCAAGAGAAAGCTCCGACGGTTGGGCTATCCTTGGCGAGCCTTAAGTGCCGCTCCAAAAACTGCTACGGCACCCCCGGTGAGGGATACAGCTGAGAAGTGTTGGCAAAGCTTCCGATTATCGCGGGACAGTTTACTGGGCGCCCGTTAAAAAGGGCATAGGCCGGAATACCCATTCGTAATCGGGTTGACCGGGAATTCCATAGCGGATCTCTTTTTCGTGCTCGAAATACTCGTCGCCCGGCCGCCAAAAGTTGAGTTTTAGGTATTTCCTGGTGAACTTTCGCCCAGTGCCGGGCGGTTGGCCAGCTTGATAAGCCCCCGGCGGATCCTCCCACTCATAAGCGTTTGTCAAGCCGCCGACATACACAGAAAATCGGTCGACCGTCGGATCAATGTCAGTCCAAGTGACCACTCCCCAAACTGTCTCGCCCACCTGGAGCTGTCGCGGGACCTCCGCCGTATTGAAAAACCTAAGCCCAGCGTCCTCTCTCATCCTGATGGCTGCCACCGCAGCGGGAATCACTCGGTCCGGGTAGATCCGACCGACTTCGGGGGCTTCCAGGTAAAACTCGGGAACAAACCACACCGGCACATCCACTTTTTGATAGCTGAAGGTCCCGTCGGCCTGTTCCACCGGCTCTAGCGCCCCGCCTGGATTAGTCACCGAATAGACCATGTACCAAACCAGCTGACGCTGCAATTTGCCATCGGGAGCAGGCAAATCCACAAAAATGAACCGCACGTCCTTGAAGCGAAAATCGAGGTACCAAATGGTCCGGCGGAACCACACACCTTTGGCGTAAGGGAGATTGGGATTCTGCGCCAAGAGTTCCACGACATCGTGTCGGGACACCGTTTCCCGATACTCAATCGCGGGAGCCACCTCTCGCATAACCCCCGGGGCTAACCGCCGGGTTGGTGTTTGTGGGCCTTCCGGGGGGGTCTCACCCGGTGATGGCGTTGCCGGCTGCTGGCTCCATGCAAACGTGGCGAAAACGAGCCCCGCGCCCAGGAGGGCCCAGAAAAACCCTGGGAAGAAAATCCTTACCAACTGGGTAGCAAATCGATGACCAGCCATGTTATTGATGTGGTTTATTTCCTTTTCGAATAGAACCGGCAGTGATTTTTGGCACACCCAACAGGGCTTAGCCCGCCCCGACGCATGGCTTTTCCAGACGTTTAATATTGCCGCCCGGCCATTAAGCCCAACGGATGTATGCCCTCCGGCCTACGGAGTCATATAGGTCAACCAATTCACCTAACCGGAGCAAATCGGCCGGGAGCACAATCCAGCGGCGAATTACCCGATTTGCCTAGGCGGCTGAAACCGGCGGAACTTCGCTATTTTCACTATAGTTTAGCCCTAGGCGGTCCGCAAACGGATGGAACCCGCCCTAAGACGCACTATCGCCCCAGGGAACTTGTTAGCTTGGCTTAACTTTTTGACGTGGATACTTTACCGCGTATCCGCCCCCATATTCGCCGAAACCACGTGCATTTTGGCGGAAAATGGGCACCTTCCAGGTATCGGCCGGGACCATTCCGAGGAGCCGTTTCTGCGCTCCGTTTTCGGAGTGCCGCCGGAGAGGCTTATTCGGGAATTTGGCGTCGGTGTTGGGCCGTGCCGATGTGAGCCCCCGAACTGCCCGACCTCCCTGCGGCCGTGGGAATCCGGTTTGGCTTTCGCGGCAAAATTCTTCCCACACCACGACCCGAATCTTTCGACTGCAAAAACCTCGAGCGATACTGGCGGGAAAGAATTGGTCCCGCGTTGGGGCTAACCCGAGTTTATGGCTCATTCCTACAATTTCGCCGGATTACTTCGCACGTCTACTTAAACCCGCCGGTAAGTATTCATTCCCTGGGTCTTGGAGGAGTTTTGCCTTCATTTAGGCCGGTTCAGCTTACCGCGGCAATGAAGCGGCCAAGGATATCGACCGTTCTGAAGCGTAAACATACCGGGTCTTATGGATTGGTAAGGCTCGGCTTGAAGCACAGCGCGGCGTCAAGGTCCGGAGGAAAGAATGGCTGGCTCCGAAAACACAGCCGCCCCTGATTATGAGGAAACCAGGCAAGCCAAACTAATTCAGAGCGTGCCGCCGAGCGAACTGGTCCGAAAAGAGCACTGGTTTTTCGTCATTTGGCCGTCGATAGGGATGTATCCTTTGGGCCGGCTCATTGGGCAGATTATTAGCTGCAGTTGGGGCTGGCCGCCGTTTACGATTGGTAACCTTTTGGCACTTCTCCTTGCGCCCGTCGCCGCTACCCTCTATCTGGCTAAGTATTTCCCTGGCCAGCTGCAGCTGTACATAGTTACCTCGCGTCGTGTACTAAAAGTCCGCGGCTACAAGCTTCAGATAGTTCGCTCGATCGGCTATGACTCATGGAACCGAGTGGAGGTGATTTATCGGCCGGGGCAGCGGGCACTTCGTTGCGCAGACCTTGTTTTCTTTGCCGACGATCGAGAGGTCCTGCGGCTACCGGGAGTACCTCAGCCCGAGGCCTATCGTCATGCGATTAGTCAGATCCGGGAGACACTCGCGGCTTTTGCACCACTTTGTAAGGGGGAGTAAATTTTCCCGCTTTTGCGCCGATATTTTGTACACAAAATTGGAAAGAGGTCGCCTTGCGCAAACCAGGAGAATTAATTCGCGCCGGGAACGGATTTGAGTGGCCGGCAGGTCAGTAAGATCTTGGTCGGTTGGCAAGCCCAATGGCCGCCTTCACCTATCGACAGCATGTTTTGTTTAAGTGGGTGCCGACTGCGCTTGCGGCACCTCCAAGGGGCTAAGAACTGCGGCGGGCACGGCCCCGTTGACGATGGAGGATCGTGTCGGGAATGCTTCGTACGAAGCTCGGCTACTGCGATCCTCTAGCACAATGTCTTCAAGCTCCTCGCGAATCCGGAAGAAAACCTCGACCACCTGCGGATCCCACTGCTTGCCCGCTCCTTCGCGAAAGATGGCGTCGATCTTTTCGTCCGGTAAGCGGCGGCGGTAGGGGCGGTCGCTCGCCATGGCGTCGAAGGCATCAGCCACAGCGATAATTCGGGCTGGGAGCGGGATCTCTTCGCCAGCAAGTCCCGCGGGGTAGCCACTCCCGTCCCAATGCTCGTGGTGGTGGAGGACCGCCGGCAACACGCCGGAAAGGTGTTTCAAATCCATGAGGATGCGATAACCGATCCGGACATGTTGCTTGATGTGTTCATATTCCTCCGGCGTAAGTTTACCCGGCTTGCGGAGGATCGCTTCGCTTGTCCCGATCTTGCCAATGTCATGCAGGAGCCCAGCCAGATAAATAGTATGGAGGGCAGCCCCTTGAACTCCCAGCTCCTGGGCTAGCCGCACGGCAATTCGGGCCACCCGATCGCTATGACCACATGTATATGTATCCTTCGCATCAATTGCAGAGGTCAGCGCGCGGATGATGCCGGCTAAAGATTCCTCTTGTTGGCGATAGAGGAGGATGTTGGCGCTGTGGGTGCCAAGGATGGTAGCAACCGAGGCGAGTAAGTTGGCCTCGACGGAACCAAACTCTTTGTCCTCCGTGTGGTTGATTGCCGCAAAAAAGCCAAAACATTCCTTTCCACCCCGCACGGGTGCCATGATGAGCTGGCGGACTTCCGGGTAGCGCCACGTGGATAAACTCGTTCGATTGCCGTTGAGGACCACCGGGCGGGGCCGTTCGGCTACTTCAAGCTCGCGAGCTAAGTCAAAGAAGTGAAAACTATCGAGGGGACAGTCCCCGTGAACAAAAAAGCAGGCGCTTTGGTCGGGAAAGTGCTTGGCGGCGGAAAACTCTTCCGGTGAAAAAAGTAGCAGGGCCAAAGCTTGGGCGGGGATGGCTTCGTGCATCCCCTCCAGCGCCAGCTTGGCTAGTTCCTCATCGCTTTGAGAGATACGCAGATTTTGGGCCAATCGGTGGATGAGGGCAATCTCTTCGTACTTATGCGTAATTTCGGCGGTAAGTGCCTGGCGTTCCCGTTCCAGTTGACGAACTCGGGTGTCGGCCTCGGTTCGATTGAGGAAAAGCTTGGCCGCCCGAAGGAGCGCGTCCGCCGGCCAAGGAGGTTGGCAGATAAGCATTTCGGCCAGTTGTTGAGCCGCCGGCCGGGAAAAGCCAAGCCGAAGGAGCCGCCGCCTCACCGCCCACATTTGGGCAAGCCGGGACGCAGGGAACAGGCCGACAGCCACCGCATTCTTTTCTCTCCCCAACCCCACCTGCAATTCAAGCAGACTCAGCGGTCCCAGCCGGTGGACAGCAACCCCCGGTTCTCTGTAGCAAGTCTTACCAAGGGACAGCAGCTTGCCCAGGGGCGGCGGAGGGGGTAGCTCCTTGGGGTCGAAACTTGCGGCTTGCGAAGCCGCATCAAAGAGATAGACCGGACCGCCAAAAGCTTCCCGAAGCTCAGCCCGCAGGTTGTCAAGATCGGCGTCCGAAGAATAAGTCACCCCCCGGTCAAGCTCCATTGCCGTGGTAAGCGACATTGGCCGCCGTCCTCGGTATCGCGCAAACTGACCTTCAATCATTTCGAAGAAAGCGTTAGCGGATGAGTTTTCCGTGAAGATGACCTGCGCCCCCCTCCGGCCCTAGTCACACCGAGGTTTGAAAAAATCTAGGTCATCTGGCAGGTGCAGTAAGGAAAGGACGAATAAGCAGACTGGGCGATTTGGTAAAACCGTGCGGCGTCTACTTGGCGCCTACGGCATAACCCGTATACTCGGTCGGCATCGCCGGCAGGGGATCGTCCGGGGGGATTTATCGCACAGTTTTGGGGCGGCCGGTTGTTGGACCACTGGGGCAGGTCGTTTCTTCTTGGTCGACAAATGAGCGGTTGCGTCATAGCCTTTGGCCACCCGATGAAGTTGGCCTAGCAATTTTTGCCCAAAGTGTTTTCTACTCACCTCGGCGTCGGATGATCCCCACGGATGAGCCTTAGGAAGCCACGATCCGGAGCAAGCAGTGATGAGCTCTTTGTGGCAAGGACTTGAGCGAGTGGTTCGCCCCCAGGAACCCTTGGCGATGTACACATGGTTCCAATTGGGTGGCCCGGCGGAATTTTTCGCAGAACCCACTTCGCTGGAGCAGCTTCGGGAGATCTACCGGCGTGCTCGGGAAGCCGGTCTGCCCTTCCGCGTTTTGGGGGAAGGATCCAACATCTTGGTGCGGGATGAGGGCGTTTCCGGGGTTGTGGTTCGGCTCTCGGAGCCGGAGTTCTGCCGCACGCAGATTGATGGTACAACCGTTTGGGCCGGGGCCGGGGCACGATTGGGCAGAGTGGTCACCACCACGGTGCGAGAAGGCCTGGGGGGGCTGGAAAATCTAGTGGCCATCCCCGGCACGATGGGCGGAGCCTGGAAAGGTAACACCGGCGCCCATGGCGGGGATATTGGTCAATGGACCCAATCAGTCACCGTGCTCACCGAATCGGGGGACGTGGAAGAGCGGGATCGCTCACAGCTCATGTTTACTTATCGCCGGAGCAACATCGATGATCCGGTGATTCTGGGTGGCCGACTGCAGCTTGAGCCAGAGGACCCCCGGCCGCTTTCCCGCCGTCTGCAAACCCTGTGGATCATCCGCAAGGCTCGCCAACCGATGGGCCATCAGTGCGCCGGGAGAATCTTCCGCGACCCCCGAGGGACCACTGCTGCCGAGTTGATCGAGCAAGCAGGTCTCCGTGGTGCCCGTGTCGGTGGGGCTGTGGTGAGCGAGCGGCATGCAAACTTCATTGTGGCCGAGCCGGAGTGTACCGCGGCTGATGTGTTGCGTCTTATCGACCTCATTCGTACACAGGTTAGTCAGCGACTGGGAATCGACCTGGAGTTGTCTCTGGAAATTTGGTAGCAAAGGCTTTCCACCGGAGAGCTATCAGCCCGCCCCCTCAGAAAATTGGTTCGTCGAACAGTCCAGCTTGCGTGCTTGAAGCCGACGAAGCGCAGGAGTCAACTTTTGGCAATTACCCCCGGGGAGGAAGTCAATGCTTGTTCCGTATACATACGAGTATCCCAGACCGGCAGTGACTGTTGACTGCCTGGTGCTCACTTTTGACGGGGAACAGCTTTGGGTACTGCTGATCCAGCGGCACCACGAGCCATTTGCGGGAAGTTGGGCACTGCCCGGCGGCTTTATCGATATTGACGAACCGCTTGAAACAGCCGCCCAGCGCGAACTTCGGGAAGAAACCGGCCTGCAGATCAACGAGCTGCGGCAATTTCGCGCTTTTGGAGCTCCGGGGCGCGACCCACGGGGACGCACCGTAGCCGTGGTCTTTTTTGGCTTTTGCCCGTGGGAGAAGCGGGAGGTGCAAGGCGGCGATGATGCCCGGCAGGCCAGCTGGTTTCCCTGGGACCGGGTGCCGCCCCTTGCTTTCGATCATGCTCAGATCGTCACCGACTTCCGCCAGTTCCTCCGCCTCCAGGCTCAAGTGATTCCCATTGGGCGGAATCTCCTGCCGCGGAAATTTCCCAGAGGGGAGCTTCTCAATTTGTACCACAATCTCCTGGGCAACACGGAGGAAGCCAAGGCCGCGGTAGATCGGTTAGAGAAACAAGGCGTAATTGTCCCCGATGGGTCGCTGTCTGTCGGAAGTCAAAAGGCCCAAAAGCTCTACCGGTTTGATCTGCGACGCTATCGACTGGGAGAAAAGCTGGGCCTAGTCACAGGCCACTTGTCCGCCAAAAAGTCAACACCGAAGTAGGCCGAGGGGCCAAATAATCAACCGCCGAATACGGGGGAGGTGCCCGCTCTGTCCATCCCGGACATCTCGATGGGCAAAAGCGGTTATATGACTTGTCCAGAACACTCGAACACCAGCGTTCCGCAAGAGTGATTATTTTTTCCCAAAAGGATTCCCTCTGACTTTTCTACGACGCCAACACGGCTTCTTGAGCTTCGGAGATTGCTACTGGTTCTTCCTCCGGCCATTGCTCGGGCGGCGCACCCTCCGGAATAACCTCCGGGCCTTTGACCAGTCGATGGTAAGTCAGATAAAGCACCGGGGTAACCACTAACACAGCGATCGTGCTTGCCATCAGTCCGAAGGAGAGACTGATCGCCATAGGGATAAGGAATTGTGCTTGAAGCGACCGCTCCAAAATGAGCGGCGTCATTCCCCCGATGGTCGTTACCGAGGTAAGGAGTATGGCCCGCAGTCGGCGTCGACCAGCCTCGATCAAAGCCTGGCGGAGCCGAGACCCGGCCTCAAGCCTTTTGTTAATAAAATCAACGAGCACAATCGAGTCGTTGACCACCACCCCGGCTAAGGCTACCATCCCAAACAAGCTCAGAAGCGACACCTCATAGCCAAGGAGCAAATGCCCCCACGCAGCCCCCATCAAGCCAAAGGGCACGGTAAGCATGATCAAGAAAGGCTGGCCATAGCAGCGGAATTGAACTGTGAGCAAAGCATACATGGCCACCAGGGCGATCAAGAATCCGTAGCGAAGGCCGCGGAGGGATTCGTTGGTTTGTTCCTGCATACCCTCCCAGCGTGCGGTAATTCCCCGGTATTGTTCCTGGCTTAACAGCGGACCCAGAAAGTTTCGCTGAAAGTCGTTGACAATCTCCTGGGCATTAGCCACATTTTGGTCCACATCGGCAGTGACGGTAATGGCCCGGCGCTGCTCCTGCCGGAGGATTCGCGAGTAACCCCGCTGGATAACGATTTCCGCCAGCTCGCCCAAAGGTCGCTCTTGGCCATCGCGGGTGCGGATGCGGATTTCGTTGAGCATTGTCAGACTATAGCGCTCCTCACGCGGGTAGCGGACCATTAGCTTCACTTCATGTCGGCCACGCTGCAGCCGCATGACCTCCTCCCCGTAATAAGCGGCCCGCAAGGTCCCGGCAACATCCGCCAAAGTGACACCGAGAGCTTTGGCCGAATCTTTCAAGCGAACCTGCAGCTCCCATTTGCCCACCCGGCTGTCATCGGCGATGTCGAACACACCGGGATATTCGGCCAGCTTCTGTTTACAAAGCTCGACCACTTGTTCCAGAAGGGCCATTTTTTGCGGCGGAGCAAGCAGCTTAAACTCGATTGGCGTTCCCCCCGGCCCACGGGCTTGGGCACGGAAGATCACACTCTCCGCCCCCGGAAAAGACCCTGCCTCCTGCCGCCACAGACGAATCACCTCCTCGCTTGTTACGTCGCGATCAGCCAAGTCGACTATTTCCACGCCTACCGCTCCGGTGTGGCTACCGGTAACCTCGACCCGAGGACCGGGCTGGCCCAAAACGTTTGTCTCTCCCACACTGCGATGAGTGACCCGGACAAGAGGTCGACCGGGACGCGACAGGCGCTCATGAACCCGCCAAATCGCCTCTTCTAAACGGCGGGTGGCAGCATCGGTGACATGCTCCGGCGTCCCATCGGGAAAGATGACCTGAGCCTCCAGGTTGTTGGCATCAAGTTTGGGAAATGCGTTGAACTTTAAAATTCCGCCGGCTACCACTCCCCCTGTAATGGCCAAGGCACTGATGGCTGCCGCCCAGATCGTAAACGGATTGTCCACGGCCCAGCGGAGGAAGGGTGTGTAAATCTTATCGATAAAGGCACGCAAGTTCCGATCGGTCGTCTGATTGAGCCAACGAAAACCTTGCTCGGCCCACGGCCACAAGCTGACAAGCTGGGTGATGATAATCGCCATGGCCGGCAGCAATGCCCCGTAAAGCACGCCGCTGACCAGGAACTCCTGGGAAGAATCCGTCTGCCACGGAACTGGGGGCGGACTTACTGCCATTTTGACCACCAAAGCCACCGCCCCAGTTGCCAGTGCCACCACGACCGGAACTGGCAATCGCTCCCATAACTGGAGCCAGCTGCCCAGCCAACCGCGGCGAAGTCCCTTCGGCTCATGACCAAGGTGGCAAGGGAGGATGAAGGTGGCCTCAAGCAGGGAGATTACAAGCATCGTGATCACCGCCACGGGGAAGATTGCGATAAACTTGCCAATAATCCCCGGCACAAATAAAAGCGGCAGAAAAGCCACGATGGTGGTCGCCACCGAGTTGTACACTGCCGGGAGGACCTCAAGCGTCCCCTCGTAAGCAGCCTGGGCAAAACTCTTTCCCATGCGGCGATGGGTGAAGATGTTCTCCCCGATGACAATCCCGTCGTCTACAAGGATGCCCAACGCCACGAGGAACGAAAACATGGACATCATGTTGAGACTGTCATCCCGCATATACATAATGCCGCAGGTAGCGAAGATTGCCACCGGCAGCCCCATAGCCACCCAGAACGCAAGGCGAATATCCAGGAACAAAGCAAGAAGGAGAAAGACCAGGATGAGCCCCTGGATGCCGTTGCGTGTCAACAGTTCTAACCGCTGGGCAACCACCACGGACAGATCGTCCCAGGTGACAATCTCGTAACCCGGCGGAAGCTGAAAGCCACCTGGTGTGTTGATTTTGGCGATAAAATCCTTTACCTCCCGGGTAATAGCCAACAGGTCCTCGGCCGAGGTCTTTTCAATGGAAATAACCACGCCTGGGCGGCGGTTAATTCGGGTGACAGAAGCGGTGTCGACAAAATGATCCCTCACCCGCGCTACATCCCCAACTTTGAGGACCACCCCGTCCGGATGGGTTATCAAGGGTAGTTGGGCAATTTCGTGACCCGTGAGATATTTGCTCTTGCCCCGGAGGATTACCTCCTGACTTGGTCCACGGAGTGTGCCGCCGGGAAGCTCCACATTCTGTCGACGAATGATATCTGCCACCTGCTGAAGTGTTAGACCATACTCCCGCAGCGTATTCTCCGAGACTTCCACATCGATTTGGTAGTTGGGGGAGCCGATGATCTCCGCCACGCTGACGCTGGGGAGATCCAGGAGAGCCTCGCGGACTTGTTCGGCAATTTCCCGGAGTTGATAAATCGATTCCGGATCATCCCGGTCTGGCCCGACGACTCCGACGCGGATGACCCCCCGCCGAATAGTGACCAGCTTGACTACGGGGTCCTCAGCCAATTCGGGGAAGCTGGGGATGCGGTCAATTTCCGCCCGGACCTCATTGAGCACTCGCTGCGGATCCCGCACGAAGGAATGAAGCTCCAAAACAACAGTGCCGGAACCCTCCAAGGCCAAGGAGTTAATTTTCTTAATGCCGGCGATGGCCTGGACGGCCTCCTCGATCCGCTGGCAGATGCCCTCTTCCACTTCCGCCGGGCTTGCCCCCGGATAGGGCACCGTCACCAGGATCATCTCCAAATCAAACTCCGGGAAAACCTCCCGGCGCAGCGAAAAAAGACCGATTAAACCAAGCGCAATACACCCCGCCATGAGTGTGTTCATGGTGGGCGCATTGCGAATGGCCCAGCGGATAAGCGACTTCATGGAAGTCCTCTCACCTCGACGATCGTTCCATCACCGGCAACAAGCGGCGTGACCACCACCAGACAATCTGGATCCAAATATCCGGCCCGAGCTGGCACGAGTATCTCTTTGCGTTGACGAAAACCAAGTGGTGCCCCGAGCGGCAACTGGAGATTAGGCTCGGCAAGGAGCGTGGCACCCTGCGGCGTCACATGATAAACAAAACCATCAATCACTTGGTACTCTGCACCATCAAGCGGTTTGGCACCCTCGGGGGTAACAACCATCACTGGGCCTTCGTAAACAATTTCGGGGGAAGAGTCGCCGGTGGACACACGCACCAGCCTGCCGTTTTCGAACTTCAGTGTGCGACCGTCGACCACACTTTCCCCACCCTTGTCGGCAAAGACAATCTGCGTCAGAAGCCGCCAGGAAACCGGGGCAACTTCCACCCGAAAGATTCGGCCCCGATGGATCTGGCGATCGCTTGGGCCCCCATGGGTCTGGCCGGAAGCCCCCTCGGCCGTTGATGCCTCCGCTCCTGGAGGAGCTAAGCCCGCAGCGCCGGGGGGAGCAGCCTCCTGTGGACTATCCGCCGGCAAAAGTTCACACCGCCACACCCAATTGCCCGGCTGAAGAGCTGGTTCCGGGAGGGAAAGCATCGGCACCGCCGCGGGGAGGTGGATCCGCAGGGAGACAAACATCCCTCGCATAAGGGCCGGGGGACCCGCGGGAACTCGCCATCCCTGCGGCACCCGCAGGGGGCGACTGCTGCGAGCATCCGGCACAAGCACCCGACAAGGCACGGTGCGCGTGGCCTCGTTGAGGCCCAAGCCCTCATAGCGCCACAATTTGCCAGCCCACGCAAATTGGGCACCGTCGATTTCATGAACGACCGTGACCGGGAGTTCTGGCAGGCGGTAAGCCTCAGCGGGATTGGCTGCGGCATTTGTCGACTTAGTTTCCCCGCCAGCTGCCCAAATCCAGCTAAGCTGGTCGCGGCGCAGATTGACCCGCACCTCCACTTGCGAGACATCTTCCAGGACGGCCAGCAGCGCGCCTGAACGGACATAGTCCCCCACTTCCACAGCCTCGCGGATCACTACCGTCTCCACGTCGGCGGGGGCGTAGATTTCCGTCCGACCAAGCCGGGTCTTTGCCTCGGCCAACTGAGTCTGCGCCCGGGCCAATGCCGCCTGAAGACCCTCTTTCCTCGCTTGGGCAGCACGTAACTGGTTCTCCAGGGTCACCACGGCATTCTCGGCCTTAAGCACCGCCCGCTGCGCCTGTTCGAAATCTTCGTCGCTAATAATCCGATTCCGATGAAGCTCTTCCTGCCGGGCGAAGGATCGCTGCTCCAACTGATAGTCCGACTTGGCAACGCGGAGCAATTCCTGCACATTGGCAATCTCCACCTCAAGCTGCTGCAGGGCGTTGGCCGCCTGCCGAACGTCCTGTTCCAACCGTTCCACTTGCAGGCGGTAATCAGTGGGATCTATCCGTATGAGCAAAGTGCCCGGCGGCACATAAAAGCCGGCCCGACACACGTCCGCTTTGAAGACAATGGTGCCGTCCACTTGGGCAGCTAGCTGAATTTGCCGATGGGGAACCACCACTCCGTCGGCGTAAATGTCCACAGGACCTTCATGAGCGCGAACGCGGGCCACTTCCACAAGCGGCACTGGCTCCACTTTGGGAACGCGAGCCTCTCCCCTGGGCATGAGCACAAGCACCAAGGTCGTCCCGATGCCCACGGCCAGGATGAATCCCGGGAGAAAGACTCGCCAGAACTTTTGAGCCATACGTTGACTCCGTCGTATATCCCCGAAGCGCTTAATGTTTACAAGTTAGGCGATAACACCCGCTGCCAAAAAGCCTTGTTTGCGCAAGTAGTTCAATGCTTTGACGTTACTGGCTCGGAGCTGTCCCTTTCCCATCCCACAAGGTTTCTTTCCACCCAACCTCTGCGAAAAAAGCCGAATCAGTGGTCCTCCTTTTCTGTTGTCCGGCACTTACGCCTCCCCAGTAACGAGTACCCCTCTTCCTGCGGAGGCAGCACGTTTTCGACCTGAGCGGCGCGTCTCCCTCGCCACACGGCGGGGCTCTCCCGATTGGTTAACCGATACCTCAGTGCCCAAGTTAGTTTCTGTTGACAAACCGGAGCACACCTCCTCCCCACTCAAGGGGCCCGATGACAATACCGCACTGGGGAGCCTGGGCCCCTGGCAAACAACCTCCGAGGTCGACCGGGCCGACTGTCCCGCACCCCCCCACTCTCGCACCGGTGGCCCCACCCCCAACGCTGCAAGCGAAAAGCCCGTGATATGCCGCACCAATTTGTCGATAGCAAAGACCTCGCGAAACTTCTCCGCCCCAAAGACGACCATCAACACTTTCCGCGCCGTGCGATAGTAGACACACTGAGCGACAATGCTCAGCATCGTGCGAAGGAGATCTTCTTCGGAGATATCGCGGGGAAGAAGCTCGGCACAAATGGCGCGGAGGTGCTCCATGGCGGCACGGAAATGATGGCGAATCATCGATTGGCACATTGGGGTAGGATTGAGCACCTCTCGCAAAAGCAGCTCGTCCTGCCAGGAGTGAGGGTCAAGCTGCAGGACCCGCTCCAACATGGTAGCAATGAAGTCCTGCAATTTCTTCTCAGGCGGTGTGCCCGGCGGCCAGGAGGGATAACGCGGTGTTTGAGTGAATTTAGCGGGGTGGGCTGCCGCCACTGTTTCGCGGTAAAGGTTTTCCTTACTGCCGAAGTAATAGTTGACGGCTGCCACGTTGACGCCAGCTCTGCGACAAATCTCCCGAACCGTTGCTCCGTCGAAACCCTTTTTGGCAAAGATGGGTCCGGCAGCCTGAATGATTTTTTGGCGAACTTCCGACTCAGTCATATGGCGGTCCTTAATCCCAGACCAGCCCCACGATCGGTGTCTACTCTACGAGCCGGCGGCAACCCTAAATGTTTTACCCCCGCCAACGCACTCTCCCAACTCGTTGTGAACGTGTGACGAAAAGTCATCATCATCTAAAAAGTGAGTTTTAAACAATCGTTTCAAACAATTATATCAAGCGCGCGATTACTCGGCCTATAGCTTCCCCGGCGGGAATTGGTTAACCAAAGCGGACCGGCAAAATTGTCTTAAGACCCGAGCTGCCTAAGACCCGCCAAAACCGCCACTGCCGCATCGCAAGCCCGGGGGTTTTTGAACCGAATTGTGTTTGCGGAAAATAAGCCAGGCTGTTGCAAGTCATAAGTACTGGAAAACTTTCGGACAGTTCGGTAGGGCCTAAAACCAATGCCCATCCCGGATGGACAACCTGCCAAGCATGCGTTCTTAGAGCCTTCTATCTCCTGGTGGAAACGAGCGCCCGCGCTTGAGAGAACAACCCTCGCCTCCTCTAAACTCGAGGCCGAGTATTCGGATCACATCCGGCCCCAATCCCATTTGGGGCCCTAGCCGATACCACCAGAGCAGGGGATCACGAGACCCGGGTGCAATTCGGATACGTTTGGCTAATGATTCCGGCTGATGCCGGGACATTTCCGACGAAGGCCCGCATACTCTCTCGCATGACCTGAGTGGTATTGCGGAGATGAGGCAGCGCGAAGGAAACTAAGCCTTGACCGCCAAAAGCCACAGCCAGTGCAGCCCGGCAACGATCGCCGCGGCGAAGCGACCTCATTTACTTGGATAGCCAAGTGCGCCAAACAAAATTTCCTAATCAGATAATGATTCTTTTCTGTGAACGCACAGGTCTCAAACTCGGGAACTTGCGCTCCGTTCAGGCGCCGCGGAGCCCTGCTTGGGGCAAAGGGGGACCCGTTGCCGTCCGCCTTGCCGCTTTGGCGATTGCGCTTTTCGGCGGTTGCCGGGTTTTCACTCCGGCCGAAGAAACCCTCCCAATTCCGCCCCTTCCAAACCCGCTGACCGTCGCCAGCCGAGATCCGTACGTGGTTTGGGAAACTCTGGTCGATGTCCTCAACGACTACTTCGAAATCGAGTACGAAGAGCCTGTCCGGATTAGCGACGGGGTCATTACCGAGGGGCGGGTTGATACCTACCCAAAAGTAGGGGCTACGTTGCTCGAACCTTGGCGGAAAGATTCCGTGGGCCGGTACGAACGCTGGTACGCCACACTTCAGTCCATTCGGCGACGGGCAACCGCCCAAGTGGCCCCGTCCCCCCAAGGTTTCCGGATCTATTTGACCGTCGTCAAAGAGCTGGAGGACGTACCCCCCGGCGGAGCCAGCCACCAGCCGGCCTCGTTCCGAAATGACTCGTCTCTCACTCGGGTAAGCGGGCCAACTGGAGCTGCCCCTGCTTCGGGCGGCTGGATACCCGCCGGCCGGGACTTTTTACTTGAGCAGCGGATTTTAAACGAGCTTGCCGCCCGACTGGGCACCGTGCCTTCCCCCGCCACAAGCACCCCGCCAATTGAAACAGTGCCCCTTGTCCCTGCTAGTTAACCCTCAAGCCAAAGGTATGCCACCAAACGCCGTAAGCTAAGCTTGAGGGGGAAGTTGCGCCGCTTTAGGGAAGGCACTTTGGGAAATAACGACGCGCTCCCTCCCGCGAGGTGTCATCCTGGGCACAATCCAGCAGTCAAGTTCCCCCGCCGGGATTCAGGCCATCTAACCATTATGCCAAGCTGCCCCAAGGCCACCGAAACCAATAGAAAAAATGCCCCGCGGCCGAACTCCCCGAGGCCGCAGCCTAAACCCGTTCGCAGATCCTTTACGCTTGTTGAAAGCCTGGTTGCGTTAGGACTTGCTGCCTTGGCGGGGGCGGCAGTTCTCGGCGGCGTTTACGCCACTTTGTACACGGCGGAGCTTGCTCTTCGGCAGGCGATTGCCCTCGGGGTGGCTGAGCAGCTTATGGACGAAATCTACGGGAGTAGCTACTCCGAGGGGGAATCTAATCCGTATAGTCTCACCCTCGGCCCCGGGAAAGATGAGACAGCCTCCGGCACGCGGGCACTTTACGATGATGTTGACGACTATCATCGGTTAGTTTGTGAGCCGCCTGTTGACCGTTGGGGTATTCGCCTCGGTCAGGATGACGGCCGAGGTTCGTTTCGCTTCCCCGGGCTTCGGCTCGACTCCGGTTTTGTCAACGCAATCCGGCTGGAATGCAGGGTGAGCTATGTGCGGAAGGATGATTTCCGCCAACCGGTAGCGAGCGGTTCGGCTAGTGACTACCGGGCGATCGAAATCACGGCCAGCTATCGGGCTGCCGATGGGACGCTTCGCCCCCTGTGTCAATTGCAGCGGCTTGTAGCCTATATACCACGACTTTAGACCGAAGCACCGTATTGATGGCATTTCCTACTAGTCAGTCCATCACCCACGATGCCAACGCACCAGAGGAATCGCAGAACCAAGCAGCGGAAGACAGGCCGGCTTGGGACCGGGCTCACTGGGGCCTTTACCCTAGCGGAGCTTCTCACAGCCCTTGCGATTACTGGGCTAATCATGGCCGCTTGTGTCACTTTGTTTACGGCTGCCGCCGGTGCTTTTCGCTTAGCGGACAGTCGGGCAAATCTCCTGCAGGAAGGCCAGGCCTGCCTCGACCGCATTCGCCGCGCCGTTGAAGCGGCCTATGCCACTGCCGAAATGCCTGGCTTTTTGGTTTTGGAACATCGGGTAGGGGGATGGGACTTCCCGCAGACCCTTATAGTGTGGCATCCCCAGGGGCCGGTTAACTCTGGCCGCACCCGGCCGTTTCCCAACGAACTGGTGATCTTCTGCCCTAACCCGGAGGCGCCGGAACAGCTTCTGGAAATCCGTCCGGCTGCCGCAGGAGGTCTTTGTCCACTAGCCAGTGATAAAGATGCTTGGCGAGCGTTCGTTTCGACTATTTTGTCTACGCCGGGTGCCAGCCGGGTTGTTCTTACTTCCCGCTTGCGGACGGCGCCCACAGGCGATCCGCTCGTCCCAAGACGGCCCGGGCTATTCTTCTTTAGCACCCTGCGCCCATCGGAAGCCGACCTCGCCCAGTTCCGAGCCGGCACACGAAGCTGGAAATCCCTCCCGTGGGTCCACGGCATCCACGGCCCCCAGTTCGGACTGCGTCAACACTGGCTGAGGATAGAACTACAACTGCAAAACTCAGGCGATGCTCCGGCAAATACCCCGCAGGAAATCATCCCTGTATTTGGCTCGGTAGCCATCTACTTCGGCATGCCGCGGAGTTAACAATTGGCGTTTACTTGCCCACAGACCGCAACCAGCTTACTAAATCGGATAACCACCCGCATGCTGGCATGAATTATGGAGATGTGGGGAACCGCTCGACTCCATCCGGCCCGGTTGTTACGAAATGGACCAACTCGGGCAAAAGGTAACTTTCCATCTTAACCGGGTGGTGATAGTGCAACATGCCAGTGGCCAGTCAGTGTCGACAAGTTGACACCAGAAAAGGCACACCGTCTGCACACCGGCAGGGTGCAGCTGTGCTTGTTGTTTTTCTGCTCACCGGTCTTGCGGTCGCCTATGCCTACGCCGCCTTGCGAATCCAAACCATCCAGCACGCCATCATCCGCAATGTTCTTCTTGAGTCCACGGCACGTCAAGGGGCAGTAACGGGGTTATTTCTGGCGCTTAAGCAAATGCATCATTCCTGGTGGACGGGTGTCGACACAACATATTCCGCGACGATTAACGAGGGAGTCCAGGTAACGGCAAGTTACCTGCAAGGGGATCCGAATCTTACGTCCACTGATCCGCGTTGGCAGGAATACCCCTATCGCATCCGCATCGAGGTGACTGCTCAGGCGACTAGTCCCAGCTCCGCTGCTGTGCGCTGTCAAAAGCGCTTGGGGATGGTCGTGCGGCTTGTTCCCCGCCAGGTCAATCCGACACCGTCAGGCTGGAGCGAGCTTATCTCTCACACCCTTTGTCAGTGGCGGGCAGGAATTTGCCAACTTCAAACCCCATTCCGCGTGGAAGGACCGGTTCGGCTTCGGGAAAAGCTCGATATCGCCAACACCATCGATTGGTCAACAAGTGCACGATGGGACTGGTGCTGGAGCCTCCGTTCACTTTACTGGCAGGGGCAGGGGGACTTTCGGCCATTTATGGACACGGTGTATCTTCCCTTCTCCCGACAACAGAGCGGGACTGTGGCCCTTCTCACGCAGGCCATCGGTGTCACTGCCATCGACACGGGTGTATCAGCTGTGTACTCGTGGGCGAGCGTGCCCAGGACTTTCCGTTACAGCTTGTTCCCGAAGGGGAAAGTTTATGACATACCCCTGGATGAACGCGACGCGCTTCAATCCAGCCAAATCCTTCCCGATCCGATGACCAATCCGCTGGGTATCTTCCTTCGAGTGGGGGGGCTTGAGCTATTGGGCGAAGTTCGGCTTGAAGGGACTATCCTTCTTGCCGAGTCCCAAGGCTCGCTAAGAGTGAAAGGCCCCAACAATCAACTGGTAGCTCCGGTCCTCCCCCCTTATCCGGAGATTCCCTCGGCCGACGAAGTTCGCGTCCGGTTGCCGGCTGTGATAGCGCAACATTCCGTGGTGGTCGAATCCGATGGGCAACTGTCGGGCTCGGGGCTTATCCTCGCTCAAAACGACTTCACCATCGCCAAGGCTAGCCAAGACTCCCCCATCTTCTCATGGCAGGGAAATGTGGCCGCGACCAACTTCCGGATAGCACCCCGGACCCAATGGGAGTTGCCGGATAAAGTTTGGACGCAACTTTACACGTCATTCCGCATGCAGTCCGGGTTGGGGGATCAAATCTTCTCCCGCTGGCTCGAAGCAAACGCGGGGCTTAAGTTTCGGCCGAAGATCCTCATCCGACCGCTTGCCGACGGCAGTTCGCACCATTGGCTGACGTCCGGTCAGTCGGTCTTCGTCCCTCATCCGAACGATACGACCCCAATGGAAACGGGAAATGCCGGGTTGAGATGGGAAGTGATTCGCGTGCGGGCTGTGCCCAGCCCGTAGGAGCTCTCAAG
>JANXBW010000049.1 GCA_025060325.1 Thermoguttaceae bacterium
TCCTTCGTCGGTGCGCTGCCGACTTGGAGTTCCCCGGTGGCTTCCTCACCCGCCAGCGCCGTTAAGCAAAGTGCTAGATTTCCCTGCAGAAACGAACGTCTAGCGATTCTTGCCATCAGCAGCTCCCCACCCATCCCAGGATGAAATCACGCTAGCGTTTTGTCATCGAAACTTCTGTGGTCATCGCGAGCCTAACTTTGCCAAATCCGTGACCACAGACAAGCGGTGAGAAACAAACGGTACTCACGCATCCAGGTGACAGGGAGGGGCTAGGTAAGTTCCTGCTAGCAGCGTCGAAACGAACTCCCCCCAATTGTCTTTCACCCCGCAGCCGATAGGTGCGACCCAGTCAAGCAACTTAAGCACACGTTGAAGATGGGAAAAGCTCAAGCCTTTATTGTCCCCCGGAACTGCCGCGATTGTCTCCGTCACCATCTCCACCCACCCCTCGCCCGCACTCTGGCTTGGCCGAGTTGTCTTACCACCATCGATTTGATAAGTATCTCCCCCGCCGGCAAGGCGGATCGCGCATCTGTTTGGCCGCGGGAGCCGGCCGACTGCCTCGGGTGAGGAGATGTCTCACGCCACAACCGAACTCATGGCACTGTTTAGGCATGGGATAACGCGTCGGCATGTCGCTTTATCGTTGATTACGATTCGACGCCCCCGCAGTCAGATGCCTGTCAGGCCAGCCTCTCCGGGACGTCGTATAAGAGCCGCTGTAAGGATGCGCAGGGGCTTACTCGGGTCAGTAGACACTAGGTTAAGGGTAGCCTCCGGGCAACTCCGACCAGGAATAAGTTTCTCCGGGTATTGGCCTACCTCCACCTCCCGCGCACGATCCTCCAGGCAATATCGCCAGAGTGAGCAGGGGCTCGGAGCTACCGGGGCCCCCCGGCTTCGGAAGCGGGATGCCGCAGCAGTGCCCCTCCGAGTTCGAGGCCTCTCCCGCTAAAGTGGCCTCCTCGTATGATTTGGCAGGGATCTGATTGTGCCTTTCGAGCTGCTATGCAGCTTAAACCGGGCGTTGCTATCTAGCGCTTTCGGTCGGCGGGCAGCGCGTTCGCTTCGCGCAAGAGAGCCAGCACTGGTGGCCAGGGGGCAGCCCGGTGGATAAGCAAACTGGCCAGCGCGTGCTGGACGAACGTGGCCCCCGGGACCAACGCCGACGGTGGATTAGCCGGCAAGTATGATTTCCTGGGGTAAAAGCGGCGCGGGGAAGTGCTCGGCCCGGTAGGTCCAGGACCCGAAGCGGCGGGCTGAGTCGAAAAGTTCTCCGCGCGGGAAGCACCCTACAGATCTGAGCCTGCCGCGGAAAAAGCTAAACTTGTTTCCCGGGCAGGGACCATCGCTGGCTTCTTTGAGCAATCAGGAGAGGGCAGCCCTCGAGCCCCGGCTCGCCTTGTCGATCGTCGAAAGATACGCCTCCCGAGCCGACCACTTTCGCGCCTGCACGGGCCTCGCAATCACATCTCTAAAAGCACTAGATTAGCAAAGGGCCGCCCGACAGTTCGAAATCGGTGGAAAGGCACAGTCCTCACCATTCCAATCTGCGCCTGGCAGGAGTCGAACCTGCGACCTGCGGTTTAGGAAACCGCTGCTCTATCCTCTGAGCTACAGGCGCTTACAGCCCCGTCGTACTCGCAAGCCTCAAAATATGCGTGCCCCTCGACTTTTCCCCAATCTCTTGCCTGTAATTCGGCGGCTATGCCGGTGCTTCCCAACGGACTGGGGGCCTTGCGCATTCTACCACGTGCGAAAAGGATTGCCCAAGGCCGCCAACCTTCCGCCGGTTTCAGCTTACCCTGCCCGTGACTACCACGAAACTTACCCTTACTCGGCATGGGGGTTCCTCCCGAACGACCCAAGCAAAGTTACTTCGAGGGCCGCCTGCCCGTGGGACAAAACGACGCCTACGCTTCCAAAACGTAGGGGAGTCGCTGTGGCCGGCGAAGCCAAGAAGCCGCCTCCTTGTCGTCCAAGATCTCCTCTCGCGCTGGGTCCCACCTAATCTTCCGCCCAAGCCGCATGGCAATATTCGCCAAGTGACTCGTTGTTATCACCCGATGGGCTACGTCCACAGTGCAGATAGGTTGCTGGCGGCTGGCGACAGCCTGGAAAAAGTTCCCCATGTGATCATCGCTGACGGGCAGGGCGACCTTCAGGGAAACATCCGGCTTGGCCTTGAAATCTTCCACCGGTTTTCCGTAAGCGCCCCCGCGATTGACGAAGATCCGCCCACTGTCCCCAATGAAAAGAATGCCGTTCCGGGATTCCGCGGCGATCTCGGCCGGTACGCCCGCAAAAAGTGCCCGGTCTTCCTCTGGGGAAATATCACCTTGCTTGGCACTTTGCAGATATTTTTCGTCCCGCGCTACTAGGAACCACATTTCGATAGGTCCGGGGAACTGGATATGGGCGACAAACCGGTCGGGGTTATTAAAGCAATCGGGCGCTCCCCGATTTGGGAAGAATCCTCGCGCCTCGACTTCTAGTGGGCCGCTTTGTTCCAAGTCCGCGCCCCAGTAAGCAATGTCCAAATGATGCTGGCCCCAATCCGTGATGATTCCGCCGGCGTATTCAAACCACCAACGGAAATTGAAATGCGTCCGCATCGGATGGTAAGGCCGCTCCGGAGCTTGGCCTTGGTAGAGATCCCAGTTCAGATGGGGCGGGACAGGTTGGGGAGGAAATGGCCCACCTTTTGTGTTCCAAAATGGCAGCCACACAACCACCTGCTTGAGCGTCCCGATCCATCCACTTCGCACCAATTGGCACGCTAAACGGAAGTGCGCTTCACTTCGCTGTTGCGTACCCACCTGCACAATCCCACCAGTTTCCTGCACGACGCGGCGGAGGATGACTCCTTCCTCAAATGTCAGTGTCAACGGTTTTTCGGTGTAAACGTCCTTGCCGGCCCGCAATGCTGCCACGTTGATAATTGTGTGCCAATGGTCGGGTGTCGCGTTAATGACGACGTCAACATCCTTGCGCTCCAGCACCTCACGATAATCTTGACAGATCGGGATCTTCTCGCCGAAGCGTTTCTGCGCTTCCGCAGCGTGCTGTAAATCAGCATCGCAGATCGCCGTAATATTCCCAAATTGCCCCGCTTGCTGAGCAAGCGCTAATCCCCGCCCGCCTGCCCCAATAAGAGCAATACCTGGCCGATCATTCGGGGAGCGAAAGCCGGCAGCCAGCGCTGAGTTGACCATCCCGGAAGTTGCCACGCCTCCCCCTGCCAGCGCGCGAAGGCCCATTTCTAGGAGTTGTCGGCGCCGCAAACTTTCCTTCAGCATGTCATTCTCCTCACAATCGCAAAGCCATGTTCGAAGGACTTCGATCGACTTCATCGAGGGTAGGCTCCAGCGGAGCGATTCTACCGCGAAGACGCGCGACTTCCAAACTGCGACCTTCTTTGAGGTCAGTTAAATTCCGATTGAACTAGCCAAACGTCACCCCCTGAGATCAACACAGACGAGGGCTCGTCACCGCTTGCTGCACTGGCCCGGTTCAAAACCCGGCATGCCGACGGTGAGTTCGAAGTCCTTCCTTTCCTGGTAGTGAAACTCAGCCCAAGTCGGCCTTGTGAAAGTTTCGAACGTAAGCGTCTTCGGGAGCGAGGTACCCCCGGCGGATGTGCTTCCTTCAGGCCTTTGTCAAGGGGCGGGCTATATCTCCGGTACCAACGCCTTGGCTCTCAGGAAGAACTCTGCCGCGTCAGCCAAGGACCGAGCTCGTGGAGCGCGGCTTACTCGCGCAAGCAATCGCTTTCTCTAGGCGCGCGGACAGGCCTTGTTACTAAACAAAATCACGTTTACAATCGGACATGTGGTTCCTCGCGTCCGAGGTCCGCGGGTACAATTGCGGTTTGGTTAAGATGTTCTCGGGTGCCTCGATGTGTAAGCCGAGAGAGGTCAAGAGACTGTAGGCCGGCATGGCCTGGCTCGAAAGAAGAAGTTCCAGCGAGCCTAACCTCTCGCCATACAGGTTGGTCTCACATGGTCCACAGAAAACGGTTAGGCGGGTTTGTTTGGCTTCACCTGCTGCGAATCCTTGTCGGTTGCCTATATGTAATCGTGGCGATACTAACCTTTGTTTTTGTCGCTTTAGTCGTTGACCGCTTTCCTACCATTCGGCAAAGCTTCCTGGGCGGCTTCCCGAAAGAGCCGCAGCTTGCCCTCAGCCAAGCCGAAAGCGGGTCCGAGGGTGACGCTCCCTCCGCACAGGACAAAACAAAGGGCGGTCTCGGCCCTGGGGTTGCATCAGGCCCGCAGGGCAAGCCTGAACCTTCCAGCCTGACTGTGGCGGTGCCCTCCCCCCAACCGTTTGACAACTTAGGAGTTAGTCAACATGGGTCTAAACCGCGGGAGAGTTCGCCTGCGCAAGCTGGCAGCAGCAGAGTCGCTCCAAGCTCTGCGAGTTTCGAGCAGCAGTCGCCCGGCGGAGCAAGCGGCTACCGGTCCGTCTCCCCGCCGATCCTCCCCTTCTTGGAAAAAGCCCTGGCTGCCCTGGAGCGGCACGATACTCAGTCGGCACGACAAATCCTCAGCACCGCTTCCGCGCAGGCACAGACTGATGTTGACAAGGCAAAAATTATCCGCTGGCTTTCCCTTTGCGATGTTGTAGATGAATTCTGGCGCGTCATGGGCCAAATTGTCAGCCGGCTTGAACCGCTAACTGTGATTTCGGTGGCGGAAACCGAAATCGTCGTCGTGGAAACAAGCTCGCAATCGCTTACTATCCGGGCTGCTGGCCAAAACCGCACATATGCTTTGCGCGAGATCCCCGCTGCGCTGGTTAAGGAACTAGCGCGGAGATCATTCGGGCAAACTCCTCAGAGCAAAGTCGTCCTGGCGGTCTATCTCGCGGTCGAGCCAAAGGGTGACCGTGAACTATCAAGGCGACTCTTGCTTGAAGCAATGGGAGCTGGAGTAGATCCGGGCGAGGCCGTGCTTGAGCTGCCGGCGTTCTTCGACCGGGGAATGCTTTCTGTTTTTGTGGATGCAGGAAAGCAGAGTTTGGAGGCGAGTTTGCGAGACTCGGTGGGCATGTCACCGGCGACCCAACCAGCAAGTCCCCAGCCGACTGCCACCTTGCCGCCTGGTGGCTCCTCACCTGAGGCTGGTACGTCGCCGGAAAATCGCCCCCCAGCTAGCCTCAGCGAGAAAAGTCGACTGGCCCGACAGCTTTTGGAACAGGCAAAAGATCGAGAGTTGCCGGTAGATGCCCGGCTAGCAAAAGTCGACGAAGCTCGTCAACTAGCAGAGGAAATTGGCGAAGTGGAACTTGTCCTCGCCTCCATCGAGATTCAGGCACAATACCGGCGGATCGATCGCTTGTTGGAGACGGCAACGGCAATTAAAAGCATTGCCGATCGCTTTCCGGCGCGTGAGGTTCAGCGAGAAGTAGCACGGGCAGCCCTCGACTTAGCGTCGCAGGCTTATCAGGCCCGCAGACTGCAAGAAGCCGACGCGCTGCTTGACATCGCTCTGGCCTCAGCCCGCAAGATAGGAAACCGCGCTTACATCCAGGAAGCTCAGGCGGCAAAGAAACTTATCCAGGCAGCTCGCGGCCAATAATCGGGTCTTGTTGACAAAAAGAACGACCAGGTTTTGAGTGGTGTCGCCCGGCTGTTGTCCCGGCTGTAAGTGATGTTCCGCTAGTGTCGAGGAGAGCTTAAGTTTCTTCCCTCAGCCCTCCGCGGTTGCCTCCCAACCCGCAAAAGCACCGGAAAGCGCCATCCGGCGCCGCAAGCCCTAATTGTCCAAGCATAAAGTTTTTCCAATCCCAGCACCCTGAAATTCCCTTGGCGGGATAGTCCAATCGGCTGAAAGGCGGGAAGCAGTTGGCCGTGATCACTCCCGAAGACTTTTGGAAAGCTCGCAGGTGGTCTTACCGCGCCAGCGACCAACTACCTATGCCCCAAGTTTCTCGGCCCCACAATAAACTCGCTATGGCTCGCATCTCGTCTTTATCGGATTGATAATAAGCGCACGGAGTAGGCCACGAATTGCCGTTTGATTTACAATCCCGGCAGCAGGGAACTTTGGTCATTAAACGGCGCAAATACGGAGGAAGCCTGGCGATGGCACACTGCAGACTTCCGTTCCGCATAACGGTAATAGTAGCCGAACTGACGACAATCGCACTGTTGACATTGATGGGGACATCCATCGCCCGAGCGGCGGACGAACCCTCGAAGGCCCGATGGAATGTGCTTTTTCTCATTGCCGATGACCTTAACAACATGCTGGGCTGCTATGGCTATCGCCTGGCCAAAACCCCCAATATTGACCGCCTGGCGGCAAGCGGGGTGCGATTTGATCGCGCTTATAACCAATTCCCGCTTTGTGCCCCTAGCCGCAATTCGTTCCTCACTGGGCTTTACCCTGGCAGCACCGGGGTCATCAACAACCGGTTAATGTTCCGTCAGATCATTCCTCAGCATGTCAGCATGCCGCAGGCTTTTCGTTTGGCCGGGTACTTTGTCGCCCGAGTGGGAAAGCTTTACCACTACGGCGTCCCACGATCGATCGGTACCGACGGGCACGACGATCCTGTCTCCTGGGAGGTAAAGATTAACCCAATCGGTGTCGACCGGGCGGAAGAAGAGCCAAACATTTTCAGTTTGATCCCCGGGCAATTCGGGGGCACCCTCAGTTGGTATGCCTCTCCGAAAGGCGATCGCCACCACACGGATGGCAAGGTAGCCGACGAAGCTCTTTGGCTACTTGAGCGCTGTGTCCGGTCGGAGAAGCGGCCGTTTTTCCTCGCCGTCGGCTTTTATCGACCACACACACCGTACGTGGCACCGAAGGAGTATTTCGACCTCTATCCCCTTGCCGAAATTCCCCTAATCAAGCCTGGGGAGGGGGAGGGAGCGGATCTGCCGTGGCCGGCTTTGGCGACTCGGCGAAAAGAGGAGATGGCGATGAGCGATGATCTTCGCCGCCAGGCCCTCCAAGCCTATCTGGCCAGTATCAGCTTCATGGACGCCCAGGTTGGTCGCGTCCTCCAAGGCCTGGAATCCTTGGGATTAAAAGACCGCACCATCATCGTTTTCACGAGCGACCACGGCTACCACATGGGAGAGCACGGGCTTTATCAGAAAATGACCCTTTTTGAAGAAAGTGCCCGGGTGCCGCTCATTGTCGTCGTGCCCGGTCTGACCCAGCCGGGTAGTGTGGTGGCCGCTCCAGTAGGGCTTGTGGACTTATATCCCACCTTGGCTGAACTGTGTGGGATTAAGGCCCCCGAAAACCTCCAGGGCCAAAGCTTGGTCAATATGCTTCGCGACCCAACGGAAAAAGGCCGGGGCTGGGCGCTTACTCAGGTCACGCGAGGGCGAAATGGCCGGCAGTTTTTTGGTTACTCCATTCGCACCGAGCGGTACCGTTACACCGAATGGGACGAAGGACGAGAAGGCCGGGAGCTTTACGATCACGAAGTTGATCCTCGCGAGTTGGTTAATCGGGCAGACGACCCCAGCTACAAGCAAGTGGTCAAGGAGATGTCGCAACTCCTCCGGGAAGCGATCCGGCACAGCATGCCCGCCTCCGGCCAAATCCCTCACCCCCCAGAGAAACCGCTGGACTACGTCCCTGTCCTTCACGCAGCCCTCAGCCCGTAAGGGGGTTCGAAATTTAAGCTTCCCCACTTTCCCCGACATCAGAATGCTTGCCGGGGCTTTGGCATTTCGGAACAATGACCCGGCACATTTCCTCGCTGCATAAGCCATTTCTTCGATTAGCGGTTTTGTGAATTCGGGCCAATTTCTTGCCCGGCGACCGGCCGCGGCCGTCACTTTGTGCTGGACCAATTTGCGTCGACACGATGAAGTTTCTAACGTTTTGCCGATTCGTGGGCAGGCTTAGGCGGGAACTGGACTCCGGCGTTCGCCAAGCGCTGTGGAAAGTCTGGATTGGCCGAATGGAGCCAGCCCTTCGCCGGTACCGCAAGGCCGCCCGGCAGGGGGAGTTAGCGCCGCCCTTCCTGTTCCTTTCTATCACAAATGCTTGCAACCTCCGATGTCACGGGTGCTGGGTGGTGCCGGAAAGTGCCACCCGGCATCTTTCTCCCGAAATAGCTGACGCCCTCATCGAGACAGGGAAACGCCGCGGGCTTTTTTTCTACTCCCTGCTGGGCGGGGAACCGCTTCTGTACCCGGCCCTGTGGGATCTCTTGGAGCGACATCGCGATTGCTACTTCCAGTTGATAACCAATGGGTTAGGGATTACGCCTGGGGTGGCAGAGCGATTTCGCCTCTTGGGCAACGTCACACCTCTTGTGAGTTTGGATGGGTTTGCTTCCACAAATGACGCCCGGCGTGGAACCGGGACTTTTGCGCGGGTAATGGAAGCCTTGGACCACCTCCGCCGGGCCCGTGTGTTTTTTGGGGTGGCGACCACAATCTGCCGGCGAAATCGGGAAGAAGTCCTCGAAGACTCGTATATAACCGAGCTTGTGCGCCGGGGGGCAATGTATTTGTGGTATTACATCCTTCGCCCGATGGGAGACCCCGCCACCGCGTCAGAATGCCTGCAAGCCGAGGAGATTGTCGCGGTAAGGCGAGCGATCTTGGCGCTACGCCGGCGTCATCCGATTCTTATCATTGACACTTATTGGGACGAGAAAGGCCGGGCGATTTGCCCTGCGGCTCACGGGCTTGGCTTTCACATTGGTCCGGCCGGCAGTGTCGAGCCTTGCCCCCCGCTTAGCGCCGGCTGCGAAGTCCTCACAGCCGATGGCGATCCGCTTGCCACCATAACCGGGAGCCAATTCCTTCGGGACTTCGCCCGATTCGTCCACGAGCGGACCCGCGGCTGCGTGATCATGGAATATCCGAGGGAGTTGGTAGGATTCCTTCGCGCCGCTGGGGCGAAAGACTTTTCAGGAGGCCGGCTTTTTGCTTGCTTAGAGGCCGCTCCGACCCTTCCCAGCCACCATCAGCCAGGGATCGAGATTCCGGAGAACAGCTTCCTTTATCGATTCCTTAAGCGCCGGCTCTTTTTCGGATTGGCAGGCTACGGTTAGGCAAAGCTTAGGAAAGCTCGGCCTCAAGTCAACGCCCTGTCTGGGAAGGAGCGGTTCGGCCAGGAGGAGAGGTCCTACTCGTAGTGTTAACACCCGCCGATTGGGGAGGGCCGCTCTAGCCTGACTCTCAAGGGCGACCCTCAAGCGAAGCCAGCATATAATGCGGGAAACCTCCGCCATTCACCAAGGAGCCCGGGAAAGCTATTTCCCGAGTCACTACCACTTTTCGGGCAACCGGAAGATATGGAAAAACTTTGCCGCAAACTTTGAGGCTTTAATTGAAGGTCGCAAGTATTTTTTCGACTTGAAGGTTGTAAGCCTTTCGAAGCAGTGGGTGGAAGAATTTACCCTGCTTAAGCCTTTCCACACGACCCTGTCCAGTGTCATCCGTGACGATTCCCGATTTACCTCTTGATCGCGAAAGCCTTCTTGCCGAGCCCGCCACTATTTGTGCGTGGCTTCAGGAGTCTGACCCGGCGCGGCTTAGCAGGTTGTGGGAAACGGCCGACCGAGTTCGTCGGCGGTACGTCGGCGACGAGGTCTTCCTCCGCGCAATCATCGAATTTAGCAATTACTGCGTTCGGCGGTGTGCTTACTGCGGCATCCGGGCCCCGAACACTCGGCTAGCCCGGTACCGGATGAACCCGGAGGAAATAGCCGCTTGCGCCGCACGGGCGATGGATGCTGGAATTCGCACCATCGTGCTCCAAGCAGGGGAAGATCCGGCGCTTGATGCCGAGTGGGTGGCGGGCGTAATCCGTCGGGTCAAATCGCTCGGCCCCGTTGCCATTACGCTCAGCTTGGGAGAGCGCTCCGACGAAGAGCTTTTGCTTTGGCGGGAGGCGGGAGCCGACCGGTATCTCTTGCGGTTTGAAACCTCTAATCCCACTCTCTATGGCCTCTACCACCCCGGCCGGTCCGACGGGCGAGCACGCAGTCGGGTGGAGATGCTTCACGCTTTGCGGAGGCTCGACTATGAGGTGGGAAGCGGCGTGATGATCGGGCTGCCGGGCCAAACGTGGGCTGATCTTGCCGAGGATTTGCGGTTATTCGCCGAGCTGGACCTCGACATGATCGGCTGTGGCCCGTTTATCCTTCACCCCGATACCCCGCTGGGGGATTGGGCAATCGCTGAGCGGGAGGGGTTAGTGGCTGCCATAGGGCAAGCTTATTTTGGGCAGAACTTATCCCAAACCTCCGAGGAGCTGCAAGGTCTTTCCCGGGTGGCTGCGGCAATAAGCGAAGGAGCTCTCGGCGGCGAAGGGGTCGAGGAAATTAGGTGCTTCGCCGGCCTAAGAGATCTTCAGCCTCAGCAACCGAACTTCTTAGCCTCACCGGGCTGTGGCTACCAGGAAAGTCGGAAGGGCATGGCTGACGGGCGGATGCCGAGTGCGCTATGCGGTGGAGAAACCTCCGCCTGGCCCCCCTCAGCCGGTGCGGACCAGGTGCCACCTGACGAGCTTACAACGTACAAGGTGATTGCCCTTGCCCGGATTCTCTGTCCTTGGGCCAACATCCCGGCCACTACCGCTTTGGCGACGCTCAACCCTACGATGGGTCGGCGGTTGGGATTGCGGCGGGGAGCCAACATCATCATGCCCAACTTCACGCCACCACATTATCGAACCGACTACCAGATCTATCCTGGTAAGGCAGAGACGTTGGAGAATCCGGATAACACTTTGGCTGGGATTTTGGCCGCTTTGGCAGCCGAGAACCGACCGTTGGGTCAAGGGACCGGTGTTTCGAAGAATTACCTTCGCCGCAAAGGTCTTTTGCCAGCTTAAAGTGTGGCAGCCGCGCGCCCGTTTACGAAATAGAAGAACCGCCAGATATTGCCGGCTTACAGCAGCTGGCCCACCTTACAGTCGGCTCGAAAGTCTTAGCCACCTCAGGGCGGCTTTCAAGACCGGCAGAGTTTTTGAGGAAAAACCCAAACCAACCACCTCCGGGTTGTACCGAATTATGCCAGAATTTCCTTGGAAAAACCCCGCGTAGAATAAGAGGGGATCGCCTTCGGCCTATAAACTGAAGCGAATTTGTGGCGCAGTTGGCTTTCGAGTGGGCAAGTAGCCCGGCCGAAGATTATGAGAACACCTGCCTCCGGGAATGGCATTTAAGGTTTTTATTCATGTCCCAGCTCACCACGTTTGGCCGCCTAAGCGAAAGCGGTTACGACTTTGTCGACGATGCGTACCTGGAAAGCCTCCTTGTAGGGCCGGCTGACCCGGTCGAAGTCCGCGACATTATTGGCAAAAGCTTGGCGAAGCAGCCGCTTTCGGTCGAAGAAACGGCGGTCCTTATTCGGGCGGCAGATCCGCAGCTTGTGGAGGAAATTTTCGCGGCCGCGCGGCAACTCAAAGAGCAAGTCTACGGTAACCGGATTGTCCTTTTTGCCCCTCTTTATATCGGCAGCCTATGCGTCAACGACTGTGTTTACTGTGGGTTTCGTCGCTCTAACCGCCAGGCAGTGCGGCTGACCCTAAGTCCGGAGGCAATACAGGCGGAGGTCCAGGCGCTCCTGTCCCGGGGGCATAAGCGGTTGATTCTCGTCTTCGGGGAACATCCGCGCTACTCGCCGGAATTCATTGCGGAATGCGTGCGGGCTGTGTACTCGCAGTCGCTTGGCTATTCCCGAATTCGCCGCGTCAACATCAATGCCGCTCCCTTGGACCACGACGGATTCCGGGTGGTTAAGTCGGCCGGGATTGGAACTTACCAAATCTTCCACGAAACCTACCATCACGCTACCTATGCCAAAGTCCACCCCCCGGGAACGCGGAAGGCTGATTATCTGTGGCGGCTTGACGCCCCGGCTCGGGCCATCGAGGCCGGTGCCGACGACGTCGGAATCGGTGTTCTTTTTGGCCTTTACGACTGGCGGTTTGAGGTGCTAGCCCTGGTGGCCCATGCTCGGCATCTTTTCCAGCACTATGGCATTGGTCCACATACGATTAGCTTCCCGCGACTTCGACCGGCATGCGGTGTGGACTACAAATCACCATACCGCGTGCCGGATGAGGATTTTAAACGGGTAGTGGCCATCCTGCGGCTAGCAGTGCCTTATACCGGGTTAATTCTTACCGCACGGGAGCCAGCAGCCCTCCGCCGGGAATTGCTAGGTTTTGGCGTCTCTCAGATTGATGCCGGCAGCCGCATCGAGTTAGGCGGATATTCTCACACGCCGGCTAAGCAAGAGCTCGAGCGGGAACAATTCCAGCTGGGCGACCTCCGTTCCCTTGAGGAGGTCATTTACGAGCTTTTAAGCGATGGCTATATCCCCAGTTTTTGCACCGCTTGTTACCGCGTTGGTCGGACTGGTCAACAATTCATGGAATTTGCTATCCCCGGCTTTATCCGCAATTTTTGCACGCCCAATGCTCTGTTGACACTGATGGAATATCTTGTTGACTTCGCCTCGGAAGAGACGCGTACGCTCGGCAAGCAGCGGATTGCTGAAGAGTTGGCCAAGCTGCCGGAAAATTCCCGAAAGGCCCGGTTAATCGACCGGCTGGAAAAGATCGAGCATGCCGGCCAGCGTGATGTTTACTTCTAAGCGCGGCCTTTTTCCCGGGCATGAGGGGGCGATTGGACCGAGTCGGTACTGTGTTCAGGTTATTTCGGCTTACTAGCGGGGAGAGTCGTCGGTGAGTCAGCCGCTGCGAGGGGCCCCGAAAAGCTTTCGTCTCCATATTGGTATCTTTGGTCGGCGCAACGCCGGCAAGTCCTCCTTGCTTAATGCGCTGGTGGGGCAAGAGGTGGCTATTGTTTCCGATAGTCCCGGCACGACCACTGACCCGGTGGAAAAGCCGATGGAGCTTCAACCCATCGGTCCAGTCCTTTTCATTGACACGGCCGGCGTCGACGACGAGGGGGCTCTTGGCGAAAAACGTGTGGAGAAAACGCGTCGGGTATTCGACCGGACAGATGTTGCCCTTCTTCTTGCGCCGGCCGGCACCTGGAGCCAGTTTGAGGAATCGCTGCTTCGGGAATTTGCGGAGCGGGAAATTCCAACAATCGTGGTTTTTAGTTTGGCCGATCTTAGCGGGCCATTGCCGCAGGTTGTTGATAAGCTGCAAGCTAAGCGAATCCCTTGGGCCGAGGTTTCCGTTGTCCAAAAGCGGGGGCTTGACCGGCTCCGAGAACTTTTGGTCCAAGTGGCAGCCGACCGTACGTCACTTGGCCCGCCGATCATTGTTGATTTAGTACCAGAAAACGCTCTTGTCGTCCTTGTGATCCCGATCGACAAGGAGGCACCAAAAGGTCGGCTCATTCAACCACAGGTGCAGACGCTTCGGGAACTACTGGACGGCAACCGGCTCTCGGTCGTTGTTAAAGAGCACCAGGTGGCCGAAGCCCTTAGCCGGCTCCGCGAGCCGCCGGCCCTTGTGGTCACGGATTCGCAAGCTTTTACGCAGGTAGCTGCCCAGGTGCCTCGGTCCGTTCGCTTGACCAGTTTTTCTATCCTTTTTGCTCGGCAGAAGGGCCATCTTGAGGATTTTGTCGACGGGCTGGCCACCCTGCGGGATCTGCGGCCGGGAGACCGGGTCCTGGTGGCCGAAGCGTGTACGCATCACCCGATCGAAGAGGACATCGGCCGAGTCAAGCTTCGCCGCTGGACAGAGGACTTTGTGGGCGGAGAGCTGGACTGGGTAGTGACGGCCGGGATGGATTTCCCGGAAGATGTCAGTCAATTTCGCCTGGTAATTCATTGTGCGGCCTGCATGTTCAATCGCCGCCATATGCTGAGCCGAATCGCCCACTGCCGCCGGGCCGGCGTTCCCATCACTAACTACGGGCTGGCGATTGCGTTCCTGAAAGGCTTGCTACCCCGTGCGCTTGAGCCATTCGGACCAAGCCTGGTCGAGCGATTTAGGCAGATCGCACTACAACCGGCCGCTTCGGCCGGGTGAGAAACCGATTGTCCCGGCGGACTGCGGGTGCTCCGGACGTCCAAGTGAATCGTTTTGACGGAACGCCAGCGGCGGGCACGGAGTGCTTCCAACACTCGCCAGTAACTACACCTTCCTTGGCATGACCGGGCAAAAAGCCGAGGCTAGTTGCAACCTTGGTTGATGAGCGTTTTCTCCGAGCCGACTAGTCCACCCCGGTCACCTGAGCTTTGGCTTGGGTACTCCCCTGCTAAAAGCGCCCCAAGAAGCTTAGAAGTTGCCGATTTTGCCTAAGCTAACTTTCTTATCAGAGGAACGTGTTACCATAGTGAGATTCGAGGCCGTTTTCCGGTCTTTTGGGCCGCTGGCCGCGAAAATTTAGCGCTCGATGCGCGGCATAGGTCCCAACCTTCTGGGGGCGATCAGGCTGCGGCGAATAAGGCCAAATATGTAGCCAATTAAGCTCCATCGACGGTTGCTATCGGCTCGGCCTGGCCATACGCGGGTTTGCCGGGCCCGATTTCCGAGGGATGAGTTGGGAACGCGGCGGGGCATAAGACCACGGCTTGACAAGCCTTAAATTTGGGCGATAATTTCGGGGCAAAGGCGAAATTGCGTGTCCCGTACCTCTGCGTGTTCGACGAGAATCCTCTCAAGATGGTTTCGAATCTTGGCCGCTTGAACCTAGGGCTATTACTCTTGGGCCTTAATAGGCCACGGCCTTAGGGTTTGCGCGGCCAAGAGGTAGAACCAAAGATAAAACTTGCGAGTGCCAACCAAACCCCAAGGCCGTTAAAACCTTGGGGTTTTTTGTTGTTCCAATAGATTTTTTTAATGTGCTTCATCCCGGGCTCAAGCGAAGGGTGGGGCTGCTCGATCGACCCGGGACGGCAGCACCTGCCGCTCACGCAGTCAAGGCGGCAGGAGCGGAAATTCCGCAATCTTTATCAAACTTGGGAAAAAGTACTCGGGAGAGCAGCTTGTGGGTATCTGAGGGCTAGTCAGTAAGGATCAAAGCGATGACGGACTCGCACACCGGCGGAACAACCTCGCGGCGGATCATTGTTTTTGACACCACTCTTCGGGATGGTGAGCAATCCCCTGGGGCAAGCATGAACCCGGCCGAAAAGCTGGAGGTCGCCAAGGCCCTGGCTCAGCTGGGGGTAGATGTGATCGAGGCCGGCTTTCCCATTGCCTCGCCGGGTGACTTCGAGGCGGTTCGGGAGATCGCTCGGGCCGTCCGGGGACCGACAATTTGTGCTTTGGCCCGGTGCCGCGATGAAGATATCGATCGAGCCTGGGAGGCGATCCGTGAATCCCCCTCACCGCGGATCCACGTGTTCTTGGCCACCAGTGCTATTCACCGCGAATACAAGCTTCGCATGACTAAGGAGCAGATCATCGATCGAGCGGTAGCTGGGGTCCGCCGCGCCGCGGGTTACTGTCCCGATGTGGAGTTCTCCCCCGAAGATGCCGTCCGAACGGAGATTGACTTCCTGTGCCAAGTTGTTGAGGCGGCCATCGATGCTGGGGCAACCACGATCAATATCCCCGATACCGTGGGTTATGCCACCCCCGCTCAGATGAAGCATGTCATCGAAACGCTACGTGCTCGCGTGCCGAACATCCACCGCGCGGTCATAAGTGTTCACTGCCACAATGACTTAGGGCTTGCGTTAGCCAATAGCCTCGCTGGGGTCGAAGCCGGGGCCGGCCAAGTGGAGTGCACAATCAACGGCATCGGTGAACGGGCCGGCAACTGCGCTTTGGAAGAGTTAGTCATGACCCTGCGGGTCCGCCATGATTACTACCGCTGCTATACCAATGTGGTCACCCAGCGGCTTGTCCCGACAAGCCGGTTGGTGGCGGGAATCACCGGCCTCCATGTGCAGCGCAACAAAGCCATCGTGGGACAGAATGCTTTTGCCCACGAATCAGGGATTCACCAGGACGGGGTGCTTAAGGAGCCGCGGACTTACGAAATTATGCGGCCGGAAGACGTTGGCCTTGCGCAAAGTGACCTGGTTTTGGGTAAACACAGCGGTCGAGCCGCCCTGGCCGCCCGTGCGCGTCAGCTTGGCTACAGATTGACAAATGAACAACTGGACGCGCTGTTCCAGGACTTCAAGCGCCTAGCGGACAAAAAGAAAGAAATTTACGACGGCGATCTCATTGCTCTCATCGAGCAGCAAATGCAAACCGTGGTTGAGACGTACACGCTTGAGCACTACGAAGTGAGCACCGGTACCGGCCGCACACCTTGGGTCCGCATGGTGCTTCGTCGGGGGGAAGAACGGCTGGCCACCGAACTTTCCGCAGGAGACGGGCCGGTCGATGCGGTCTTTTACGCTATTGAAAAACTGACCGGCCTTCCCGTGGTCTGCAAAGACTTCCACGTGCATAGCGTGACCGTGGGTAAGGACGCTTTGGGAGAGGTCAATGTCCAGCTAGAATATCAAGGGAATCTCTACCGGGGGCGCGGGGTATCGACCGATAGCATCGAGGCTAGCGCGAAGGCGTTCCTCAACGCGATCAACCGGATTATTGCCACCTCAAGTTTGCCGGAGCCGGTTACGGCGACGGAGAAGGGATCGCCGGCAGGCTGATTTCCCGCGGGCATTTCAAGACGCATCAATAGTACCTGCTCTGCCAGTTTTTCAGTTTGAAGCCTGGCGGGGCAGCGCAGAGCCCCGACAGCACGCCGGCGACAGGAGGCCACGGGCCTTTGAAAGCGCAGTGCACGTGCCGCCAAGCTAGTTATGGCCTGACGATCGCGCTTGCATAACGTTTGGTCAATTCAAGAATCGGAGGATCCGTCGGGCAATGCATGATGTCTCGGCGCTCGGGCCCAGTAACCGGCTTTTGAGTGGAAGCGACTGCCCTTGGGCTTGGACGATTAAAGTGGGAAAACGTCAACGCGGGCCTATCCCCGTGTAGTTGGCCGAGTGGCGGAAAGGTAGACGCACAGGACTTAAAATCCTGTGGGCGCTTGCGCCCGTGCGGGTTCGAATCCCGCCTCGGCTATTGCCGCCCAAACTCTGGAGATCTTCACCTCCGGCTGTCCGAAACCACTGGACCAGATGGCGAGTTCTCCTTCGCCTTGGTCCGAGCGCTTGACCGGCTGAATATGGGGCCGTCCTCCGCTGCGCCGGTATCTGGGCTGCAAAGCTCTTCTCGGGATTAGCGTTTTGGCGCGGCTGTTGACTTGAAAACCGGGCCTTGCGGAAAAACGCATCCTGGACCCCAAGGTTTGATCGCGCAGCAAGAGAACTAGTCTCCCGAGTAGCGATTGCCACTTTTCCGTGTTCCCGCCCGGCGCCCCTGAAAATCGGGCACTTCCGCATTGGAGCAAGCGCGCGGAGCGGCTCAGCTATGATCGGACTTGGCCCAACGGATTTGTTTATTCGGCTAATGACCTTTTGGCCGGCAGGAAAGTAGAGGTGCCTCTGGCTGCGTGTCAGGTGACCTGTACTGCAACCTCCGGAATAGGGGACTGGCAACTAGCGAAGTACACTTACTTGAGGACGCATTGTCCCGGCCAATCCGCCCAATTTGTTTACAACTGCAACCGGCATTAAATAGCTCCACATGGGAAGGATAGCTTGAGCACCTTGAATTGATCTGGCCAAATAAAGAGGCTTGGCCCTAAGGTCCTTGTTCAAATCTTCGCGAAAAAAACCCAGGACCTTACCGGCGAAGTTCTCGGAAGGCGCTGACATCTACCTTTTGCCCGAAGACCGCAAGAACTGTCTCGCGGTTCTCCGTCGGGACCGTCAGGTGCACATGGCTTTCGTGCTCTTTTTGCCGGAGGCCAAAAGCAGCAACCGGGAGGAACTTGACCGGCCATTACCGCCGGGAAGCACTGGAGGAACTGATGGTGGGTCAACCCGTGCCTTCAAATCAGTCCGAACACCATCTCCCGGGTCAAGAAAGCCTATTGCCAAGGGGGTGGCAAAAGCCTTAGGGCAGCCAGCCAAAGGGTGCGGGATTTTGCCCGGGTTGGCGACGTGGGCTTTGTGCCGGAACGAGCGGCGTATGTTCTGCTGGATCTCCCCCCTGCGCGCGGCATAGGGCTCCGTAGAGGCTTCGGTGCCAGCGACCGACGCGGATTTTCTCCGTACAGGCGGCATGGGTGGTGGGCTGGCTGGTGGAGAAGACACCCCGCGGTTTCGGCCTGGTCCGCCGGCGGGCACCTCTGCGGATCCTGGCGCTGATCCTAAATAGCTCCACGACGGAAGTGTAGCGCTAGGCAGCTTGGCGGTATAAGTCGTACAGAAAGCCGAGCCTTTCTATATGGCAAGATCAAAGTGAGATACTTGCGCTATCTCCCCCGTGTGGAGCTACTTGGATTTGCTACAGGCACCAAGGCCGGTGAAAAATCCGCCTGAAAAGCAAGGACTCTCAAGTACCCGCGCCAAGTCTTCCTTAAGACCCGGAAGTCTCACCTGGCCGCGCTCCCCGAGTAGCAACACGGCAAGCGGATACGTCGCGGTTAGACCCCGTGGGATGGCCAGTTGCTTCTCACCCACCTAGAAACCTTGCGGCCGCGGCTGGGATATCC